>CP064988.1:4024706-5340810 GCA_016699855.1 Rhodospirillales bacterium
GCGATCGGCGCGCAGATCGCGCACCCCGACAAGCTGGTGATCGACGTCGCCGGCGATGCCTCGATCCTGATGAACATCCAGGAGATGTCGACGGCCGTGCAGTACCGCGCGCCCGTCAAGATCTTCATCCTCAACAACGAGTACATGGGCATGGTGCGGCAGTGGCAGGAGCTGCTGCATGGCGGCCGCTACTCGGAGAGCTACTCGGCGGCGCTGCCGGACTTCGTGAAGCTGGCCGAGGCGTTCGGCGCCGTCGGCCTGCGCTGCACGAAACCGCAGGAGGTGGACGCCACCATCCAGGAGATGCTGGCGGTCGACCGGCCGGTGATCGTCGACGTCTGCGTCGACAAGGCCGAGAACTGCTTCCCGATGATCCCCTCGGGCGCCGCCCATAACGAGATGCTGCTGGGCCCGGCCGACAAGGCCGCCCGGCCGATCTCCGAGGAAGGCATGGTCCTCGTCTAGCACCGCGAGGCCTCTCATCCGGCGCTCCGCGCCACCTTCTCCCCCGAAGACGGGGGGAGAACGGAATGACGCCTTTCCCCTTCTCCCCCGTCTCCGGGGGAGAAGGTGCCCGCAGGGCGGATGGGGGGCTTTTCCGCCGCCGCGCGCCCGACCAGAAACCGCCGCCACGACCGACAGCGCAGGGACTTTGGATATGACCGCCCCCACCACCTCGCAGCGCCACACCATCGCCGTGCTCGTCGACAACGAGCCGGGCGTGCTGGCGCGCGTCATCGGCCTGTTCTCCGGCCGCGGCTACAACATCGAGAGCCTCACCGTCTCCGAGACCGACGCCAAGAAGCACCTCTCGCGCATCACGATCGCCACGTCCGGCACGCCGATGGTGATCGAGCAGATCAAGGCCCAGCTCGACCGCCTCGTGCCCATCCACAAGGTCGCCGACCTGACCATGGAGGGCCCATCGGTCGAGCGCGAGCTGGCGCTGGTCAAGGTCAAGTCGAGCGGCGACAAGCGGGTCGAGGCGCTGCGCATCGCCGACGTGTTCCGCGCCCGCGTCGTCGACATGACCAACGACTCCGCCGTGTTCGAGCTGACCGGCGCGCCGTCCAAGCTCGACTCCTTCACCGGGCTGATGGAGCCGCTGGGCCTGGTCGAGGTCTGCCGCACCGGCGTCGCCGCGCTCCACCGCGGCGCCGACGGCCTCTAGGCGCGGATCGCGGCGGCGGTGGAGTCCTCCCTCGTCTGGGCGCTGGCGGGTTTCGCCGTCGTCCATCTGCTGGCGGTCGCCAGCCCCGGGCCGACCTTCCTGTTCATGGCCCGCGCCGCCGCCGCGCGCGGCCGCGGGCCGGCGCTGCTGGCCGCCACCGCGACCGGCTTCGGCGCCGTGTTCTGGGCGGCCGCGGCGCTGTTCGGTCTCCAGTTGCTGATCGCCGGGGCCGGCTGGCTGTACGGCGCGCTGCGGCTGGCGGGCGCCGCCTATCTGCTGTGGATCGCCTTCCACATGATCCGCCACGCGACGGACCCGCTGGCGGCGGCCGGCGACATCGGCGGCGGCGGCCTGCCGGCGCTGTGGCTGCGCGCGTTCCTCGTGCAGCTCTCGAACCCCAAGGTGATGGTGTTCTTCGGCAGCGTGTTCGCCACGCTGCTGCCGGCGCAGCCGCCGCTCGTGGCGTCGCTGCTCGCGCTGGCGATCGTCTACCTCAACGAGTTCGGCTGGTACGCCCTCGTCGCGCTGCTGTTCTCGACGCCGCGAATCGGCCGCGCCTACCGCGCCGGCAAGGCCTGGATCGAGCGCGCGGCCGGCGGCGTGATCGGCGCGATGGGCCTGAAACTGGCGTTTGACCGCTGAACGACGGGCGGGCATACGGGGCCGCCGAATTTCGCAAGGGAGAAGAAAGATGCGTGTCTATTACGATCGCGACGCGGACGTGAACCTGATCAAGGGCAAGAAGGTCCTGATCGTCGGCTACGGCAGCCAGGGCCACGCCCACGCCATGAACCTGCGGGACAGCGGCGTGAAGGACGTCCGCATCGCGCTCAAGAAGGGCTCGGCGACGGTCAAGAAGGCCGAGGGCGCCGGCTTCACCGTGATGACCCCGGCCGACGGCGCCAAGTGGGCCGACGTCGTCATGATGCTGACGCCGGACGAGCTGCAGAGCGACATCTACTCGGCCGATCTGGCGCCGAACATGAAGGACGGCGCCGCGCTGGTGTTCGCGCACGGGCTGAACGTGCACTTCAACCTGATCGCGCCGCGCGCCGATCTCGACGTGTTCATGATCGCGCCCAAGGGTCCCGGCCACACCGTGCGCTCCGAGTACGCGCGCGGCGGCGGCGTCCCCTGCCTGGTGGCGGTGGCGCAGAACGCCTCGGGCAACGCGCTCGAGATCGGTCTCAGCTATTCCGCGGCGATCGGCGGCGGCCGCGCCGGCACCATCGAGACCAGCTTCAAGGAGGAGTGCGAGACCGACCTGTTCGGCGAGCAGGTCGTGCTGTGCGGCGGCCTCGTCGAGCTGATCAAGGCCGGCTACGAGACGCTGGTCGACGCCGGCTACGCGCCGGAGATGGCCTATTTCGAGTGCCTGCACGAGGTGAAGCTGATCGTCGACCTCATCTACGAGGGCGGCATCGCCAACATGAACTACTCGATCTCGAACACGGCGGAGTACGGCGAATACCGCACCGGACCGCGCATCGTGACCGACGAGACCAAGGCGGAGATGAAGCGCGTGCTGGAGGACATCCAGTCCGGCCGGTTCGCGCGCGACTGGATGCTGGAGAACAAGGTCGGGCAGGCCTCGTTCAAGGCGATGCGCCGGCGCATGTCGGAGCACCCGATCGAGGAGATCGGCGTCAAGCTGCGCGGCATGATGCCGTGGATCAAGGAGAAGGCGCTGGTGGACAAGGCCCGCAACTAGGCTGGACGGCCATGCGGGAACGCGCTATCAGGCATTCGGAAATAGCGCGGACGCGATAAAACCAATAACGGGAGGCTGACGCGCCGGACGCCCGGATCGAAAGATCCGGGCGTTTCGATTCAGGGCTGGAACCACGCGGTTATTTCGGCGTTCATCTTGACTCATGAGGGCTCAATCACCAAAAATGATCGTGTCGTCATTTTTGATGGAGGCCCGCCATGTTCCGACGGATTTCGCGTCCGATGGCCGCCGCGCTCGCGGTCGCGGTCAGCGTCGCGCCGCAGACCGTCATGGCCCGGAGCGAGGCCGCCGGATCGATCGGCGCCTTTTCGATGGTGCCCGCCGTGGCTATCGCGGTCACCGCCACCGACCCCGCCAGCGCCGGTCTGCGCGCCTCGCCGGGCGCCGCCGTGCGGGCGCTGTCCGGCGCCGCTGAATGGTCGGTGGTGAACACCGCCACCGCGGTGTCGGTCGCCGCCAACGCCAGCGGCGAGACGTTGCTGGTCATCCACATGGTCGCGGCGACCGGCGTGCATCTCAGCGTGTCGCTGCCGTTCGAGATCGCGCGCACGCTGGCGCTCAAGCCCGGCGACCGCGTGCGCGCGACGACGACGGAGGCCGGCGTGGCGCTGCATCGCGACGGGCGCGTGTTCGCCATCGTCGCGCGCGAGGGCGCCGAGCATCTCGTACGCCACGAGATCCTGGGCGCGCGCTAGGTCCGGCGCCGCGCGCATGGCCGTGCTGACGACCCTGCTGGCGTCGTTCGGACTCGCCGCGTGGGCGGGCGAGCCGGCCTGTCAGGTCGGCCTGCCGACGGTCGACGCCGTGGCCAAGGCGGCGGCGGCGGCGCGTCGGCTGGAGCGTGCGCTCGACGAGACGGGCGCCGATGTCGCCGTCGTCGGCCGGGTCGGCGCCGACCTCAGCCGGCACGGCATCTCCTACACCCACGCGGGCATCGTCTGGCGCGACGATCCCGCCGGGCGCTGGCAGGTCACGCACGTGCTCAACGATTGCGGCGGCCCGCGCTCGCGGCTCTACCGCCAAGGGCTGGTGAATTTCTTCCTCGACGACCCGTTGAACTACGACACGCTGCTGCTGGTGCCGTCGGAGCCGGTGCGGCGGGCGCTCGCGGCGCGGCTGCGCGGCGGCGCGTCCGGGGCGCTGCACGAACCGTCGTACAGCGCGCTGGCCTATCCGTTCCGCGCCACCTACCAGAACTCCAACCAGTTCGTGCTCGAGAACCTCGCGCTGGCGCGCGCCGGCGCGCTGGAGGGCGGTCGTGACGCCGCCATCGGGACGCTGCGTGAGAGCGGATTCCAGCCGGATACCGTCAGATTGTCGGCGACCGAGCGGCTGGGCGGCGGCTTCCGCGCCAATTTGCGGTTCGACGACCATCCGCGCGCGGAGGAGGCGGCGCGGGCCTACTCCGTCGTCACCGTCGCCGCCGTCGAGCGGTGGATGGCCGCGACCGGAACTTTGGCGGCGCGACGCGAGCTGCACTGAGTGCCGGCCGGCCTCCGGTATCCTTGACCTGGTTCCAGCGAGCGTGCGAACGTTCGTTCAGGTGATCGGGAGGCTGGGATGGCGCGCTACGACCGGGTGATCCGCAACGGCATGATCGTCGACGGCACGCGCTGCCCGCGCTACCGCGGCGACATCGCCATCCGCGACGGCGTCATCGTCGAGATCGGCCGCGTCGATCCCGCAGACGCGCGCGAAGTGATCGACGCCGAGGGCCTGATCGTGGCGCCGGGCTTCATCGACCTGCACACGCACTACGACGCGCAGCTCTTCTGGGATCCGTACTGCAGCCTGTCGAGCTGGCACGGCATCACCTCGGTGGTGATCGGCAATTGCGGCTTCGGCTTCGCGCCGGTGCGGCCGGCCGAGCGCGAGCGCGCCATGATGACGATGACCCGCGTCGAGGCGATCCCGATGCCGTCGATGCAGGCCGGCATGCCGTGGGACTGGACGACGTTCCCCGAGTTCCTCGACAGCGTCGAGCGCGCGCCCAAGGCGGTGAACATCCTTCCGTACGTGCCGATCGCGCCGCTGCTGATCTGGGTGATGGGCTTCGAGGCCGCCAAGTCGGGCCGCCGGCCGACCGACGCGGAGCACGCCGAGATCGTCCGGCTGCTCGACGAGTCGATGGACGCCGGCGGCTGCGGCTGGTCGGCCCAGCGCATGCTGCCGACGGGACCGGCCTGCGTGCAGCGCGATTTCGACGGCTCGCCGATGCCGACCGACGTGATGCACGACGACACCTGCCGCGAGCTGGCGAAGGTGCTGCGCCGGCGCAACGACGGCTTCATGCAGATGCTGCTGGTCTCGGGCGACAACGTCGCGGACCGCGCCTTCTACGAGGAGATGGCCGAGCTCAGCGGCCGGCCGATGATCATGAACGTGGTGCAGGCGTTCGACCACCGGCCGGAGATCCACCGCGAGACGCTGGCGTGGCTGCGCAGCTGCCGCGAGCGCGGCATCCGCGTGGTCGGCCAGGGGCTGACGACCGACGCCGGCTTCACCTTCACCTTCGAGAACTGGAACCTGTTCGACGATTCGCAGGCTTGGTGCGACGCCACCACGGGCACGCTCGAGGAGCGCAAGGCCAAGCTGGCCGATCCGGCGCGCCGCCAGGCGCTGAAGGACAAGATGCCGCGCACCGCGACCGGGCCTCTGCCGGACATCGTCATCGTCGGCCCGCGGCTCGAGCGCAACAAGCCGTGGCTCGACCACACGCTGGGCCACGCCGCGTCGAAGATGGGCAAGCATCCCGTCGACGTGATGCTCGACATGGCGGTGGACGAGGATCTGAAGACCGAGTTCTTCGCCGCGCCGCCCAACGGCAAGATCGAGCATCTGCGCGAGATCGTCGCCGATCCCTACGTGCTGTTCGGCGTCTCCGACGGCGGCGCCCACACCAAGTTCCTCACCGCCGGCCGCTATCCCACGGAGACGCTGTGCAAGGTCGTGCGCGAGCACGGCATGATCTCGCTGGAGGAGGCGCATTGGCGGCTCGCGGCGCTGCCGGCCGAGGTCGCGGGCTTCAAGGACCGCGGCGTGCTGCGCAAGGGCGCGCCGGCCGACATCGTGGTCTACGATTACGAGAAGCTGGAGGTCCTGCCGGAGGAGATCGTGCACGACCTGCCCGGTGGCGAATGGCGCCGCGTGCAGCGCGCGCGCGGGTACCGCCACGTGCTGGTCAACGGCGAGGTCACGATCCGCGACGACCGCCAGACCGGGACGCATTCCGGCGCGCTGCTGCGGCACGGTTCGGCGCGGCGCGTGCCGACGGCGCTCGCGGCCGAATGACCGCCGCCCTCGCGCCACGGGCGCCGCGCCCGGCCGCCGAGGCGGCGGTGCCGGGCGAAGGCCGCGACGCGCTGCTGCGGGTGGCGCTGCGGGCGTTCGTCGAGCAGGGCTTCCACCGCGCCTCGATGCGCGACATCGCGCTGCGCGCCGGCACCAGCGTGTCGGCGACCTACCACTATTTCCCGTCCAGGACGACATCCTGCGGCGGATCATGACCGGCGTGACCGGGGACCTGATCACCGCGCTGGAGGCGACGCGCGACGCCGCCGGCCCCGATCCCGTCGCGCGCATGGAGGCGCTGGTGCGCACGCACGTGCTGCTGCACACCGACCGGCGCGACGAGGCCTTCGTCGCCAACAGCGAGCTGCGCAGCCTCCGCCCGGCCGACCGCGCCGCCGTCGTCGCCCAGCGCGACAAGGTGCTGGCGATCTTCCGCGCCGTCGCCGCCGAGGGACTGGCCGCCGGCCGTTTCGCCTGCGCCCATCCGGCCGACACGACGATCGCCATCCTGACGATGTGCACCTCCGTGGCCGGCTGGTTCCGCGGCGACGGCCGCGAGACTCCCGCCACCATCGCGGACCGCTACGCCGCGCTGGCGCTGCGGATGCTGGACCGCCGGGACCCGGCGGACTGATCGTCGCGCCGGACGCGCGGCCGCTCCGCTCCGGGCGGCCAAAACCGTTGCCGATCAAGGCGTTGGCGGCCGCTCGCCGCCGCGTCGGCGGGAGCGGTCGAATTTCTCGCGGGTGGCCGGTCGCTGCTTGCCGCTGTCCGTCGACCGGTTTAAGAGGGGCGCGTTCGTCGCCGGCCCCGCGCCCGGCCGGCATTCTCTTTTTCGTCCTCTTCCACAGGAACGCGCCGCACATGCTATCGCGTCTGATGGGCCTGTTCTCGGCCGATATGGGCATCGACCTCGGCACCGCGAACACGCTGGTGTACGTGAAGGGCCGCGGCATCGTGCTCAACGAGCCCTCGGTCGTCGCGTTGACGACGATCAGCGGCAAGAAGCAGGTCCTCGCCGTCGGCGAGGAGGCGAAGATGATGCTCGGCCGCACGCCGGGCAACATCCAGGCGATCCGCCCGCTGCGCGACGGCGTCATCGCCGACTTCGAGGTCGCCGAGGAGATGATCAAGCACTTCATCGGCAAGGTGCATAACCGGCGTTCGTTCGCGCATCCGCAGATCGTCGTCTGCGTGCCGTCGGGCTCGACCGCGGTCGAGCGCCGCGCCATCCAGGAATCGGCCGAAAACGCCGGCGCGCGCAAGGTGTGGCTGATCGAGGAGCCGATGGCGGCGGCGATCGGCGCCGGCCTGCCGGTCACCGAGCCGACCGGCTCGATGGTGGTCGATATCGGCGGCGGCACCACCGAGGTCGCCGTGCTGTCGCTGGGCGGCATCGTCTATGCGCGCTCCGTGCGCGTCGGCGGCGACAAGATGGACGAGGCGATCATCGCCTACATCCGCCGCAACCATAACCTCCTGGTCGGCGAGTCCTCGTCGGAGCGGATCAAGAAGGAGATCGGCTCGGCCATGGCGCCCGACGACGGCGAGGGCCGGACGATGGAGATCAAGGGCCGCGACCTGATGAACGGCGTGCCGAAGGAGCTGGTCATCAGCGAGCGGCAGATCGCGGAGAGCCTCGCCGAGCCCGTCAGCGCCATCGTCGAGGCCGTCAAGGTCGCGCTGGAGCACACCGCGCCCGAGCTGGCGGCCGACATCGTCGACAAGGGCATCGTGCTGACCGGCGGCGGCGCCCTGCTCAGCAACCTCGACAAGGTCCTGCGCCAGGCCACCGGCCTGCCGGTGTCCGTGGCCGAGGATCCGCTGCTCTGCGTCGCGCTCGGCACGGGCCACGCGGTCGAGAACATCGACCGGCTGCGCGGCGTGCTGTCGACCATGTACTGACCGCGCGGCGCGGCCTGACGTCCGGTGTCCCCGCCATGGCCGAGGTCGCGTTCCGCGCGCCGGAGGCGTAGAGTGGCGCGGGCGTCCGAGGGACCCGATCCATGGCGTTGAGGAAGGCCGTCGTCCAGACGGCGGCATCGGTCCGGCACATCGTCCAGCGGTTCTCGCTGGCGCTGCTGGTCGTCGCCGCGGCGGGGGCCATGCTCATCGGCAAGGCCGACACCGTGATCCTGGAGCGCGCCCGCGCCGCGACGCTCGACGTGGTCGCGCCGATCCTCGAGGTCATGTCGCGGCCGGTCGCGGTGGTCAACGACTTCATCGCCAGCGTCGAGGACCTCGCCAATCTGCGCAGCGAGAACGCGCGGCTGCGCGAGGAGAACGCCCGCCTGCTGGCGTGGCAGAGCGTCGCCCGCCGGCTGGAGACCGAGAACGCCGAATTGCGGGCGCTGGGCAATTTCCGCGACGGCCCGCAGGCGACGTTCATCACCGGCCGCGTGGTGGGCGATTCCGGCAGCGCTTTCGTGCGCAGCATGCTGCTCAACGTCGGCCGGCGCGCCGGCGTCACCGGCGGGCAGGCGGTGATAACCGGCGAGGGGCTGATCGGCCGCGTCACCGACGTCGGCGACGGCTGGGCCCGCGTGCTGCTGTTGTCGGACCTCAGCTTCCGTCTGCCCGTGCTGATCGAGCGCACCCGCGAGCGCGCGATCCTGACGGGCGACAATTCGCCGATGCCCAAGCTGGCGCTGATCCAGTCCGTGGCCGGCATCCAGACCGGCGACCGCATCGTGACCTCGGGCCATGGCGGCAGCTTCCCCGTCGGCATCCCGGTCGGCGTCGTCGTGTCGGTCGGCGACAGCGGCATCCGGGTGCGCCCGCTCAGCGACCTCTCGCGCATCGAGTTCGTGCGCGTCGTCGACTACGGCATCGCCGGGCTGGTGACGTCGCCGCAGGCGCCAGCGCCACCACCGGCCGCCGCCCCCACGCCGGCGGCGCCCGCCGCGCCGAAAGCGGCGACGACCACTTCTCCCCCTGCCGCCGCGAAGCCGGCGCCCGCCCAGGCCGCGCCGCCTGCGGCGACATCGGCCCCGCCCGCCGCCGCGTCGCCGCCGCCCGGCGGCATGCTGAAGGGGCGCTGAGGTGCCCGACCTGCTCCAGCGGCTCGACCGCCTCCTCTACGCGCTGGCGCCGGCGGCGCTGATCGCCGTGCTGATCCTGCTGACCCTGGCGCCGGTGCGCTTCGCCTACGTGCCGGCGGCGGCGCCGCTGCTGCCGCTGATGGCCGTGTACCACTACTGCCTGTTCCGCGCCGAGGCATTGCCGGCGCCGCTGCTATTCGCGTTCGGAATCGTGTTCGACCTGCTGCAGGGCGGCGCCACCGCGCCGGTCGGAATCTCTTCGCTCCAGTTCCTGCTGGTGCGCCAGGCGATCCTGCGCAACCGCCGCTACCTGCTGGAGGTGTCGTTCTCGTTCATCTGGATCGGCTACGCCCTGCTGTCGGCCGCCGCCGTCGCCATGGCGTGGGCGCTGTCGTCGCTGCTGTCGTGGACGGCGATCGATCCCAAGCCGGCGCTGTTCCAGTACGTCGTGTCGCTGTTCCTCTACCCGATCCTCGGCTGGATCCTCGGGCGCGGCCGGCGCCGCGACGCGCTGAACACCGCCGGCAACCGGCGATGAGGCGCGATTCCGACCGGTACACGATGTTCAGCCGCCGCGCGCTGGTGCTCGGCGGCCTCAAGATCGGCCTGCTCGGCACGCTCGGCGCGCAGCTCTACCGCCTCCAGACGGTGGAGATCGGCAAGTACCAGGTCCTCGACAAGGAGAACCGGATCAAGCCGCGCTTCCTGCCGCCGTCGCGCGGGCTGATCTTCGACCGCACCGGCGAGCCACTGGCCGCCAACCGCAACAATTTCCGCGTCCTCATCAGCGCCGACCGCGGCCGGCTGTCGGAGGCGCTGAAGCAGGCCGAGCAGGTGCTCGAGCGCCTCGAGCACGTCGTGCCGATCGGCGAGCGGGAGCGGCAGCGCATCGTCGAGCAGCTCAGGCGCAACCGCAGCTTCGCGCCGGTGCTGGTGCGCGAGAACCTGAGCTGGGAGCAGGTGGCGCAGATCGAGTTCAACGCGCCCGAGCTGCCCGGCGTCTCGACCGAGCTCGGCCAGACCCGCGACTACTTCCATCCCGACCTGGCGAGCCACATCGTCGGCTACATCGGCCGCGTGTCGCCGGAGGACCTGCGCGACAACCCGGACCAGACGCTCGAGCGCCTGCCGAGCCTGCGCATCGGCAAGAAGGGCGTCGAGAAGGGCGCCGACCGCGATCTGCGCGGTACCGAGGGCGCCATCCAGGTCGAGGTCAACGCGGTCGGCCGCGTCGTGCGCGAGCTCGACCGGACCGAGCCCGAGGCCGGCGCCAACCTGCTGCTGACGCTCGACCTCGAGCTCCAGAAGTACGTCGTCGAGCGCCTCAAGGACCAGAGCGCCGCCGCCGTGGTGATGGACGTGGTGACCGGCGACATCCTCTCGATGGTGTCGGTGCCGAGCTACGACAACAACACCTTCGCGCGCGGCGTGACGCAGGCGGAGTGGCAGGAGCTGCTCGCGGATCCGAAGAAGCCGCTGCTCAACAAGGCCGCCCAGGGCGTCTATCCGCCGGGCTCGACCTACAAGATGGTCACCGCGCTCGCCGCCCTCGAGGGCAAGGTGCTCGGCGTCTGGGACCGGCTTCCGTGCAACGGCTTCATCGAGATGCCGGGCATCAAGCAGAAGAAGTACTGCTGGATCCATCCCGCCGGCCACGGCTCGCCGAACCTGCTGGAGGCGCTGGCGCAGTCCTGCGACTGCTATTTCTACGAGGCGGCCAAGCGCGCCGGCGTCGACCGCATCGCCGACATGGCGCACCGGCTGGGATTCGGGAAGCCGACCGAAGCGGGCCTGCCGGAGGAATCCGGCGGCCTGCAGCCGACCCGCGGCTGGAAGCAGGAGCGCGCCGGCGCGCCGTGGGGAATCGGCGACACCTACAACCTCGGCATCGGCCAGGGCGACATGCTGGCGACGCCGCTGCAGCTCGCGGTCATGACGGCGCGCATCGCCAACGGCGGCTTCGAGGTCAAGCCGCGGCTGGTGGCGGCCCGCGCCGGGAAGGGCGAGCCGCTGCGTCCGCCGGAGGTCCGGAACAAGCCCGACGCGCCGAGCATGCGCCTGAACCCGGTCAACCTGAAGGCCGTGCAGGAGGGCATGAACATGGTCGTGAACCACGGCCTGGGCACCGCCGGCGGATCGCGCATCCTCGAGCGCGGCATGGCGATGGCCGGCAAGACCGGCACGTCGCAGGTCAAGCGCATCACCGAGAGCGAGCGCGACCGCAAGATGTCCCAGGAGGAGCTGCCCTGGCACCTGCGGCACCACGCGCTGTTCGTCGGCTACGCCCCGGTCGAGAATCCGCGCTACGCCTGCGCGCTGATCGTCGAGCACGGCATGGGCGGCTCCAAGACCGCCGCGCCGATCACGCGCGATATCCTGATCCAGACCCAGAAGATCGATCCGTCGCGCCGGCCCGACCGCTTCAAGAACGCCGCCGTGGTCGGCGGCGGCAGCCTCGCCGAGGCGCCGCCGACGGCCGATCCGGCCAAGCCGAAGGACGGCGCGCGATGAGCCTCGCCAACGCCCAGCCGGAACTGACGCTGCTCGACAAGATCAGGCGCATCGATCTGCGGCTGGTCCTGATCCTCGCCGGCCTCGCCGGCGTCGGCTACGCCGCGCTCTATTCGGCCGGCGGCATGAAGCCCGATCCGTGGGCCGCCAAGCACGCGATGCGTTTCGCGGCCGCCGCCGGCCTCATGCTCGTCGTGGCGCTGGTCGACATCCGCGTCTGGATGCGCCTGGCCTATCCGGCCTACGCGCTGGCGGTGCTGCTGCTGATCGCCGTCGACCTCAAGGGCAAGGGCGCCATGGGCGCGCAGCGATGGCTCGACCTCGGATTCTTCCAGCTCCAGCCGTCGGAGCTGATGAAGGTGGCGCTGATCCTGGCGCTGGCGCGCTACTTCCACAGCCTCAGCAAGGAGCAGGTGGGGCGCGTCGTGTACGTCGTGCCGGCGGTGCTGGCGATCATCGTGCCGGTCGGACTGGTGATGGTGCAGCCCGATCTCGGCACCGCGCTGATGCTGATGGGCACCGGCGGCGCCGTGATGTTCGTGGCCGGCGTCAAGCTGTGGAAGTTCCTGCTGGCGATCGCGCTGGCCGCCGCCAGCCTGCCGGTGGCGTGGAAACTGATGCACGAGTACCAGCGCAACCGCGTGCGCATCTTCCTCGATCCCGACCTCGATCCGCTGGGCGCCGGCTACCACATCCTCCAGTCGAAGATCGCGATCGGCTCGGGCGGCGTCCTCGGCAAGGGGTTCGGGCTGGGCACCCAGTCGGCGCTCAACTTCCTGCCGGAGAAGCAGACCGACTTCATCTTCACGATGTGGGCCGAGGAGACCGGGCTGCGCGGCGCGCTGCTGCTGATCGCGCTCTACGCCGCGCTGATCCTATACGGCTACGTCGTCTCGCTGCGCGCCCGCAGCCATTTCGGCCGCCTTCTGGCGATCGGCGTCGCCATCACCGTGTTCCTCTACGTGTTCATCAACTGCGGCATGGTGATCGGGCTGCTGCCGGTGGTCGGCATCCCGCTGCCGATCGTCAGCTACGGCGGCACGGCGATGCTGACGGTGATGTTCGCGTGCGGATTGCTGCTGGGGATAAGCGTCCACCGCGACCAGGTGGTGCCGCGGCCATGACCGGGTTTATCCCCTATGGACAGCGATGGACCGCGCCGCTATATACCGCGCCGCTCACCGGCCGCGGCCGGAAGCCGGCGGGAATGGGCGCATAGCTCAGTTGGTAGAGCAGCTGACTCTTAATCAGCGGGTCCCAGGTTCGAGCCCTGGTGCGCCCACCATTCCCGCCCCCGATCCTTCCATCGAGTTTCGACATGCGCGCGGACGCCGCCGGTCCGCGTACCAGGCTGTCGTCGGCGCGTTGGCGGCGGCTCTGTTCTTCTGTCCGCCCGCGTCGGCGGGGCCGATCGACGACGCGCTCGCGGCCCGGGCGCGTGGCGACCACGCCACCGCGCTCCAGTTGTTGTCGCCGCTCGCGGAGGCGGGGGACCGCGCCGCCCAGTACGAGCTTGGCACCATGCGTTTCACTGGAAAGGGCGTCCCGCGGGACGAGGGAGACGCCGCTCGCTGGTTCGGCCGGGCGGCGGAACGTGGCGACGAGCGTGCCCAGCGCGTCCTCGGCGTCCTGTTCGACAACGGCTGGGGCGTCGCGCGCGACCATGCGATCGCGGCGCGGTGGTATCGGAGGGCGGCGGAGCAGGGCGATCCCGAAGCGCAGTACGCGCTGGGCGAGATGTGCGCGAATGGACGTGGCGTCGCCATCGACGGCATCCAGGCGTACGCGTGGCTCTCGTTGGCCGCGTCACGCTTTCCGCCTGAGGAGAGGCGGAGGGTGGAGATCGCCCGCGGCATCGTCGGCTTGTCGTTGACGGTCGCGCAGATCGCGGCGGCCGAGCGCGTGGTGGACGAGTGGAAGCCGAAGGCCGAGACGCAGCCCTGAGTCGCGCGCTCTAAGGCGCCGGCCCGAACAGCCGCAGCTCGTAGAGGTATCCCTGCCCGCCGCCGTGCGAGCCGACGAACCGCACTTTCACGTATTTCGCGGTCGTCTCCGGGATCTTGAACTCCTGCCAACCATCGCCGATCCGGGCGTTGACGGTGGTGACCACGCCGACCGGGCGGAACGCGCCGGTCGGCCCCTCGTCGCCGGCGAGCAACTCGAGGTCCTTGACGTTGCCCTTGTCGGTGCCGGGCACAAACACGGCGAAGGCGTCGAACTTCGCCGGCGCGCCATCGCGGAAACCGAACACCGCCTCCGACCCGGGCTGGAACCAGTAGATCTGGTCGAGCTTGCGGTCGACGGTCCGCCGCCACAGCTCCTGTGTCGAGAACACGAGTTCGCCGCCGGCCGCCGCGCTCAGCGCATCGATCCGGGGCCGCGCTAACGGATTGGCCGCCGCCGGCGCCGCGGTGCCGGGGACCGCCGCGCCGAACAGGCGCAGCTCGTAGAGATACCCCTGGCCGCCGCCATGCGAGGTCACGAACCGCACCTTGAGGAACTTCGCGGTGGTCTCCGGAATCCTGAACTCCTGCCAGCCGTCGCGTAGCCGGGCGTTCACCGTCGTGATGGTTCCCAGCGGACGGAACGCGCCGGTCGGCCCGTCGTCGCCGGCCGACAGCTCGAGCTCCTTGACGTTGCCCTTGTCGGCGCCGGGGAGATACACCGCGAACGCGTCGAACTTCACGGCCTGTCCGGCGCGGAACGAGAACACCGCCTCGGCGCCGGGCTGCACCCAGTAGATCTGGTCGAGCTTGCCGTCGACCGTGCGGTCCCACATCTCGTGGCTGGACATCGCCACCACGCCTCCCTGCGCCGTCGCCAGCATGTCGGTGCGCGCGGCGGCCGGCGCCGCGGGCGACGCCGACGCGGCACCGGCCGCCGCCTGCCCGTGGAGGCGCAGCTCGTAGAGATAGCCCTGGCCGCCGCCGTGCGAGCCGACGAACCGCACCTTGAGGAACTTCGCGGTCGTCTCCGGGATCTTGAATTCCTGCCAGCCGTCGCGCATGCGGGCGTTGATCGTGGTGACGACGCCGATCGGACGGAACGCGCCGGTCGGCCCGTCGTCGCCCGCCGACAGCTCGAGGTCCTTGACGTTGCCCTTGTCGGTGCCCGGCAGATAGACCGCGAAGCCGTCGAACGTCGCCGGCTGGCCGCCGCGGAAGGCGAACACCGCCTCGGCGCCGGGCTGCACCCAGTAGATCTGGTCGAGCTTGCCGTCGATCGTGCGCTCCCACATGACGTGGCTGGACATCGCGACCTCGCCGCCCTGCGCCGGCGCCAGCAGGTTGGCGCGCGGCGCCGGCGCGGCGGTGCCGGCGGCCGGTCCATCGAGCGGCGGCAGCTCGCCGAGAAGGCGCAGCTCGTAGAGATATCCTTGGCCGCCCTTGTGAGAGCCCACGAAGCGCACCTTGAGGTATTTCGCGGTGGTCTCCGGGATCTTGAACTCCTGCCAGCCGTCGCGCAGGCGGCCGTTGGCGGTCGTGACCGAGCCGAGCGGCCGGAACGCGCCGGTCGGCCCGTCGTCGCCGGCCGACAGCTCGATGTCCTTGACGTTGCCGCCGTCGGCGCCCGGCAGGAACACCGCGAAGGTGTCGAACTTCGCGGCCTGGCCGCCGCGGAAGCCGAACACCGCCTCGGCGCCGGGCGGTACCCAGTAGATCTGGTCGAGCTTCTGGTCGATCGTCCGCTCCCACATCGCATGGTGCGACATCGCCACCTCGCCGCCATTGGCGGGCGCCAGCAGGTTCGTGCGCGCCGCGGGTGGAGGCGGCGGCGGGGGTGGGGGTGGGGGTGGGGGCGCTGCCGCCTGCGGCGGTGGTGGCGGCGGCGGCTGAGCCGCCTGCGCCGTCTGCTGGCGCACCTCGCCCAGCGCGCGAGTCAGGCCGCCGGCGTCGCGCGCGTCGAAATAGCGTCCGCCCGTCGTGTCGGGCACGCACTGGATCGCCTTGCGCTGGGCGTCGCTCAGCGCGAAGCCGACGACGTGCACCTTGAGGTCGAGGCCCGCCGCCTTGATCTCGCGCGCCGCGGCGCAGGGATCGCCGCGGCACTCCTCGATGCCGTCGGTCACCAGCACGATGCTGTTACTCTGGCCGCGCAGCGGCGCGAAGTTCCGCGCCGCTTGGCGCAGCACCTCGGCGATCGGCGTCTCGCCCTTGGGCTGCACCGCCTGGATGATGCGCGCGATCGTCGTGGCGTCGTCGGCGCCGACCGGCGAGACCAGTTCGATGTCGGTGCAGTCCCCGGCCCGGCGGTGGCCGTACATCATCAGGCCGAGCCGCGTGCCCGCGGGCGTCTCCTTGAGCGCGCCGTCCATCGCCCGCTTGGCGATGGCGATGCGCGTGTCGGCCCCCACCGCCGTCCGCATCGAGCCCGACGCGTCGAACACGAACATCACGTTGGTCTGGGCCCGCGCCGCGCCGGCGGCGGTCCAGACGGCGGCGCAGACGGCGGCGAGGCGCAGCGCGTTGACGATCGCTATCCGCATGGTGTCCCCCCTGGGTCGACCCGGACGCACGAAACCCGCGCCGTGATGGTCGCACCGCCGGCGCGCCGGTGGCAAGGGTGGCGGGGCGCAGGGGCGCCTTCCGCGCTGTGCGCCATGCGAGTCCGCCACACCCCGATTGTCGGGATTTGTCCGATATGCGTGTTTCTGTTATTCTTCAGACAATTGTTGGGTATCTTGAATATTCGATATGAGATTTCGACCTTTCCGCCGCTGCGGCGATGATTGGCGCTACTCCGTCGCCAAACCTTCGGGCGGACGAGGGCCGGTACGCTGGGCACAGCGTGCCGGGCGCATTGTGCTGGGCCCGAGGTTCAAGTTTCGCTCGGGCCATCGTGCGGCCGTGCTCGCAATCGGTATCCTTGGCTTCGCTGCGGTCAAGCTCATTGAAAGCCCATGGCCTGCCGACGTGACCGTCCGCCATTGGATGTCCGCCCGCAATTGCGACGCGGCGCGCGCCGTCGGTCTAGCGCCGGCAAGATGGGGTGATCCAGGATACTGGCCATCGCATGACCGGGATAACGACGGATCGGCGTGCGAGCCGTGGCCGGGACGCTGACATCGCGGGTGATTGATAGTTGCGGGTAGTCGACGACCCGGCAGCGGACTTCGGCGCCATGGACCTCCGTTCGTCTTGAGACAGAGCTAACGTCCGACCTTCCAGCCGACCTCGGCGGCGAAGCTCTGGAAGAATTCGGGCTCGTAGGCCCGCTCCGGCGCCTCGCGCACGCGCTGGTCGATGCGGTGCGCGTCGTCGCCGACGAGGATGCGCCAGCGTCCAGCCTTCACCCCGTCGAGGATGATCGTGGCGGCCTGCGCCGCCGTGGTCGGCGCCTCCTCGAGAAAGCGGCGCGCGCGGTCCGCGACGATGCCGCGCACCTGCTCGTCGGACATCGCCGTGGCGTCCATGCCCATCGAGGCGATGCGGGCGCGCGCCTGGGCGAGCTCCTTGGCGTTCATCTCCTCCGATTCGTTGCCGCTCTGCACTTTGCGCGAGTTCGAGACGATCGAGGTGCCGATGTGGCCGGGCATCACCACCGAGCATTTCACATGGGGCGCGTTGAGCCGCAGGTCCGTCATCAGCGCCTCGGTGAAGCCCTTCACCGCGAACTTCGCGGCGCAGTAGGCGGTGTGCGGCGTGGTCGGCCCGACCGAGGCCCAGAAGCCGTTGACGCTGCTGGTGTTGACGATGTGGCCCTTGTCGGCGGCCATCAGCATCGGCAGGAAGGCGCGCACGCCGAAGTAGACGCCGCCCCAGCAGACGTTGAACGTGCGCTCCCACTCGTCGCGGCCGTTGACGATCATGCTGCCGCCGCCGCCGATGCCGGCGTTGTTGAACAGAAGGTGGATCTTGTCGGTGTCGTGCCCGGCCGCCACCTCGTCTCGGAAGCGCGCGACCTGCGCCTCGTCGGAGACGTCGGCGACGTGCGCGGTCACGCGCAGTCCCTGCGGCAGGCCGTCGGCCTCGCACAGGCGGCGCGTCTCGGCCATCGCCTTGGCGGAGACGTCGCACATCGCGACGTGACAGCCCTCGGCCACGAGCTGGCGCGCGAGCTCGCGGCCCATGCCCGTGCCGCCGCCCGTGATGACGGCGATCCGTCCGGCGAGATCCTTCATCGTCGTTTCCTCCGCGGCGCCGGCGGAGGCCGGCCGGCCTTCCGCCAATCGTGTCGCGAAGCGCCGCCCGCTTCAAGACCGGGGGAGCGCGCCGTCACACCGGCGGTTCGAAGGCCTCGCAGGCGGCGCAGACGCTCGCCTTCATCGCGTGGAAGAACGCCGTCGGCGCGTGCTCGGGGCGCTGATGGTACCAGCCGATCTGCACCATGCCGCGGATCAGCCGGAACATCGGCAGCAGCGCCAGCGCCGCGTCGGAGATCGCGCGCCGCGCCCGGTAGCCGGCGAGGAAGGCGCGCTCCATGACCGCGAAGTTCGGCGCCGTCTCGTAGTGGACCAGCGCGACGGCGATCTCGTACTGGTGCCAGCCGAAGGCGCAGTCGTCGAAATCGATCACGGTCAGGCGGTCGCCGTCGACCAGGACGTTGCCGGGGTGCATGTCGGCGTGGATCAGGCCGAACACGGCCGGGTCGCGGCCGTGGCGCCGCAGCGCGTCGCGCATGAGGTCGCGCGCCCGCAGCAACGCCCGCCGCTCGCGCGCCGACAGCGCGGCGTGCTCCCAGAACGGCCCCCAGAACGGCGCGTCCCCGATCAGCCCGTCGACGTCGAGCGTGTGGCGCCGGAAGGACGCGGGCGGCCGCCACGCCGCCGACTGGTCGTGGATCGCCGCCGCGATCGCGCCGAGCTGGGCGAAACACCGCGCGACCGCGGCGTCGTCGGCCCGTTCGAGAACGGCCGACAGCAGTTCGCCCTCGGTCCAGCGCGCCATGCCGGCGTGGCGTCGTTCTCCGGTGGCGGGCACGTCGACGGACACGTAGTCGCCGCCGTCGCGCGCCAGGACCGGAATCGGCACCCCGACGCCGGCGTCGCCCAGCGCGCGGATCCACACCCGCTCGGCGACGAGCTCCTCCAGCGTGTGGTAGCCGGGGCGGTGCAGGCGCAGCACGTAGGCCGCGCCGTCGCGCCGGTCGACGACGCGGAAGGTGATGTTCTCCGATGTCGAGACGAGCGCGAGGTCGGCCGGCTCGACCGGAAACGCCGCCAGCGCCGCGCGCGCGGGCGCCGTGAAGATCCGCTCGGCGTCCGCCTTATCCATGGAGCTCGGCGATGGTCGCGTCGAACGCCACGAGGAACTCCGCGGCGTTCTCCTGGGTGAACACCAAGGGAGGCCGGATCTTCACGACGTTGCCGAAGGCGCCGGCGTTGCTCGTCAGGAAGCCCTTGTCCTTGAGGCGGTTGACGACGGCCACGGCGCGGTCGCGGTCCGGTGTCTTGCCGTCGCCGTCGGAGATCATCTCGACGCCGATGAAGAGCCCCTGGCCGCGGACGTCGCCGATCGCGGCGCACCGGGCCTTGCGTTCCACCAGCGCCGCCTTCAAGGCCGCGCCGACCGCGGCGACGCTCCCGCGTAGTCCTTCCCGCTCGATGACGTCCAGCACCGCCATGCCGACTGCGGCCTGCAGCGGGCTCGACGCGAAGGTGTTGAAGTAGCGCGTCTTGGCACGGAAGCCGTCGACCAGCGCCTTGCCCGCCGCCGCCGCCGCCAGCGGCAGGCCGTTGCCCATCGGCTTGCCGGTGACGACGATATCCGGTGCGAAACCGGCGCCCTCGTAGCCCCACCAGCGGCCGGTCCGGCAATAGCCGGCCTGCACCTCGTCGACGATCACGAGTCCGCCGGCGGCGCGGACCATCTCGGCGGCGCGCGCCATGAATCCGGCGGGTACGTCGGGCAGGCCCTCGTTGGCGAAGATCGAGCACACGATCAGACCGGCGAACCCCGTACCGTCGTCCTCGAACGCCTGGATCGCGCGTCGCAGGCGCTCGAGATGGGCGTCGGCCAGCGCGGCCCCGTCGGCGCCGGGCACGAGCGGGCGGTAGAGCTCCGGAAACGGGATCGCGCGCACGTCGCCGCCGGCGTTGCGCTCGGCGTCGAGCCGGGTCAGCGCGCCGACCGCCTCGCTGTTGCCGTGGTACGTGGCGTTGGTGCAGACGATGCCGGCCTTGCCGGTGGCCATGCGCGCCATGCGCAGCGCCACCTCGTTGGCCTCGGTGCCGGAGCAGGTGAAGACCACGCTTTCGATCCGGGGGCCGTGCAGCGCCGCGAGCCGCTCGGCGAAGGCGACGATACCCTCGTGCAGGTAGCGGCTGTGCACATTGAGCGTGGCCTGCTGGTGGGCCATCGCCTCGACGACGTGCGGGTTGGCGTGGCCGACGCAGGGCACGTTGTTGTACATGTCGACGTAGCGGCGGCCGTCGGCGTCGTAGAGATGCACGCCCTCGCCGCGCACGATGTGCAGCGGCTGGTCATAGAACAGCGGCGCGCCGGCGCCCAGCGCCCGGTCCCGTCTCGCCGAGAGGTCTCCCATTCCCATCGCCAACCTTCCGTCCGCCGCGGTCAACGGAATGAGCCTAGCATCGGCCGGCCGCGGCCGCACCGCCGTCGCCGTTGCCCGTGGCGCGCCTCCCGCGGGATGATCGGACATGGAGCCGCCGGCGGTCCGCAAGATCATCCACGTCGACATGGACGCGTTCTTCGCCTCCGTGGAGCAGCGCGACGACCCGTCGTTGCGCGGCCGGCCGGTCGCGGTCGGCGGTTCCCGCGAACGCGGCGTGGTCGCCGCCGCCAGCTACGAGGCGCGCAAGTTCGGCGTGCGCTCGGCGATGCCGTCGGTCAAGGCGCGGCGCCTGTGCGCGGAGCTGGTGTTCGTGAAGCCGCGCTTCGCCGTCTACAAGGAGATATCCCAGCAGATCCGCGCGATCTTCGCGGAGTACACGCCGCTGGTCGAGCCGCTCTCGCTCGACGAGGCCTATCTCGACGTCACGGCGAACCTGAAGGGCATCTCCACCGCGACGGCGGTCGCCTCCGAGATCCGCGCCCGCATCGCCGAACGCACCGGGCTCACGGCGTCGGCGGGGATCTCCTACAACAAGTTCCTCGCCAAGCTGGCGTCCGACCATCGCAAGCCGAACGGCCAGTACGTGATAACGCCGGCGATGGGGCTGGATTTCGTGGCCGCGCTGCCGGTCGGGAAGTTCCATGGCGTGGGGCCCGTGACCGCCGCCAAGATGAACGCGCTGGGGATCTTCACCGGCGCCGACCTGCGGGAGAAGCCGCTGGAATTCCTGCGCGGGAAGTTCGGCAAGTCCGGCGCCCACTACCACGCCATCGCGCGCGCCGAGGATCAGCGCGCCGTGGTCCCGGACCGGCCGCGCAAATCCGTCGGGGCGGAGACCACGTTCTTCCAGGATCTGGCGCGCCCGGAGGCGGTCGAGGCGGCGCTGACGCCGCTGTTCGAGAACGTGTGGTCCTATTGCGAGCGGACCGGGATCCACGGTCGGACGCTCACGGTGAAGGTGCGCTACGCCGACTTCCAGCAGCTCACACGCAGCCGCACCGCGCCGGCGCCGTTCGCCGACAAGGAGGCGGCTTCGCGCTGCGTCGTCGAGCTGGTGCGCGACGTCTTTCCGCTCGGCCAGCCGGTCCGGCTGCTGGGCGTGGCGCTGTCGAATCTCGGGCCGGCGGCCGCCGAAGACCCGCCGCAGCTCGCGCTGGCGCTGGCCTAGCGGGGGCGTCGCGCGGCGCGCCGGCCGTGCTACGGTCCGCGATCCAAGACCGCGCGCCGGAGACCGGGCATGCTGAAACTGCCGTACCACGACCGCTACGCCTACTCGGCCATCGTCGACCGGCCGGTCTACGACTGGCCCGGGGGCAAGCGGCTGGCCGTCTATATCGGCTTGAACATCGAGCACTTCGCCTACGCCAGCGGGATCGGCCACGCCCTGTCGGCGGAGCTGCCGCAACCCGATCCGCGCACCTTCGCGTGGCGCGACTACGGCAACAGGGTCGGCGTCTGGCGCGTGCTGGAGCTGCTCGACCAGCTCGGCCTGCCGGCGGCGCATCTCTGCAACACCTCGGTGTTCGACCACGCGCCGGGGATCGTCGAGGCGATCGTCAGGCGGGGCGACGAGATCATCGGCCACGGCCGCACCAACGCCGAGCGCCAGGGCCAGATGTGGGAGGACGACGAGCGCCGGCTGCTCGAGTACGTGCGCGACCGCATCGCCGAGAAAGCCGGTCAGAAGGTGCGCGGCTGGATGGGGCCGTGGATGTCGAACAGCCACCACACGCCCGATCTGTTGAAGGAGAGCGGCTACGCCTTCCAGATGGACTGGCCGGCCGACGACCAGCCGGTGTGGATGCGCACGCGGGCCGGCCGGCTGCTGTCGCTGCCGTATCCGCTGGAGATCAACGATTCGCCGCAGATCCTGGTGCGGCACCACAGCGCCGAGCAGTTCCGCGACATGATCGTCGGCCAGTTCGAGGAGATGCTGGCGCAATCGGAGAAGCAGCCGCTGGTCTGCGGCATCGCGCTGCACACGATGATCGTCGGTCAGCCCTACCGGCTGCGCGCGCTGCGCGAGGCGCTGCGCCACATCGTCGAGCATCCCCGGCGGGACCGCGTGTGGTTCACGCGCCCCGGCGCGATCCACGACCATTGCGCGGCGCTGCCGGCCGGCACCATCCCCGGAGACGCCGCTTGAGCGCGTCCGCGAATGGGGGCGTTACCCGGACCGGAACGCTCGTGGCGCTGGCCGGCGTCCTCGGCGCCGTCGCTGTGGCGATGGGCGCTTGGTCGGCGCACGGGCTGGAGGCGGTCGCCGGCGCGCGCGGCGTGGCGCTGGTCGACACCGCCGTGCGCTTCCAGCTCTGGCATGTCCTGGCGATGCTGGCGGCGCTGGCGTTGTACCGGCAGACGCGGGCGGCGCCGTTCGTGCGCGCGGCGCAACTCTTCACCGCGGGAATCCTCCTGTTTTGCGGCGCGCTCTACGTCCTGGCGTTCGGCGGGCCGCGCTGGCCGGGCATGGTGCCGCCGTTGGGCGGACTTGCGATGATCGCGGGTTGGCTGGCTCTGGCGTGGGGCGGCGTCCGCGCCTTCCCGCGCGACGGCGCCGCCGGCTGAGACGGAATTCGACATCGGGAAGGAATCGACATGAACGACGCCGCGTTGTGCCCGACAGCCCTTGAGGCGCTGGAGCGCGCCCGCGCGCCGGGTGGCGCACGCGCCGTGGTCGAGGCGTGCCTCGCCCGGATCGACGCGCGTGAGGCGGAGGTCGGCGCGTGGGAGATCGTCGACCGCGACGGCGCCCTGCGCGCGGCCGACTCCGGTCCGGCGGGGCCGCTCGCCGGATTGCCGGTCGGGGTCAAGGACGTGATCGACACTGGCGATCTGCCGACCACCTACGGTTCGCGCATGTTCCCCGGCCACCGGCCGGCGCGCGACGCGACCTGCGTCGCCACGATGCGGGCGGCCGGCGCGATCGTGCTCGGCAAGACCGTGTCCACCGAGTTCGCCTCGTTCCACCCCGGCAAGACGCGCAATCCGCGCGGCCTGCGGCACACGCCCGGCGGCTCGTCGAGCGGGTCGGCCGCCGCCGTCGCCGACGGCATGGTGCCGGTCGCGCTCGGCACGCAGACGGCCGGCTCGGTGATCCGGCCGGCGTCGTACTGCGGCGTCGTCGGCTACAAGGGCACGCTGGGCTGGACCGACACGGCGGAATCCATGCGCTGGCCCCGTCGTTCGACACGCTCGGCGTCTTCGCCCGTCGCGTCGCCGATCTCGGGCCGGTGCGCGCCGCGCTCGAGCCGCGCGCGCGCGGCCGTGTGCTGCCGCTGATGCCGCGCATCGGTCTGTGCCGGACGGCGGAGTGGCCGTCGGCCTCGGCGGTGGCGCGCAAGACCGTCGAGGGCGCGTTCGCGAAGCTGACGGCCGCGGGCGCGCCGGGGTTCACCGTCGTGTCCCCACCCGCGTGGGACCGTCTCGTCGAGACGCATAAGACCGTCATGTTTCCCGAGATGGTGCCGATATTCGACGGCTACATCGCCCGCGGCCCCGATCTGATCAGCGAGGGCTTCAAGGCCCAGGTCGCCGACGGCCGCGCGATTCCGCCGGCGCGTCTCGCGGCGGCGCGCGCGGAGATGGCGGCGCGGCGCGCGGACGTCGCGCGGATGATCGGTGCCGGCGAGGTGTGGCTGGCGCCGGCCGCCCCGGACGAGGCGCCGGAGGGCATCGAGCGCACCGGCGATCCGGTGTTCAACCGTGTCTGGACGCTGCTGGGCGTGCCTTGCCTCACGCTGCCGGCGGGCAAGGGCAAGCGCGGCCTGCCGATCGGCATCCAGCTGATCGCCGCGCCGGGCGAGGACGACGCGCTGCTCGACGCCGCCGCCTGGATCGAGGCGGCGCTGGGCGCCGCCGGCTGACGGCGCGCGTCCGCCGGGGATTGCCGCAGATCAAGGCTGGCCGGTTCGGATAGGTGGAGACTTCCCCATGGAGTGACCGTGAGGGAGCCGTCCATGAAAGCCAGCGACGTGATGACGCGCGGCGTCGTCTGCATCGGGCCTGAGGCCACGGTGCTGGAGGCGGCGCGCATGCTGCTCGGCGAGCGCGTCAGCGCGCTGCCCGTGGTCGACGCCGACGGCCGGATCCTGGGCATCGTCAGCGAGGCCGACCTGATCCGCCGCGAGGAGATCGGCTCGGCGAAGCGGCGGTCCTGGTGGTCGGCGGCGTTCACCGACGGCGACCATCTGGCGTCCGACTACATCAAGGCCCACGGGCGGCTGGTCCGCGACGTGATGACGAAGGACGTCGCCACGGCGTCCGAGGACACCCCGCTGGGCGAGATCGCCGAGGCGATGGACAAGCGGCGCGTCAAGCGCCTGCCGATCACGCGCGACGGGCGGATCGTCGGTATCGTCAGCCGCGCCAATCTCCTGCAGGCGCTGATCGCCGGCGTCAGCAAGGTGCCGATCGCGGCGGTCGACGATGCGGCCCTGCGCCGCGAGGTCAACGCGCTCCTCGCCCGCCAATCGTGGTCGCACGCCAGCGTCAAGAACGTCATCGTGCGCGACGGCGTGGCGGAGTTGTGGGGGTACGCCGACAGCCCGGAGCAGGCCGAGGCTTGCCGCATCGCGATCGAGAGCGTCCCGGGGATCAAACGGGTCGAAAGCCATCTCGCCGTGCAGGCGCACGGCATCTACCTGTTGTGACGATGCCGCGCGCTCCGCGACCGTCGCTCGCGCTCGCCGCGCTCGCCGTGACCGTCGGCCTCTCCGCGCCCGCGGCGGCGGCCGACATCGAGGCCGGGGCCGCTTTGGCGCGGCGCTGGTGCGCCGACTGCCATGTCGTGGGGCCCGGCCAGGCCGCCGGCCGCGCCGATGGCGTACCGGCCTTCCAAGCGATCGCCGACGCGCGGACCACGAGCGCCGACGGCCTGCGCGGTCTGCTGTCGGGCCCGCATGGCCGGATGCCCGATCTTTCGCTGACGCGGCGCGAGCAGGACGACCTGATCGCCTACATCCTCGGTCTGCGCGCGCGCTGACGCGCGCGTCAGACGACCTTGCGGGCGCGCAGCCCGGCGATCTCGGCCGCCGACATCCCGACCTCCGCCAGGATCTCGTCGGAGTGCTCGCCCGCGTCGGGCGCCGGACGGCGCGCCTCGTTCGGCGTGCGGCTCATCCCGATCGGCTGGTTGATCAGCGAGATCTCGCCGAGCTTGGGATGCGTCACGGGTATCGCCATCCGGTTGTGCGCGACCTGGACGTCCGCGAACACCTGGTCCATCGAGTAGATGTGCCCGCACGGCACGCCGCCGGCGTTGAGCGCGTCGACCCAGTGCGCGCTGGTGTCCGTCCGCGTGATCGCGGCGATCTGGGTGTTAATCTCGACGCGGTTCTTCGAGCGCGCCGGCGGCGTCGCGAAGCGCTCGTCGGTCTTCCAGTCATCGCGCTTCATGATGGCGCAGAAGCGCTCCCAGATCGGTCCCGGCGAGGTCGCGATGTTGATGTGGCCGTCGCTGGTCGGGAACACGCCGGTCGGGATGCCGGTGGGATGGTCGTTGCCGGCCTGCGGCGGCACCTTGCCGTCCATCGTCCACCGCGCCGCCTGGAAATCGCACAGCGCGATCAGCGACTGCAGTAGCGAGGTGTGCACCCATTGGCCCTCGCCCGACACCTCGCGCTCGAGCAGCGCCGTGACGATGCCGAAGGCGAGGTAGAGTCCCGAGCTGGAATCGGCCACCGCGATGCCGGCGCGCACCGGTCCCTGTCCCGGCAGCCCGGTCACCGACATCAGGCCGCTCATGCCCTGCGCGATCTGGTCGTAGCCCGGCCGGTCGGCGTAGGGGCCGGTCTGGCCGAATCCGGAGATGCTGCCCAGAACGATGCGCGGGTTGACGGCCCGCAGCGTCGCGTAGTCCAGCCCGAGCCGCTTCTTGACGCCGGGCCGGTAGTTCTCGACCACGACGTCGGCGCTCCTCACCAGCTTGTGGAAGACCTCGCGGCCCTCGGCTTGTTTCAGGTCGAGCGTGATCGAGCGCCGGTTCCGCTGCAGGTTCTGGAAGTCGCTGCCGAGACGGCCGCCGCCGAGGATGTCGGCGGCCGCGGCGTCCTCGACCTTGATGACGTCGGCGCCCCAGTCGGCGAGCTGCCGGGCCGCCGTGGGTCCCGCGCGGGCGCGCGTCAGGTCGAGCACGCGGAAGCGGCACAGGGGGCCGGTGCGTCGGGTGCGGGTATCGGTCATCGTCCTGCCGGTTCTCGTGGCGTGAAGTCCGGGCTAGCATGCCCCGGCCACGTTCGGATTGTCGAGGAGGCCGGCGATGTCCCATCCGGTGGACCATGATTGCGTGTTCTGCCGGATCGTCGCGGGGACGATCCCGTGCTTCCGTCTGTTCGAGGACGGCGCCACGCTGGCGTTCATGGACATCAATCCGGCCGGCGAAGGCCATGCGCTGGCGATCGCCAAGGGGCATTGGCCCACGATCCTCGATATCCCCGCGGAGACGATCGGCGCTGTCGCGGCGACCGCCAAGCGCGTCGCCACGGCGGTCGACGCGGCGCTGAAACCCGACGGCGTCAACCTGATCCAGGCCAACGGGCCGGGCGCGGCGCAGAGCGTGCCGCACTTCCACATCCACGTCCTGCCGCGGCGGCTGGGCGACGGCCTCGCGATCAACTGGAATCCAAAGCCCGGCGACATGGCGGCGATCCGCGCCACGCACGAGCTGCTGCTGCGCCACATCTGAGGGCCGCCGTCTCGACTGCCGCCGACGCGCGTGGTCATATTGCGGCGGGGTCGAGAACGGGGAGAACACGATGTCCGCCAACCGCACGATACGCGCCGTCGTCGCCGCGTCTCTGACGTTCGGCCTCGCGCAGGCCGCGCTCGCCCAGGGCAAGCTCAACCTCTACTGCACCGCCAACGAGGAGTGGTGCAAGGCGATGTCCGACGAGTTCGCCCGCCGGACCGGCGTCGACGTCGCCTACACGCGCAAGGGCACCGGCGAGACCTACGCCCAGATCAAGGCCGAGAAGGAGAACCCCAAGGGCGACATCTGGTGGGGCGGCACCGGCGACCCGCACCTCCAGGCGGCCGAGGAGCGGCTGACGACGCGCTACGAGGCGACCGGCCTGAAGGAGCTGCTGCCGTGGGCCAAGGCGCAGTGGGACCGCTCGCAGGGCCGCGTGGTCGGCATCTACATGGGCGCCATCGGCTTCGTCTACAACAGGGAGCTGCTGGCGCGGAAGGGGATCGCGCCGCCGGCCTGCTGGTCGGACCTCCTGAAGCCGGAGTTCAAGGGCGAGATCCAGATGTCGAACCCGTACTCGTCGGGTACGGCCTACACCGTGATCGCGACGCTGGTGCAGCTGATGGGCGAGGACAAGGCGTTCGCGTACCTGAAGCAGCTCCACGGCAGCGTGAACCAGTACACCAAGCAGGGCCCGGCGCCGGGCCAGGCCGCCGCACGCGGCGAGACCATGATCGCGATCACGTTCCTGCACGACGGCGCCATGAACAAGAAGCGCGGCTTCCCCGTCGAGGGCGTGGCGCCGTGCGAGGGCACGGGCTACGAGATCGGCTCGATGTCGATCATCGACGGCGCCCGCAACATGGTGAACGCCAAGAAGTTCTACGAGTTCGCGCTGTCGGTCGAGGGCCAGAAGATGGCGGAGAAGGGCGAGAGCTTCCAGGCGCCGTCCAACGCCGGCACGCCGCCGTCGCCGTATTCCCCCGATCTGTCGAAAATCAAGCTGATCGACTACGACTTCGCCAAATACGGTTCGGGCGCGGAGCGCCGGCGTCTGCTGGCGAAGTGGGACGCCGAGACCAAGGTGGGCGCGCCCAAGTAACGGCCGCCCGCGCCGGTCCGCCGCGCGTGTCGCGCACCGCGCGTCTGTGGACGCTGGTCGGCTGGGCCGGCCTCGTCCTCCTGCCTTGGTACGCGCTCGAGGATGGATTCCCCTCGGCGTCGTGGTGGCGCGATCCGTGGAGCGAGGACGCCGCCCCGGCGTTCGTCCAGATCTTCGCGCATGGCCGGCACTGGCTCCTGCCGGTGGCGCTGGCGTTCCTCGCGCCGCTCGCCATCGCGCGCCGTCCACCGGGCGACGCGGCGGCCTCCGCGACGCTGGTGCTGTCCGGCGGTCTCGGCCTCGTCTGGCTGTTCGGTCAGGGCTTCGCGATCGGCGCGCGCGGCTATTCGTGGCTGTGGCTGCGCGGTCTCCACGAGGGTTTCGAAGGACGGCAGTTCGGACTCGGCTGGGGCGGGATGCTGGCGGCGCTGGCGCTGCTGTTCCTGTTCTGCGAGGGCTGGGCGCGCCGGGGCGCGCTGCGCGGCGACGTCTTCGTGCTCGGGTCGATCGGCCTGGTGGTCGGCACGACGCTGCTGTTCGTGTTCTTCCCCGTCGGGTTGGTGCTCGTCGGCGCGGCGCGCGTCGAGGAGGGGTGGTCGCTGCCGGCGATGG
The DNA here is from genome assembly GCA_016699855.1 of Rhodospirillales bacterium. Classification (NCBI taxonomy): domain Bacteria; kingdom Pseudomonadati; phylum Pseudomonadota; class Alphaproteobacteria; order Rhodospirillales; species Rhodospirillales bacterium. The sequence continues at coordinate 4,053,366 of CP064988.1, forward strand.
CGGAGCGCCTGGCCGCCACCGACATCTGGTCGCTCGGATGCCTCGCCGGCGCGACCTGCGGCACGTTTTGGAAGACGCTGCTGCTGGCGCTGGTCGTGGCGGCGCTGACGACGGCGCTGGGCACCGCCTTCGCGCTGCTGGCCGAACGGATGGAGTTCCGCTGGAAGGGCGCGCTGCGGCTGTTCGCGCTGCTGCCGATCATCACGCCGCCCTTCGTCGTCGGTCTCGCCGTCGTGCTGCTGGTCGGCCGCACCGGCGCCATCACCACGTGGCTCGACTCGGCCCTCGGCGTGCCGCCGACGCGCTGGATCTACGGCTTCCCCGGCATGGTGTTCGCGCAGACGCTGAGCTTTACGCCGATCGCGTTCCTGATCATGACGGGTGTGGTGCAGGGCATCAGCCCGACGATGGAGGAGGCGGCGCAGACCCTGCGGGCGCCGCCGTCGCGGCTGTTCGCGACCGTCACGCTGCCGTTGATGCGGCCGGGGCTGGCCAACGCCTTCCTCGTCGGCATGCTCGAGAGCATCGCCGATTTCGGCAACCCCATCGTCCTGGCCGGCAACTACGACGTGTTGTCGATCCAGATCTACTTCGCGCTGGTCGGCGCCCAGAACGATCCCGGCCGCGCCGCCGCGCTGGCGATCGTGCTGCTGGCGATGGCGCTCGTCGTGTTCGTGGCGCAGGCGCGCTGGCTGGGCGACCGCTCCTACACCACGGTCGCCGGCAAGGGCGATTCCGGCCGCCACGCGCCGCTGCCGGCGGGCGTGCGCCGCGCGGTCCATTGGTCGGCGCTGCCGTGGATCGCGATCACGATCATCGTCTACGGCACCATCGCGTTCGGCGGCTTCGTCGCCAATGTCGGGCGCGACAACTCCTTCACGTTGCGGCACTTCGCGGAGATGTTCTCGATCGAGCGCGGCGCCGACGGGCTGCTCTGGACGGGCGGGGCGTGGAAGTCCTTCGCCACGACGATGGAGACGGCGCTGATCGCGGCGCCGCTGACGGCGGCGCTGGGCCTGCTCACGGCCTACATCCTGGTGCGCCAGCGCTTCGCCGGCAAAGCCGCGTTCGAGTTCGTGACCATGCTGAGCTTCGCGATCCCCGGCACCGTGATCGGACTGAGCTACGTGATGGCGTTCAACACGCCGCCGGTCGAGCTCACCGGCACGGCCGCGATCCTCATCATCTGCTTCATCTTCCGCGACATGCCCGTCGGCATCCGCGCCGGCGTCGCGGCGCTCAGCCAGATCGACCGCAGCCTCGACGAGAGCTCCCTGACGCTGCGCCACGGCGGCTTCGCCACCATGCGCCGCGTCATCCTGCCGCTGATCCGGCCGGCCATCGTGGCGGCGCTGGTGTTCGCGCTGGTGCGCGCGATCACGTCGCTGTCGGCGGTCGTGTTCCTCGCCACCACGCGCCACAATCTCGCGACCAACTACATCGTCGGCCGAGTCGAGATCGCCGACTACGGCGGCGCCATCGCCTACTCGGCGGCGTTGATCGCGGTCATGGCGCTGTGCATCGCCGGCATCCAGCTCCTCGTCGGCGAGCGGCGGCTCGGCCGCGGCGGCGCCACGGTCGCGACCACGGGGGCGGCGGCATGAGCGGAAGCGCCGTCGAATTCATCGGCGTCACGCGCCGCTTCGGCCGCGTCGTGGCGGTCGACGACGTGTCGTTCCGCGTCGGCTCGGGGACGCTGCTGACGCTCCTGGGGCCTTCGGGCTGCGGCAAGACGACGGTCCTGCGCATGGTCGCCGGGCTGGAGATGCCGAGCGCGGGCGTGGTGCGCATCGGCGATGCGGACGTCACGCGGCTGTCCGCGGCGGAACGCGACGTCGGCATGGTGTTCCAGTCCTACGCGCTGTTCCCGCATATGGACGTGCGGGAGAACGTCGCCTACGGCCTCGCGGTCTCGAAGCTGTCGAGGGCGGAGCAGGCCGACCGCGCCCGCGCCGTCCTCGCCAAGGTCGGGCTCGCGGGCTACGAGCGGCGGCAGGTCGGCGCGCTGTCCGGCGGCCAGCAGCAGCGCGTGGCGCTGGCCCGCGCGCTGGCGGTCGAGCCACGGGTGATGCTGTTCGACGAGCCGCTCAGCAACCTCGACGCCAAGCTGCGCCGGCGCATGCGCGACGAGATCCGCGACCTGCAGAGGGAGCTCGGCATCACCGCCGTCTACGTCACGCACGACCAGGAGGAGGCGATGGCCGTCGCCGACACCATCGTGGTGATGAGGGACGGCCGTGTCGCCCAGCGCGGCGCGCCGGTCGATCTCTACGAGCGGCCGGTCGACCGCTTCGTCGCCGATTTCATCGGCGGCGCCAATCTGATCGATGTCGAGATCGGATCGGCGGTTGACGGTCGCGCCGCCGTGCCGGTCGGCGGTCTGACGGTGTCGCTGCCGACGCGAGATCTGCGGCCCGGGCCCGCTGCCCTGGCGGTGCGCTATGCAGCCATCCGCCTGTCGCCGGCCACGCCGGATGCGGGGCTGACCGGGGTGGTCCGCAAAGCGACCTATCTCGGCGCCCATCTCGAGTTCACGGTGAGACGCCGGTCGGCGAGCTGTTCGTGGTCGAGCCGGACCTCGCCAACGCGTTCGCCGCCGGCGCCTCCGTCGCCGTCCGGATTCCGCGACCGGGGCCTCGCGCTGGTGCCGCGCTGAGCGTCCTGCGACCGCAATTCGGCCGAACCGGACCGTCCTGTCATCCCGGGCACGGCGAGGAAGCCAGAGTCGCAACCTAGATCCCTCGCCGCGCCCGGGATGACAGGGGGGGGATGTGGCCGCGGTGTCGGTCCGCTCGATCCGATCGCGCTCTATGGTTTGTCCGCCGCCTTCAGCGCCTCGACGCGGCGCGTGATCTCGTCGAAATCGACGAGGCCGACCGGATCATCGTGGCGGGGACTGAACAGGCGGGCGTAGGCGAATCGTTCGCGGCTGACCCTCTCGAGACGGTCCAGTTCCGCCAGCGGCTCTGCGTGGTCGTCGACGCGTAGATCGAAGTCCGGATACTCCTCGGTCGAGAAGACCTTCAGCGCCGCGGACTGCTTCCCCCGCTTGTCGCCGCCGACCGCCTCGCCGGCGCGCAGCGCGGCGATCAGGCGGCGCGGAAAGGGCAGCCCGGCGCCGGCCTCGAAGGCGCGCGCGGTCTCCTCGACGACCTGCGGCCCGGCCAGCATGTTGCCGGCGACCGAGAACGTCGCGCGGACCACGTGCCCGCACCACGGCACGCAGGCGGCGCCGGTGTGGGCGGCGATGCCGCCGCGCGAATCCTGGATATGAAGCTGGCGGTGGTCGCGTCCGGAATCGGCGCCCGTCAGCAGCCGTACGGCGTCGGCGGCGGGCACACCGTCGCGCAGCAGACGCAGCCCGCGTGTGCCGTAGAGCGCGTTGGTGTTGGCCTGGGTGGCGATGGCGCCGACGCCGCTGGCGATGTGCGGCACGCGCGCGCCGACCGCGAAGGCGCGGGTGGCGACGCAGATACCGAACGCGCCCGTCGCTGGATCGCGCGCCACGAGGGACCATGTCATGTCGGGATTCCTTGTGGCGGTCAGCGGCCCGGCGGCCATTCCGCGTGTCGCGGCACATCGTTGTCGTCGACCAGCCAGGGCTTGTCGTGCGACGTCCATATGTGGATCGCCGGCCGCGCGCCGGGATCGTCGTCGAGCGTGGCCACGCGCAGGATCACGTGCGGCTGGTCGGCACGTTCGGCCACGACGTGCGCACCGCAGACGCGGCAGAAGCGCCGGACCTTTCCCGGCGACGATTCGTATTCCGTCAGCGACGCCTCTCCGGCGACGATCCGGAAGGCCTCGCGCCGCACGCGCGCCGTGGTCGCGTAGGGCGCGGCGTGCGCCTTGCGGCAGGTGTCGCAGTGGCAGTGGCCGAACCCCGTCTCGAAGCGGTCGACCTCGTAGCGCACCGCGCCGCACAGACAGCTGCCTCTGACCATCGCCCGCCGCCTCCCGTCCGCCCCGTCGAGCCTAGCAAAGCGTCGGTCGAACGGCGAGTTCAGCCTTCCGCCGCGGGCAGGCGCACCCAGTCCGGCGGGACCGGCCGCAGCTTCGCGCCGCCGGCGGTCAGTCCTTCGACGGCGCCGCGCGCGCGCTCGACGGCGTCGAGACGCAACAGCGCCAGCGCGTGGCCGCCGATGCCGGAGCGGATCTCGCCCGCCTCCTGGCCGTCCAAGGTCACCGGCGTGCCGGGCGCCGGAAGCGGCCCTTCGACGGACACGGGCAGCAGGCGCTTCTTGATCAGCGCGCGGTATTTGGTGCGCGCCGTCAGCTCCTGTCCCATGTAGCAGCCCTTCTTCCAGTCGACGCCGTTGAGCTCGTCGAATCCGTTCTCCAGCAGCAGCGCCTTCTCGACCGGCAGGTCGCGGCTGCCATCGGGGACGCCCAGCCCGATGCGCAAATTCTCGTAGTCGTCGAACGGCAGCGCGGCGAAACCCTTGGCCGACAGCAGGGCCGCCGCGTGGCCCTGCGGCGCGAGCACGCGCACGCCCAGCGCCGGCAACCGCGGATCGACCAGCGCGACCCCGTCGTCGAGCGTCCGCGCCGCGCCGGCCTCCTCAGGCAGGCCCAGCGCCCCGGCGGCGCCCGGACCGAACGCCACCGCGACCTCCATCGACTCGCCGAGATCGGCCACGGTCACCTTCGAACGCAATTTGTAGATGGTCAGCTTCTTGGCCAGCGCGGCCGCGCGGTCGCGCTCGACCTCGAGCAGGAACGAATCGTCGCGGGCCACGACCGTCATGTCCCACAGGAAGCGGCCCTGCGGCGTCAACAGCGCCGCGTGCACGGCGCGGTCCGATGACACCCGCTCGACATCGTTGGAGATCAGACCTTGCAGAAACGCCACGCGGTCGTCGCCGCCGACGCGCACGACGCCACGGTGTCCGACGATGCAAAACCCCATCTGTGTCATGGTCATCCGCGCCGCTTTTCTCGGTCCAGTATAGGGTCAAGTGGGGGCGGCGCGTAGCGCGGGCAAGGGCGCCGGCCCGCCGGTGGCCGCGGACGGCCGCCGAAGCGCTTTGGCGCGGCGTGTCGATAGATGCTAGGAGCCGCGGGCGGACGTGGAGGCGGGTGTCGGGATGGAAAGCTACGATCTGGTCGTGCGCGGCGGCGCCGCCCACACGACGGCCGGGCTCGTGCCGGCCGACATCGGCGTGCGCGCGGGCCGCATCGCCGCGATCGGGGATCTGGGCTCGGCGAAGGCCGCGGCGGTGTTCGACGCGGCTGGCCTGACGGTGCTGCCGGGCGTGATCGACACCCAGGTGCATTTCCGCGAGCCCGGGCTGGAGCACAAGGAGGATCTCGAGAGCGGGACCCGGGGCGCCGTTCTGGGCGGCGTCACCGCCGTGTTCGAGATGCCCAACACGAAGCCGAGCACGCTGACCGCCGCCGACATGGACGAGAAGCTGCGCCGCGCGCGCGGCCGGACATGGTGCGACTACTCCTTCTACATGGGCGGCTCGGCCGACAACGTCGAGCATCTGCCGGTATTGGAGCGGCTGCCCGGCGTCTGCGGCGTGAAGGTGTTCATGGGCGCATCGACCGGCACGCTGCTGGTGCCCGACGACGACACGCTCGACCGCATCCTCGCCAACGGCGTGCGCCGCATGGCCGTCCATTGCGAGGACGAGGAGCGCATGAACGCGCGCAAGGACCTCGGCCGCGTCCCCGGCGCCACGGCGCATCTGCATCCCGTCGTGCGCGATGTCGAATCGGCGCTGCTGGCGACCCGCCGCCTGATCCGGCTGGCGCGCAAGAACGCCCGCCGCGTCCATGTGCTGCACGTCACCACGGCGGAGGAGATGCTGTTCCTGCGCGACCACAAGGACATCGCCACGGTCGAGGCGACGCCGCAGCACCTCACGCTGTTCGCACCGGATTGCTACGACCGGCTCGGCACCTTCGCGCAGATGAACCCGCCGATCCGCGAGGCGCGCCATCGCGAGGCGCTGTGGGAGGCGGTCCGCGACGGCACGGTCGACGTGATCGGCTCCGACCACGCCCCGCACACGCGCGAGGAGAAGTCCAAGCCCTATCCCGACTCGCCGTCGGGCATGCCGGGGGTGCAGACGCTGCTGCCGCTGCTGCTCGACCACATGAACGCCGGCCGGTTGTCGCTGGCGCGGCTGGTCGACCTCACGTCGGCCGGCGCGCAGCGGCTGTTCGGGCTGGCCAACAAGGGCCGCATCGCGCTGGGCTACGACGCGGATTTCACGGTGGTCGACCTCAAGGCGCGGCGCGAGATCACCGAGCGCTGGATGGCGACGAAATCGGGCTGGACGCCGTACGCCGGCATGGTCGTGACGGGCTGGCCGAAGGCGACGATCGTGCGCGGAAACGTCGTCATGCGCGACGACGAGCTCCAGGGCGCGCCGTCGGGGGCGCCGTTGCGGTTCACGGACACGTTGGCGAAGGAAGGATGACTGGAATGGCGACGTTCAGGGCGCTGGTGTCGGAGCAGGGCGCCGACAGGAAGGTGACGAGCTCGATCCAGGAGGTCGACGAGGGCCGGCTGCCGCCGGGCGACGTCACCGTGAAGGTCGAGCACTCGACGCTGAACTACAAGGACGGGCTGGTGCTCACGAGCGGCGGCGGCCTGGTGAAGACGTGGCCGCATGTCGGCGGCATCGATCTGGCGGGCACGGTCTCGGAGTCCGCGTCGCCGTCGTTCAAACCGGGCGACCGCGTCGTCGTCAACGGCTACCGCGTCGGCGAGCTGCGCTGGGGCGGCTACGCCACGACGGCGCGCCTCGAGGCCGGCATGGTCGTCAAGCTGCCGGACGCGATCTCGACGAAGCGGGCGATGGCGATCGGCACGGCGGGGTACACGTCGATGCTGTGCGTCGCGGCCTTGGAGCGCCACGGATTGTCGCCCGACAAGGGCGAGGTGCTGGTGACCGGCGCGGCCGGCGGCGTCGGCAGCGTCGCGGTCGCGATCCTGGCGAAACTCGGATACAGCGTCGTGGCCGCCACCGGCCGGCCGCAGGAGGCCGACTACCTCCAGGGGCTCGGCGCCGGCACGATCATGGAGCGCCGCGAGTTGACGGAGGCGGCCGACCGGCCGCTGTTGAGCGAGCGCTTCGCGGGCGTCGTCGACACGGTCTCCGGTGTGATGCTGGCGCGGTCGCTGGCGATGGTGAAGTACGGGGGCGCGGCCGCGGTGTGCGGTCTGGCCGGCGGCGCCGCGTTCCCCGGCAGCATCATCCCGTTCATCCTGCGTGGCGTGTCGATGCTCGGCATCGAGTCGGTGATGCTGCCGATGGCGCCGCGCGTCGAGGCGTGGCGCCGGCTGGCGACCGACCTGCCGTTCGACAAGCTTGACGCCATGGTGGTCGACGCCAAGCTCGGCGACCTGCCGGCTCTGGCGCCCAGGATCCTGAAGGGCGAGGTGCGCGGCCGCGTCGTGGTCGACGTCGCGGGCTAGTTCCGCCGCGATGCCGCGCCGCCTGCCGCCGCTGGGGTCGATCGAGGCGTTCGCCGCGGCGGCGCGTTCGCTCAGCTTCACCGAGGCGGCGCGGCAGCTCGGCCTGACGGTCTCGGCGGTGAGCCGGCGCGTGGCCGCGCTCGAGGACGCGCTGGGCGCGCGGCTGTTCCACCGTCTCAACCGCGCGCTCCGGCTGACGCCGGCCGGCGAGGCCTACGCGGCCGCGATCGGGCCGGCGCTGGCGTCGCTGCGCGCCGCCGGCGACCGCGTGCGGCCGCCGCACGGCGGCGCCCGCGTCACCGTGTCGATGCCGGCGTCGTTCGCCACGCTGTGGTTGCTGCCGCGCCTGGCCGGCTTCGCCGCGCGGCATCCCGCGGTCGATCTCGCCGTGGTCACCGCCACGCGCGCGCCGGAGGCCGGCCGGGGAGACGTCGACCTCGCGGTGGCGATCGGCACCGGGCGCTGGCCGGGCTGGGCGGCCGAGCGGCTGCTGCCGATGCGCGTGCGCCCGGTCTGCGCGCCGCGCCTGCTGCGCGGCCGCGACGCGCTGCGCACGCCGGCCGATCTACGCCGGTTCCCGTTGCTGGGATTGTCGCAGCCGCGCGGCTTCTGGCGGCGGTGGTGCGCCGAGGCCGGCGCGCCGCCGTTCCGACCGCTGCGCACGCCGCGCTTCGAGGGACTCCATCTGCTCTACGAGGCGGCCGCCGGAGGATTGGGCGTGGCGCTGGCATTTGACGATCTCGCGCGCCCCTATCTCGACGACGGCCGTCTGGTCGAGCCGTTCGATGTGTCCTACGTGCCCGACGAGGCGTGGTGGCTGCTGCGCCGCCCGCGCGACGCGCGGTCGTCGGCCGTGGCCGCCGCGCGCCGCTGGCTGCTGCGCGAGGCCGCCGCCGGATAGTGCCGCCGTTTCGGTTGCGCCGGACGCAACCGAAGCGGCGGCGAATGCGTTTGCGGCGGCGTGCTGCCCGCCGGATTCTGGCGCCGACATGGAGGTCGGCATGGAAACCGCGGCGCCGGCGTTGCCGGCCGGATTCGAACCTTTCGCCTACAGCAGCCCGTTCCTCGACGCGGTCGGGCCGTTGTTCGAGGGCGCCGCCGAGGACGGCGCCCTGCTGCTGGGCCTGCGCATAGAGGCGCGGCACTGCAACCGCCGCGGCTTCGCGCATGGCGGTCTGCTGGTGACGCTCGCGGATCTCACCCTCGGCTACTCGCTGGGCTCGGTCACGGGGCGCCGCGGCTTCGTCACGGCCAATCTGTCGACCGACTTCGCCGGCGCGGCGAAGCTTGGCGAGTGGGTCCAGGCGCGCGCCGACGTGCAGAAGGCCGGCGGCTCGCTGGCCTTCGCCAACTGCTACATCACCGCCGACGGCAGGCGCATCGTGCGCGCCAGCGGCATCTTCAGCGCGCCGCGCGCCGCCTGAGCCGGCCGCGTCACAGCATGCACAGCGACAGCAGCGCCTGCATCGCGGCCTCGCTGCCGCGCAGGTGCAGGCGCAACGGCGGGGCGGCCCGGCCGGGCGACGCCGCCGCGCGGTCGACCACCACGGCGTTGCCCGCCCTCAGGCTGTCGACGACGCCCGGCGACAGCGGCCGCGACAGCCAGTCGCCCCGGTCGACGTGCTCGAGCTCGACCGGCGCCTGCGCGTCGATCCGCGCCGACATCGCGCCGCGCCACTCCCGCGGTCCGTGGCCGATGTCGGGATCGGCGTAGTGCAGGCGCAACGCGGGTTCGCGGTTCTCGACAGAGCAGACGACGTTGAGGATGGCGCCGCCGCGCAGGCCGCGCGGCTCCATGAACGCGGCCGGTCGCGCGACGGCGATCGAGCGCCAGTTGCCCTTGTCGGCCTGGACGGCCGACCACACGTGGTCCGGAGCGGACTGCGCGGCCGCCGCGGAGGAGAGCAGGACGGTCGCCAGGACGGCGAACGTGGACGAACGCGCCGTCGGACGGGTCGGCATGGCGTGCTCCCGGTCTTGACGCCGCGAGGATAGCGCGATTAGCGGCCGGCGGCACGCCGCGACGCCGTCTCGCGCCGGCGGTCGCCGCGGTATAGGATGCCGGCGACCGCCAACCGGAGCCTCGCCAGATGTCGTCCGCCTCTTCCTCTCAGCCCGTCGCCAACAACCTCGACGCGTTCTTCATGCCGTTCACGGCGAACCGCCAGTTCAAGAAGAACCCGCGGTTGCTGGCCAAGGCGAAGGGCGTGCACTACTGGACGCCGGACGGGCGCCGCGTGCTCGACGGCACCGCCGGTTTGTGGTGCGTCAACGCCGGACACGGCCGCGAGGAGATCAAGGCCGCGATCGCCGCCCAGCTCGACGAGATGGACTACGCGCCGTCGTTCCAGATGGGACATCCCCGCGCCTTCGAGCTGGCGGCGCGCCACGCCGCGATGCTGCCGGGCGACCTCAACCACGCCTTCTACTGCAATTCCGGCTCGGAGGCGGTCGACAGCGCGCTGAAGATCGCGCTGGCGTTCCACCGCGCCCGGGGCGAGGGCACGCGCACGCGTTTCATCGGCCGCGAGCGCGGCTACCACGGCGTCGGCTTCGGCGGTATCTCCGTGGGCGGCATGGTCAACAACCGCAAGTTCTTCGGCACGGCGCTGCCGGGCGTCGACCACCTGCAGCACACGCACCAGCCGGCCCGGAACGCGTTCTCGCGCGGCGAGCCGGAGCACGGCGTCGAGCTGGCCGACGAGCTGGAGCGCATCGTCGGCCTGCACGACGCCTCGAACATCGCCGCCGTGATCGTCGAGCCGTGCGCCGGATCGACCGGCTTCCTGCCGCCGCCGAAGGGCTACCTCAAGCGCCTGCGCGAGATCTGCGACAAGCACGGCATCCTGCTGATCTTCGACGAGGTCATCACCGGCTTCGGCCGCCTCGGCACCGGCTTCGCCGCCGACTATTTCGGCGTCATCCCCGACCTGATGACGGTCGCCAAGGGCATCAGCAACGCCACCGTGCCGATGGGCGGCGTGTTCGTGCGCAAGCACGTGTTCGACGGCCTCGCCACCGGGCCGGAGAACGCCATCGAGCTGTTCCACGGCTACACCTACTCGGCGCATCCGCTGGCCTGCGCCGCGGCGTCGGCTGTGCTCGACATCTACAAGAGCGAATCGCTGTTCGAGCGCGCGGGCGAGCTGTCGACCTACTGGGCCGACGGCGTGCACTCCCTCAAGGGGATCGGCGGCGTCGTCGACATCCGCAACCTCGGCCTCGGGGCCGGCATCGACCTCGAAGCGCGCGGGCCGGTCGGCGCGCGCGGCTACGCCACCTTCGTGAAGGCGTTCGAACTCGGCCTGATGGTGCGCCAGACGGCCGACACGCTGGCGATGTCGCCGCCGCTGATCATCGAGCGGACGCAGATCGACGAGATCGTCGACATCGTCGGCAAGGCCATCCGGCAGGCCGCGTGAGACGGAGGCCGACGATGCTCGCGCGCCGCGGCCTCGCCGCCGCCCTCGCCGCCGCGGCCGTCGTCGCCGGCTGCGACCGCCCGCCCACGAAGGCCGACATCCTCAAGAAGGGCGAGGGCGCCAAGACCAAGGCCGAGCTCGAGAAGGCGCTCGGCGCGCCTGGCGAGGTCGACAAGCTGGGACCGATCGAGCGCTGGTCGTACAAGGCGTCGGACGGGTCCGTGACGTACATCATCGTCTCCGACCGGGTCCAGACCAGCGTCACCGACGACCGCAGGAAGTAGCGGCGACGGCGCGGCCCCGCGGTTCCGCGCCGCCGGCGGACCGCAATCGGCGCTTGCGTTCCGCGGCGCGACCCCCTACGATCCTCCCCAATAACGCGATCGTCCGACAACTGGACGCTGAATTGGGAGGAAGACATGGCGAACACGAAGCGTCGCGGCCTGGTCAAGGCCGCTGGTGGCGTCACGGCCGCGCATCTCGGCGGCCTCGCGGGCATCTTCGCGCCCGGCAGCGCGCCCGCGTACGGGCAGACCAAGACCGTCCACTGGCTGAAGTGGAACGACTTCGTCCCGGCCTCCGACCAGCTCCTGCGGCGCGAGATGCTGCCGGCGGCCGAGAAGGCGCTGGGCATGAAGATCAACCTCGAGACCGTGAACGGCAACGATCTCCAGCCGCGCGTCACCGCCGCGATCCAGGCCGGCGCCGGACCGGACCTGATCATGGCGTTCAACAACCAGACGCACCTCTACAGCAACAGCGTCGTCGACCTGAGCGCGCTGGCCGAGGACCTCGGCAAGAAGGAGGACGGCCTCTACAAGTACGCGCGCGCCATCTGCAGCGACGGCAAGATGTTCATGTCGATGCCGTGGGCCGTGATCGGCGGCATGATCGCCTACCGCAAATCGTGGTTCGACGAGGTCGGCGCGACGTCGTTCCCGAAGACCTGGGACGAGTACCGCAAGGTCGGCAAGCTGCTGAAGGCCAAGGGACGGCCGATCGGCCAGACGCTGGGACACACCTTCGGCGACGCGCCCGGCTTCACCTATCCCTACATGTGGTCGTGGGGCGGCAAGGAGGTCGAGGCCGACGGCAAGACGGTCGTGATCAACAGCAAGGAGACCGTCGAGTCGGTCAAGTTCATGACGGCGTTCTGGAAGGAGGCCCACGACGAGGGCGGTCTGGCCTGGGACGACACCAACAACAACCGCGCGTTCCTGTCGCAGACGATCTCGGCGACGCTCAACGGCGCCTCGATCTACATCGAGACGCTGCGCAAGGCCGACCAGTACAAGACCGACAAGGGCGGCCCGATGAACAAGGACATCCTGCACGCGCCGCTTCCGGCGGGACCGGCGGGACAGTACGGCTTCCATCTGCTGCAGTCCCACATGCTGATGAAGTACTCGAAGAACCAGGACGCCGCGAAGGAGTTCCTGAAGTGGATCCACACGGAGTCCAACTACGAGAGGTGGTTCATCTCGCAGAAGGGCTTCGCCACGCCGTGCACCGCCAAGTGGGAGAAGCACAAGGTGTGGGACGAGGATCCGGTGATGACGCCGTTCAAGGTCGCCGCGAAGCTCGGTCAGGCCGTCGGTCACGCCGGTCCGCCCAACGGCAAGGCCGCCGAGGTGCTGTCGAAGTACATCGTCACCGACATGTACGCCAAGGCGGCGCAGGGCATGCCGGCGGAGGACGCCGTCAAGTGGGCCGAGGGCGAGCTCAAGAAGGTCTACGTCTGAGCGCGCCGCGCGTCCGGGGCGGCGACCGCCCCGGACGACGCGCCGTCCGATCCTGACGACTGGCGGGAGTTGACGAGATGGCCGTGACGACGACCGCGGGGACCGGCGGCGTGCGCCCGAGGCCGCGCATCCGCCGGTTCGAGGACGAGCGCTGGCTTGCCTACGCGCTGCTGGCGCCTACGGCGGTGCTGCTGGCGCTGTTCATCGCCTACCCGTTCGTGAAGGGCGTGCTGCTGTCGTTGACCAGCTCCCGGGTCGGCGTCGAGGGCGAGTTCGTCGGACTCAAGAACTTCATCAAGGTCTTCAACGACGGCATCTTCCGCGAGGCCATGTGGAACACGTTCTGGTACACGGGCGTGACCACGGTGTTCAAGCTGGCTCTGGGGCTGTGGTTGGCGCTGCTGCTGAACCGCAATTTCAAGGGCAAGGCGTACCTTCGGGCGGCCATCCTTCTGCCGTTCATCATCCCCACGGTGCTGTCGACCTTCGCGTGGAAATGGATGTTCGATCCGACCTTCAGCGTGATCAACTGGGCGCTGTTCAAAGTCGGCCTGATCGAGCAGCGCATCAACTGGCTGGGCGATCCCGACCTCGCGATGGCGTCGATCATGATCGTCAACATCTGGCGAGGGGTGCCGTTCTTCGCCATCAGCCTGCTGGCCGGCCTCCAGACGATCAGCCCCGAGCTCCAGGAGGCCGCCGCCATCGACGGCGCCCGTCCGCTGCAGCGCTTCTGGTACGTGACGTGGCCGCTGCTTCTGCCGGTGACGATGGTGGTCGTGCTGTTCTCGGTGATCCAGACCTTCGCCGACTTCCAGCTGGTCTACGTCATGACCGGCGGCGGCCCGGCCAACGCCACGCACCTCTTCGCCACATACGCCTATCAGCTCGGTATCGGCACCGGGCTGTTGTCCGAGGGCGCGGCGGTATCGCTGGCGGTGTTCCCGTTCCTGTTCCTGATCGTCGTCGTGCAGCTCCTGTACATCCGCCGAGTGGAGACCCGCTGACATGATCGAGGGAGCCCTCTGGCGGAAGTGGGTGTACTTCTACATCCCTCTCGCGCTGTTCGTGTTCGTCCTGCTGTTCCCGTTCTACTGGATGGGGATCACCACGTTCCGCCCGGACGGCGAGCTCTACCAGCCGTGGAACTCGCCGCGCTATCAGCCGTTCTGGACCAACAACCCGACCTGGGACCACATCGCCTACCTGCTCGAGGAGACGTTGTTCTCGAGATGGATGTGGAACACGATGCTGATCGCGGGCGTGTCCACGATCGTGTCCCTGTTCTGCGGCGTCCTGGCCGGCTACGCGCTGTCGCGGCTCAACTTCCCGTTCGCGGGCAGCCTCGGCACCGTGATCTTCATCACCTACCTGGTGCCGCAGACCCTGCTGTTCATCCCGCTGGCCGAGATCATCCGGAACTTCCAGCTCGGCGACACGCCGTGGTCGCTGATGCTGACCTACCCGACGTTCCTGATCCCGTTCTGCACCTGGCTGATGATGGGGTACTTCAAGGCGATCCCGAAGGAGCTGGAGGAGTGCGCCCGCATCGACGGCGCCTCGCGCTGGCAGGCGATGGTCTACATCATCATCCCGATCGCGGTGCCGGGCATCCTGTCGGCCGGCATCTTCGCCTTCACGCTGTCGTGGAACGAGTTCATCTACGCGCTCGTGTTCCTGTCGTCGCCCGAGCAGAAGACGGTGCCGGTCGGCGTCACCTCGGAGCTGATCCGTGGCGACGTCTTCTTCTGGGGGTCGCTGATGGCCGGAGCGCTGCTCGGCTCGATCCCGGTGGCGTTCGTCTACTCGTTCTTCGTCGAGCACTACGTCGCGGGCCTCACCGGCTCGGTCAAGGGCTGAACCAACGCGCCGCGCCCGCCGCGGCCCCGGGGGAATCATGGCGCAGGTAACCATCCGCCAGGTCAACAAGATGTACGACGGCGCCGTGCACGCCGTGAAGGACGTCAACCTCGAGATCCACGACAAGGAGTTCGTGGTGTTCGTGGGGCCGTCGGGATGCGGCAAGACCACGACCCTGCGCATGGTCGCGGGACTGGAGTCGATCACCTCGGGCGAGATCCTGGTCGACGACGTGGTCGTCAACGAGCTGCCGCCGATGGACCGCGACATCGCCATGGTGTTCCAGAACTACGCGCTCTATCCGCACATGAGCGTGTTCGACAACATGGCCTTCGGCCTGAAGATGCGGAAGTTCGAGCGCGCCGAGATCGAGAAGCGGGTGCGCGAGGCGGCCGACATCCTCGACATCGGAGAGCTGCTCAAGCGCAAGCCGCGGCAGCTCTCGGGCGGCCAGCGCCAGCGCGTGGCCCTCGGCCGCGCCATCGTGCGGCACCCAAAGGTGTTCCTGTTCGACGAGCCGCTCAGCAACCTCGACGCCAAGCTGCGCGTGCAGATGCGCGTCGAGCTCAAGAAGCTGCACGAGCGGCTCGGCACGACCGCGATCTACGTCACCCACGACCAGGTCGAGGCGATGACGCTGGGCGACCGCGTCGTCGTGATGAAGGACGGCGTCGTGCAGCAGGTCGGCGAGCCGCTGACGCTCTACAACGAGCCGGCCAACCGCTTCGTGGCGGGCTTCATCGGCTCGCCCGGCATGAACTTCCTGCCCGTGTCGGTCGAGACCGGCGCCGACGGCGTCTGGGTGGCGGGCGGCGGATTGCGGCTGCGGCTGCCTGAGCCGCTCGCCGGCCGGGCGCGCGCCGCCGGCGTCAAGGCCGGCACGCTCGGCGTGCGGCCGGAGAACCTCCACGTCGCGACCGACGCCGATTCCGACGACCGCTGCTTCACGGCCGAGGTCGAGGTGGTCGAGCGGCTGGGCTCGGAGATCCTGCTCGACATGCGCATCCCCGCCGGCATGGTCGTCGCCAGCGTCGAACCCACGGTGCAGGTGCGCGCCCACGACATGCTCCGCCTGTCGGTGAAGCCCGAGCGGCTGCACCTGTTCAACGGGGCGGACGAGGTCGCCGTCTGACCGTCCGCCGCCGCGCGGCGGCGGCGCGGGGCGATTCCACCGGCGGGGGAAACCATCTAGGCTGCGGCCGTGGCGGCGGCGCGGTGTCGCGCCTGTTCCGATGGAGGGCCGCATGAAGGTCGTGATCACCGGCGGCGCCGGTTTCCTCGGCAAGAAGCTCGCGCGGCGCCTGCTCGCCGGGGAGGCCCTGGTCGGGCCGGCCGGGCGGCCGCAGCGCGTCGGCGAACTGGTGTTGTTCGACGTCGGAAAGGCGGAGGGGCCGGGACTCGACGATCCGCGCGTGCGGACGGTGGCGGGCGACATCGCCAACTTCGCCACCGTGCAGTCCATCGTGCAGGGCGCCGCCACCGTGTTCCATTTCGCCGCCGTGGTCAGCGCCGGCGCCGAGGCCGATTTCGATCTCGGCTACCGCGTCAATCTCGACGGCGCGCGCAACGTGCTCGAGGCCTGCCGCGCGCTGGGCACCGCGCCGCGCGTGATCTTCACCTCCTCGCTCGCGGCCTACGGCGGCGATCTGCCGCCGGCCGTCGGCGACGACACGCCGCTGACGCCGCAGACGTCGTACGGCGCGCAGAAGGCGATCGGCGAGTTCCTGGCGCGCGACTACACGCGCAAGGGCTACGTGCGCGGCACCGCCATCCGGCTGCCGACGATCTGCGTGCGCACGGGCCGGCCCAACAAGGCGGCCTCGACCTGGGCCAGCTCGATCGTCCGCGAGCCGCTGTCGGGCGTCGACGTGGTGTGCCCCGTCACGCCCGACTCCGTGATGGCGGTCCTGAGCCCGCGACGGACGGTCGAGGCGTTCGTGCGCGCGCACAACCTCGATGTCGACGCGTTCGGCCCCGGCCGCGCCCTGCTGCTCAACGGCATCTCGGTCACGGCGCGCGATCTCGAGGCCGCGATGCGGCGCCATGCCGGCAACCGGAAGCTGGGCAACGTCGCGTGGGAGCACGACCCCGCGATCCAGCGGATCGTCGACGGCTGGCCGCGCGGCATCGATTCGGCGCGCGCGCGTCGGCTCGGTTTCGAGACCGACCGCGACCTCGACGAGATCGTTCGGCACTTCGTGGCCGACGACCTCGACGAGCAGATCGCGGGGCTCGCCGTCTAACGGGCGGCGCGGGGGCCGCCCCAGACGCGGCCGAGCGCCTCGCTGAGCAACCACATGCCGAGGCCCCAGAAGGCGTAGACGAGCGGCGCGATGTACACGCCGGGCGCGCGGAAGCCGTTGCCGAGCGCCGCGCCCTTGAGCGGCGCCACGATGAACCAGTTCGCCAGCGTCGGCACGATCATCGCGAACAGGATCCAGCCGACGGCGCCGGTCAGGCCGGCGGGCAGCCGCGGCACGAGAAAGGCGCCGACCACGCCCCAGAGCCCGCCCCAGAACATGTAGGAGAAGATCAGCGGCACGCCGAGCGGCTTCGTCGCCGTCATGGCGTAGGTCGTGGCCTTGATCACGCCAAGCTGCGTCAGGACGAGGAACCCGACCTGGTGGAACGCGACGATGGCGACGGCGCCGGCGAAGAAGCCGATCAACGCCGTGCGCAGGACCTAAGTGTCGTTCATGGTGATAGCCTCCCCCGCGTCGCCCGCGCGGCGGGAATATCGTCGCCGACTTTCCCGCCCGTGGCCAGTCGGCGCACGGGCGACGCGGCGGTGCCTAGGTTACCGTGCCGTCATCTCGTCGCGTTCCGTCGGTGCCGGAACGTCCCGTCGTCAGGGCCGCATCCAGTACCGCGCCTCGCCGCCGCGGACCGGCGCGGCGAGATTGGCGAACTCGCACAGCAACCGGCGCGTGTCGCGCGGATCGACGATCTCCTCGATCCAGAACGCCTCGGCGCTGCGGAAAGGCGAGCGCAGCTTGTTCAGCCGTCCCTCGATCTCGTCGAGTTTCGCCTTGGGGTCGGGCGCGGCGTCGATGTCGGCCCGGTACGCGGCTTCGATCCCGCCCTCCAGCGGCAGCGAGCCCCAGCGGCCCGAGGGCCAGGCGTAGCGCAGCGCGACCCGGCCGGTGTTCTTGTGGGCCGCGCCTGCGACGCCGAAATTGTTGCGCACGATGAAGGTGCACCACGGCACCGTGATCTGGTGCATCGCCGCCATGGCGCGCACGCCGGCCTTGATGACGCCGCTGCGCTCCGCCTCGAGACCGATCAGGAAGCCGGGGCAGTCCTCGAGATAGACGACGGGGATGCGGAAGGTCTCGGCCAGATCCATGAAACGGATCACCTTCTGGCAGGTGTCGGCGGTCCAGGCGCCGCCGTAGTGCGTGGGGTCGCTGGCCATCATCGCCACCGGCCAACCGTCGATCCGGCAAAGTCCGGTGATCACCGAGCGGCCGTAGAGCTTGTTCATTTCGAAGAAGCTGCCCTTGTCGACGACCGAGTTCACGATCTGCCGCATGGCGTAGACCTTGCGCGTGTCGCGCGGGATGATGGACAGGAGCTTCTCGTCACGGCGCGCCGGATCGTCGGTCGCGGCGCCGCGCGCCGGTGGATCGCCCGCCGATTGCGGCATGTACGACAGGAACCTCCGCGCCATCGCGAAAGCCTCCTCCTCGCTGTCGACGGCCTCGTCGACGGCGCCGGCGCGGAGCTGGATCTCCCAGCCGCCCAGCTCCTCCTTGGTCAGGGCCTGGCCCAGCCGCGCGACCACCGGCGGGCCCGCGACGAACATCGCGGACAGTCCCTTGACCATGACGGAGTAGTGCGACGCGGCCAGCCGCGCCGCGCCGAGCCCCGCGACCGAGCCCAGCCCGAGCGCCACCACGGGCACCGCGCCCATGTTCGCGGTGACGACGTCGAAGCCGATC
Source organism: Rhodospirillales bacterium (assembly GCA_016699855.1). Taxonomy (NCBI): domain Bacteria; kingdom Pseudomonadati; phylum Pseudomonadota; class Alphaproteobacteria; order Rhodospirillales; species Rhodospirillales bacterium. The sequence goes on from CP064988.1 coordinate 4,071,763, forward strand.
ACGCCCGGCACGTTGGCGCGGCCGGTCGTCTCGATGGTCTTGACCGAGCCGCCGCCGCCGGAGCCCTCGATGATGCGGACGATCGGGATGCGGTACTGGTTCGCCATCTTCTCGGCGAGGAGATTCTTCTCCTTGATCGTGGCGTCGGCCGAACCGCCGCGCACGGTGAAGTCGTCGCCCGAGACGACCACGGGGCGGCCGTCGATCGTGCCGCGCCCGGTCACCGAGTTCGACGCCACGAGCTCGACCAGGTCGTTGCGGCCGTCGTATGTGGCCATGCCGGCGGCGCTGCCCCATTCGCGGAAGCTGCCGGGATCGAGCAGGCGGTCGATCCGTTCCCGCACCGTCAGGCGGCCGCCGTCGTGCTGGCGCTTGACCTTGTCCGGGCCGCCCATGCGCCGGACCATCTCCTGGCGGAGCTTGAGTTCGTCGAGTTCCGGTTGCCAGCTCATCCGCGATCCTTCCGTCCCTTGCCGGGTCGGCCACGCCCACGGGGCGGCCGCCGGGGCCGCACCCTAGCATCGCGCCGCCCGATGCGAGTGGCGGCGCCGTTGCGCGGGGAGCATGGCTGCATCGAGCCGGTTCCGCCGGCGCGTCGGGACGGCCGGCCGGGGCCGCGTCGGCCCCGGCGGGCGTGCCGGCCGACTAGGCGGCCGGTGTGTCGCGGCCGGTGTCCGACGGCCCCGTACCGGCCTTGCCGCGCGCCGGATTGGCCAGGAAGAAGCTCAGCACCAGGGCCGAGCCGCCGACGCCGAGGCTGTAGACCAGCAGCATGTTGCGCAGGGCGTTGAACACCACGCGCTCGGGTCCGGGCGTCGGCAGGACCGCCTGCGCGACCGGGAAGGCCAGCAACGACACCGCCGCGGCGAGGAGGCCCCGGCTGAAGACTTGGTGCATCGTCGAGGCGAACGTCACCGACCAGAGTATCAACGCCAGGACCGGCAGCAGCAGGCCGACGCGGGCGATCGGCGCGTCGATCACCAGCCCGTGGGTCACGACCAGCGCCGGTGGCGCGGCCACCATCGTCATCACGAACGCGACGGCGACGCGCATCATGAAGTCAGAGGCCTTCGAATCGTCGAGATGCGACATGTCCATCATTCACTCCATGGTCTGCCGCGGGCGGCGGCGTCCGGCCGCCTCCGGTCGTGGTCGAGGGTCAGGCGGAGGCGGAGGCGGAGGCGGAGGCGGAGGCGGAGGCGGAGGCGGAGGCGGTCTCGGCGGTCGCCTCGGGGGCGGCCGCGTTGGTGGCGCTGCGGTTGACCAGCCAGCCTAGCGCAAGGCAGGCGGAGCCGGCCGCGAGGTCGTAGCTCACCAGGAAATCCTTGCAGACGGCCGCGATGTCGGCGCCGCCCTCGGCCAGCGAACCGGCGTTCGCCAGCACGACCACGACCACCGCCAGCGGGAACAGGATCAGCATGACGCCGGCGGTCAGCAGACCGCGCGCCAAGCCGAGCTCCGGTGTCGGCGCGCGTAGCACGACCACCAGGGGAAACAGCAGAAGCCCGCACAGCAGGATCATCGCCGTGATCGCGGCGTCGTGGATCACCGTGGTGGTCGCGATGACGACCGGCGGCGCCGCGACGAACACCGTCAGGAACGACAGCGCGATGCCGATCGGGCGCTGCGCGGACTGGAATGCCTTCATTCTGGCCATCTGAGAATTCTCCCGCAATATAGATTGGCGCCCTAACTCTTACGGGCAGGCCTTGATCGATCGGATCGATTAGGCGTTCACCCGGAATATTCAGACTAAAATTTTAACTGCTGAAAATTATACTTTAGAATTAACGATTTGCAAAATCTTTTTAATCTCACATATCACGTGATAATTTCTTTTCACGATTATTCTAGCGAAATCAGTTGTCTGTGGCTTTGGCCAAGCGTATAAATAACGTGAAATTATCATTAATTTATTTAACTTCAGAGATTAGTTATGACTCGTAAGTTCATGATCTTGCTGATCTTTGTGTCGCCGATTGTCCTCCTCGCGAAGTTTGGCTCGGAGGTGCGGTATTGGTCGAATAGCGCGCTCTACAGCGTCGAGCAAAAAGTGCGCACGGCGGTGCGTGTGCAATTCTGATTACCGCCCGCTAGTCCCAGCCGGGCATTCCCGGACCGGCGACCCCGCCGATCAGATTGGCGCCATGGAGAGCGGCGAGATCGATGCCGCCGGCCGGGCGTGCCGGCACCAATCCCGCCACAGCCGCCTTGATCCGGATCTCGAGCGCCCGCCGGGCCGATTCGGCGGTCGCCACGTCGACCGCCGTGAAAGTGACGCTTTGCCCCGGCAGCAACCGGCACGTCCGGGGCAGGTCGGCGGAGATCACGGTGGCGATCTTGGTGTAGCCGCCGACGGTCTGGCGGTCGGCCAGCAGGACGATGGGCTGTCCGGCGCCGGGCACTTGGATCGCGCCCGGCGCGATTCCGTCGGACGCGATATCGGCGCCATTGGCATGCTCGACGCGCGGACCCTCCAGCCGGATTCCCATGCGGTCGGCCTCCTTGGTGACGACGTACGGGCCGCTCAGGAAGGCCGCGATGCCGGCGGCGGAGAAGTAGTCGTCCTGGGGGCCGAGCACGACGCGAACCGGTCCGGCGCCGTAGTCGAACGGCGCGCCGAGCCTTAGCTCGCCGCGCGCCGGCGCGTCGGCGAGCGCCAGCGGCAGCGCGTCGCCGTCGCGGAGCTTGCGGCCGTCGAGACCGCCGATCCCCGCGCGAGCGTAGGTCGACAAGCTGCCCATGAACGGCGCCAGCGCGAATCCGCCCGCGACGGCCAGATACCCGACCGGCACACCGTCCACCATGCCAACGCGCACCGTCTGGCCGCGTGTCAGCAGATGCGAGCGGTTCGCTTCGATGGGCCGCGCCGCGCCGCCGTCGACGTCCGTCAGGACCGGCGCCACGGGGCCGACGACGGCGATCCGCGCGCTGTCGGCCTCGATTCGGATCTCGGGGCCCATCACGCCGATCTCGAGGCAGGCGGTGTCGTCCGGGTTGCCGACCAGCGCGTTCGCCAGCCGCAGCGCGACGGAATCCATCGCGCCGGCGGTCGGCATGCCCAGCTCCTGGAAGCCGATCCGCCCGAGATCCTGCAGCGTGTCGAACAGGCCCGCCCGGACGATGCGTAGCGCCGGCGCGGTCATGGCCGGGCTCCCGGCGCCACGCGGAACCGGCCGACATCGAGCGTTCCCGCCTCCTGGGACGCCAGCAGCGCGTCGTACTCGGCGCGGCCGATACGGCGGAACCAGGTCGTGTCGCCCGGTCCGTAGAGCGACGGTTCCGCGCGGCGCGGGTCGAACATCGCCACGGGGGTGCGGCCGATCAGGTGCCAGCCGCCCGGGCTGTCCCACGCGTAGACGCCGGTCATGACGCCCGCGACCGCGACGGAGCCTTTCGGCACCCGCACCCGGGGCTCGCTCCGCCGCGGCAGCTCCAACGCCTTCGGAAGGCCGCCGATATAGGGATATCCCGGCATGAATCCGAGCACGTAGACGGTGAACGTCGCGCCGGTGTGCAGCGCGATCACCTGCTCGACGGTATGGCCGGTGCGCGCCGCCACCTCCGGCAGATCCGGCGCGAACTCGGGGTCGTCGTAGCAGCAGGGCACGATCCACGCCCGGCCGACCGACGCCGCGGCGCGGTTCTCGGCGACCAGCGAGGCGACCAGCGGCTCCAAGGCCGCGCGCGAGGTGGTCAGCGGATCGTAGTGCACCAGCAGGGCGCGGAAGCTGGGAACGGTCTCGACGACGCCGGGCAGGCGGCCGGCGGCGGCCTCGGCCTTGATCGCGGCGTGCAGGCCCATGACGCGCGCGTTGATGGCGGGGTCGATGCCGGTGCCGAACTCGACGCTGAACGCGGTGTCGCCGCAGCTGAGGTACCGCACGCTCAATTCGGCCCGCTCTCGTTTCGCGCACGGTTGACCGGCGCGGCCATGGAGCGGCTAAGATAGCGCCGGCGGCGCGCCGCGCCACATCTATCGCGCCCGCGACCAGGAGCGACGGCCATGAGCAGCGAAGTCAACATCAACGCCGACCTCGGCGAGAGCTTCGGCGCCTGGAAGATGGGCAACGATCCCGACCTGCTGAAGGTCGTCGTGTCGGCGAACGTCGCGTGCGGTTTCCACGCCAGCGACCCGTCGGTGATGGCCGAGACCGTCCGCCTGTCGGTCAAGAACGGCGTCAGCGTCGGCGCCCATCCCGGCTTCCCCGACCTGCAGGGTTTTGGCCGCCGCGTGATGCGGTTCTCGGAGGCCGAGATCGAGGCGATGATCGCCTACCAGATCGGCGCGCTGGCCGGAATCGCGGCCGCCAACGGCGGCAAGGTCACGCACGTCAAGCCGCACGGCATGATGGGCAACATGTCGGCCGAGGACGCCGGCATGGCGGCGGCCATCGCGCGCGCGTCCAAGGCGGTCGATCCGTCGCTGATCTTCCTCGCCCAGGCCAACACCGAGCAGAGCAAGGCCGCCCGCAAGGCCGGGCTGCGGGTCGCCGAGGAGGTGTTCGCCGACCGCACCTACACCGACGCCGGCCTGCTCACGCCGCGCTCGCTGCCCAACGCGATGATCCACGACGCCGACCAGGCGCTGGCGTCGGTCCGCCGCATGGTCGCGGAGCAGGCCGTGTTCTCGACCAGCGGCAAGCGCATCCCCTGCCAGGTCGATTCGATCTGCGTGCACGGCGACGGCCCGCACGCGGTCGAGACCGCGCGCGCCGTGCGCTCGGGGCTGGAGGCGACGCAGATCCGCGTGCTGCCGCTGCCCGCCATGGCGCGCATGGCCTGACGGCGCTCCGCCGCGCCGGTCCCTACCACTTGCCGTAGCGGCCCACCAGCGCGCGCCACAGGGCGTTGCGTTCGCCGGCCAGCGACTCCTTGCCGACCGAGGCGTTGCGCGCCGCCGCCGTGATGACCAGCGCCAGCCGCAGCTCCGGATCGACGAAGATCGACTGGCCGTAGACGCCGAGCAGCGCGAAGCGCCGCTTGTCCGCCGGGAACGTCCAGAACTGGTAGCCGTAGCCGAAGAACGGTGTCGCCACCCGGGGCGCGAACGCGGCGGGCTGGCGGCGCCAGTCCGTCGCCTCCAGCAGCCAGTCGCGCGGCACGATCTGCCGCCCGTCGCGCGCGCCGTCGTCGGCCAGCAGGACCGCGAGCCGCCCCCAGTCGCGCAGCGTGGCGCTGAAATTGCCGCCGGCCCGCTCCGTGCCGGTGGGATCGACCACCCACGTCGCGTCGGCCTCGGCGCCCATCGGCCGCCACAGGCGTTCGCCGATATACGCCGACAACGTCTGCTTCGTCGCGGCGTGCAGCACGACGGCCAACGTCGAGGTCTCGATCGAGGCGTAGTGGAAGCGCCGGCCGGGCGGCGCCTCGCGCGTCGTGAAGGCGCGCAGCCCGGCGACGGTGCCGTCGCGCGCCTGGATGCCGGCGAACTTCGCGGCGTCGTCGCGGCCGTCGTAGCGCTCGCTGAACGCGACTCCCGAGGACATCCGCAGCAGGTCGCGGATCGATGTATCGCCGTAGGGCACGCCGGCGATCGCCGGGACGTAGGCCGACGCCATGTCGTCGACCGAGCGGATGCGGCCCTCGGCCACGGCGAAGCCGACGCCGATCGAGGTGATCGACTTCGCCATCGACTGCGACACGAAGCGGTGCGCGGGCGTGCGGTCGTACTGGTAGCGCTCGGCGAGGACGGCGCCGCCGCGCACGACCATCAGACCGGTCACGCGTTGCCGGGCGAGGAAGTCGTCGATCGAGCGGGCGCCACCCTCGAACGTGTACCGCAGATCCGCGAGGTCCTCGCCGCGCGGCAGCGGGCGCGGCGCCGGCGCGCGCGGCAGCCGGTTGTGCGGCATGATCGCGTCGAGGTTGCTGAACGAGCCGACGCGCACGCGCTCGTCGTAGAACCAGTTCGACCGCGTGCCGACGGGATAGCCCGCGCTCCGCCCGAGCGCCTCCTCGTCCGGGGCGGCGCGCGCGCCCCCGGCGCCGAGCATCGTCGCGCCGGCGCCGATCAGCGCGCGGCGGCGCGTCGTGGTCGCGAGCGTCCGTGCCATGCGCCGAGCCTAGCATGGCGACGCGCGATTTTGTCGCCCGCCGGGCGAATTTCGCTATAGTCCGCGCTCCCGAAAAACGGGGCGCTCGCCGGCGGCGTCGGCGGGCCGCCCGGTATGGATCGAATCCCGGAGGAGTGGACGATGGCGGCGTTCGGCAAGGCCCAGTACATCCAGCGCGTCGAGGACCAGCGGCTGCTCACCGGCACCGGCGGCTTCGCCGACAACGTCGACGCCACCGGCGCGGCCGTCCACGTCGTCCTCGTCCGCGCGCCGCACGCCCACGCCAGGATCCTGGGTATCGACACGTCGGCCGCCAAGGCCGCGCCGGGCGTCGTCGCGGTCTACACCTGGGCCGACCTCGAGGCCGACGGCGTCGGCGATTTCGCCTTTCCCGGCATGTTCCCCAACGCCGACGGCACGATGCCGGAGATGACGCCGCGCCGGTCGCTGGCGAAGGACGTCGTGCGCTTCGGCGGCGAGGCCGTGGCCGCCGTGGTCGCCGCGACCCGCGCGCAGGCGGTCGACGCCGCCGAGCTGGTCGACGTCTCCTACGAGCCGCTGCCGGCGGTGGTCACGATCGAGGACGCGCTGAAACGCGGGGCGCCGCTGGTGTGGCCGGGCGCGCCGGGCAACCTCGCGGGCTTCAACAAGTTCGGCGACCAGGCCAAGGTCGACGCCGCGTTCAAGGCGGCGGCGCACGTCGTGGCGCTCGACATCGAGCACCAGCGGCTGGTGGTCAACGCCATGGAGCCGAGGGCGATCACGGCGGAGTGGGATTCCGCGTCCGGCCGCATCACCGTCAACATCGGCAGCCAGAACCCGTCGGTCACGCGCGACCAGCTCGCCGAGACCGTGCTCAAGATGCCGAAGGAGAGCGTCCGCGTGCTGGTCCGCGACATCGGCGGCGGCTTCGGCATGAAGGTCGGCATCCAGCCGGACGAGGCGGTCGCGGTGTGGTGCTGCAAGACGCTGAAGCGCACCGTGAAATGGCGGGCGGAGCGTGGCGAGGAGTTCCTCGCCACCACCGCCGGACGCGACCAGTTCCACAAGGCGTCGATGGCGCTCGACAAGGACGGCCGCATCCTGGCGCTGCGGGTCGAGGCGTGGGCCAATATCGGCGCCCAGCCGGCGCGGGCCGGCGTCGCCATCCCGCTGTTCGTCGGCCCCAAGGTGTCGACCGGCAACTACGACATCCCCATGGTCGACATGCGCATCAACTGCGTGCTGACCAACACCGCCACGATCGGCGCCTACCGCGGCGCCGGCCGGCCGGAATGCATCTTCAACCTCGAGCGCCTGATGGACACCGCGGCGCGCCAGATGGGGATCGATCCCGCCGAGCTGCGGCGGCGCAATTTCGTCAAGCCGTCGCAGATGCCCTACACGACGGCGATGGGCGAGAAATACGATTCCGGCGATTTCGACCTGTTCCTGACCAAGGTCCTGAAGGCGGCGGACTATGACGGCTTCGCGGCGCGCAAGGCGGCGGCGCGGAAGCGCGGCCGGCTCTATGGCCGCGGCCTGGCCACCTACATCGAATGGACCTCGGCGCTGGTGTTCGACGAGATGGCGCACTACGAGGTGACGGGCGACGGCAAGGTCCGCATCTGGATGGGCACGCAGGGCATGTGGCAGGGGCTGCAGACCAGCTTCACCCAGCTCGCCGCCGAGCTGCTCGACATCGACCCCGGAAAGATCGAGATCGCGATGGGCGATTCCGACCGCGTCGGCGGCGTTGGCTCGATGGGCTCGCGCTCGGCCTATATCGGCGGATCGGCGGTCATGGTCGGCTCGCGCAAGCTGGTCGACCAGGGCAAGAACCTCGCCGCCGACGCGCTCGAGGCGTCGGCCGGCGACATCGAGTACAAGGCCGGCGTCTTCGGCGTGGTCGGCACCGACAAGCGCATCGGCCTGTTCGACCTCGCCGCGCGCCAGCCGGAGAAGCGCATCTACATCGAGAACGTCAACACCGTCGAAGGCATCGCATGGCCCAACGGCGCCCATGTCGCGGAGGTCGAGATCGACCCCGACACCGGCCGCGTCGAGATCAAGCGCTACACCACGGTCGACGATGTCGGACGCCCGCTGCACCGTCCCATCGTGTTCGGCCAGATCCAGGGCGGCTGCGGCCAGGGCCTCGGGCAGGCGCTGCTCGAGGGCGCGGTCTACGACCGCGAATCGGGCCAGATGCTGACGGCGTCGTTCATGGACTACGCCATGCCGCGGGCCGACGATCTGCCGAGCTTCGACAACCAGCTCGACGATTCGGTGCCGGCGCGCAGCAATCCGCTGGGCGCCAAGGGCGTGGGCGAATCGGGCACCGTCGGCTCGACGCCGACCCTGATGAACGCGATCATGGACGCGCTGTGGCCGCTGGGCGTGCGCAACCTCCAGATGCCGGCGACGCCGCTCAAGGTGTGGGAGGCGATCCAGGCCGCGAAGAAATAGGCTCGGGTCGCCGCGCCGACGGCGGTCGCGGGCACGTTCCCGCCACGCCAGTCAGCGCCGCCTCGCCCGCACCTCCGTCATCCCGCGCGCGGCGAGGGTGTGGATTCACATTCGAGGCGCAACAGTTTGTCGAAGAAGACCTCGGCCGGGGACCTGAAGGCGAGGCACTTGCGGGGCGTGTTGTTGTAGGCGGCAATCGCGGCGTCGAGGCGGTCGAGAGTGATCGTGTCGAGGTCGGTCTTGCGTGGCAAGCGTCCGCGCAGGCGTCCGATGGCGTTCTCGACGCCGCCCTTCTGCCACGGGCTGTGGGGTCGCAGAAGAAGGCGCGGAGGCCGAGGGCGTCGGCGAGCGAGCCGTGGCGGGCGAACTCGGTGCCGTTGTCGAAGGTGATGGTGCGTCGCAGGCGGGGATCGAGCCGCTGGAACCAGGCGAGAAGCCGCTCGGCGACGGGTCCGGGGAGCTTGCCGGGCTGGTGCGCCGCCAGGACCAGACGGGACTTGCGTTCGTGGGCGACGAGGATGGTCCGGCCGGGCGTGGCGAACGACATGAGGTCGCCCTCCCAGTGGCCGAAGGTGCGGCGGCCGTCGACGCCGGGGGGCCGTAGATCGATGGGGACGCGGCCCTTGATGAGATCGTCGACGGAGCGTTTGCGCCGTCCGAGCCGGCCGCGGCGGTGCTTGCGGCGCGGCAGGTAGTTGCGCCAGGCGGCGTCGTTGGTGCGACGGCGCTGGGCGTGGATGAAGCGGTAGATGCTCTCGTGGCTGATGCTGGCGGCGCGCTCGCGTCCGAGGCGGCCGGCGACCTGCTCGGGCGACCAGCCCTGGGCGAGGCGCCCGAGGACGAGGCCGCGCAGGTCCGCGTCGCGTTCGAGGCGGGAGCCGGTCCATCGCCGGGCGCGGGCCTGCTCCTGGGCGTAGGCCGGCCTGTAGCCGACCGTGGTCCCGCTGTTGCGCCTCAGCTCGCGCGAGATGGTCGATGGCGCGCGATCCACAGCTGCAGCGATCTGGCGGATCGACTGGCCGGCTTGTCGAAGGCGGGCAATCTCGCACCGCTCGTCGAGGTCGAGGTGGTCGTATCGTGTACCCATGGCAACACCTTAAGCTGGTGTTGCGCCTCGTTTGTGAACTCAGGGGGATCTTTCAGCGGCGGAAAGATCCCTCGCTGCGCTCGACATGACGACCGGGTCTTTCTCGGGGGCGCCCTATCGCCCCTTGCCGCGCTGCTGCGCGCCACTCCCACGGCATCTCGAACTGGCTGTTCCAGATGCCGCGGCGGGCCTCCTTGGCGTCGGCCTCGTCCTTGGCGTAGGCGTCGGTCTGGCGCGTGTTCTGGACCGCCCAGCCGTTGCGCACCATCCAGCGCGACAAGCTCTCGCCGCCCAAGGTGCAGTCGCCGACCGCCAGACGCCGGATCTTGTCGTGGGTGATGACGAGGCAGCGCACCTGCTTGCCGCTGACCAGGCGGTCGAGCGCGCGGGCGGCGTCGCGGCCGCAGGCCCACGGCCGGCCGCCGCGCTGGCACGTCTGCGCCATGTCGGGCGCGTCGATGCCCCACAGCCGGATGCGCTCGCCTTGGACGGCGATCGAATCCTCGTCCAGACCCGCCGCTTGTCCCACGATGAACGTCTCGGCGCGCGCGCCGGCCCCGGCGACGACGACACCGGCGGCGACGCAGCACGCGAACAGGGCGGCCGGGGCGGGCTTTCTCATCGGGGCGGATCGTGGACGGCGCCGGCCGGAGCGTCAACGCGCATGCGCGTGACGGTCGCCTCGCGAGCAGGAAGGAACGAAATGGTGCTGCCGGACAGGATTGAACTGTCGACCTCTCCCTTACCAAGGGAGTGCTCTACCACTGAGCTACGGCAGCGTGCGTCCATGGGCGCGGACGCGGTCCGCCGGACGCGCGGCGGTATGCCATAGGGGGGCGGGGGGTTCAACCCCCGCGCCTTCGGGCGCCGGTATCCGCGTCGGCGGCGGCACCGGCCGGGCCGTCGATGGCGATGGCGTCGGCCCCGGCGCGGCGTTATGCCATATCCTGCCGCGCGCGGACCGCCGGCGCCGCCCCGCTTCGAGGTTTCCGATGAGCTACACGACCTTCGACTACGCCGTGACGGACCACGTCGCCCACATCCGCTTCAACCGGCCGGAGAAGCGCAATTCGATGACCCGGGCCTTCTGGGACGAGATAAAGCGCGTGTTCGCCGAGGACATCGCGGGCGACGCCGCCGTGCGCGTCGCCGTGATCTCCTCGACCGGGCCGCACTTCACGTCGGGGATGGATCTCTCGGTGTTCGGCTCGATCACGGCGAACGAGGGCGATCCGGCGCGCCGGCGCGAGCGCTTCCGCCGCGGCCTGCTGGCCTACCAGGAGTCGTTCTCCGTCATCGAGAAGAGCCGGGTGCCGGTGCTGGCGGCGGTGCAGGGCGGCTGCATCGGTGGCGGCGTCGATCTCGTCTCGGCCTGCGACATGCGCTACTGCGCCGCCGACGCCTTCTTCGTGGTCAAGGAGATCGACCTCGCGATGGTCGCCGATGTCGGCACGCTGCAGCGCCTGCCGCATCTGATCCCGCAGGGCCTCGCCCGCGAGCTGGCCTACACCGGCCGCGACCTGCGCGCGCCGGAGGCGCTGCGGTCCGGCCTCGTGAACGCGGTGTTCGACAGCCAGGCGGCGCTGCTCGACGGCGTCATGGCGGTGGCGCGGACCATCGCCGCCAAATCGCCGCTGGCCGTCTACGGCAGCAAGGAGATGCTCAACTACACCCGCGACCACAGCGTCGACGAGGCGCTGAACTACATGAGCGTGTGGAACGCCGCCTTCATCCACGGTGCCGACATGCCGGAGGCGTTCCGCGCCACGCAGGAGAAGCGGGCGCCGAAATTCGCGAATCTGGCGCTCGATGGCAGCTTGTGAGCGCGAAGGCGCTTGAGTCGTGAGCGTGTGTTCATCTACAGTCCGGTTCCATCCGCGATGGGGGTCGCGCGATGGACACACGGGACCGCCCGCCACATTGTGACGCGGCGGTCGCGGGGGGCCGCGGGGGGATGAAGATGGCGACGCTCTACATCGGCGGGAAGCTGTTCGACGGCGAGACGGCGCGCGACGGCCACGCCGTGCTGGAGGAGGGCGGCCGCGTCAAGCGGGTCGCGCCGGCGGGCGAGTTCGCCGGCTTCGCGGGTCCCCGGATCGACACCTCCGGCGGCACCCTGCTGCCCGGCCTGATCGACTGCCACGTCCATTCGCTGTCCGGCGCCGAGGGCAATCCCGGCCTCGCCCAGGACCGGCTGAGCGCCGCCCAGATCGCCATGCGCGGCCTGGAGTACATGCAGCGCACGCTGCAGGGCGGCATCACCGCCGTGCGCGAATGCGGCGGCAAGGACTACATCGAGTTCGCGCTGCGCGACGCCATCAACGCCGGCCGCTTCGCCGGCCCGACCATGCGCTGCTCCGGCCGCATGATCTGCATGACCGGCGGCCACGGCAACCGCACCGGGCGCGTCGCCGACGGCGTCGACGAGGTGATCAAGGCCGTGCGCGAGCAGATCCACGCCGGATCGGACCTCGTGAAGATCATGGCCACCGGCGGCGTCATGACGCCGGGCGTCAATCCCGAGGACGCGCACTACACCGCCGAGGAGATGTCGGTCGGCATCCGCGAGGCGACGCGCTTCAACAAGACCACCGCCAGCCACGCCCAGGGCGCCGAGGGCATCCTCAACGCCGTGCGCGGCGGCGTCACCTCGATCGAGCACGGCATCTTCATGACCGACGAGTGCGTGCTGGAGATGCAGTCCCGCGGCACCTGGCTGGTGCCGACCCTGTCGGCGGTGCAGAACATCCTCAAGGGCGCCGATTCGGGCGACAAGACCATTCCCGACTACGTCGTCGAGAAGTCGCGGCGGGTGTTCGAGCGCCACATCGACTCGGTGAAGATGTACTACGCGGCGGGCTGCAAGATCGCGATGGGGACCGACGCCGGCACGCCGTACAACCACCACGGCGACAATGCGATGGAGCTGGAATACATGTGCGGCGTCGGCATCTCGACCCGCGACTCGCTGTTCTTCTCGACCGCCAGCGCCGCCGACCTGATGCGGCTGTCCGACCAGGGCCGCGTGCGCGAGGGCAACAGCGCCGACCTTCTGGTCGTCGAGGGCGATCCGCTGCGCGACATCGCCATGGCGGCGCGCAAGGAGAACCACCGTCTGGTGGTCAAGCGCGGCGCGATCGTGCGCGACAACCGCGGCGCCGACGCCGCGATGCGGGTGGCCGCCCAGTAGGGCGGTCCGGCGCGTCGGGGGCGGGGGAACGGGGCGATGGAAGGTTTGATGCTGCTGGGCGTGCTGGTGGTCATCGCCGCCCTGTGCACGCCGATCATCGCGATCATCGCGTTCGCGCGCGCCGGCGACGCGCGCCGCCGCGTCGAGGCGCTCGAGTTCAACGTCGCCGATCTGCGCGCCCGGCTGGCGCGCGGCGAGTCCATGGAGGCGGACCCGGCCGCGGCGGCGCCCTCGATGGTGCCGCCCGAGGCGGTGCCGCTGGGCATGCCGCCGGCCCAGCAGGCGCCCTACGCTCCGCCACCGCAGCCGTATCCGCAGCAAGCGCCCTATCCGGGCACCGCCGCGCCGCCGCCGCCGGTCGCAGCGCCGGGTACGCCATGGGCGCCACCGCCGCTCGCCGCGTCGACGGCCGCGCCGCCGCTCTCCGGCGACATCCCGCCGCCGTTCCCGCCGGGTCCGCCCGCCCCGCCGGTGACACCATCTGCCGGCGGCGGCCGCTCGAGCCTCGAGCGCAAGCTCGGCGCCAACCTCTTCGTGTGGCTGGGCGCCATCGCGTTGGCGCTCTCGGCGCTGTTCCTCGTGCGCTACGCGATCGACGCCGGCTACCTGTCGCCCGCCGTGCGCCTGACCCTGGCGGCGCTGTTCGGCGCCGGGTTGATCGCCGTCGGCGAGAAGCTGCGCGCCAAGGACGCCCGCATCGGCCAGGCGCTGGCCGCCGCCGGCGTCGCCGCCCTGTTCGGCACGTTGTTCGCGGCCGTCGGGATGTACAAGTTCCTCGATCCGCTGACCGGCGGCGTCCTCGCCACCGCGTTGACGGCCGGCGCGGTCCTGCTGGCGCTGCGGCACGGGCCGTTCGTCGCCGCGCTGGGCTTCGTCGGCGGCGTGCTGTCGCCGATCTTCCTCGGCAGCGAAGCGCCCAACGTGCCGGTGCTGTTCGGCTACCTGCTGGCGATCTCGGCCGGCACGTTGTGGGTGATCCGCCTGCGCGGCTGGTGGTGGCTGGGCTGGGGCGTGCTGGCCGGCGACGTGATCTGGTCGCTGGCGTGGATGTTCATGCGCCTGTTCGGTCCCACGGCGCACCGGGGCGAGCTGATCTGGGTCGGGCTGTTCCAGGTCGCCGTCGCCGGTCTGTTCGTGTGGGCGACGTGGCGTCGTGTGTCGGAGGAGGGCGACGCGCCCGCCCACGTCGTCGCCAAGGTGTGGGCCGCGACGCTGACGACCGGCGCGTTGCTGGTGTTCGGCATCGCCGGCGACGCGGCGAACTGGACGGGGTGGCTCTGCCTGCTGCTGCACGCCGGCGGCATCTACGCGCTGGCGCGCTACGTGCCGCGCTTCCAGTGGCTCGCCGTCGCGCCGATGATCCTGTCGCTGGCCGCGTTCGCGCTGTGGCACGGCGCGCTGTGGTTCGACTGGCGCGCGACGCAGACGGAGACCTACGCGCGCACCATCGTCGTGGTCGCCGGCCTGCTCGCGGCCGGCGCCTACGCGCTGATGTGGAACGCCGGGCGGCCGGGGTTCTGGGCGGCGCTGTCGGCCGGCGCCGCCTTCCTGCACTTCGTCCTCGCCTACTTCACGCTGCGCAACCTGATGCCCGACGCGACCTGGGGCCTGATCAGCCTCGGGCTGGCGCTGCCCTACGTCGCCGCCGCCGAGCGTCTGGCGCGCTGGCGCCACTCCATGGCCGGCGCCAACGAGGCGCTGGGCATGGTGGCGGTCGGCGCCACGTTCTTCATCGCCGCGGCGGTGCCGTTCGAGCTGCGGCGCGAATGGATCACGGTGGCCTACGCGCTCGAGCTGCCGGCGGTGGCGTGGATCGCGTGGAAGCTCGACCTGCCGATTCTGCGCCGGCTGTGCTGGATCCTGGTGGCGATCGTCTCGATCCGCCTGGTCGCCAACCCCTACGTGCTCGACTATCCGCTGGGATCGGTCCCCGTCTTCAACTGGATCCTCTACGCCTATGGCGTGTCGGCGGCGGCGTTCTACGTCGGCGGCTGGTTCCTCAAGCTGCAGCGCGACGACGCGTTGACCGTCGCGGTCGACGCCGCCGCCACGCTGTTCCTGTTCCTGCTGGTCACGCTGGAGATCCGCGCGCTGTTCAATCCCGAGGGGATCGAGCGCGGGCCGGCGCTGTTCATGGAGCGCGCCAGCTACGTGGCGGCGTGGGGCGTGTTCGCGCTGGTGGCCCTGTTCAAGGACAGCCAGGCGCCGACGCCGCTGGGCACGTGGACCTGGCGGATCGCCGGCGCGCTGGCGCTGTTCGGCGCCGTCGTCATGCAGTCGCTGCTCGTCAATCCCGCCTTCGTCGGCGGCGAGGCCGGCCGCCTGCCGATCGTCAACGGGCTGATCCTCGGCTACGCCGTGCCGGCGCTGCTCGCCGGCGTCGCTGCGTGGTGGCTGGGCCGCTCGTCGTACAACGTGTCGCGCGTGGTCGCGGCGTCGAGCTCGGTGTTCCTGGTCTTCGTGTTCCTGACGCTCGAGGTCCGGCACTTCTTCCGCCGCGACTTCGCCGGCAACCCGTTCGACGCCGCCGGGACCGAGCTCTACGTCTACTCCGTCGTGTGGCTGGTGTTCGGCGCGGCGACGATGTTCTACGGCATGTGGCGCGGCCTGGCGATCGCGCGCCACATCGGCATGGGGCTGGTCTGCCTCACGGTGTGCAAGGTGTTCCTCGTCGACATGGGCGGTCTCACCGGCCTGCTGCGCGTGTTCTCGTTCATGGGGCTGGGCGGGGCGCTGGTGGCGATGGGCTACCTCTACCGCCGCTTCGTGTTCACCGACGCCGAGGGCAAGGCGCCGCCGGCGTCCTGACGGGGCCGGCCGCGCGCGCGTTGACGGGGGCTCGATGGTGCCGACGCCGTTTCCCGAGATCGGCCTGTCGCTGGACGCGTTGCGGGCGCTGCAGCTCGCGCGCCTCCAGCGCACGCTGCGCCACGCCTACGCCCACCAGCTGCCGTACCGGGCGAAATGCCTGGCGGCCGGCGTCCATCCCGACGATCTGAGGACGCTCGACGACCTGGCGCGGTTCCCGTTCACCGCCAAGAGCGACCTGCGCGACAACTATCCCTACGGCATGTTCGCGGTGCCGCGCGAACGCTGCGTGCGCGTGCACGCGTCGAGCGGCACCACGGGCCGGCCGACCGTCGTCGGCTACACCGCCAACGACATCGCGCTGTGGTCCGACCTGATGGCGCGGTCCATCTGGGCGGCAGGCGGCCGGCCGGGCGACGTCGTGCACGTCGCCTACGGCTACGGGTTGTTCACCGGCGGGCTGGGCGCGCACTACGGCGCCGAGCGGCTGGGCTGCACGGTGGTGCCGATGTCCGGCGGCAACACCGAGCGGCAGGTGCAGCTCATCCGCGAATTCGGCGCCCGCGTCATCCTCGTGACGCCGTCCTACATGCTGGCGCTGGCCGACGAGTTCGAGCGCCAGGGGATCGACGCGCGCGACACCGCGCTGCGCGTGGGGATCCACGGCGCCGAGCCGTGGACGGCGGCGATGCGCGACGAGATCGAGCGCCGCACCGGCATCGACGCGGTCGACGTCTACGGCCT
Source organism: Rhodospirillales bacterium (assembly GCA_016699855.1). Lineage (NCBI taxonomy): Bacteria > Pseudomonadati > Pseudomonadota > Alphaproteobacteria > Rhodospirillales > Rhodospirillales bacterium. The sequence goes on from CP064988.1 coordinate 4,088,096, forward strand.
GTCGGAGGTCATGGGGCCGGGCGTGGCGCAGGAATTCGTCGAGACCAAGGACGGCGCCACGATCTGGGAGGACTGGTTCCATCCCGAGATCGTCGATCCCGAGACCGGCGCGCCGGTGGCCGACGGCATGGCCGGCGAGCTGGTGCTGACCTCGCTTGGCAAGGAGGCCCTGCCGGTCGTGCGCTACCGCACGCGCGACCTGACGCGGCTGCTGCCCGGCACGGCCACGGCGATGCGGCGCATGGCCCGCATCACCGGCCGCAGCGACGACATGCTGATCGTGCGCGGCGTCAATCTGTTCCCCAGCCAGGTCGAGGAGCAGATCCTGCTCGATCCCGCGTTGTCGCCGCACTACGTGCTCGAGCTGACGCGCGAGGGGCCGCTCGACGCGGTCAAGGTGGTGGTCGAGGCGCGCGCGCCGATGCACGCCGGCGCGCGGCGCGACGCGGCCGCGCGTCTCGCGGGCCGGATCAAGTCGATGTGCGGCGTGACGGCGGCGGTCGACATCGCCGAGTCCGGCGCCGTCGAACGCTCGATCGGCAAGGCCCGCCGCGTCATCGACCGCCGCGGCGCCTCCTAGGCGGCGGGCGCCGGGATGGGACGCCGTCGATCCGCCAGCGGGGCTCCGACATGACGCGCCGCGCGCTGTTCCGCTGGGTCGTGGCCGCGATCTGCGTCTACGTGCTCTACGGCGCTGCTGGCGTGGTTCAAGTTCGTCGACCGCTTCGACGAGCTCTACACCCTGCTCAAGGACGGCGCGATCTTCGTGTCGGCGCTGCCGGCGGCGTGGCTGGCGGCCTGCTTCCAGCGCCGCACCTCGTTCCTCGAGCAGCTCCGGGACCTGTGGTCGCAGCTCGTCGACGGCGTGCAGGAGGCGATCCAGTACACGCACCTGCCGTCGCCGGACCGCGCCGACTACGCCCGCGTCATGAAGCGCCTCAGCGCCGTGACCGACGAGTTCCGCTCGGTGTTCCGCAATCTCGAGGAGGGCCGCGACGACCCCGGCTCGGGTTTCTACCCGTTCGAGTCGATCAAGGAGATCCAGCGCATCGTCTCGACGCTGGGCTTCGGCGACTCGTTCGACCCGGCGCGCGCCATCGAGGCGCGCGCGGACATCGTCGCGCTGTGGCGGCGCCTGCGCCAGCCGCTGCTGGCGGAGTTCGACCGCCAGAAGCCGTCGCGCACCGACATCGATCCGCCGCCGTAGCCGCTCCGGCTCAGCGTCTCGGCCTCGGCAGGATGTCTCGCGGACGTGGTCGCCGCGCTTCCACTCCGGGTCGGGCGGCTGATGGCCCGGCCTGGGCGAATACACGCTGGGCTCGACCAGCGTCATCGCCGGGATGTAGCGCGGGCAGTTGCCGCAGATGTGCGTGGCGCGCACGCGCACGACCGCGTTGCCGGCGCCGTGGTGCCGCGCGAGGTCGGCCTCGCCGAACAGCAGCTCGGCCCGGCCGTTCACGCGCAGCCGCGTCGAGCGGCCGTCGAATGGCATGAACAGGATCCCGACGGTCGGGCTGGCCGCCATGTTGCCGAGGCTGCGGTACATCGAGTTGCCGTCGTAGTCCGGCCATTCGAGCGTGTCCGGCGCGACGATGCGCACGAACCCCGGCTCGCCGCCCTTGAGCGAGCAGTCGACCGCGCCGTCCGACGCCGTCGCGAGGAAGAAGAACCGGACCGAGCCGATCAGCTACGCGTCCTCCGCCGTGAACGCCGTGCGCATGCGGGCGCCCGCGATCGCGTCGGCGACGCGGCGGCCGTCGAAGCGGTCCTGCAGCGCGCGCATGTCCCCGGTGAAGAACTCCATCGCGGCCTCCCTCGGGGCGGGCGGTCCTCAGGCCCGGGCCACCCGCAGGATGTTGGTCGCGCCGGGCGTGCCGAAGGGCACGCCGGCGGTGATCACCAGACGCTCGCCCTCCTTGGCGATGCCCTCGCTCGACGCGATGCGGCGGGCCTTCTGCACCATGTCGGCGAAATTGTGCGCGTCCTCGCCGTGCACGGCGTGCACGCCCCACACCAGCGCCATGCGCCGCGCCGTGCGCAGCCGGGGCGTCAGGCACAGGATCGGCACGTCGGGCCGCTCGCGCGCGGCGCGGTAGGTGGTCGAGCCCGACGTCGTGTAGGTGATGATCGCGGCCGCCGACAGCGTGTGCGCGACCTGCCGCGCGGCGGCGCTGATGGCGTCGGCCGAGGTCGGCTCCGGCTCGTGCCGGCCCGAATCCGTGATGCTGCGGTAGGTGGGATCGCGCTCCACCCGCGCCAGGATGCGGTTCATGATCGACACCGCCTCGACCGGATAGTCGCCCGACGCGGTCTCGGCCGACAGCATGACCGCGTCGGCGCCGTCGTACACCGCCGTCGCCACGTCGGAGGCCTCGGCCCGCGTCGGGGTCGGCGCGTGGATCATCGAATCCAGCATCTGCGTGGCGACGATCGCCGGCTTGCCCTCGTGGCGGGCGGCCCGCAGCATCATCTTCTGGATCGGCGGCACGTCCTCCGGCGGCAGCTCGACGCCGAGGTCGCCGCGCGCCACCATCAGCCCGTCCGACAGCGCCAGGATCTCGTCGAGATGCTCGACGGCGGCGGGCTTCTCCAGCTTGGCGATGATCGAGGCCTGGTCGCCCACCAGCTTGCGCAGCTCGGCGATGTCCTGCGCCCGCTGCACGAAGGACAGCGCCACCCAGTCGACGCCGAGCTCGAGTCCGGCGGTGAGGTCCTTGCGGTCCTTCGGCGTCAACGGCGACAGCGGCAGGATGACGTCCGGCACGTTGACGCCCTTGCGGTTCGACAGTTCGCCGCCGATCTCGACTTCGGTGTCGATGGTGTCGCTGGTCCGCTTTTTCACCCGCAGCCGGATCTTGCCGTCGTCGATCAGGATCGCGCCGCCCGGCCGCGCGGCGCGGAAGATCTCGGGATGCGGCAGAGACGCGCGCTTCTGGTCGCCCGGCGTCTTGTCGAGGTCCAGCCGGAACGCCGCGCCCTTCTTGAGCGTGACCTTGTCGCCGACGAAGGTGCCGACGCGGATCTTCGGCCCCTGGAGGTCCATCAGGATCGCGATCGGCCGGCCGGTCTCGGCCTCCAGCGCCCGCAGGATGTCGACCCTGGTCTTGTGGTCGTCGTGGGTGCCGTGGCTGAAATTCAGCCGGAACACGTCGGCGCCGGCGAGGAAGACCTCGCGGATGCGCTCCGGCGTCGAGGTGGCGGGCCCGAGGGTGGCGACGATCTTGGTGGCGCGGTTGCGATGCATGGTGCCGCCACTCTACCCGCGCCGTCCGCCGCTGCCAAAGGCCGCGATGCCGGGCCGTCAGGCTCCGGTCTTGCCGGCTTTCGCGGCGATATCGAAGCCGCCGGCCGTCTCGTAGACCTTGACGACGGCGGCGTCGTCGATGCGGCCCCAGCCGGCGGCCGAGGCCATGAGGAACAGCTGGTGCGCGGCCGCCGCCAGCGGCAGCGCCTGCTTCACCTCGCGGCCGGTGTCGAGCACCAGCCCGAGGTCCTTGACGAAGATGTCGACCGCGGAGAGCGGCCGGTAGTCGCCGTCGAGCATGTGCGGCACGCGGTTGGCGAACATCCAGGAGTTGCCGGCGCTGTTGGTGATCACCTCGTAGAGCGCCCGCGGATCGGCGCCCGCCTTCGTGCCCAGCGCCATCGCCTCGGCGGCGGCGGCGATGTGCACGCCGGCCAGGAGCTGGTTGACGGTCTTCACCAGCGAGCCGACGCCCGGCGCGTCGCCCAGCCGGTAGACCTTGGCGGCGACGGCGTCGAGGATGGTCTGCGCCTGGTCGTAGGCGCCGGCCGCGCCCGACGACATGATGGTGAGCTCGCCGGTGTCGGCGCGCGCCCGGCCGCCCGACAGCGGCGCGTCGAGCAGCGGATGGCCCGCCGCCGCGAGTCGTTCTCCCAGCGCCTTGGAGAACGCCGGCGGCACGGTGGCGCACTGGATCACCACGCGCCCGGCCGGCAGCGCGCCGATCGCGCCGTCGGGGCCGAACAGCACCTGCTCGACCTGCTGCGCGTTGACCACGACCACCACCAGCGCGTCGGCCGCCGCGGCGGCCTCGCGCGGCGTCGCCGCCGCCGCGCCGCCGGCCGCCACCAGCGCCGCCCGCGCGTCGGGGTTCATGTCGACGCCTGTGACGGCGTGGCCCTTGGCGAGCAGGTTGCGCGCCATGCCCATGCCCATCGATCCCAGCCCGACGAAGGCGACGCGCGGCGTGTTGGCGGTCATGGCGGTGTTCCCCGTCGGCCCGGATCAGGCGTGGATGCCGTAGCGGCCGGCCCAGCGCAGCCCGGCGGCGGTCGTCGTCTTCGGCTTGTACTCGAGGCCGACATGGCCGTCGTAGCCGAGCCGGTCGAGCGCCTCCAGCGTGTAGAGGTGGTTGGCCTCGCCGATGTCCGGCTCGTTGCGATCGGGATTGCCCGCGACCTGGACATGGCCGATCAGCGGCATCAGCGCCTCGGCCCGGCGCACCACGTCGCCCTCCGTCACCTGGCAATGGTAGAGGTCGAACTGGATCTTCAGGTTCGGCGCGCCGATCTCGCGGATGATCGCGGCCGCCTCCGTCGTCGTGTTCAGGAAATAGCCGGGGATGTCGCGCCGGTTGATCGGCTCCATGCAGACGGACAGGCCTTCCTTCGCCGCGCGCTCGGTCGCGCGCTTCAGATTGTCGACGTAGGTCCGCCGCATCGCCGACAGGTCCATGCCGGTCGCGATCAATCCCGACATCACGTGCACCCTCGGGCATTCCAGCGTCAGGGCGTAGCCGATCGCCGTCTCCAGCGCGGCGGCGAACTCGGCCTCGCGGCCGGGCAGGGCGGCCAGCCCGCGCTCGCCCTTGCTCCAGTCGCCCGGCGGGAGGTTGAACAGCACCTGCCGCAGCTTGCTGGCCTTCAACCGCGCCGCGATGTCGGCCGCCGGGAAGTCGTAGGGGAACAGGAACTCGACGGCGGTGAAGCCGTGCGCGGCGGCGGCGGCGAAGCGGTCGAGGAAGGCGATGTCCTGGTACAGCCACGACAGGTTGGCGGCGAGCTTGGGCATGGCGGCTCCTAGGACGTGAAGGTTTCTTCGAGGTCGCGGACCTGCGCCGCCGTCAGCGCGCGGACCGGGCGTCCGTCGAGCAGCAGATGCAGCTTCGCCGTCTCCTCCAGCTCCTCGATCGCCGCCGTCGCCGCCGACAGCGACGTGCCGGCGACGATCGGGCCGTGGTTGGCCAGCAGCACCGCGCGGTGGCCGGCGGCGTAGTCGCGGATCGCCTCGGCCAGCCGCCGGTCGCCGGGCCGGAAATACGGCACCAGCGGCAGGCGGCCGACGCGCATCACGAAGTACGGCGTGATGGCCGGCAGCACCGAATCGAAGCGATGCGCGGGGTCGGGCGCGGTGGCGGGGTCCTCGGGCTGGTGGGGATGGCGCAGGCACGACACCGCGACCGCGTGGGTCGAATGCAGATGCACCACGGCGCCGTCGCCGGGCCGCACGTCGTAGATGGCGCGGTGCAGGAAGCTCTCCTTGGTCGGCGCGTCGCCCGACACCACGCCGCCGTCGAGGTCGAGCCGCGTCAGCCGCGCCGGCTCGAGCTCGCCCAGCGAGGCGTTGGTCGGCGTCATCAGCCAGCCGTCGGGCAGGCGGACGCTGATGTTGCCGGAGGTGCCCGGCGCCAGGCCGCGCGCCGCCAGCTTGGCGCCGACCCGGCAGATCTCGTCGCGCAGCGCCGTCTCGGTGGGGCTCATGGCGCGGTCGCGAACGCCTTGGAGAAGAAGTCGACGGCGCCGAAATTGCCGGACTTCAACGCCAGCGCCAGCGACCGCCCGTCGGCCAGCGTGGCCGACGTCCACGGCACGCCGGGGTCGATCTCGGCGCCGATGCGCAGCGCCCGCGCGCCCAGCGCGCCGACCACCGCGCCCGACGTCTCGCCGCCGGCGACCACGAGGCGGCCGACGCCGGAATCGACCAGGCCGCGCGCGATCGCCGCCATCGCCTCCTCGATGCGCCGCGACGACTCCTCGACCCCGAACCGCGCCTGCGTCGCCTTCACAGTCTCCGGCGGGGCGCTGGCGGCGACCAGCAGCGGGGCGTCGCCCAGCCGCGCGCGGGCCCAGCCGAGCGCCGGTCCGACCACATCGGCGCCGCCGCACAGCGACATCACGTCGAGCTGGAGCGTCGGCCCCTTGGTCGCGAAATCGGCGACCTGGCCCAGTGTCGCGGTCGAGCACGAACCGGCGATGATCGCGGCGTGGCCGCTGGAGGCCGGTAGCCGCGCGGAGTCGCCTCCCGACGCGAGCAGACCGGCACGCTGGAAATTGGCCGGCAGACCCATCGCGACGCCTGAACCGCCGGTCACCAGCGCGGCGTCGGCGCAGGCCGCGCCGATCGCCAGCAGGTCGGCGTTCGTGGCGGCGTCGACGACGGCGTAGGCGACGCCGTCGCCGCGCAGGCGGGCGAAAGCGGAACGGATCGCGTCCACGCCCGCCAGCACCGTCGGCAGCGCCACGAGGCCGACCTTGCGCCGGGTCTGGCGCTGGAGGACGCGCACGAGGTTGGCGTCGGTCATCGGCGTCAGCGGATGGTCCTTCATCCCGGACTCGCTCAGCAGGACCGGGCCGACGAACAGGTAGCCGTTGAAGATCGAGCGCGCGTTGGCCGGGAACGCCGGGCAGAAGATCGCGAGATCGGCGGCGGTGGCGTCGAACAGCGCGTCGGCGACGGGGCCGATGTTGCCGGCGTCGGTCGAGTCGAAGGTCGAGCAGTACTTGAAGAAGATCTGCCGGCAACCGCGGCGGCGCAGCTCCGCCAGCGCCGCCAGCGATTGCGACACCGCATCGGCGGCGGGGGTGGTGCGGCTCTTCAGCGCCACCACGATGGCGTCGGAACCGTCGAGCGCCACCGCGGCGTCGGGCACGCCGATGGTCTGCACCGTGCGCATGCCGTGCTTGACCAGCATGCCGGCGATGTCGGTGGCGCCGGTGAAATCGTCGGCGATGACGCCCAGCAGGGCCATGGTCCGTCCTTGGAGAGGGTACGCGGTGGCGCAGAGTGTCAGACCGCGAGCGCCTAGGGCAAGCGGCGGCGGTTCCGGGCGCCGCTCACTTGAAGAACGCCGCGATCTTCCCCGCCGCGAGGTCGGGCGCCTCGACATGCGGGAAGTGGCCGGCGAACTCCGCGAACTCCAGACGGTAGTCGGTGAAGAATTCGTGCAGCCGGTCGGTCCATGCCGCGCGCAGGATCGGATCGCGCCGGCCCCACAGGAAGCGGCTACGTGTCGCGATCGGCGGCGGGGTCGGTCCCGCGCCGGCCATGATCGCCAGGCGCGCGCGGTTGATCGAGCGGTACCAGTTGAAGCCGCCCTGCAGGTTGCCGGGCTTCATGAAGTTGTCGACCCAGGTCTCGAGTTCGCCGTCGAACGCGCCCTTGTCGTGCGCCCAGTGGCGCAGGAAGTGGCCGATATAGGTGCGGCACGACCCGCGCGAGGCGCCGACCAGCGCCGCCGCCCAGGGCTGCTGGTTGAACGACTGGTACCAGACCTCGTTGATCTGCGCGCCCTGCGCCCAGCGTGCGCCGATGCCGGGGTAGGGGCAGTCGAAGAAGAACAGGCCCGACAGGCGCTCCGGCCAGCGCCGCGCGAATTCCTGCGCCGCGAAGGCGCCGACATCGTGCGAGACCAGCCCGACGCGGTCGAGGCCGAGCGCGTCGAGCAGCGCGTGGAGATCGGTGGCGAGGATGTCCGGCGCGCAATCCTCGGCGGGTCCCGGCGAGGTCTTCTCGCTGTCGCCGAAGCCGCGCCATTCCGGCGCGATCGTCGTGAAGCGGTCCGACAACCGGTCCATCAGCGGCCGCCACGTCCGCCAGAACTCCGGCCAGCCGTGCAGGAACACCAGGGGCGCGCCCGAACCGCGCGACACGACGTGGTGGCGGACGCCATTGGCGGTGACGAAGCGGCTGTCGTAACCGGCGGGGATCGTCATCGCGTCAACCCGGATCGATCAAGGTGACGCGGAAATCGTTGACGTTGGTGCGCGTCGGGCCGGTGACCACCGAATCGCCCAGCGCCTGGAAGAAGCCGTGGCCGTCGTTGTCCTCCAGGCGCGCCCTCGGATCGATCCCGACGGCGCGGGCGCGCGCCAGCGTGTCGGGCCCGATCATCGCGCCGGCGATCTCCTCGGCGCCGTCGACGCCGTCGGTGTCGGCCGCCAGCGACCAGGCGCCGGGCAGCCCGTCGAGCTCCAGCGCCAGCGCCAGCAGGTATTCGACGTCGCGCCCGCCGCGCCCGCCGCCTTGACCTCGACCGTGGTCTCGCCGCCGGAGATCACGGCCAGCCGCCGGCCCTCCGTGGCGCGCCGGCGGATCAACGCGGCGTGCTCCGCCGCCAGCGCGCGCGACAATCCCTCGAGCCGGTCGCCGAGGATCACCGGCGCGTAGCCGCGCGCCCGCGCGGACCCGGCCGCCGCCTCCAACGCGCGCATCGGCGTCATGATCACGACCGCGTCGCGCGGATCGAAGCGCGGATCGCCGGGCTTCGGCGTCTCCGCGATCCGTCCGGCGGCGCCGTCCGCGAGCCGGCGTCGGATCGACTCCGGCGCCGCGATGCCGTGCTTGGCGAGGATCGCGATCGCGTCGGCGAAGGTCGTGGCGTCGGGCACGGTCGGGCCCGAGGCGATCACGCCGGGATCGTCGCCCGGCACGTCGGAGATCATGTAGGTCGCGACCCGCGCCGGGCGCGCCGCCAGCCCGAGCATGCCGCCCTTGATCGCCGACATGTGCTTGCGCACCGCGTTGATCTCGCCGATCGGCACGCTCTTGCGCAGCAGGTCGCGGGTCAGCGCCTGCTTGTCCGCGATCGGCACGCCCTCGGCCGGCCAGGTCAGCAGCGCCGAGCCGCCTCCGGAGACCAGGCAGATCACCAGATCGTCGGCCGTCAGGCCGCCAACCATCTCGAGGATGCGTCCCGCCGCCGCGCGGCCGCGCTCGTCCGGCACGGGATGGCGCGCCTCGACGCATTCGATCCGCCGCAGCGGCAGGCCGTGGCGCTCGCGGGTGACGACGAGCCCGGAGAGATCGCCGGCCCAAAGATCCTCGACCGTCCGCGCCATCGCCGCCGCCGCCTTGCCGGCGCCGATCACGATCGTGCGGCCGCGCGGTGGCGCCAGCGCCGCGATATGCGGCGCCAGGCATTCGCCGGCGCTTGCGGCCGACACGGCGGTGTCGAACAGCGCGCGCAACTGGGCGAAGGCGGTGTCGCGGTCCATGGGATCCGGCGCGGGAGGAGGGCGGAGGGCTGCCGACGCCATACGCCATCCCGACTCGACTGTCATCCCGCCGCCGCGATTGGCGTCGTCGGCGGTTCCTCGGTAGGGTCCGGGGTCGGACGCGCGCCCGCGCCGACGCCGTACGGGGTCCGACGCGATGCGGTTGCCATCGGCCATCCTGCTCCTGACCGTCCTGTCCGCGCCGGCCGCCGCGCGCGCCGGGACGACCACGGCACGGCCGTGGGGCGACGGCCGCGACGGCGCCTGCGCCCACGCCAACGTCGCCGACACGACCGTGGTCGGCGCCCGGCGTTTCGAGGCGAGGCCCGAGCATTTCGGCTGCGCCGGCGGCCACGCGCACACCGCCCCGGTCGGCCGCTCACCCGCCAACGCGACCGGGCTGCGCGACATGCTCGGCAACGTCCGGGAATGGGTCGCCAACTGCTGGAATCCCAGCTACGCCGGTGCGCCCGCCGACGCGGACGCGCGCCACGACGGCGACTGCGCCAGGCGCGCCGTGCGCGGTGGCGGCTGGTTCACCAATCCCGCGCTCGTGCGCCCGGCCAACCGCTTCGGGGTCGACATCGCCGACCGCGACAGCGACATGGGCTTCCGCGTCGCGCGGGTCGACTAGCGGCCGGCGTCGCGTCCGCTCCCGACACTCCATCGACCGATCGAGATGCCGCATCCCCTGTTGAGTCCGGACGATCCGCCGCCCTTCACCACCAAAGGCGCCGTCGGCCGCCGCCCGTTGCTGCTGCTGTGCGACCACGCCTCGAACGCGGTGCCGCGCTCGCTGGACGGCCTCGGGTTGCCGGCGACCGAGCTCGGCCGCCACATCGGCTGGGACATCGGCGCGCTCGACATCGCGCGCCGCCTCTCCGACCGCCTCGACGCGCCGTTGGTGGCGTCGGGCTATTCGCGGCTGGTGATCGACTGCAACCGCTGGCCCGGCGGCGAGGGCTCGACGCCGGAGGTCAGCGACGGCACCCGCGTGCCGGGCAACGCCGCGCTCGCGCCCGCCGACGTCGAGGCGCGCGCCGCGGCGTGTTTCCGGCCTTACCACGACGAGGTCGAGCGCCGCATCGCGGACTTCGCCGCGGCGGGCGTGAAGCCGGCGTTGTTCGTGGTCCACACCTTCACGCCCGTCATGAACGGCGCGCAGCGGCCGTGGCATCTCGGCGTGCTGTGGCGCGAGGATCCGCGGCTGGCCGTGCCGTTGCTGCGCGAACTGCGGAGGCTGCCGGACACGTTCACCGGCGACAACGAGCCGTACTCGGCGCGCGATCCCTACGAGTACACGCTGACCGCGCACGCCGACGGCCACGGCCTGCCGCATTGCTCGATCGAGGTGCGCCAGGATCTGGTCGCGACCCGCGCCGACGCCGAGAGGTGGGCGGAGCGCATCGCGCCGGCGCTGGCGGCGGCGGTCGACGAGGCGGTGGGGTAGCGCGGCGGCGGGACGACGGGGAATCTACATGCTGTTCATGGTGATCGAGCGTTTCCGCGACGACGACATGGTGCCGGTCTACGAGCGCGTGCGCGACGTGGGGCGCGCGCTGCCGGAGGGGCTGGAATACGTCGATAGCTGGATCGAACCGAATTTCTCGCGCTGCTTCCAGCTCATGCGTTGCGACGACCTGCGGCTGTTCCAGGAATGGGCGCTGCGGTGGCGCGGCACCGGCGCGACGTTCGAGATCGTGCCGGTCGTGCCCAGCAAGGACACCCAGGACGTGGTCGCGCCGTACCTTGCCGCCCGGAAGCCGGATTGACGCGCCCGGCCCGCCGGCCTATCGCATAAGGATCGATGGCCCCCGAAAGGGGCTTGAGGGAACGCCGTGAGGCCCGTGAGGGCCGAATCGGCGGCTGTGCCCGCAGCTGTGAGCGGCGAGCGCAGGTCCATCGCGCCACTGGGTTTCGACCCGGGAAGGCGGACCTGTCGCGACGACCCGTGAGCCAGAAGACCTGCCGTCGATAGCGTCGTCTTCCCCCGGACGGGAACATCCGATGGGACGGTCATCCGCACGATGACGCGCCAACGCGTATGTCGTCGCAGGAGGACCGTCCCGTGAAGCCCCGTTCCATCGACCGCTGTCCCGTACCGCGCCGTCTCGCCATCGCCGCCGCCGGCCTGGCCATCTCCGTCGCGCCGGCGCTGGCGCAGGCCCCGCCGCCGCAATCGGCGGCCGCGCCGGTGACCACGCTGCCCGACACCGTGATCGCGGCCGACCGCATCGAGGTGCCGGCGTCGCAGGTCAACGCCAGCGTCACCGTCGTCACCGCCGCCGAGATCGAGCGCCGCCAGTTCCGCACGCTCAACGACGTGCTGCGCGCGGTGCCCGGCGTGACCGTGTCGCAGTCCGGTGGCGCCGGGAAGATGACGACGGTGTTCACGCGCGGCGCCAACGGCAACCACACGCTGGTGCTGATCGACGGCGTGCGCGCCGGCGATCCCGGCAGCATCAACGGCGCGCCGAACTTCGCGCACTTCATGCTCGACAACGTCGAGCGCGTCGAGGTGGTGCGCGGGCCGATGAGCACGCTCTACGGCTCCGACGCGATCGGCGGCGTGATCAACGTCGTCACCAAGCGCGGCAAGGGCGCGCCGAGCGCGACGGCGTTCGCCGAGACGGGGACGCGCGGCACGGTCGACGGCGGCGCGGCGCTGCAGGGCGCCGCCGGCCGGTTCGACTACAACGTGGCCGTCGTCGCCGCCTCGACCCGGGGGCAGACGGCGACGCCGCCGAGGTTCTCGCCGGGCATCAAGAACGAGCCCGACGGCTACTGGAACGTCGCGCTGAACGCCCGGCTCGGCGTCGCGCTGGCCGAGAATTTCCATCTGTCGTCGTTCACGCGCGCGGGCGTGGCGCGCAACGAGTACGACGCCTTCCCGAGCGAGGACCCGAACCTGCGCGAGAAGGCGAAGCAGGTCTCGCAGCGCCTGCAGGGCGACCTCGAGCTGTTCGACGGCCGCTGGAAGCAGACGCTGGGCCTGTCGTTCCTGCAGGTCACGCGCCGCGACACCGACGGCGAGGACCCGGTGAACTTCACGCCGTTCGCGCCCGATTCGCGCAACCGCGGCCGCCGCTGGCAGCTCGACTGGAAGAACGACCTGCGCGTCGACGACATGCTCGGGGCGGTGTTCGGGATCGACGCCGAACGCACCAGCCTGCGCGGCCGCAACACCTACAATTTCGGCTTCCCCTCGACCGCCGTCGACAAGTCGGTCGGCACCGTCGGCGGCTACGTCAACCTGCGCTGGATGCCGGTGGACGGCACCACGCTGACGGCCGGCGGCCGGCTCGAGGACAACAGCGCCTTCGGCACGGCGGCGACGTTCCGCGTCGGCGGCGCGCACGAGTTCAAGTCGAGCGGCACGCGGGTGCGCGCCTCCTACGGCACGGCGTTCAAGGCGCCCAGCCTCGACCAGCTCTACTACGACTTTCCCGCGTTCGGATTCTTCGCCAATCCGAACCTGAAGCCGGAGCGCAGCCGCGGCGGCGAGATCGGTGTCGACCAGAGCCTCCTCGGCGAGCGCCTGAAGCTCGGCGCCACCGTCTTCCACACCGACATCCGCAACCTGATCGCGTCGGCGCCGTGCGGCGCGTTCTGCACCACGCTGGTGAACGCCCGCCGGGCGCGCAGCCAGGGCGTCGAGACCTACGTCGAGTTCCGGCCGTGGTCGGATTTCACGATCCGCCTCGACTACACCTTCACCAACGCCATCGACCGCACCGCCTCCGAGTCCCTGCTGCGCCGTCCGCGCCACGCGTTCGACGTGACCGCGACGTGGACGCCGATCGAGCGCCTGACGCTCGGCGCCGAGTTCAAGCACCGCGGCGGCAACGTGGACCGCGATTTCACCGCGTTTCCCTCGCCGATCGTCCATCTCGAGGCGTACAGCCTCGTGCGTGTGACCGCGTCCTACGACGTGACCGAGGCCGTGCAGGTGTTCGGCCGCGTCGAGAACCTGTTCGACAAGCGCTACGAGGAGCCGTTCGCCTTCCAGGCGCCCAAGCTCGCCGCCTTCGCGGGCGCCCGCTTCCGCTTCTAGCGGCGGCGCCCGCGCGTACGCCGCGCGCGTAACGGGCGACCCGTCGTCCCGAGCGCGGCGAGGGATCCAGGCGCCGTCGCTGCATCCCCCCGCCGCGCTCGGGATGCCAGGAGTGATGGACCGCGCTGGCGCACCGGTCCGGCCGCCCTGGCCACGCCCCGCGCCGCCGTTGCGTCGGCCGTGCCGGAATGGGACCATGCGCGCCCGTTCCGAACGCGCCACGCATGGACCCGCACCTCCGCACCGACCGCGTCGCCACGCCGTCGCCGCTCGCCGCCGGCGATCTGCTGGCGCGCCATCTCGCCGATCCGCGCGCCGGCTGGAGCGTCGGCGTGTGGGGCGGCATCGCCGAGTTCCAGTACGACGAGGGCGAGGCGGTGACGTTCATCGATGGCGGCCGCGGCGCGGTGACCGCCCGCGGCGGCATCCGGCTGGCGCGCGATGTGGCGCCGCGCGCGCTGGAGCTGCGCCGGACCGGGTCCGACCACGTCGACGAGATCGCGTTCTGCGTGGCGGCGGACGCCGCCGCGGGCGGCGCCACGACCGTCGTCGAGCTCGGCCCCGATGCGGACGCGCTCGATCCGGCGGCGCGCGGCGACATCCTGTTCGATCTCGGACTCGGCGCGGCGCATGTGTCGGGCGGCGTGCGCGTGCGCGCGGGCGACGCGGCGCTGCTGGCGGCGCTGCGCGCGGGCCGCGGTCGCGCCATCCTCGATCCCGCCAATCCCGCCGGCGCGGCGGTCGTCGCCGCCAGCCCCGCGCGCGTGTTCCGCTCGCCCGTGGCGCGCATCGAGGTCTACCAGCCGATCCCGCCGGCCGACGGTCGCGCGCCGCAGGGCCCGCACACGCATCTGCTGCCGGCGCTGCTGCGCGAGCGTCGCGCGCACGCGCCGGACTCGCCGATCCCCGAGGGCTGGCTCTGCGCGCTCAGCCTCTATCCGCGCACGCGCATCTGACCGATCGCGCTACTGCCGGTGCAGCCGCACCGTGAAGCCGGTGGCGCGCTCGCGGGTGATGCCCTGCTCGGGCAGGTGGATGTTGGTCTCGCCGCTGCACTGCGCGACCTTGTCGGCGCCCTGCACGCACACCAGCCGGTCCTGGGTCCATTGCGCGCCGTCGCTGCACGTCGAGTCGGCGTCGACGATCAGCAGCTTGCCGCCCTCGTAGCGCGCCGTCGCCGGCGCCTCGCAGGTCGAGCCGCTCGACCAGTGGAAGGTCAGCTTGCCCTTGCCCTTTTCGTCGAAGCAGTAGGTGTGCGCGCCGGGATTGTGCCGCGGCGTGTAGCGGAACGAATCGCCGCGCCAGCAACCCTTGAGGAACGACATGTCCTGCGTCGGCTTGTCGGGCAGGCGCAGCATGCCGTCCGGCTTGGTCGCGGCGGTGGCCGGCGGCGCCGGCGCGCGCGGCGGCGCGGCGGGCGCCACGCATTGCGCGCGGCGCTTCTGGAGGTCGTCGCGCAGCGACGCCAGGATGGCGCGCAGCCGCGCGTCCTCGGCGCGCGCCCGTTCCATGTCGCGGTTCAATCCGGCGGTCGGATCCGGCGCCGCCGCGCCCGCGACGACGATCGTCATCGGCGACATCTGGCGCAGCACCCACGCCAGAAATAGCCCGAGCAGGAAGGCCAGCAGCCACACCAGCAGCATGCGCAGCCACGGAAACGGCGTCGCCGCGATGGCGGCGGCGCCCGCCGCGGCCGGCGCCGCCGCCGGCATGCCCATGAACGGCGCCGGCGCGAAGGGCGGGGGCACGGCCGGCGCCGCGGCCGCGGCGGGCGCGCCCGCCACGCCCGGCAGAAACGCCGCCGGCAGCACGGCGCCGGCCGCGCCGGTCTCGTAGCCCCAGCACACCACCACCGGCTGGTCGCCGACCATGAACAGATATTCGTCGGCCGGCCGCGTGGCGGCCATGCGCAGCGAACGACCGGCCAGGCGGGCGTCCTCGCCGCTGCCGGCCTCCAGCGTGGCGCCCAGCTTGTCGATATCGGCCATCAGCCGGTCGATGTCGGCGCGCACCGCGTCGCGCTCGTGCGGCGGCAGCTCGGCCAGCGCCCGGACCGGACCCTCGGCGTCGCTGTACCAGTCGATGCGGCCGCCCAGCGCGTGCGGCTCCGGCTCGGCCAGCACGCGGTGGTGCCGCTCGCCGAGACGGCGGCGCACGACGCCGCGGATCTGCTCCTGCGCGTGGTGCAGCGGCTCGCCCCGGACGCCGAGCGGGCGCAGGCCGGTCAGGGTGGTGCGGACGAGGGTCGTACCGGGCATCGCGAGGAAGGTCCGCCGCTGGGAGCGATCACGGCAGAATGCGCCGCGCCGGCCCCGCCGTTAAGCGCCGGCGGCGTCGGTCCCCGGCTCAGTCCGTTCCGCCACCGCCGCGGACCGTCGCGATCGCGACGGCCGCCGTCGCCATCGTCAGCATGCCGGTGACGACGATCAGCGCCGTCGACGCGGAGACCACGGTCAGCGTCGCGCTCGCGATGATGACGCCGGTCGCGTTCGCGGTGCGCAGCAGGGCGAAGACCTCCGGACGCCGGTGCGGTGGCGCCAGCTTGTCGAGGACGAGCGAGTAGTGGGTGCCCAACGGCGCCAGCACCGAACCGATCAACACGGCGCCGGCGACGGTCGCGGCGGCGGACAGATCGAGCGCGCCGAGCGCGGCGCCCGACGTCGCGACGCCGAGCTGGGCCAGCACCGTCCGCCTTCCCGCCATCCGGTTGCGCACGCTGGTCCAGATCCCGCCGGCCACCGAGGCCACGCACAGCGGCACGGTGAAGAGGATCGCGAGCGCCGGTTCGTGCCCGAAGCGCAGCGCCAGCGCGACGGCGCCGACCTCGATGGCCGCGACGGCGGCGCCGCTCGACGCCGCGCACATCAGCCACAGCAGGATCGAACGGTCGAGCGCCGTGCCGCCGGCCCGTCGCGCCATGTCGACCTGCGCGGCGCCGGTGTCCGGGACCAGGAGCGCCGGGAGGGCGCCGATGGCCACGAGCGCGAGGACCGCGAAAACCGGCGAGACGGTGCCCAGGCCCGAGGCCGCCACCGGCGCCAGCACGAAGGTCAGCTCGTTGAGCGTGGCGGCGATGCCGAGCGCCCGGGGCAGCCGCGACGCCGGCGCCAGCCGGCTGAGCACCGCGCGCAGATATCCGAAGGCCGCGCCGTTGACCGATCCGGCGACGGCGGCCGACACGACGAGCCAGGCGAACGACGCTTCGTACGCGATCATCGGGACGATGGACGCCAGGGCCAGCGTCCGGATGGCGATCAACAGCCGCAGGAACGCCGTCGGCGGCAGGTGCGCGCCGAGCCGCACGATCGGCACCGCGCCCGCCACCTGCGCCAGCGTCATCGCCAGCATCATGGCGGCGCCGCCGCGGGTGTCGCCGGTCATGCTCAACGCGACCAGCGCGAAGGCGACAGGCCCCGCCGCCTGCGGCACGCCGAATGTCGCCGAGGAGACGTACCAGCGGAGCAGCGGCCACCGGCCGGCCGGATCCCCGGGCCGGTTCGGGCTTCTGATCATGCCGCGCATGATGCGGACGCGCGCACCGTGCCACAAGCGGCGCGCGGCCGCCGGTCCTCCGCGGGGCTATCGGTTGTGCGGCGTTCTCTTCCCTTCTCCTCCGTCTTCGGGGGGGAGAAGGTGCCCGAAGGGCGGATGAGGGGTTTTCGCTGTCCAGGCTCTTTGGCAGGCGCACGCCGGCGCGACGATCACGTCCAACCGTACCACCGCGCCCCTCATCCGGCGCTGCGCGCCACCTTCTCCCCCGAGGACGCGGGAGAAGGGAGGAGAATACGGAAGATCAGATGCCCCGCCCGCCTACTGCGGGCAGTTGAGCGAGTAGCTCCACTCCGTGCCGCGCTGCGGGCCGATCATCTCGACCGTGACGGAATAGTCGCCGCCGACCGGCACGAAGTTGAACGACAACCCGCCGGTGAAGCTGACCATCCGGTTGGTGCTCGCGACCAGCTGACCCCGGTAGTAGACGTTCATCTGGTCGGGCTGGACCTTCATGTTGTAGCGGATCGTCACCAGGCCGGGCTTGTCGCCGACATAGTGGCGGTTGCGCGTCACGCCCTGGCCGCCGCTGGCGGTCTCGGCGTTGCACGGCAGCATGCCCGGCGGCGGCCGCGTGACCGGCGGCGCGGCCGGCGGCGGCGGCGGTGGTGGCGGCTTGGGCGGGTCGGGTTTGCGCTCGGCGACGACCGGCGGCTTGGGCGGGTCGGGCTTGCGCTCGGCCACCGGCGGCGGCTTGGGCGGCTCGGGCGGTTTCGGCGGCTCCGGCGGTTTGCACAGCGCGCGGCGCGTCTCGAACTCCTCGCGCAGGCCCGCGAGAATGGCGCGCAGCCGGCCTTCCTCGGCCTGCGCCGCGCCGATATCGGCCTGGATGCGCACGCGCGGATCGGGCGGCGCTTCCGGCGGCGGCGGGGCCGGCGGCACCGGCAGGGTCGCGATCTGGAGATCGGGCGGTACCGGCAGCAGGTGGCGCAGACCCCACGCGGCGGCCAGCAGCAGCAGGATGCTGGCCAGACCGATGAGCAGCGCCAGCAGCCATGGAAACGGCGCGCGCCGCGCCGTGGCCGCCGCCGCGACCGGACCGGCCGCCATCGGCGCCCCCGCGAACCCCCCCATGCCGGCGCCGGCGCCCAGCGGCGCGGCCTCGGCGGGCAGGGCTGCCGGTGTCGCCAGCGACGGCAGGAAGGATTTCGGCAGCACCGCGCCGACATGCTCGGCGTCGTAGCCCCAGCAGATCAGCAGCGGCTGGTCGTCGAGCTTGTGGAGATAGGCGTCGTCCTTGGGCCGCGCCGCCGCCAGCCGCAGCGATTTGCCGGCCAGCCGCGCGTCCTCGCCCGGCGCCGCCTCGAGCTGGCGGCCGAGCTTGTCGATGTCGGCCAGCATGCCGTCGATCTCGGTCCGCAGCGCGTCGCGTTCGGCCTCCGGCATGTCCGGCGCCGCCCGGACCACGCCGGCGTCGGCGGTGGTGCCGGGCACGTACCAGTCGATGCGGTCGGTCTCGGGATGCGATTCGGGCTCGGCCAGCAGGGTGGCGTGCTTCGCGCCGAGCCGGCGCCGCACCACGTCGCGCAGCTGCACGTGGGTGTTGTGCAACGCCTCGCCGCGCACCCCCAGCGGGCCGGCGCCCATCCGGGTCGTCGCGATCTTGGTGCCACCGGCGGCCATCTTGCCCTTCGTCTCCGCGCTCCGGCGTCAAGCATGCGGGGCGAGCCGCCATCGCGCAAGCCGGCCGCGCGACCTTGGAAGGGTGGCCGAGCATTGCGGCGAGTCGAGGGCGCGCGCCGGACGTTTTCGCGACGCGCCGCAGTCGGCGTCCGCGCGGCCTACTGTCCGACGCGGTGCAGCGCCACGTTCCAGCGCTCGGTGCGGTTCTCGCCGCGGCAGTCGGCGACGCCGCCGGCGCCGGGGGTGCAGTCCAGCCGGTCCTGCGCCCACGAGCCGCGCGGGTTGCAGGTGGTGTCGGCGTCGACGATGCGCAGCGCGCCGCCGCCGGCGTAGCGCGCGGTGGCCGGGGCGCGGCACACCGTGCCGTCGACGAAGCGGAATTCCATCGTGCCGCGGCCGTTGGCGTCGAAGCAGTACAGCGCGAAGCCGGCCGGCACGCGCGGACCGTGCTTGAACGTGTCGGTGCGCCAGCAGCCCTGCAGGAACGAGTAGTCGTTGGTCGGCGCCTTGGGCATGCGCATGCGGTCGTCCGGCGGCTTGGGCGGCTCCGGCGGCTTCGGCGGCGGCTCGGGTTTCTTCTCCGCCACGACCGGTGGCTTGGGCGGCGGCTCCGGCTTTTTCTCGACCACCGGAGGCGGTTTGGGCGGTTCCGGCGGCTTCGGTGGCGCCGGCGGCTTGCACATCGCCGTCTTCCGCGCGATCTCGTCGCGCAGCGACGCGAGGGTCGCGCGCATGCGGCGCTCCTCCTCCATCGCGCCCTCGAGCGCTTTGGTGAGCCCCGGCGTGGGATCGGGCGGCGCGGGCGCGGCTGGCGGCGCGGGGGGCACGGGCAGCAGCGTGGCGGTCAACTCCGGCGGCACGGGCAGGAAATGGCGCAGCAGCCAGGCGCCGCCGAGCGTGATGAGGATCGCCAGCAACCCCGCCAGCAGCGCCAGCAGCCACGGGAACGGTCGTGCCGCCACGGCAGCGGCGCCCCCACCGGCGAGGACGGGCGCGGCGCCGAACGGGGCCGCCGACGGCGCCATCGCGCCCGGCAGGGTCGCCGGCGCGGCGCCGGGGGCGAACGCGCCGGGCAGCACGGCGCCGGCCGCCTCGACGTCGTAGCCCCAGCACACCGCCACCGGTTGCTCGCCGACGAGGAACAGGTGGTCGTCGCCCGGCCGCTTGGCCGCCAGCCGCAGCGAGCGGCCGGCGAGCTGGGCGTCATGGGTGGTGCCGGCCTCCATGGCCGCGCCGAGCGCGTCGATCGAGGCCAGCAGCGCGTCGATCTCGGCCGCGACCCGCGCGCGCTCGTCGGCCGGCAGGTCGACCAGCGCCCGCACCGGGCCCTCGGCCTCGCTGTACCAGTCGATGCGGCCGCCGGTGGCGTGGGTCTGCGGCTCGGCCAGCAGCAGGTAGGCGCGCTCGCCCAGCCGCCGGCGCACCACGGCGCGCAGCTGCGCCTGGGCGTGGTGCAGCGGCTCGCCGCGCACGCCCAGCGGGCGGACACCGGTCAATGTGGTGCGGACGAGCGTCGCGCCGGCCATCAGCCGCCTCGTTGGATGTCGCGGATGCCACGGGGATACGGCGTCCGCGCCGGGTCCATCCCCGGCGGCGCCAATCTACCGTCGGGATTGTGGCGCGGGGCGGGCGGAGGCCCGTCCAATCGCGCGGCGGTCCGCCGCCGCCGCCGGTCTTGATCTCGGGTCCGGCGCGTGCATTCGTTGCCGGGTCATGATCGAAATACTGGTGACCGTCGGGCTGATCGCCCTCAACGGCCTGTTCTCGCTGTCCGAACTGGCGGTGATCTCCTCCCGCCGCGCCCGGCTCAAGCCGCTGGCCGACCGCGGCAACGCCGGCGCCAAGGCGGCGCTGGCGCTGGCCGCCGACCCCGGCCGTTTCCTGTCGACCGTGCAGATCGGCATCACCCTGGTCGGCATCCTGGCCGGCGCCTTCTCCGGCGCGACGCTGGGCGGGCAGCTGGCCGACATCCTGGCGGGCCACGGGCTGCGGCGCGAGATCGCCGAGCCGCTGGGCTTCGGCATCGTGGTCGCCATCGTCACCTACCTCTCGGTCGTGGTCGGCGAGCTGGTGCCGAAGCGGCTGGCGCTGCGCTCGCCGGAGCGCATCGCGATCTTCGTGGCGCGGCCGATGGCGCTGCTGTCGCGGATCGCGACGCCGGTGGTGGCGCTGCTCGATCTCTCCTCGGCGTTGATCCTGCGCGTCACCGGCGCGCCGGCCGCCGACTCCAAGACGGTGACCGAGGAGGAGATCAAGTCGCTGATCGCCGAGGGCGAGTCGGCCGGCGTGGTCAAGCCCGGCGAGCGGCGCATGATCGGCGGCGTCATGCGGCTGGCCGACCGCGGCGTGCGCGCCGTCATGACGCCGCGCCACGACGTCGAGTGGATCGACGTCGGCGCCGCCGACTCCGCCATCATCGACGCCATCCGCGCCTCGGACCGCACCTGGCTGCTGGCCTGCGACGGCAATCCCGACAACGTCGTGGGCGTGCTGCGCGCGCGCCGCGTGCTGCAGGACCGGCTCGACGGCCACGGCACGCCGGTGCGCGAGCTGATGGTCCAGCCGGTGCCGCTGCCCGAGACGCTCAACGCGCTGCAGGCGCTGGACCGGCTATCGGAGTCGCGCCACGGCTTCGGGCTGGTGATCGACGAGTACGGCCACTACGAGGGCATCGTCACCCGCGCCGACGCGCTGCGCGCCATCCGCGGCGACCATCCCGGCGAGGTCGAGGACGCGCCGATGGTGGTGCGCCGCGAGGACGGCTCGTTCCTCGTCGACGCCGCCCTGCCGCTCGACGCGCTGGCCGACGCGGTGCCGATCTTCCTGCCGCCCGACGCCGACTACCACACCGTCGCGGGGCTGGTGCTGCACGAGATGCGCCGCGTGCCGGCCGCCGGCGACGTCGTGCTGGTCGGCGGCTGGCGCGTCGAGGTGCTCGACATGGACGGCCGGCGCATCGACAAGATCCTGATGAGCCGGGTGGGGTAGGGGGACATTCGCGGGAACGCCGATTCCGGCGTCGCGCGAATCGCGGCGGGGCGATTCGGGACGCCCGTTCCACCGGCATCGGATCGATTTTGGCGCGTCCCGCGGCGGCCCGATTTGGGATTTGTATATTGTATTTTGTATACAATATGCAAAACGGCCGTTTCAGGCCGAATTTCCCTTATCGGAGGCCGGAAAACACTGATTCTCGTTTCCGGAAGCCGCGTGTGGCGTCCGGCCTGCAGAACGGCATTTTCATCTCGCCGCCGGTCGCGGAATTTGCCGTTTTGCAGGCCTGAGCCACTACGCAACGCTTCGTCATATCTCCCAGCAGTTCGCTTCGCGAATTGCCTTCGCGACGACCGGCCCAAAGTATCTAGGACGCGATCCCGGGGGTTGCGGAGTGACAACCGAGGGCTGCGGAGCAACAATACGCATAGGGTCCCTTTGGTTCAGGCCCACCCACGCGTCACAGGCGTACGCGGAGCCGCTCTTCTGAAGCAAAAACACGTCCTGTGGCGCGCTCCAACCCACAACTACATAACCTTGCTGAATCAGCTCTTTTGCTTTGGTCTGATTGAGCGGAGTGGGCGGCGGTGCCGGTATAGGTCCAGCCGGAGCTGGGGTAGTCGACTGCTGCGCCAGAGCCGATGAACTCAAGACGATCAGACAAATAGCCGTCACGGTCAGTCGATACATGGTCCTCTCCCTTCGCGCCGCTTGACTGGGTCAGGCTGACCCCAAGGCCGGGCTAGTGCCGGGTGGGCTTTCTCCGGGCCTTGTTGCGGGCGACGAGCTTCCGGCGCCGTTCGATCTCGCGGATCGCCCGATCCAGGGCCAGGGCGATCACATGCGCGCCGGTGAACTCGTCGGTGCGGAAGGCCGGCCAGATGGCGGACGTCGGGGACCCCCACAGCGGCCGATCCTCGATCGGCTCGGGCGGTCCCTCGCCGCCCCAGAAATCCGACCATTCCGCGGCGCGGTGGTCGGAGTGCTGGACCGGCGGCCCCGTGCGCAGGAACGGCGGCACGGGCCAGCGCGACCGGTCCCAGCCGACGCTCCTGCCGATCACCGGCCAGGGCCGGCGGATCAGGTCGATGCCGTCAAACCGGATGATCTCGATGGCGTCGTCCGGGCGCAGCGCGGCGACCGCGTCGAGCGACGGGACGTCGGCATGCGCGGTCGCGAAGAAGTATCCCATCATCGCCGTCGCGTCCGGCGCGACGCGGGCGATCAGCGCCGGCGCGTGGCGGCGGTCCGGCGGGGGACCGAGCGGCACCGCCACCCACGTCCCTTCGACATACGGATGGACCGGCGCGCCGGCGTGGAGACGGTTCATCAGGACGGCCTCGGGGTGTCCCGGGCCCGCGTAGCCGTCGCCGGGCGGCTCGGTCACGAGGTAGGGCAGCGGCACGCGGCGCCGTGCCGGACCGACACCGGTGCCGGCGGGATCGAACGCCCACGCCCATAGGGCCGCCTCGTCGAACCGTACCGGCGGCGCGAGATGCGTCGGCACCTTGTGCCAGCCCGCCGGCCGTCCGACGAAGGGCCACTCTCCGGAGCGTAGGCGCGAGTCGTCGCAGGCGAAGGTCCGCAGCGCCTGCCGCGGCCGCATGCCCGCGAGATCGAGATGGGTGGGCATTCCGTCGAGGACGGCGGCGAAGATGGCGACGACCATCGTGCGCTCGGCCGACGACGCCGCGAGGACGATCCCGGGGGCGTACCGTCCGCGTCCCAGCGGTACCGCGAAGGCGTCGCCGATCCGGGGCGCGTGCGGCAGCGGCGCGTCCGGCGGCGATCCCGGCCCCGCCACGAGGGCGCGCGGCGGCATGGCGGCGAGGATGCCGGCGATCGCCGTCTCGATGGTCGCGCCCGCCCAGGCGCCGGGCCGCTCCAACGGGTCGCGCTTCAATTCGACGCTCAGCGACTCGACCACGCGCCACAGATCGTCCGGGTCGTGGTCGACGCGCCGCGCCCACCACGCGCCGGGCGACCAGGACATGAACGGCGGCAGCGGCCAGCCCTCCCGGCGCCAATCGGCGCGACGGCCGATGACGGGCCATTCCCCGGCCTTCAGCGCGCGGTTCGAGACGATGTGCGTGGACACCGCCTCCCCCGGCGAGGTGAAGGGGATGTCGGACAGCGCCGGAACGCCGGACCACCGCCCCGCGAAGAAATGCGCGACGACGTGGGGCTTGGCGCGCGGCGCGCGCACGAGCATGCCGACCGTCCACTCGCCGGGCGCGAGCGGCACGGCGAACCAGTCGCCGTCGTCGAACTTTCGCCGCCGCGTGGTCACGGGACGGGTGCGTCGGGGAGGGGGGAGGTCGCCGGTGACATGGCCTCATGGTATCGCGATCTGGCCGGGGCCGCGAAATGGCGTCCACCGTAGTGCCCCGAACCGTCAAATTCGCTGATATTTCGGCCCGATCTTGCTACACCTCGATGCGCTAGCTGAGTGGACAGCGGTAAGAGTGGCTCATATCTGCGCCTGGGCGGGCCAATGAAATTCAAGCAGCGCACCCTCGAAGCAATTGCCAACATGATCTGCGGTGACGACAAGAATGGGATGCTCCCATTCTTCGGCTACCGCAGCAGCAGCTTCCTCACGCAATTCTTCGCTGACTGCGATACGGATTATCGACACGATGGAACGACCCGTTTCTGGTGGGTCACGCTCACGCTCGAGAAAATCCTCAACGAGCCGCACCCTAACGCCACGACGCCTCCGAGTACGTTTAGCCGGGTTGTCGCGACGCTGATGGACCAGGAGGATGCCAAGGACGAGCTGCATGATCGACCGGGCGCCTTGGCAAAACTCAACGCCGAGCTCAAGCGCGAGGGCTTTGAAGCGTTCTACGGCCCAGACCGGAAGTGCTACCTCCGGCATGTCGCGACGAACACCATCGCTATGGCGTCACCGAACCCGCACCGACCATTCTCGGCTGCGGAAATGGAGAAGCGCGAGCGACTCGGCGCGTATCTCGACCAATGTTCGGAAGATGACCTTATCGGCGAAGTGCTGCTGCCCCTGTTCCGGCAGCTTGGCTTCCATCGAATCTCGGCCGCCGACCATGAGGACAAGGCGCTCGAATACGGCAAGGACATATGGATGCGGTTCACACTGCCGACGCAGCACATCCTCTACTTCGGCATCCAGGCGAAAAAGGGAAAACTCGATGCGGCGGGTGTGAGCCGCAGCTCGAATGCCAATATCGCGGAGATCCTCAATCAAGCGACCATGATGCTCGGGCATGAGATCTTCGATCCGGAGCCCGGCCGCCGCGTCTTGGTCGACCATGCGTTCATTGTCGCCGGCGGCGAGATCACGAAGGCCGCGAAGAACTGGCTCGGGAACAAACTCGATGCATCGAAGCGCAGTCAGGTCATGTTCATGGAACGCGACGACATCTTGAACCTCTACGTCGTCACAAACCTCCCTTTGCCGGGCGAAGCGCCGCGACCGAAGCCATCAGCTGATGACGAAATCCCATTTTGAACGGAAAGAGCGGAGCAATTGGTCAGCGGGTCTGTCGTAAACGACGTTTATGGGAGCTTTCGGTCATAATACAATCGGGTCAGGCCTGCAGAACGGCTCTATTGGCGTGCGGACGATCATCGAGTTTGCCATTTTGCAGACCTTGCCCCGCTACGCTACCACATTGGTCTGTAACGTCGTCACTCCGACCGAGCCAAGAGGCCCGGTCGGAGCGAGCAGCTCAGCGCTGCGCGTGCTTCCATTTCACGTCCGTCGATTTCGACGCGCACAAGCCCATCTTCAACCAAAGGCGCGAGGTCGCGTGCGGCGAAGCGTGACAGTAGCTGGGCGGAGACATAGAAATCGTGCCAACGCCCGGCTCTCACGGCCTTGTCCGTAAATCCCCTGGTCCCTTTGAAGCTCGCAGCTCGCTGAATCGCGAACTGCACGATCCAGCGAGTCCGCGTCGGGTGGTCTTGATCGACTACCTTAACCCAAACGTGGTGGTGCCTGCGCTTCGGCACGACCATGCTGTGAACGTGAGGGTTGCCCTTAAGAATATGAATAGTTGCCATGACGTACCCCTTTCGCGGGATGCGTCCTCGATTAAATAAGGTTGGGGCTGGGAGGACGCACAGGCAACCGACAACCTTCGCATCGATCGTGATGCGAACCGTTGGTCGGTCCCCGTTTTCTCGGGGATTCAAGCCTAGTGCCGGGTCTTGCTTTCATCCGACTTCAAGTCGGATGCGCCCTCCGTGCTTGTACTTGGTGTCGATCGCTATTTTTGCAAGGTGCGGGGCTACGCGTCTTTGGGCATCCTTCCCCCTAAAGCGCCTTCGCCCAGTCGCGCAGCACGAATTTCTGCACCTTGCCGGTGCTGGTCTTGGGCAGGTCGCGGAACACCACGGTGCGCGGGATCTTGAAGCCGGCCATGCTGGCGCGGCAATGGGCGATGATCTCCTCGGCGGTGGCGCTGGCGCCGGGCTTGAGCACGACGAAGGCGCAGGGCGTCTCGCCCCATTTCGCGTCGGGCCGGCCGACCACGGCGGCCTCGAGCACGGCGGGGTGCTGGTACAGCGCGCCCTCGACCTCGATGGTCGAGATGTTCTCGCCGCCTGAAATGATGATGTCCTTGGAGCGGTCGCGCAGCTCGATGTAGCCGTCGGGATGCGCCACGCCGAGATCGCCGGAGTGGAACCAGCCGCCCTCGAACGCCTCCCTCGTGGCGGCGGGGTTCTTCAGGTAGCCCTTCATCACCAGATTGCCGCGGAAGAACACCTCGCCCATCGTGGCGCCGTCGCGCGGCACCGGCAGCAGCGTCGCGGGATCGAGCACGGCGACGGCGTCCTCGGCGGCGTAGCGCACGCCTTGGCGCGCCTTGATGCGGGCGCGCTCGTCGCTGGGCAGTTCGTCCCACTCGTCGCGCCAGGCGCAGATCGTGGCCGGGCCATAGACCTCGGTCAGGCCGTAGACATGCGTGATGTGGAAGCCCTGCTTCTCGACGGCCTCCAGCACGGCGGCCGGCGGCGGGGCCGCGGCGGTCATGAACTGCACGGTGCGCGCCAGCCTGCGGCGCTCGGAATCGGCGGCGTTGATGATGAAGCCGAGGATGATCGGCGCGCCGCACATGTGCGTCACGTCCTCGTCGGCCAGCGCGTCGAAGATGTTCTTCGCGGCGACCTTGCGCAGGCAGACGCTGGTGCCGGCGACCAGCGCCAGGGTCCACGGGAAGCACCAGCCGTTGCAGTGGAACATCGGCAGCGTCCACAGGTAGCGCGGGTGCATGCCCATCGCCCATTGCGTGGCGTTGCCGTAGGCCGACAGCGTGGCGCCGCGGTGGTGGAACACCACGCCCTTGGGATTGCCCGTCGTGCCCGAGGTGTAGTTGAGCGCGATGGCGTTCCACTCGTCGGTGGGATAGCGCCACTCGTAGTCGGGATCGCCGCCGGCGATGAAGTCCTCGTAGGTGGTCGCGCCGACCGGCGCGCCGCTCTCGGCGGCGGGATCGTCGATGTCGATCACCAGCGGCTTGACCTTGGCCAGCGCCAGCGCGTCGGCGGCGACGCGGTGGTACTCGCGGTCGACGATCAGAACTTTCGTCTCGCTGTGGTCGAGGATGAAGGCGATCATCGCGGCGTCGAGCCGGGTGTTGAGCGCGTTGATCACCGCGCCGCACATCGGCACGCCGAAATGCGCCTCGTAGATCTCCGGGATGTTGGGCGCCATCACCGCGACCGTGTCGCCCACGCCGATGCCGGCCTTCTCCAGCGCCGAGGCCAGCCGACGGCAGCGCGCGTAGGTGTCGGCCCAAGTGTAGCGCCGCGCGCCGTGCACGATGCTGGGCCGGTCCGGATAGACGCTGGCGGTGCGCTCGAGGAACTGCAGCGGCGTCAGCGCGGCGAAATTGGCGGCGTTCTTGTCGAGGTCGCGCTCGAAGATGTTGGGATTGGGCGCGGCGCCGGAGCGTCCCGCCACCGGCCGCGGCGCGGGATTGCGCGCGACCGAGGGCCGCGCCTTGACCGGCCGGCGTCCGGCCAGCGCCCGCGACGCCACCAGCGCGCGCTTGCCGGCTGATGCGGCGATCGGCTTGGCGGCGGGCTTCGGCGCCGGCTTCGCGGCGGGTCTCGGCGCCGTCTTCGCGGCGGCGACGCGTTTGGCGGACGCGGATTTCGGCGTCGGCTTCGCGGCGACGACGCCTCTGGCGGCGACCTGCTGCGGTGCGGGTTTCGTCGGCGCCGATCTTTTCGGGGCGGGATTCTTCGGCGCTGACGTCTTCGGCGCGGCCTTCCTGAGCGCGGGCTTGCGCGCCGCTGCGGGCGTCGCCTTCGCGGCGGATTTGCGTTTGACGGGGGCCTTCGCCGGCTTCTTCGCGACCTTGGCGGTCGATCCGCGCGCGGCGCCCGTCGCCGCCGTGCCGCCGCGTCCGCTTTTGCCGCCCGCCTTGCGCTTCGCCATCTCACCCACTCCGCGTCCGGTCCACCGCGGCCGCGAATTTCGCACATCGCGGCGGCGCCGTCCAGCGCCGCCGGGGCGGCTGGCGTGTCTTCCTCCCTCTCCGCCCGCTTGCGGGGGAGAGGGAAGGGGCCCATGCGAAGCATGGGAAGGGTGAGGTGGGTCGTCGTGACAGCGAGGCGTTCGATATGGACGTCCGTCGCCCTTCCATCCGCACCGACACGGATACGGCGACCACCTCACCCTCCCACGCCTTCGGCGCGGGCCCCTCCCTCTCCCCCACTTCGTGGCGGAGAGGGAAGAAAGGCGCGCCGCTACTCCAGCTTGAGGTCGAGGTCCTTGATGAGCTTGGCGAAGTAGGCGGTGTCGTCGGACACCTGCTTGGCGAACACCTCGGTCGGCTGGTGGTGGACGGCCTGGGCCACCAGCGCCAGCTTGTCCTTGACGTCGGGCATCGCCGCGATGCGGCCGAGCTCGGTCGAGAGCTTGGCGACGATCGCCGGCGGCATGCCTTTGGGCCCGAACAGGCCGAACCAGCTGCGATCGCGGAAATCCTGGATGTCGAGGCCCAGCTCGCGGGCGGTCGGCGTGTCGGGGATGTCGGGCAGCCGCGCGCTGGTCGCGGCCAGCATGGCGCGCACCTTGCCGGCCTTGGCCTGCGGCAGGAACGAGGGGTCGAACACCATGTGGATGCGGCCCGCCATCACGTCGCCGACCGCGTCGACGATGGTCTTGTAGGGCGCGTGCTGCATCTTGATGCCGGCGACGCTGGTCAGCACCTCGCCGGTGAGATGCGTGATGGTGCCCAGCCCGGACGAGCCGAACCAGAACTTGCCGGGGTTGGCCTTGGCCAGCGCCACGAACTCCGGCCACGTCCTCACGCCCAGCTCGTTGGTGACGTAGACCACCAGCAGCGGCGTCGACAGCCGCGCCACCGGCATCAGGGCGGCGGGATCGTAGGGCACCTTCCGCACGGTGGGCGTGATCGACATGATCGCGGTCGGCGACAGCAGGTAGGTGTAGCCGTCGGCCGGCGCGGCCGCGACCATCTGCGCGCCGACGCCGCCCGAGGCGCCGGGCTTGTTCTCGATCACGACCTGCTGGCCGAAGGCCTGCGTCAGCTTCTCGCCGTAGATGCGCAGCACCTGGTCGGCCGAGCCGCCGGGGCCGTAGGGCACGATCATGCGGACCGGCTTCTCCGGCCACGCCGCCTGGGCGCGGGCGCCGGCGGCGGACGAGAGCAGGGCGAGGCCGCCCAGGGCGCGGTGCGACGACGTATCATCCGGTTTCCTCCGATGGCGGCCTTGGCGGCGGCTTCGCGCGGATGCTATCGCGGCCGCCGCCGGCGGTGGAAGGGGCGCGACAGCACGGCAGTTGCCCCGGCCGCGCCGCGGCTCGTAAATGAGGGCAACGAACACGCGGAACGAGGGAACGACCATGGCCGCAGGCGACATCTACCGGGCGCTGCACGCGCGCTCGCTCGCCGATCCCGAGGGTTTCTGGCTGGAGCAGGCGCGGGAGATCGCGTGGACCAAGGCGCCGACGCGGGCGCTGGACCCGTCGCGGGCGCCGTTCTACCGCTGGTTCCCCGACGGCGAGCTCAACACCTGCCACAACGCGCTGGACCGCCATGTCGAGGCCGGCCACGGCGCGCGCAAGGCGCTGATCTACGACTCGCCGGTCACCGGGACCCAGCGGACCTACAGCTACGCCGAGCTGCGCGACGCCGTGGCCGAGCTGGCCGGCGCGATCGCGGCGCTGGGCGTGGGCAAGGGCGACCGCGTCATCATCTACATGCCGATGGTGGCCGAGGCGGCGATGGCGATGCTGGCCTGCGCCCGGCTCGGCGCCGTCCACTCCGTCGTGTTCGGCGGCTTCGCGGCCAACGAGCTGGCGACCCGCATCGACGATTGCGCGCCGAAGCTGATCATGGCGGCGTCCTGCGGCATCGAGCCGGGCCGCATCGTCGCCTACAAGCCGCTGCTCGACCAGGCGATCGCGCTGGCGGCGCACAAGGTGCCGAAGGTGCTGATGCTGCGGCGGCCGCAGGCCGAAGCGGCGATGACCGAGGGCCGCGACGTCGACTGGGCGACGTTCGTGCCGGGCAAGCCCAAGGCCGCCTGCGTGCCGGTCAAGGCGACCGATCCGCTGTACATCCTCTACACCTCGGGCACGACCGGGCAGCCCAAGGGCGTGGTGCGCGACAACGGCGGCTACTGCGTGGCGCTGCAATGGTCGATGCCCAACCTCTACGGCGTGAAGCCCGGCGAGGTCTGGTGGTGCGCCTCGGACGTGGGCTGGGTCGTCGGCCACAGCTACATCGTCTACGGCCCGCTGATCCACGGCGCCACCAGCGTGCTGTACGAGGGCAAGCCGGTCGGCACGCCCGACGCGGGCGCGTTCTGGCGCGTGATCGCCGAGCACGGCGCGGTGGCGCTGTTCACCGCGCCGACCGCGTTCCGCGCCATCAAGAAGGAGGACCCGCAGGGCACCTTCGTGAAGAAATACGATCTGTCGAAATTCCGCACCCTGTTCCTCGCCGGCGAGCGCGGCGATCCGCCGACCATCGAATGGGCGCAGGGCCTGCTGGGCGTGCCCGTCATCGACCATTGGTGGCAGACCGAGACCGGCTGGCCGATCTGCGGCAATTTCCAGGGGCTCGACCCGATGCCGGTGAAGCTGGGCTCGACGGCGGTGCCGTCGCCGGGCTGGAAGATCGAGGTGCTGGACGAGCGCGGCCATCCCGTGAAGGCCAACGAGATCGGCGCGCTGGTGGCGAAGCTGCCGATGCCGCCGGGCGCGCTGCCGACCTTGTGGAACGCCGACGAGCGCTTCCGGCAGGCCTACCTCGCGGAGTACCCCGGCTACTACAAGAGCGGCGACGCGGGCTTCATCGACGAGGACGGCTACGTCTCGGTGATGACGCGGGTCGACGACGTCATCAACGTCGCCGGCCACCGGCTCTCGACCGGGCAGATGGAGGAGGTGCTGGGCGCCCATCCCGACGTCGCGGAATGCGCGGTGATCGGCGTCGCCGACGAGCTCAAGGGCCAGGTGCCGCTGGGCTTCCTCGTGCTCAAGGCCGGCACCGGACGGCCCGACGCCGAGATCGTCGCCGACGTGGTCAAGATGGTGCGCGAGCGCATCGGGCCGGTGGCGTTCTTCAAATCGGCCGTCGTCGTGCCGCGGCTGCCCAAGACGCGCTCCGGCAAGATCCTGCGCGGCACCATGCAGAAGGTCGCCGACTCGCAGGAGTTCAAGACGCCGGCCACGATCGACGACCCGATGATCCTCGGCGAGATCCGCGAGGCGCTGCGCCCGATCGGCTACGCGAAGGCGTAGGGGGGAGCGGACCGGCCGAGGTGGCGCCGCGTCATTCCCGGCGCTTGCGACCGTCATCCCGAGCGCCGCGAGGGATCTTCCTTTTGCCAAAAGATCCCTCGCGGCGCTCGGGATGACGGGAGGAACGTCGCGCGCATGAACCTCCGCATTGTGTCGATGCGTGTATGTGGGGCTTGGAGCCACACCCGCGACATCGGCTTCCGGAGTCTCGTCGCTATTTCCGGCTCCGCTGTCATCCCGAGCGCAGCGAGCAACCGTGGTCGAAGTCAAGCGGCGAGGCGGGGCGTCCACGGGATGTCGTCGCGGATCATGGCGTTGAGGGTGACGACGATCTTTCGGGCGCAGGCCATGCAGACGAGCTGGAAGGGCTTGCCGTCGGCGCGGAGCCGCTCGGCGAAGGCCTTGATGTCGGGGTTGAAGCGCATGGCGTTGAGGGCGGCCATGTGGAGGACCTCGACGAGACCGTCGCGGCCGCCGCGGACGGTGGCGCGGGCGCGGCCGGCGCCGCTCCTGCGGTCGGCGGGGGCGGTGCCGGCGAGATGGGCGGCCTGCCGGCGGGTCAGGGAGCCGAGCTCGGGCAGCACGGCGAGCACGCTGGCGGCGAGCACCGGGCCGACGCCGCACATCGAGCGCATGAGGGAGGCCTTGCGGCGGCATTCGCCGTCGGCCTCGATCGCGGCGGCGATGTCGGCGTCGAGGGCCTTGAGGCGGCCCTCCAGGCCGGCGCGGTGCGCGAGGACGAGTTCGCGCAACGCCGGCTCGCGCAGGTGCTCGAGCTGGTTGCGTGCGTCGTCGACGGCCTTGCGCAGCATCGCGCGCACGCGCAGGAACTCGGCCAGGCGGCGCCCCGGGCGGCCGGCGGACGACGCCGGCCTCGGGAAGTGCCGGGTGAAGAGGGCGATCACCCGGGCGTCGATCGGATCGGTCTTGGCCAGCACGCCGGCGGCCTCGGCGAAGCGCCGCACGCGGCGCGGGTTGAGCAGGTGGATCCGCCAGTCGCCGTCGGCGAGGCCGTCCAGCACCTCCTGCTCGTACCCGCCGCTGGCCTCCAAGGCGATGTCCGTGACGCCCGCCTCCCGGCAGCGCCCGCGCAGCGCCGCCAGGCCGCGCCCGTCGCGCGGCACCACGAAGGCGCCGCCATCCGGCATGACGACGTCGAGCTTCGCCTTGCTGACGTCGATGCCGGCCACTGCTATCGTCGTGTCCATCTTCGTGACCCCATCTTGCATGCGGTTTGCGACCAGCCAACCGTTCGGGCTTTGCGAAGAAGGCGACGCGCGCACCATGCTCGCTGTCGGGGTCCCTGGGGGCCGCCGGATATCCGTCGGGCTACGCGCCGCCGACGCGCGCCGGGGGTGGCCACCCCCGGCGCGCGTCACCGCCACTCTGGCATCGCCAGCGAGGCGGAAACACCATGCAAGGGATCCAGGGACGGCGCCTGGATCCCTCGCTGCGCTCGGGATGACAGCGGGGGCGGCGCGGCGGAGAGGGCGAAGGCGGCGACGCCGGGATGCGCGGGTCAACTCGCGATCACGGGACGCCCGGGATGCCGCCGCGCGGCGGTGGACGATAGCCGCGGCGTATCGCCGACCATGCTAGGCTCGCGGCCGTTCAACCCTGGAGGAGCGGGCGCATGGCGCGGCTTGAGGATCTACCGGTGGCGATGGCGCAGCGGCTGCGCGATCTCGACTGTCCGGCGTACGACGCGGCGCCGTTCACGGCCGGACCGCCGCTGGCGCGCCGCCGCGTCGCCATCGTCAGCTCGGCGGCGCTGCACCGCCGCGGCGAGGCGCCGATGGCGCCGGGCAGGAGCGAGTTCCGCGCGCTGCCGTCGTCGCTGGCCGCCGGCGACATCGTCAGCACCCACGTCTCGGTCAACTACGACCGCACCGGCTTCATCCGCGACGCCGACACGGCCTTTCCCGTCGAGCGGCTGCGCGAGCTGGCGGGCGAAGGCGCGATCGGCTCGGTGGCCGACACGCACTACGCCGTGATGGGCTCGAACGACCCCGCCGGCTGGGGGCCGATGGCCGACGAGATCGCCGCCGCGCTGCGCGCCGATTCGGTCGACGCGGTCTTGTTCAGTCCGGTCTGACCGTTCTGCACGCGCGCCGTGAGCGCGCTCGCCCATCTGATCGAGAGCCGCGGGATTGCGACCGTCGTGGTCGGCCTGGTCCGCGTCCACATGGAGAAGGTCCGGCCGCCGCGCGGCCTGTGGGTGCCGTTCGAGCTCGGCCGGCCGTTCGGCGAGCCGGGGGACGCCGCGTTCCAGCGCCGCGTCGCGCTGGCGGCGCTGCGGCTGCTGGAGCGGACCGACGGGCCGGTGATCCTCGAGGACTATCCGGAGGAGGCGCCGGGACGGGTGCCCGCCGCGGATTGGACGCCGGCCATCGCGCTGCCGCCCGCGGGCGGCGCGCCCGCCGACGCCGCGGGTTGGGCCGCCGCCCTGCGCGCCGAGATCGCGCGGGTGCGGCCGGCGTGGGAGGCCGCGAAGGCCGCCCGCGGACGCACGACGGTCGGCGTGTCGGGCGTCGATCCCGCGGCGTGGCCGGCGCTGCTGGCCTCGTTCGCCGCCGGAACGCCGGCGGTGGAGAGCCCGATGCCGGGCCTGCGCCCCGTGCAGGCGGCGCGCTACGTCGTCGACGATTTGAAGGCGATGTACCTCGAGGCGGCGATGGCGCCGGGCGACCGGCCGTCGAGCACGCAGGTCCACGACTGGTTCTGGAACGCGACGCTGGCGGCGGCCGCGATCCAGGCGATCCGGCGGAGCTGCCTCGCGAGCGACGACAAGACGCTCAACCTCGTCGGCGGTGGGCAGTTCGTGCCCGGCGCGCGGGTACCGCCGGCGTAGGGCGGATGCCGCGGAGGCGCGCCCGCCTGTCCATCCCGTCATTCCGAGCGCGGCGAGGAATCTTCGCGCCGCGTAAGGATCCCTCGCTGCGCTCGGGATGACGGACGCGCCCGGGATGACGGATGCGCCCGGGATGACGGATGCGCCCGGGATGACGGAGGGCGTTCGGGGCGGCGGCCGCGCTCGGGACGACCCGGCGATCGGACGCGCCTGCCGCGTCGAAACGCACCGCCGACGTGGGATGCTCGAACGTGTCGGCGGCGGGCGGTTCGTGCCGGGCGCGCGGGTGCCCGCCGGCGTAGGGCGGATGCCGCGGAGGCGCGCCCGCCTTTCCATCCCGTCATTCCGGGCGCAGCGAGGAATCCTTCCGCCGCGGAAAGATCCCTCGCTGCGCTCGGGATGACAGGAGGCGTTCGGGGCGGCGGCCGCGCTCGGGATGACAGGATGCGGTCGCAGTGACGGGACGCGCCCGGGATGACCGATCCGCCCGAAGAGGGCGAGCGCGCGCGCCCGCCGCATGGAGCCCGCGCCGACGTGGAAAGGGCCCGGCTTGCGGCCGGGCCCTTTCGTCGTGAAGCGTCGTGGTATCAGATCGCGGTGAAGGCGAAATCCGCGACCGTGATGTTGGCGAGGGTCTCGCCGACGAGGTGGATGAACTGCGTGCCGCCGATGGTGACCAGCACGCCGCCAGCCTCGGCCGCGAGCGTCACGTTGGCGGCGAACGTGCCGGCCGTGATGCCGTAGGCGCCGATGTTGATGCGCTCGTTCGTGCCATCCTCGAAGTCGGTGATGGTGTCGTTGCCCGAGCCGGGGCCGAAGCGGAAGATGTCGCCCGTGCCCGATCCGCCGGTCAGCGTGTCGTTGCCGTCGCCGCCGTTGAGCGTGTCGTTGAGCAGACCGCCGAGCAGCGTGTCGTTGCCGGTGTAGCCGTTGATGAAGTCGATGCCGTCGCCGCCATCGACCGAGTCGTTGCCGCCGAGCGCGTCGATGCGGTCGGCGCCGGCGCCGCCGTAGATCACGTCGCCGCCGTTGCCGCCGAACACCGTCTCGGCACCGTCGGCCAAGGTAAGCGTCAAGCCCGTGTCGGAGTAGATGTACCAGAACTCGGCGTCGTTGTCGGTGTAGCTGTAGTTGTTGACAGACACGTAGACGGTGTCGGTGCCGCCGCCGCCGCCGGCCTCGTCCACGACGTCGCCGACATTGTCGACATAGTGCAGGTCGTCGCCGCTGCCGCCGGTCATCGTGTCGGCGCCGGTGCCGCCGTTGAGGGTGTCGTTGTTGTTGCCGCCGTCCAGCGAGTCGTTTCCGGCGCCGCCGACGATGAGGTCGTTGCCCGTCCCGCCGAACAGGGTGTCGTTGCCGTCGGCGCCGAACAGCGAGTTGTTGTCCGCGCCGCCGGTCATCACGAAGGTCGTGTAGCCCGAGGCGTAGACGTAGCCGACCTCGACGTTGGCATCGAGCGTGTCGCCGGTGATCGAGACGTAGGCGGTGTCGATGCCGCCGGTCGCCGTCGTCGTGTTCTCGGTGACGACGTCGGTCAGCGAGCTGATGAAGAACAGGTCGTTGCCGGCGCCGCCGATCATGGTGTCGTTGCCGGCGCCGCCGTTGAGCGTGTCGTTGCCGGCGTCGCCGGTCAGCGTGTCGTTGCCGGCGTCACCGAAGATGGTGTCCAGACCCGTGCCGGCGCCGCCGAACAGCACGTCGTTGCCGCCGGTGCCGTACATCAGGTTGTCGGTGGTGCCGTTGCCGGTCAGCGTGATCGCCGAGCCGGAATTGGCGATGATGACCTCGACGTTGGACGCCATGGTGGTGCCGCTGACCGACACCCACACCGTGTCGGTGCCCTCGCCGCCGCTCTCGATCACCACGTCCCCGAGCTGGTCGTAGCGGTAGCGGTCGTTGCCGGCGCCGCCGGCCATGCTGTCGACGCCGGCGCCGCCGTCGATCGTGTCGTCGCCGCCCTGGCCGTTCAGCGTGTCGTTGCTGGCGCCGCCGAAGATGGTGTCGTTGCCGTCGCCGGCGTTGAACGTGTCGGCGCCGATGCCGCCCAGATAGGTGTTGGCGGTGGTGCCGACGGCGGTGACCAGCAGGGCCGAATCGGTGTTGGAGACGATGTACTCGACCTCGGCGCCGACCGTGCCGCCGCTGGCCGAGACGTAGACCGTGTCGGTGCCCTCGCCGCCGACCTCGATCAGCGCGTCGCCGACGTCGTCGAGACGGTAGAAATCGTTGCCCGCGCCGCCGGCCATGCTGTCGCTGCCGGCGCCGCCGAAGATCGTGTCGTTGCCGCCGGCGCCGTTGAGCGTGTCGGCGCCGCCATAGCCCAGCAGCGTGTCGTTGCCGCTGCCGCCGGTCAGGACGTCGCCGCCCTCGCCGCCGAGCATGGTCACGTTGACCGTGGCGACCGAGGTGATGGCGATGCCCGCGTCGTTGTTGGCGGCGATGACCTCGACGTGGTTGCTCACGGTGTAGCCGGAGACGCCGACCCAGACCGTGTCGGTGCCGTTGCCCGTGAGTTCGACGATCGTGTCGGCCAGCGAGTCGACGCTGTAAAAATCGTCGCCCTGCCAGCCGTACATCCAGTCGTTACCGGTGCCGCCGAACATCAGGTCGTTACCGATGCCGCCCAGCAGAGAGTCGTCGCCGCCGTCGCCGCGCAGCGTGTCGTTGCCGCCGGCGGAGCCCACCTCGGTGCCGCCGAAGATCGTGTCGTCGTCCGGAGTCCCGGGAAGGAAGTCGTCGAGCGTGTCCGAACCCGTGATAACAGCCATCTGAAGAACCCCCCGGCTCAATCGATAACGCGCCGCCAGCCGGCTGTCCGGCGAAACGACGCCCACAAAAACATCCCCGTCGGCCGCGCGATCGCCCGACCGTATAGAGGGGTATGTTTTTCTGATTTGTGAGCGGACATTAACTTGTGTCGCGGTCGGTTGACAAGCAATTCACGTTATCCGTTCGCGTGAAAAATAGGGTGATCTGCAAGTTTATTGAGAATCAATCCGTTGCGGTGGTTATTGATCTAATCGCTTAAAAAAGGAGACATCCTGGAACGCTCGGATGGGCGGATGGAGTGGTCTTAGGATTAGGATTGTTAATGGATCGTAAGCATCTGAGAATCGGTGGTTTTGACCCGAATTGTATTCCCCGGAGACGCTACGCCGGGCCGGGCGCGCGCGCGATCCGTGCCGACAGCGAAACGGCGGCCTGTGGGCCGCCGTCGTCGTCCATGTCGCGGAGGGCGGCTCGACCGCGTCCGCTCAAACGTCGGGCTGTTCGGCCTCGGACGGGTCGACCGCCGGCGTCGGCGGCGGCGGCGGCGGCGCGCCGCCGGCGGCCTTCTGCTTGGCCGAGGCCTCGCGCGCGGCCTTGCGGCGGGCCTTGTCGAGCGCCTCGTTCAGATCCTTCGAGGCGCACAGGCCCAGGGTCACGGGATCCTGCGGCTTGAGGTTCGAGGCGTTCCAGTGGGTGCGCGTGCGGATCGACTGGATCGTGCTCTTGGTCGAGCCGACCAGCTTGGCGATCTGCGAGTCCTGGAGCTCGGGATGGGTGCGCACCAGCCAGGCGATGGCGTCGGGGCGGTCCTGGCGCTTGGCGACCGGCGTGTAGCGGGGCCCGCGGGCGCGGGTCAGCGGCACCGGCCGGTCGTGCTTGGCCATCTGGATGCGCACGTCCGGATCGGCGATCGCCTTGGCCAGCTCCTCCTTGGTGATCTGGCCGCTGGCGAGCGGATCGAGCCCGACCATGCCGGTCGCGACCTCGCCGTCGGCGATCGCCTGGACCTCGAGGATGTGCAGGCCGCAGAACTCGGCGATCTGCTGGAAGGTGAGCGCCGTGTTCTCGACCAGCCAGACGGCGGTGGCCTTCGGCATCAGCGGCGCGGCCATGGGAGGACTCCTGCGGTTCCGACCCGGAAGCCGCCCGCACCCGCTTGGTGGCCCCCGTCCGAGATGTTCTGAACGAAGCAGCGTATATAGGCGCCGGGGCACCACAGGTCAAAGATTTACGCGGCCACGGGCGCGATTTGAGATGTCGCCGTCATCGTCGCGATCCCATGGGCCCTCCCCCTCAGGCGCCTGGTAAGGCGCCGATGTGGGGGAGGGTCGGGGTGGGGGTGCCGCAGGTCGCGATGATCGCTGGAATGGCGTCGCTGAAGCGAATCTACGAGCGGAATGCGTGCGGTAGCACCCCCCACCCCGGCCCTCCCCCGCAAGGGGGGAGGGAGCGTGAGGTAACGACGCCGACAGCGACCGCTCAGACTTCCCTCTCAACCGCCAAACCTTGATCGCCCCAGATATGGTGCCAACCGGGGCTTCCGTCGCTACCCGTCGTGGATCATCGCGTCGGCGATCTTCTCGGCGATCATCACCGTGGTCAGATGGGTGTTCGCCCGGCAGTCGGCGGGCATGACGGAGGCGTCGACCACCCGCAATCCGGCGGTGCCGCGCACGCGGCAGGCGGTGTCGACCACGCCGTCGGGCCCGCCGTCCGGCGCCATGCGGCAGGTGCCGGCGGCGTGCTGCGCGTCGGCCGCCTCCGCCAGCATCAGCCCGTCCAGGTCGGCGTCGTCCATGGCGGCGGCGCGCGCCAGCGGGGTGCGCGTCAGGCCCATGAGGATATCCTCGGCGATCCCGGCGACGGCGGGGTGGGCCACCATCGCGAACTGGCGGCGCAGGCCGTCGCGCATGCGCGCGACGTCGCGCGGATCGGACAGCATGTTCTCTTCGATCAGCGGGTCGATCCGGGGATCGGCCGCGCCGAGGACGACCTCGCCGCGCGAGAACGCCTCGAAGATCGACACCGACAAGCCGCCGGGCTGGACCCGCGCGGGATCGTCGTCGGCGAAGCCGCGGTGGTTCATCGCCAGGAAGATCATGTCGTTGAAGCCGCCGCCGCCGATGCCCGAGCTGTGGGTGACGCAGACGTTGGTATGGCGCGCGTCGATGTCGCGCTGCCGGTGCGGCGGCTTGAGCCGGAGCTCGGCCCGCACGACGGGATGGTCCATGAAGTGGCGGCCGACCGCCGGCAGGTCGTTCACGACGGCGATCCCCAGCCGGCGCAGGACCGCGGGATCGCCGATGCCGGAGCGCATCAGCACGCAGGGCGAATGCACGGCGCCGGCGCTGACCACGATCTCGCGGCCGCGGTACGTCCGGCGGACACCGCCGTGCAGCACCTCGACGCCGGTGGCGCGCGTTCCCTCGAACACGACGCGGTCGATCAGCGCGTCGCCGACGATGGCGAGGTTGTTGCGGCCGCGCGCCGGCTCGAGATAGGCGTCGTTGGTCGACACGCGGCGGCGCGCGCGGCAGGTGATGGGATAGTGCGCCACGCCGGTGGACCCGGGCGCGTTGAGGTCGTCGCTCCACGGATAGCCCAGCGCCAGCGCCGCCTCGGCGACGGCGCGGTCGACCGGGCCCCATTCCGAGCGCGGCGCGCGCCACACCGGCAGCGGCCCGTCGGCGCCGTGGTGCGGGGACCCGCTGAAATTCTCGTCGCTCTCCAGCCGGCGGAAATACGGCAGCACGTCGGCGGCGCCCCAGCCGGCGCAGCCCAGCGCGCGCCAGCGGTCGAACGCCTCCATGACGCCGCGGATGGCGATCTGGGCGTAGACCGAGGACGAGCCGCCCATGCCGCGGCCGCGCCAGTAGAGCCTCGGCTCCTGGACGCGGGTGCGCCGCGCCATCAGGCCG
The DNA here is from genome assembly GCA_016699855.1 of Rhodospirillales bacterium. Taxonomy (NCBI): domain Bacteria; kingdom Pseudomonadati; phylum Pseudomonadota; class Alphaproteobacteria; order Rhodospirillales; species Rhodospirillales bacterium. Next base: position 4,127,860 of record CP064988.1, read on the forward strand.
GGCCACTGGTACTGCGCCTGCAGACGCGGCGGCAGGATGACGCGCAGCGGGTTGACGCTGGCCATCTCCGGCGGCGTCTCCGCCGCGCGGAAGTCGCGGCCGGCCTCGAGCAGCAGCACGCGCCGGCGGCCGTCGGCGCTCAGCCGCGCCGCCAGGGTCGCGCCGGCCGATCCGGCGCCGACCACGACGACGTCGAAGATGTCGTCGCTTCCGATCACGACGCGGCTCCGTGGATCGCGCGCCAGACGCGCTCCGGCGTGGCGGGGGTCTCGATATGCGCCACGCCGTAGGGGCGCAGCGCGTCGACGATGGCGTTGGCGACGGCGGCCGGCGCGCCGTTGGTCGGCAGCTCGCCGACGCCCTTGATGCCCAGCGCGTTGTTGGTCGAGGGCGTCGCCAGCAGGCGCACCGGCAGGTCGGGCAGGTCGTCGGCCCGCGGCATGCCGTAGTCCATCCACGTGCCGGCCAGCAGCTGGCCGCTGTCGGGATCGTAGCGCGCGTCCTCGAACAGCGCCTGGCCGACGCCCGGCGCGATGCCGCCGTGGATCTGGCCGTCGACCAGCATCGGGTTGACGGCGACGCCGACGTCGGCGGCGGTCGCGAAGCGGTCGACGCGCACCGCGCCGGTATCGGGATCGACCTCGACCTCGCACACCATCACGCCGGTCGGCCAGCTCTCGATCCTGTCGGCGAAGCCCGCCGCGCCGTCGAGCGTCCGGCCGGTGGCCTCGGCGCGGGCCGCGACCTCGAACAGCCCGATGCGGCGGTCGGTGCCGACCACCTCGAACGAACCGTCGCGGTAGACGATGTCCTGCGGCGAGGCCTCGAGGAACTCCGACGCGAGATCGCGGCCTTTGACGACCGCCTTGTCGGCCGCGAGCTTGAGCGTCGTGCCGCTGATGATCATCGACGACGAGCCGCCGGTGCCGCCGCCATGGGCGTTGCGCGCGGTGTCGCCTTGCAGCACGCGCACCCTGGCGTAGTCGACGCCCAGCGCCGCGCCGACGACCTGCGCGTAGACGGTCTCGTGGCCCTGGCCCTGCGACTGCGTGCCGGCCTGCGCCTCGACCGTGCCGTCGCCGCGCACGATGACCACGCCGGCCTCGTCGGCGACGCCGCCGCTGCCGTGCAGATGGCAGGCGAGGCCGAGCCCGCGGCGCAATCCGCGGGCCTCGCTGGCGGCGCGGCGCGCGGCGAAGCCCGCGTGGCCGGCCAGCGACAGCGCGGCGTCGAGCAGCGCGCCGTAGTCGCCGCTCTCGTAGGTGTAGCCCAGCGGCGTGGCGTGCGGGAACGTCGCCACGAGGTTGCGGCGGCGGATCTCGACGGCGTCCAGCCCGCAGGCGCGCGCGGCCTCGTCGACCAGACGTTCCACCAGCGCCAGCGTCTCCGGCTTGCCGGCGCCGCGGAAGGCGTCGACCGGCACGGTGTTGGTGAAGGCGCAGCGCATGCGCGTGTGGATCGCCGGGATGGCGTAGAGGCTCGACAGCACCTTGGCCATGCCGGTGGTCGGGATGGTCGGCGCGAACATCGAGACGTAGGCGCCGAAATTCGCCACCGACTCCGCGCGCAGCGCCAGGAACCGGCCTTCGGCGTCGAGCGCCAGCGACATCTCGCACACGAGGTCGCGCGAATGGTTGTCGATCAGGAAGCTCTCGCCGCGCTCGCAGGTCCAGCGCAGCGCGCGCCCCAGCTTGCGCGCCGCCCACGGCACCAGCGCGGTCTCGGGATAGAGCACGAACTTGGGGCCGAAGCCGCCGCCGACGTCGGGCGTCACCAACCGCAGCTTGTCGCGCGGCAGCTTCAGAACGCGCTCGCACAGCAGACGGTGGGGGATGTGCGCGCCCTGAGACGCGAAGATCATGGTCGTGACGCCTGACGCGGCGTCGTGCGTGGCGACGATGGCGCGCGGCTCGACGTAGTTGGCGAGGATGCGGTTGAAGCGCTGCGACAGGGTCACGACCTTGGCGGCGCGCGCGAAGGCGGCGTCGACGGCGGCGCTATCGCCGCGCGCCCAGTCGCACATCAGGTTGCCGGGCGCCTCGGCGTGCAGCAGGGGGGCGCCCGGCGCCAGCGCGGCGTCGCCGGCCACCACCGCCGGCAGCGTCTCGTAGTCGACCTCGACCAGCTCGGCGGCGTCGCGCGCCGCGTCGATGGAGTCGGCCACCACCATCGCCACGATCTCGCCGACGTGGCGGACGATCTCCCGCGGCATCGGCAGGCGCTCGGGCTCGCGGTGCCGGTATCCGGCCGCGTCCTTGATCTCGCTGATCGCCGGCAGATGGCCGACGCCGTCGGCGATGGCGTCGGCCGCCGTGAACACCGCGACCACGCCCGGCGCGCCGCGCGCCGCCACCGCGTCGATCCGCGCGATGCGCGCGTGCGCGTGCGGCGCGCGCAGGAAGTGGACGTGGCACGCGCCGCGCGGCGCCAGATCGTCGGTGTAGCGGCCGGCACCGGTCAGGAAGCGGCGATCCTCCAGCCGCGGGACCGACGCGCCGATGCCGCCCGGCGGCGCCGCGGTCATGCCGCCAGCACGCGCCGGAACGCCGCCAGCGCGGTGTCGATGTCGTCGCGGCTGACATCGAGATGGGTGACCACGCGCACGGTCGTGGCGGAGAAGGCGCCGATGCCGACGTTCTCCGCCTTCATCGCCTGCATCAGCCTCGGCGCCGTCCAGCCGGGCTTGCGCAGCTCGAAGAACACGAGGTTGGTCGGCAGCGCGTCGGGGTCGATCTCGATGCCCGGAATCTCGGCGAGGCCGCGCGCCAGGCGGTTGGCGTTGTCGTGGTCCTCCGACAGCCGGTCCCAGTGGTTCTCCAGCGCGTAGAGGCCGGCGGCGGCGACGATGCCGGACTGCCGCATCGAGCCGCCGAGCTGCTGCTTCACGCGCCACGCCTCGTGGATGAAGTCCTTCGACCCCGCGAGGATGGCGCCGACCGGCGCGCCGAGGCCCTTGGTGAAGTCGATCCACAGCGTGTCGCAGGGCGCGGCGTAGGCCGCCGCCTTGACGCCGCTCTTGGCGCAGGCGTTGGGCAGGCGGGCGCCGTCCATGTGCAGCTTCAGCCCGTGCTTGCGCGCCACCGCGCCGACCGCCTCGATCCCGTCCAGCGGCCATAGCGCGCCGCCGCCGAGATTGGCGGTCTGCTCGATCTCGATCAGCCGGGTGCGCGGCATGTAGCGGTTGTTGGGATCCTTGACCGCCGCCTCGGCCATGGCCGCGGTGAAGACGCCCTGCGGTCCCTCCAGCGGATGGAACATCACGCCGGCATTGGCGCCGGGGCCGCCGCCCTCCGACCGGATGATGTGGGCGGAGCGGTCGCAGATGATCTCCTCGCCCGGCCGGCAGTGCACGCGGATCGCGATCTGGTTGCACATCGTGCCGGACGGCAGGAAGACGGCGTCCTCCTTGCCCAGCAGGTCGCAGACCCTCTCGCGCAGCCGGTTGACCGTGGGGTCCTCGAATTTCTGCTCGTCGCCGACCTCGGCCTCGTACATGGCCTTGCGCATGCCCGGCGTCGGCTTGGTCTTGGTGTCGCTGTAGAGGTCGATGAACTGGTTCTGCATGGTGGCCCGCGTCGGGAGGGAAGGTCGTCGCGGCCATTGAACGCGGTTCGCGGCCGGCGAACAATAGGCCAGCGCCACGTCCAACCGGAGCCCAGCCATGACGCCGCCCGACGCCTCCACCGCCACGCCCGCGACGACGGTCGAGGAGGTGCTCTACGCCGTCGACGGCCACGTCGCGACGGTCACGCTCAACGCGCCCGCGCGCATGAACACGATCTCGCGGCCGATGCTGGAGGCGCTGTCCGCCGCGCTGGTGCGCGCCGGCGCCGACCGCGAGGTGTGGTGCGTGGTGCTGACCGGCGCCGGCGACCGCGCCTTCTGCGCCGGGCTGGACCTGCAGGCGCAGAAGGCCGGCACCGACAGCATCGGCATGGGCAAGGATTTCATGCGCACCACGATCGACCTGCGCGAGACGCCGCCGACCGTGCTGCACCAGCTCGAGAAGCCGGTGGTCTGCGCGCTGAACGGCTCGGCCGCCGGCTACGGGCTGGACATCGCGCTGGGCGCCGACATCCGCATCATGTCGGACAAGGCCAAGCTGGCGGCCAGCTACGCCAAGCGCGGCGTGCTGCCGGAGAGCGGCGGCACCTGGTACCTGCCGCGCCTGCTGGGCTGGTCGAAGGCGGCCGAGCTGATCTTCACCGGCCGCACGCTGAGCGCCGAGGAGAGCCTCGCGCTGGGCCTGGTGTCGCGCGTGGTGCCGGCGGGAGAGGTCGCCGCGGTCGCCCGCGCCATGGCCGACGAGATCTGCGCCAACGCGCCGCTGGCGGTGCAGGCGGCCAAGCGGATGATGCGCATGGCCTGGAACGAGCCCTTCAACGAGCACGTCCACCACGTGTTCCTGCAGCTGCTGCCGCTGTTCGGGACCAAGGACACGAAGGAGGGGATCGCCGCCTTCGTCGAGCGCCGCGCGCCGGTGTTCACCGGCAAGTGACGCGCCTCACCGCGGCGGCGGCGGCGGCGAACGGCGCGACAGGATGATCGCGATGGCGGCGAGCTCGCAGGCGACGCACGCCGCCAGCGCAGCGTCGTAGCCGCCGGCGAAATCCTTGAGCAGCCCCAGCGCCCCCGGCCCCAGCGCGTAGGTGAACTGGTTGACGGCGGCGACCAGCGCCATCAGCGCGCCGAACGAGGCGGCGTCGAACTCGCGCTGCACGATCAGCGACGGCAGGGTGATGAGGTTGCCGACCGACAGGCCGAACACGGCGCTGGCGGTGAACAGGATCGCGGGATCCGTCGTGCGCGTCATGACGAACAGCGCCGCCGCCTGGCTGGCCAGCGAGATCGCGGTCACGCGCCGCTGGTCGAGGCGGTCGATGAAGAAGCCCAGTCCGACGCGGCCGACCACGGCGCAGACCGACGCCACGCCGACCGCGACGCCGGCGGCGTAGCGGCCGATCATCGGCTCGAGGAACGCGATCTGGTGCATCAGGAATCCGACCTGGGCGAACAGCGCCAGCGCGAAGGGCGCCGCCACGGTCCAGAAATGCCCGCTGCGCAGCGCCCGCGGCCGGGTCCACGCCGGGGCCGGCGCGGCGCCGGCGGGAAGCGGACGCGCGGCCGGGACACCCGGCACACCCGGCGGCGGCCGATCGATCCACAGCCACGCCGCGGGAATGACGACGGCCAGCGTGACCAGCGCCGCCACGGTCATGGCGGTCGCGAAACCGGTGGCGCCGATCAGCGCCACCAGCGCCGGCGCGAACAGGATGCCGGCGGCGCTGGCGCCGTTGAGCGCGAAGCTGATCGCCATGCCGCGGCGGGTCGCGAACCACAGGCCGAGGATGTTGTTGATGGCGCCGATGCTGGTGCCGGCCCAGCCGAACGCCATCAGCAGGAAGGCGGCGTAGACCTGCCACGGGCTGGTCACCAGCGCCAGCGCCGCGCCGCTGGCGGCGAGGACCGTCACGCCGGCGATGGTGACGGCGCGCGGTCCGAACCGGGCGATGGCGTCGGCCACCCAGATCACCGCCACCGCGCCGGCGAGGTAGTAGACCGTGGTCGCGGTCGAGACCACCGAGGCGGGCCATCCGTGGAGGCGCTGGAACTCGGCGAGATAGACGGAGTGGCCGTAGAAGCCGAAGCCCCACGCCGCGACCGCCATCAGGAAGCAGGCGAACACGACCTTCCAGCCGCGGTAGCGGCGGGAGGATTCGTCGGTCGTCGGCGCGGCGGCGTCGCCCGTCATCCGCGGACCATAGCGCGGCGCGCGCCGGAACGGTTCGGCGGATGCCGAAGTGTCGGCATGCGCGTGGTCGCGCCGCCTGGCGGATTCACATGTCCCGCTCCCGCGCTGCTCCAGGTTTGTGCCGGTTACCCGGAGCGGCGGACACGGACCCGCGGACGGACGCCCCCTCACCTAGCCTCTCCCCCGGTGGGGGAGAGGAATAAGAAGCATGAGAAATGGGAGAAACGAAAGCCGCGCGTACGCGCTCATGTTCCTCTCCCCCACCGGGGGAGAGGCTAGGTGAGGGGGAGGGGCGTCTCGACGCCGTATGCGAAAGCCCAGCCCGCTACGCGGCGGAGATGGAACAGGCCGCGCCACGCGTCAGATGATCTCGAAGTAGCGCTCGAGCTCCCAGTCGCTGATGTGCTTGCGGAACTCGCGCTCCTCCCACTCGCGGCTGGCGGCGTAGTGCTCGACGAAGGCGTCGCCGAACAGCGTGCGCGCCGGCTTCGACTTCTTCAGGCGCCCGGCCGCCTCCATCAGCGTGCGCGGCAGGTCGAGCCGCGTGGGATGCTTGCGGTCGTAGGCGTTGCCCTCGATCGGGTCGCCGGGATCGAGCTGGTTCTCGACGCCCCACAATCCCGCGCCCACCGCCGCCGCGAGCGCGAGGTAGGGGTTCGCGTCGGCGGCGGCGACACGGTACTCGACCCGCGTCGACTTCGGCGAGCCGGGGATGACGCGCAGCGCCGTGGTGCGGTTCTCGATCCCCCAGGTGGCCGAGGTCGGCGCCCAGAAGCCCGGGATCAGGCGGCGGTAGGAGTTCACCGTCGGCGAGATCATGGCGAGGATCTCCGGCATCAGCGCGAGCTGGCCGGCCACGAAGTGGCGCAGCGTCGGGCTCAGTCCGCGCGGGCCGTCGGGATCGTGGAACGCCGGCGCGCCGTCGTCGCGCTGCAGCGAGATGTGGATGTGGCCGCCGCAGCCCGGCCAGTCCTTGGACCATTTCGCCATGAAGGTGGCGATCCAGTCGCGCCGCTGGGCCGCGACCTTGATGAAGGTCTTGAACAGGGCCGCCTTGTCGGCCGCCGACAGCGCGTCGGACACCCGCAGCGCCGCCTCGAGCACGCCGGCGCCGGTCTCGGTGTGCAGGCCCTCGATGCCGAAATCCATGCGCTCGCCGAGATCGAGCATCTCGCGGTACCACTCCGAGAACACGGAGTTGCGCAGCACGGAGTAGCCGAAGAAGCCCGGCGAGATCGGCTTGAGGTTCCGGTAGCCCTTCTCGCGGATGGAGTGCGCGGTCTCGGCGAACACGAAGAACTCGTACTCGAAGCCGCAGCGCACGCTGAAGCCCATCCGCCGGGCGCGCTCCAGCACGCGGCGCAGGGTGCCGCGCGGGCACAGCGCCTCGGCCTTGTCCGCGAACTCGCACAGGAAGAACAGCCCGCCCGGCTCGCTCGGCAGGTCGCGGCAGCTCTCGGGGATGATGCGCACCATCGCGTCGGGATAGGCGGTGTGCCAGCCGGTATAGGTGACGTTGTCGTAGAGCTGGTCGTTGCTGTCCCAGCCGAGCACGACGTCGCAGAAGCCGAAGCCGCCGTCGAGCGCGGAGTCGAACTTGTCGACGTGCAGGTACTTGCCGCGCAGGATGCCGTCGACGTCGTGGACGCCGACCTTCACGTGCGTCAGGCCGCGCTCGCGAACGATGCGCCGCGCGTCCTCAGCCGTCTTGACCTCGCGCGGATCCATGTCGCCTCCCGCGTTGCGTGATGATCGCCGGCCGCGATCATAGGAAGCGCCCCGGGTGTTTGTCACGGCGCGCGATTCGCGGGTGGTAGAAGAGCGTTCATTCCCTTCTCCCCCGTCATCGGGGGGAGAAGGTGGCGCGCAGCGCCGGATGAGGGGCGCGGTGCCACGTTCACGCGTGGTCTTCGAATGGCGTGGCTACGAAAAGTGACGACGTGAGGACGACGAAGGCGAAGACCCCTCATCCGCCCGTCGGGCACCTTCTCCCCCGCAAGACGGGGGAGAAGGAAAGAGAACGGGGCGGCGTCACGTCGCGGCGAACACCTCGTGCTCGCGGCCGATCCAGATGGGCGAGCGCGCGAGGTCGATGAAGGTCCTCTCGTCGGCCAGCAGGATCTTGCCGGCGGCGCGCGCGGCGGGGTCGCGCATCGAGCGCTCGAACGCCGCCTCGTCGGTCCACCACAGCTCGGCGATGCCGTCGAACGGCTCCGGCGCGCCGCGGCCGCCGCGCAAGCCGGCGTCGAACGGCGAGTCGACGGCGTGGTTCTGGACGTAGCGCGCGATGCCGAGCGCGGCGGCGTGCGCGCGCACCAGCGGGCCGTGGCTGTCGCGCCAGTAGCGCTGGAAGGCGGCGCGGTCGAGATGCGGCAGGCGGCGCAGGCAGAAATTCAGCTTGATCGCGGGCATGGCGGGTTCCTCCGCGCGCGACGATGCCACCGCGCGGGCCGGCCGCAAAGCCGCGCGGCGGCGGACCGGTCCCCGCCGCGCGACGGAATTTGCGCCTTGCCGCGCGCGTCCGCGGCCGGCACACCGGCGGCGATGGACGATCTGCCGATCGAGGAGGCGCTGCCGGCGCTGCGCGCGGCGTTGGCGTCGCGCGACGCCGCCGTGCTGCTGGCGCCGCCCGGCGCCGGCAAGACCACGCGCGTGCCGCTGGCGCTGCTCGACGCGCCGTGGCTGGCGGGCCGCAAGATCGTGATGCAGGAGCCACGCCGCATCGCGGCCCGCGCCGCCGCCCACCGCATGGCGCGCACGCTGGGCGAGGCGGTGGGCGAGACCGTCGGCTACCGCGTCCGTCTGGACAGCCGCGTGGGCCCGCGCACGCGCGTCGAGGTCGTCACCGACGGGTTGTTCCTGCGCCGCCTGCAGAGCGATCCTTCGCTCGACGGCATCGGTCTCGTGATCTTCGACGAGCTGCACGAGCGCGGTCTCGAGACCGACCTGTCGCTGGCGCTGGTGCGCGAGGCGCAGCTCGCGCTGCGGCCGGATCTGCGCGTGCTGGCGATGTCCGCGACGCTCGACGGCGCCGCCGTGGCGCGGCTGCTGGGCGACGCGCCGGTCATCGAGAGCGCCGGCCGCATGTTCCCGGTCGAGACGCGCCATCTCGATCGCGATCCGGACGGTCGGATCGAGGACTACGCCGCGGCGGCGGTGCGGCGGGCGCTGGCGGAGGAGGCCGGCAGCGCGCTGGTGTTCCTGCCCGGCGTCGGCGAGATCCGCCGCGTCGAGGAGCGGTTGCGCGGCGGCCTGGCCGGCGACATCGATCTGGTGCCGCTGTACGGCGATCTGTCGGCGGCGGAGCAGGACCGCGCCATCCGGCCGTCGCCAGCGGGACGCCGCAAGGTGGTTCTGGCTACCTCGATCGCCGAGACCAGTTTGACGATCGATGGCGTGCGCGTGGTGGTCGATTCAGGTTGGCGCCGGGTGCCGAAATTCGCGCCGCGCACCGGCATGTCGCGGCTGGAGACCGTCAGGGTGACGCAGGCCTCGGCCGACCAGCGCCGCGGCCGCGCCGGACGGCTTGAGCCGGGCGTCTGCTACCGGCTGTGGAGCGAGGCGACGCAGCGCGGCCTGCCGGCGTTCGGCGCGCCGGAGATCCTCGAGGCCGATCTCGCGCCGCTGGCGCTGGAGCTGGCGGCGTGGGGCGCGCGCGACGCGATGACGCTGCCGTGGCTGACGCCGCCGCCGGCCGCGGCGCTGGCGACGGCGCGCGCGCTGCTGGCCGATCTCGGCGCGCTCGACGCGGCGGGCGCGATCACCGCCGAAGGCCGCGAGATGGCGACGCTGGGCACGCATCCGCGTCTGGCGCACATGCTGCTGCGCGGCCGCGCCGAGGGCCGCGGCGCGCTGGCCTGCCTGCTGGCGGCGTTGATCGGCGAGCGCGATCCGCTGCGCTTCCCGCCGGGACGGCGCGATCCCGACCTGCGCCACCGCGTCGATCTGCTGCTGAACGCCGACCGTCCCCCGCGCGACGTGGCGGTCGACCGCGGCGCGCTGGCGGCGATCCGGCAGACCGCGCGCGAACTGCGTCGCCGGCTGGGCGTGCGCGACGACGCCGCGATCGATTCGCGCGATTCCGGCCGGCTGGTGGCGATGGCCTATCCCGACCGGGTGGCGCGGCGGCGCACCGGCGCCGGCCCGGGACGCTACGCGCTCAGCGGCGGCCGCGGGGCGGCGCTGCCCGAGGGCGATCCGCTGGGCGCCGAGGACTGGCTGGCGGTCGCCGATCTCGACGGCGGCGCGCAGGACGCGCGCGTGTTCCTCGCCGCGCCGTTGACGTTGGCGGAGATCGAGGAGCTGTTCCCCGACCGGCTGGAGGAGCGCGAGGTGCTGCGCTGGGATCCGCGCGAGCAGACCGTCGCGGCGCGCGCGCAACGCCGGCTCGGCGCGCTTGTCCTGTCGGACCGGCAGCTGGCGTCGCCCGATCCGGAGGCGTTGCGACGCGCGATGATCGACGGCGTGCGCGCGATGGGGCTGGACTGTCTGCCGTGGACCGACGCGCTGCGTGGTCTACGCCAGCGCGTGGCGTTCCTGCGCCGCCACCTCGGCGATGCGTGGCCGGATCTGTCCGATGCCGCGCTGCTGGCGTCGCTCGACGACTGGCTCGGGCCGTACCTCGCGGGCGTCACGCGGCGCGCGCATCTCGCCGGAGTCGATCTCGCCTCGGCGCTGTCGGCGTCGCTTGATTCCGAGATGCGCCGGTCGCTCGACCGGCTGGCGCCGACCCATGTCGCCGTGCCCAGCGGCTCGCGCGTCGCCATCGACTACACCGATCCGGAATTACCGGTGCTGGCGGTGCGCCTGCAGGAGATGTTCGGACTGGCCGAGACGCCACGGCTGGCCGGTGGCAAGGTGCCGCTGCTGATCCACCTGCTCTCGCCGGCGCGCCGTCCGGTGCAGGTGACGCGCGATCTCGCCAGTTTCTGGGCCGACGGCTACCGCGCCGTGAAATCGGAGCTCAAGGGCCGCTATCCCCGTCACTACTGGCCCGACGATCCGCTGGTCGCCGAGCCGACCGCGCGCGTCCGCCGCCGTCCGCCGTCTTAGCCGGCGTCACGGCATCGGCACCGGCGACACCAGGGGCCGGCCGGCGAAGTGGGCCTCGAGGTTGCGCACCACCATGTCGGTCATGGCGGCCACGGCGCGGTCGGTGCCGCCGCCGAGATGCGGCGTCAGCACGACGCGCTCCTGGACCATCAGCTTCGGGTGGATGGCGGGCTCGTTCTCGAACACGTCGAGCCCGGCGCCCTCGATCACGCCCCCCTCCAGCGCGTCGGCCAGCGCCGCCTCGTCGACCATCGAGCCGCGCGAGATGTTGACGACGTGGCCGCGCGGTCCCAGCGCGCGCAGCAGCTCGGCGTCCACCGTGTGGCGGTTGGACGCGTCGGCGCGGCAGGCGACCATCAGGTAGTCGCACCACTCCGCCAGCGCCATCGCCGAGTCGAGGTAGCGGTAGTCGACGTCGTCGCGCCGGCGCCGGTTGTGGTAGCCGATCTCCATGTCGAAGCCGCGCGCGCGTCTGGCGATCAGCTCGCCGATGGCGCCTAGTCCGAGGATGCCCAGCTTGCCGCCGCCGAGGCCGGCGGGGATGCCGAACGAACCCGACACGCGGTGCTTCCAGTTGCCGGCCCGCAGCACGCGGTCGGCGCGCGCCACGTTGCGGGTCGACGACAGCAGCAGCGCCATCGCCATGTCGGCTACATCCGGCGCGTTGGCGCCGGGGCTGTGGGTGACGGCGACGCCACGCCTCTTGGCGGCCGCCAGATCGACCCGCTCGTAGCCGGTGCCGTAGCAGCACACGAGACGGACATGCGGCAGGGCGGCCAGCAGCGCGTCGTCGACCGGCAGGCTGCCGACCGTCACCAGGGCGCGGGCCTTCGCCGCCATCTCCGGCGTCACGAGCGCCGCGTCCGGCCGGTCGAGCGGCCCGAACAATTCGTATTTCGTGCCGTAGATCTCGCGCGTGCGCGCCGCGAACCTGAAACCGAGGACGATCCCCGGACGCTCCGCCGTTGCCACCACGTCAGCCACTCCCACGCCGTTCCGACGCGCGAACCTAGCACGGCGGCGGGCGTGACGACGCGTCGCCGCGTCGCCGGCGGGCGAGGGGTTGGCAAATCGACCCGCGGCGGGGCATGGTGCGGTGCGAAGCCACAGCCACGGGCCGGGGACGATGAAAATTGCCATTCCGAAGGAACGCCGACCGCACGAGACGCGGGTGGCCGCCACGCCGGAAACGGTGAAGAAGCTCAAGGCCTTGGGATTCGATCTTGTGGTCGAGGCGGGGGCCGGCGAGGCGGCGTCGATTCCCGACGCCGACTACGCCGCCGCGGGGGCCGAGATGGCCGCCGACCCGCGCGCGCTCTACGCCGCCGCCGACGTCGTGTTCAAGATCCAGCGGCCGATGATGGCCGGCGAGGGCGAGCTCGACGAGGTGGCCCTGCTGCGGCCGGACAGCTACCTGCTGGCGCCGCTGGGGGCGCTGGTGAACCGCCCGCTGGTCGACGCGCTGGCGGCGGCGCGGGTCAACGCCTTCGCGCTCGAGTTGACGCCGCGCATCACCCGCGCCCAGTCGATGGACATCCTCAGCTCGCAGGCGAACCTCGCCGGCTACAAGGCCGTGCTGGAGGCCGCCGCGACCTTCTCGCGCGCCTTCCCGATGATGATGACGCCGGCCGGCACGATCGCGCCGGCCAAGGCCTTCATCATGGGTGTCGGCGTCGCCGGGCTGCAGGCCATCGCCACCGCCCGCCGCCTGGGCGCCGTCGTCACCGCCACCGACGTCCGCCCCGCGACCAAGGAGCAGGTGCAGTCGCTGGGCGCCAAGTTCGTCGCCGTCGAGGACGAGGAGTTCAAGGCGGCCGAGACCGCCGGCGGCTACGCCAAGGAGATGTCGCCGGAATACCAGGCCAAGCAGGCGGCGCTGGTCGCCGAGCACATCAAGGCGCAGGACATCGTGATCACGACGGCGTTGATCCCCGGCCGCAAGGCGCCGGTGCTGGTCACCGAGGACATGGTCCGGACGATGAAGCCGGGGTCCGTGATCCTCGACATGGCGGTCGAGCAGGGCGGCAACTGCCCGCTCAGCGAGTTCGGCCGCGTCGTGGTCAGGCACGGCGTCAAGATCGTCGGACCGGCCAACCTGCCGGGCAGCCTCGCGACCGACGCCAGCGCGCTGTTCGCGCGCAACCTGCTGAACTTCGTGACGCCGCTGGTCGACAAGGAGACCAGGGCGATCAAGCTCGACATGGAGGACGAGGTGGTCAAGGGCGCCCTCGTCACGCGCGACGGCGCCGTCGTGCACCCGTCGCTGACCTCCGCGGCGTGAGCCGCGTTTCCGAACGATCCGGAGCCAAGCCATGAACGACGAACTCGCCGGCCGCGCCGCCGCGCTCGCCAAGCAGGCGGCGGAATTCGCGAAATCGATGGCCGCCTACGCCGACCAGGCGGTCGCGGCGGCCGCCGCGACGCCGCCGGCCGCGGCCGGGGCGGCCTCGGGCCACATGCCGTTCGTCACGCTGCTGACGATCTTCGCGCTGGCCTGCTTCGTCGGCTACTACGTCGTGTGGCGCGTGACGCCGGCGCTGCACTCGCCGCTGATGGCCGTCACCAACGCGATCTCATCGGTGATCATCGTCGGCGCGCTGCTGGCCGCCGGCCTCAAGGGCTTCGGCGCCGCGCAGGTGTTCGGCTTCCTCGCCGTGGCGCTGGCGGCGGTGAACATCTTCGGCGGCTTCATCGTCACGCAGCGCATGCTGTCGATGTTCCGCAAGAAGACCGCTCCGGCGAAGAAGTAGGCGGACAGGAATTGGCCATGACCCAGGAACTCGCGTCCTACGGCTACCTCGTCGCCGCCGTCCTCTTCATCATGTCGCTGCGCGGCCTGTCGTCGCCCGACTCGGCGCGGGCCGGCAATTTCTACGGCGTCGCCGGCATGGTGATCGCCATCGCCGTCACCATCGCGATGCCCGGCGTGATGAGCTGGTGGCTGATCGCCGCCGGCCTGCTGATCGGCGGCGCGGTCGGCACCTTCATCGCCATGCGCATCCAGATGACGGCGCTGCCGCAGCTGGTGGCGGCGTTCCACTCGCTGGTCGGCCTCGCCGCCGTGTTCGTGGCCGTCGCGGCGTTCCTTTCGCCGGAGGCGTTCGGCATCGGCGCCAAGGGCCGCATCCCGGTCGGCAGCCTGATCGAGATGGGGCTGGGCACCGCGATCGGCGCCATCACCTTCACCGGCTCGATCATCGCCTTCGCCAAGCTGCAGGCGCTGATGTCCGGCGCGCCGCTGGTGTTCCGCGGCCAGCACATCCTCAACGCGCTCATCGGCGTCGCCATCGTGGCGCTGCTCGTGTGGTTCGCGGTCAAGGGCTCGCCGGTCGCCTTCATCCTGCTGATCGTTCTGTCGCTGGCCCTGGGCTTCCTGCTGATCCTGCCGATCGGCGGCGCCGACATGCCGGTCGTCGTCTCGATGCTCAACAGCTACTCGGGCTGGGCCGCGGCCGGCATCGGCTTCACGCTCGCCAACACCGCGCTGATCGTCACCGGCGCGCTGGTCGGCAGCTCGGGCGCGATCCTGAGCTACATCATGTGCAAGGGCATGAACCGCTCGATCTTCAACGTCATCCTCGGCGGCTTCGGCACCGACGGCGGATCGGCGGGACCGGCGGGCGCCAAGAGCGACCGGCCGGTCAAGGCCGGCTCGGCCGAGGACGCCGCCTTCCTGATGAAGAACGCCGGCTCGGTCATCATCGTGCCGGGCTACGGCATGGCGGTGGCGCAGGCCCAGCACGCGCTGCGCGAGATGGCCGACATCCTCAAGAAGGGCGGCGTGCAGGTGCGCTACGCCATCCACCCCGTCGCCGGCCGCATGCCCGGCCACATGAACGTGCTGCTGGCCGAGGCCAACGTGCCCTACGACGAGGTGCTGGAGCTCGAGGACATCAACCGCGATTTCGCGTCGACCGACGTGGCGTTCGTGATCGGCGCCAACGACGTCACCAACCCGGCGGCCAAGACCGACCCCAAGAGCGCGATCTACGGCATGCCGATCCTCGACGTCGAGAAGGCAAAGACCGTGCTGTTCATCAAGCGCGGCATGGCCTCGGGCTACGCCGGCGTCGAGAACGAGCTGTTCTTCCGCGACAACACGATGATGCTTTTCGCCGACGCCAAGAAGATGACCGAGGACATCGTCAAGTCGCTCGAGGCGTCGCACTGACTCGAACGGCGTGCCATTTCCGTCATCCCGAGCGCAGCGAGGGATCTTTCCGCCGTTGAAAGATCCCTCGCTGCGCTCGGGATGACGGGAGGGTCGCGACGACAGCGCGGTCCCGCACGACGTCGGGCGCCTGTCCTCTCCGCCCGCTCACCCGTCCCAGACGTTCGTCGGCATCGGCAGGTCGGTGAAATCGGAATCGACCAGCGGGCGGTGGTGGGCCACGCCCTCGCGCTCCAGCAGCATCATCCACTGCCGCGCGTGCTGGCCGTGGTGCCAGGTGGTGCGCTCCAGCAGCTCGTGCAGGCTCTGCGCGCCGTAGTAGGTCGACAGCGTCTTCGCGCCCGATCTGTCGGCGCCGGTCTCCCACCAGCCGCGGAACCGCGCCCGCACGGCGTCGGCATGGGCCACGAGCTGCGCCGTGGAGGTGTCCTCGGGCGGGCTGTCGGCGAAGACCTCGCGCACCAGCGTCGCGCCGCCGTCGGCGTCGAGGAAGGCGTCGACCACCTTGAACATGTGGTGGCCCAGCTCGCGATAGCTACGCGGCCGGCCGGGCACGTGCGTGGCCAGCCGGTCGGCCGGCATCAGCGGCAGCAGTTCGATCGACGCCGACATGAATTTGTCGAGCCGGTCACGCAGCTGGAGCGGCGACAGGGCCGGGCCGGCGCTCTCGGCGAGACCGAGGAAGGCCACGATCTCCTTCTGGCTCTGCGCGTAGATGAAGCGCTCGCCGCGCGCCAACACCGGCACCGAGCGCGCGCCCAGCGCCGTCAGGGCGGCGAGGCCGGCCGGATCTTCGACGATGTTGATGGAGACGTGGTCGATCGCACGGATCGATAGAAACTCTTTGAGCCTCAGGCAGCTGGTTCAACCCGGCTGCCAGAACACCCGCAACGGCTCGGCCATGGACCCCTCCATCCGGCCGACGCGGCCGGTAGATCGACCGCAGCGTGCGGCCCCCGCCGCCGTCCGACAAGGGAAAACCCGGCGCGTGGAAATCTGTGCAAAACAAAAGCCCCCGGCGGACGGGGGCTTTGGTCGGGACGCCGTCGTCCACCGGGTGGACGGCGGCGCGGGCGCGGGGCCTAGTAGCCCTCGCGCTCCATGCGCTTGCGCATCAGCTTGCGGACGCGGCGCACGGCCTCGGCGCGCTCGCGGGCGCGGCGCTCGGACGGCTTCTCGTAGTTGCGCCGCAGCTTCATCTCGCGGAAGACACCTTCGCGCTGCAGCTTCTTCTTCAGCACGCGCAGCGCTTGATCGACGTTGTTGTCGCGAACCAGTACCTGCACTTTGCGTCGCGCTCCTGCTCTGGACGGGCGGTCGGGCCACCGGCCCGGCGTTTGGAAGGTGCGGGGATTAACACAGGCTCCGGCCGATGGGAAGCCCGCAAGCGCCGTTCGGCGGGGGCGGAACGGGGCGATTCGCCGCTCGTGGCCGCCGCCCGGCGACACTATATGTTGGGTCCATAGGAGGGGTCCGGCCATGGTCACGCCTGAATCGACCAATCCATCCGCCAAGTCCGCCGGCGGGGCCGACGAGGACGTCGCGCGGCGCGACCGCGTGCTCGACGCCGTCCTGCCCCATGTCGCGTTCGACGGCTGGGGGCAGGCCGGCGTCGCATCGGCGGTGCGGGAGGCGCCATCACCCGCGACGAGGCGCTGGTGGCGTTCCCCGGCGGCGCGATCGACATGGTCGCCTACCACAGCCGGCGCGCCGACCGGCGCATGGTCGAGGAACTGGACGCCGCCGGGCTGGCGGCGATGAAGATGCGCGAGCGCATCGCCACCGCGGTACGGACCCGGCTGGCGCGCAACGCCGAGCACCGCGAGGCGGTCCGGCGCGCGCTGACCCTGCTGGCGCTACCCCACAACGCGCCGCTGGCGGCGCGGCTGCTGTACCGCACGGTCGACGCGATGTGGTACGCGGCGGGCGACACGTCGGTCGATTTCAGTTTCTACACCAAGCGCGCGACCCTGGCGGGCGTCTACACGACGACGCTGCTGCACTGGCTCGACGACCGCTCGCCGGACGGCGAGGCCACCTGGGCGTTCCTCGACCGCCGGGTCGAGGACGTGATGCGCTTCGAGCGCCTCAAGGCCCGGGCGCGCGACTACGGCGCGCGCTGGCGCACCCGGCCGGCGCGTTGACGCGCGGCGGTCTCAGCGGGTCCGGCCACCGCCGGTCGACTGCGGAACGTTGGTCTGTGGCGGTTGCTGCTGCGGTTGCGGCGGCGCGCTGGTCACCGGTGGCGGTGGGGGAGGCGGCGGCGGCACGTTGATCTTGGCCGGCGGCGTCGGCGCGGGCGGGCTGGTGATCGTCGGCGGTGGCGGCGCGATCGATCGCGGCGGCGGAGGCGGCGGCGGCGCGTAGGCGGGCGGCGGAACGACGCCGGACGACGGCGGCGGCAGATTGCGCGGTGGCGGCGCCACCGAGGCTGGCGGCGGGACGATCTGCGATGGCGGCGCGCCGATCACCACCGGCGGCACGGGGCGCGGCGGCGGGGTCGGCTGTGGACCAGCGACCGGCGGCGGCGCCCCCGGAGCCCCGATCTTCGGCGGGGGAACGATCGGCGCGGGCATGCCGGGCCGGTACACCGGCGGCGTCGGTTGCGGGCCGACGACGGGCGGCGGCACGACGGGCGGCGGCGTGCCCGGCGGGCGCGGATGGGGATGCGGGTGTCCGTCGTGGCGGTGGCGCCAGCGCCGCAGCCGCTGGTCGCGCCAGTAGTAGTTGTCGTCGTACCAGTACGGCGCGGAGAAAACGATGACGGCGGGCGGCTCGACCGCGTAACCGGGCGCGGCGGGCGGGATCGGCGCGTAGGTGCCCGGCGTGCCCCGCACGACGCTCGGACCGCCGGCGGCCAGCAGCGACATCGTCAGCTCGCACATCTGCACGGCGCCGCCGGTCTCCGGCACCACCCGGCCCGAGGCCCGCAACATGCCGCCGGCTATCGTGCCGTTGAAGCTGATGTAGGCGGGTCGGCCGTCGCCGCCGGTCGCGCGCCCCGCGAAGACGACGGTGCCGGCCGGATCGATCGTGCCGACCAGCACGTCGGCGGCGTTGGCGCCGGCGCGGGTCACCTTCACCCGGCCGGCGTTGATGGTGCCGATGGCGGTGTCGGCGAAGGCCGGCGCGGCGGCGCTGGCCTCGCAGCGCCACGCGCCTTCCCAGTCGCCGTCGGCCGCGGCGTATTGCTGCGCGTGCGCGGCGGCGGCCGACAGCGTGATCGTCACGGCGAGCGCTGAAAGACGGATTGCCGGGCGCATCGCGGCGGCTCCTCGGGATGGCGGTGTGGCGCGGACGCCTCTCCACCAGCGTCGGGCGCCTTTGCGGCGCCGCTATGGCGACGCCGCGCTCAGACGCGCCAGCGGTTGACGTGGCCCATCTTGCGGCCGGGCCGGGAGTCGCGCTTGCCGTAGAGGTGGAGTTTGGCGTCCGGTTCGGCAAGGAAGCGGCGCCACTCCGCCGCCTCGTCGCCGATCAGATTGGTCATGCTGGCGCCGGCGCCGCGCATCGTCACCGGGCCCAGCGGCAGGCCGCACACCGCGCGCACGAGCTGCTCGAACTGGCTGGTGACGCAGCAATCCTGCGTCCAGTGGCCGGAATTGTGCGGCCGCGGCGCCATCTCGTTGGCCAGCACGCCGCCGTCGCGGGTCACGAACAGCTCGACGCAGACCAGCCCGACCAGGTCGAACGCCTCGGCGGTGGCGCGGCCGATCTCCTCGGCGCGACGCAGCGTGGCCGCGTCGAAGCCGCCGGGCAGCGTGGTGGTGTGCAGGATGCCGTCGCGGTGGACGTTGCGGCCGACCGGGAAGCACGAGGTCGTCCCGTCGACGCCGCGGGCGGCGATCACCGACGCCTCGGCCGCGAAATCGACGAAGCCCTCGACGATCAGCTCGCGTCCACCGAGCCGCGCCCACACGGCGGGCAGGTCGCTGGCCGCGTCGATGCGCGCCTGGCCCTTGCCGTCGTAGCCCTCGGTCGTGGTCTTGGCGACGCAGGGCGCGCCGACCGATCGCACGGCGGCGACGAACTCCGCCTCCGTCGCCGCCAGCGCGAACGGCGCCGTGGCGACGCCGATGCCGGCGAAGAACGTCTTCTCGCGGCCACGGTGCTGCGCCACCCGCAGCAGTTCCGCGCCGGGGCGCACCGGCACGCGCGGCGCCAGGAACTCGGCGCAGGCCACCGGCACGTTCTCGAACTCGTAGGTGACGACGTCGACCGCCGCCGCGAACGCCGCCAGCGCGTCGTGGTCGTCGTAGGCCGCGCGCGTCCATGCCGCCGACACCGCGGCGGCCGGCGATTCCGCGTCCGGCGCGAAGACGTGGCAGCGGTAGCCGAGATTGGCGGCCGCCAGCGCCGTCATGCGGCCGAGCTGGCCGCCGCCGAGGATGCCGATGGTCGCGCCGGGAGGGACCGGGTTCGCCGCCGTCACGTCGGCGCCTCAGCCGGCCGGCGCGTCGACCGGCCGCGCCGCCACGGCGCCGGTCTGCTTCGCGCGCCACGCCTCGACCGCGGCCATGATCCGGGCGTCTCCGAGACCGACGATGCTGCCGGCGAGAAGCGCGGCGTTGATCGCGCCGGCCTTGCCGATCGCCAGCGTGCCGACGGGGATGCCGCCGGGCATCTGCACGATCGACAGCAGGCTATCCATGCCCTTGAGCGCCTGGCTCTCGACCGGCACGCCGAGCACCGGCAGCGGCGTCATCGACGCGGTCATGCCCGGCAGGTGGGCGGCGCCGCCGGCGCCGGCGATGATCACCTTCAGGCCGCGCTTCCGCGCGCCGGTCGCGTAGTCGACCATCCGCTTCGGGGTGCGGTGGGCCGACACGATGCGCGTCTCGAACGGCACGCCCAGCGCCGCCAGCGTGTCGGCGGCGTGTTTCATGGTGGTCCAGTCGGACTGGCTGCCCATGATCACGCCGACCATCGGCGCGGTCCTCGGGGTCGCTTTGCGGGCCATCTGCGGCGGCTCTCCATGGCGCGGGCGCGCGAGTATAGGGACGTCGACCCGCCGCGCAAGGCGCGGCCAACGCGGTTAACGCCGCGCGGAGACCAGCAGGAACATGGGCCGGTCCAGCTCCTCGGCCAGCGCCGGCAGCGCGGCGATCTGGGCGTCGGTCGGGCGGAACTCCTCGACATGTGCGATCGTGAAGCCGGCGGCGATCAGCAGGTTCAAGGTCGTGCCGATCGTGCGGTGGTGCTTCACCACGCCCTTGGCGAGCCAGTCCGTCGTGCGCGGCCCCTCGACCAGATAGCGGTCGACCGGCCAGATCCGCCGCCCCTCGGCGTCGCTCGCCCATCCCGGCCGGGTCGGCGCCATGTAGATCGGGTGCTCGGTCGAGAACACGAAGGCGCCGCCGGGGACCAGCGCGCGGTGGATCGTCGCGATCAGGCGCGCGGCGTCCCCGACGTAGTGCAGGGCGAGCGAGCTGTAGGCGAGGTCGAACGCGCCGGCCGGCAGCTCGAGCGCCGCGAGGTCGGCCCGCCTGTAGGCGACGGCCGTGTCGGAGGCGGCCTCGCGCGCGCGGGCCAGCATGTTCTCGGATAGATCCAGACCCAGCACCGATGTCGCGCCGTTGTCGCGCGCCCAGCGGCAGAACCAGCCCATGCCGCAGCCGAGATCCACCACCCGCGCGCCGCCGATCGGCGGCAGCATGGCCCGCAGCGCCGGCCATTCGGGCGCGCCGTCCAGCCCCTCGACCGAACGCGCCAGCCGGCCGTAGCCCTCGAAGAAGCCGGGATCGTCGTAGATGTTCTGCGCCATGCCGCCTCCGGGCGCCGCCGGCGCGGCGGCCGTCAGGCGATGATGTTGGGGATCAGGCGGCTCTCGAGCGCCAGCATCTGGTCCTTGAGCGCGAGCTTGCGCTTCTTCAGCCGCTGGAGCTGGAGCATGTCGAACGGCGCCTTCTCGACGAGGCGCGCGATGACGTCGTCGAGATCGCGGTGCTCCTGCTGCAGCGCCGCCAGCTTGGCGCGGATCGCGTCGAGATCTTCCATTTCGGTAAGGTCGCCCTCCGGCGCGCACCCTAGCAAAGGACGGTGGCGCGGTGTACGGGGATTCAGCCGCGGCGCCCCCGCCGGGCGGCTTTTCACGCGTTGGCGCCGGATGAGCGACTTCCTGCCGCATCCCTTCTGGAATTTCTCGCTCGAGGTCTACGCCGCCGACGGCGTCGCCCGCGGCTGCCTCGAGCTCCAGGACCGCCGCGCGATCGACGTCAACGTGCTGCTGCTGTGCGTCTGGCTGGGCGCGTCGGGCCGCGGCACGCTGACGGCGGAACGGCTGCGGGCGCTGCTGGCCGAGGTGGCGCCGTGGCGCGACGGCGTCGTGCTGCCGGCCCGCCAGATGCGCCAGCGCATCAAGGCCGGGGCGTGGAACACGGCGCCGCACATCCCGGTCGAGGCGGCGCGGCGGCGCGTCGCGGAGACCGAGCTGGCGGCCGAGCATGTCGAGCAGCTCATGCTGGCGGCGCACTGGCCGCTGCCGGGCGACCGCGACCGCCCGGTCCGGGCGCGGCTGCGCGCCGCCGTCGGCAATCTCGGCGTCTACGCGGTGTGCCTCGGCGTGACGCCCGACGACAAGGACCGCGAGAGCCTGGCGCCGCTGCTGGCGGCGGCCTTCCCCGGTCTGCACCGCCTCGAGGTCGAACAGGCGCTCGGGCTGGTGCCGGCCTGACGACCGCCGCGATGCCCACCGCGAGCTGGAGCATGCGCGGCGAGGGTCCGCCGGCCGCGCCGTCGCGCGTGCTGGTGGTCGGCGCCGGCATGGCCGGGCTGGTGGCGGCGCGTCTGCTGCGCGACAGCGGCATCGCGGTCATCGTGGTCGAGGCGCGCGACCGGATCGGCGGACGGCTGTGGACCGACGAGTCGATGGGCGCGCCGCTCGACCTCGGCGGCTCGTGGATCCACGGCGCCGACGACAACCCGCTGTCGGAATGGTGCGCCGCGCTGGGCGTCGAGCTGGTCGAATCGGCGGCGTGGCGGCGCTTCATCGAGCCCGGTACCAGCCTCGCCGACTACGCCGACGCCGCGCGGCGGGCGTGGCGCGGGCGCTGGGCGCTGGCGGTCGCGATGCACCTCGGCGCGCTGCGCGCCGCATGGGCCGCCCGCCGCGGCCGGCCGCGCGCGGTGTCGCTGGCCGACGTCGTCGAGCCGCTCCTCGACGCGTGGTGGCTGCCGGAATTCGACCGCCGCCTGGTGGCGCAGATCGTGTCGAGCGGCGAGGGCGTGCAGGGCGCGCCGGCGGCGCGGCTGGCGATCGAGGAATGGTTTCCGGCCGACGCCTTCAAGGTCAACGCCATGCCGCGCGGCGGCTACCGCGCGCTGCTCGACGACGCCGCGCGGGGGCTCGAGATCCGGTTGTCGACGCCGATGACGCGGCTGGAATGGGACGGCGCCGGCGTGGTCGCGTCGACGCCGTCGGGGGAATTGCGCGCCGACCGCGCCATCGTGACCCTGCCGGTCGGGCTGCTGCGCGACGGCGCGATCGCGTTTTCGCCGCCGCTTCCAGACGACCAGCGCGCCGCGCTGTCGCGCATCGGCTATGGCGGCGACGCCGTGCTGGGCAAGATCTTCCTGCGTTTCGAGCGGCGGTTCTGGCCGGCCGACGCCGAGCGGTTCCAGAGCCTGCCGCCCACGCCGCGCGGCCGCGGCGTGTTCACGACGTGGCTGTCGCTGGAGCGCGAGACCGGCGCGCTGATCCTGAGCAGTTTCGCCAACGGCGCGGCGGCGGCGCGCTTCGACCTCGACCGCTCCGAGGAGGAGGTGCGCGACGCCGCCCTCGTCTCGTTGCGCCGCCTGTTCGGTTCGGACGTGCCGATGCCGTCGGCGTGGCGCTACACGCGTTGGCTGAGCGATCCCTGGGCGCGCGGATCGTACTCCTACCCCGCCGTCGGCAGCCCGCCGGAGGACCGCGCGCTGCACGCCCGGCCGCTGGGCGGGCGCGTGTTCTTCGCCGGCGAGGCGACGGAGACGGGGGACTACGGCACCGTGCAGGCGGCGCTGAAATCGGGCGAACGCGCCGCCGAGGCGGTGTTCCGCGCCGGCGGCGGCGTCGAGCCGGACCGGGCCGCGCGGCCGTGGCGCTTCCGAGGCTGAGGCAACGCCCGTCGGTCGCGCGCCGGCGCGTGTGCGCATCGATATGCGCGCCCGCGCGCCGCGGCGCTTGTCCGCGACGGGCGCGGCGGGCCAGCATGCGCGCCGGACCCGGGGGAGGATTCGCGAGATGAAGATCAAGGGCAAGGTGTGCGTCGTCACCGGCGCGGCCAGCGGCATCGGACGGGCGCTGGCGCGGCGCTTCGCGGCCGAGGGCGCGAAAGGCGTCGCGGTCGCCGATCTCGATTCGACGGCGCTGGACGCGGTGGCGGCGGAGATCGGCGGCCTGGCCGTGCGCACCGACGTGGCGAAGGAGGCCGACATCCAGAGTCTCGTGCGCGAGACCGAGGCGCGGTTCGGGCCTATCGACGTGTTCGTGTCCAACGCCGGCATCGCGCGGCTGGGCGGCGAGGACGCGCCGGACGAGGTCTGGCGCCTGAACTTCGACGTGCACGTGATGGCGCATGTCTACGCCGCCCGCGCCGTGGCGCCCGGCATGGCCGCGCGCGGAAGCGGCTACCTCGTCAACACCGCCTCGGCCGCCGGCCTGCTGACGCACGTGAACTCCGCGACCTACTCTGTGTCGAAGCACGCCGCCGTGGCGTTCGCCGAATGGCTGGCGATCGAATACGGCGACAAGGGCGTGCGCGTCTCGGTGCTCTGCCCGCAGGCCGTGCGCACCGCGATGACGGCCAACGGCGGCGTCGTGTCCTCGGTCGACGGCATGCTGGAGCCGGAGCAGCTCGCCGACTGCGTGATCGAGACGATGGACACCGAGGGTTTCCTGATCCTGCCGCACCCCGTCGTGCTCGACTACATGCGCCGCAAGATCGGCGACTACGACCGCTGGCTGACGGGCATGCGCCGCTTCAAGCGCAAATCCGGCGGCGGAGTGTGACGGGGTTCGGTTGAATGTCATTCTGAGCGAAGCGCCGTAGGCGCGCAGTCGAAGGATCTTGGCCGTCCACCGACCGCGGAAAGATCCTTCGACTACGGCGCTACGCGCCTCCGCTCAGGATGACGTCGGAGCGGATATCGGCGGGGACATCACCCGCCCCAGCGTTTGACCACGCCGGCGTCGAGGTCGAACAGGTCGAGCGCGCGGCCGACCGTGTGGTCAACGATGTCGGCGATCGTCTTCGGCCGGTTGTAGAACGCGGGCACCGGCGGCGACACGACGGCGCCGAGATCGGCCACGGTGGCCATGTTGCGCAGGTGCACCGCGTGCAGCGGCGTCTCGCGCACCAGCAGCACCAGCCGCCGGCGCTCCTTCAGGACGACGTCGGCGGCGCGCGTCAGCAACGTGGTGGAGATGCCCGCCGCGATCTCGCCGAGGCTGCGCATCGAGCACGGCGCGACCACCATGCCCAAGGTGCGGAACGAGCCGCTGGAGATGGCCGCCGCCAGATCGTCGGGGGCGTGGACCACGTCGGCCAGCGCCTTCACGTCCTTGACCTTCCAGTCGGTCTCGTGCGCCAGCGTCACCTCGGCCGTGCGCGTCATCACGAGATGCGTCTCGACCTCCATCGGCCGCAACAGCTCGAGCAGCCGCACGCCGTAGACGACGCCCGAGGCGCCGGAGATGCCCACGGTGATTCTTGAGAGAGCGGTCATCCCGGCAGCTTACCCCGGCATCGGGGAAAAGTCGCGCCGGGCCACTGGAAAGCCTCCCCGGAGCGTCCCATGTCGGATATACTACAGTCGGCTGATGGAGGAGGAACCGATGAGCGTTTTGGATCGGGTCGATGCCCTCAAGACGCGCCACGCGGCGCTGGAGCAGGCCATCCACGAGGAAGCCGTCCGACCGCATCCGAACGAAGAGACCCTCCAGGAACTCAAGCGCAAGAAACTCAAGCTCAAGGACGAGATCGAGATTCTCGCCACCCGCCACTGACGCCCGGCGCGGCCTAGGCCGCACGGCGGGGTTGGCGGCAGGCCGGTTCGAAGGCCGGGACGGATTCTTGCGTGCCGGTGAGGTGGCCCGCGACGCGCGGTGGTGCGTCTCGGCCCATGCGTTCGGATTCAGGTCTCGTGATGGTTCAGCCATCCGCCAAAAGCGCATGCGAGCAGCAGGCCCTCCGATTGGGCGTCGATCTGCCATGAATAGCCGCCGGCTCTCGTTGGCCATGTCGGCCGGACGACGGCCGCGATGACTTCCACCACCGCGCGAGCCGTTTCCTGGTCGCATTCGTAGTCGACGGTCGCGGCGACGTAGAGTTTGCCGTAGCCATGGTTCTGGGTTGAGTAGAGATTCAAGATGCGCGGGTCGCGCACCGCGTCGAGCTTCGCCCTGACCGCGGCGTAGGCCGCGTCGAAGTTGTCTTCGGGCGCTTGGCTCATGGTGACCTCCGCACTGAAATCCGACGTGGAATGCCGGCCGGCCGAGGACATACGTGCCCGCGGTCCTTTCATCGATGCCATCCTCTCCGCCGAAACGCTGAGAATTGAGTTCGGGCACGACTCATACACAGTCTGCAAATACGCCTTCGTCATCGTGGACGAACCCATGTGTTGATCGCGAAGGTGAGCGCGCCTAGGGCGGCGAAGTAGAGCGCCGCCACGAATCGTTCCGGCCAGCCCACGGGCATCGGCGTCGGCGTGTGGACGCAAGTCACGTGCGGAGTGTCGTCGTCGACAGCTTGTTCCGCCACGGGATAGGCGAGCAAGGGACCAAAGTCGACGCGCCAGATATCGATCTCGAAGAGATCGTCGAAGACGTCGAGGAGGATTCCAACGGATACCGCCATTCCGTCCGAGTCGGTGAACCAGGCCGACGCGATCGTGCTTCCATAGCGTCGGATGTTCTCACCGCGGCCGCTCAGAAAACGGACGCCGCTCATGCCGCCGTCGTTCATGTCCTCGACCCGATAGTCGGCGAGCCGGGCGAGCATCGCGGCGGCCTCGGGCTTGTCCGCGAGAAGGCCGCGCAGCAACGCCGCTTCATCCTCCCGCAACGGACGTCCGCTCATATCGATCTCCGGTAGACCGGGCGACGCCTTGCGCGCATCGCCGTGCGAAGATGACTCTACTCTGGAAACACCTCGACTTCGAATGTCGCGCCGAGGTCGACCATCGTCTTGAGGAGCGCCGTGTCGACGGAGTCGCCGTTGTTGATCCAGCCGACGAGTTGCACATAGACCTCCAGCCTGCCGCCGGTCGACAACAGATCGTGCACGACGTCGCTGCGCCGCGAGAGTCGCTCCAGTGCCGCCGCGAGCGGGGCCTTGAATCCGTCCGCGGGCTCGAAATCCGCCGACGATGTCCAAAAGCTGTCCTTGTAGACGCCGGACAGCGGCGTGCCCACGGGGGTTTGCCGCGGCGCGCCCACGGTCCATGTACGTAATGGCGTAAGCCCGAGCGCGTCGGAGAGAAACGTCAGGGCGCGGGTGGGGTGGCGGAACCGAATGCAGACGGAGCCTTGGTCCATTGACGTCTCCAACCGACGGCTTTCGGGTGACGCGTGGCGCACGATCCGCTGTGCGAGTCCGCCGCTGGTAACAGGACCCTATTGCGCCGGCAGCGCGCCGACGATGCGCGCGACGCCGTTGGCGACGCGGATCGCGACGGCCTCGGCGTCGCCCATGTGCAGGCCGGTGACCGCCAGGATGTTGACGTGGTGCGTGACCAGCGCGCGCACGGCGTCGCGCGGCGGCGGATTGGCGGCGATCCAGGCGATCAGCGCCTTGGCGCGCGCGGCGCCCGCCTCGAGTCCCAGCCCGACCGCCGAGTCGAGCAGCGGCAGCGGCTCGCCGGCGCCGAACGCCTCGCGCGCGGTGTCGCGGCAGCGGCACCAGCGGCTCGACCGCACCTCGGCGACGCGCACGCCCCGGGCCGTCAACGCCGCGCCGAGGCGGCGGGCCTGGGCGCGGCCCTCGTCCGAGAGGTTGCGCTGCGTGGCGCAATCGTCGAGCCGGAAGCCCGGCGGATCGTAGGTGCCCGGCGCGCGGGCGTGGCGGATCAGCAGATCGACGCCGCCGGCGCGCAGCGCCACCCATAGCGCGTCCTGCGCCGCCACAGGTCGTGCCGCGAGCGCGCCCAGCGCGCCGAGGGCGAACGCGCGGCGCGCGATCATGGCGCGGCGACCACGCCGTCGCGCAGCAGGGCCGCGATCTCGTCCCCGGCGTAGCCGAGCTCGGCCAGCACGGCCGCGCTGTCGCCACCGGCCGCCGGCGCGGGACGGGTCGCCGCCGGCGCGGCGCCGTCGACGCGGAAGCCGGCGCCCAGCGCCTCGACCGGCTTGTCGTAGCCGGGCTGGTCGTCGATGCGACGGTGAACGCCCGGCGTGCGGCGGTACGGCCCGTCGATGAATTCGTCGACCGTGCGGATCTTGGCGCAGGCGACGCCGGCGGCGCTGAGGTCGCGCTCCCAGTCGTCGGCGGTGCGGGTGCGCAGGATGGCGGCGAATTCCGCCGTCGCCACCGCCTGGTCGGCGACCACGAAGAAGCCGCCCTTGCCGACCGGCGCGAAGCGCGGATCGCTTTTGAGCTCGCCGCGGCCGGCGACGTCCAGCGCCTTGTGGCCCTGGTCCATCGTGTTGGCGGCGATCGACAGCCAGCCGTCGGCGGTGGGGAACACGCCGGAGGTCGGGCTCGAGGTCAGCGGCCGGTTGCCGAAGCGCTCCGGCGCGATGCCGCCGACCATCCAGTTCGAGGCCGGGCCGATCATCAGCATCAGCGCCGAGTCGGCCATGCCGATGTCGATGCGGCAGCCCTTGCCGCCGTTGCGCTGGCGCTCGAGCAGGGCGGCCATCACGGCGCAGGCGCCGTTCATGCCGGTGGCGATGTCGATGGCGGGGAAGCCGATCTTCATCGGCGGATCGCCGGGATCGCCCTGCATCATCATGACGCCGGCGGCGGCCTGGATCGCCTGGTCGTAGCCGGCGCGGCCGGCCATCGGGCCGGACTGGCCCCAGCCGGACACCGAGGCGTAGACCAGGCCGGGGTTGGTGGCCGATAGCGTCGCGTGGTCGAGGCCGGCCTTGGCCAGCTCGCCCGGCCGCTGGTTCTCGACCAGCACGTCGGCGCGCGTGGCCAGACGCAGCGCGATCTCGCGGCCGCGCGGCGTCTTGAAGTCCAGCGCCAGCGAGCGCTTGCCGTGGTTCAACCCGACGAACTGCGCGGCGAAGCCCGGTGGCGACTGGCCGGGCTTGCCCGTGCGCATGACGTCGCCGGCGCCGGGGCGCTCGATCTTGACGACGTCGGCGCCGAGCTGGGTCAGCACGTGCGTCACGTAGGGGCCGGCCAGCACGTGCGTGAAATCGAGCACGCGCGTGCCGGCGAGGGGAGCGAACATCCTGTGGTCTCCGCGGGCGGGTTTCAGCGTCCGCCGATTTGAACGCGTTTCCGGCGGCGGAGTCGATGGTGGTCCGGCGAAGACCCCTCATCCCCGCCGCGGCTGCCGCGGCGTACCTTCGGGCCCCTTCTCCTCGAAGACGGGGGGAAGGGGATGCATGGGCGACGGGCGCGTTCTTCCCTTGTCCCCCGTCTTCGGGGGAGAAGGTGGCGCGCAGCGCCGGATGAGGGGCGCTTTCTGTGCGGCAGCCGCGGCGGGGATGAGGGACGCTTTTTCAGCGCGGCATCTTGCGACGCCAGCGCAGGGCGTCCTCGATCTGGCGGTCGAGGTCGCGGGTCGGGCGCCAGCCGAGCTCGCGTTCGACCAGCGCGGTGTCGGCGACCAGCCGCGGCGGATCGCCGGCGCGGCGCGGACCGACGGCGTGCGGCACCGGGCGGCCGCCGATGCGCGCGGTGGCGTCGATCAGCTCGCGCACACTGTAGCCCGCGCCCGAGCCAAGGTTGAACGCCGGCGCCGCGCCGCCGCGATCGAGGTAGTCCAGCGCCGTCGCGTGCGCGTCGGCAAGATCGGCGACATGCACGAAGTCGCGCACGCAGGTGCCGTCCGCGGTGTCGTAGTCGGTGCCGAACAGGGTCAGCGGCCGGCCGAGCCCGAGCATGGCGTCGATCGCCAGCGGCATGAGATGGGTCTCGGGGTCGTGCGCCTCGCCGATCTCGCCGTCGGGATCGGCGCCGGCGGCGTTGAAGTAGCGCAGGCAGACCGCGCGCATGCGCCGGCCCGGCGCGCGCAGCATCTCCTCCACCGCCAGCTTGTTCTCGCCGTAGACGCTGACCGGCCCGAACGGATGCGTCTCGGCCAGCCGTGGCGTGCGGGGCGTGCCGTAGATGGCGCAGGTGCTCGAGAACACGAAGGCGCCGACGCCGCGCGCCTCGGCGGCGTCGATCAGCACGCGGGTGCGCTCGACGTTGTTCTCGCGGTAGCGCGCCGGTTCGCGCATCGACTCGCCGACCTCTATGTAGCCCGCGAGGTTGATGACGGCGTCGATCCGGTGGGCGCGGATCACCTCTGCCACGCGGGCGGCGTCGCCGATGTCGCCGCGCTCGAACGGGCCCCATTTGACGGCCCAGTCGTGGCCCCTTCTCCAGCGTGTCGTAGGCGACGGGGATGTCGCCGCCGGCGGCCAGACGCTTGCACACCTGGCTGCCGATGAACCCGGCGCCGCCGGCGACCAGCACGCTGCGCGCCATCACGCGACCTCGCGCGCCGGCCGCCGATGGCCTTCGACGACGTCCGCGTACATGGACTCCAGCGCGGCGGCGACGTTGTCCCAGCGGTACAGCCGGTTGACGGTGTCGCGCGCCTTGCGGCCCATGTCGGCGGCGAGCGCCGCGTCGCGCAGCAGCGTGCCCAGCGCCATCGCCACCTTCTCCTCGTCGGCGCGCACCACCAGCGCGCCGCCGCCGGCCTGCAGCTCGCGCCAGATGTTGACCTGGTCCGAGACCACGACCGGCAGCCCGGCCGCCATCGCCTCGACGGCGGCGATGCCGAAATTCTCGCTGTAGGACGGCAGCGCGAACAGCGAGGCCGCCGCGAACGCCGCCAGCTTGTCGTCGCCGCGCAGCATGCCGGTGAAGGTGACGCGGTCGGACACGCCGTCGCGCCGCGTCCACGCCTTGCACTGGTCGAGCATGCCGTCGTCCGGCCCGGCGACCACGAGATGCGCGTCGGGGTCCTGGCGCGCGGCGCGCGCGAAAGCGGGGATCAGCAGATCGAGGCCCTTCTTGAAATGCAGGCGGCTGAGGAACAACGCCACGCGCCGGCCGCGGGTCTCGGGATGGGCGGCGAGGAAGCGCTCGGCCGGCGGCAGCTTGTCGAAGCCGGCGAGGTCGACGCCCAGCGGCACGATCCGGGCCGGCGCGCCCATCGCGAACGGCGCGCTGATCTCGCGCTCGACGTCGCTGGTGTAGTGGATCGCCGCCGCCCGCCGCAGCACGCCGTTCTGGAACAAGAGCTCCATCAGCTTCTTGCGACCGCGGTGGCGGGCGCGGATGTAGGGATCGAGCATGCCGTGCGGCCGCACGATGTAGGGCACGCCGTGGCGCCGGCACAGCCGCGCGCCGATCCAGTCGTGGTAGAGGTAGATCGAATGCAGGTGCACGACGTCGAATTTCGGCAGTTCGACCGCCAGCGCCCGGCCCATCGCCCGCGACGCCTTCCAGAAGCGCGGCGCGTGCACGGGATGGTAGGTGACCGTGAAGCCGTCCTGCGCCAGCGCCACGCCCGTGGGCACGTTCTCGACACCCTCGGCCGACCAGTTGGTGGTATGGATCGCGACCTCGTGACCGCGCGCGGCGACGGCCTTCGCCATCTCCACGCAGGCTTGTGCCGGCCCGCCGCTCTCGCGGCTGAGGGTGGCGATAAGGTGTAGGATCCGCATGAACGCCGGGGAGGACCGCCTGAACGGGCATGTTGCTTAAATGAAGTTTTTATCATAACTTGTTCAAAATACTAGAGTTATTCGTTTCAACTTGATGTCGCCGGCGGATCGGACCGGTTGGGAGACCAGAGGTGTGCGGCATCGCCGGCCTGTTCCACTACGGCCCGCTCCGTGTCGGTCCCGAGGACCGCGCCGAGATCGGCCGGATGTCGGACGCGATGATCGCGCGCGGGCCGGACAGCGTGGGCGTATGGGAGGACGACGACGGCCGCGCCGTGCTGGCGCAGCGGCGGCTGGCGATCATCGATCCCGGTCCCGGCGGCTACCAGCCGATGGTCCACGACGGCGGCCGGCTGGTCGCCGACTACAACGGCGAGATCTACAACTACCGTGAGCTGAAGGCGGAGCTGGAGGCGCAGGGCCGCCGCTTCGTCTCGAACTCCGACACCGAGGTGCTGCTGCATCTCTACGACCGCGACGGGGCCGGCATGGTCAAGTCGCTGCGCGGCATGTTCGCGCTGGCGATCTGGGACCGCGACCGCCGGCGCATGTTCCTGGCGCGCGATCCGTTCGGCATCAAACCGCTCTACCTCGCCGACGACGGCGCCACGCTGCGCTTCGCCTCGCAGGTCAAGGCGCTGCTGGCCGGCGGCCGGATCGCCACGACGCCGGAGCCGGCGGCCGATGTCGGCTTCCTGATGTGGGGGTCGATCCCGGAGCCGTTCACCCTGCACCGCGAGATCCGCGCCCTGCCGGCCGGCCACACGCTGACGATCGACGCCGGGAAGGTCGGGACGCCGGCGCGCTACCACTCGATCGCCGCGACGCTGGCGGAGGCCGAGGCGTCGCGTCCGGCGCCGGCCGGCGCCGCGCGTCTCGAGGCGCTGCGCGCGGCGATCGACGACACGGTACGCCACCACATGGTGGCCGATGTGCCGGTCGGGCTGTTCCTGTCCGGCGGCTTCGATTCCTCGCTGGTGGCCGAATTCGCCACCCGCGCTCGCCGATCCCGACGCGCACGGTGACCTTGGGCTTCGAGGAGTACCGCGGCAGCCTCGACGACGAGACCGGCATCGCCGGGCGCATCGCCGCGCACCACGGCACCGACCACAGCACGGTGTGGGTGCGGCGCGCGGAGTTCGCGGCGGCGCGCGACCACCTGATGGCGTCGATGGACCAGCCCAGCATCGACGGCACCAACGTCTATTTCGTCAGCAAGGCGGCGGCCTCGACCGGGTTGAAGGTGGCGCTGTCGGGCATCGGCGGCGACGAGGCGTTCGCGGGCTATCCCAGCTTCCGGCAGGTGCCGGAGATGGTGCGCCTGGTCGGCCGCGCCGGGCCGCTGGCGGCGCTGGGCCGCGGCTTCCGCGTCGTCAGCGAGCCGGTGCTGCGGCGGTTCACGTCGCCGAAATACGCCGGCGTGCTGGAATACGGCGGCACCTATGGCGGCGCGTATCTGCTGCGCCGCGGCCTGTTCATGCCGTGGGAGCTGCCGGCGTTCCTCGACGCCGACTATCTGCGCGCCGGCATGGCGGCGCTCGACACCGAGGCGACGCTGGCGGCGGCGATCGACGGGGTGCGCTCGGCCAACGGCCGCGTCGCGGCGCTGGAACTGTCGTTCTACCTGCGCAACCAGCTGCTGCGGGACGCCGACTGGGCCGGCATGGCGCATTCGCTGGAGATCCGCACGCCGTTCGTCGACGCCGGCTTCTTCCGCGACATGGCGCCGCTGATCGTGGCCGACCGGCCGGTGACCAAGGCCGAGCTGCCGCCGCTGCTGTCGGAGCCGGTGCGCGCCATGCTCGAGGGTCTGCCGAAGCGCGGCTTCCAGGTGCCGGTGCGGGACTGGCTGGGCGCGCCCGCCGGCGACGCCCGCACCCGCGGCTGGCGCGCCTGGGCGCTCGACGTGCTGTCCGGGTTCCGCCCCGGCACGTCCTTCGCGAGGCGCGCCGCGTGACCGGCCGCGCGCACCGGTGGCGCCGCCGCGTAGCCACGGACGGACGGAGCTGAGGCATGGAGACCGCCCTCCTTCTCGGCGCCCCGGTGCTGGTCGCGACGTGGGTCGTCATCGCGCTCGACTGGCGCCGCGGCGTCTACGGCCTGATCCTGTTCACGCCGTTCACCGGCTTCGTCGTGGCGGCGCTGAGCCCGTCGCCGATCGGCGCGCTGGTGCGCGACGTGCTGATCGTGGCGCCGCTCTATCTCGGCTTCTTCCTGCTGTCGGGCCAGTTGCGCGGCGACCGCCTGCCGTTCGCGCTCTACGCGGTGTTCGGCGTGTTCGCGCTGCTGGTGCTGTTCGGCATGGCCAATCCGAACGTGCCCAACATGATGGTGGCGGGCATCGGCGCCAAGGTGTGGCTGTTCTACATCCCGATGCTGCTGGTCGGGGCGGCGATGCCGCGCACCGAGGACGAGCTGCGCCGCGTGCTGCGCCTGTTCGTGGTCTGCGCCTGGATCCCGTGGGGCGTCGGCATCACGATGTTCCTCGGCGCCACGCTCTACGACTACGAGGCGACGATCCGGTTCTTCTACGGCGACTACGCGCTGCACGCGACCCAGCGCTTCGGCACCTTCCAGGGCCTCGGCGCGACGCTGTTCCGCATCCCCGGCTCGTTCCAGTTCAACTCGCAGTACGGCGTGTTCTGCTTCTTCATGATGTTCCCGATCTTCATGCTGCTGGAGATCGAGACCGACCGCCGCTGGCGGACGTTCATCTGGATCAGCCTGACGGTCGCGCTGATGGCCGCCTTCACCAGCGGCGCGCGCGGCAACTTCGTGTTCATCCCGCTGATCTTCGTGCTGATCCAGTTCTTCCGCTTCCGCGCCGGCGGCCTGTTGCAGGGCGTGCTCGGGATCGGCGGCGGCATGGCGATCGCGCTGGCCTTCGCCGGCCTCGACGGCGAGAAGATCGCCAGCCAGACCGGCACGCTGATCGGCAACTACACCGACGAGATCGCGGTCGGCGGCATGCTCGACGGCCTCAGCAAGGGCGGCATTTTCGGCATGGGCGTCGGCGCCAACACCGGCGCCGCCCGGCACGGCCAGGACGCGGCCGTCCAGGCGCTGATGTTCGAGAAGGGCACGCTGATCGAGAATTTCTTCGCCAAGGCGATGGTCGAGCTCGGCGCCATCGGCTTCTTCATCGTGCTGGCGTGCTACGGGCTGATGTTCCTGTTCACGCTGCAGATCCGGCGCGACCTGCGCACGACGCGGTTCAAGGGCGTCGCGGCGTGCGGCGTGGCGATGGTGGTGTTCGTCACGCTGACGTCGTTCAAGGGCTGGGCGCTCGATACCGATCCGCTCAACTACTACTACTACCTGACGCTCGGCTTCGTCTTCGCGCTGCCCCACATCGAACGCCAGACGATGGGCGCCGCCGCGCCGGCGCGGCCGGCGCCGGCGGCGCCGGGGCTGCAGCGGCGGCCGCTGATCGGCCGTCCCGTCGGCTTCGCGCCGCGGCCCGGCTCGTTGCCGCGGCTGGGGCCGCTGCCGCCGGCGCCGCGCGGCGGCAGCGCGTTCGATCCCACGCCGCGCGCGGAGCCCGCGCCGCCGCCGGGGGCGGCGCTCGATCCACAACCGCGGGACTGACGGCGGTCAGCGGACCGGAAGCCGGCCGAGCAAGGTGTCGAGCGCGCGCGCGTAGGCCGGCCAGTCGTGCGCCTCGGCGCGGGCGCGGGCGGCGCGTCCGAGCGTGGCGCGCAACGCGGGATCGCTTGCCAGCGACGCCAGGCGCCCGGCGATGGCGCCGGAATCGCGGATCGGCACGATGAAGCCTTCGACGCCGTCGCGCAGGATGGCGCCGGCGTTGGGCGTGACGACCGCCGGCAGGCCGGACGCCAGCGCCTCGTTCACCGCCATCGCCGAGCCCTCGTGCAGCGAGGGGAAGACGAACACGTCGGCGGCGCGGAACAGGTCGGGCATCTCGGCGTAGGGGACGTTCGCGACGTGGCGGTAGAGGCCGGCGTAGGGTTTCAGCCACGCCTCGCCGTCGACGATGCCGCCGACCAGCGTCAGCTCGATGTCCGGCCGCGCCAGCGCGCGCATCGCGTCGAGCGCGTAGCGCACGCCCTTGCGCATGCCGATCTGGCCGACGAACAGCGCGCGCAACCGGCCGTCGTCGCTCCGCGCCGGGCCGGGCGCGAAGCGTTCGACGTCGATCGGGAACGGCAGCAGGTCGATGCTCGCCGGATCGCGGCCGTTCTCGACCATGGTGTCGCGCACGTACTGCGAGGGCACCACGATCCGGTCGGCCAGCTCCGCCTCCCTGACGTTGCGCGCGATCCACGCCTCGCTGGTGTCGCCGAGCGAGACGTCGGCGAACGCCGGGTGCAGGCGCCGCTCCTCGTCGAGGATGCGCAGGCCGCTGCGCAGATGGCCGATGGCCTGGTAGAGCAGCGACACGGTGCCGGTCTCGCGGCAGGCGCGGAACGAGCGCTCCGACGAGCCGTCGAAGCCGATGAACACGTCCGGACGCTCGCGCCGCACGCGCGCCGCCACCAGCGCGTCGAAGCGGGCGTTGCGCCAGCGCATCAGCCGCGCCGCCAGCGCCGGCGGGCCGGCGCGCGCCGCCAGCACCTGCGCGATCTCCGGCAGCGGATGGGTCGTGATGCCGGCCGGATCGATCTCGGGATGCCGGCGCCGGCCCAGCTCGCGCGCCAGCCGCGCGCGTGGACCGGCGGGCAGGCGGCCGATCAGCCGCTCCAGCGGCGCGCCGGGGCGGGCGTAGAACGAGGTCTCGAACGCGACGTCGAGGTCCAGCCGCTGCAGCAGCGCGACCAGCGGATAGAGCAGCGAGGTGGCGCCGGGATGGGCGATCAGGACGCGGCGGCGCGCCATCGCGGCCTCAGCGCGGCTTCACGACGGCGGCGAGCGCCGCCTTGAGGCCGGCGACGTCGGCCTCGAAATCCCACGCCTCGATCACGGCGCGCCCGGCGCGCCCCATCTCCGCCAGCCGCGCCGGATCGGCGAAGCAGTCGCGCAGCCGCGCCGCCAGCGCCTCGACGTCGCCGTGCGGATGGACGTAGCCGGTGACGCCGTGGCGCACGAGGTCGCGCGCCGCGCCGACGCGGTCGCTGGCGACCACGGCGCGGCCGGCGTTCATCACCTCGTTCACCACCAGCCCCCAGGTCTCGCGTTCCGACGGCAGCGCGAAGACGTCGCACAGATCGTAGAGCGCGGCGAGCCGGCGCTGGCTCTGGAACCCGAGAAGCCGGATGCGTTCGCCGACGCCGAGCGCGGCGATCCGCGCCTCGACCGCGGGCCGCAGATCGCCGTCACCGGCCATCAGCAGCGCGGGCCCCGCGCCGTCGGCGGCGCCGTCGACGGCCCGCGCGAAGGCCTCGACCAGGTCGAGCGGCGCCTTGCGGTCGATCAGCTTGGCGGCGTAGAGCGCGATCGGCCGGCCGGGCGCGACGTCGAGCTCGGCGCGCAGGGACTCGCGAGTCGCCGCGGCCTCGTCCATGCGGGCGCGGAACCAGAGATTGTCGACGGCGTAACCCATGCGGAAGAACTTGCGGCGGTCGACGCCGAGGCGCTCGAGATGCTCCTCGTTGGCCGTGCCGATGGTCAGGTAGGCGTCGACGAGCGGATCGATGCCGCGGAACAGCAGACGCTTCACCACTTGCCGGGCGCCGGCGCGCGGGCGGCCGGCGTCGCTGGTCTCGTCGCGCAGCAGAACCTTCGCGCCGGCCATCCGCGCCGCCATCATCGCCCAGACATGCGGCGCGCGGGCGTAGCCGTGGACCCACAGGGCGTCGAAGCCGCCGGCGCGCAGCCGCGACCGCAGGCCGGTGCTGAACGGCCGCCACGCGTCGAAATAGGTGTCGCCGGGATAGCCGCTGCCGGGCAGGCGCGGCAGCACCTCCGACTCGTAGCCGTCGAGCAGCGGCACGTCCCACGCGATGGACTGGCCGAACTCCGGATCGACGTAGTCGCGGGCCGAGAAATCGGTGGCGAAGAACGCCTTGAACGCGATCTCCGGATCGGCCGCGATGCGGCGGAACAGCGGCGCCTGGTATTGGATGGGATGCGTCACCAGGCAGGCGAGGCGGTATCTCTTGCGCTCGGCGTCCGGCACTGGCGTCTCGCTGGAACGTGGACCGACGGGTGGCCGGTGTCGTCGTCGGCCGATGGAATGGTGCCGGGTGAGGGGATTGAACCCCCGACCTTCGGTTTACAAAACCGCTGCTCTACCGCTGAGCTAACCCGGCGTCGTCCGCCGGGAAGGTTTAACCGCAGCCGCGTCGGCCGGCAACGCTCACCACGGGCGGTCGTCGGCGATGACGACCACGGCCGCCGCCTCGCGCGCGTGGGCGATGGACTGGCCGGAGGTGTTCATCACCACGACCCGGTCGAAGGCGCGGCGCACGATCGGCAGGTCGTCGAACACCGAGTAGGAATAGGCCAGCCCGTCGCCCTCGGTGATGGTGTAGCCCTTGCCGCCGGTGCGCATCCGGTCGACCGCCTTCCACAGCCCGGCGGCGCGCAGCGCGCGCTTGGCCAGGCGCGCGGCGCGGCCGCCCTGGCCGTAGTTGTTGCAGTCCGAGATGAAGACGGCGCGGCGCGCGACGCGGCACATCTCGGCCACCGCCTGCGAGGGGTTGCGGATGTGGTGCAGCACGCCGAACTCGGTCACCACGTCGAACGAATCGTCGTCGAACGGCAGGCGCGTGGCGTCGCCGTCGAGGAGTTCGCCGGACGACAGCCCGAGACGCGCATGGCCGATCTCGCGGAACGCCGCCGAGGGCTCGACACCCTGGACGCGCAGGCCCGGCCGGCGCTCGCGCATCAGTTTGAGGGCGCGGCCGCAGCCGGCGCCGACGTCGAGCGCCGATTCCGGCCGCGTCAGGTCGAGGTAGCCGAGGAGCATCGACAGCGCGAAATCGTGCTCGGCCGCGCCCCACGGCTCGATCACGTGCGCGCGGGCGCGGGCGGCGTAGAAATCGTGCTGGATCCGCGCCTCGGTCGCCGGCTTGTCGGCCGGAGCGCCGGAGTCGCCACCGCCGCCGCCGTCGGGTGGCGGATGCCGGTCGCGCGCGGCGCGCGCGTTCGGGGCGCTCGTCATCGCCCGGAAATGTACAGGATGGGCGCGCCCGTTCAAACGCGCCGGCCGGTGGATTAAACCCGCGCCAGCTCGTAGAGCGCCACGGCGGCGGCGTTGGAGACGTTGACGCTGGGCATGGACGCGCTCATCGGCAGGCGGGCCAACAAATCGCAGCGCTCCGCGGTGAGCCGGCGGAGGCCGTCGCCCTCGGCGCCGAGCGCCAGGACGACGCGGCCGCTGGGCGCTGTCTGCGCGAGCGTGCGTTCGCCGCGCTCGTCGAGCCCTACGACCCAGAATCCGGCCGCCTTCAGCTCGTCGAGCGCCCGCGCCAGGTTGACGACCCGCACCAGCGGCACGCGCTCGAGCGCCCCGGACGCCGCCTTGGCGAGCGCGCCGGTCTCCTCCGGCGCGTGCCGCGCGGTGACGATCACGCCGGCGCCGCCGAACGCCGCGGCCGAGCGCAGGATGGCGCCGACGTTGTGCGGATCGGTGACCTGGTCGAGCGCCACGACATGGGCGCGCTCGCCGCAGCGGGCGAGCAGATCGTCCATGCCGGCCTCTGGCAGCGGCCCGACCAGCGCGGCGATTCCCTGGTGGACGGCGCCGTCGGTCAGGCGGCGGGCGATCTCGTCGCGCGTGGCGTTCTCCGGCGGCGGTGGCGCCGCGCCCTTGGCGCGGGCGACGGCGATCTCCTGGCCGTGGCGCTCGATGAACTCGGCCGACGCCAGCAGCCGCCGCACGGCGCGGTCGGGATTGGCCAAGGCCGCGAGCACGGCGTGCCGGCCGTACAGCCACACCTGCCCGTCGTTGCCGCCGCGGCCGGGACCGCGTCGCGGCGGCGGCGCATCGCGCTCGGGCGCGCGCTCGCGCGGCGGGCCGGCGTCGCGGCGCGGGTCGCCGTCGCGCCCGGCGCGTGGCGGTCCGGAATGGCGGGATGGGCGCTGCGCGTCGCGGTCGCGCGGGGGCGGTGTCTGCTCACGAGCGTCGTATACGGTCGCGCGACCCGCGTTGGCAAACCGCGCGGCCGGAATTGGGTTGACACGCCGGAGCGGATTCACATAGTGCGCGTCGCCCGAACGATGGGCCGAAAGGCGTCTCCGCCGGCCGGTTTCCGTAGGTAAGGGGGAGTGTCCCGAGCGGCAAAGGGGGCGGACTGTAAATCCGCTGGCTATGCCTTCGTAGGTTCGAGTCCTACCTCCCCCACCACGGACGCCCCGGCGGACCGGCCTCGGCGGGCTCGCGGGTGTAGCTCAATGGTAGAGCAGAAGCCTTCCAAGCTTACGACGAGGGTTCGATTCCCTTCACCCGCTCCAGTTTTCGCGAGGCCGCGCGGCGCGGCGCGCCCCGCGTCGATCGTAGTCCCGTCGCGCGGCGCGTTACAAAGAGGTCGGTGAAGCCATGACGAAGAGCAAGTTCGAGCGGACGAAGCCGCACTGCAACATCGGGACGATCGGTCACGTCGACCACGGCAAGACGTCTCTGACGGCGGCGATCACGAAGATCCTGGCGAAGACGGGCGGGGCGACGTTCACGGCGTACGACCAGATCGACAAGGCGCCGGAGGAGCGGGAGCGGGGGATCACGATCTCGACGGCGCACGTCGAGTACGAGACGACGAACCGGCACTACGCGCACGTGGACTGCCCGGGCCACGCGGACTACGTGAAGAACATGATCACGGGCGCGGCGCAGATGGACGGGGCGATCCTGGTGGTGTCGGCGGCGGACGGTCCGATGCCGCAGACGCGCGAGCACATCCTTCTGGCGCGGCAGGTTGGCGTGCCGGCGCTGGTGGTGTTCATGAACAAGGTCGACATGGTGGACGACCCGGACCTGCTGGAGCTGGTGGAGCTGGAGGTGCGTGAGCTTCTGACGTCGTACCAGTACCCGGGCGACAAGATCCCGGTGATCAAGGGCTCGGCGCTGTGCGCGCTGGAGGACAAGCAGCCTGAGATCGGCGAGCAGGCGGTGCTGAAGCTGATGGCGGCGGTTGACGAGTACATCCCGCAGCCGGAGCGGGCGAAGGACCGTCCGTTCCTGATGCCGATCGAGGACGTGTTCTCGATCTCGGGCCGCGGCACGGTCGTGACGGGGCGCGTGGAGCGCGGGATCGTGAAGGTGGGCGAGGAGATCGAGATCGTCGGGCTGAAGGCGACGACGAAGACGATCGTGACGGGCGTGGAGATGTTCCGGAAGCTCCTGGACCAGGGCGAGGCGGGGGACAACATCGGGGCGCTGCTGCGGGGCACGAAGCGCGAGGACGTGGAGCGCGGGCAGGTGCTGGCGCATCCCGGCTCGATTACGCCGCACACGAACTTCGAGGCGGAGGCGTACATCCTGACGAAGGAGGAGGGCGGGCGCCACACGCCGTTCTTCACGAACTACCGTCCGCAGTTCTACTTCCGGACGACGGACGTGACGGGTGTGTGCACGCTCCCGGAGGGCACGGAGATGGTGATGCCGGGGGACAACGCGCGGATGGCGGTGGAGCTGATCCAGCCGATCGCGATGGACGAGGGTCTGCGCTTCGCGATCCGCGAGGGTGGCCGCACCGTCGGCGCCGGCGTCGTCACCAAAATCATCAAGTAGGGGCTGTTTCGGGCGCCCCGCCGGTGCTACGGAGGGCGCCCATCTAGGAGTGTAGCTCAGCTGGTAGAGCATCGGTCTCCAAAACCGAGGGCCGGGGGTTCGAGTCCCTCCACTCCTGCCAATATCGCCGCGATTCCGGTCGGCGGCCTCCGGGACCCCGGAGGCCGCCGACTGGACTTTGGCCTTGGGCATCGCTAGGAAGCCGCGACGCCCGAACCGGAAGACGCCACAACCATGAAGAATCCCGTCGAATTCGCCCGCGAGGTACGCCAGGAGGCCGGCAAGGTCACCTGGGCGGGTCGCCGTGAAACGATGGTGACCACCGCGATGGTGTTCGCCTTCGTGGTCATCTCGTCGCTGTTCTTCCTCGCGGTCGACCAGATCATCAAGACCGTCGTGCAATTCCTGCTCAGCCTGGGGGCGATCTAGCCATGGCGCTCCGCTGGTACGTCGTCCACGCCTACTCGGGCTTCGAGAAGAAGGTCGCCGAGTCGATCCGCGAGCAGGCCCGCAAGAAGGGCATGGACGCCATGATCGCCGAGGTCACGGTTCCGGTCGAGGAGGTCGTCGAGGTCCGCCGCGGCGCCAAGGTCGCCGCCGAGCGCAAATTCTTCCCCGGCTACGTGCTGGCGAAGATGGAGCTGACCGACGAGACGTGGCACCTCGTCAAGAACACGCCGAAGGTCACCGGCTTCCTCGGCGGCGGCAAATCCGGCCGGCCGGTGCCGATCTCTCAGGCCGAGGCCGACCGCATCCTCAAGCAGGTCCAGGACGGCATCGAGCGGCCGAAGCCGTCGGTGATGTTCGAGATCGGCGAGCAGGTGAAGGTGTCCGACGGCCCGTTCGCGACCTTCAACGGAACGGTCGAGGACGTCGACGAGGAGAAGCAGCGCCTCAAGGTGTCGGTGTCGATCTTCGGACGCTCCACGCCGGTCGAGCTGGACTACGGCCAGGTCGACAAGATCTAGCGACGAAAAGGTTTGCGCGCCGTCCGGTTTGTGCTAGACGGCGCCCACTCGAAAGGCTGGCGGGTTCCGCCGGCCTTTCGGTTTTGGCGTCGGTGGAAGCCATATCTGTTGATAAATCAACGGGTTGGCCGCCAGCGCCCCGGTCGGGAAACCGCCCGGACATCGCGTGGGAGGTCGGCCATGACCGCACCACGCGCCCACAGGAGGGTCGAGGATGGCCAAGAAAGATCCAGGCCTACGTCAAGCTGCAGGTGCCGGCTGGCAAGGCCAACCCGTCCCCGCCGATCGGCCCCGCGCTCGGTCAGCAGGGCGTGAACATCATGGAATTCTGCAAGGCGTTCAACGCCCGGACGCAGAAGCTGGAACAGGGCATGCCGATCCCGGTGGTCATCACCGTGTTCCAGGATCGCAGCTTCACCTTCGTCACCAAGACGCCGCCGGTGAGCTTCTTCATCAAGAAGGCGGCGGGCATCGAGAAGGGCGCCAAGACCGTCGGCACGCAGATCGTCGGCAAGGTGACGCTCGCGCAGCTCCAGGAGATCGCCGCGACCAAGATGCCCGACCTCAACTGCCATTCGATCGACGCCGCCGTCAGCATGCTGCGCGGCTCGGCCCGGTCGATGGGCATCCAGGTGGAGGGCTAGGCGATGTCGACGAAGGGCAAGCGCTACAAGAAGTCGTCCGACGGCCTCGACCGCGACAAGGCCTACGCGGTCGTCGACGCGGTGAAGATGGTCAAGGCGCGCGCCAAGGCCAAGTTCGACGAGACCATCGAGATCGCGATGAACCTCGGCGTCGACCCGCGCCACGCCGACCAGATGGTCCGCGGCGTCGTCGTGCTGCCGCACGGCACCGGCAAGACCGTGCGCGTCGCCGTGTTCGCCCGCGGCGAGAAGGCCGAGCAGGCCAAGGCGGCCGGCGCCGACCTGGTGGGCGCCGAGGATCTGGCCGAGAAGATCACCGCCGGCGAGATGAACTTCGACCGCTGCATCGCGACCCCGGACATGATGGGCGTGGTCGGCCGGCTCGGTAAGGTGCTGGGCCCGCGCGGCCTGATGCCGAACCCGAAACTCGGCACCGTGACCGCCGACGTGACCGCCGCGGTCAAGGCGGCCAAGGCCGGCCAGGTCGAGTTCCGCGCCGAGAAGGCGG
Organism: Rhodospirillales bacterium; assembly: GCA_016699855.1. NCBI lineage: Bacteria > Pseudomonadati > Pseudomonadota > Alphaproteobacteria > Rhodospirillales > Rhodospirillales bacterium. The sequence goes on from CP064988.1 coordinate 4,170,406, forward strand.
GCATCGTCCACGCCGGCATCGGCAAGGCCAGCTTCAGCGAGCAGGCGCTCGCCGAGAACGTGAAGGCTTTCGTCGGCGCGATCGGCCGCGCCAAGCCGACCGGCGCCAAGGGCACCTTCATCGAGAAGGTGTCGATCAGCTCGACCATGGGACCCGGCGTCAAGCTCGACGTCGCCACCCTGCAGGGCTGAGCCAACGAGATTGGCCGGCGGGTCCGCCCGTCGGTCGATGGAGACCGGGCCTCGCGTCCGGTCTCCAACCTGTCCGAGACCGCCGGCGCCCCGCCTTCCGGGTGGGGTTTAATGGGGCAACCCGCCTGCGCAGACGGGAGAACGGGATTGAAAGGGCCGGACATGTTCCGGCCACGGATGCCCCCGACCTTCCGGGACGGGAAACCGGGCCGCTGGCTCGGTCCCCCGGGACCGAACGCGGCCTTAGTGTGGAGGGTCCGCCGGCGCGCGAGCGTCGATGGACCGTTTCTGGAGACGACAAGTGGACCGCTCTGAGAAGTCGGAGCTGATCGCCTCGCTCAAGAAGAGCCTCTCCGCCGTGGACCTGGTGGTGGTTACCCGCCAGTCCGGTCTCACGGTGGCCGAGGTTTCGGACCTGCGCAACCAGGTCCGCAACGCGGGCGCCAGCTACAAAGTGTCTAAGAACCGGCTCACCCGTCTCGCGCTGGAGGGCACGGCGTTCTCGGATATCGGACCCATGCTCACGGGTCCGACCGCGATCGCCTCGTCCAAGGATCCGGTCGCCGCGGCGAAAGCCGTCGCGACCTTCGCCAAGACCAACGAGAAGCTGACCATCGTCGGCGGCTCGCTCAACGGCCAGACGCTCGACGCCGCCGGCGTCCAGCAGCTGGCCTCGCTGCCGTCCCTGGACGAGCTGCGGGCGAAGCTGCTGGCGCTGCTGCAGACGCCGGCCACCCGCATCGCGGGCGTGGTGCAGGCGCCCGCCGGCCAGCTCGCGCGGGTCTTCGGCGCGTATGGATCCAAGGAAACCTCCGGTCAGGCGGCGTAAGCCGATCTCTCACCTACACGCAACGTTCGGGACATCTGGAGAAAGACAATGGCCAATCTGGATCAGATCGTGGATCAGCTCTCGGCGCTGACCGTCATCGAGGCGGCGCAGCTCTCGAAGCTCCTCGAGGAGAAGTGGGGCGTCTCCGCCGCCGCGCCGGTCGCGGTCGCCGCGGCGCCGGGCGCCGCCGCCGCGCCGGTCGAGCAGAAGGACGACTTCACCGTCCTGCTCGCCGCCGCCGGCGACAAGAAGATCAACGTCATCAAGGTCGTGCGCGAGCTCACCGGACTGGGCCTGAAGGAGGCCAAGGACCTGGTCGAGGCCGCGCCGAAGGCGGTGAAGGAAGGCGTGCCGAAGGCCGACGCCGAGAAGATGAAGGCGAAGCTCGAGGCCGAGGGCGCCAAGGTCGAGCTCAAGTAGCGTTTTTCCGTCCGGGACCGGCGCGCCGGTCCCGGACGGGCCCCTTCATCGGGCCGGCGCGCGCCGCCGGCCCGGTCAAGTGGCCCTCTGCGACGTATGGGGCCGGCGACCTAGCGGATCGCCGGTTCCGGGACAGCAGCCGGGTAGACCGCCCCGCCCTTCCGCGCCCCTTCCGGGCGCACGTCGGATCGAGGATGAGCATGGCCACGTTCAACGCCCGCACCCGGATTCGCCGTCAGTTCGGCCACATCGCCGCCGCCGCGCCGATGCCGAACCTGATCGAGGTCCAGAAGAGCTCCTACGACGCCTTCCTGCAGATGGACGTGGCGCCGGAGAAGCGCGTCAACGTCGGCGTCCAGGAGGTGTTCCGGTCGGTGTTCCCGATCAAGGACTTCGCCGAGCGCGCCAGCCTCGAGTTCGTGAAGTACGAGTTCGAGGAGCCCAAGTACGACGTCGAGGAGTGCCAGCAGCGCGGCATCACCTACGCCGCGCCGCTCAAGCTGACGCTCCAGCTCGTCGTCTGGGACGTCGACGAGGAGACCGGCTCGCGCTCGATCCGCGACATCAAGGAGCAGGACGTCTACATGGGCGACATGCCGCTCATGACCGCGAACGGCACCTTCATCGTCAACGGCACCGAGCGCGTGATCGTCTCGCAGATGCACCGCTCGCCGGGCGTCTTCTTCGACCACGACAAGGGCAAGACCCACAGCTCGGGCAAGTACCTCTTCGCCGCCCGCATCATCCCCTACCGCGGCTCGTGGCTCGACTTCGAGTTCGACGCCAAGGACCTCGTCCACGTGCGGATCGACCGCCGGCGCAAGCTGCCGGTCAGCACGCTGCTGCTGGCGCTCGACAACGACGCCACCGCGCGCAAGCGCGCCGAGCTCGAGACCAAGGAGAAGTCGCTCGAGCCGACCGAGGCGGTCGGCATGTCCCACGAGGACATCCTGTCGGCGTTCTACGCCAGCGTGCCCTACCGCCGCGACAAGGACGGCTGGCGCACCGATTTCCGCCCCGAGTCGATGCGCAGCGGCAAGCTGGTGCACGACCTCGTCAACGCCAAGACGGGCAAGGTGGTGGCCGAGGCCGGCGCCAAGGTCACGCCGCGCCTGGCGACGCGCCTGGTCGAGCAGGGCCTCAAGGAGGTCCGCGTCCTCGACGAGAGCTGGCCGGCAGCTATCCCGCCCGCGACATGATCGACGAGAAGACGGGCGAGATCCACATCGAGGCCGGCCACGAGGTCACCGAGGCGACGCTGAAGACGTTCGCGGAGAAGAAGATCGACCTGCTCGAGGTGCTGGCGATCGACCACCAGTCGGTGGGCGCCTACCTGCGCAACACGCTGATCGCGGACAAGAACCAGACGCGCGAAGAGGCGCTGATCGACATCTACCGCGTCATGCGCCCGGGCGAGCCGCCGACGCTGGACACCGCCGACACGCTGTTCCACGGCCTGTTCTTCGATCCCGAGCGCTACGACCTCTCGGCGGTCGGCCGCGTCAAGATGAACATGCGGCTGGGCTTCACCGGCGTCGCGGACTCGATGCGCGTGCTGCGCCGCGAGGACATCATCGCGGTCGTCAAGACGCTGCACGACCTCAAGGACGGCCGCGGCGAGATCGACGACATCGACCACCTCGGCAACCGCCGCGTGCGCTCGGTGGGCGAGCTGATGGAGAACCAGTACCGCATCGGCCTGCTGCGCATGGAGCGGGCGATCCGCGAGCGCATGAGCTCGGTCGACATCGACACCGTGATGCCGCACGACCTGATCAACGCCAAGCCGGCGGCGGCGGCGGTGCGCGAGTTCTTCGGCTCCTCGCAGCTCAGCCAGTTCATGGACCAGACCAACCCGCTGTCCGAGGTGACGCACAAGCGCCGCCTGTCGGCGCTCGGACCGGGCGGCCTGACGCGCGAGCGCGCCGGCTTCGAGGTGCGCGACGTGCACCCGACGCACTACGGCCGCATCTGCCCGATCGAGACGCCGGAAGGCCCGAACATCGGCCTGATCAACTCGCTGGCGACCTTCGCGCGCGTCAACCAGTACGGCTTCATCGAGAGCCCGTACCGCAAGGTGGCGGGCGCCCGCGTCGCCGACGAGGTGGTCTACCTCTCGGCGATGGAGGAGGGGCGCTACACCATCGCCCAGGCCAACGCCGAGCTCGACGCCAAGGGCAAGCTCTCTTCCGACCTCGTCTCCTGCCGGCGCGGCGGCGAGTACATCCTGGCGCGCCCCGAGGAGGTCGACTTCATCGACGTGTCGCCGAAGCAGCTCGTCTCGGTCGCGGCGGCGCTGATCCCCTTCCTCGAGAACGACGACGCCAACCGCGCGCTGATGGGCTCGAACATGCAGCGCCAGGCGGTGCCGCTGCTGCGCGCCGACGCGCCGCTGGTCGGCACCGGCATGGAGGAGATCGTCGCGCGCGACTCCGGCGTCACCATCGTCGCGCGCCGCGCCGGCGTGGTCGACCAGGTCGACGCCACCCGCATCGTCGTGCGCGCCACCGAGGAGGCCGGCCCCGGCTCGCCGGCGGTCGACATCTACAACCTGCTCAAGTTCCAGCGCTCCAACCAGAGCACCTGCATCACGCAGAAGCCGCTGGTGAAGGTCGGCGACACGGTCGGCCGCGGCGAGATCATCGCCGACGGGCCGTCGACGCAGAACGGCGAGCTGGCGCTGGGCCGCAACGTGCTCGTCGCGTTCATGCCGTGGAACGGCTACAACTTCGAGGATTCCATCCTCATCTCCGAGCGCATCGTCAGCGACGACGTGTTCACCTCGATCCACATCGAGGAGTTCGAGGTGATGGCCCGCGACACCAAGCTGGGCCAGGAGGAGATCACCCGCGACATCCCGAACGTCGGCGAGGAGGCGCTGCGCAACCTCGACGAGGCCGGCATCGTCTACATCGGCGCCGAGGTCCAGGCGGGCGACATCCTCGTCGGCAAGGTGACGCCGAAGGGCGAGTCGCCGATGACGCCGGAGGAGAAGCTGCTGCGCGCCATCTTCGGCGAGAAGGCGTCGGACGTCCGCGACACCAGCCTGCGCGTGCCGCCGGGCGTGCAGGGCACGATCGTCGAGGTGCGGGTCTTCAACCGCCGCGGCGTCGACAAGGACGAGCGCGCGCTGGCGATCGAGCGGGACCAGATCGAGCGTCTGGCCAAGGACCGCGACGACGAGCGCGCGATCCTCGAGCGCAGCTTCTACGGCCAGCTGCAGGAGATGCTGCTGAACGAGACCGCCACCGGCGGCCTCAAGGCGGTCAAGTCGGGCACCAAGATCACCGAGAAGGTGCTGTCGGAGTTCACCCCCGGCCAGTGGCGCCAGATCGCGGTCAAGGACGACGCCGCGATGGAGCGTATCGAGGCGCTCAACAAGCAGTTCGACGAGTCGCTCAAGCGCCTCCAGGACCGCTTCGAGAACAAGGTCGACAAGCTGCAGCGCGGCGACGAGCTGCCGCCCGGCGTCATGAAGATGGTCAAGGTGTTCGTCGCGGTGAAGCGCAAGCTGCAGCCCGGCGACAAGATGGCCGGCCGCCACGGCAACAAGGGCGTGATCTCGCGCATCATGCCGCTCGAGGACATGCCGTACCTGGAGGACGGCACCCAGGTCGACATCGTGCTCAACCCGCTGGGCGTGCCCAGCCGCATGAACGTCGGCCAGATCCTCGAGACGCATCTCGGCTGGGCCTCTTCCGGGCTCGGCCGCAAGATCGGCCGCATCGTCGACCAGGCCAGGTCCGGCGCCGCCAAGACGGCCGACGTGCGCCGCACCCTCAAGGAGGTCTACGGCGACAAGGCCTACAAGGCCGACGTCGCGGAGCTCTCCGACGACCAGGTGATGACGCTCGGCGCCAACCTGCGCGGCGGCGTGCCGTTCGGCTCGCCGGTGTTCGACGGCGCGCGCGAGGACGACATCGTCGCGATGCTGGAGCAGGCCGGCCTCGACAGCTCCGGCCAGGTCCGGCTGGTCGACGGCCGCACCGGCGAGGCGTTCGCCCGCAAGGTGACCGTCGGCTACATCTACATGCTGAAGCTGCACCATCTCGTGGACGACAAGATCCACGCCCGCTCGATCGGCCCCTACAGCCTGGTCACCCAGCAGCCGCTGGGCGGCAAGGCGCAGTTCGGCGGCCAGCGCTTCGGCGAGATGGAGGTGTGGGCGCTCGAGGCGTACGGCGCCGCCTACACGCTGCAGGAGATGCTCACGGTCAAGTCCGACGACGTGTCGGGCCGCACCAAGGTCTACGAGGCGATCGTGCGCGGCGACGACACGTTCGAGGCGGGCATCCCCGAATCGTTCAACGTGCTGGTCAAGGAGCTGCGCTCGCTCGGCCTCAACGTCGAGCTCGAGAACAAGGCGCCCTGATCCGGCGCGGGGGCGGCCGCAGGCCGTCCCCGCCCGGGCCACCAAGAGAGTTTCGGACCCGCGGCCGCGTCGCGCGGCCCCATCCGTCAGGAGAACCGGACCATGACCGACCTGATCAACGTTCTCGGCCAGCCCCAGGGCCCGGCGACGTTCGACCACATCCAGATCGCCATCGCGAGCCCCGAGCGCATCCGCTCGTGGAGCTTCGGCGAGATCAAGAAGCCCGAGACGATCAACTACCGCACGTTCAAGCCGGAGCGGGACGGGCTGTTCTGCGCCCGCATCTTCGGACCGATCAAGGACTACGAGTGCCTGTGCGGCAAGTACAAGCGGATGAAGTTCCGCGGCATCATCTGCGAGAAGTGCGGCGTCGAGGTGACGCTGACCAAGGTGCGCCGCGAGCGCATGGGCCACATCGAGCTGGCCTCGCCGGTGGCGCACATCTGGTTCATGAAGTCGCTGCCGAGCCGCGTCGGCCTGCTGCTCGACATGACGCTCAAGGACCTCGAGCGCATCCTGTACTTCGAGAACTACGTCGTGGTCGAGCCCGGCCTGACGCCGCTGAAGTACCGCGAGCTGCTGTCCGAGGAGCAGTACCTGCGCGCCCAGGACGAGTACGGCGACGACGCGTTCACGGCCAAGATCGGCGCCGAGGCGCTGAAGGACATGCTGGTCGCGATCGACCTCGAGAAGGAGCGCGGCACGCTGCGCGAGGACCTCAGGGACACCGCGTCCGAGGCCAAGCGCAAGAAGCTGGTCAAGCGCCTCAAGATGGTCGAGTCGTTCGTCGAGTCCGGCGCCCGTCCTGAGTGGATGATCCTCGACGTCGTGCCGGTGATCCCGCCGGAGCTGCGCCCGCTGGTGCCGCTGGACGGCGGCCGCTTCGCGACCTCCGACCTCAACGACCTCTACCGCCGCGTCATCAACCGCAACAACCGCCTCAAGCGGCTGATCGAGCTGCGCGCGCCGGACATCATCGTGCGCAACGAGAAGCGCATGCTGCAGGAGGTCCGTCGACGCGCTGTTCGACAACGGCCGCCGCGGCCGCGTCATCACCGGCGCCAACAAGCGTCCGCTGAAGTCGCTCAGCGACATGCTCAAGGGCAAGCAGGGCCGCTTCCGCCAGAACCTGCTCGGCAAGCGCGTCGACTACTCGGGCCGCTCGGTCATCGTCGTCGGTCCCGAGCTCAAGCTGCACCAGTGCGGCCTGCCCAAGAAGATGGCGCTCGAGCTGTTCAAGCCGTTCATCTATTCGCGCCTGCAGACCTACGCCATGGCCAACACCATCAAGGCCGCCAAGCGCATGGTCGAGAAGGAGCGGCCGGAGGTCTGGGACATCCTCGAGGAGGTCATCCGCGAGCATCCGGTGCTGCTGAACCGCGCGCCGACGCTGCACCGCCTCGGCATCCAGGCGTTCGAGCCGGTGCTGATCGAGGGCAAGGCGATCCAGCTGCATCCGCTGGTCTGCACGGCGTTCAACGCCGACTTCGACGGCGACCAGATGGCGGTCCACGTGCCGCTGTCGCTCGAGGCGCAGCTCGAGGCGCGCGTGCTGATGATGTCGACCAACAACATCCTCAGCCCCGCCAACGGCAAGCCGATCATCGTGCCGTCGCAGGACATCGTGCTCGGCATCTACTACATCACCATGGAGCGCGAGGGCGAGCCCGGCGAGGGCATGGCGTTCGGCGACATGGGCGAGATCCAGCACGCCCTCGAGGCCGGCGCCATCGCTGCACAGCCGCCAAGGTCAAGGCGCGCCTGCACACGGTCGACGACAAGGGCGAGGCCGTGGTGCGCGTGGTCGGCACCACGCCCGGCCGCATGATGCTGTCGGAGATCCTGCCGCGGCACCGCAACGTGCCGTTCTCGCTGATCAACCGCCTGCTGACCAAGAAGGACGTGCAGAACGTCATCGACACGGTCTACCGCCACTGCGGCCAGAAGGAGACGGTGATCTTCGCGGACCGGCTCATGTCGCTCGGCTTCGGCCAGGCCTGCAAGGCCGGCATCTCGTTCGGCAAGGACGACCTCGTCATCCCGCCCGCCAAGGAGAAGCTGGTCGGCCAGACCCAGAAGGAGGTCAAGGAGTTCGAGCAGCAGTACCAGGACGGCCTGATCACCAAGGGCGAGAAGTACAACAAGGTGGTCGACGTCTGGTCGCGCTGCACCGACAAGGTCGCCGAGGAGATGATGAAGGCGATCTCGACCCCAGAGGGCGAGCCCATCAACTCGGTGTTCATGATGGCGCAGTCCGGCGCCCGCGGCTCGGCGGCGCAGATCAAGCAGCTCGCCGGCATGCGCGGCCTGATGGCCAAGCCGTCGGGCGAGATCATCGAGACGCCGATCATCTCGAACTTCAAGGAAGGCCTGACCGTCCTGGAGTACTTCAACTCCACCCACGGCGCCCGCAAGGGCCTGGCCGACACCGCGCTCAAGACCGCGAACTCGGGCTACCTCACGCGCCGCCTGGTCGACGTCGCGCAGGACAGCATCATCTCCGAGGTCGACTGCGGCGCGACGCGCGGCCTGTCGATGCGCGCCGTCGTCGACGGCAGCGACGTGATCGAGCCGCTCGGCGAGCGCATCCTCGGCCGCACCGCGCTCGAGGACATCGTCGATCCGATCGGCGGCGCCACGCTGGTGAAGCTCGGCGAGCTGATCGGCGAGGACGACGTCGAGGCGATCGAGAAGGCCGGCATCGAGGAGGTCAAGATCCGCTCGGTGCTGACCTGCGAGACCAAGTGGGGCGTCTGCGGCAAGTGCTACGGCCGCGACCTGGCGCGCGGCACCTCCGTCAACATCGGCGAGGCGGTGGGCGTCATCGCCGCCCAGTCGATCGGCGAGCCGGGCACCCAGCTGACCATGCGCACCTTCCACATCGGCGGCGCCGCCCAGCGCGGCGCCGAGCAGTCGAGCGTCGAGTCGAGCCACGAGGGCAAGGTCTCGGTCAAGAACCGCAACGTCGTCATCAACGGCGAGGGCGTGCCCATCGTCATGGGCCGCAACACCGAGCTGGTGCTGATCGACGCCAACGACCGCGAGCGCGCCCGCTTCCGGGTGCCGTACGGCGCGCGGCTGCTGGTCGACGACGAGATGCGCGTCGCCAAGGGCCAGAAGCTGGCCGAATGGGACCCCTACACGCTGCCGGTGATCACCGAGAAGGCGGGCGTCGCGGCCTACATCGACCTCGTCGAGGGCGTCTCCATGCGCGAGGTGATCGACGACGCCACCGGCATCTCCAACCGCGTCGTGGTCGACTGGAAAGGCCAGTCCAAGGGCGGCGACCTGCGGCCGCGCATCGGCATCCTGGGCGCCGACGGCAAGCCGATCCTGCTCGCGACCGGGCAGGAGGCGCGCTATCTGCTGTCCGTCGACTCGGTGCTGTCGGTCGAGAACGGCCAGCCGGTCAAGGCCGGCGACGTGCTGGCCCGCATCCCGCGCGAGGGCAGCAAGACGCGCGACATCACCGGCGGTCTACCGCGGGTGGCCGAGCTGTTCGAGGCCCGCAAGCCGAAGGACTACGCGATCATCAGCGAGCTGGCCGGCCGCGTGGAGTTCGGCAAGGACTACAAGGCCAAGCGCCGCCTGCTGGTGGTGCCCGGCCGACGGGCGGCGAGCCGGTCGAATACCTGATCCCCAAGGGCAAGCGCATCAGCGTCCAGGAAGGCGACTTCGTCCAGAAGGGCGACCTGCTGATGGACGGCAACCCGGTGCCGCACGACATCCTGCGGGTCATGGGCATCGAGGCGCTGGCGACCTACCTCGTCAACGAGATCCAGGACGTCTATCGGCTGCAGGGCGTGAAGATCAACGACAAGCACATCGAGGTCATCGCGCGCCAGATGCTGCAGAAGATCGAGATCGTCGACCCGGGCGAGTCGACCTTCCTGATCGGCGAGCAGGTCGAGAAGCTGGAGTTCGAGGAGATCAACGCCAAGCTGGCGATCGACAACCTCAAGCCGGCGCGCGGCGAGCCTGTGCTGCTCGGCATCACCAAGGCCAGCCTGCAGACGAAGTCGTTCATCTCGGCGGCGTCGTTCCAGGAGACCACGCGCGTGCTCACCGAGGCGGCCGTCTCCGGCCAAGGTGGATACGCTCGACGGCCTCAAGGAGAACGTCATCGTCGGCCGCCTGATCCCGGCGGGCACCGGCGGCGTCATGAACCGTCTGAAGGAGATCGCGGCGCGTCGCGACCGCGAGATGCTGGCGGCGCAGCCGGCGCCGGACGACCAGCCGGACGAGCAGAACCTGCGCGAGGCCGTGCCGGCCGAGTAGCCGCGCCGCCCCGCGCACGCGATGGATGGGCCGCCCCGAAGGGGGCGGCCCAATATTTTGTGGCAGGAACGGTGGCGTTTCCTTGCGCCTCCGGCGCGCGTTCCGACTCGCTTGTGTCGGATTCGTCAAACCCCGGAAAAAGCGCGCCTTTTCGCTTCTGCGCGCTTGACGCGGGGGAACCCCACCCATATAACCCGCCCACTTTTCGGGGGGACTGGTGGTAGGCGCAAGCCTAGACGCAGTTCCGCCGTCGAGTACCGCGACAGAAACTGAACCGGCCATTCTGGTAGGCCGTCCACCCGAAAGGGCAAAGCCAGCGCTCGTTGGCTATTGGCCTTTTTGTCGTTTCCGGAAACGGGGACGCGATGGACGGTCCGGGATCCGGGCGTGACGGCGGTAGTTCCAGGCGACCGGTCAGGGATACGGAGACGGATGCCCACCATCAACCAGTTGATCCGCAAGCCGCGGATCGCGCCGACCTACCGGAACAAGGTGCCGGCGATGCAGGCGTGCCCGCAGAAGCGCGGCGTCTGCACGCGCGTCTACACGACGACGCCGAAGAAGCCGAACTCGGCGCTTCGCAAGGTCGCCAAGGTGCGCCTGACCAACGGCTACGAGGTGGTGAGCTACATCCCCGGCGAGGGCCACAACCTCCAGGAGCACTCGGTGGTCATGATCCGCGGCGGCCGCGTCAAGGATCTCCCCGGCGTGCGCTACCACATCATCCGCGGGACCCTGGACACCCAGGGCGTCAAGGACCGCAAACAGCGCCGGTCGAAGTACGGCGCCAAGCGTCCGAAGTAGGGAGCGCCCGACATGTCCCGCCGCCGCCGCGCCGAACGCCGCGAAGTGATCCCCGACGCCAAGTATGGCGACATCGTGATCAGCAAGTTCATGAGCACGCTGATGTACGACGGCAAGAAGTCCGTCGCCGAAGGCATCGTGTACGGCGCGCTGGACCGCATCCAGCAGAAGGCCAAGCAGGATCCGCTGCCGATCTTCCACGAGGCGATCGACAAGGTGAAGCCGGCCGTCGAGGTCCGTTCGCGCCGCGTCGGCGGCGCCACCTACCAGGTCCCCGTTGAGGTCCGTCCGGAACGCGCCCAGGCGCTGGCGATCCGCTGGCTGATCCAGGCGGCGCGCGGGCGTTCCGAGCACGACATGACCGACAAGCTGTCGGCCGAGCTGCTCGACGCCGCCAACAGCCGCGGCGCCGCCGTCAAGAAGCGCGAAGACACGCACCGCATGGCCGACGCCAACAAGGCGTTCGCCCACTACCGCTGGTAGCGGCGTCCACGCCCCTCACGAGAGATACGCCCCACATGGCCCGCAACACCCCCATCGAGCGCTACCGTAACATCGGTATCATGGCGCACATCGACGCCGGCAAGACGACGACGACCGAGCGCATCCTCTACTACACCGGCAAGAACTACAAGATCGGGGAGGTCCACGACGGCGCCGCGACCATGGATTTCATGGAGCAGGAGCAGGAGCGGGGCATCACGATCACGTCGGCGGCGACGACCGCCTTCTGGAAGCGGGCGACGACTACCGCGTCAACATCATCGACACCCCCGGCCACGTCGACTTCACGATCGAGGTCGAGCGCAGCCTGCGCGTGCTCGACGGCGCGGTGTGCGTGTTCGACTCGGTCGCCGGCGTCGAGCCGCAGTCCGAGACGGTGTGGCGCCAGGCCGACAAGTACGGCGTGCCGCGCATCTGCTTCGTCAACAAGATGGACCGCGTCGGCGCCAACTTCTGGCGCTGCGTCGACATGATCAAGGACCGCCTCGGCTCGACGCCGATGGTGACCCAGATTCCGATCGGCACCGAGTCGGCGCACAAGGGCGTCGTCGACCTGGTCGCCAACAAGGCGATCGTGTGGCTCGAGGAGACGCTGGGCGCCAAGTTCGAGATCGTCGAGATCCCGGAGGAGTTCCGCGAGCAGGCCGCCGAGTACCGCACCAAGCTCATGGAGATGGCGGTCGAGCAGGACGACGAGGCGCTCGAGAAGTACCTCGGCGGCGAGGAGCCGGACTACGACACGCTGATCAAGTGCATCCGCAAGGGCACGATCTCTTACGCGTTCGTCCCCGTGCTGTGCGGCTCGGCGTTCAAGAACAAGGGCGTGCAGCCCATGCTCGACGCCGTCGTCAACTACCTGCCGGCCCCGAACGACCGCCCCGACGTCAAGGGCAACAGCGTCAAGAACGGCGAGCCCGACACGCGCCCCAGCGTCGACGAGGCGCCGTTCTCGGGTCTGGCGTTCAAGATCATGACCGATCCGCACGTCGGATCGCTGACCTTCCTGCGCGTCTACTCCGGCGTGCTGCACAAGAGCACGGGCGTGCTCAACAGCACCAAGGACCGTTCGGAGCGGGTCGGCCGCATGCTGCTGATGCACGCCAACAACCGCGAGGACATCGACGAGGCCCGCGCCGGCGACATCGTGGCGCTGACCGGCCTCAAGACCGTCACCACCGGCGATACGCTGTGCGAGCCGAAGGCGCCGATCATCCTCGAGAAGATGGACTTCCCCGATCCGGTCATCGAGCTCGCCATCGAGCCGAAGACCAAGGCCGACCAGGAGAAGATGTCCCAGGCGCTCGGCAAGCTGGTGCAGGAGGATCCGACCTTCCGCGTCCAGAGCGATCCCGAGAGCGGGCAGACCATCATCAAGGGCATGGGCGAGCTCCACCTCGAGATCAAGGTCGACATCCTCAAGCGCACCTACAAGGTCGACTGCAACGTCGGCGCGCCGCAGGTGGCCTACCGCGAGACGCTCGGCCGCCGCGTCGAGCACGACTACACCCATAAGAAGCAGTCCGGCGGTTCGGGCCAGTTCGCCCGCATCAAGCTGGTGTTCGAGCCGGGCGAGCCGGGCTCGGGCTACAGCTTCGCGAGCGAGATCGTGGGCGGCTCGGTGCCGAAGGAGTACGTGCCGGGCGTCGAGAAGGGCCTCGCGGCCTCGCGCGACACCGGCGTGCTGGCCGGCTTCCCGGTGATCGACTTCTCCGTGAAGCTGGTCGACGGCGCCTACCATGACGTCGACTCCAGCGTGCTCGCGTTCGAGATCGCGGCCCGCGCCGCGTTCCGCGAGGCGCTGCAGAAGGCGCAGTGCAAGCTGCTCGAGCCGATCATGAAGGTCGAGGTCGTCACCCCCGAGGACTACATGGGCGACGTCATCGGCGATCTGAACAGCCGGCGCGGCATGATCCAGGGCATGGACGCGCGCGGCAACGCGCAGGTCATCAACGCCATGGTGCCGCTGGCCAACATGTTCGGCTACGTCAACACGCTGCGCTCGATGACCCAGGGGCGCGCGGCGTACTCGATGACCTTCGACCACTACTCGGCGGTGCCGCAGGCGGTGGCGGACGAGGTCGTCGCCAAGCTGGCGTGAGCGGAATTCAAGGCGTTTTTCCTGAAGGAACGGGAACATGACGAAGAGCAAGTTCGAGCGGACGAAGCCGCACTGCAACATCGGGACGATCGGTCACGTCGACCACGGCAAGACGTCTCTGACGGCGGCGATCCCGAAGATCCTGGCGAAGACGGGCGGGGCGACGTTCACGGCGTACGACCAGATCGACAAGGCGCCGGAGGAGAAGGCCCGCGGCATCACGATCTCGACGGCGCACGTCGAGTACGAGACCGCGAACCGTCACTACGCGCACGTGGACTGCCCGGGCCACGCGGACTACGTGAAGAACATGATCACGGGTGCGGCGCAGATGGACGGCGCGATCCTGGTGGTGTCGGCGGCGGACGGCCCGATGCCGCAGACGCGCGAGCACATCCTGCTGGCGCGCCAGGTGGGCGTGCCGGCGCTGGTGGTGTTCATGAACAAGGTCGACATGGTGGACGACCCGGAGCTGCTGGAGCTGGTGGAGCTGGAGGTGCGCGAGCTGCTGACGAGCTACCAGTTCCCGGGCAACGACCTTCCGGTGGTGCAGGGCTCGGCGCTGATGGCGCTGGAGGACAAGCAGCCTGAGATCGGCGAGCAGGCGGTCCTGAAGCTGATGGAGGCGGTGGATGAGAACATCCCGCAGCCCGAGCGTCCGATCGACAAGCCGTTCCTGATGCCGATCGAGGACGTGTTCTCGATCTCGGGCCGCGGCACGGTGGTGACGGGCCGGGTCGAGCGCGGGATGGTGAAGGTCGGCGAGGAGATCGAGATCGTCGGCCTGAAGGCGACGGCGAAGACGGTGGTGACGGGCGTGGAGATGTTCCGCAAGCTGCTGGACCAGGGCGAGGCGGGCGACAACATCGGCGCGCTGCTGCGGGCACGAAGCGCGAGGAAGTGGAGCGCGGTCAGGTTCTGGCGAAGCCGGGCTCGATCACGCCGCACACGAAGTTCGAGGCCGAGGCGTACATCCTGACGAAGGAAGAGGGCGGCCGTCACACGCCGTTCTTCACGAACTACCGTCCGCAGTTCTACTTCCGGACGACGGACGTGACGGGGATGGTGCAGCTCCCGGAGGGCACCGAGATGGTGATGCCGGGGGACAACGTGTCGATGTCGGTCGAGCTGATCGCGCCGATCGCGATGGACGAGGGCCTGCGCTTCGCCATCCGCGAGGGCGGCCGCACCGTCGGCGCCGGCGTCGTCACCAAAATCATCAAGTAGCCGGAAACGGGGCGCGGCGGGCGACCGCCCGGCCCCGGGAGCGAACGACATGGACAGCACGAACATCCGCATCCGGCTCAAGGCCTTCGACCATCGCGTGCTCGATCAGTCGACCACGGAGATCGTGTCGACCGCGAAGCGGACCGGCGCGCGCGTGCGCGGGCCGATCCCGCTGCCGACGCGGATCGAGCGCTTCACGGTCAACCGCTCGCCGCACATCGACAAGAAGTCGCGCGAGCAGTTCGAGATCCGCACGCACAAGCGCGTGCTCGATATCGTCGACCCGACCCCGCAGACCGTGGACGCGCTGATGAAGCTCGACCTCGCCGCCGGCGTCGACGTCGAAATCAAGCTCGGCCAGTAGGCCGGGGGACTGAAGGGGCATCCGATGCGTACCGGTCTGGTCGCACAGAAAGTGGGCATGACCCGCGTCTTCAACGACGCAGGCGAGCATGTGCCCGTGACCGTGCTGAAACTCGACGCCGTCCAGGTCGTCGCGGTCCGCACCGAGGAGAAGCACGGCTACAACGCCGTGCAGCTCGGGAT
Source organism: Rhodospirillales bacterium (assembly GCA_016699855.1). Taxonomy (NCBI): domain Bacteria; kingdom Pseudomonadati; phylum Pseudomonadota; class Alphaproteobacteria; order Rhodospirillales; species Rhodospirillales bacterium. The sequence continues at coordinate 4,185,675 of CP064988.1, forward strand.
CGGCCGGCGGCCAAGGTGAAGAACGTCACCAAGCCGCAGCGCGGCCACTTCGCCAAGGCGAACGGATGCGCGCCGAAGCGCAAGGCTGCGTGCCGAGTTCCGCGGGTCGAGTCCGCGCGGACGGGCTCCTGCCGGTCGGCGCCGAGCTCGCCGCCACGCACTTCCTCGCCGGCCAGTTCGTCGACGTCACGGGCACGACGATCGGCAAGGGCTTCCAGGGCGCCATGAAGCGCTGGAATTTCCGCGGCCTCGAGGCCTCGCACGGCGTCTCGGTCTCGCACCGCAGCCACGGATCGACCGGCAACCGCCAGGATCCCGGCCGCACCTTCCCGAACAAGAAGATGGCCGGCCATCTCGGCGACGAACGCGTCACGACGCAGAACCTGCGCGTCGTGTCGACCGACGCCGACCGCGGCCTGATCTTCGTGCGCGGCGCGGTGCCGGGCTACGACGGCGGCTACGTGCTGGTGCGCGACGCGTCGAAGCGCAAGGCGCCGAAGGATCTGCCATTCCCGGCCGGCCTCAAGGCCGCGGCCGAAGCGACCGGGGGCTGACGGACATGAAGCTCAAAGTCACCACCATCGACGGCGCCGAGTCGGGCGACATCGACCTGGCCGACGCCATCTTCGGCCTGCCGGTACGCGCCGACCTCCTGCAGCGCTGCGTCGTGTGGCAGCTCGCCAAGCGCCGCGCCGGCACGCACAAGACCAAGGGCCGCTCCGAGGTCAAGGCGACCTCGAAGAAGATGTGGGCCCAGAAGGGCACCGGCCGCGCCCGCCACGGCAACCGCGCCGCGCCGCAGTTCCGCGGCGGCGGCAAGGCGTTCGGCCCGGTCGTGCGCAGCCACGAGATCGACCTGCCCAAGAAGGTGCGCAAGCTGGCGCTGCGCACCGCGCTGTCGTCGAAGGCGGCCGAGGGCAAGCTGATGGTGCTCGAGAGCGCCACGGTGGGCGAGGCCAAGACCGCCAAGCTGGTGGCGTCGCTGAAGAAGCTCGGCATCGCCAACGCGCTGATCATCGGCGGCGAGGCGATCGAGGAAAGCTTCGCGCTCGCGGCGCGCAACATCGCGCACTCGACGTGCTTCCCCAGCAGGGCGCCAACGTCTACGACATCCTCCGCCGCGACACGCTCGTGCTGACCCGCGACGCGGTCAAGCACCTCGAGGAGCGCCTGCAATGACGAAGGTCCGCAAGCCCGTCCTGTCGCGCGCCCGCATGTACGAGCTGGTGCGCCGGCCGGTCATCACCGAGAAGACGACGCACGGCGGCGAGCACGGCCAGGTGACGTTCGAGGTCCCGCTCGACGCCAGCAAGCCGGAGATCAAGGCCGCCGTCGAGGGCCTGTTCAACGTCAAGGTCCGCGCGGTCAACACGATCGTCGTGGGCGGCAAGAACAAGGTGTTCCGCGGCATCCGCGGCCGTCGCGGCGACTGGAAGAAGGCGATCGTGTCCCTCGTGGACGGCGCCAAGATCGACGTCACGGCCGGCGTCTGAGACGGATAGGGACCATGGCTCTCAAAACCTTCAAGCCCGTCACCCCGTCGCTCCGCCAGCTCGTGCTGGTGGACCGCTCGGGGCTGCACAAGGGCAAGCCGGTCAAGGCCCTCACCGAGGGCAAGCGCAACACCGGCGGACGCAACAACCACGGGCGCATCACCGCGCCTCACCGCGGCGGCGGCTCCAAGCAGCGCTACCGCATCGTCGATTTCCGGCGCCGCAAGTTCGACGTGCCCGCGACCGTCGAGCGGCTGGAGTACGATCCCAACCGCACCGCGTTCATCGCGCTGGTGAAGTACGCCGACGGCGAGCTGGCCTACATCCTGGCGCCGCAGCGCCTGAAGGCCGGCGACAAGGTCGTCTCGGGCGACCGCGTCGACATCAAGCCGGGCAACGCCATGCCGCTGGCCAACATGCCGGTCGGCACGATCGTGCACAACGTCGAGATGAAGATCGGCAAGGGCGGCCAGATCGCCCGCTCGGCCGGCACCTACTGCCAGCTGGTCGGCAAGGACTCGGGCTACGCCCAGCTCAAGCTGTCGTCCGGCGAGCTCCGCCTGGTGCGCGGCGAGTGCATGGCGACGGTCGGCGCGGTCAGCAACCCCGACCAGCAGAACATCAATTTCGGCAAGGCCGGGCGCATGCGCTGGCTGGGCCGTCGTCCGGTCGTGCGCGGCGTGGCGATGAACCCGATCGACCATCCGCACGGCGGCGGCGAGGGCCGCACCTCGGGCGGCCGCCATCCGGTCACGCCGTGGGGCAAGCCGACCAAGGGCAAGAAGACGCGCAAGAACAAGGCGACGGACAAGCTGATCGTCCGCCGCCGCCACGCGTCGCGCTGAGCGACGCGGCGAGAGGAGGACGATCGTGGCACGTTCCGTCTGGAAAGGTCCGATGGTGGACGGCTTTCTGCTGAAGAAGGCCGACGCCGCGCGGAGCTCGACCCGCAACGAGGTGGTCCGCACCTGGTCGCGCCGGTCGACGATCCTGCCGCAGTTCGTCGGACTGACGTTCGGCGTCTACAACGGACAGAAGTTCATCCCGGTCCAGGTGACCGAGGAGATGGTGGGACACAAGTTCGGCGAGTTCTCGCCGACCCGCAATTTCCACGGCCACAGCGGCGCGGGCGACAAGAAAGCGTCGAAGTAGGGTCACGCCATGAGCAAGCCCAGGAATCCCCGCCGTCTGGCGGACAACGAGGCGAACGCGGTGGCGCGGATGATCCGCGTCAGCCCGCGCAAGCTCGGCCTCGTCGCGGCGCAGATCCGCGGCAAGGCGGCGAGCGCCGCCGTCAACGAGCTCGCCTTCTCGCGCAAGCGCATCGCCGCCGACGTGAAGAAGGCCCTCGAATCGGCGATCGCCAACGCCGAGAACAACCACCAGCTCGACGTCGACCGCCTGGTCGTCGCCGAGGCCAGCGTCGGCAAGGCGCTGGTGCTCAAGCGGTTCCACGCCCGCGCCCGCGGCCGCGGCGCCAGCATCCTGAAGCCGTTCAGCAACCTCACCATCGTGGTGCGGGAGCGCGAGCAGGCCGAGGAGACGAAGTAATGGGCCAGAAAGTCAATCCGATCGGCCTGCGCCTCGGCGTCAACAGGACCTGGGATTCGCGCTGGTACGCCGGCAACGAGTACCCGAAGCTGCTGCACGAGGACCTGCGCCTGCGCAAGTTCCTGCGCAAGCGTCTGGCCCAGGCCGGCGTCAGCAAGATCATCATCGAGCGTCCCGCCAAGAAGGCCCGCGTCACGATCCACACCGCCCGTCCGGGCGTGGTGATCGGCAAGAAGGGCGCCGACATCGAGAAGCTGCGCCTCGACCTGGCGCGCATGTCGACGTCGGGCGAGGTCAGCCTCAACATCGTCGAGATCCGCAAGCCCGAGATCGACGCCACGCTGGTCGCCGAGAGCATCGCGCAGCAGCTCGAGCGTCGCGTCGCGTTCCGCCGCGCCATGAAGCGCGCGGTGCAGTCGGCGATGCGCCTGGGCGCGCTCGGCATCCGCATCAACTGCTCCGGCCGCCTCGGCGGCGCCGAGATCGCGCGCATGGAGTGGTACCGCGAGGGCCGCGTGCCGCTGCACACCCTGCGCGCCGACGTCGACTACGGCACGGCGACGGGTTTCACCACGTTCGGCACGTGCGGCGTCAAGGTGTGGGTGTTCAAGGGCGAGATCCTCGCGCACGACCCCATGGCGCAGGACAAGCTCGCGGCCGAGGCCCAGCAGGGCCGGGCGTGACGGGGATATAGGTCGCGATCATGCTGCAACCGAAGCGAACCAAGTTCCGCAAGGCGTTCAAGGGCCGCATCAGCGGCGCCGCCAAGGGGGGCACGACCCTGGCTTTCGGCTCGTTCGGGCTGAAGGCCATGGAACCGGAGCGGATCACCGCGCGCCAGCTCGAGGCGGCGCGGCGCGCCATCACGCGCCATATGAAGCGCGCCGGCCGCGTCTGGATCCGCATCTTCCCGGACGTGCCGGTGTCTTCGAAGCCGGCCGAGGTCCGCATGGGCAGCGGCAAGGGCGCGCCGGAGTTCTGGGTGGCGCGCGTCAAACCCGGCCGGATCATGGTCGAGATCGACGGCGTGTCGGCGACGGTCGCCAAGGAGGCCTTCGCGCTGGCCGCCGCCAAGCTGCCGATCCGCACCCGGATGGTGTCGCGCGTCGTCGAAGGGAGCGTGTGATGAAAGCCTCCGATCTGCGCGCCAAGACGCCCGACGAGCTGAAGACGGAACTCGTCAACCTGCGCAAGGAATCGTTCAACATGCGTTTCCAGAAGGCCAACGGCCAGCTGGACAAGGTGTCGCGCGTCCGCGAGGTGCGCCGCGACATCGCCCGCGTGCAGACGATCCTTGCCCAGAAGAAGAACGCCGGCTGAGGAGCCCGAGATGCCGAAGCGAATCCTGCAGGGCGTGGTGGTCAGCGACAAGATGGACAAGACCATCGTCGTCGAGGTCGAGCGCCGCGTCCAGCACCCGATCTACAAGAAGTTCATCCGCCGCTCGAAGCGCTACCACGCGCACGACGAGACGAACGCCATCAAGACCGGACAGACCGTGCGGATCGTCGAGAGCCGCCCGCTGTCGAAGACCAAGCGCTGGGTGGTCCTGGCCGAGGGCCAGGCGTCCTGAGGACGCCGGCGCGCAGCAGTTGAGGAGCGGCGGCGGATGCCGCCGGGGAGTTAAGCCATGATCCAGATGCAGACGAACCTCGATGTCGCCGACAATTCGGGCGCCAAGAGGGTGCAGTGCATCAAGGTCCTGGGCGGTTCTAAGCGCAAGACCGCCACGATCGGCGACGTCATCGTCGTGTCGATCAAGGACGCCATTCCGCGCGGCAAGGTCAAGAAGGGCGAGGTGCACCGCGCCGTGATCGTGCGCACCGCGAAAGAGATGCGCCGCGTCGACGGCAGCGCGATCCGCTTCGACCACAACGCCGCCGTGCTGATCAACAAGCAGGGCGAGCCGATCGGCACCCGCATCTTCGGACCTGTGACGCGCGAGCTCCGCGCGCGCAAGTTCATGAAGATCATCTCGCTCGCGCCCGAGGTGCTGTGAGGAGCGCCCAGACATGCCGAAAATGAAGATCAAGAAGGGCGACCGCGTCGTCGTCATCACCGGCCGGGACAAGGGCAAGTCGGGCGAGGTCGTCCGCGTCCTGCCGTCCGAGAACCGCGTCGTGGTCTCCGGGATCAACGTGATGAAGCGCCACCGCAAGCCCGACCGGGCCGGCGAGGGCGGCGGCATCATCCCGTTCGAGGCGCCGATCCACGCGTCGAACGTCGCGCACATCGACCCGGCGGGACCCGCCGACAAGCCGAAGCCGACGCGCGTCGGCTACAGGAACCTCGAGGACGGCCGCAAGGTGCGCTTCGCGCGCGCCTCCGGCGAGCTCATCGATCGCTGAGGGGAAGGACCATGGCGACCCGCCTCCAGGAACACTACAAGTCGACGGTCAAGCCGGCGCTCCAGACGGAGTTCGGCTACGGGAATCCGATGGAGATCCCGCGCCTCGACAAGATCGTCATCAACATGGGCGTCGGCGCCGCCGTGGCCGACCGCAAGGCCGTCGACAACGCCGCCGCCGAGCTGGCGCTGATCTCCGGCCAGCGTCCGGTGATCACCAAGGCGCGCAAGTCGATCGCCACCTTCAAGGTCCGCGAGAACATGGCGCTGGGCTGCAAGGTGACGCTGCGCCGCGACCGCATGTACGAGTTCGTCGACCGGCTGGTGAACATCGCGCTGCCGCGCGTGCGCGACTTCCGCGGCCTCAACGGGCGCTCGTTCGACGGCCGCGGCAACTACGCGCTGGGCCTCAAGGAGCAGCTCGTGTTCCCCGAGATCGAGTACGACAAGGTCGACAAGGTCAGGGGCATGGACATCATCATCTGCACCACCGCGCGCACCGACGCCGAGGCCAAGGCGCTGCTGCGCGGCTTCGATTTCCCCTTCGCGAACTGAAGGGCGGGAGACGATCCTATGGCCAAGACAAGCATGGTCGAGAAGAACAAGAGCCGCATCAAGATGTCGGGCGCGCACGCGGCGAAGCGGCGCGCGCTCAAGGACGTCGTGATGGACCGCTCGAAGGTGATCGAGGAGCGTTTCGAGGCGCAGGTGAAGCTCAACGAGCTGCCGCGCAACGGCGCCAAGGTCCGCGTGCGCAACCGGTGCGAGGTCACCGGCCGCCCCCGCGCCGTCTACCGGCGCTTCAAGCTGTCGCGACTGACGCTGCGCGAGCTGGCCTCGAAGGGCCAGCTTCCCGGCGTCGTCAAGGCGAGCTGGTGAGACGGAGGGACCGGTCATGTCGATGAGCGATCCCGTCGGCGATATGCTGACCCGCATCCGCAACGGACAGTCGGCGCGCCTCGACAGCGTCACGGCGCCGTCGTCGCGGCTGCGCGCCAACGTGCTGGACGTGCTGCAGCGCGAGGGCTTCATCCGCGGCTACTTCGAGGAGGAGCTGCGGCCCGGCGTGCGCGAGCTGCGCATCGAGCTGAAGTACGACAGCGGCCGTCCGGTGATCCGCGAGGTCACCCGCGTGTCCAAGCCCGGGCGCCGCATCTACTCGAAGATCGCCGACCTGCCGAAGTACTACAACGGGCTCGGGATCTCGATCCTCTCCACGCCGCGCGGCGTGATGTCCGACAACGAGGCCCGCGCCGCCAACGTAGGCGGCGAGGTCATCTGCAAGGTGTTCTGACCATGTCGCGCGTCGGCAAAAATCCAGTCCCCATCCCGGCCGGCGTCACGGTCGAGATCAAAGGCCAGGACGTCAAGGCCAAGGGCAAGAAGGGCGAGCTCTCGATGCGCGTCCACGACGAGATCGCCGTCACCCGCGAGGGCGACGCCGTGGCCGTCAAGATGCGCCACGAGAGCAACCGCTCGCGGGTGCTGTGGGGCACCAGCCGCGCCCTGCTCAGCAACCTGATCAAGGGCGCCGGCGAGGGCTTCACCGTCAACCTCGAGATCGAGGGCGTGGGCTACCGCGCGGCGGCCGACGCCAAGACGCTGAAGCTGCAGCTCGGTTTCAGCCACGACGTGATCTATCCGATCCCGGCGGGGCTGACGATCAAGACGCCGAAGCCGACCGAGATCGAGATCGCGGGCGCCGACCGCCAGAAGGTCGGTCAGACCGCGGCCGAGATCCGGGCGATGAAGCCGCCCGAGCCGTACAAGGGCAAGGGAATCAAGTACGCCGGCGAGAAGATCTTGCGCAAGGAAGGCAAGAAGAAGTAACCGGCGCGGAGCGATCGAACATGTCCGAGAACCTTTTCCAGCGCCGCCGCCGCCGCGTGCGGCACTCCATCCGCACCCGGGCGGGCGGGCGCGTTCGCCTGAGCGTGTTCCGCTCGGGCAAGCACATCTACGCCCAGCTGATCGACGACTCGAAGGGCCACACCGTGGCGGCCGCGTCGTCGGCCGACAAGGAGCTCAAGGGCAAGCTCAAGACCGGCGCCGACAAGGCCGCCGCCGTCGAGGTCGGCAAGCTGATCGCCGCGCGCGCCATCGAGGCGGGCGTCAAGGAGGTCGTGTTCGACCGCGGCGGATACCTGTTCCATGGCCGCGTCAAGGCGCTGGCCGACGCCGCCCGCGAAGGCGGGCTGGCGTTCTGATCGGGAGACGATAACCATGGCACGTGCACCGGGTGGCACCAACCGCGGTCCGCGCGACGGCGAGGGCGGCGGTGGCCGCGGACGCCGGGACCGCGACGGCGGCGGACGCGGTCCGCGCCGCGACGGCGCGGGCGACCGCGAGGAGTCCGAGCTGATCGACCGGCTGGTCGACATCAACCGCGTGTCCAAGACGGTCAAGGGCGGCAAGCGTTTCGGCTTCGCCGCGATCGTGGTCGTCGGCGACCAGCGCGGCCGCGTCGGCTACGGCACCGGCAAGGCGCGCGAGGTGCCCGAGGCGATCCGCAAGGCGACCGAGTCGGCCAAGCGCGGCATGATCCGCGTGGCGCTGCGCGAGGGCCGCACGCTGCACCACGACGTCATCGGCCATTTCGGCGCCGGACGCGTCGTTCTGCGGGCGGCGCCGGCCGGCACCGGCATCATCGGCGGCGGCGCCATGCGCGCCGTGTTCGAGACGGTCGGCCTCAAGGACGTCGTCGCCAAGTCGGTCGGCACGTCGAACCCGCACAACATGATCAAGGCCACGTTCGAGGCCCTGGCGTACGTGCAGTCGCCGCGCACGGTCGCGACGCGCCGCGGCAAGAAGGTGTCCGACATCCTCGGGCGCCGCGACGACCAGGCCGCCGACGCGGCGTAGGGAGCACGACCATGGCCGCGAAGCCGACCGTCAAGGTGACGCAGACGGGCAGCCCGATCGGGCGCCGGTTCGACCAGGAGCAGACCCTGATCGGCCTGGGCCTGAACAAACGCCACCGCACGCGCGAGCTGGAGGACACCCCTTCGGTGCGCGGCATGATCGCCAAGGTCCGCCACCTCGTGCGGGTCGAGGACAAGAAGTGAGCCGCGCGCGGCCCCCCGGGGTCGCGCCGCCGCGTAGGGAACAAAGACGATGAAGCTCAACGTGATCGCCGACAATCCCGGCGCCCGGAAAGCCCGCATGCGGGTCGGCCGGGGCATCGGCTCCGGCAAAGGCAAGACCGGCGGACGCGGCGTCAAAGGCCAGAAGTCCCGCACCGGCGTGAGCGTGAAGGGTTTCGAGGGCGGCCAGATGCCGCTTCACCGGCGCCTGCCGAAGCGCGGCTTCAAGAAGCCGTTCCGTCTGGAGTTCGCCGAGGTCAACCTCGGCGCGCTGCAGAAGGCGATCGACGCCGGCCGCCTCGACGCCGCCAAGCCGATCGACGTCGAGGCGCTGCGCGCCGCCGGCCTGGTCGGCCATCCGCGCGACGGCGTGCGTCTGCTCGGCAAGGGCGAAATCAAGGCCAAGGTCGTCGTGTCGGTCGTCGGCGCGTCGAAGTCGGCGGTCGCCGCCGTCGAGAAGGCCGGCGGCAAGGTCGAGCTGCCGGCGCCGAAGGCCGAAGCCGCCTGAGGTCCGCTCCCGGAGTTTCGCGCTTAGACACCGTCCCGGCCGCCGCCGGGAAGGTCGAGGATTGAACCGAATGGCCTCAGCCGCCGAACAACTCGCCAAGAACCTCAACTGGGGGAATCTGGGCAAGGCGACGGAGCTGAAGAAGCGCCTGTGGTTCACCTTGGGCGCGCTCATCGTCTACCGCATCGGCAGCTACATCCCGCTGCCCGGAATCGACCCGCAGGCGCTCGCCGAGGTGTTCAAGCAGCAGGCCGGCGGCATCGCCGGGATGCTGAACGTGTTCTCGGGCGGCTCGATCGAGCGCATGTCGATCCTCGCGCTCACGATCATGCCGTACATCTCGGCCTCCATCATCATGCAGATCCTCACGACGGTGGTGCCGTCGCTCGAGGCGCTGAAGAAGGAGGGCGAGGCCGGCCGCAAGAAGATCAACCAGTACACCCGCTACGGCACGGTGTTCCTGGCGGCGCTGCAGGCCTACGGCATCGCCGTGGGGCTCGAGGCGCAGCCCAACGTCGTGATCGAGACCGGGCTGAACTTCCGGTTCGTCAGCGTCGTGACGCTGGTCGGCGGCACGATGTTCCTGATGTGGCTGGGCGAGCAGATCACCGCCCGCGGCGTCGGCAACGGCATCTCGCTGATCATCTTCGCCGGCATCGTGGCCGCCATGCCCGGCGCGCTGGTCCAGACCCTCGAGCTGGGCCGCACCGGGACCCTGTCGGCGCTGTTCATCATCGGGCTGCTGGTGGGCGTCGTCGTCGTCGTCGCCTTCACCGTGTTCATGGAGATGTCGCAGCGGCGGATCCTGGTCCAGTACCCGAAACGGTTCACGGGCTACGGGTCGCAGGTCTCGATCAACTACCTGCCGCTCAAGATCAACACCTCGGGCGTGATCCCGCCGATCTTCGCCTCGTCTCTGCTGCTGTTCCCGGCCACCATCGCCAGCTTCCAGGGATCCAACCCCAGCGGCGAGGGCTGGTGGGCGAACGCGATGCAGTGGATCGCGGTGTACCTCGCCCACGGCACGCCGGCGTATCTCGCCCTCTACATCGGGCTGATCGCGTTCTTCTGCTTCTTCTACACGACGGTCGTGTTCAACGCGACGGAGACGGCCGACAACCTCAAGAAGTACGGCGGCTTCCTGCCGGGCATCCGTCCGGGCAAGAACACCGCCGACTACCTTGAGTACGTCCTGACGCGCCTGACGACGATCGGCGCCGTCTACCTCTCCGCGGTCTGCATCCTGCCCGAGCTGTTGATCGCGCGCGGCGGCGTGCCGTTCTACTTCGGCGGCACCAGCCTGCTGATCGTGGTGTCGGTCACGCTCGACACCGTCACACAGGTCCAGTCGCACCTGCTCGCCCACCAGTACGGCGATCTGATCGGACAGGCGCGGCTGAAGGGCGGAGGCAAGGGCCGATGAAGCTCATCCTTCTCGGGCCGCCGGGCGCCGGAAAAGGCACCCAGGCGCAGCGCCTCCAGGACGAGCTCGGCCTGGTCCAGCTGTCGACCGGCGACATGCTGCGCGCCGCCGTCGCCTCCGGCAGCGAGCTGGGCCGCACCGCCAAGGGCATCATGGAGCGCGGCGAACTGGTGCCCGACGACCTCGTGGTCGGCGTGATCGACGACCGGATCGGCCGGCCGGACTGCGCCGGCGGCTTCATCCTCGACGGATTTCCCCGCACGGTCGCCCAGGCCGGGGCGCTGGACGGCATGCTGGCGGCGCGCGGCTGGAAACTCGACCACGTGGTCGAGATGGAGGTCGACGAGAAGGCGCTGGTCGAGCGCATCGTCGGCCGCTTCAGCTGCGCCAAGTGCGGCGCGGGCTACCACGACAAGTTCAAGCGTCCCGCCAAGGACGGCGTGTGCGACCAGTGCGGCGGGACCGAGTTCGTCCGCCGCAAGGACGACAACGCCGAGACGGTCGCCGCCCGCATGGCGGCCTACCGGGCGCAGACGGCGCCTCTGCTGCCGTACTACGCCGGCAAGGGGATCCTGAAGAAGATCGACGGAATGGCCGCGATGGACGACGTCTACCGCCAGATCAAGGTCGTCTTGGGAAGGGCTTGACAAAATCGCGGAATTGACTCCGGGGGCGCGATCCCTATAATCCCGCGCTTTCCGGAGCGCCGCGGGCGTTTTTCGAGGGCGTCGACTGCGCCCTAAGCTATTGAAGGAGCGAGGAAATTGGCTCGTATCGCCGGCGTCAACATCCCCACCGCCAAGCGCGTCGTGATCGCGCTTCAGTACATCCATGGAATCGGCGGGACCAAGGCCGAGGAAATCTGCCGGAAGGTCGGCATCGCCCTCGAGCGGCGCGTCAACACGCTGAGCGATGACGAGGTGCTGCGCATCCGCGAGACGATCGACCGCGACTACGTGGTCGAGGGCGATCTGCGGCGCGAGGTGTCTATGAACATCAAGCGGCTGATGGATCTCGGCTGCTACCGCGGTCTGCGCCATCGCCGCGGCCTGCCGGTGCGCGGCCAGCGCACCCACACGAACGCCCGTACCCGCAAGGGCCCGGCCAAGCCCATCGCGGGCAAGAAGAAAGCCGCTTAGGCAAAGGAATTCCGAACCATGGGTAAAGCTCCCGCCGCCGCCGGCGCGGCCGCACGTCCGCGCCGCCGCGAGCGCAAGAACATCACGTCGGGCATCGTCCACGTGAACGCGTCGTTCAACAACACGATCGTCACCATCACCGACGTCCAGGGCAACACCATCGCGTGGTCGTCGTCGGGCGGCCAGGGCTTCAAGGGGTCGCGCAAATCGACCCCGTTCGCGGCCCAGATGGCGGCCGAGGACGCCGGCCGCAAGGCCATGGAGCACGGCATGCGCACGGTCGAGATCGAGGTCCGCGGACCCGGCTCGGGCCGCGAGTCGGCGCTACGCGCGCTGCAGGCCGTGGGCCTCGGCGTGACCGCGATCCGCGACGTGACGCCGATCCCGCACAACGGCTGCCGTCCGCCGAAGCGCCGCCGCGTCTGACGTCCCCGGCGGCGCCCCTCCCGGCGACGCCGTTCCGAGTTGTACAACCGCGACGCCCTCCGGCGTCGCGGTGTTCGCCATAGAGAGGGCCGCGGCCCGCCACGGCCCGCAGGCTTCCAACCCGATCGCGAGAGGTACCCCCGTGCTCCAGAAGAATTGGGAAGAGCTGATCAAGCCCGGCAAGCTGCAGATCGAGCCCGGCGTCGATCCTATGCGCCAGGCGACGGTCGTCGCCGAGCCCCTCGAGCGCGGATTCGGCCTGACGCTGGGCAACGCGCTGCGCCGCGTGCTGCTGTCGTCGCTGCAGGGCGCCGCCGTGACGTCGATCAAGGTCGACGGCGTGCTGCACGAGTTCTCGTCGATTCCCGGCGTGCGCGAGGACGTGGTCGACATCGTCCTCAACATCAAGGGCATGGCGGTCAGGATGCAGTCGGACCGCGCCCACCGCCTGGTGCTGCGCGCCACCGGCCCCGGCGAGGTGACGGCCGGCATGATCGAGACGACGGGCGACATCCAGATCATGGATCCGAAGCACGTGATCTGCACGCTGGACGACGGCGCTTCGCTCCACATGGAGCTGACGGTGTCGACCGGCAAGGGCTACGTCGCGGCGATCGCCAACCGGCCGGCCGACGCGCCGATCGGCCTGATCCCGGTCGACGCGCTGTTCAGCCCGGTCAAGAAGGTCTCCTACAAGATCGACAACAGCCGCGTCGGCCAGGTCACGGACTACGACAAGCTGTCGATGACGGTCGAGACCAACGGCACGGTGAGCCCGGAGGACGCCGTGGCGCTCGCCGCGCGCATCCTGCAGGACCAGCTGCGCCTGTTCGTGAACTTCGAGGAGCCGCAGATCGCCAAGCCGGCGGCGGAGGCCGAGGAGCTTCCGTTCAACCGCAACCTGCTGCGCAAGGTCGACGAGCTCGAGCTGTCGGTGCGCTCGGCGAACTGCCTGAAGAACGACAACATCATCTACATCGGCGACCTGGTCCAGAAGACCGAGGCCGAGATGCTGCGCACGCCGAACTTCGGCCGCAAGTCGCTCAACGAGATCAAGGAGGTCCTGCTGCAGATGGGCCTCCACCTCGGCATGGAGATCGCCAACTGGCCGCCGGAGAACATCGAGGAGCTCGCCAAGCGCCTCGAGGAGCCGTACTAGGCCGCGACGCCACGACCGGGCCCCAAGGGCCCCAACGCGCGCGCCGGCTTGCCGGTTCGCGTAGATAAACACAAATCGAACGGAGACCGACATGAGACATGGAATGAGCGGCCGGAAGCTGAACCGGCCGACCGACCACCGCAAGGCGCTGTTCAAGAACCTCGAGATCGCCCTCCTCAAGCACGAGCAGATCCGCACCACGCTGCCGAAGGCGAAGGACCTCCGCCCGCAGCTCGAGCGGCTGGTCACGCTGGGCAAGCGCGGCGGCATGCACGCGCGGCGCCAGGCGATGGCGCGGCTCAACAACGACGAGGTGATCGTCGAGAAGCTCTTCACGACCCTGGCCGAGCGCTACAAGGACCGCAAGGGCGGCTACACGCGCGTGCTGAAGGCCGGTTTCCGCTACGGCGACGCCGCGCCGATGGCCGTGATCGAGCTGGTCGACCGCGATCCGGAGGCCAAGGGCAAGGACAGCGGGCCGTCGGGCGAGAAGACCGCCGAGGAAGCCACCGCCTAGGCGTGGAGACGATCATCCGAGACGGGAGGCGGCCTTGCGGCCGCCTCGTTCGTTTCCGGCCCGCCGCGTGGCGGCCGGCCGAATCCGTCCTATATTGCGGTGACGTGCCGTAGCGGGGGCGTGGCCATGCGAGCGATGTTCTGGATTGCGGCCGTCGCCGCCGCGGCGTTGTCGGCCGGCGGCGCCGGCGGCGGCGCGCGACGACGGGACGCTGGTGGCGCAGGCGCCGCCGCAGTCGCGCGAGCAGATCCAATTCTCCTACGCGCCGCTGGTCAAACGCGCGTCGCCGGCGGTGGTCAACGTCTACGCGCGCACCAAGGTGCGCGAACGCCAGTCGTTCCTCGACGACCCCCAGTTCCGGCGCTATTTCGGCGACGAGTACATGCGGCGCCTGCCGCGCGAGCGGGTGCAGAACGCGCTCGGCTCGGGCGTGCTGGTGCGCGCCAACGGCCTGATCGTGACCAACGCGCACGTCGTGCGCGGCGCCGACGAGATCCAGGTCGTGCTGTCGGACAAGCGCGAGTTCGCCGCCCGCGTGGTCACGGCCGACGACCGCTACGACCTCGCGGTCCTGCAGGTCGAGGCCGCCGGCGAGAAGCTGCCGTTCCTCGAGCTGCGGGATTCCGACACGATCGAGGTCGGCGACCTGGTGCTCGCGATCGGCAATCCGTTCGGTCTGCAGCAGACCGTGACCGGCGGCATCGTCTCGGCGGTCGCGCGCAGCGGCGGCAGCGTCACCGAGAGCGGGTTCTTCCTCCAGACCGACGCCGCCATCAATCCCGGCAACTCCGGCGGCGCGCTGCTGTCGATGGACGGCCGGCTGATCGGCATCAACACGGCGATCTACTCCCAGACCGGCGGCAGCATCGGGATCGGCTTCGCGACGCCGTCGAATATCGTCGCGCGGATCGTCGAGGTTGCGGAGAAGGGCGGGAGGCTGGTGCGCCCGTGGATCGGCGTCGGCGTGCAGCGGGTGACCGCCGATCTCGCGTCGTCGCTGGGCATGGCGCGGCCGCAGGGGCTGATGATCCGCGTCGTCGCGCCCGACGGACCGGCCGCCAAGGCCGGCGTCAAGGTCGGCGACGTTCTGGTGTCGCTCAACGGGCAACCGGTCGACGACGAGGCGGCGCTGCGGTTCAGGCTGGCGACCCTGCCGCTCGATTCGACCGTCGACGCGCGCGTGATCACGCGCGGCCGGGAGGCGACCTTCCCGATCCGCGTCATGGCGCCGCCGGAATCGCCGCCGCGCGACCGCACCCAGCTCGCGGGACGCCATCCCCTGAGCGGCGTGGTGGTGGTGAACATGTCGCCGGCGGTGGCCGACGAGCTGGGCCTCGACCAGGCGACCGGCGGCGTGGTCGTGCTCGAGGTCGGCGCCGGCGCCTTCGCGGCGCAGTTCCTGCAGCGCGGCGACTACGTGGTGGATGTCAACGGGCGGCCGGTCGCGTCGGTCTCGGCGCTGCGGTCCGCCGTGGGCACGCCGGCCGAGCGCTGGAGCGTCACCGTGCGCCGGGACGGCCAGACGCGCACGTTCAACTTCCGCGGCTGACGCGGCGGACGGGGAAGCGCGGTGTCCAACGACGGCCTGTTCGCCGCCCTGACGCCCGCGCCGCTGCCCGAGCGCCTGCGTCCGCGGCGCATCGAGGACATCGTCGGACAGGACCACCTGCTGGCGCCGGACGCGCCGCTGGGGCGCATGCTGGCCGTGGGGCGCATCGGCTCGATGGTCCTGTGGGGACCACCGGGCTGCGGCAAGACCACCATCGCGCGTATGCTGGCCGACCGTGTCGATCTGCATTTCGAGCCGCTGTCGGCGGTGTTCTCCGGCGTCGCCGACCTGCGCAAGGCGTTCGAGGCGGCGCGCGCGCGGCGGCTGGCCGGACGGGCCACGCTGCTGTTCGTCGACGAGATCCACCGCTTCAACCGGGCCCAGCAGGACGGCTTCCTGCCCTACGTCGAGGACGGCACGGTGACGCTTGTCGGCGCGACCACCGAGAACCCGTCCTTCGAGCTGAACGCCGCGCTGCTGTCGCGCTGCCAGGTGATGGTGCTGCGCCGCCTGGACACGCCGGCGCTGCTGTCGCTGATCGACCGCGCCGAGGAGGCGATGGGGCGCGCGCTGCCGCTGGACGGCGGCGCGCGCGAGGCGCTGTGCGCCATGGCCGATGGCGACGGCCGTTACGTGCTGGCGATGGCCGAGCAGCTGTTCGATCTCAAGGTGGACGCGCCGCTGACCGCCGAGGCGCTCGCCGCGACGCTGCAGAAGCGGGCGCCCATCTACGACAAGGCGCAGGAGAGCCACTACAACCTGATCTCGGCGCTCCACAAGTCGCTGCGCGGCTCGGACGTCGACGCCGCCCTCTACTGGTTCTCGCGCATGCTCGAGGGCGGCGAGGATCCGCTCTATCTCGCGCGCCGGCTGACCCGCTTCGCCTCGGAGGATGTCGGCCTGGCGGACCCGCAGGCGCTGCCGCAGACGCTGGCGGCGTGGGACACCTACGAGCGGCTGGGCTCGCCCGAAGGGGAGCTGGCCATCGCGCAGGCCGTGATCTACCTCGCCACGGCGCCGAAATCGAACGCCGCCTACGTGGCCGTCGGCGCCGCCCGCCGCGCCGCCGGCGAGACCGGCTCGCTGATGCCGCCCAAGCACATCCTCAACGCGCCGACGAAGCCTGATGAAGTCGCTCGGCTACGGCAAGGACTACGACTACGACCACGACGCGCCGGACGGCTTCTCGGGGCAGAACTACTTCCCCGACGGCATGGCGCGGCGCGCGTTTTACAAGCCGGTGGAACGCGGCTTCGAGCGCGAGCTGCTGAAGCGGATCGAGTACTGGGCGCGTCTGCGGGAGAAGCGCCGCGGCGACGGATAGCCGCCTGCCGGCGGGTCAGCTCAGCCGCGGCAGCGGCCGCGCTTTGCGCATAGCGGCGTGGACCTTGCGGTCGCGGCCGTAGACGTCCTCGCGGAACTGCACCTTGCCGTCGTCGTCGAGGAACACGGTCTGGTACGTCACGTGCAGCGCGACCGGCGCCGGGAACGTGAAGTTCGCCTGCTGCCCGGCGCCGGCGATCGCCTGGACGCGCGCCTTGGTGACGCCGCCGGCGCCCTTGAACACAGCCTCGACGAAGTCGACGGGGTTCTCGAGCCGGATGCATCCATGGCTGAAATTGCGGCTGCCCTCGGCGAACAGCCAGCGGCTGGACGTGTCGTGGATGTAGATCCCGTAGCGGTTGGAGAACGGGAAGAAGATGTAGCCCAGCGCGTTGCCGGCGCCCGGCTCCTGCCGGATGCGGTAGGGGAACGCGCGCGGGTTGACGCTGTTCCAGTCGATGGTCGCGGGGTCGATCTCGGCGTCGCTCGACCAGTCGGCGAAAATCCTCATGCCCGACTTGCTGAGCGCCTGCGGATCGCGGCGCAACGCCGGCAGGTACTCCTCGCCGGCGATCGAGGTCGGCACGGTCCAGTACGGGTTGGTCTGGAACGACCGCATCTCGCTGGTGATCTCGGGCGTCGGATCCTTCGCGGTGCCGACGATGACCTTGGTGCGGAACACCACCCGGCCCTCGTCGACGAACCGCGCCGAGTAGTCGGCCGCGTTGATCAGGAGGTACCGCGCCCCCGGCGACTCGTCGGCCCAGCGGCGGCGCTCCAGATTGGCGATGATCTGCTGGACCTTCGCCTCGATCGGAACGTTGAGCATCGCCGTCGCGCGGGGCCCGACCACGCCGTCGACGCTGAGGTTGTGGGCGGCCTGGAAGGCCTTCACGATGGCGACGAGGCCGTCGTCGTAGCAGTTCGGATCGGCCCCGGCCGGCGCCGGCGGAACATTCGCCTCGGTCTCCGACAGGCGCTTGCGCAACGCGGGCACGCGCGGATCGCACATGCCCGGCTTCAGCAGCCCGCCGGTGGGCACCTTGCTGTACGACGTCGTCGCGGCGCGCTCGCGCCACTCCGCCAGCGCCTTGCGCAGCGCCGGGTACTGCCTGCCGGCCGGGGCGAGCGACGCTAGGAACGCGCCCGGATCGGCGGCGGCGAGCGCGCCTTCGGCCAGCGCCTTGTGGTCGGCCCGGCGCTGGACCGGCGACATGTTGGGGTCGAGGGCGCTGGCGACGACGCGTCCGGCCGACATGTCCGCGGCCGCCATCAGGGCGGCGCGCGACAGCATCAGCTCGAGCCGCGCGAGGTCGGCCGCGGTCGTCGCCGACCACAACCCCGCGATCGACGAGACCTCGTAGTCCTCGGGTTCCAGGCCATCGGCGTCGAGGGCCTTCAACGCCTCGACCAGGGCGCGCGCGCGGGCCGTTGGTCTGCCGTCCTTGACCCAGCGCGGGGCGTAGCCGCCGTCGGCGTAGACCTTGGCGAGGGCGCCGAGAGCGCCGTCGGCGGCCTCGTTGGCGCGCACCCGCTCCTTGAGCGCCGAGACGACCTCTTCCTGCGCCCAAGCCGGACCGGTCAGGCCCGCCACGATCAACGCCGCCGCGACGGCCCGTCCACAACCACCGATCACACCGAGAACGCGCACCGACGACCTCCAGTTATCTTATGAAATTATATGAGGAATTGGTCATTTGCGCCAGCCGCAGTTTGGCGCGGGGCAAGGTCAGAAGCCTTGCTCGCGCAAGAACGCGAGAAGATCGCCCGTGGCGCGGCGCTTGAGCTCCGGTGTGCCGCCGCCGGCGTGGGCGCCCCGAAACATCGGACCGTGGTCGCGCGCCCAGGCGCGGTACTCGGCCTCGGCCATCGCGCGTCCCGCCGCCGCGACGTGGTGCCGCCCGTCATTCTCCACGAGCGCCTCGCAGCGCGAGAAATTCTGGGCGTCGGCGATGTGGTAGACGCCACCGATCGATTCCCAGCCGTGGTGCGCCTTGTAGACCTTGACGCGGATCGCGCGGTTGCCGGCGGCGCGCATGCGTTGTGCGTAGGCGATGGCGTGGCGCGCCGGCGTGTAGTCGTCGTGCTCCGCCAGCATCAGGAACATCGGCGCGCCGGTCGTGGCGGGATCGCGGTGCTGCACGACGCAGCCCGGGCACACCGCGACGTGCAGGGCGAAGGTCTCCTCGACGCCACGCCAAGGGCGGCGGGCCTCGACCGCGGCGTTGACGGTGGCGACGCCGCCCTTGGAGACGCCCATGATCCCGATCCGCGCGGGGTCGATGTCGGCCCGCCGGCGCAGCGCCCGCAGCGCCGCGAACGCGTCGCATTCCATCTCGAAGGCGCTGACGCGGGACTGGTCGGAGACCGTCGAGCGCACGCCGCGCGGCGCGAAGCTGTCGACGACGCAGGCGGCGATCCCGGCGCGCGCCAACTCGCCGGCGTAGTAGCGCTCGCGGTGGCGCTGCACCCCGGCGCTGCTGCTCAGGATCACGACGGCGGGCGCGGGCCCGCCGCGCGCCCGCGGATGGAACAGCATGGCGCGGGGCCGGGCGGGCGCCACGCGGATCGGCGCCTCCGGCGTCAGTGTGTCGAACGCGAAGACCTCCGGAGCCTCCGTCGGCGCCTCATCCGGCGGGATCGGGAATTCGCTCGCGGAGATGGGCTGCGGCACCACACGGAACTCCTCGCGTCCGGGCCATCTATAGCGGCTCGCCGCGGTCGTTGAACAGGCGGGGTCGCGCGGATGGAAACGGTGGCGCCTTGTTCCGGTGGCGTCCTCCCTCTAGTTTCCGCCGCATGAACGCAGTCTTGGCCGTGGCCGTCGGCGGCGCGTTGGGATCGGTCGGCCGCTATCTGGTCGTCGACGCCATGGCGCGCGCGCTGGGCGTGGCGTTTCCCTGGGGGACGCTGGTCGTCAACACCCTGGGCGGCGTCGCGATCGGCGTTCTGGCCGCCGTGTTCCTCGCCCGCCCCGAATACGGCGACTGGCGGCCGTTGTTGATCACCGGCGTGCTGGGCGGATTCACGACGTTCTCGGCCTTCTCGCTCGACGCGTTCGGCTTGGCGCAGCGCGGTCAATGGGCATCGGCTGCCGCCTACGTCGCGGCGTCCGTCGCGCTCAGCCTGATCGGCACGGCGGCCGGCTGGCGCCTCGCGCGCGCGTGGCTCGCATGACGGCGTCGCCCGCGGCTCCCGCGGTCAGGACCGTCGTCGTCGCCGACGACGAGGCCGATCTGCGCCTCGACCGCTGGTTCCGCCGGCACTACCCCGAGATCGGGCACGGGCGGCTGGAGAAGTTGCTGCGGACGGGGCAGGTGCGGGTCGACGGCAAACGGGCCAAAGCCGCCGACCGGCTGGGCCACGGCCAGTCGATCCGGGTGCCGCCTTTGCGGATCGACGAGGCGACCGAAGGAGAGTCGCCGATCCGCCGCCGCGCCGCGCCACCGGCGGCGATCGCCGCGCTCATCCGCCGGATCGTGCACCGCGACGACGACGTGCTGGCGATCGACAAGGAGCCCGGCCTGGCGGTGCAGGGCGGCAGCGGCACGACCCTGCACGTCGACGGCATGCTCGACGCCCTGCGCTTCGAGAAGACCGACCGGCCCCGGTTGGTCCACCGCCTCGACAAGGACACCAGCGGGCTGCTGGTGCTCGGCAGGACCGCCGCGGCGGCGGCCCGGCTCGCCGCCGCCTTCCGCGGTCGCGACGCGCGCAAGACCTACTGGGCGGTGGTCGTCGGCGTCCCGCGCGAGGCGCGCGGCACCATCGACCTGCCGCTGGCGAAATCGTCGGGCGGCGCGGTCGGCCGCGAGATGATGGCCGTCGACGTGAAGAGCGGCGATCCGGCCGTCACCGAGTACGAGGTCGTCGACACCGCCGGCCGGAGGGCGGCGCTGCTCCGGCTCCATCCCCTGACGGGCCGCACGCATCAACTGCGCGTCCATTGCGCCGCGTTGGGTCATCCGATCCTTGGCGACGCCAAGTACGGCGCCGACGCGGCCTTCATCGACGGCGAGGGGATCGCCCGGCGCCTCCATCTCCACGCCGCCCGGCTCGAGCTGCCGCATCCCGCCGGCGGCACGTTGCGGCTGGCCGCCCCGCCACCGCCGCATTTCGCCGCGACCTTGGACGCGCTGGGATTGGAATTGCCGCGCGACGGGCGCGCCCGATCCGGCTAAGACACGCGCATCGCCGGCCGCGGCCGGCCATCTGGGTGACACGTGACGGCGAGACGTTGGCTGTGGACCGCTGCGGGCCTGGCGCTGGCGCTGACCTTGGCGCCGGTCGGCCTTTACGTCTGGGCGAGCACCCGCGACCTCTCCCGCTACCAGAACCAGATCACCGAGCAGTTCCGCCGGGCGACCGGCCGCGAACTGTCGATGAAGGGCGGCTTGCGGATCAACTTCACGTTCTCGCCCTCGGCCGTCGCCGAGAACGTGGTGCTGGCGAACGCGCCCGGCGGCTCGCGCCCGGAGATGGCGCGCGTCAAGCGCGTGGTGCTGCATCTCGATCCGTTCTCGCTGCTGCTTGGCGAGATCCGCGTCGGCCGCATCCAGCTCTCCGGCGCAGACATCCTGATCGAGCGCGACGCCGACGGACGCAGCAACGTCGCCATGGAGGCGCCGGTCGAGGATTCCGGCCCGCACGCCCGCGCCCACACCTCGCACCGGGTCAAAAGCACGCCGAGCCTGCCGTGGATCGGACAGATCGAGGTCGACGGCTCGACGCTGACCCTGCGCGAGACCAACGACCGGCCGACCGTCGTGATCGCGATCGACCGTTTCGTCGGCCGCGCGTCGCAGGCCAACTCGCCGCTCTCGGGAGAGTTTTCCGGCCGCGTCAACGGCGGCGAGACGCTGGTGCTGACCAGCGCCAGGGCGGGAACTTTCGACGGGTGGCTCAAGGGCTTCCCCGGCGAGTTGGACATCCAGGGCGCGCTGGCCGGTGGTCCCGTCACCGTGAAGGGACCGGCCACCGCCCGCCGGCTCGAGGTCGTGGTGACGACGGCCGGCGCCAGCCTCGCCGCGCTCGGACCGGTCCTCGGCATTCCGCTGCCCGAGACGGCGCCGTACGATCTGCGGCTTAAGGTCACCAACGCCGGCAGCCGCACCCGCGTCGACATCGAGAAGCTCCAGATCGGCGCCAGCGAGATGCTCGCGGACCTCAGGTTCGGGGCCGACAAATCCGGCCGCCCGACGCTGAACGCCACCGTGACGTCGGAACGGATCGATCTCGCCGATTTCCGCAAGCGACCGGCGCCGGTCGCGCCGCCGCCCGCCGCCGGTGGCTCCACGCCCGCGTCGGGCGCGCCGCCGCCGCCGCCGGCCATGACGTTGACCGCGCCGGCACCTGCGGCGCCCGCCGACGGCCGAGTCATCCCCGCCGACGCCTATCCGGTCGAGGCGATCCGCCGCTGGAACGTGGTCGCCGCCGTGCGCGTGACCGAGCTCGTCGGCGCCGCCGTGCGCGTGCAGTCGCTATCGGCGTCGATCGGTCTCAACAACGGCAAGCTGACCTTCCGGCCGGCCGCGACGATCGGCGGCGGCCAGGCCTCGCTCGACGCGCAGGTCGACGTCAGTGGACCGGGGCCCGTGCTGACGCTGACGGCGTCGACGGCGCGCGTGCCGGTCGAGGAGCTCACCGCGCTGCTCGGAATCGGCGTCGTGCTCAAGGGCGCGCTGGTCGACATCGAGGTCAAGCTGCGCGGCCCGGGCCGTAACCTGCGGGAGTCGCTCGGGCTGGCGACCGGGACGGTCGATTTCACGGCCGGCGCTGGCGAGGTCGCCGCCGGCGGCGCGCATCTGCTCAGCCCGGAGTGGAAAAGGCTGTTGAACGCGTCCGGCCGCGGGCAGGTCTTCAACTGCGTCGCCGGGCGTATCGAGCTCGGCGGCCGCGCCGAGGGCGAGCGCGGCGCCGCCAACATCCGCCGTCTCGTGGTCGACGCGCCGCGCTTCGCCGCCGCCGGCGGCGGCTACGTGCAGATGCGCAACGAGGCCGTAGACCTGGTGCTGTGGCCGGAGCTACGCGATTTCAGTCTCGCGGCCGCTTCCCAGCCGTTGCAGTGGAAGGGGACGCTGGCCCGCATGTCGGCGGAATCGAATCCCGCCGCCGGGCGCGGCGTCGCGATACCGGCGAAGTACGCCAGCCTGACGGCGGCGCTCGACGCCACCGGACGCAACCGGGCGCTGACCGGCGGAACCGTCTGCGGCACGGTCGCGGCGCGCATCGAGGCGCTGTGGCCGCACCACCGCGCGCGTCTGCCGGTGTCGCCGGCGGTGTCCCCGGACTACCGGCCGCCGCGCGCGCCGGCGCGGCCGCGGCGATAGGGAGCGATGGTCGGAGTATGGTCGGACGATGAAGCGTTTCTACAAATCGGCCGCCGCCGCGGCGAACGACGGCGGCGTCTTCGTCGTCCGTCTCGACGGCAAGTCCGTGCGCACGCCGCTGGGCCGCGAGCTGGCGCTGCCGACGGCGACGCTGGCGGAGGCGATCGCCGCCGAGTGGGCGGCGCAACCCGTCGACGGCAAGGTCGCGCCGTCAACCATGCCGCTGACCCGCCTCGCCGTGACCGGACTGGACCGCGCCGCCGACCGGCGGGAGCAGGTGGTCGACGACATCTGCAAGTACGCCGATTCGGATCTGCTGTGCTACCGCGCCGAGACGCCGGTCGATCTTGCGCTGCGCCAGGCGCGCGCGTGGCAACCGGCGGTCGACTGGGCGGCGCGGCGCCACGGCGTCCGTCTCGACGTGCTGAGCGGTATCACGCACCGCGCGCAGTCGGCGGAGTCGATCGCCGCCTGCCGCCGCGCCGTCGCCGCGCACGGCGATCTCGCGCTGTCGGCGCTTTTCAACCTCACGGCGATGCTGGGTTCGGTGGTGCTGGCGCTGGCGGTGTCGGACGGCTGGATGGACGGTGTGGCCGCCTACGAGGCGGCGGAGCTCGACGCGCTCTACGCGATCGAGAAATGGGGCGAGGATTCCGAGGCGCGCGGTCGTCTCGACCGCCTGCGGCGCGACGCGACGGCGTGCGCGACGTTCCTGGCGGCGCTCGGCCCGGCGCGGCTGACGTCGTGAGGGGCGGACCACCGATGTCGGGTGAGGCGGTTCGATGATCGCGCGCGCGCTCGCCCTCGCGGGA
Organism: Rhodospirillales bacterium; assembly: GCA_016699855.1. Classification (NCBI taxonomy): domain Bacteria; kingdom Pseudomonadati; phylum Pseudomonadota; class Alphaproteobacteria; order Rhodospirillales; species Rhodospirillales bacterium. Next base: position 4,209,334 of record CP064988.1, read on the forward strand.
CTGCTGTTGTCGACCCCGGCCGCTGCGCGCGAGATGACGGCGTCGATCCTCGACCTGTCGAGCCACAACGAGATCGGTATCGACGCCCGGCTACGCTCGACGCACGGCATCGCGCTGATCATCCACCGCGCCACCATGGGGCTCGACGTCGGCAATTTCAGCGACTCCGACTACCGGTTCGACGACCAGATCAAGCAGGCCGCCGCCGTCGGCCTGCGGGTCGGCGCCTACCATCTGGCGACGCGCACCGGCACCGGCGCGCGGCAGGCCGACGACTTCCTCAAACTGGTGAAGACGACCTGCGACCAGCTCCCGTCGGCGTCGCGGCGGATCGTTCTGGCGCTGGACTGGGAGCCGTCCAACGGCGATCCCGACAACTACATGGACGTGAACGAGGTCGCCGGCTTCCTGACCCGCCTGATGGCGCGCACCGGCCGCACCGCGCTGATCTACAGCAACGAGAATTTCTTCCACGACCGCAAGGGCGAGATGATGTCCTCGCCCCATGTCTGGGCGACGCTCGCCCGGCAGCACCTCTGGATAGCCAACTACCGCGCCACGGTGGACCACCGCGGCCGGCCGACCGGCGCGTCCCCCTGGCCCAACGTCGAGGGGCTGCCATGGTCCACCTGGACGTTCTGGCAGTACACCGACGGCAAACGGTCGGCGTCGCCGCGGATGCCCAGCGGCCGCATCGACGGCGTGTCGGTCGACCGCAACGCCTTCAACGGCGGCGCGCGCCAACTCGACCGGTTCCTCGATGGAATCGCGTGGGATTGCGTCTACCGATCCCGTTGAGGGCCGCCGATCCGCCTCACGTCGACGGCGGTAGGCGTCTCAGGTCCTTCGGTCGCAATCCGAAGAACACCGCCGCCAGGCCGGGTGCCGCCAGAATCAGCGGGAAGAACCACATCGCCATGAAGCCGCCGGCGACGACTCTGTGGGCCGTCTCGGGCTTGTAGTAGATGGTCAGCGTCTCGCCGGGCTCGTAGTGGCTGGTCGAGCGATCGACGCGCGCGGTGCGGCGGCCTCGCGGACCGTCGTAGCGGACCACGACAGCGTAGTGGTTCACTTTGCCGGATCCCGATCCGATGCGTTCGCTCCTGACGACCTCGGCGTTCGCACGCTCGTGGGTCAATAAGACGGAGGCGTTGTCCGCCGCCATCCATGCCGCGAACGACAACAAGAGCGCGCCCACGCCGCTGAACAGCGACAGCGCCAGGATGCTTAGAGCCCGCGCTTGCTCGGACATGCGGGGAGACGCTCCGCGGTGGTGACGGCCGTCTATTGGCAGATGTGATCCGACGCGTCCAACCGATGCCCGGCCGACGTCGTCGACCGGATGCACCGGCCCGATGGCCACCCGAGGACCGCCACGACTGGCGGCCGCCTGCGGCGTCGGCGGTCGGCGCGACATTCAACATGTAGAGAGGGACACCCGCGCCGCGGGCGGAGAGGATCCGCGGGCTCGCCAACGAACCGATCCGTGTCGCGGCCGGGATGCGCCGCATGAGGGCGCCGCCGGCGGCGGCACGACATTCCTCTCGGCGTTCGGCGTCTCTGCGGCACTGTACAGCCGGCGATCGTCGCGCAATAAAATTACAGTCCGGTGACGAGGCCGCCTAGCGTCATTGGCGGTGCGGTGGTATGGGCGGGCGCTTTTTCGAACGCGATGCCGCGCGGGTCCGGCCGGGGCTCGGGATGGCGCGCGTTTTGCGAACGGATAGTCGTCGGGGGAGACCCAATGCAGAATACGCTCCAGCGCCTTGAGGAAAGGCGGGCGGCGGCCCGCCTCGGCGGCGGCGCCAAGCGCATCGAGGCGCAGCACGCCAAAGGCAAGCTGACCGCGCGGGAGCGTCTCGAGATCCTGCTCGACGACGGCTCCTTCGAAGAATTCGACATGTTCGCCGAGCATGACTGCACCGATTTCGGCATGGCGGAGCAGAGGTATCCCGGCGACGGTGTGGTGACCGGCCACGGCAAGATCGGCGGCCGCCCCGTCATGGTGTTCAGCCAGGATTTCACCGTGTTCGGAGGATCGCTGCCGGCGGCGCACGCCCAGAAGATCTGCAAGGTCATGGACACGGCCATGAAAAACGGCCTGCCGGTGATCGGGATCAACGATTCCGGTGGCGCCCGCATCCAGGAGGGCGTCGACAGCCTCGCGGGATACGCCGACGTGTTCCAGCGCAACGTCATGGCGTCGGGCGTCATCCCGCAGATCTCGATGATCATGGGTCCGTGCGCCGGTGGCGCGGTCTACTCCCCGGCCATGACCGACTTCATCTTCATGGTGAAGGACAGCTCCTACATGTTCGTGACCGGTCCCGACGTGGTGAAGACGGTCACGCACGAGACGGTCACGCAGGAGGAGCTGGGCGGCGCCATCACGCACACGACGAAATCGGGCGTCGCCGATCTCGCGCTGGAGAACGACGTCGAGGCGCTGCTGCAGCTGCGCCGCTTCTACGACTTCCTGCCGCTGAACAACCGCGAGAAGGCGCCGTCGCGGCCGACGCGCGACGATCCGTTCCGCGACGATTTCTCACTCGACACGCTGGTGCCGGACAATCCCAACAAGCCCTACGACATCAAGGAACTGATCCACAAGGTGGTCGACGAGGGCGATTTCTTCGAGCTGCAACCCGACTACGCCGGCAACATGGTCGTCGGCTTCGGGCGCATGAACGGCGACACGATCGGCTTCGTCGCCAACCAGCCGATGGTGCTGGCGGGCTGCTTGGACATCGACTCCTCGAAGAAGGCGGCGCGCTTCGTGCGCTTCTGCGACGCCTTCAACATCCCCATCGTCACCTTCGTCGACGTGCCCGGGTTCCTGCCCGGCACCGCGCAGGAGTACGGCGGCATCATCAAGCACGGCGCCAAGCTGCTCTACGCCTACGCCGAGGCCACCGTGCCCAAGGTCACCGTCATCACGCGCAAGGCCTATGGCGGCGCCTACGACGTCATGGCGTCCAAGCATCTGCGCGGCGACGTGAACTACGCGTGGCCCGGCGCCGAGATCGCGGTGATGGGCGCGGAGGGCGCGGTCGAGATCATCTTCCGCTCCGACATCGGCGATCCCGCGAAGATCGCGGCGCGCGAGGCGGAGTACCGCGAGAAATTCGCCAACCCGTTCATCGCCGCCAACCGCGGCTTCATCGACGACGTCGTCATGCCGCACGGCACCCGCCGGCGCGTCAACAAGGCGCTGGCGCTGTTGAAGAACAAGAAGCTCGAGAATCCCTGGCGCAAGCACGGCAACATCCCGCTGTGACGCCCCGGTGCCGCCCGTCGTGACCGCGATGCCCGGTCCGTTCCGCCAGTCCGCCTTCGCCGCGCCGCCGCGCGCGCGAGGAGCCGTACCGCCACGCCGACGGGCGGGACGATCCGTTCCACTGGCTGCGCGATCCCGCCTATCCCGAGGTCAACGACAAGCGCGTGCTCGACCATCTCGCGGCCGAGAACGCCTATGTCGACGCCGTGCTCGGCGGCGAGGGCGATCCGCGCCCGGCGCTGCTCGAGGAGTTCAAGGCGCTGGTGGTGCCGGACGAGACCGCGCCGCCGGATTGGATCCACGGCCGTTGGTATGGCTTCCGGTTCCGCGCCGGGCAGGAGTATCCGTCGTGGTACCGGCGCGACGCGCTCGACGGCCCCGAGACCACGATCCTCGACGCCAACGTCGAGGCGGTCGGCAAGCCGTTCTACGCCGTGCGCGGCTGGGCCGTGTCGCCCGACCACCGCCGGCTGGCGATCCTCGACGACCGCGACGGCTCGGAGCGGCTGCGTCTGCGCGTCCGCGACCTGGCGACCGGCGCCGACATCCACGAGGGCGCCGCCGCCTGCGCGCCCGGTCTGGCGTGGTCGGCCGATTCGGCGACGTTGTTCTACGTCCGACAGGACGACAAGCAACGGCCGCGCTGGGTGCACCGCCACACGCTCGGCGCCACCGGGGACGATCCGCTGGTCTACGAGGAGTCCGATCCCGGCTTCTTCCTGGGCATCGGCGAGACGGCGTCCGGCCGTTTTCTTCAGATCGAATCGGCGGCCAAGAACAGCTCGGAGACGCGGCTGCTGCCGCTGGACGCGCCGGCGGCGGCGCCGACGCTCGTTCTGGCGCGGCGCGACGACCATGAATACGACGTGGTCGACCGCGGCGACGAGCTGCTGATCCGCACCAACGACCGCCATCTCAACTTCCGCCTCGTGCGCGCGCCTCTGGCCGATCCACGCGAGGCGAACTGGACCGAAGTGGTGCCGGGACGCGACGACGTCTTCATCGCCGGCTTCGGCGCGGCGCGCGATTTCTGGTGGCTGACGGAGCGCGCCGAGGGGTTGAAGCGCGTGCGCGTGGTCGAGGGCGGCCACCGCGACATGTCCGCAGGGCGGATCGTCGCGTTCCCCGATCCGGCCTACACGATCTCCGTCGCCGGCGGACGCCAATGGGATCGCCGGACGTTGCGGCTGGTCTACCAGTCGCCGGCGCGTCCCAGCACCTGGTACGACTACGACGTCCCGGCCGCGCGGCTGGACGAGCTGCAGGCGACGCGCGTGCCCGGCCACGACCCGGCCGACTACGTCGTGGACCGTCTGTGGGCCGTGTCGCATGACGGCGCGCGCGTGCCGATCACGACGGTGCGCCACCGCGCGACCCCGGCCGACGGCGGCGGGCCGCTGCTGCTCTACGGCTACGGCTCGTACGGCGCGTCGATGGATCCGGGCTTCTCGTCCGGCCGCGTGCCGTTCCTGCGCCGCGGCGTGATCTGGGCGATCGCCCATATCCGGGGCGGCGAGGAGATGGGCCGCGGCTGGTACGACGACGGCAAGCTGCTGAAGAAGCGCAACACCTTCGCCGACTTCATCGCCTGCGCCGAGCATCTCGTGGCGGTCGGCGCGACGCGTCCCGGCCGCATCGCGGCGATGGGCGGCAGCGCCGGCGGCATGCTGATGGGCGCCGTCGCCAACATGCGGCCCGACCTGTTCGGCGCCGTGCTCGCGATGGTGCCGTTCGTCGACGTGCTGTCGACGATGCTCGATTCGACCCTGCCGCTGACGCCGCCGGAATACGTCGAATGGGGCAACCCGGCCGACAAGGTCTTCTACGACTACATCCGCGGCTACAGCCCGTACGACAACGTCGCGCGCCAGTCCTATCCGGCGATGCTGATCAGCGCCGGCCTGCACGATCCGCGCGTGACGTACTGGGAGCCCGCCAAGTGGGCGGCGAAGCTGCGCGCCAGCAAGACCGACGACAACGTGCTGCTGCTGCGCACCGAGATGTCGGCCGGTCATGGCGGCGCGTCGGGGCGCTACAAGGCGCTCGAGGAAGTCGCCGAACGGCTGGCCTTCGTTATCCGCGCGCTCGGCCTGTCCGAGCGGCCCCTGCATTGAACGCGTTGGTGAAGGAGAGACCCATGGCCACCGCACGCAAGCCCGCGACGAAGAAGGCGCCGGCCGCCAAGGCGGCCCCCGCGGGCGACGCGCCGTCGCCCGCCGCGGCCAAGACCCTGGCGTCGCGTCCCGCGAAGCCGCCGTTCGACAAGATCCTGATCGCCAACCGCGGCGAGATCGCGTGCCGCGTGATCCGGACGGCGCGCGCGATGGGCATCAAGACGGTGGCGGTCTACTCCGAGGCCGACGCCGACGCGCTGCACGTGCGCGAGGCCGACGAGGCGGTGTTCATCGGCCCGCCGCCCTCGGCCCAGAGCTACCTGCTGGTCGACCGCATCGTCGAGGCGTGCAAGGCGACCGGCGCGCAGGCGGTGCATCCCGGTTACGGGTTCCTGTCGGAGAAGCAGGAGTTCCAGAAGGCGCTGGCGGCGGCGGGGATCGTGTTCATCGGTCCCGACAGCCACGCCATCTACGCGATGGGCGACAAGATCGAGTCCAAGATCCTCGCCCAGAAGGCCGGCGTCAGCACGGTGCCCGGGCACCTCGAGGCGATCCCGAACTCGGACGAGGCGGTGAAGATCGCGCGCCGCGTCGGCTATCCCGTGATGATCAAGGCGTCGGCCGGGGGCGGCGGCAAGGGCATGCGACTGGCGTGGAACGACGCCGAGGCCAAGGAGGGCTTCGACTCGGCGACCAGCGAGGCCAAATCGAGCTTCGCCGACGACCGCGTGTTCATCGAGAAGTACGTCGAGGAGCCGCGCCACATCGAGATCCAGGTGATGGCCGACGCCCACGGGGACTGCGTCTATCTCGGCGAGCGCGAATGCTCGATCCAGCGCCGCCACCAGAAGGTGATCGAGGAGGCGCCCAGCCCGTTCCTCGATGCCGCGACGCGCAAGGCGATGGGCGAGCAGGCGGTCGCGCTGGCGAAGGCGGTGAAGTACAAGTCGGCCGGCACGGTCGAGTTCATCGTCGACAAGGACCGCAACTTCTACTTCCTCGAGATGAACACGCGGCTGCAGGTCGAGCACCCGGTGACCGAGCTGATCACCGGCCTCGACCTCGTCGAGCTGATGATCCGCGTCGCCGCCGGCGAGAAGCTGCCGTTCGCGCAGGCCGACGTCGAGCTCAAGGGCTGGGCCGTCGAGGCGCGCGTCTACGCCGAGGATCCGTTCCGCAACTTCCTGCCCTCGACCGGCCGGCTGGTGAAGTACCGGGCGCCGGCCAACTCGGACACGGTGCGGGTCGACACCGGCGTGTACGAGGGTGGCGAGATCAGCATGTTCTACGATCCGATGATCGCCAAGCTGTGCGCCTACGGCCCGACGCGCGACGCCGCCGCCGACCGTCTCCTCGAGGCGATCGACGAGTACTACGTCCGCGGCCTGAACCACAACATGAGCTTCCTCGCCGCCCTGATCGCGCATCCGCGCTTCCGGGCCGGCAGGCTGACGACCAATTTCATCGCCGAGGAGTTCAAGGGCGGCTTCACGGCGGCGCACCTGCCGCCGAAGGATCCCGCCGTGCTCGTCGGCATCGCCGCCACCATCGACCAGATCGTCACCCAGCGCGCCGGCATGGCGCCGCCGGAGGACGACGTGGTCGTGATCCTCAACGGCGAGCACCACCGCGCCCATGTCGGCGGCGGCGGCAGCGCCTTCGTCGCCCAGGTCGGTGGCCGCGAGCTCGAGATCGAGACGGCGTGGAGCCCGGGCGAACCGCTGTTCGACGCCCAGGTCGACGGCCGGCGCGTCGTCGCGCAGGTCGACCCGCGCGGCGCCGGCTACACGCTGTTCCACGCCGGCGGCCAGGCGCACGTGCTCGTGCTCAGCCCGCGGCGCGCGGAGCTGCTGAGGCTGATGCCGGAGAAGGCGCCGCCGGACACCTCGAAGTTCCTGCTGTCGCCCATGCCCGGCCTGCTCAAGGCCGTGCAGGTGGCCGAGGGTCAGGAGGTCAAGGCCGGCGAGGCGCTGGCCACGGTCGAGGCGATGAAGATGGAGAACGTGCTGCGCGCGACGCGCGACGGCACCGTCTCGAAGCTGCACGCCCAGGCCGGCGAGAGCCTGCGGGTCGACCAGAAGATCCTCGAGTTCGCCTAGACGCCGCGGTGGATCTCGACCTCGCGGTCCTGCTGGCCGGCGCCTTCGCGGCGGCGTTCGTCACCGGCGTCGCCGGCTTCGCGTTCGGGCTGGTCGCGCTGTCGTTCTGGGTCTGGCGCTATCCGATCCCCGAGCTCGCGACGCTGGTCGTGTTCGGATCGCTGATCGCGCAGTCGATGGCGATCCCCTCGCAGTGGCGCCGCGTCGAGTGGCCGGTGCTGGCGCCGATGCTGGTCGGCGCCGCGTTCGGCCTGCCGATCGGCACGTGGCTGATCGCGCGCGTCGATCTGGCGACCTTCCGCCTGTCGATCGGCATCGTCATCGCGGCCTTCGCCACGTTCCAGCTTCTCGCCGGCGGACGGCTGCGGGTCGCGCGGGCCGGAAAGCCCGCCGACATCGCCGTCGGCTGGGCCAGCGGCGTGCTCGGCGGCCTGGTGGGGTTGTGCGGCGTGCTGCCGGCGGTATGGGGCGTCCTGCGCGGCTGGACCCGCGAGCGCCAGCGCGCCTTGTTCACGATGTTCAACAGCTTCTGCCACGCCGTCGCGCTGGCCGGCCTCGTCGTCGCAGGCCACATCGACGCTGCGCTGGCGTGGCGCTGCGCCGCGATGGTGCCCGTGCTGGTGGTCGGCGCCTGGATCGGCGCCCATGCCTACCGCTACGTCTCGCCGGCGGGCTTCCGGACGCTGGTGCTGGGCCTGCTGCTCGCCAGCGGCGTGGCGCTCACGTTCCAGGCGCTGGCCGGCCTCGCCGGAGTGTGGACGCGATGACGTCGCCGCCGCGCGTCGTCACGGTGCGGGTGCGCGGGATCGTGCAGGGAGTCGGCTTCCGCGAATGGACCGCGCGCCGCGCGCGGGCGCTGGGCCTCGACGGCTGGGTTCGCAACCGCCGCGACGGCGGCGTCGAGGCCGCCCTGTCAGGAGCGCCGGCGGCGGTCGATGCGATGATCGCGGCCTGCCGCGCGGGGCCGCCGTCGGCGCGCGTCGACGGCGTCGAGGTGGCCGACGGCGCCGTGGAGGTCGCTGCGGGATTCACGCGCCGCGATACGGCTTGAGGGGCCGTCGCGGCGACGCTCATCTACTCATTTGCACTTGGCCATGCAGGTCTGGGCCTTGCCGCCGCACTGGCTTTTGTTGCCTGTGCGCGACAGGCAGGCATTCTCCTCCTCGGTGCACTTCGTCCGGCACGTCGCCTGCGCGAAGGCCTCGCCGGCGGGGATCACGACGGTCGCGGCGACGGCCAGCGCCAGCGCGGCCAGCGGCGCGCGCAGGGTTTTCCACTGGATCATGAGGGGCCTCCGTAGGATGATTCATCGCGCCGTCGCGTTGGACGGTGGCGGACGCTGGCACGAAGCCGGGTGGGCGGTCAATTCGCCCGCCGAACGGATAAGGTGACCGGCGGCGGAATTGCGCGACAGGGGGATTTGGGATGTCCGACGAAAGCAGCGGCAGTTCGGCGCCGAGCGATAGCTGGAGCGGCGCGGCGTCGGATGGCGGGCTGGGGTCGCCCGGCGAGTTCGGCGGCGAAGGCGGCGGCGAGGGCGGCGGCTATACAGAGACCACGCGTAAATCGTGGTTCCAGCGCCTCCAGGAGGCCATCGTCGGCGTGCTCGTCGGCGTCGCGCTCGGGCTCGGCTCGATCGTCGGGCTGTTCTGGAACGAGGGCCGCGCCGTCACCACCGCGCGGTCGCTGACCGAGGGCGCGGGCCTGGTGAAGAGCGTCGCGATCGAACGCGTCGACCCCGCCAACGAGAACGCGCTGGTGCACGTCTCGGGTCCGCTGAAGCTCGCCGGGCCGGTGACGGACCAGGAGTTCGGCGTGACGACGCAGGCGATCCGGCTGATCCGCAAGGCCGAGATGTACCAGTGGAAGGAGGAGTCGAAGACCGAGACGCGCAAGAACATGGGTGGCAGCGAGGAGAAGGTCACGACCTACACCTATGTCCGCACCTGGTCCGACAGCCGCAACGACTCCAGCCGCTTCAAGCAGCAGGGCGGCCACCAGAATCCGCAGATGCGCTACACCGGCCGCGACTTCACCGTCTCGGGCGCGACCTTGGGCGCCTTCCAGCTCTCGCAGGCCAATCTCAGCCGCGTCGGCGGCGGCGCGGCCTTCACCCTGGATCCCGCGGTCGACGCCACCGTGCGACAGATCACCGGCGGACAGGGCCGGCTGGCCGACGGCCGCATCTACATCGGCGCCGATCCCGCGCAGCCGCGCATCGGCGACATCCGCATCTCCTACCAGGTCGTCACCTCGCCCGACCTGTCGGTGATCGGCCGGCAGGCCGGCGGCGGCTTCGCGTCGTACCAGACCAAGGCCGGCGACCAGCTGCTGATGCTCGAGAAGGGGCTCGTGCCGGCGGCGCAGATGTTCAAGGCGGCGCAGGACAGCAACGCCACGCTCACCTGGATCATCCGCGGAGTCGGGCTGGTGGCGATGTTCATCGGCTGGGTGATGTTCTTCCGCCCGTTCGGCGTGCTGGGCGACGTCATTCCAATCATCGGCGACATCATCCGCATGGGCACGGGCTTCATCGCGCTGGCGCTGACGGCGTTCTTCGGCCTGCTGACGATCGCGATCGCCTGGATCGTCTACCGGCCGGTGGTCGGCATCCTGCTGCTGGTCCTCGGCACGGCGATCGTCGCCGGTCTGTGGATGCTGGCGCGCGGCCGCCGGGCGGCGCGCGCGGTCGCGGCACCGGCCGGCATGCCCGCCGGCATGGCGGCACCCGCCGGATACCCGCAAGGCTATCCGCCACAGGGCTACCCGCCGCAGCCCGCCGGCTATCCGCCGCAGCAGGGCTATCCTCCGCAACAGGGATACCCGCCGCAGCAGGGCTATCCCCCGCAGCAGGGCTATCCGCCTCAGCAAGGTTACCCGCCGCAGCAGGGCTATCCCCCGCAGCAGGGCTATCCGCCTCAGCAAGGTTACCCGCCGCAGCAGGGATATCCGCCGCAGCAGGGCTACCCGCCTCAGCAGGGCGCACCGCAGCAGCAGGGCGGTCAGCCGCCGCAGCCTCCGGGGACCTGGCGATAACGCCGACGGCCGGCGGCGCCTAGGCCGCCGGCTGGTCCGGCCTGGGCGCCGGCGGATCGCGGCCGAACACCTCGGCGAACGACTCCCGCAGCGCCGCGTCGAGATCGGCCATCGTCACGGGCAGGCCGAGATCGACCAGAGAGGTGACACCGTGCGCGGCGATGCCGCACGGTACGATGCCGTCGAAATGCGACAGGTCGGGCTCGACGTTGATCGATACGCCGTGGAACGCCACCCAATGGCGGATCCGCACGCCGATGGCGGCGATCTTATCCTCGGCTGGAATCAACGCGCCGTCCGGGCCCGGGCGCGGCGGCCGGTCCGGCCGCGCCACCCAGACGCCCACCCGGTCGGCCCGGCGTTCGCCCGTCACGTTGAAGCGGGCGAGCGCGCCGATCACCCACTCCTCGAGATCGTGGACGTAGCGCCGCACGTCGCCGCGGCGCCCGCGCAGGTCGATCATGGCGTAGGCCACGCGCTGGCCGGGGCCGTGGTAGGTGTACTGCCCGCCGCGGCCGGCCGCGAACACCGGGAAGCGGCCGGGCGCCAGCAGATCGCCCGCCTTGGCGCTGGTGCCCGCCGTGTAGAGCGGGGGATGCTCCAGCAGCCACACCATCTCCGGCGCGGCGCCGTCGCGGATCGCCGCCACGCGGGCGTCCATCGCCGCCAGCGCCTCGGGATACGGCACCGGCCGGTCCGCGACGCGCCATTCGATCGGGCCGGGCATCGTCATGCCCCGGAATATGGCCGCTCGGATGCCGGCCCGCCACCCGGCGCGCCGTCGCGGGCGCCTTGCCCCGCGGCGGTCGATTTGCTATCCCCCGCGCGCGGGACGGTGGTCGGGGTTTCCCGGCCGCCGGACCGTTCCCAGCCGGCGGACCGGACAAGTGCGGCCGTGGCGGAATTGGTAGACGCACTAGCTTGAGGTGCTAGCGGGTAACACCGTGGAAGTTCGAGTCTTCTCGGCCGCACCAAGTCCTTGGTATCGTCGGATAGCCTGGGGAACACCGGACAAGAAGAAGACCCCCCGAGCGGGGGTCTTTTTTGTGCCGTTGCGCCGCCGTTGCGCTCATCGGCGCTCATTTCAGCGCACTCTAGCGCGTTACAGCCTATCCCCCAGCCAGTCACTAGATCGTTGCCAGCTATCGCGCCTAGCGGTCGAGGCTAGCGCGGATTGAGCGGCTGACACATCGACGGCATCGCTTTCCGCTTTGGGTTCGTCCATCATGACCCGACTGAGTCGAGCAATGGGGGTCAGGGATGCCATTAAAGGCGGCGATTTTCGCGCTGGCATTTTTTGCGATCGGGCCAGCGTTTGCCCAGACACCGACCGCCGCTCAGATGGTCGACCGTTGGCAGGAGGCAAATTCGAAGTGCCGTGGCGGACCCCCAGACGTAGAGGATACGTGGCGGGCGTGCGGCGCTCGAGAGGTCTGGGGTGAGCTGCTGAATAGAAGCGGTTGGTGCCACGGAAAGAAAGGAGAGGGTGGCGCTCAGATGAACTGGCACGTTTGCACGTCGACGTCGCTCAGATGAACGTGTCCGCGAGTCGCGGCGCTGCCGGTGACCATGGCTGGTAACGGCTGACCTACTATCCGTTGCGCCGCATTGCGCCGTTTTGGGGATGTTTTGGACCGGCGCGACTTGTGTGGAGCCGGATAGATGTTTTAGATCAACCGTCTGGGTGTTGCGTTGCCGGTTGAGGTGCTAGCGGGTAACACCGTGGAAGTTCGAGTCTTCTCGGCCGCGCCAATCCGGCTCCTGCCCGGACGGGACACGACAACGAAGGCCGCCTCGACGAGGCGGCCTTTGTGTTTGGCGGCTATACCGTAGGTCCGGGTCCGTCGCCCGGCGTCCCCGGGAGGGTCCAGTGAGCGAGTCCGACGCCGCCCCGCCATCCGAGCACGTCGTCGAGCCGCTCGATCCGGTCACGCCGGCATTCGTGCGCGGCATCCTCGACGATCTGGCGCGCGGGCGGGTCGACGAGATCCGGCGGATCGTCGCCGATCTCGGGCCAGCGGACGTCGCCTACGTGCTGGAGCAGGTGGCGCCGGACGAGCGCTCGCAACTCGTCGGTATCCTCAAGGATAGCTTCGACCCCGAGACCCTGGTCGAGCTCGACGACGAGGTCCGCGACGACGTCCTCGACAGCCTCGACGCCAAGGACATCGCCGCCGCCGCCCAGGAGCTCGACGCCGACGACGCCGCCGAGATCATCGAGGACCTGACAGAGCAGGAGCGGCGCGAGGTGCTGGCCGAGATGCCGGCCGCCGAGCGCGCCGTAATCGAGGAGACGCTGGCCTATCCCGAGGACAGCGCCGGCCGCCTGATGCAGCGCACGCTGGTCGCGGTGCCCGACACGTGGACGGTCGGCCAGGTGATTGACCATTGCCGCGAGGCGACCGACCTGCCGGACGACGTCTACGACCTGTTCGTCACCGATTCGGAACGCCGCCTGCGCGGCTCCGTCGCGCTCGGCCGGATGCTGCGCGCCAAACGGCCGGTGCCGATCGTCGAGATCATGGATCCCGATATCCCGTCGATTCCCGTGACCGCCGACCAGGAGGCGGTGGCGCACGTCTTCCGCGACCAGAACCTCGTGTCCTGCCCCGTGGTCGACGACGAGCGGCGCCTGCTGGGCGTGATCATGGTCGACGACGTGGTCGACGTGATCGACGAGGAGGCCGAGGCCGACATCGCCGCGATGGGCGGCGTCGCCACCATCGACATCCACGAGCCGGTGGCGCGCACCACGCGCTCGCGCTTCTGGTGGCTGTTCATCAACCTCGGCACCGCCTTCCTCGCCTCGGCGGTGATCGGCCAGTTCGAGGTCGAGCTGCAGAAGATCGTGGCGCTGGCCGTCCTGATGCCGATCGTCGCCTCGATGGGCGGCAACGCCGGCACCCAGACCGTCACCGTCGCGGTGCGGGCGCTGGCGACCGGCGAGCTGACGGCGACCAACGCGCTGCGCTTCGTGGTGAAGGAGATCTTCGTCGGCGGCGCCAACGGGATCATGTTCGCGGTCCTGGTCGGCGCGGTGACGTGGGTGTGGTTCCAGGACTGGCGCATCGCCGCCGTGATCGGCGCCGCCATGGTCCTGAACCTGGTCGCCGCCGGGCTGGCCGGCACGCTGATCCCGCTGGGCCTGCAGCGCGCGCGGATCGATCCCGCCGTGTCGTCGACCGTGTTCCTGACGACGGTGACCGACGTGATCGGCTTCCTCGCCTTCCTCGGGCTTGCGGCCCTGTTCCTGCTGTGATGGCGGCGGCGGAAAGACTCCGCGCCGGCGGCGGCGCGGGCTAGACGGCGGACATAGCCGTCCGACGCGGAGTGAAGCCATGACCCTCGCCCGATGCGCCCCTGTCGCGCGCCTCCCCATCGTCGCGCGCCGCTGGATCGTCGCGGCGCTGTCGCTGCTCGCCGTCGCGGCGGCCGCGGCGCCGGCCGCCGCGCAGCGGATGCCGTCGCCGACGCACCAGGAGGTGCTGATCAAGAACTCGCTGATCGGCTTCAACGACGCCGTCCAGAGCGGCAATTTCGACGTGTTCCACGCCCGGCTGGCGACGCCGTTCCGCCAGCAGTTCACGCCGGAGAAGCTGCGGCAGGCGTTCCGGTCGTTCTCCGACCAGGGGATCGACATCGCGCCGATCGCCGCCCAGGAGCCGGTCATGTCGGAGGATCCCGTGATCGACGGGCGCGGTGCGCTGTTGATCCGCGGCTACTTCGCGACCAAGCCCAGCCGCGTCTCCTTCAGCCTCGACTACCTGATGTCGGACGGCGCCTGGAAGCTCATCAGCATCAACGTCCGGGTGCGGCCGGACGAGTGAGCCGCGCCGTTCCCCCGTCCCGACCCGCCGGAGCGCCGAGATGATCCCGAATTCCCTGCCGCCGTTCGACTTCATGCTCGGCGAGACCGCCGACCAGATCCGCGAAACCGTGCGGCGGTTCACCGCCGACGAGGTCGCGCCGATCGCCGCCGAGATCGACAAGGACGACCGCTTCCCGCGCGAGCTGTGGCCGAAGATGGGCGAGCTCGGCCTGCTCGGCATCACCGTGGAGGAGGAGTACGGCGGCGCCGGGCTGGGCTATCTCGAGCAGGCGATCGCGGTCGAGGAGATCAGCCGCGGCTCGGGCTCGGTCGGGCTCAGCTACGGCGCGCACTCCAACCTCTGCGTCAACCAGCTGCGCCGCAACGGCAACGACGCGCAGAAGCGCAAATACCTGCCGAAGCTGATGTCGGGAGAGCACGTCGGCAGCCTGGCGATGAGCGAGTCCGGCGCCGGCTCGGACGTGGTGTCGATGAAGCTGCGGGCCGAGAGGAAGGGCGACCGCTACGTGCTGAACGGCACGAAGATGTGGATCACCAACAGTCCCGACGCGCAGGTGATCGTGGTCTACGCCAAGACCGATCCCGCCGCCGGCCACCGCGGCATCACCGCCTTCATCGTCGAGACCGGCTTCAAGGGTTTCAAGGTGGCGCAGAAGCTCGACAAGCTGGGCATGCGCGGCTCGTCGACGGGCGAGCTGGTGTTCGAGGATTGCGAGGTGCCGGAGGAGAACGTGCTCGGCGCCGTCGGCAAGGGCGTCAACGTGCTGATGAGCGGGCTGGACTACGAGCGCGCCGTGCTGGCGGCCGGGCCGCTGGGCATCATGCAGTCCTGCATGGACGTGGTGTTGCCCTACATCCACGAGCGCAAGCAGTTCGGCCAGCCGATCGGCACCTTCCAGCTGGTGCAGGGCAAGATCGCCGACATGTACACCACGATGAACGCCAGCCGCGCCTACGTCTACGCCGTCAACAAGGCGTGCGACGCCGGCAAGACGACGCGCAAGGACGCCGCCGGCGCCATCCTCTACGCGGCCGAGAAGGCGACGCAGATGACGCTCGACGCCATGCAGATCATGGGCGGCGTCGGCTACATGAACGACCTGCCCACGGGCCGCTTCCTGCGCGACGCCAAGCTCTACGAGATCGGCGCCGGCACCAGCGAGATCCGCCGCATGCTGATCGGCCGCGAGCTGTTCGAGGAGACGGCGTAGGCGCCGGCCATGGCACTCCAGCTCTACACGCTGCGCATCGAGGGCGGCCGCGAGCCGAGCCCGTTCGTGTGGCGCGCGCGCATGGCTCTGGCCCACAAGGGGCTCGATGTCGAGCGCGTGCCGATCGGCTACGGCGAGAAGCACAAGCTGGCGCCGTCGGGGCAGGGGCTCGTGCCGGTGCTGGTCGACGACGGGCGTTGGATCCACGACAGCTGGATGATCGCCCAGCATCTGGAGGATTTCTATCCCGACCGGCCGACCCTGTTCGGCGGCGCCAAGGGCCGGGCGATGACGCTGTTCGTCAACCGCTTCGCCGATGTCGAATTGCTGGGCGCGCTGCGTCTGCTGTTGTGGCCGGCGACGTGGGACCACATCCCCGCGGCCGACCAGCCCTACTTCCGCGCCGACCGGGAGAAGAAGGCGGGGATGACGCTGGAGGCGATGCGCGCCGATCCCGACGCGAAGATCGCCGCCTTCCGCCGCGCGCTGGAGCCGGTGCGCCAGACCGTGGCGCGGCAGCCCTATCTATGCGGCGATCGGCCGGGCTACGCCGATTACTGCGTGTTCGGCGCCTTCATGTGGGCGAAGACCGTCTCGCCGCTGCGGCTGATCGAGGCCGACGACCCGCTGCACCGCTGGCGCGCCGACCTGCTGGGCGCGTTCGACGGCATGGCGGCGCGCGATCCCGGCGTTCCGGCCTAGCCCGCGATGCCCAAGATACTCACCGACGCCGATATCGCCGCTTTCCGTGCGCGCCTGTGCGCCGTCGCCACCGACCAGTTCGCGCGCTACGGCTACGACGGCGTCACGATGCGGCGGCTGGCGGCGGACTTGGGATGCAGTCCGAAGACGCCGTACCGCTACTACAAGGACAAGGACGAGATCCTGGCGACGGTGCGGGCCGACGCGTTCCGCCGCTTCGCCGACGCGCTCGACGCCGAGGCGCGGCGGTACGTCGACCCGGCCGACCGGGCCCGCGCCGTTGGCGCCGCCTACCTCGCCTTCGCCTACGCCAACCCCGCCGCCTACAGGATCATGTTCGATCTGCACCGGCACGAGGACACGGCGCATCCCGAGCTGGCCTACGAGAGCGCCCGCGCGCGCGCCTTCATCACGCGGCAGGCCGAGGACATGAAGACGGCCGGCCTGATCGACGGCGATCCGCTGCTGGTCGGCCACGCCATGTGGGCCGCGATGCACGGCCTTGTCGTGCTGCGCCTAGCGGGCCTGCTCAAGACAGAAGGCGCGCTGAAGGGGCTGGAGACCGAGACGTTGCGCCTGATGACGCGTGGCGCGCGGGCCTCGCGCCAGGGTCCGCTGCCGGCGGTGGGGCGCCGCGCCGGCCGCCTTTGACGCCGCGTCCGGCGGTCACGCCGCCGTGTTCTTGCCCTTGAACTTGCATTGCTCGGCGACGACGCACGACGCGCAATCCGGCTTGCGCGCCTTGCAGACGTAGCGGCCGTGCAGGATCAGCCAGTGGTGGGCATGGCGCATGAACTCCGCCGGCACCCGCTTCAGCAGCTTGTCCTCGACCTCCCGCGGCGTCTTGCCCGGCGCCAGCCCGGTGCGGTTGCCGAGCCGGAACAGATGCGTGTCGACCGCGATGGTCGGCTCGCCGAAGGCGATGTTCAGCACCACGTTGGCCGTCTTGCGGCCGACGCCCGGCAGCGCCTCGAGCGCGGCGCGGTCATGCGGCACCTCGCCGCCATGCCGCTCCACGAGCATCTCCGATAGCCGGATGACGTTTTTCGCCTTGGCGCGGAACAGTCCGATCGTCTTGACGTGCTGGATCAGCTTGTCCTCGCCAAGCGCCACCATCTGCGCCGGCGTCTTCACCTTCTCGAACAGCGCTTTGGTCGCGCGGTTGACGCCGGTGTCGGTGGCCTGGGCGGACAGCACGACGGCGACCAGGAGCTGGTAGACGTTGCCATAGTCCAGCTCGCCCCTGGGCTCGGGATTGGCCGCGCGCAGCCGCGCGAAGAACTCGGCGATCTCCGGCGGCTTCATCAGCGGCATGGCAGGCGCTCCCCGGCGGCGTCCGCGACGCCGCGTCCGTGGCGGGCGCGGCGGGGGCCGGCTAAGGTGTAGCCATGTCGACCGCCTCCGCTCAAGCCGCCAGCGCTGCGCCGGCGGCGTTCCACGCCGTCCTGGTGCCGCACCGCAGCCTGTCGCGCGACGGCTTCCGCGCGCTGGTGGCCGTGCTGATCGGCGCCAATCTGATCCTCGGCGTGCCGATGTTCGCGCTCGGCGCCTGGCCGATCGTCGGCTTCATGGGCCTCGACGTCGCGCTGGTGGTCTGGCTGTTCCGGCTCAACTACCGCAGCGGCCGACTCACCGAGACGCTGACGCTGGCCGACGGCACGCTGGCGGTCGAGCGGATCGATCCCGAAGGCGAGGTCGAGCGCACGACGTTCGACGCCTACTGGCTGCGCGTCGAGATGGACGATCCGCCGGTGCACGAGAGCCGCCTGACGCTGGTGTCGCGCGGCCAGCGCCTGGTGATCGGCCGCTTCCTGACGCCGGACGAGCGGCTGGAGATCGCGGTGGCGCTGCGCGCCGCGCTGGCCCGCGCCCGCGACCACCGCTTCGACCATCCATGGGACCGCGGTGCCGTCTGACGCCGCTTCCGCGGGGCGGAGCGGGCCACCGCGCCGGCCGCATCTCGCCTTGAACCGGCATGGCGTCGGGGTGCTATAAGGTAAACGGTCGTTCATACCGGGAGCCGCGCCATGGATTTCGAGATCCCCGCCGACATCAAAGCCTATCTCGACGAGCTCGACGCGTTCATCGAGCGCGAGATCAAGCCGCTGGAGCGGGCCGACGACAACATCCGCTACTTCGACCACCGCCGCGAGCACGCGCGCACCAACTGGGACAACGACGGCCAGCCCCGGCACGAGTGGGAAGACCTGTTGATGGAGATGCGCCGGCGCGCCGACAAGGCCGGCCACCTGCGCTACGCGCTGCCCAAGGCGCTGGGCGGCAAGGACGGCAGCAACCTCGCCATGGCGATCATCCGCGAGCATCTCGCGCACAAGGGGCTGGGGCTGCACAACGACCTGCAGAACGAGAGCTCGATCGTCGGCAACTTCCCGGTCGCGCTGCTGCTGCACCATTTCGGCACGCAGGAGCAGAAGGACCGGTTCATCGAGCCGATGATGGCCGGCAAGGCGCGGGTCGGCTTCGGCCTGACCGAGCCGCTGCACGGCTCCGACGCCACCTTCATGGAGACCACGGCGGTCAAGCGCGGCGGCGACTGGGTCATCAACGGCATGAAGCGGTTCAACACCGGCATGCACAGCGCCACCCACGACCTGGTCTTCGCGCGCACCTCGGGCAAGGCCGGCGACGCCCGCGGCATCAGCTGCTTCCTGGTGCCGGTGAAGACGCCGGGATTCAAGGTCGAGTACATGTGGTGGACCTTCAACATGCCCAGCGACCACGCCGAGGTGTCGCTGCGCGACGTCGTGGTGCCGGCGTCGACGATGCTGGGCCAGGAAGGCCATGGCCTCGACGTCGCGCAGACCTTCGTGCACGAGAACCGCATCCGCCAGGCCGCCTCGTCGCTGGGCGCGGCCCAGTACTGCATCGACATGAGCGTCGCCTACGCCAACCAGCGCGTTGTCTTCGGCAAGAAGCTCTCGAGCAACCAGGCGATCCAGTTCCCGCTCGCCGAGCTGCACACCGAGGCGGAGATGGTGCGCGGGCTGGTGCGCAAGACCGCGTGGTACCTCGACCGCGAGCACCACATGGACGTCAGCCCGTGGGTCGCGATGGCCAACTACCGCGGCAACCGGCTGTGCTGCGACGCCGCCGACCGGGCGATGCAGGTGCATGGCGGCGTCGGGTACTCGCGGCACTACCCGTTCGAGCACATCTACCGCCACCACCGCCGCTACCGGATCACCGAGGGCTCGGAGGAGATCCAGATCCGCCGCGTCGCCGGGTCGATGTTCGGCTTCTGGGGCGCCCAGAAGAAGCCCAAGGCGGCGGAGTAGAAGGTCGGGTCCGCCGTTCTCCGGCGCGGCGTGGGAGGGGCGGCGGTGGCGTCGGGCCTACTTGCAGGTCTCGACCTTGGGCGGGGCGTCGAGGATGACGGCGACCTTGGTGATGTCGACGCAGCGGTCGCCGATCCACGCCCTGCCGTTCACGAACAGGCCGAAGCGCGCCATGGTCTCGGCCTGCGTCTTGGGGTCGGGCTCGGCCCGGGCGAGGATCCAGCCCAGCGTCCAGATGTTCGAGATCGCGAAATCGGCCGACGCCAGATCCTTGTCCTTCGACCACAGCGCGACGTTCTTCTTCGGCCCGTCGCCGGCGCCCTGGAGATCGCCCAGCCATTTCAGCGACGCGTCGAGCAGGGCCGCGGCGTCGCTCGGGTGACCCGGTCCGTACTTGGCGCGCTCCGCCTTCACCTCGGCGGCGCGCACGGCCAGCGGCTTGCCCGCGACGGCGCCCGGCGCGGCCGGCGCCGGGGCTGCCTTGCCCTTGTCCTTGGCGGCGGGCTGCGGCCTGGGCGCGCCGTCGCCGCAACCGTGCCAGCGGCACAGCGCGACGAAGGCGAAGTACTCCGTCAGCACGATCTCGGTGTTGCGGTTGTTGTGCAGGCGCCACGCGCGCGCCCAGTTCCAGCCCTGCCGCGTCTCGATGCCGAACGGCCGGGCGGCCAGCGGCGTGCCCTTTTCGAGTTCGGTCAGCACGGCCTGGGCGCCGGGCGGCCACTCCGGCGGGATCTGCGCCCGCGCCGCGCCCGCCATCGCCACGACGCCGGCCAGAGCCGCCGCGAACACGCCCGCCTTGACGCCACCCATGAAGCCGCTCCCCGTCCGTCGCACCGCGCATAGATGCGGGAGCGGCGGGCGTCTGTCCAGCGAGGCTTGCGGCGAGGGGCACCGGTTCTGTGCGACGGGGTCGACGTCCAGTTAGACCGGCCCGTGGGCGCCGAGTCCGGCCGTCGGATGGACCGGCAACCCCGCTTTGGAGCGGGTGTCGAGGTCCTCTTCCGGATGGCACGCGGTCCTCCCCGGACGGGCCCCGGCGCCTGTCGGCGCTGAAATGCGTCGAATGCCGGAAAACCGGACGAGGGATGCGTTTGCGGCGCGGTGCGTCGGCACGACGGTTGCCCGCCGGCCGCGCCTCATGGCGCGCGCGGCTTGTCCGGCGGCGGCACGCGGTTGCTGGGCATGAGCTGGTGCCACGAGTCGACGCGCATGCGCGCGATCAGCGTGTAGCCGCCCGCGCCGTCGGGCCGGAGGATCATCGCCTCGGCCTCGCGCAGGAACTCCTCGCCGAACATGCCGCTGGCGCCGCCGTGGCCGAGGATCACGTCGTTGAAGCCGTCCCGCGGCTTGGTCGCGAGCCGCCGGCGCAGCGCCGCCTTGTCGCCGCCGTCGCGCACGTCCTCGCTCGCGGTGGCGCGGCCGAACGCGATGGTCGCGGTGTCGACGCAGCGGCAGTACGGGCTCGAGATCACCTTGTCGATCCGCAGCGCCAGCCCGCGCATCGCCTCGCCGATCCGCGCCGCCTGCGCGCGGCCCAGCGCGTTGAGCATGCGCTGCGGCGCGCAGTCGGCGAAATCCGTGATCCCCGGCTCCATGTAGTCCGGCGTCGCGCCGTGGCGGAAGTACAGGATCAGGCCGCCGGCCTTGAGCATGTCGAGCAGCGCCGTGGCGTGCGGCGGATGCACCTTGGTGTTGAACACCGGATGCTCCTGCGCCGCCGCCGCGCCCGTCAGCAGGCAGAGCAGGGCCGCGAGAATGAAGCGCATCGATGGTCTCCTTGTCGCGGACCCGGCGCCCGGGGCGCGAAGCTACACGGCATCGCGCGCGGTGGCGCATGAATTCGCCGCGACTCGGGATCGCGCCGTCGAGTCCGTCGCCGCGCTACCGCGCGGGACGGCGCAGGGCGGCGCGGGTCAGCAGCAGGATGGGCAGCACGCCGACGGCGACGATGGTCAGCGCCGCCGTGCTCGCCTCGGCCAGCCGCTCGTCGCGTGCGAGGTTCCACGCCTGCACCGCCAGCGTGTCGAAATCGAACGGCCGCATCATCAGCGTCGCCGGCAGCTCCTTCATCGCGTCGACGAACACGATCAGCGCCGCGCTGGCGATGGCGCCGCGCAGCAGCGGCGCGTGCACGCGCGCCAGCGTCTCGCGCCGGCCGGCACCCAGCGTGCGCGCCGCGCCGTCGACGCCGGGGGTGACGCGCTCCAGCCCCGATTCGACCGCCTGCAGGCCGGGCGCGAGGAAGCGCACGGTGCAGGCGTAGACCACGCCGGCAACCGAGCCGGTCAGCAGCAGGCCGCTCGACAGCCCGGTGGTGGCCCGCAGCCAGGCGTCGAGCGCGTTGTCGAACGCCGCCAGCGGCACCAGGATGCCGACCGCGATCACCGCGCCGGGAATGGCGTAGCCCATGCCCGACAGCCACACGATCCACGCCACCGGACCGCGCCGCGCGCCGCGCGCCGCGTAGGCCAGCGCCAGCGCCAGCGCGACCACGGCCAGCGCCGTCAGCGCCGCTATCGTGACGCTGTTGAGCGTCAGGCGGACGTAGCGTGCGCCCCACTGCGCGTCGCCCGACATCAGCGCGAAGCGGATCAGGATCGCCACCGGCAGCGCGAAGCCGACCAGCACCGGCGCGGCGCACACCGACACCGCCGCCGCCGCGCGCCAGCCGCGCAGCGTGAAGGCCGGCGCCGGCCGCTCGCGCCGGGCGTTGGCGTGGAAGCGGCGCGAGGCGCGCGACAGCCGCTCCACCGCCAGCAGCGCCAGCGCGAACAGCAGCAATCCGGCGGCGAGCTGGGCGGCGGCGGCCTTATCGCCGAACGAGAACCACGCGCGGTAGATGCCGGTGGTGAAGGTCGGGACGTCGAGATAGGCGACGGCGCCGAAATCGGCCAGCGTCTCCATCAGCGCCAGCGCCACCCCGGCGGCGACCGCCGGCCGCGCCATCGGCAGGGCGATGCGGCGGAAGGCGGCGAACGGCGTCAGCCCCAGCGTGCGGCCGGCGTCGAAGGCGGCGACGGACTGCTCGAGGAAGGCCGCCCGCGCCATCAGGTAGACGTAGGGATAGAGCGCCACGGCGAACAGCACGATGGCGCCGGGCAGCGAACGCACCTCGGGGAACCAGTAGTCGCGCGGCCCCCAGCCGGTCAACGCCCGCAGCGCGCTCTGCGCCGGACCGGCGAACTGCAGGAAGTCGGTGTAGACGTAGGCCAGCACATAGGCCGGCACGGCGAAGGGCAGGCACAGCGCCCATTCGAAGATCCGGCGGCCGGGAAAGCGGCACATCGTCACGATCCAGGCGGTGACGATGCCGCCGAAGGCGGTGGCGGCGCCCACGCCGAGCAGCAGCGCCAGGGTGTTGAGGATGTAGCCGGGCAGGACCGTGCCGGCCATGCCGCGCCATTCCGTGCCGCTCGGCGCGAACAGATAGGCCAGCACGCCGACGATCGGCAGCGCCACCAGCGCGCCGGCGGCGGACACCGCCACGGCGAGCGCCGAGGGCCGCCGCCGCGGAGGCGAGACGGGCGCGGGCACGGGAATCGACGCGGTCATCGGCACCGGAAAGGAAGGTCGCGCCGGCGCGCCGGCGTCGCCTATTCATCACGCCCCGCGCCGCCACGCAACCGGGTGCGGGCGCCGGCGGCGCATTCGTCCCTCCGTCATCCGAGGGGGCGCCGCGACGCCGGGCGCGGCCACGGCGCGTCGTGGAGCGAGGCGTTCGCGAGGCCATGCGCGACGGTCCCTGGATCCCTCGCATCGCTCGGGACGACAGCGAGGTCGAGATCGCGGCGTGCGGGATGTCGGTGCGGATGAGGCGTGGCCTCGTGTCGGCCCGCGCCACGCGATCGACGCGGCGGCGCCCTATTCCTTGGGGTGGCGACACCGGAGCGCCCAACATTCGCCCCGATCCGAAACTTTTTCGCGGCCGGCGCGCGGGTCGTCTTGCCGTTGACATGAATGCGACGGTATAGACGCGGTACGCCGTATCGCCGTCGGGGGCCGACGTCGAGGAAACAGGCGCAGGGAAGAGCCTCGAGAGGTTCGCCGCACGTCGCTGTCGGCTCCGGTCGTCGGTCTCGTCGCCTCACCGCCCCTGTCGTCTGCCGCGTCGCGCGTGTCCGCGCGCCGCGTCCGGGAGGCGGGCGCATGATACCGATCGTCCACCCGCGGCACGCGTCTTGCGTCGACCCTACCGGTTCCATCGACGATCGTCCGCCGCCACACATGTCCGCCGACGCCTCCGATCACCCGATAGCCGAAGCCCCGCCCTCGCCGTGGCGTCCCGCCGCGCTGCTGACGATCGCGCTGACCATCGCCGCGACCTTCGCGGGCTGGAGCCTGTTCAGCCGCGAGATCGCGCCGCCGCCGATCGACGGCATGCTGCACGGCGTGACCTACGCGCCCTACGGCAAGGACCAGGACGCGATGGCGCTCGGACTGGCCAAGGAGCGATTGGCCCTGACCGGCGGCAGGGCCGAGGCCCGGCCGCCGCTACTCGAGGAGGTCACGGGCGAGTTGCGCGCGCTGTTCGGCGGCAAGGTCGACCGCACCGGCCGCGATCGCGAGTCGTACGAGCGGAACAAGCCGCGCGCCGAGCAGATCGAGCGCGACATGCGCGCGCTGGCCGGCCGCGTGCGCACGGTGCGCACCTACAGCAGCCTCGACGGGGTGGAGGACGTCGCCAAGATCGCGGACCAGTACGGACTGCGCGTCGTGGCCGGGGCGTGGATCTACGACCACGTCGGCGCGACGCCGGACCACCGCGAGAAGCTTGCGTATTTCAAGACCGAGACCGACCGCGAGATCGCTGCACTCATCCGGCTCGCCAACTCCAACCCGAACATCGAGCGGGTCATCATCGGCAACGAGACGATCCTGCGCGGCGAGATCTCGCCGGCGCGGCTGATCGAGTACATCCGCCACGTGAAAAAGAACGTGAAGGTGCCGGTGTCGACCGCGGAGCCGTGGCACCTCTGGCTCAAACATCCAGAGTTGGTGAAGGAGGTCGATTTCATCGCCGTCCACATCCTCCCGTACTGGGATAAGGACGCCGGCGTCGACGGGATCGCTTACCTAGGCAGGCGCATCGCCGACCTGAGGGCGCAGAATTCGACGAAGAACATCGTCGTCACCGAGGTCGGTTGGCCGTCGAACGGCGCGGCCCGCATCGGCGGCACCGGCGACACGCCGCGCGGCACGAAGGACGCCTCGCCGGCGCTGCAGGCGCGCTACATCCGCGAGGCGGTGGAGCTGCTGCGGCGCGAGAAGATCGACCATTTCGTGATCGAGGCGTTCGACCAGCCGTGGAAGTCGCGCGACCTCGAGGGTCTGGCGGGCGGCTACTGGGGTCTGTTCGACGCCGACCGGCAGCAGAAATTCCCGTGGACGCGGCCGGTCACGGTGTTCGCCGAATGGCCCGCGCTGGCGGCGTGGACCCTGGCGCTGGCCCTGCCGCTGGTGGCGCTGTTCCTGTGGCGCTGGCGCGGGTTGCGGCCGGCCGGCGAGCTGGTGTTCGCGGGGATCGCCGCCGCGTCCTGCGCCGGGATCGTCTACGCCGTCCATGTCGCGGCCGGCACCTACATGGTCTGGTACCAGATGGTCGGCTGGGCGCTGCTCGGCGCCTTCCTCGTGCTCAGCCTGGGGATGGTCCTCTTCCAGGCGCTCGAGCTGTCGGAGACGATCTTCACGCGCCGCTGGCGGCGCGAGATCACGCCGGCCATGGCGCGCGCCGCCGGCGCCGTCGACCGCCACTGGCCCAAGGTGTCGCTGCATCTGGCGATCTGCAACGAGCCGCCCGCCATGGTGCAGGAGACGCTCGATTCGCTGGCGGCGCTCGACTACCCGAACCTCGAGGTCATCGTCGTCGACAACAACACGCGCGATCCCGCCGTGTGGCGTCCGGTGGAGGAGCACTGCAAGCAGCTCGGCGAGCGCTTCCGCTTCTTCCATTTCGACGTGATGAAGGGCTTCAAGGCCGGCGCGCTGAACCACGTGCTCAAGGTGACGGCGCCCGACGCCGAGGTCATCGCCGTGATCGACAGCGACTACGTCGTGCGCAAGGACTGGCTGCGCTCGCTGGTGCCGCAGTTCGTCGATCCGAAGATCGGCTACGTTCAGGCGCCGCAGGACCACCGCGACTGGAAGGACGACCGGTTCAAGGAGATGCTCCAGTGGGAGTACGCCGGGTTCTTCGACATCGGCATGTGCCTGCGCAACGAGTACGACGCGATCATCCAGCACGGCACGATGACCTTGATCCGCCGCAAGCTGATGGACGATCTGGGCGGCTGGGCGATGTGGTGCATCTGCGAGGACAGCGAGCTGGGCCTGCGCATGATGGAGAAGGGCTACGGCGCCGCCTACAGCCGCGAGCGCTTCGGCCAGGGCCTCACGCCCGACAATTTCTCCGGCTACAAGAAGCAGCGCTTCCGCTGGGCCTACGGCGCCATGCAGATCCTCAAGGGCCACTGGCGCGAGATCCTCTCGAACAGGACCAGGCTGACGTTCTGGCAGAAATACCACTTCGTCACCGGCTGGCTGCCGTGGTTCGCCGACGCGCTCAACGTCGCCTTCACCGTGACCGGCATCGCCTGGGCGCTGGGTTTCCTGTTCGTGCCGCACCTCGTGCCGCTGCCGCCGGCGGTGTTCCTCGTGCCGACGCTGGCGCTGTTCGGCTACAAGCTCGCGCATTCCTTCGCGCTCTACGCCGCGCGCGTGGACTGCACCTTCCGCCAGAGCGTCGGCGCCTCGCTGGCCGGGTTGTCGCTGACCTACACGGTCGGCAAGGCGGTCATCTACGGGCTGCTGACCAGCAAGCTTCCGTTCATCCGCACGCCCAAGATGGATTCGCGCGCCACCATCGGCATGGCGCTGGCCATGGCGCGCGACGAGGCGGTCCTGACGGTGGCGCTGTGGGCCATGGCGCTGGCGGTGCCGCTGTCGAAGGTCGGCAGCGTCGATCCGACCGCCCGGCTGTGGAGCGCGCTGCTGGTCGTGCAGTCGCTGCCGTACGCCGCCGCGGTCTACGTGTCGCTGGTCAACGCGATGGAGCAGATCCGCCAGTCGCGGGCGCTGGTCGAGGCGCCGCCCCCGGCCTCCGCGTCGCCGACGGGCGCGATGGCGCAGGCCGGCGGCTGAGCCGGCCCCTTCCACCCACAATATTCGCCACCGGCGCTTTGTCTTCGCGCGCCCGGGCCGCTAGGGTCGCGGCGCATGACAGCTGATCCCGCGCCGCCCCGGCAGACGATCGCCGACCGCGCCGTCTTCCTGCGCCGCTGGCTCAGCAAGCCGTTCGGCGTCGGTAGCGTGACGCCGTCGGGCGCCGCGCTCGGCCGCGCCATGGCCGCCTCGACGCTCGATGGATTGCCGCCGGGAGGCGTGGTGGTGGAGCTCGGCGCCGGCACCGGCCCGATCACGCGGGCGCTGCTCGCCGCCGGGCTGCCGCCGGACCGGCTGGTGCCGGTCGAGCTCGATCCGGCGCTGCACGCGCATCTGGCCGTCGCGTTTCCGTCTTTGAAGGTGCTGCGGGGCGACGCCGCGCGGCTGGGTGAGCTGCTGCGCGCGCACGGCGTCGAGCGCGTCGGCGCGGTGGCGTCGAGCCTGCCGCTGCTGTCGCTGCCGCGCGAGATCGTGCCGCCGATCCTCGAGGGTGTGTTCGACGCGCTGCCGCCCGATGGCGTGCTGACGCAGTTCACCTACGGCCCGGCCTCGCCGATTCCCGCCGACGTCGCGGCCTCGCTGGGCATCACCGGAATCCGCGGCCGGCGCATCTGGTCCAACCTGCCGCCCGCCGTCGTCTGGCGCTTCCGCCGGCGGCGCTAGCCGGCGTTGAGCCGCGCGGCGGCCTCGGCGACGGCCTGGGCGCGCTCCGCCTGGCGGCCCTTCGCCATCTCGACGACCCGGCCGGTCAGCTCGGGACCCGCGCCCGCGGGCGAGCCGGCGCCGAACGGCGGATGGGGGTCGTACTCGATCGACAGCTGGATGGCGCGCGCGAGGTCGGGGCCGCCGATCTCGGCCGCGACCGTCAGGCCGAAATCGATGCCCGCCGTCACGCCGCCGCCGGTGATGACGTTGCCGTCGACCACGACGCGCGCGTGCGTGGGGATGGCGCCGAACGCCGCCAGCATGTCCATCGACATCCAGTGGGTCGCGGCCTTCCGGCCCTTCAGCAGGCCGGCGGCGCCCAGCACCAGCGAGCCGGTGCACACCGAGGTCACGTACTTCGCGCCGGCGGCCTGGCGGCGCAGGAAGGCCAGCGTGTCTGCGTCGTTGAGCAGCGGGTTCATGCCGGCGCCACCGGGCACGCAGACGAGGTCGAGCTGCGGGCAGGCGGCGTAGGTGGTCGACGGCAGGATTCGCATGCCGCCGCCGGCGACCACCGGGTCGAGCGTCTTCCACACCAGGTGCGTCACGGCGCCGGGAAGCTTGGTCAGCACCTCGTAGGGGCCGGTCATGTCCAGCTGGGTGATGTCGGGGAACAGCAGGAAGCCGACATGGAAGGGGGCGGGCGCCATCGTGGTCTCCATCGCGGGGCGGGAAGTCGACGGCGGCGAAACTAGCGCGTGACGGCCATGGCGGAAATGACAATATCCCGTCGAATCCCGCCATCGAGGAGCCCGGCCGATGCCGCCCGTCCCGCCAGCGCGCCGCGTCGCGTTCCTGATGTTCCCCGACTTCCAGCTCCTCGATGTCGCCGGGCCGCTGCAGACCCTGGCGACGGCGGCGCAGGTCGCCGGCCGCGCGGCGTACGAGATCCGCGCCGTGTCGATGGCCGGCGGTCCGGTGCGCAGTTCCAGCGGCGCGGTGATGATGACGGCGCCGGTGGCGTCGCTTTCGCGGCTGCGGATCGACACGCTGGTCGTGCCCGGCGGACCCGGCGTGCTCGCCGCCGCCGACGACCGCGACCTCGTGCGCTGGGTCGGGCGCCGCGCGCGGACGGCGCGGCGCGCCGGCTCGGTTTGCTCCGGCGCGTTCGTGATGGCGGCCACCGGGCTGCTCGACGGACGGCGCGTCGCCACCCACTGGTGGCGCTGCGACGCGCTGGCGGCGCGGTTCCCGCGCATCGTCGTCGAGCGCGACGCGATCCACGTGCGCGAGGGCAAGTACTTCACCTCGGCGGGCGTCACCGCCGGCATCGATCTGGCGCTGGCGCTGGTGGAGGAGGATCTCGGCCGCCGCGTGGCGATGGCCACCGCCCGCCACCTCGTGGTGTTCCTGCGCCGGCCCGGCGGCCAGTCGCAGTTCAGCGCCGAGCTCGACGCGCAATGCGCCGACGACGGCGGCTTCGACGACCTGCACCGCTGGATCTCGGAGAACCTGCGCCGCCGCCTCGACGTCGAGACCCTGGCGGCGCGGGCCGGGATGAGCGCGCGCCATTTCGCGCGGGTCTACCGCGCCCGCACCGGCGCCACGCCGGCGCGCGCCGTCGAGCGCTTCCGCCTCGAGGCCGCGCGCCGCGCGCTGGAGGCGGGCGACGACCGCCTCGACCTGGTCGCGCGCCGCGCCGGGCTGGGCGGCGCCGACCGTCTGCGCACGCTGTTCCGCCGCCATCTTGGCGTCGCGCCGCGGGCCTACCGCGAGCGCTTCGCGTCGAGGCGCTGATCGGCGCGCGCGGCGCCGGAGGCACGCGCGTTGCATGTGCCAAGGCGGTCGGGCGGTCCGGAGCCAGTGCGGAACCGCCCGGAAATCGGGCGTTCGCCCCGGACCGGCGGACGGGTCGCGACGCCGCCGGCCGGTTTTTGGGCCGTTGCCCGATTTTTAGCCTTCGGTCTTGAGAATGGCGCGTGTGCTGATAGGGTGGCGCGAACCAAGCAAGACCGGGAAACGCATACTGGAAGGGGGCTAGACATGACTGCTGTTTGGAAACGTTGGGTCGGGGCCGCGCTGGCGGCCGGCGCGGTCTCGGTGGCGGCGCCGGCGTGGGCGCAGACCTTCAAGGTCGTGATGCATTCGGATCTGAAGATCCTCGATCCGATCTGGACCACCGCCTACATCGTGCGCAACCACGGCTACATGGTCTGGGACACGCTGTTCGCGATGGACGAGAAGTTCGACGTCAAGCCGCAGATGGTCGACAAGTGGACCGTCTCGGACGACAAGCTGACCTACACCTTCACGCTGCGCGACGGACTCGAGTGGCACGACGGCAAGCCGGTCACCTCCGACGACTGCGTCGCCTCGATCAAGCGCTGGGGCGCCAAGGACTCGATGGGCCAGAAGCTCCTCGGCGTCGTCAAGGAGATGAAGGTCGTCGACGCCAAGACCTTCCAGATGGTCCTCAAGGAGCCCTACGGCCTCGTCCTGCAGTCGCTGGGCAAGCCGTCGTCGAACGTGCCGTTCATGATGCCGAAGGCGGTCGCCGAGACCGACCCCAACACGCAGATCAAGCCGACCGACGTGGTCGGCTCGGGCCCGTTCATCTTCAAGGGCGACGAGTGGAAGCCCGGCGAGAAGGTCGTCTACGTCAAGAACGCCAAGTACAAGCCGCGCGCCGAGCCCGCCTCGGGCCTGGCCGGTGGCAAGGTCGTCAAGGTCGACCGCGTCGAGTGGATCTGGATCGCCGACGTGCAGACCTCGATGAACGCGCTCGAGAACGGCGAGGTCGACATGATCGAGTCGCCGGGCCACGACCTGCTCCCGGTGCTGGCGAAGAACAAGGACATCAAGCTCTTCAACGCCAACCCGACCGGCAACCAGTTCACGTTCCGCTTCAACGTGCTGCACAAGCCGTTCGACAACCCGAAGATCCGCGCGGCGGCGGCGACGGCGATGAGCCAGGAGCCGTTCCTGCAGGCCGTGGTCGGCGACAAGCAGTGGTACAAGACCTGCAAGGCCATGTTCATCTGCGGCACGCCGCTGGAGTCCGGCGCCGGCATGGACGGCGTGCTCAACGGCGACAGCGCCAAGGCCGCGGCGATGCTCAAGGAGGCCGGCTACGACGGCACGCCCATCGTGCTGATGCAGTCGACCGACCTGCAGGTGCTGACCAACCTCGCGCCGGTCGCCAAGGCCCAGCTCGAGAAGGCCGGCTTCAAGGTCGACATGCAGTCGATGGACTGGCAGACGCTGGTCGCGCGCCGCGTCAAGAAGGAGCCGCTCAACGCCGGCGGCTGGAGCGCCTTCCTCACGTCGTGGGTGGCGGCCGACATCCTCAATCCGGTGATGGCCGGCTTCTTCAACTCGTCGTGCGACAAGGCGATGTTCGGCTGGCCGTGCGACGAGCAGATCGAGAAGCTGCGCGACGCCTTCGCCAAGGAGAGCGATCCGGCCAAGCAGAAGGCGATCGTCGAGGCGGTCCAGAAGCGCTGGGCCGAGTATCCGACCCACGTCAACCTCGGCCAGTGGTACTCGCCCTTCGCGCTGCGCAAGACCGTCGACGGCAACCTGGTGTCGCCGGTCCCGGTTTTCTGGAGCGTCACCAAGAAGTAGCGTCCCGCCGGGGCGGCCGACCGGCCGCCCCGGCGTCCACGATCCAGCGGCGGCACGCCTCTTGCTTCGACGGGATCGGAGCGGGATCGGCGCCGGCGTCGCGGGCAACAACGCGGGAGAGAGACATGTCGATCGTCGGTAGGACCCTCAAGGGCGTCGTCGCGGCGGGCGCGTTCGCGGCGCTGATGTCGGGCACGGCGCTGGCGCAGACGACGCTGCGCGTGGTGCAGCACGGCAACCTCACGATCCTCGATCCGATCTGGACGACGGCGTACGTGACCCGCAACCACGGATATCTGATCTACGACACGCTGTTCGCCGCCGACGGGGACTACGTCGTGAGGCCGCAGATGGTCGAAAAGCACGAGGTGAGCGCCGACAAGCTGACCTACACCTTCACGCTGCGCGACGGGCTCGAGTGGCACGACGGCGCGCCGGTCACCAGCGAGGACTGCGTCGCGTCGCTGAAGCGCTGGGCGGCCCGGGACGCCATGGGCCTGAAGCTGTGGGACTTCGTCAAGGAGCTGAAGCCGGTCGACGCGAAGACCTTCCAGCTGGTGCTCAAGGAGCCCTACGGGCTGGTGCTCGATTCACTGGGCAAGCCGTCGTCGCAGGTCCCCTTCATGATGCCGAAGCGGATCGCCGAGACGAGCCCGATGGAGCAGATCAAGGAGTATGTCGGCTCTGGTCCGTTCATCTACCAGACCAAGGACTCGAAGCCCGGCGAGAAACACGTCTACCTGAAGAATCCGAAGTACAAGCCGCGGGCCGAGCCGCCGTCGGGCCTCGCCGGCGGCAAGGTCGTCAAGGTCGACCGCGTCGAACTGGTCGAGATGCCGGACACGCAGACCCAGGCCAACGCCCTGATCGGCGCCGAGATCGATATCGTCGAGGCGCCGCCGCACGACCTGCTGCCGATCCTCAAGGCCGATAAGAACATCGCGCTCGAGGACTGGAACCCTCTGGGCCACCAGTTCATCATCCGCTTCAACCATGTGGTGAAGCCGTTCGACAATCCGAAGATCCGCCTGGCGGCGCTCTACGCCATCAACCAGGAGGACTACCTGAAGGCCACGGTCGGCGACCCGGCCTACTACAAGGTCTGCGGCGCGGTATTCATTTGCGGCACGCCGTTCGCGACCGGAAAGGGCGCCGAGACGCTGCTGCTGAAGTCGAACTTCGAGAAGTCGAAGGAGCTGCTCAAGGAGGCCGGCTACGACGGCACGCCGATCGTGCTGATGCAGTCGACCACGCTGCCGATCCTCACCAACACCGCCCCGGTCACGAAGCAGCTCCTCGAGAGGGGCGGCTTCAAGGTCGACATGCAATCGATGGACTGGCAGACGCTTGTCACGCGGCGCACCAAGAAGGACCCCGCCGACAAAGGCGGCTGGAACATCCTGCACACGTATTCGGTCTCCGCCGACGTGCTGAATCCGATCTCGACGTCGTACATGGTCGCGGCCGGCGACAAGGGCTGGTTCGGGTGGCCGGTCGATCCGGAGATGGAGAAGCTGCGCGACGCCTTCGCCAAGGAGACCGATCCGGCCAAGCAGAAGGAGCTCGCCGAGAAGGTCCAGTTGCGGGCGCTGGAGACGGCGCAGTATGGCTGGATCGGTCAGTGGTACGGCCCCGGCGCGCGCCGCTCGAACATCTCGGGATGGCTCAAGGCGCCGGTTCCGGTGTTCTGGAACATTGTGAAGACGGGCAAGTGACGGCGTCGGCCGCCGCTCCCGCCCGGAGAGCCTGAGTCCATGCTCCAGTTCATCGCGCGGCGGCTGCTCGCCACGGTCCCGGTCCTGCTGATCGTGGCGGTCTTCGTGTTCATGCTGCTGCGGCTCACGCCGGGCGATCCGGCGGCGGTGATCGCCGGCGACAACGCCACCGCCGACCAGGTGGCGGCGATCCGGACCAAGCTCGGCCTCGACGAGCCGATCTGGACGCAGTTCGCGATCTGGTCGGGCAAGGCCCTGTCGGGCGATTTCGGCGAGTCGTTCTTCTTCAAGAAGACCGTGGCCGAGCTGATCGCGCAGCGCATCGAGCCGACCGCCATGCTGGCGCTGTGCACGATCATCCTGGCCGTCTCGGTCGCGGTGCCGCTGGGCGTGCTGGCGGCGGCGCGGCAGGGCAGCTGGGTCGACCGCGTCACCATGGGCTTCTCGGTGATGGGCTTCTCGGTGCCGGTGTTCGTCATCGGCTACCTCTTGATCTACGTGTTCGCGATCCAGCTCGGCTGGCTGCCGGTGCAGGGCTACAAGCGCCTGTCGGAGGGCTTCTGGGAGTTCCTGCCGCGCATGGTGCTGCCCAGCGTGACCCTGTCCGTGATCTACATCGCGCTCATCTCCCGCATCACGCGCGCCAGCGTGATCGAGACGCTGGGCGAGGACTACATCCGCACCGCCCGCGCCAAGGGCCTGCCCGGCCACGTCGTGCTGATGCGCCACGCGCTGCGCAACGCCGCCGTGCCGATCATCACGGTGATCGGCATCGGCATCGCGCTGCTGATCGGCGGCGTGGTCGTGACCGAGAGCGTCTACAACATCCCCGGCGTGGGGCGGCTGACGGTCGACGCGGTGCTGGCGCGCGACTTCCCGGTCATCCAGGTCGTGATCCTGATGTTCAGCTTCGTCTACGTGCTGGTAAATCTGCTCATCGACATCGCCTACAGCTTCTTCGACCCGAGGATCCGCTATTGAGCGTCGCGCTTGAAAACGAGGTCGACGCCGCGTCGGCGCGCGCCGCCGCCGTCGCCCGGCCGAGCATCTGGACCCGGCTGCGCCGCAACACCAGCGTGGCGATCGGCGGCACCATCGTGCTGGTCATGGTGCTGATCGGCCTCGTGGCGCCCCTGCTCGGCACGATCGATCCGGCGCGCATCGACACCGGCACGCGCAACCGCAAGCCCGGCGTCGAGGTGACGGTCAAGAACGACGACGGCTCGACCACGACGCGCACGGCGTTGATGGGCACCGACAGCCTCGGCCGCGACATCTACAGCCGCGTCGTCTACGGCGCCCGGGTCTCGCTCGTGGTCGGTCTCACGGTCGCGGCGTTCAGCATCGTCATCGGCGTGTTCATCGGCCTGGTGTCCGGCTACATCCGCTGGCTCGACGGCATCGTGATGCGGATCATGGACGGGTTGATGGCGATCCCCGGGATCCTGCTGGCGATCGGGCTGGTGTCGCTGTTCCGCGCCGGGCTCGGCACGGTGATCTTCGCGATCGTGGTGCCGGAGATCCCGCGCGTCGTGCGGCTGGTGCGCTCGGTCGTACTGTCGGTGCGCGAGGAACCCTACGTCGAGGCGGCGATCTCCGTCGGCACGCCGCTGCACAAGATCCTGTGGCGCCACATCATGCCCAACACGATCGCGCCCGTGATCGTGCAGGGCACGTTCATCTGCGGCGCCGCGATCCTCGCCGAGGCGACGTTGTCGTTCCTCGGCATCGGCATCCCGACCGACACGCCGACCTGGGGCAACATCATGGCGGAGGGGCGCCAGTTCTTCCGCGTCCATCCGCACAACATCCTGTTCCCGGCGATCTTCCTGGCGATCACCGTGCTGGCCGTGAACATGCTGGGCGACGGTCTGCGCGACACGCTGGACCCCAAGATGAGCAAGCGGGTCTGAGCGCATGTCCGAAAGTCCGCGTCCGGTCCTCGAGGTCCGGAACCTCAGCATCGCGCTGCCCAAGGGCGGCGACCGACCGCACGCCGTCGAGAACGTGAGTTTCACGGTCGGCGCCGGCGAGATCGTCTGCCTGGTGGGCGAGTCCGGATCGGGCAAGTCGGTCATCGCGCAGGGCGTCATGGGCCTGCTGCCCAAGGCCCTGCCGGTGGCCGGCGGCGAGATCCTGCTGCAAGGCGAGGACATCGCGCAGGCGGACGAGGCGCGCCTGCGCGAGCTGCGCTGCGTGCGCATGTCGATGATCTTCCAGGAGCCGATGACCGCGCTGAACCCGGTCATGACCTGCGGCGACCAGATCGACGAGGTGCTGCGCACGCACACCGAGCTGCCGCCGGAGGAGCGCAAGCGCAGGATCATCGCGATCTTCGAGCGGGTGAGCATGCCGGACCCGCCGCGCATCTATGATTCCTACCCGCACCAGCTCTCCGGCGGGCAGCGCCAGCGCGTCATGATCGCGATGGCGCTGGTGCTGGAGCCGGTGCTGCTGATCGCCGACGAGCCGACCACCGCGCTCGACGTCACGACGCAGGCGCAGATCCTCGAGCTGATCAAGGACATCCAGAAGGAGAAGGGCACCGGCGTGCTCTTCATCACCCACGATTTCGGCGTCGTCTGCGAGATCGCGCACCGGGTGGCGGTGCTGCGGCTGGGCGAGCTGGTGGAGATGGGGCCGACCAGGGACATCCTTTCGGACCCGAAGCACGCCTATTCGCGGATGCTGATCTCGTCGGTGCCGAGCATGCACCCGGCCGAGCGTCCGCGGAAATCCGGCGCGCGGATCGTGCTGCAGACCGAGCGCCTGACCAAGGTCTACGGCGGCGGCGGCTTCTTCAAGAAGGCGCGCAGCGTGCGCGCCGCGGTCGACGTCGACATCTCGATCCGCCAGGGCGAGTCGCTGGGCATCGTCGGCGAGTCGGGGTCGGGCAAGTCGACGGTCGCGCGCTGCATCGCGCGGCTGATCGATCCGACCTCCGGCGGCGTGCGGCTGGGCGACGACGACGTGGCGTTGATGCCGCAGCGCCTGCTGCGCCGCCACCGCCGGCGCATCCAGATCGTGTTCCAGGATCCCTACCGTTCGCTCAACCCGCGCCGCACCGTGGGCGAGTCGATCGTCGAGGGACCGATGAATTTCGGCCTTTCGGGCGGCGACGCGCTGAAGCGCGCGCGCGACCTGATGGAGACGGTGCGGCTCGATCCCGATTCGCTCGACCGCTATCCCCACCAGTTCTCGGGCGGGCAGCGGCAGCGCATCTGCATCGCGCGCGCGCTGGCGATGGAGCCCGAGGTGCTGATCGCCGACGAGGCGGTGTCGGCGCTGGACGTGTCGGTGCAGGCGCAGGTGTTGAAGCTGCTGGACGAGATCCGCGAGCGCATGAACCTCGCCATGCTGTTCATCACCCACGACCTGCGCGTCGCCGCCCAGGTGTGCGACGAGGTCGCGGTCATGGAGCGCGGCGTCGTGGTCGAGTACGGGCCGGTCGCCGACGTGTTCCTGCGGCCCAGGCACGCCTACACGCAGGCCCTGCTGGCCGCGGCGCCCGGCCGCGACTGGGTGTTCGGCCGGTTCGATTCCTGAGCCGCGCCGGAAGGGACGCAGGCTTCAGGAGAATCGAACGATGTCCCGCAGGATATTCATCGCGACGCTGGGGACGGAGACCAACACGTTCTCCTCCCTGCCGACGGGCCTGCGCCTGTTCGAGGAGACCTGCCTGTTCCGCGGCGGGGACTACGGCGGCAAGCCGCCGACCTTCGGCATGCCGCTGGTGGTGTGGCGCCGCATGGCCGGCGAGCGCGGCTGGACGGTGGTCGAGAGCCTGTGCGCCTTCGCGCAGCCGGCCGGCCGCACGGTGCGCCGGGTCTACGAGGCCTTCCGCGACGAGATCCTGCGCGACCTGCGCGCCGCCATGCCGGTCGACGCCGTCCTGCTGTCGCTGCACGGCGCGATGGTGGCGGAGGGCTACGACGACGCGGAGGGCGACCTGCTGGCGCATGTCCGCGCCGTCGTCGGGCCGGACGTGCCGGTCGGCGTCGAGCTCGACCTGCACGCCAATGTCGGGCGGACCAAGCTGGAGAACGCCTCCGTCATCGTTCTGTTCAAGGAGTATCCGCACATCGATGTGGCGGAGCGGGCGGTCGAGGTGTTCGACATCGTCGCCGCCACGCTCGACGGGAAGGTCGCGCCGGTGATGGAGTG
This sequence comes from Rhodospirillales bacterium, assembly GCA_016699855.1. Classification (NCBI taxonomy): domain Bacteria; kingdom Pseudomonadati; phylum Pseudomonadota; class Alphaproteobacteria; order Rhodospirillales; species Rhodospirillales bacterium. Next base: position 4,246,204 of record CP064988.1, read on the forward strand.
GTTCGACTGCCGCGTCGTCGGCGTGTTCCACACCACGCGGCCGCCGATGCGGGGCTTCGTCGACAAGTGCGCGTCGCTGGAGGGCAAGGACGGCGTGCTGTCGGTGTCGGTGATCCACGGATTCCCGTGGGCCGACGTCGCGGACATGGGCAGCAAGATCCTGGTCGTCACCGACGGCGACCGGCCCAAGGCTGCGCGCCTGGCGCGCGAACTGGGCCTCGAGTTCTACGGCATGCGCCACGAGACGCAGCCGGGCTACGCGACGCTCGACCAGGCGATGGCGCGCGCGTCGAGCCATAACCAGCCCAAGCCGCTGGTGCTGGCCGACGTGTCGGACAACGCCGGCGGCGGCGCGGCCAGCGATTCGACTTTCATCCTCAAGGCCATGCTCGACCGCGGCATCCGCGACGCGGCGATCGCGATGTTCTGGGATCCGATGGCGGTGCGGCTGGCGTTCGAGGTCGGCGAGGGCGCCGAGCTGGAGCTGCGCCTCGGCGGCAAGCTCGGCCCGATGTCGGGTCCGGCGCTCGATCTGCGCGCCCGCGTCACCGGGTTGAGGCGCGACGCCACGACGGCTGGATTCAGCGGCAGCTTCGTGCCGGTCGGCGACATGGCCGCGTTCGAGGTCGAGGGGATCGCGATCGTCTGCAACTCGCTGCGCGCGCAGTGCAAGAGCATCGACGCGTTCACCAATGTCGGCGTCGATCCGGCGTCGAAAAAAGTGGTCGTGGTGAAGTCGATGCAGCACTTCCACGCGGCCTACGCGCCGGTGGCGTCGGAAGTGCTCTACGTCGCGGTGCCGGGCGCCGTGGCGCCCGACTTCCTGAACATGCCCTACCGGGCGGCGTCGCGGGCGCAGTGGCCCTTCGTCGCCGACCCGCTCGGGGCCGGCTAGGCGCCGGCCAGCGGGTCGGGCCCGAACTGGTTCGGACCCTTGGTGCCCTCGAGGAAGCCGCACTCGATCAGGTACCAGAGGCCGCCGATCACCGGCACCAGCGCGATCAGCACCCAGATGCCCGGCTTGCCGCGGTCGTGGAACCGCTTGATGCCCAGCACGATCGAGGGCCACAGCGAGGCGATGTAGATCAGCAGCGAGAGCAGCCCGATGATCGTCGAGAGGATGCCGCCGATGAGGTAGCCGATCGCGACGTTGATGATCACCAGCGCGATGTTGATCGCGAACAGCACGAGGATGCCCTTCCAGAAACGGCCGCGGTTGATGCGTCCCTCGTAGCTGATGAGCAGAGTCTTCAGATCGTCCATGGTACTGGCTCCCCCGGGCCTACCGCGGTCCCCGGGGGCGGGGGGCGTGCCCGATCCGGCCACCGTGGCGCCGAGACCACGCCCCAGCGCCCGGCTTTTTGCCGGTATCATGCAATTGTGCCAGAGCGGCGGGCCGGAAACCACCACTAATCGCGGCGGCCGCGTCCTCGAGCGCTACATGGAGGGTCCGCGAGGAGTCGCTCGCGGGGTTCACGCCTCCGCGCGCATCTCCGAGAGCCTGAGCACCCGGCCCGCGCGGCCGCCGGTCGCCTTGCCGGCCTGCCACACGGCCACGCCGTTGCAGATCGTCAGGTCGATGCCGATCGACGGGGCGGTCGGATTCTCGAAGGTGGCGGCGTCGGCCACGGTGGAGGCGTCGAACACGCAGATGTCGGCGTAGTGGCCCTCGCGCAGCAGGCCGCGCTTCGACAGCCCGAAATTGCGCGCCGAGGTCGAGGTCATGCGCCGCACCGCGTCCTCCAGCGGGAATAGCTTCAGATCGCGGCTGTAGTGGCCGAGCACGCGCGGGAAGGTGCCCCACAGGCGGGGATGCGGATGCTTGTCGAGCGGCAGGCCGTCGGAGCCGACCATCGCCATGGGATGCGCCAGCGCCTGGCGCACGTCGTCCTCGCTCATCTGCCAGTAGATGGCGCCGGCCGGCTGGAGGCGGTCGGCCGCCTCGTACACCGAGCAGCCGAGCTCGGCGGCGACGTCCTTGAGGTCGCGGCCGTTGGCCGACGGCATCGCGTCCGACCACGTCACCATCACCTTCTCGGCGCGGTCGATCATCTCCTTGCGCAGGATGGTCGAGCCGGCGACGTAGGGATAGACGTCGAACGAGATCGGCCAGTCCTTGGCCGCCGCCTCGAATTTCGGCAGCGTCTCGCGCATGCGGCCGAAATTGGCCCGCGAGGCGCATTTGTGGTGCGAGACGACGACCGACGCGCCGGCGCGGCGGCCGATCTCGAAGGTCTCGTCCATCGACTTCAGGACGTCGACGCCCTCGTCGCGCATGTGCGCGGTGTAGACGGCCTTGTGGCGGCCCAACGGCGCTGCCACCTCCGCCACCTCGTCGGTCGTGGCGGCGGCGGCGGGCGGGTAGAACAGGCCGCTCGACATGCCGACGGCGCCGTCGACCAGCGCGGCGTCGAGCAGGTCGCGCATGCGCGCCGTCTCGGACGCCGTCGCGGCGCGGCCGAGATCGGCGCCCATCACGCTGTAGCGCAGCGTCGCGTGGCCGATCAGGAACGCGCCGTTGATGGCCGGGCGGGCCTCCTCGACCATGCCGGCGAAGGCGCCGAACGTCTCCGCCAGGAAGCGCTCCTCCTTCACGATCAGCGACAGGTTGTGCGGCACGGGCCGCGGGCCCAGGTAGGGCGCGGCGCTGAAGCCGCAATTGCCGCACACCACCGACGTGACGCCCTGGCTGGCCTTCATCGCCATGCCGGGATTCTCGATCAGCGCTGTGTCGTCGTGGGTGTGCACGTCGATGAAGCCCGGCGCCACGATCCTGCCGGCCGCGTCGATCTCGTTGTCGCCGCGCAGCGTGCCCGGCGCGCCAATGGCGGCGATCCGGTCGCCCTTGATCGCGACGTCGGCGGCGCGGCGCGGACCGCCGCCTCCGTCGACGAGGGTGCCGTTGCGCAGGATCAGATCGTACGTCGCCATCGCGGGACTCCGGACAAACGGAAGACGGGAAAGACGCGCGCCGCGTCAGGCGCTGTTGCGTCCGTACACCAGATCGGGCTCGAACGGATACATCGGCTTGCGCCGGTTGCGGTAGGTGAACAGCGACAGATCCGACGCGGTGCAGCCGTCGCCGTCGCACATCACGATGTGCCTGGCGATCGGCTCGAAGCCGGCGCGGAAATGCTGGCGCGACTTGATGATCACGTATTTCTTGCGGCGCGGGTCGATGCCGCAATGGGTGAACACGCCGAGGTCGAACGGCTCGCTGCGCTTTTCCGACACCACGATCTGCATCTTGCCGGTGTCGAGAACCGCCGTGCGTCCCATGTCGATCGTCGTGCCCGTCGCCATCGGGCCGGTGACCACGAAACGGCCGTCGGTCAGGCACTTCACCTTGCCGGTCACGCGCAGCGGCTTGCCCTTGAGGTCGAGCTGCGGCATGTCGACCTTGCCGCCGAGCTCGAGCGTGATCTCGGCGCCGATGCCGGCGGCGGCCATCTGCGCGACGCAGCCCGGATCCCAGATCGGTCCGGCGCAGACGTCCTCCAACCCCTGCTTCTGCGCCTCCTCGACCACGCTCATGACGTCCTGCGTGCCGCCCGAGGCGGTGTTGTCGCCATGGTCGGCGAGGATGATCGGCCCGCCCTCCAGCGCCTTGGCGCGGGCGACCTGCGTCGAGAGCTTCTCGCCCTGGAAGAGGAACGCCTCGCGCCGCTCCCATGCCGTGTCCAGCAAACGGTTCAGCAGGATCTCGCCCTCGGCCGTGCGCTTGTCGCAGACGATCACGGCGGAGCAGGAGAGGTGCGGGATGTCGGCCTGCGGGAAGCCGCCGAACACCGAGGCGTTGAGCACCGCGCCGGTGTCCTCGGCCTGGTTGGCCATGTCCATGATGTCCTTCATGGGCTGCCGCGACGGCGTGTGGACCAGCGAGCTGGTGAGGATCGGGCGGAAGCCCCAGACCATCCGCGGATCGACCTCGCCATCCAGCGCGCGGCGCAGCGTGCGGCCGGCGCGGCGCGCGGTCTCCGCCATGTCGATGTGCGGATAGGTGCGGTAGCCGGCGATGACCGTGGCGTTCTCGACCATGGCCGCCGTCATCTGGGCGTGGAAGTCGAGGCCCACCGCGACCGGCAGCGTCGGCGCGATGGCGCGGACGCGGCGCAGCAGCTCGCCCTCGCCATCGTCGAAATGCTCGGCGACCATGGCGCCGTGCAGCGCCAGGAACGCCGCGTCGCAGCCCTTGGCGATGGCGCCGGTGATGGCGGCGCACATCTCCTCGTAGGCCGCCTTGTCGACGAAGCCGGAGGGATGTGCGCTGGCGGCCATCGGCACCACGATCTCGGCGTCCATCTCACGGGCGATGTCGAGAAAGCCGCCGAGCTGGGTGTTGGTGCCCGCCGCCTCGGCGATGGCGCCGGGACCGCTCATCGCCCCATAGCGGCCGAACGAGGCCAAAGGGGTGGGCACCGGTGAGAAAGTGTTGGTCTCGTGCATCATCATGGCGACGACGATTTTGCGACGCGGCATTCTCGATCTCCCGGTTCGGCGCAAGTCCTTGATCCGGCGCGATGTTGCCCCGCCGCGCCGGTCGGGGCCAGCCGCCCGGTGCGGATCGGACGTCCGCGCGGCTTGCATGGCTCCACTTCCAAGATTTGCTGCGTTGCAAGAATGCAACACGTTCCGCATACTGAATTTCTGTTTATGTTTATGAAATCAAACCAAAAAATGACACTTGAAATCCCTTCGCAGGTGCACCATAATTTGAGGGTGACAAACGCCACTAGTTGGCCTCTGTGTTTGTCATATGCCCGTCTTGGGCGTTTCCTCCCTAAAACTCGGGCGGCGTCTCACGACGCCGCCTTTTCTTTTGTGGAATGCCCTCGCCGGCTTTCAGGAGGCCTATTCGGCCGCGCGCGGCGCCCGCTGCGTGAAGGCGGAGTGGCCCAAAGTGGCGTGGCAGACGTCCTCGACAAGCTCCGCGAGGTCGCGGGACAGCTTCTCGACGCCGGCGTGCGGCGTCATCGCCACCTCGTCCATGTAGAGCGCGCGGTTGATCTCGATCTGCAGGGCGTGGACCCCGCGCCCCGGCGCGCCGTAGTGCTGGGTGGTGTAGCCGCCGGCGTAGGGCTGGTTGCGGACCACGCGGTAGCCGCGCTGCCTCAGCCAGGCCTCTGCCATCTGGATCAGGACCCCGGCGCAGGCCGCGCCGTGGTTGTCCCCGAGCACGAAGTCTACCCGGCCGGCGGTCGCGGGCGCCCGCCGCCGGGCGAGCCGGAAGGCATGGAATGGCAATCCAGCAACACGCAATGGCCGAACCGCTCCTGCGTCTCCTCGATCAGGCGGACAAGGGCGGCGTGGTAGGGCCGGTAGTACCAGGCGATGCGGCGTTCCAGCTCGGCCACCGGCAGGCGGCGGCGGTAGATCGGCTGGCCGTCGAACGCAACCCGCGGCACGGTCCCCAGCCCCGCCGCGACGCGCGGCGAGCGCGTGTTGGCCTGGGCGGGCACCGGACCGTCGAACATCGTCGGATCGACCTCGTAGGGTTCCCGGTTGGGATCCACGAAGCTGCGCGGGAACAGTGCCTTGACCATCGGAACGCCCTGGCGGGCGGCGGTCGCGAACAGCGTGTCGACGAAGGCGTCCTCGGAGCGGCGCAGCGTGTCGAGCGGCAGGTGCGTCTGGCCGAGGAAATCCACGCTGTAGGCGGTGCCGCTATGGGGCGACGCCAGCACCGCCGGCAAGGTCTGCGCGATCGGATGGACGACCTCCATCGGCGGGGTCGGCGGCGCTGCGGCTGTGGGCTCCATCGATCCTGCTTAGACCGATTCCGAAACCGCGTCATCACCGGCTCGACGGCCCGAGGCATCGCCGCCCCCGCCTCCGGCGGGGGCCTCGGCTTGCCATTGAATCGCGGATCGGCTAATCACGCGCCGACATTCGGAGCGGCGCCGCGGCGCCGTTTCGGGCGCGTAGCTCAGCGGTAGAGCACTGTCTTGACATGGCAGGGGTCACAGGTTCAAACCCTGTCGCGCCCACCAATCGACGGCCCCCGGCACCACCGGGGGCCGTTCGCGTTTCGACGAGCGTTCCACCGCGCCCCGCCGTGCCCTAGTCTGCGTTCCTAGTGCAAATTGACGGGAACGGGGGACGGCGATGGCGGGCGGCGGGGCGATCTATCCGGATCTCGAGGGACGCGTCGTGCTGGTCACTGGCGGTGGCAGCGGCATCGGCGCGGCCATCGTGCGCGGCTTCGCGCGGCAGAGGGCCAAAATCGGCTTCATCGATATCGCCGAGGCGCCGTCCTCGGCGCTGGCCGGCGAGCTGTCGGCGGCCGGCGGCACCGTGCGCTACGTCAAGGCCGACCTCACCGACATCGCCGCGTTGCGCGCCGCCGTCGCCGAGCTCCGGGCCGCGCTCGGGCCGGTGTCGGTCCTGGTCAACAACGCCGCGCATGACGACCGCCACGCCACCGAGGACGTGACGCCGGAGTATTTCGACGGCCGCATCGCGGTGAACCTGAAGCACCAGTTCTTCGCCGCCCAGGCCGTGCTGCCTGACATGAAGGCGGCCGGCGGCGGCGCCATCGTCAACTTCTCGTCGATCTCCTGGATGACCGGGCAGGGCGGCATGGCCGTCTACACGGCGGCGAAATCCGCCGTTGTCGGCCTGACCCGCTCGCTGGCGCGCGACTACGGCAAGTTCAACATCCGCGCCAACGCCATCTCGCCGGGCTGGGTGCGCACCGAGCGCCAGCGGACGCTGTGGATCACGCCCGAGGCCGAGGCCCGCCAGATGGAGGCGCAGTGCCTCAAGCGCTGGCTGATGCCCGACGACCTCGCGAAATTCACCGTGTTCCTCGCCAGCGAGGAGGCGGCCGCCTGCACGGGACAGCTCTACGTCGTGGATGGCGGGCGGGTGTGACGCGGCGCGCCTAGCCGCGGTAGTCGATCGCGGTCGTCTCTCCGGGATCGCTGTGCCAAGGCCCAGTAGAGGTCGTGGATGCGGCTGGTGAGCGGCCCCGGCGCGCCGTTGCCCAGGATGCGCCCGTCGAGCCGCGTCACCGCCATGACGCCGCCCGCGGTGGACGCGAGGAAGATCTCGTCGGCGTCGCGGAACTCGGCGAGGCCCACCGCCCGTTCCTCCAGCGCGATGCCCTCGCGCCGGCATAGATCGATGACGGTGCGGCGGGTGATCCCTTCGAGCACGCCGGAATCCGGCGTCATCACCACGCCGTCACGGACCGCGAAGACGTTGAAGCCCGGTCCTTCGGTGATGGTTCCTTCGACGCTCGGCAGGATCACGGTGTCGGCGCCGGAATCGTAGGCCTCGAACAGGCCGCGCTCCATGTCGAGCCAGTGGTAGTTCTTGACGGTCGGGTCGACGGACGCGGCGGGGATGCGCGGGCGGCTGGCGACGACGGCCGACAGGCCGGCGCGCCGCTGCTCGGGGCTGGCGATCCAGACGAACGGCAGGGCGTAGGCGAGGAAGCGGTTGCGGCACTGCCGGATGTCGCGGACGCCGGCCGGCGGGCGGCCGCGCGTGCACACCATCGCGACGTAGGCTTCGCGCAGTCCCGTGCGGCGCACGCATTCCATCAGGACGGCGCGGATCGCGTCGCGGTCGTGCTCGATCGTCATCCGCAGCGTCGCCATCGAAGCGAGGAAGCGGTCGAGATGGCGCTCGAGCCGGAAGAAACGGCCGTCCCAGACGTGGACGACGTCGTAGGTGACGTCGGAGCGCGTGAAGCCGTAGTCCAGCACCGACACGGTGAGGCGTTCGACAGGCATGTATTCGCCATCGGCGAAACCGACACCGGTCGGGATCGGCGCCCGCGCGGGCGCTGCGGCTGAAGTCCCCTTGTCCGTGGCGATTTCTGGCATCATCGGCCTCCATCCGCTGCGATCCGCGGCACCATAGCGCGCTCCGGCCGATCCGCCGACGGTCTTGCGGCGGCGCTCTGCGCGCGCCACTGTCATCGGCGGATCGCGCCGATGACGGAGGAAACCATGCCCGACACCATCACGCCGGCAGGAGGCGGTCTGCGTTCCCGCCTGAAGGATCCGGCGCTGTTCCGCGAACAGGGCTACGTCGCGGGCGCGTGGGTCGACGCCGACGACGGCCGCACCCACGCCGTCACCAATCCCGCCACCGGCGCCGCGCTCGGCACGGTGCCGCGCATGGGCGCCGCCGAGACGCGCCGCGCCATCGCCGCCGCCGACGCCGCGATGAAGGGCTGGGCGGCGATGACCGGCAAGGAACGCGCCGTCATCCTGCGGCGCTGGAACGATCTGATGCTGGCCAATGTCGAGGACCTCGGCGTGATCATGACCAGCGAGCAGGGCAAGCCGCTGGCCGAGGCCAAGGGCGAGGTCGCCTACGCCGCGTCGTTCATCGAGTGGTTCGCCGAGCAGGCCAAGCGGGTCGACGGCGACGTGCTGCAGAGCCCGGCGCGCGACCGCCGCCTGCTGGTGCTGAAACAGCCCGTCGGCGTTTGCGCCGCGATCACGCCGTGGAACTTCCCGGCGGCGATGATCACCCGCAAGGCCGGCCCGGCGCTGGCCGCCGGCTGCGGCATGGTCGTGAAGCCCGCCAAGCTGACGCCATTCTCGGCGCTGGCGATGGCGGTGCTGGCGGAGCGCGCTGGCGTGCCCGCTGGTCTACTGTCGGTGGTGACCGGCGACGCCGGCGAGATCGGCGGCGAGATGACGTCGAACCCGACCGTGCGCAAACTGACCTTTACCGGCTCGACCGAGACCGGCAAGAAGCTGATGGTCGCCTGCGCCGGCACGGTGAAGAAGATCTCGCTCGAGCTGGGCGGCAACGCGCCGTTCGTCGTGTTCGACGACGCCGACCTCGACGCCGCCGTCGAGGGCGCGATCGCGTCGAAGTACCGTAACACCGGCCAGACCTGCGTCTGCGCCAACCGTTTCTTCGTGCAGGCCGGCGTTTACGACGCCTTCGCGGAGAAGCTCGCCGTGGCCGTGCGCAAGCTGAAGGTCGGCGACGGACTCGAGGCAGGCACCACGCAGGGGCCGCTGATCGACGAGGCCGCGGTCGCCAAGGTCGAGCAGCACGTCGCCGACGCCGTCGGCAAGGGCGCCAAGGTCGTGGTCGGCGGCCGCCGCCACGGCAACGGCGGCACGTTCTACGAGCCGACCCTGATGACCGGCGTCACCGAGTCGATGCTGGTGATGCGCGAGGAGACGTTCGGGCCGGTGGCGCCGCTGGTCAGATTTGAGACCGAGGCCGACGCTATCCGGCTGGCCAACGCCACGGAGTTCGGCCTCGCCGGCTATTTCTACAGCCGCGACATCGGCCGCGTCTGGCGCGTGGCCGAGGCGATGGAGACCGGCATGGTCGGCATCAACACCGGCATCATCTCCAACGAGGTCGGCCCGTTCGGCGGCGTCAAGGAATCCGGCCTCGGCCGCGAGGGCTCGAAGTACGGCATCGACGAATACCTGGAGACGAAATACCTCTGCATCGCCGGGATGTGAATTCACGCACCGTGGAGATGGCGTCTTCTCCCTCTCCGCCGCGTAGCGGGAGGGAAGGGGCCCATCGCGGAGCGATGGGAAGGGTGAGGTGGTCGTCGTATCGGACGCGGTCGCAACAGGATTGCCGCGTGCGTTGATTTCGAGCGCCTGTGGGTCGATGATATCCTCGGTGTCGAGCACGTCGGCGCGCCATTGGCGTCTCCGCCGATCGGACCACCACCTCACCGCCGCCGTATCGGCGCTTCGCCGATACGGCGTACCCACCGCTGCGCGGCGGGTCCCCTCCCTCTCTCCCGCAAGCGGCGGAGAGGGAAGCTAGCGATATGCGGACGCGCCAGCGGCCTTCGCGGCGTCACTCCGCCGCCTGCGGCCAGGCCATCGACACCATGTCGTTAGTGGTCGTGCGCCGCAGCTCGCGGCGCTCGGCGAGGTCGAAGCGCCGGCCGCGGTGGACGGTGGCGCGGTTGTCCCACATCACCATGTCGCCCGGCCGCCATTCATGGCGGTAGACGTTCTCGCGCCTGGTGGCGTGCTCCAGCAGGTCCGACACGAACAGCCGGCTCTCGGCCACAGACCAGCCGAGGATGCGCGTGATGTGCGCGCCGACGAACAGCACCTTGCGGCCGGAACCGGGATGCGTCTGCACCAGCGGCCAGCGCACCGGCGGCATCATCCGCTTCTGCTCCTCGGTGTAGGAATCGTCGCCCAGCATGATGCGGGAGTGCAGCGGCGAGTGCTCGGCGACCAGCCCCTCGATCTCGCGCTTCTCGCGCGCCGGCAGCGTGTCGTGGGCGGCGCGCAGGTCGGCGAACTCCGTCTCGCCGCCCCACGACGGCAGATGGACCGCCGCCAGCATCGAGTAGCAGGCCTTCGGCCGCATGAACGAGCTGTCGCTGTGCCAGAGCTGGTTGGCGAAGTTCGAGAGGTTCTTGCGGTCGTCGCGGGCCGTGATCCGTCCGGTGTGGTCGACGTTGGAGATGTCGATCAGCTCCTCCGAGATGAAGCGCTCGGGCCGCTTGAACACGCGCTTCAGTCCGATGTCGAGCTCGCCGAACGAGCGCGCGAAGGCGAGCTGCGCCTCCTCGGTCAGCGGCTGGCCGCGCCACACCAGAACGGCGTGGCCGTTCATGGCGTCGTCGATCGCCGCGATCTCGGCCGGCGTCGGCGCCTTGGTGATGTCGATGCCGGCGGCCTCGGCGGCGAAGCCGGGCATGATCGGCGTGAGCGTCAGGGCCATGGCCGTTCCTCCACGACGGCGCCTCGGCGGGCGCCTTGGCTGTAGTATGCGCGCATCGAGGCGCCGCGCTCAACCCGGCGCCGGCCGTTCTGGGAAGGGGGACGCACCATGGCGAAGCCACGCGGCCGCGATCTGGGTCTGCCGTTCCCCGGTACGCCGGGGCCGCACAACGCCATCACCGACGTGCCGGGGGTGCTGGTCGGTACGACCACCATCGTCGAGGGCGACGGTCCGCTGATCGTCGGTCGCGGCCCCGTTCGGACGGGCGTGACCGCGATCCTGCCGCGCGGCGCGTCGGAGGAGCCGATGCCCGTCTGGGCCGGCGTGCACGCCTTCAACGGCAACGGCGAGATGACGGGCACGCACTGGATCGGCGACGGCGGCTATTTCACCGGGCCCATGTGCATCACCAACACCCATAGCGTCGGCATCGTCCACCATGCCTGCGTCCGCTGGATGCTGCGGCGCCACGGCGCGCGGTTCCTCGACCATCACCTCTGGGCGATGCCCGTGGTGGCGGAGACCTACGACGGCGTGCTCAACGACATCAACGGGCTGCACGTCACCGAGGCGCACGCGCTGGCGGCGCTCGATGGCGCGCGCGGCGGCCCGGTGCCGGAGGGCAACGTGGGCGGCGGCACGGGCATGATCGCCTACGAGTTCAAGGGCGGCACCGGCACGGCGTCGCGGATCGTGTCGACTGGCGGCCTCACCGGCCATGTCGGCGCGCTGGTGCAGGCCAACCACGGAAGGCGCGAGGCGTTCACGGTGCTGGGCGTCCCCGTCGGCGCCCATCTGCGCGACGATCCGATGTTCCCGCGCGAGCGCGGTTCCATCATCGTCGTCATCGGCACCGATCTGCCGATGCTGCCGCACCAGCTGCGCCGGCTGGCGAAGCGGGCGGCCATCGGCATCGGCCGCGGCGGCACCTCGGGCGGCAACGGGTCCGGCGACATCTTCCTGGCCTTCAGCGTCGCCAATCCGATGCCGCTGCCGCAGTTCGGACCGCCGGTATGGACGATGACCGCGCTGGGCGACGAGGGATTCGATCCCGCCTACCAGGCCGCCGTCGAGGCGGTCGAGGAGGCCGTCGTCAACGCGATGCTGGCGGCGGAATCGACGCCGACGCTGAAGCCGCCGGGCCGCGTCGCGCGCGCTCTCGACCACGACGCGCTCATGGCGGTCATGCGCCGCCACGGCCGCGCCGCCTGAGCGCTATTCTTGCCCGCGGTCCGGCCGCGGTCCACATTGCCCGCACACACCGGGGGGAGGCCGCCGTGCCGCTTGAGATCAAGAAGAGCGTGAAACAGATGTTCGACGAGTCGATGGCCGAGATCGAGACGCTGAGCGTCGATCAGGCGCGCGCCGCGCATGGCGCCGCCGGCGTGACCTTCATCGACCTGCGCGATCCGCGCGAGATCTGGCGCGACGGCGGCGTGCCCGGCGCCATTAACGTCACCCGCGGCATGCTCGAGTTCTGGATCGATCCCGGCAGCCCGTACTACAAGGACTTCTTCGCCTCGGGGAACAAGTTCGTCTTCTTCTGCGCCGGCGGCGTGCGTTCGGCGCTGGCGGCCAAGACGGCGCAGGACATGGGCCTGACGCCGGTGGCCCATATCGAGGGCGGCTTCGGCGCCTGGAAGAAATCCGGAGCCCCGGTCGAGACCGTGGAACCGAAGCTGGCCGGCGGCGGACAGAAGAAGGGGTAGCGCCGGGCGGACGGACCCCGGCCATCCTGTCGACTACGCCCGCGCCACCGGCCGCCCCGCCCTGTCGGACGGGGCCCCGCTGTCATCCCGAGGGCGGCGGGATCCAAGCCCCGTCGCGGAACCCGTCGCTGCGCTCGGGATGACTGTGGCGGTGTGGCGACAGGATGCGCAGGGCCCGAACGCAGGACAGGTTGGGAGTGTCGCGCCTCCGCGGCGCGGTCACTCCGCCGCGATCGAGGCCGGGACGGCGATGCCCTCGCGCTCGCAGCTCGGGATCTCGTCGGAGACCGTCGCGCGGCGCACGTCGCGTTTCCACCGCAGGTCGTCGAACTCCGTGCCGCGGTGCATCGTGCAGCGGTTGTCCCAGAGGACGAGATCGTTGACCCGCCAGCGGTGGGTGTAGACGAATTGCCGCTGCGTGGCGTGCGCGGTCAGCTCCTCCAGCAGCGCCGTCGCCTCGTCGTCCGGCATGCCGTACACCTTGCCGACATGCGAGGCGATGTACAGGCTCCGGCGCTTCGAGCCGGCGTGCGTGCGCACCATCGCCTGCGGCACCGGCGGCAGGTTCTCGATCTCCTCCTTGCTGAAATTCGAGAACCCCAGCTTGGCGCGCGAGTACATGATGGCGTGCTCGGCGACGCGGCCGTCGAGCCGGCGTTTCATCTCCTCCGGCAGCGCGTCCCACGCCGCGCGCATGTCGGCGAACTCCGTGTGGCCGCCGACCGGGGCGATCGAATGGGCGTAGAGCAGCGAGGCGCGCGCCGGCACGCGCTTGAACGAGCTGTCGGTGTGCCACAGCCGGTTGCCGAGCTGGTATAGCCGCAGCCGGCTGGTCTCACCCCAGATGCCGCCGTTGTGGCTGAGGTTGGAGACGTCGGCGATCTGCTCGTGCAGGCGGATCGGCGCGTCCTTGCGCAGCTTGCCGATCGTCGTCTCCAGCGGCCCGAAGCGGCGCGCGAAGTCGAGGTGCTGATCCTGGTCGAGACGCTGGTCGGGGAAGACCAGCACGGAGTAGCGGTCGAACAGGTCGCTCAGCCGCTGGAAATCGTCGTCCGCGATCGGCTTGGACAGGTCGAGGTCGCCGATCTCGGCGGCGAACTCCGGGGTGACCGGATAGACGCAGAACGTCATGGCGGGTTCCTCCACGCGGCATCTCCGTGCCGTCCGACGCGGGGAATCTAGCACCATCGGCGCCACGCGGCGACGCCCGCCGGGCGTGCCGGCGTTGCGCGGGACGCGTGGCCCCGGGCGGCCGTCCGGCCTAGGATGCGCCGCCTTCCGGAGGAACGACATGAGCCAGCCCGAGATCAGGACGACCCGCCTCTTCACGATCCGCCTCGAGGTCGGCCAGATGACCGACCTCGGCAAGACGCCGCTGGGCCACCGCCGCATCGCCAACGTCGCCGGCGGCACGTTCGAGGGCGAGGAGCTGCGCGGGACCGTCCTGCCGGCGCCGGCCGGCGACTGGCTGCTTGTACGCGCCGACGGGGTGTGGACGCTGGACGTCCGGCTGACGCTGCGGACCGACGACGGGGCGCTCATCTACATGGCCTACCGCGGCATGCGGCACGGGCCGCAATGGGTGCTCGACCGCCTCGCCAAAGGCGAGAAGGTCGATCCGTCGGAGTACTACTTCCGCACGACGCCGTATTTCGAGACGTCGTCCGAGAAGTATTCATGGCTCAACCGCATCGTGAGCGTCGGCACCGGTCGCCGCGAGGCGACGGGGCCGATCTACGACGTGTTCCAGGTGCTGTGAGAAATCGGGGAGTGGCGGGAAATGGCCGATCGGTTGAAGGGCAAAGTCGCCGTCGTCACGGGCGCGGCGCCGCGCGGCGAGGGAGTCGGCAACGGCATGGCCACCGCCATCCTGTTCGCGCGCGAGGGCGCCAAGGTGGTGTTGGTCAACCGCAGCGCCGAGCGCGCCGAGGCGCTGGCGGAGCGGATCCGCAAGGACGGCGGCGCCGCCGCGGTGTTCGCCGGCGACATGGCGAAGCCCGACGACGCCGCGGCGATGGCGGAGTTCGCCGTCGCCACGTACGGCCGGCTCGACGTGCTGCACAACAATGTCGGCATCGGCGGCCCGGGTTCCGCCGAGACCGTCGATTTGACGGTGTGGAACCAGGTGCTCGAGGCCAATCTCACGACGGCGATGCTGTGCTGCAAGTACGCGCTGCCGCGCATGCTCGCCGGTGGTGGCGGCTCGATCATCAACGTCTCCTCGATCGCCGGCGCGCTCGGGCTGATGGGTAGTCCCGGTGCCATCGCCTACTCGACGGCGAAGGCGGGCCTGCACGGCCTGACGATGTCGGTGGCGGCCGACTACGCCACGCGCAACGTGCGCGCCAACGGCATCATCGTCGGCTCGGTGCACACGCCGATGGTCGCCCATCTCGGCGCCGAGGCGCGCGAGCGGCGCCGCCAGATGGTGCCGATGCAGGTCGAGGGCACGGCGTGGGACATCGCCCACGGCGCCGTCTACCTGGCCAGCGACGAGTCGCGCTGGGTCACGGGCGTCATGCTGCCGATCGACGGCGGGTTGGTCGGCCTGCGGCAATGGCCGCGGTGAGCCGCGCGTGAGGAGCCTGCGCATCTGGCAGGTCGACGCCTTCGCGCTGGCCGGCGCGAATGGACGGGCGCTGCCCTTCACGGGCAATCCGGCGGCGGTCGTGCCGCTGGAGTCGTGGCCGGCCGACGAGGTCCTGCGCGCGATCGCGCTGGAGAACAACCTGTCGGAGACCGCGTTCCTGCTGCCGCGCCGCGTCGACGGCATGATCCCGATCCGCTGGTTCACGCCCGCGGTGGAGGTCGCGCTGTGCGGCCACGCGACGCTCGCCAGCGCCCAGGTCGTGCTCGACGAGATCGAGCCCGGTGGCGCGCGGGTCGTGTTCGACAGCCTGTCGGGTCCGCTGCCGGTCGAACGCGGCGGGTTCGACGCCGGCGGCGCGTGGGCCGCCTCCACCGATGGCGCCTGGTTCCAGCTCGATTTCCCGGCGCTGCCCTGCGCGCCGGGAACGGCGGACGACGCGGCCCGGCTGGCGGCGACGCTGGGCGTCGCGGTGCTGGAGGCGCATGTCAGCGAACGACGCTGGATCGCCGTGCTGGCGGACGCCGGCGCGGTCGCGTCGCTACGGCCGGATTTCGCCGCCATCGCGCGGCTGGAGAAGCCGGCGCTTGTGGTGACGGCGCGGGCCGGCGCCGACGCCTACGGCGCCGATTTCGTGTCGCGTCATTTCGGCCCGAACGCCGGCGTGGCCGAGGACCCGGCGACCGGCTCCGCGCATTGCACGCTGGCCCCGTTCTGGGCCGCGCGGGTCGGACGGACGGCGCTCACCGGCCGCCAGCTATCGGCGCGCGGCGGCGAGCTGCACTGCGCCGTCGCCGGCGACCGCGTGCTGATCGCCGGCCGCGTGGCGCCGTATCTGCGCGGCGAGATCGTCGCGCCGGCCTGAGCGGCCGGAGCGGCGCGTCACTGCGGCGTGATGCCCAGCCCGCGGACGAGCTCCATCCAGACCGGGCCTTCCTCGTCGATCATCTTGCGCATGTACTTGTGGTCGCGCGCGGCGTCGTCGATGCCGAAGGTGTCGAGCATCTTCTGGATACGCTCGGTATTGCCGGCCTCGACGAAGAGGGCGGAGAGCTTCTCGACGATCTCCGCCGGCGTTCCGGTCTGGTAGAAGGCGCCGATCCAGCCCTGCACCTGGAAACCCTTGGCGGTGACGCCCTGCTCGAGGAACGTGCCGACGTCGGGGAGCTTCTTCATGCGCGTGCTGGTCGGCACCGCGATGGCGCGGCCGGAGCCGGACTGCAGCACGCCCGCGGCGGCGGCGTAGCTGCCGCTGCCGCCGTGGATCGCGCCGGACGCCACGTCCTGCCACATCGGCGCCTCGCCGCGGTAGTGGACGGCCTCCATCTTCAGGTCGAAGAACTTGTTGAGCTCGGCGACCGCGACGTGCGAGTACGAACCCGCGCCGTAGGTGCCCAGGCTGACCTTGTTCTTGCGCGCGAACTCGACGAACTCCTTGAGGTTCTTCGCCGGCACGTCCTTGTGCACGATCGTCGGCAGGTGGCCGGCGCTGAAGAAGGCCACCGGCACGAAATCCTTGTCGGGATCGTACGGCAGCTTCTTGAACAGCACCTTGTTCATGATCATCGTGGTCGAGATCGTGAACATCAGATTGTAGCCGTCGGGCGCCGCCTTCGCGAGCATCTCGGCGCCGATCGCGCCGCTGGCGCCGGTCTTGTTGTCGACGATGAACGACTGCCCCAGCTTCTGGGACGCGTACTCGCTGTACACCCGCGCCCACGTGTCGGTGAGGCCGCCGGCCGGGAACGTGACGGTCACCTTGACCGGCTTGTTCGGCCAGGCCTGAGCGTTCGCGCCCGTGGACAAGGCGCCGGGAACCAGCGCGCCGAGCGCGCCGCCGACCAGTGGACGTCGTCCGAAACCCTTCGAAGCCATCGTCACCTCCCGTTAGCGTTTCCGTTTCTTGTGTCACGCGGCCGCGTGGTCAGACCACGCGGTCGGCGCGCAGCTTCGCGATCTGCGCCTCGTCGTATCCCAGCCGCGCCAGGATCTCGTCGGTGTGCTCGCCCAGCGTCGGCGGACGCCGGCTGATCTCCATCGGCGTGCGCGACAGCCGCACCGGCTGGTCGAGCACCGGGTACGGCTTGTCGAGGCCGGGATAGTCGATCTCGCGGAAGAACCCGGCCTCCTTGACGTGGCGGTCGTCGAGCGCCTCCTGCG
This sequence comes from Rhodospirillales bacterium, assembly GCA_016699855.1. Taxonomy (NCBI): domain Bacteria; kingdom Pseudomonadati; phylum Pseudomonadota; class Alphaproteobacteria; order Rhodospirillales; species Rhodospirillales bacterium. Next base: position 4,263,346 of record CP064988.1, read on the forward strand.
GCGTGTAGATCGGACCGGCCGGCACGCGGGCGGCGGCGCAGGCTTTGAGCACCTCGTCCCGGGTCCGCGTGGCGCACCATTCCTGCATGATGGCGCTGAGCGCCTCGCCGTTGTCGCCGCGCGCCAGGTCGTCCTTGAAGCGTGGATCGGCGATCAGGTCCTCGCGGCCCACCGTCTTGCACCAGCGCACGAACAGCGGCTGGCCGATCGCCATCACGTAGGCCCAGCCGTCCTTGCAGCGGAACGAGTCGCCGGGTCCGGCGGTGAAGGCTCGGTTGCCGACCCGCGTGCGGTCGAGTCCGAGCATCGCCTGCTCGATCAGCAGCGTGTTCGAGACGTTCAGCGCGCTGCGCAGCAGCGCCGTCTCGACCATCTGGCCCTTGCCGCTCCTGTCGCGCTCGCGCAACGCCGCGAACACGCCCACGACGCTGAGGATCGCCGACGTGAAGTCGACGTATGGCGCCGCCATGCGCACCGGGTTCTCGCCGTGGCCGCTGAGATGGGCGGCGCCGGACATCACCTGGCCGATGGTGTCGAAGCCGACCCGGTCGGCGTAGGGGCCTGTCGATCCGAAGGTCGAGTTGGTGACCACGATGATGCGCGGATTGATCGCCGACAGGGTGTCGTAGTCGAGGCCCATCTCCCTGAGCGTCTCGAACGGCAGGTTGGCGATCACGACGTCGGCGGCGCGCACCAGCTTCGCCACGATCTCGCGGCCGGCGGGCTTGGTCGGGTTGAGCGTCATCCCGAGCTTGCTGCGGTTCATCTGGAGGAAGGTCGTGCCCTCGCGCTCGCGGGCGGCGTCGACCGGCGAGACCCAGCGGTCCTCGCTGCCGTCGAGCTTCTCCAGACGGATCACCTCGGCGCCGAAATCTCCCAGCATGGCGCCGCAGAACGGCCCCGCGATGTAGCGGCCGAAGTCGAGGACCCTAACGCCGTCGAGAATACCGGACATCGAAATCAGTTCCCTCTGTTGAGCGCCGCGCGGCTGGCGCCCGCCATCGCGTGCGCGCCCTCGGGTAGCACGCCCCGCCGCACGGCGAACAGGGCCACCGCGAGCACGGGCACGAGTATCCCGAGACCGAGCAGCTCCATCTCCGTGTTGCTGAGCGGCATGATGCCGCCGCCCGGCGTCGCCAGCACCAGGCCGCCGACGCCGAGCAGGACGCGCAGCGGCCATTCGAGGCCGCCCGCCCGCCGCAGGTCGCCGATCCCCGCCTGGTAGCCCTGGATGCCGCCGCAGATGAACAGCGTGCCGATCGCCACGGTCACCGTGAGGTAGAGGGCCTCGAGGTAGGGCACGGCGCCACCGGCGGTCTCCGGCTGGAGGACGAACGCGGGATTCAGCACGAAGAAGAACGGGATGAAGTAGATGATGCTGCCCACCCACATCGACTCCCAGCCGGTCTTCATCGCCGGCGCGCCGGCGATGCCGGCGGCGGCGAACGAGGCGATGGCGACAGGTGGTGTGATCGACGACAGCATGCCCCAGTAGAAGATGAACATGTGCACCGCCATCTTGTTGAGGCCGAGCTTTTCCAGCGCCGGCGCCACCAGGATGGCGAGGAAGATGTAGCAGGCGGTCGTGGTGAGGCCCAGGCCGAGCATCAGGCTGGTGATGGCGCACATCGCCAGCAGCAGCAGCGGGCTGTTGCCCGCCAGCGCCAGCAGATCGTTCGCCAGGCTCGAGACCACGCCGGTCATCGAGAAGGCGCCGATCAGCAGGCCGCAACCGGCGAGGATGCCGATCAGTTCGACGAAGGTCCGGCCGTTGACCTCGAGGAAGTTGGCGTACTTCGCCAGCCCCCAGCGCTTGGCGCCGAACGCCTCGTTGAGCGCCACCAGCAGGACGACGCCGCCGAGCGCGGGCAGCAGGATGGCGTTGGTCCACGCGTCGAAGCCGGCCGAGCCCGGCGTCGCCATGACCTTGGCGTAGTTCTCGCCGGACAGCACGATCGCCACCGTGGCGGCGAGCGCCACGAGGCAGTTGACGGTGTTGGCCCGCGACCACGCGCCGGGTTGCGCCCACTGGTTCAGCACCAGCAGCAGCGCCGTGGCGTAGAACGGCGCGTGGCTCTCGCGCTTGAAGTGGAGCAGCATCACGATCAGCAGGACGATGACGAAGGCGTAGTACCAGCCCTCCTTGATCGTCTGCCAGACGCTCGGCAGCTCGACGCGCTTCAGGCCGGCCAGACCGTGCCGCGCGGCGTAGGAATCCACCTGCATGAACAGGCCGACGTAGTACAGCGTCGCCGGAATCACGGCGGCGAGCGCCACCTCGGCGTAGGTGACGCCCATGAACTGCGCCATGACGAACGCGGTCGCGCCCATCACCGGCGGCGCCAGCACCGCGCCGGTCGAGGCGCAGGCCTCGATGGCGCCGGCGTAGGAGGCGCGGAACCCGGTCTTCTTCATCACCGGGATGGTCATCGTGCCGGCGGTCAGCACGTTCGACACGATGCTGCCCGACATCATGCCGAGCAGGCCGGAGGCGAAGATGCACACCTTGGCGGCGCCGCCGCGGAACGTGCCGCACAGCGCGAAGGCGAGGTTGATGAAGAACTTGCCGGCGCCGGTCATCATCAGCGCCGTGCCGAAGATCAGGAAGCCGATCACCGTGTCGGCGAAGGCCTGGATCGGGATGCCGAGCAGGCTCTCGGTCGACAGCACGTGGTAGGCGCTGGCCTCCGCCGGCGTCGACTGGTTGCCCTTGAGCGGCCCGAGCCAGCCGGCGCCTGCGAACAGCGGATAGAAGGTGAACGGCGCGACGCTGAGCATCAGGCTCCAGCCACCGGTGCGGCGCAGCGCCTCGAGCAGGGCCGCCCACATGACGTAGCCGGCCCAGACCACGGCGTCGGGCGCGCCGCCGAACTCCCAGCCGAGCTCGGCGGCGCGGCGGATGTGGACCATCAGGTAGACGGCCGTCGCGCCCGTCGCGACGAACAGCGCGACGTCGTACCAGGGGATGCGGTCGAGCGGCGCGTCCGCCGCGCCGGGGAACACGAGGAACGTGAAGGGCAGCATGCACAGGATCAGGAGGTAGAAGTACTCCGTGTTCAGCGGCGTGAAGCCGACGAAGAAACGCAGCCCGAACTGCTGGTTGACGCACAACAGGATGGTGACGCCGGTCAGCGCGATCAGCGCCCACCGCCACGGCCCGTCCAGCCGCCGCAGCCGCGTCGTCTCGGCCTCGGCAGGCCCGGCGTGGACATGCGGGTCGTCGAACTCGACCTTCTTCGGCGCGTCGGTCATGCGTCGTTTCCCCTCGCCGGCCGCGGGTTCAGTCCCCGCCGGTCGTCATCGGCCGTCATTGGTACTTGATCGACGCGGCTTCCGTCGAGCGCCGAGGCGGCCCCACGTCAGTCGAACAGCGGGTCGAGCCCGGCCTTCGACAGAGCGTCCTTGCGGGCCGCCATCCAACCCTTGCGGAAGGCCTCGCGCTCCTCCGGCGGGTTGGTCTTCAGATAGGCCTCCCACGCCGTCGCCAGCGTGTCCTGTCGCTTCAACAGCGCCTGGTTGTGGCGGTCGTGCTCCGGCTTCCAGACGCCGGCCTCCTTGAGCGCGCGCACGGCGCCGGCGTGGTAGGGCAGCACCCAGGCCAGGTTCTGGGTCGAGAGCGCGAGTCCGGCGGCGCCCGGCGCGCCGTCCTTGTAGAGGTCGTAGTGGACGATCATCGCCTTGGTCAGCCCGTGGACGACGTCCTCGGGCTGCGACGCGTACGCGGTGAAGATCGGATAGGGGTACGTGGCGCTCTCGATCGGGGTCTGCTTCGACAGCCCGGCGGCGCCGCAGGTCGCCATGTGCGGCGCGAAATAGCTGCCGACCTTGAGCATCCGGGCCCAGCCTTCCTTGTCTGCGTGCGGCGTCGGCAGCCACAGCAGGCCGCGCGGCGAGGTCTCGACCTCCTTCGCCTGGCCCGAGATGGTCGACGCCCAGGCGGCGTCGACCTCGTTGTTGACCATGCCCTTCCACATCGCGCCGAAGCTGGAGAACTCGACCAGCTTGACGTCGGAGACCTTGAGGCCGCCGAACGCCAGCGCCGCCACGGCGTTGAGATTGAGCGCCGGCGAGCCGACCACCCAGCCGAGGCGTTTGCCCTTGAGGTCCTTGAGCGCCGTCACGCCGGAATCCTTGGTGGCGCCGAGCGCGGCGCCGTTGCAGTCGGTCGACGACAACATCAGCTGGAGGCGCTGCGGCCCCCAGTCCTTGACGGCGAACTCGTACACCGCCTCCTGCGCGTAGTAGACCCCGATGCCCATGGCCGAGACCTGGGCCCGCCCGCCGCGCAGCGGCGCCAGCCGCGCCACGTCGTTGCCGGCGGGAAGCACGCGCAGGTCGACGCCATGCTTGTCCTTGAGCGCCTTGCCCACGGCGACCGCGATGTTGAAGCCGGAGGACCCGGTGTCGTAGGCCGTCGCCGTGATCGACGGCGGCAGCTTGGCGTCCTGCGCCGCCGAGGCGAACGCCATGCCGAGCGCGAGCGCGAACGCTCCGCCCGGCGCGATCCATGCGCGCATATCGTCGTCCTCCCTGTTGTAGCCCACGCGACGGCGGGTTGGTTCCCGCGCTGCCGCCACACCCCGGCGGGATGGATCTGCTTCCGCCCGCCGGTCACGCCCGCTCGACGCCTACTCGAAGATCACGTCCATGCCGGCCTTGCCCAGCGCCGCCGCGCGGCCTTCATCCAGCCCTCGGCGAACGCCTTGTCGTCCGCCGGCGCGCCGGCCGAATAGGCCTTCCACGCGTCGATCATCACCTTCTGCCGCGCGACGAGCGCGTCGTTGTGCTTCTGGGCCGCGTCGTTCCACGCGCCCTTCTCCTTGAAGGCGCGGATGGCGCCGGCGTGGTAGGGCACGACCCAGGTGAAGTTCTGCTTGTCGAGCGCCATGCCGTCGGCGCCGGGGGCGCCGTCCTTGTAGCCGGCGAACGTGTCGATCATCGCCTTGGTGATCGCGTAGACTTGGTCGTCCGTGCGGTCGGCGTAGGTCATGAAGATCGGATAGGCGTAGCCCGCCATGACCACCGGCGTCTTGTCGACGCCGCCCGAGCCGCAGGTCGCCTTGACCGGCACGAAGTACGGCGCCTTCTTGTGCACGCGGGCCCAGCCCTCCTTGTTCTCGGCGGGCATCGGCGGCCAGATGATGCCGCGCGGCGACGAATCGGCCTCCTTCGACTGTCCGGAGATGGTCGAGCTGATGACGGCGTCGACCTCGTTGTTCAGCACGCCCTTCCACATGGCGTTGTTGGACGAGAACTCGACCACCTTCATGTCGGCCGGCGTCAGGCCGGCGAAGGCGATGATGCCGAACGCGCCCTGGGTCAGCGCCGGCGAGCCGACGACCACGCCGAGCCGCTTGCCCTTGAGGTCCGACAGCTCCTTGACGCCGGTGTCGCGCGCGACCGCCAGGCCGAGGCCGTTGCATGACGTCGCCATCATGATCAGCCGGGCCGGCTGCGGTCCCCACGTGCGGGCGCCGAATTCGAGCACGCCCTCCTGCGCGAAATAGGTGCCGACGCCCATCTGCGAGATGACGGCGCGGCCCGCCTTCACCGGCGCCAGACGGCCGGTGTCGTTGCCCGACGGCAGCAGCCGGACGTCGACGCCGAGCTTCTGCTTGAACTGCTGGCCGATCGCCACCGCGATGTTGAAGCCCGAGGACCCCGTGTCGTAGCCGGTCCAGGACATCTCCTTGGGGAGCGTCTGGGCCGTGGCCGCCGACGCGGCGAAAATCCCAAAAGCCACCGAGGCGAAAGCAGCCCCTACGCGCGTGATCATGATGTCGTTGTCCTTCCCGTGGAACGCGGACGTTCGCCGTCCGTCGAAATGCGTCGTATCGACGCGGTCATGTTAACGACGCCGCGCGCCGAGTCCAGCGGCGCCGGCCGTCAGTCGGTGACGGGGGCGTCACGCCGGCGGCGCGGCGTCGAAGAACGTGTTGGGCCGCAGGAAGAACGCCAGCATCAGCGCGCCGCCCGGCGAGCGCGCGACATGGCGGCTGCCGCGCGGCCGCCACACGAACTGGCCGGCCCGCGCGACGCCCTCGTGGTCCTCGAAGGCGCCCTCCAGCACGTAGGTCTGCTCGATCTCGACGTGCTCGTGCAGCGGCAGCTCGGCGCCCGGCGCCCAACGCATCAGCGTGGTCAGCAGGCCACGCTCCTTGTCCTCGAACAGAATCTTCCACTCCACGCCAGGGAACCGGGTCGCCACCCACGGCAGCGACGGCACGTCGACGTAGCGCGACGCCAGTTCCGGCGTGGTGGTCGGCGCCGACGGGGGCGCGACGGGGTACGAATCGGGCATGGGTCGCGCTCCCTTTCAGGCGGCGGCGCGCCGGCGGGCGCCGGTCAGGGTGCCGCCGCGCATGAGGTGGCCGGGCAGGGGGCGGCGCACGACCGTCTCGGCGAGGCGTCCGCATTCGACCAGCGCCTCGAGATCGAGCCCGGTCTCGACGCCCATCTCCGCGCACATGAACGCGAGGTCCTCGGTGCAGATGTTGCCGGCCGCGCCCTCGGTCGCGGCGAACGGGCAGCCGCCCAGCCCGCCGATCGAGGCGTCGAACTTCGTGACGCCCATGCGCAGCCCGGCGTAGGCGCTGGCCATGCCGATGCCGCGGGTGTCGTGCAGATGCAGCGAGATCTCGAGATCGGGCCAGCGCTCGCGGATCGCGCCGATGGCGCCCTCGACGCGCGCCGGCGTCGCCCAGCCCATCGCGTCGGTCAGCTTCACGCCGACCAGGCGCAGGCCCAGCAGCTCCGCCTCGTCCATCAGCTGGCCGACGCGCGCCACGATCTTCGCCGGCGGGATGTCGCCCTCGTAGTTGCAGCCGAAGGCGCCCAGCACGATGCCCCAGTCGACCGGCACGTCGTTGGCCTTGAACAGCGGCATCCACGCCCGCTGCTCGACCAGCGCGTCGTCGACCGACTTGCCGACGTTCTTGCGCGAGAAGGTGTCGGACGCGGTGATGCGCAGCGATCCATGGACGTCGAGCGGGCCGCGCAGCGCGCGCTCGAGGCCCTGGAGATTGAGGAACAGCGCGCTGTAGCCGACACCGGGCTTGCGCCGGATCGCGGCCGCGACGTCCTCGGCGTCGGCCATCTGCGGCACCCGTTTCGGATTGACGTAGGAGACGCAGGCGATGCGCTCCAGCCCGGTCTCGGCCAGCGCCTCGATCAGCCTGACCTTGTCGGCCAGCGGAATGCCGGCGGGCTCCGACTGGATGCCCTCGCGCGGGCCTTCCTCGTCGATGGACACGCGTTTCGGCAGGTCGGACATGGCGGTCTCCGGGCTGGGGCCGTCAGCATATCGCCTGCGTCCGCCAGCAGAAAGGGGAAGCGTCGCCGCTTCCCCTCGTGTCTCGCCGCCGCCGTCGCGGGCGATCAGCCGTCGTCCTGGAACGCTTCTTCGCGCTTCTTCCGGAAATTCGGCAGCACCATGATGATGAGCAGGACGGAGGTCACGGCCAGCAGACCGGCGCTGATCGGCCGGGTCACGAACACCGTCGCGTCGCCGCGCGACAGCAACATGGCGCGCCGGAAGTACTCCTCCATCTGCGGTCCCAGCACGAGGCCGAGCAGGAACGGCGCGCCCTCGCCGCCGAGCTTGAGGAAGATGTAGCCGATCACGCCGAACAGCCCGACCATCATCACGTGGAAGGTCGAGTTCTGCAGGCTGTAGGCGCCGATGCAGCAGAACAGCAGGATCGACGGATAGAGGAACCGGTAGGGCACCGTCAGCAGGCGCACCCAGATGCCGATGAGGGGCAGGTTGATGATGACCAGCATGGCGTTGCCGACCCACATCGAGGCGATCATGCCCCAGAACAGGTCCGGCTTCTTGGTCATCACCTCGGGACCCGGCTGGATGCCCTGGATGATCATGGCGCCGACCATCAGCGCCATGACGGCGTTGGACGGGATGCCGAGCGTCAGCATCGGGATGAACGACGTCTGGGCCGCCGCGTTGTTGGCCGCTTCCGGCGCCGCCACTCCGGCGACCGCGCCCTTGCCGAACTCCTCCGGGTGTTTCGAGAGCTTTTTCTCGAGGGTGTAGGCCGAGAACGCGCCCAGGGTCGGACCGCCGCCCGGCAGCACGCCCAGCAGCGATCCGAGCGTGGTGCCGCGCAGGACCGCGGGGATCGCCTGCCGGATCTCGTCGCGCGTCGGCCACAGGCTGTCGATGCGCATCGCCCCGACCGTGCGGTTGATGCGCTTCTCGAGGTTGGCGATGATCTCGGCGATGCCGAACAGGCCCATCGCGATCGGCGCGAAGTCGATGCCGTCGCTGAGCTCGGGGATGTTGAACGTGAAGCGCTGCGCGCCGGTGTTCACGTCCGTGCCGATCAGGCCGACCAGCAGGCCGAGGAACACCATCGAGATCGCCTTGATCACCGAGCCGCTGGCGAGGACCACGGCGGCGACGAGGCCGAGCGCCATCAGCGAGCAGTATTCGGCCGGCCCGAATTTCTGCGCCATCGCCGTCAGCGCCGGCGCGAACAGCACGATCAAGATCGTGCCGACCGTGCCGGCGAAGAACGAGCCGACCGCCGAGATCGACAGCGCCGCGCCGGCGCGGCCCTTCTGCGCCATCTTGTAGCCGTCGAGCGCCGTCACGACGGACGAGGCCTCGCCCGGCAGGTTGACGAGGATGGCGGTGGTCGAGCCGCCGTACTGCGCGCCGTAGTAGATGCCGGCCAGCATGATCAGCGCCGAGGTCGGCGGTAGATGGAACGTCAGCGGCAGCAGCATCGCGATCGTCGCCACCGGCCCGATGCCCGGCAGCACGCCGATCAGCGTGCCGACGACGCAGCCGATCAGGCAGTACAGCAGGTTCTGGAACGTGAGCGCGATGCTGAAGCCGAGGACGAGGTTGTCGAGGACTTCCATCTCACCACACTCCGCCGAGGATGCGGATGTTCATCTTCAGGCCGAACTTGAAGATGACCAGGCAGATGATCGTCAGCACGACGCAGGAGCCGATCGTCTCCTTGAGCTTGAACTCGTTGCCGCCGAGCGCCGCGAGGAACACCAGCGCGACCAGCGCCGGGATCAGGCCGGAGACCGGATTCTCCCAGCGCGGCAGACCCTTCACGAACCAGCCGACCATCGACGGGATGTTGTCCGCCTCCAGCAGCGTGCCGAACGCGAGGACTCCGAGCGTGATCATGAGGATCGGCTTCCACAGCCCGGTGTCGATGCGGTCGCTCCCCGCGACCAGCGCCTTCACGGCGATGACGAGTCCGAGGAAGATCAGGATGCCGCTGAGCATGCGTGGCACGTAGCCCGGCCCCATGCGCACGCCGGTGCCGACGTTCAGATGCCAACCAAAGGACAAGGCCGCCAGCCCGAGCCCGATGAACATCGCGCCGGCAAGGAAATCCTTGCTTGTGAAACGATCCACGCACGCCTCCCCGTCACGGCCGACCGGCCGCCAAACACGTTCGCGCGAAGCCCCCCCGCGTCGCCGGACAGCGCCAGCGTTACGCGCCGCACCATACATGATTTCGGAGTCGGCCCAAGCGTGAATTTCCGTTCATACGACGTCCTTGGAGCGGCCTGTTGCGCCGGGACGCGCCGCGTCAGAGACCAGCCGCCGCGGCGCCCATGCGCGCCGCCACCAGCGCGAGGACGACGACGAGGACGCGCCTGAGCACCGCCGGTGACGCCCGCCCCGAGAGCCAGCGGCCGAGCGGCGCGGCCATGGCGGCGGCGGCCGCGACGACACCGCCGGCGTAGGGGTCGACCAGACCGACCGCGTGCGCCGGCGCGCCCGCCGCCGGCGTCGCGATACAGAAGAGCGCCGCGCCCACGGCGCCGACGGCGGCCGTGATCGGCGCCGTCGTGCCGACCGCGCCGGCCAGCGGTTGGCGCATCGCCGCGAGGACCGGCACCGCGAGGGTGCCGACGCCGACGCCCAGCGCGCCCGCGATCGCGCCGATGACGGAGGGTGGTCGCGGCGACGCCAGCCGGTCAGCGGATCCATCGGCCGCCCGGTCCCGCCGGGGACGAGCAACCGCACCGCGAGGACGGCGGCGACCAGCGCGAAGAACCCGGCGAGCGGACGCGTCGGCGCGAGCGGCGCCAGCAGCGCGCCCGCCACCGCGCCGGCGAGCGCCCACGGCAGCCACGCCGCGAGCAGGTGGCGGTCGATGTTGCCGGCGCGGCCGTGCGCGAACGCGGCCGACAACGCCGCCGCCGCCACCGTCGCCTGCGCCGTGCCGACCGCGAGCGGCAGCGCCACCGGCCCGGGGACGCCCTGCGCGGCGTACAGGCCGAGCAGGACGGGCACGACGACGATGCCGCCGCCGATGCCGACGAGTCCCGCCAGCAGACCGGTGGCGGCGCCGGTCGCGAGGAGCAGCGGCATCGAGTCGAGGGGCATGCGCGGCGGGGTCCGTTCGGGCGCGGCGGGGATCGGCCGGATTTCGTGCGGCTCCGAAACTAGTCTATCGTCGCGCGCGGCGCGAGGCGGCGAGGACGACGGGAGGCCGGCATGCTGCGGACGGACCAGATCGAGGCGTACCGGCGCGACGGCTATCTCGTCGTGCCCGGGGTGATCCGCGGCGAGACGCTCGCGACCCTGCGCCGCCTCACGGACGAGCTCGTGGCCGCCGCCCGCGGCGTGCGCGAGAACGACGAGCTGTACGATCTCGAGCCGAGCCACACGCCGGAAATGCCGCGCGTGCGGCGGCTGAAGCCGGCGATGTTCAAGCGCCACGCCTTCTTCGGCGAGCTGACGCGCGACCCCGCCATCACCTCGTTGCTGGCGCCGCTGCTGGGTCCCGACATCCGCCTGCACGGCGGCAAGCTCAACATGAAATCGGCCGCCTACGGTTCGCCGGTGGAGTGGCACCAGGACTGGGCGTTCTATCCGCACACCAACGACGACGTGCTGGCGACCGGCATCTACCTCGACGATTGCGATAGCGCCAACGGCCCGCTGCTGGTCGTGCCCGGCACGCACCGCGGCCCGACCTGGAACCACCACGCCAACGGCCGCTTCTGCGGCGCGATGGATCCTGCCGTCTGCGCCGTCGACTTCGCCACCGCCGTGCCGCTCACCGGCCCCGCCGGCTCGATGACGATCCACCATGCGCGCCTGGTGCATGGATCGGCGCTCAACACCTCGAACCGCACGCGCCGGCTGCTGCTGCACGAGTACGCCGCCGGCGACGCCTGGCCGTTGATGGGCGTGAAGGATCTCGAGGAGTTCGATTCGCGGATGGTGCTCGGGAGACCGACGCTCGAACCGCGCGTGGCCGCGGCGCCGGTGCGCATGCCGCTGCCGGCCGCCGCCAACCAGGGGTCGATCTACGAGAACCAGCGCGCCGCGTCCGGCCGCTTCTTCGAGACCTACGAGGCGCGGCGCGCGGCCGGCTGACGGGGTGGCGGCGCGGTTGCGTTGGGTCGGCGCGCGACGCACACTCCCGCGCCGCGGCGTTCGCGCCGGGGCGGCGGGATAGTGGAGCGCGGGAATGGCCGGTCGCGGCGCGGAGTTCATCGGCACGATGGCGGTGCAGGACAAGCACCGCTTCGACGTGGCGTCGCTGGAGCGCTACATGGCGGCGCATGTCGACGGATTCCGCGCGCCGGTGCGCGTCGAGCAGTTCCGCGGCGGCCAGTCCAACCCGACCTACAAGCTGATCGACGGCGGCGGGCGCCAGTACGTGCTGCGGCGCAAGCCGCCGGGCAAGCTGCTGCCGTCGGCGCACGCCGTCGACCGCGAGTTCCGCGTCATCTCGGCGCTGAACCGCACCGACGTGCCGACGCCGCGCGCCTACGCGTTGTGCGAGGACGAGTCGGTCGTCGGCACGCCGTTCTACATCATGGAGTTCTGCGACGGCCGCGTGCTGTGGGACCCGCTGCTGCCTGACGTCGAGGGGTCCGGCCGCCGCGCCATCTACGAGGCCAAGATCGATACGCTCGCGCGCCTGCACAAGGCCGACTACAAGGCGCTCGGCCTGGAGGATTTCGGCCGGCCCGGCAGCTACGTCGTGCGCCAGATCAAGCGCTGGGGCGGCCAGTACAAGGCGTCCGAGAGCGAGCGCATCGATGAGATGGACAAGCTGCTCGAATGGCTGCCGGCGAACGCGCCGGCGACCGACGAGACCACCATCGTCCACGGCGACTACCGCCTCGACAACATGATCTTCGACCGCGACGGGCCGCGCGTGCTGGCGGTGATCGACTGGGAGATATCGACGCTGGGCGACCCGCTGGCCGAGCTCAGCTACCTCTGCATGATCTACCGCATGCCCCAGGCGCAGGGCGGTCTGGCCGGCGTCGACCTCGCCGCGCTCGGTCTGCCCGACGAGGCCGAGATGTACGCGATGTACGGCGCCCGCACCGGCCGGCGCGACATCCCGCATCTCGACTACTACATGATCTACAACATCTTCCGCGTCGCCTGCATCCGGCAGGGCGTCTACGCCCGCTCGCTCGACGGCACCGCGTCGAACCTGCGCGCCGCCGAGTCGGGCAAGCTGGTGCGGCCCAACGCCGAGCTGGCGTGGTCGCTGGCCGCGCGGCTCGGCGCGCGCTGAGCGGCCGCCGTTTGCCTCCGACGCCCGCATTCGTATAAATTGCCGTTCACGACGCGGCGCGGAACGACCGTGTCGAGAGGCATCCGGGGAAAGGACGACATGGTGGCCCGACGGCCGACGCAGACGAAGGCGGCGCCCGCGAGCGCGCGTCCCGCGCCTCCCGCCGAGCAGATCGAGGCGGCGGCGTTCGACCTCTTCGCCCGGCAAGGCTACCACGTCACCACGGTGCGCGACGTCATGCGCGCGTGCGGATTGACGCAGGGCGCGCTCTACAACCATTTCGCGTCCAAGGACGAGCTGCTCTCGACCATCATCCGCTCGACCCAGAGCGGGCTGGAGCGGGAATGCCTCGAGGCGATCCGCTCGGCCGGCGCCGATCCGGCGGCGCAGCTGCGCGCCTTCGTGCGCACCTACGTGCTGCGCCACACGCGTCGGCGGGTCGAGGCCGTGGTCGCCAACCGCGAGTTCGAGTGGCTCGACGCCCAGCGCCAGAGCGAGATCCGCGCCAGCCGCCGCCGCATCCGCGACCTGCTCGTCGGCATGCTGCGCGCCGGGCGTGCCTCGGGCGCCTTCCGCGCGCCCGCCAAGGACCGCGACGACCTGAAGATCCTCGCCATGGCGATCCTGAACCAGGCGACCTACGTGTCGCAGTGGTACGCCGAGGGCGGCCCGTTGTCGGCCGACGACGTCGCGGACCTGCACGCCGACATGGCCCTGAACATGGTCGGCGCGCCCTGAGGGCGTTGGCGCGTTCCGTTAGGCCGCGGCGCGCCGCTCAGTCGAGCAGGCGGGCGGCCATCTCGCGCAGGCGGGCGCGCTGGATCTTCGGACCGTTGGCGCTCGGCGTCGTGGGGAACGCCTCCACGGCGACCACGCGCGCCGGCGTCTTGAAGTTCGCCAGCCCGCGCCGGCAATGCTCGATCAGCGCCGCCTCGTCGATCGCCGCGCCGTTCTCGGCGACCACGAACGCCACCGCGCGCGTGCCGGCGACATGCGTGGCGCCCACCACCTGCGCGCCGGCCACCGAGGGGTGCGTCTGTAGGTGCGCCTCGATCTCGGCGGGGTTGACCAGGAATCCCGCCAGCCGCAGCACGTCGCCCATGCGGCCGAGGAACACGAAGCCGCCGTCGTCCGTCGTGTGGCCGAGATCGCCGGTGCGCAGATAGCGGTCCTCGGTGAACGCCGCCGCCGTGGCCTCGGCGTCGCCGTAGTAGCCGACCATCAGCGACGGTCCCAGCAGCTCCAACTCGCCCGGCTGGCCCGGCGGCAGCAGCTCGCCGCTTTCCGGGTCGCGCGTCCGCGCGTTGGCCAGCGGCGAGACCGGCCGGCCGCCGCCCAGCGCGCGGATCGCCGGATCCTCGTCGAGGTTCCAGCGCGCGAACAGCGCCTGGACCTCGCTCATCCCGTACAAGCCGATCATCGTCAGCCCGCGCGCCGCCGCGCGCGCCGGCATGTCGGCCAGCGCCGGATTGAAATTGGCGAAGCCGTAGAGGCCGACCGACGGGAACGGCCGCTCGCCCGGGACCGCGTCGAGCAGCCGCTCGGCCATGTCGTCGCCGCCGAACAGCGCCGTCGGCCTGTGCTTGGCGATCAGGCGGACCGCCTCCTCGACGTCGAACGACTCCTGCAGCACCAGCGGTTTGCCCGCCGCCCACGCCGACATCGCGACGTTGAAGCCGAACACGCCGCACATCGGCAGCCAGCCGAACGCGACCGTCTCCGGCGCGGTGAAGCCGAAGGCGCGCGCCACGCGCAGGTTGTGCGCCATGACGGCGCCCTGGCGGTGCAGCACGAATTTCGGCGCCTTGGTCGTGCCCGAGGTCGTGAAGATGTTGCAGCCCATGGCCGGACCGGCATGCGACTCGTCCATGGCGGCCGAACCTAGCAGCGCCTCGAACGGCACCCGCCGCAGCCGTTCGATCGCCGGTGGCGCGGCGCCCTCGTCGCCGACGGTCACGACAGCGCGCAGATGCGCCAGCGCCGCCGGGTCGATCTCCGCCAGGATGCCGAGGAAGTCGATGCGCTTGAAGTTCGGCGCGCAGGCCAGCACGGTCGCGCCGGAGCGGTGGACGATGTCCGCCACCTCGACGGCGCGGAACCGCGTGTTGACCGACACCACGATGGCGCCGAGCCGGGCGCAGGCGAATTGCAGGATCGGCCACGCCGGCACGTTCGGCAGCCACAACGCGACCCGGTCGCCGGGGCCGACGCCCAGCGCGCGCAGCCCGCCGGCGGCGCGCGCCGCGAGGTCCTCCAGCCGCGCCCAAGTGTACGTGGCGCCGCCATGGAAGAACGCCGGCGCCGCCGGGTTGGCGGCGGCGTTGTTGGCGAGCAGGCCGACGAGGTCGTCGGCGATCGGGCGGCGGGTCGACATGGATCGTTGGTAGCGCGGCCCCCCGCGCGGCGTCCATACGCGATACCGACGGGGTAGGGATGCCGTCGCGGCGGCGCCCCGGCGGTCCGGCGGGGATTCGCCCGTTGACAGCGGGGAGGGCCCCCCGTATATCCCCGGCCCATCGGTTTCCACCCCGGCGCGGCCGGGGTTTTCGTTTGGAATCAAGGCCATGAAAGTCCGCTCGTCGCTCAAGACGATCAAGACCCGCCACAAGGCCTGCCGCGTCGTGCGCCGCAAGGGCCGGGTTTACGTGATCAACAAGACCAACCCGCGCTTCAAGGCGCGCGCCGGCTGACACCGGCGGCGGCCGGGCGCGCCCCGCGGGGCGGCGACGGTCCTGGTATCGAACGAGCGGCGAGGGCGCGGCCTTCGCCGCTTTTTTTCGTGCCGCGTCCGGCCGCGGCCGGCGGTCCGCGTCGCGCCGGGCACGGGAGTTGTGCCGCCCGGCCGTGCGCGCGGCGTCTTCCGCCGCGGCGGCTTTTCGGCTGTAGTGCGGCCATGCAGATGCCGCCGCTGGACGAATCCATCCTCGCGCGCCGCGACGAGATCGTGGCGGCGTTGAAGCGCATCGTGCCCGGCGAGGGCGTGATCGACGACCGCGACGGCATGAAGCCCTACGAGTGCGACGCGCTCAGCGCCTATCGCCAGATGCCGCTGGTCGTGGTGCTGCCGGACACCGTCGCGCAGGTGTCGGCGATCCTGCGCTACTGCCAGGACGCTGGCGTGAAGGTCGTGCCGCGCGGCGCCGGCACCTCGCTCAGCGGCGGCGCCATGCCGGTGGGCGACGCCATCCTGCTGGGCATGGGCAAGTTCAACCGCGTGCTCGAGATCGACTACGAGAACCGCTGCGCCCGCGTGCAGCCCGGCGTCACAAACCTCGGCATCTCCAAGGCCGTCGAGGACGAGGCGTTCTACTACGCGCCCGACCCCAGCTCGCAGATCGCCTGCTCGATCGGCGGCAACGTGGCGGAGAACTCCGGCGGCGTGCACAGCCTGAAATACGGCCTCACCACCAACAACCTGCTCGGCCTCGAGATCGTGCTGATGAACGGCGAGGTGATGCGGCTGGGCGGGAAGCATCTCGATTCCGAGGGCTACGACCTGATGGGGCTGATGACCGGCAGCGAGGGGCTGCTCGGCGTCGTCACCGAGGTCACCGTGCGGCTGCTGCGCAAGCCGGCCACCGCGCGCGCCGTGCTGCTGGGCTTCCCGACCGAGTCCGGCGCGGCGGAGTGCGTGGCGTCCATCATCGCCGCCGGCATCATCCCCGGCGGCATGGAGATGATGGACCGCGAGGCGGTGCGCTGCGCCGAGAACTACGTCGGCGCCGGCTATCCGCTCGACGTCGAGGGCCTGCTGATCGTCGAGCTCGACGGCCCGGAGGTCGAGGTCGACCATCTGCTGGAGCGCGTCGCCGCCATCGCGCGCGACAAGGGCGCCACCACGGTGCGCGTCAGCGGCAGCGAGCAGGAGCGCCTGCTGCTGTGGGCCGGCCGCAAATCGGCGTTCCCCGCCGTCGGCCAGATCTCGCCCGACTACATGTGCCTCGACGGCTCGGTGCCGCGCGGGCGGCTGGTCGAGGTGCTGACGCGCATGCGCGCGCTGTCGAAGGTCCACGGGCTGCGCGTCGCCAACGTGTTCCACGCCGGCGACGGCAACCTGCACCCGCTGATCCTGTTCGATGCCAACTCTCCCGACGAGCTGCGGCGCTGCGAGGAGTTCGGCGCCGACATTTTGCGCCTCTGCGTTAAGGTCGGCGGCGTTCTGACCGGCGAGCACGGCGTCGGCATCGAGAAGCGCGACCTGATGGGCGTGCAGTTCACCGACATCGACCTCGACCAGCAGATGCGCGTGAAGTGCGCCTTCGATCCCGACCACCTGCTGAACCCCGGCAAGGTGTTCCCCAAGCTGCGCCGCTGCGCCGAGCTCGGCCGCCTTGTCGTCCGCCAGGGCGCCATCCCGTTTCCCGACATTCCGCGGTTCTGATGCTGGCGACCCGCCGCTCCGAGGCGCTCCTGTCGCGATGCGCTCTTTCGCTCTCGTCCGTTGCGGGTCATCGCATAGATGAGCCTCGCGGTGCCGCCTTATGGCCCCTCTCCGCCGCGCAGCGGGGGAGAGGGAGGGGCCCGCGCGTAGCGCGGGAGGGTGAGGTGGTGGTCGGACCGACGGTGAGGTCGGCGGGGCGCTGCCGTGCGTCGACGTTCGACACCTGCGCCTTCGCGAAGACCCACCTCACCCCGACCCTCTGCCCCCGCAAGCGGGCGGAGAGGGAGGAAGATCGGCGACTTCCGCGCGGTCGGGGTCGACGAATCCATTGTGGTGGAGACGCGCCGGCGTCGGCCGCGCGCGACACCCTCGCGGAGCGCGGATCGTGACTTCGATCCTCAGGCCGCGCGACGCGGAGGAATTGCGGCGGGTCGTCGAGTGGGCGGTGAACGACGGCGCGCGGCTGGCGATCGAGGGCCGCGGCAGCAAGCGCGCCTACGGACCGCCGCGCGACGCGGCGCACACCCTCTCGCTGTCGGAGCTCGCCGGCGTGGTCGAGTACCAGCCGGAGGAGCTCGTCATCACCGCCCGGGCCGGCACGCCGATCCGCGAGATCGAGGCGTTGCTGGCGCAGCGCCGCCAGATGCTGGCGTTCGAGCCGTCCGACCTCGGCGCCGTCCTCGGCGGCGCGGCGGGCGAGGGCACGCTGGCGGGCGCGCTGATGTGCAACCTCGCCGGCCCGCGGCGCATCAGCCACGGCGCCGCGCGCGACCATTTCCTCGGCTTCTCCGGCGTCAACGGCCGGGCCGAGCGCTTCAAGTCCGGCGGCAAGGTGATGAAGAACGTCACCGGCTACGACCTCTCGAAGCTGATGGCCGGCTCGCGCGGCACCTTGGCGGCGCTCGACGAGATCAGCGTCAAGACGCTGCCGGCGCCGGAGAAGACCCGCACCCTGCTGCTGGCCGGGCTCGACGACGCGGCCGGCGTGCGCGCGCTGTGCGCCGCCATGGGCAGCCCTCACGAGGTCTCCGGCGCGGCGCACCTGCCCGTCGCGGTCGCCGCGCGCGCCACCGTCGATCTGGTCGCGGGGCTGGGCGGCGCCGTGACCGCGATCCGCGTCGAGGGCGTCGGTCCCTCGGTCGAGGCGCGGCTGGCGGGCTTGCGCACGCAATTCGCCGGCGCCGCGCCGCGCGTCGAGGAGCTGCACACGCTGCGTTCGCTGGCGTTCTGGACGGCCGTGCGCGACGCGCGGCCGGTCGCGGACGACACGGCGCGTCCGCTCTGGCGCCTCTCCTGCCCGCCGACCGACGGTCCCGCCGTCGTCGCCGCGATCCGCGCCGCGCGTCCCGACGCCGAGGCGATGTACGACTGGTCCGGCGGCCTGGTCTGGCTGTCGCTCGCCCCCGCCACCGACGCCGCGGTCGACGACGCCGCCGCGCCTGTCGTGCGCGGCGCGCTGTCCGCGGGCGGCGGCCACGCCACGCTGGTGCGCGCGCCCGAAGCGGTGCGCGCCCGCGTCGCGGTGTTCCACCCGCAACCCGCGCCGCTCGCCGCGCTCGCCGCCCGCGTCCGCGGGAGCTTCGATCCCAAGGGCGTGTTCGCGGGCGCGTGATGACATACTGTGGCGCGCTTCGCTCGGCGCGGGAAACGGAAGACAAGAGAGTCGCCATGACGTCGCGTCGCAAACCCGTCCATCCCGGACGCATCCTGCTTCAGGAAATATTGGAGCCGGCCAAGGTCAGCCGCCGGCGGCTCGCGCGCGCGACCGGTCTATCGCGCACGCGCGTCGGCGAGATCGTGCGCGGTCGTCGTCGCGTCACGGCCGAGGTGGCGCTGCGGCTGGAGGAGGCGCTCGGCGTCAGCGCCCGGACCTGGATGAACCTCCAGACGCTTCACGACCTCGAGCGGGCGTCGCTGGCCGAGGGGACGCGCATCGCGCGCTCGACGCAACGCCTCGACATGGGAGAGGCCACGTGATCCGGGGATCGATCCCGACGCCTGAATCACGTTCGGTGCGGATGCACCCCCACTGTCATCCCGAGCGTAGCGAGGGATCTAGGCGCCGACCCTGGGTCCCTCGCTACGCTCGGGATGACAGCGGGGGTGACGCGAAGGCGCACCCTGATCGCGCCGCGATGGGAGGCGTACAAGGTGGCGTGCGTCTCGGCGCTTCCGAATGCCTGCATGGGACCTCCCCGTCGCCTCGGCGGCCGCAATAGATCGATGCAGACCACCTTCACCCTCGCCCAGCTCGCCGATCCGGAAATCGCGCGGTCGGAGACGATCCTGCGCAAATGCGTGCATTGCGGGTTCTGCACGGCGACCTGTCCGACCTTCGTGACCTTGGGCGACGAGCGCGATAGCCCGCGTGGGCGAATCTACATGATCAAGGACATGCTGGAGGGCGGGAAGCCCGCCACCGCAGAGGTCGCGCGCCATGTCGACCGCTGCCTGTCGTGCCTTGCCTGCATGACGACGTGCCCGTCGGGCGTGAACTACATGCACCTCGTCGATCACGCCCGCGCGCATATCGAGACCACCTACCGCAGGCCGATCGGCGACCGGCTCATGCGCGGGCTGCTCGGCTTCCTGATGCCGAGGCCGGCGCTGTTCCGCTGGGCCATGCTGCTGGCGCGGCCGCTCAAGCCGCTGGCGGCGCTGCTGCCCGCCACCAGCCGCGACGCCGGCGGCGCCACCTTCCCGCGCCGCGCGCGCGCCATGCTGGAGGCGGTGCCCGACACGCTGGCGCCGCCATCGCCGATGGACGCGCCCGGGACGTTCCCGGCCGCCGGACGCGGCGCAAGCGCGTTGCGCTGATGAACGGCTGCGGCCAGCAGGTGCTGGCGCCGGAGGTCAACGAGGCGACGGTGCGCCTGCTGACGCGCCACGGCGGCGAGGTGGTGATCGCCGAGGGCGCAGGCTGCTGCGGCTCCTCGGTGCTGCATATCGGCGACACGTCGGCGGCGCGGGATCTGGCGCGCGCCAACATCGCGGCGTGGGAGCGCGAGATCGACGGCGGCGGGCTGGACGCCGTCGTCGTCAACGCCTCGGGCTGCGGCACCACGATGAAGGATTACGGCCACCTGCTGGCCGACGATCCGGAATGGGCCGACCGCGCGACGCGGATCGCGGCGCTGGCCAAGGACATCTCCGAGGTGCTCGCCGGGCTGACGCTCAGGCCGGTGGCGCGGCCGGTCGGCGCCGGCGGCGCGCCGGCCGTGGTCGCCTACCACGCCGCCTGTTCGATGCAGCATGGCCAGAAGCTCATCGAGCCGCCCAAGCGCCTGCTGCGCGACGCGGGGTTCGTGGTCAAGGACGTGCCGGAGGGCCATCTCTGCTGCGGCTGGGCCGGCACCTACCAGGTGCTGCAACCGGAGCTGTCGCGGCGCCTGCGCGACCGCAAGGTCGCGAACATCGCCCGCGTCGCGCCCGACGTGATCGCTTCCGGCAATTTCGGCTGCGTCGGCAACATCGCCGCCGCCACGGCCACGCCGATGGCCCACACCGTCGAGCTGCTCGACTGGGTCACCGGCGGCCCTGTGCCGCCGGCGCTGCACGGCGGCAAGCTGCGGCTGGTCGGGTAGGGCCGGGGCGCTTCGCGGACGCTCAAGGAAACATGTCGAGTGGATTCTAGTTCTCCCTCCTCCACAAACGGCTAGGGGGTTCACACTTCTCACGAGGAGCCGCTCCGTTCAGATGGCGCGGCATTCTCCTCTCCGCCGCGTAGCGGGAGAGGGAAGGGGCCCGCGCGTAAGCGCAGGTACGCTGTATCGGCGAAGCGCCGATACAGCGGCGGTGAGGTGGTCGTCGTATCGGGCGCGGTCGTGATGGCGTGGCCGCGTCCGTTGATATGGAACGCCCGTGGGCCGGCGAGAGCCCGTTGTATCCGGCATGTCGACCCGCCATCCGCGTTCCCACCGGTCCAGCCACCACCTCACCCTCCCCGCCGCTGAAGCGGCGGGAATCCCTCCTCTCCCCGCTGCGCGGCGGAGAGGGCATTCGGCGGCCCCCCTGGAAGTGTGAATCCGCTAGCCCACAAGGGGGGAGGGAGCATGAAGGCGCGGCAGTCGGGGTGATGTCTCAAGCCAATCCGCTACCCACGCGCCCGCGTCTTTCTTGACCGGCGCGGAGGCGCGCGCGAAGGTGCGGCCGGGCGTCATCGAACGCTTCGAGGGGGAGGAGAACCCATGCGTCTGTGCACGATTCAGCGCGACGGCAAGGCCGTCGTCGGCGTCAAGATGGGCGGCAAGATCATCGACCTGAGCAAGCAGATGCCGCGCGGTCCGAAGTCGGTGGTCGAGATCCTGGCCGGCGGCAAGGCGGTCCAGGACGCGGTCAAGAAGGCCTGCGCCAAACCGAAGGCGGGCGCGACCGTGTCGGAGAAATCGGCCAAGTACCTGCCGCCGATCCCGAACCCCGGCAAGATCCTCTGCATCGGCCTCAACTACCGCAAGCACGCCGAGGAGACCAACAACCCGATCCCGGCCTATCCGATCGTGTTCTGCCGCTTCAACAACACGCTGGCGGCGCACAACGCGCCGATGCTGTCGACGACGCATTCCGAGCAGTACGACTGGGAGGCCGAGCTGGCCGTCATCATCGGCAAGCGCACCCGCAACATCTCGAAGGAGAGGGCGCTGTCGGCGGTCGCCGGCTACTCGGTGTTCAACGACGGCTCGGTGCGCGACTGGCAGCGTAAATCCGGCGGCCAGTTCACGCTGGGCAAGAACTTCGACGGCTCCGGCGGCTTCGGCCCCGACATCGTCACCTCGGACGAGCTGCCCAAGGGCGGCGCGCCGCTGCGCATCATGTGCCGGCTCAACGGCGAGATCATGCAGGACAGCAACACCGAGGACATGATCTTCGACACCGTCACGCTGGTCTCGGAGCTGTCCAAGGTCATGACGCTCGAGCCGGGCGACGTGATCATCACCGGCACGCCCTCGGGCGTCGGCGCCGGCCGCAAGCCGCAGGTCTGGATGAAGCCCGGCGACGTCTGCGAGATCGAGATCGAGCGCATCGGCACGCTGCGCAACCCGATCAAGCAGGGCAAGTAGCGGAAGCCGGCCGCGCGGGGTAGGCGCGATCCTCATACCCCCTCTCCCGCCCGGCGGGAGAGGGTTGGGGTGAGGGGCTAAGCGCACGCTGCGGCCTTGGTCGCCCGTGTCATCCCGAGCGCGGCGAGAGCCTTTTGGGGTAAGGCCTGCAAAACGGCGAATTTTCCCGCCCGCTCCTCGCAGAAGAATGCCGTTTTGCAGGCCTGACCCCAAAGCGTCCGACGGTGATCGTCATCGCGCACAGGGAGTCAGCTTTGCGAGTGTGGCGCCGTGTTTTGGGTATTGGCCTCAGATCAACTAGCTCTAGACTAGTCCATACGGAGAGCGCATGAGAGGCGCGGCACCCATGGATGAGATTGTTTGCGGGAAACTCCCACGACGTAGAGCAATGTCGGGAGTTCTTTCCGCTGCCGCTTTGTTTTCTCCCGCCGCTGCCTCATCGCAATCACACACTAAGGGCGAGCATCTACCAAGTGGGCGGTTCGTGGACATCTCGGTCATTGGTCGAGCAAACGAAGCAATTTGGTCTCAAGATGGGAAATACATTGTTGTACTAAGCGATAATGGCCGTTGGTTGTCAGTTCTGAATGGCATATCCGGGAATCTTGTTGCCCGGCGGGCAATCTTCAAGACATTCGGAGTCGGCCAAGTATTGTCTATGAATACCCGCAGCAGCGTGATTGTTGGAAACACCTACTGGCCGCCGCGCATAGGTAGGTGGCTATGTTTGGAGATCAACTTGGAGAATGCCGAAATTCTTAGCGAAATTGCTCTTTCCGATCGCCTGCCATCGAAGCCCGAAGTTCTCTTCGAAGAAATGGCAATCTCGCCAACCGACAATAGAATGTGTGTTTTGCCGAGAGGCGGATTCGCCAGTGGCAGTATATATACATTTGATAGAGAAATAGTAACTCCAATGCAGCGAGTGATGAGCCCTGATGGGCGGTTCTTCGGACAGCCGGAGTTCATTGATGATGAGAGAGTGGCATGTCCGCATCAACGCGCGAATAAAGATGGCAATCGATACTCCATCGCGATCACAACATCGATGAGTATGAAGCCATTTACACATGTGAATTTTCGAGCGGAACCGGGAATCATTCGACTCTCGCATGGTGGAAAGTTTGTGTTTGTCGGATACAAGTTCAATTTGACTGGGAATGGACAAATGGACGGACTGAGAGAGTCCGATGTGTATGATGTCCAAACCGGAGAGATAGTTCGGACGTTTCTCGAAAGCCCATCACAAGGGGTCGCGTCATGGAGCGTTGATTCCAAGTTTGTTGCAACAAATCTTCGATCGGACGATGCGATGCTTGCGGGCATGTCGCTTTTGAACATTTCCAGCGGAGAAATCCGACCACTTTGGTATGAATTTCAAGGAGTTTTAGACAATCCGCAATTTTCGCCTAGTGGAAAACGCCTTCTGTGGATTGCGGAGGGGCGCGTACGAGTATTCTCAATTGCGTGAGGCATCATCATAGCATTTCGCATTCAGCATCTTGCGCGACTTAGCGATCATGTTAGTGAGCCGGAGCGGCGCGCCGGTGCGCGCGTTTGCATGTCAGATGGATCCAGCTACTCGTTCGTGAAGAGAATAGGTAGCCCGAATTCACGCAGCGGCATGACAATGGACGTTATACAAGGCAATTGACGGGGCCAGGCCTACAAAGCGGCAAAATTCCCGGGCCGTCGGCGCCGAAGAATGCCGTTTTGCAGGCCTGACCCTGAAGCTTTAATAACTGCCTGAGCGGTACAATCCCTCAATAAAAAACCAACCACCTGCGAAGAAGCAAACGAGATTCCAATGCCTGACCGAGCCGCAATTTCATTGCGACGACGTCAGGCCTGACCCGACGTGGGGCGGCCGAAAGGATCCCTCGCTGCGCTCGGGATGACAGTCGGAACGTAGTGGCGTGCCGTGCCACGCGCCGCTACCTCGCGCCCATCGACTCCAAGCCGCCCAGCGCGAGTCGTGTCGCGAAGTCGGCGGCCGCGGCGGCGTCGACCGGATCGCGCGAGATCATCAGCACCGACACCTCGAAGGCGATGCCCGACAGCGCCGCCGCCAGCAGCCCGGAATCGACCGCCGGCAGCGCGCCGCGCGCGGTGGCGTCCTTGATGTCGTCGTAGAGCGCGCGCGCAAGCGTGCGCACGTCGGGCTTGTCGAGCAGGGTGCGGATCGCGGTCACGTTGCGCCGCGCCAGCGCCAGCAGCTCGGGATCGCCGGCGATGAACTGGAAATAGACCTCGAAATGCCGGCGCAGGAACGCCTCGGCCGACGCCGCGGCGGCGCGGCCGGCGCGGTGGCGGCGCAGCAGCTCGTCGGTCAGCTCGCCGACCACGGCGGCGAAGATCGCGTCCTTGTCCTCGAAGTAGTTGTAGAACGTGCCCGTGGCGAGGTCGGTGCGGCGCACGATGTCGCGCACGCTGGCGGCGCCGTAGCCCATCTCGGCGAACACCGTGCGCGCCGCCGCCAGCAGCCGGGCGCGGTTCTCCACCTTCTTGCGCTCCCGGCGCGAGGCGCCCGGGGCGTTCTCCGCCGGTTCCGTGGCGTTCGACATCGTCGCTCAAATCCCCCGGACGGTGTTTAGGGCGCGACCGCCGCGCGTGGCAACGTCGGGCCGCGCCGTCACGCCACGACGGCGAGCTCGTGGCGCAGCGCGCCGACGATGTCGTCCATGGCGCGCGCCGCGGCCTGCAGCGTGCCGCGCATGCCGATGAAGCCGTGGATCAGGCCGGGAAAATCGCGGTGCGTCGTGCGCACGCCGGCGGCCCGCAGGCGCTCGGCGTAGGCCACCGCCTCGTCCCGCAGCACGTCGAAGCCGGCGGTGAAGATCAGCGCCGGCGGCAGCCCGGCGAGATCGGTCGCGAGACCCGGCGACGCCCGGGGGTCGTCCGCCTGCGCCGGATCGGCGAGATACTGGCGGCGCGCCCATTCCATGCCGGCCCGGGTCAGCAGGAAGCCCTCGGCGTAGAGGTCGTAGGACCGGCTGTCCATGCGCAGGTCGAGCGCGGGATAGATCAGCAATTGCAGCGCCGGCGGCGTGGCGTCGTGGCGCGTCGCCTGGGCGACGGCGGCGGCGAGGTTGCCGCCGGCCGAGTCGCCCGCCACGACCAGCCGCCGCGGCGACAGATCGAGCGACGCCGCGTTGGACGCCAGCCAGCGCCACGCCGCGATCGAATCCTCGACGGCGGCGGGGAAGGGATGCTCCGGCGCCAGCCGGTAGTCGAGGCCGATCACGACGCAGCCCGAGGCCGACGCCAGGAAGCGGCAGGGATCGTCGTAGGCGTCGAGCCCGCCGAGGTTCCAGCTCCCGCCGTGCAGAAACAGGATCGCCGGCGCGTCGGGGCGCACGCCCGCCGGGCGGTAGATGCGGATCGGCAGCGGCCCGGCCGGGCCGGGGATGGCGCGGTCGACGATCTCGCCGATCGGCGGCGCGCCCAGCCCCATCGGCAGCAGCGACGCCGACATCGCCTTCATGCCGGCCTCGAACTGGGCCCGCGCCTCGGGCAAGGGCAGCGTGTGGGTGGGCTTGCGGCCGCTCTTCTCGAACACCCTCAGCAGCCACTGGGCGCGGGCGTCGAGCGTGCGGCCGTCGATCTCGACCGGCGCGCCGGTGGCGACGTTGACCCACGACAGCGGCACGCGCAGCGCCAGCAGGGCGGCGCGGTCGCGCACGAGCGTGGTCAGGGAGGGCGTGGCCATACGCCCGACGATACACGGTCGGCCGCCGCCGCGCACCCGCGGGAGGAGACTGACGCGCAGGCCCATGGTCCGCTCCCCCATCGGGACGAGCGCGTTCACACAGCTCGGGTCGGGCCATCATTTCCCTCTCCGCCGCGAAGCGGGGGAGAGGGAAGGGGCCCATGCGAAGCATGGAACGCCGTATCGGCGAAGCCGATACGGCGGGGGTGAGGTGGTGGTTGAATCGGTGGCGATGGCGATTGGAGAAACCACGTGCGTAGCCATCAAGCGGCGACTACGCCGCCGCCGCCTACCTCACCCTTCCCGCGCTGCACGCGGGCCCCTTCCCTCTCCCCCCGCAAGCGGGCGGAGAGGGAGAAAACGAAGGCGCGCCAGCGCTCTATCGTCGAACAACGCGACGCGACGATGGCCGGGATGTACGAATTCGCCCCGCCGTCGCGACGCGCCTCGCCTAGGCGGCGTGCTCGGGCGTGCGCTTGGCCGGCGCCATCGCGCCGCGGTGCTCGCTGACGCCCTCGACGGCGGGCTCGTCCCAGAAGTTCATCTCGATCTGGATGCCGTCGGGATCGTGCACGAAGACCTGCTGCAGCGGCCGCGCCGGCACCTTGCGCACGGTGTGGGCGACGCCGTCCTTCTTGAGCAGCTCGATCGTGTCGACCAGGCCGACGCAGCGCAGCGCGATGTGGTCGATGGCGCCGCTGCCGTGGTCCTGCCGGCCGCTCTCGAACACCAGGTGCAGCACGGCCTGCTCGCCGGCGTACATCCACGCGCCGGGGAACGGGAAGGGCGGCCGGTCGCCGTTGCGCAGGCCGACGTACCTCTCGTAGAAATCGACCGTCTTCTTCAGGTCCTTGCAGTAGACGTTGTAGTGTTCGAGCAAGGTGGCGGGCATGGCGGATCCTCCGATGGCCGGCGGGAACCCTATGGGACGCGGGCCGCCGGTGTCAAAGCGCGACGCCGGCCGCCGGGCGGGGAGGCGCTGACCATGAACGATTTCCAGATCGCGAGCATCGTCGGGCTGGTCGCCCTGCTGGCGGGCATGATCGTGCTGCGCCTGCGCGGCGGCCAGGGGATGTCCCAGATCACGGGCGGCGTCCTCGTTGCCTGCGCCATGATCGCCATCGCGGCGCTCGTCGAATACATGCGAGAGTGAGCCCGCGAGGCCCGCCGTCGGGCCGCGGGAGATCGAGATGGCGACGCTTCCCCTCCTGCCGACCACGCTGGTCGGCAGCTATCCGCAGCCGGACTGGCTGGTCGACAAGGACGCGCTGCTGGGCGCCGGCCCGCCGAGGGTGCGCATGGACAAGTTCTGGCGCGTGCCCCGGCCGCTGCTCGACGGCGCCCAGGACGACGCCGTCCTGCTGGCGCTGCGCGACATGGAGCGGGCCGGGCTCGACATCGTCACCGACGGCGAGATCCGGCGCGAGAGCTACTTCAACCACTTCGCCAATTCGCTCGACGGCATCGACCTCGACCAGCCCGGCGAGGTGCCGGGCCGCACGGGGAAGCCGACCCTGGTGCCGCGCGTCGTCGGACCGGTGCGCCGGGCGCGGCCGGTCGAGCTGGAGGCGGCGCGGTTCCTGCGCGCCAGCACCGACCGCGCCATCAAGATCACGGTGCCCGGCCCGTTCACCATGACCATGCTGGCGAAGAACGAGCACTACGCCGACGAGCGCGCGCTGGCGATGGCCTACGCCGACGCCGTCAACGCCGAGCTGAAGGATCTCAAGAACGCCGGCGTCGATGTCGTGCAGATCGACGAGCCCTACCTCTCGCCCAACGCCGACCGCGCGCGCGGCTTCGCGCTGGAGGCGATCGACCGCGCGCTGCACGGCGTCGCCGGACCGACCGCGCTGCACATGTGCATGGGCTACGCCTACGTCGTGAAGGAGAAGGCGACGCGCTACGCCTTCCTGCCGGAGCTGGCGGCCAGCTCGGTGGCGCAGGTCTCGATCGAGGCGGCCGAGCCGCGGCTCGACCTGTCGGTGCTCAAGGACCTGCCGGGCAAGAGCGTGATGGTGGGCGTGCTGAACCTCGGCGACCTCGCCGTCGAGACCGCCGGAACGGTCGCGTCACGGATCGACGAGGCGCTCAGGCATCTACCGCCCGAGCGTCTGATCGTGGCGCCGGATTGCGGCCTCAAATACCTGCCGCGCGCCGTGGCCTACGGCAAGATGGCCGCGATGGTCGAAGGCGCCCGCCGCGTCCGCGCGCGGCTGTGATCGTCGCCGACCACCTGATCGAACGAGACCCCCTGTCATCCCGAGCGCAGCGAGGGATCCAGGCGCCGCGCCTGGATCCCTCGCTGCGCTCGGGATGACAGCATGGATGGAGCGGCGGCGGTCCTTGTGCGGTCGGGCGTCGCATCCCACTGGTAGGACGCGCGCCGACGCCGCCTACGTCGAGCTGGCGTCGCGGGTCGCGCCGCTGTCCAGCATCGAGCGGATGCGCTCGGCGCTGAAGCCGGCCTCGCGCAGCACCTCGACGCTGTGCTCGCCCAGCCGCGGCTGGTGGCGGCGGATCTCCGGCGGCGTGCGGCTGAAGCGCGGCGGGATGTCGGGCGTGCGCAGCTTGCCCTCGGTCGGGTGGTCGATCTCCTTCCAGAAATCCGTCGCCACCAGCTGCTCGTCGACCAGCAGGTCCTCCAGCGAGTTGACCGGCCCGTGCGGCACGTTCGACTTCTTCAGCAGCGCGTTCCACTCGGCGTTGGTCCGGGTGGCGCAGATCTCGGCGAGCGTCGCGTAGACCACCTCGACGTTGGCCAGCCGCAGCGCCAGCGAGCCGAACCGCGGATCGGCGATGATGTCGGGCCGCCCGATCAGCTGGCAGAACTCGCGCCAGTGCGAATCGGTGTAGGGCAGCAGCGCGAAGAAGCCGTCCTTCGACGGATAGGGCCGGCGCTCCTTGTTGAGCAGCCGCTTGTAGCCGGCCGTCTCGATCGCCGGCTTGAAGGTCTCGCCGTAGAGATGCTCGACCATCACGTACGACACCAGGCTCTCGAACATCGGCACCTCGATCGACTGGCCGAGCCCGGACTTCTCGCGCTCGTACAGCGCCGCCAGCACGGCGGCCACGACGGCGTTCGAGCTGGTCTTGTCGGCCACGATGGTCGGCAGGAAGCGCGGCGCGCCGGCGACGACGGTCTGCAGCATCGCCAGACCCGATCCCGCCTGGATGATGTCGTCGTAGGCCGCCTTCGGCCCCATCGGGCCGGCGGCGCGGTAGCCGTAGGTGGCGAGGTAGATCAGCCGCGGATTGATCTTCTCGAACGCCTCGTAGGGCACGCCCAGGCGCGCCGCCGGCTCGGGCCGGTAGTTGTGCATCAGCACGTCGGCCGTCTTCGCGAGGTCGAACAGCGCCTGCCGTCCGTCGTCCTTCTTGAGGTCGAGCACGATGCTGCGCTTGTTGCGGTTGCAGCCGAGGTAGAACGCCGCCATGCCCGGATTGCGCCGCGGACCGAGCTGGCGCGTCGTGTCGCCCTCCGGCGACTCGATCTTGACGATGTCGGCGCCGAGATCGCCGAGCTGCTGCGCCGCCCACGGCCCCAGCACCACCGACGTGCAGTCCAGAATCCTAACCCCCGCCAAAGGCCCGGCCATTCGCTCCACTCCCTCGCGATTCGGCGCCGCGGCGTTGTCCGCCGTCGGCGCCCGATGCGCGCATTTACGCCGCCACAGCGGGTCGATGTAAAGCCGGAACCGCACGCGCCCGGCGCCGGGCCGCGTTGCCGGCGCGACGGGGCTGGCGGCGCGCGCCTACAGCGGCCCGAGGCTCTTGAAGCTGGCGTGGCTCCTGCGGTCGATGACGAGATGGTCGTGGGCCTCGATGCCGAGCGCCTTGGCGGCGGTCCCGACCTCCTTGGTCATCTCGATGTCGGCGCGCGACGGCGTCGGATCGCCGGAGGGATGGTTGTGCGGCAAGTCGCCGTCGGACTCCTGGCGCCGATATCGCCTGATCCATGGCATCGCAGGTTTCGCCGGGTGACGCGGACCGGGGACGGGAGTCCTCGGTTGCCCGGGATCGTCCCGACGCATCACGCTCGCCCCCCGTCACGCGGTCTTGGGCTGTCGTCGATCGGCTGGCCCGTCTCCGTTGGGTTCGTCGGCGGACACTGCACCGTCGCCCTATCGCGTCCATGCCGTTCGCGGGCATCGCTGGAATGAACGGGCGCGCCGGATGCGGCCGCGACGGCGGACGTCGCGCGAGCGCTCGACGGCGACGTCAACGTCGCTGGCGAGCGAGGATCCGCCACGACGTCTGCAGGATCGTGAAGATGTACGCCGTGCTGATCCCGAACAGCAGCATTCCGTTGACGGACTCCAAGGCTCCCATCATGCGCCAGTGCGCCTCGAGAGCGACGCCTGACGCTCCACGCGTCGACATCGAGTCAATGGAATAGAGGATGGCTTCTGACGGTGACGCGATCGCGCCCAGCCAGATATACGCCGCGGCCCAGATCCCGGCCTCGAGACCGTGGAGTACCGCCAGCAGGAGGCCGGCGGCGCTGACGAGAGAGATGAGGATCGGGATCGCCCGCCGCGGCGGCAGGTGGCGGTCCGCGAGTCTCCTGCGGATCCCCGCGAACGCGAGGGCGCTGAGAACGACGCCGACCGCGTGAATTCCGATGGTCAGCGCGGTCAGCAACAGCCCCCACATCCAGTTCGCGGCTTCCAATCGATGTCCCTCCCTCGCAGAGGATGCCGCCTGCGAGTCGCCACGGCCGGCGAAGCGCCTTGGCGGCGTCGCTGGACCCGGGAAGCGTCACGGGATCTTCGTCGCCGCGGGCCGCGGCGACGAAGCGTTGGATGCGCTCCGCTAGCTCACGGCTGCACCACGATGTCGTCCGGCCGCCACTCCTTCTTGAACCACGGCTCCAGCGGCCCGTAGAGGCGCAGGATCGTGAACCACGACTTGCCGGGGACGGTCTGAATCCAGTTGCTCTCGTGCCCGGCGGGCGCCTTCGGGCCAAAGTACACGTCCACTGAGCCGTCGGCGTTGACCTTCATCGACTTGTTCTGGCTGCTCACGCTCGGGAACCGGGCGTCGGTCTGCAGCATCGAGCGGGTCTGCGCGTCGTACACGATCACCGACCAGAACGTCCTGACCGGGATGTTCGGCGGCAGGCGCAGCTTGTAGTTCCTGCCGCCGTCGAGCGGATTGTCGTCCGCATCCGACGCGGTCCACGGATAGGTCGAGCCCTCGCCGACGATCTGCGTGTCCATCGCGGGCGTGACGCCGGTGGCGGCGAAGAAGTACATCGCGCTGCCGGTGAGGTTGGCGACGCCCGGCTGCCACTCGAACTTGTAGCCGCCGATGAACGGACGCTTCCATTTCCGATTGTCGAAGAACAGCGCCTCCTTCTCCCGGTTGCGGTAGAATAGCGCGCGCGCGGTCGCGTCGCCCGCGGCCGCGGCTTCGGCCAGGATCCTCTTCATCCGCTCATCGGGCGCGAACGGCTTGCCCTTCTGGATGCCGATCGAGGCCCAGAACCCGAGCGTCGTGGGATCGAGCGCCTCCGTCGGCTCGTTCTGCACGGCCTCGTTCAGCAACTCCCAGAACCGGGAGTCTCCGGGACCGACCATGTTGAACGGCTTGCCGGACATGTCGACGAAGTTCATCTGCGGCGGCGCACCGGTCTGCCCGAGCGGATAGACCTTCGTCGTCTTCTTGACGAGATCGACGCCCGGGGCCGGGCTGCCGTCGACCACGAAGCTGCGCCAGACGACCCAGACGCTCAGGCTGCCGGGACGGATCACGTGGTAGCCGGACGGAACGTCGCCCTTGTAGCCGGGCGGCAGGAGCAGGAATTTACCGCCCTCGCCGCGGTCCGGCCCCGTGAAGCCGATGTCGCCCGCCCAGCGGTACCAGATGTCGTTGACCGTGCCGAGGACCTTCGGCGGGGCTTCCAGCACCAGCGGACCCTTGCGCAGGTCGATCCAGAACCACGTGTAGGGCGTGTTGTCGTTCGCCGTGAGCTCGACGGTCCGCGAGTCCACCATCTGCTCCCAGATCGGCACGGTCGTGTTGGCGGGGCCGACCGAAAGGATCCCCGCGCGGTTGGCCATCTGGTTGACGACCGGAAGCGCGAGGAGATACGCCTGCAGCGCCCGCTGGAAGTCGAGATTGTCGTAGATTTTGTCCGTGCTTGCCTTGTCCGGCACGCCGCCGAGGAAACGCAACGCGCCGAAGCGGGAGTCGACGCTATCGGGAGAAACGACGCCGGGCGGCATCGGCGTGGTGAATCTCGATGCGGGCGGCGTCGGTGTCCCGGTCAGCGGCTGGGCGAAGGCAACGCCGGCGTTCAATGCCATCGCAAGGCCCGCGGCCATCGCCGCGGAGATGACGGCATCTCGGTAGTGGTGCATGCAATCCTCGCTTAAGTTCGGTCGTGATCGGTCGATCCGGTCAAGCAAACCCAGGTCCGCTTGCCGGGTGCTCGCGCGCTCGATTCGCGTTCCATGGAGCGCCATTCCAGCCGCCTTCGCTACACCGGTTTTGCGTTGACCCGGTTGCTTTTTGGGGACAAAAAACCCCATGTCGCGTACGGAAATCCGGCCCATGCAGCGCGCAGCCTCGCTGCTGCACTTGCCTTCCCTGCTGGCCGAGCTCGGGGTTGATCTGGACGAGGTTCTCAACGATACGGGCGTATCGACCGCGGATATCAGGCCCGACGCGTTTATTCCCTACGCCAGCTATCTCAAGGTGCTGCGGCGCTCCACGGAACTCTCGCGCTGCGCGGATTTCGGGCTTCGCCTCGGCAGCAGGCAGACGCTGGCGTCGCTCGGCCCGGTCGGGGGCGTCATGCGGTGCGCCGCGACTCTGGGCGAAGCCCTCGCGGATTTTGTCACCTTTCAGATCAGCAATTCCACCGGAGGCGCGGTCTATCTCCATGCGAGCGGCGACGACTTCGCGTTTGGCTACGGTGTCTACGATCCGGAGTTTGAGGCTTCGCGCGAAATGTACGACCTTGTCGTGGCGGTCGGGTGCAATCTGATCCGCGAGCTGACGGCGGGAATGGTCGAACCGCTGGAAATTCTCATGATCGGACGGGAGCCCGTCGATCTCGCGCCGTATCGCGCGCTCACCACCAGACCCATGCGCTTCGAACAGAGTGAGGCGTGCCTCATACTGCCGAGGCGCGTCCTTGCGTTTCCGCTCAAGACCGCCGATCCGGCGACGCGGGAGAAAATCCTGTCCGAGCTATACCAGCGGCTGCTGCGGGCACCGTGGGGGACGTCGAGCCGCGTCAAGCATGCGTTGCGCTCGCTGATGCTCACAGGCGTCCATTCGATGCGAGAGGTCGCCGCGCATCTGGACCTCCACCCCAGAGCGCTTCGCCGCCAGCTCAAAGACGAGGGGACGACCTTCGAGGTGATAAAGGACGAAGTTCGCGACGCGGTCGCACGCCAGTTGCTTTCCCTGACGCGATTGACGGCGGCGGACGTGGGCCTGTCCTTGGGCTACAGCACGCCCAGTTCCTTCGCCCACGCCTTCCAGCGATGGAGCGGGATGTCCCCGGCCCGATGGCGGCGGCGTTCCACGGACGGTCAGGTTCTTCGGTGATCGTGACGGCGGAGGGGAGCGCGCACCGGGCATCCCCGCATCGCCCAGCACGAGGGGTTCCATCCGGTTGCGATCACCCTCCGGCAGGCACGCCGCTTGTCCGCCCGGGACAACGCACCGGCAAATCCGCCGCTTCTGCTTCCGGTCAAACGCACCGGTCCCGTGTCGTCAGCCGCAGGTTCGGTCCGCCGGCGGCAACGGGCGTTTCCGCACCGGGTCGGCGCTTGGCTTTGCGCGACGAGCGGAACGACGTATGGATGCCCTCGGTGCGTTCACAGCAGCCCGAGGCTCTTGAAGCTGGCGTGGCTCTTGCGGCCGATGACGAGGTGGTCGTGGACCTCGATGCCGAGCGCCTTGGCGGCGGTCCTGACCTCCTTGGTCATCTCGATGTCGGCGCGCGACGGCGTCGGATCGCCCGAGGGGTGGTTGTGCACGAGGATGATCGACGAGGCGCTGAGCTCGAGCGCGCGTTTGACCACCTCGCGCGGATAGACCGGCGTGTGGTCGACCGTGCCGCGCTGCTGCGTCTCGTCGGCGATGAGGACGTTCTTGCGGTCGAGGAACAGGATGTGGAAGCGCTCCGTCTTCTCGTGCTGCAGGCTGGCGTGGCAGTAGTCCAGCAGCTTCTGCCATGAGCCGATCACCGGCCGCTCGGCCACCTCGCGCCGCGCCAGCCGCAGCCCGGCCTCGCGCACGGCGCGGAAATGGATCGCGGTGCGCTCGTCGACGCCCTCGTCCTTGAGCCGCTCGAGATCGGCCGACAGCACGTCGCCCAGCGCGCCGAAGCGCTCCAGCAGGCGCTTGGCCAGCGGCTTGACGTCGATCCGCTCGATCGAGTGGAACAGCAGCAGCTCCAGCAGCTCGTAGTCCTGGAAGCCGTCGACGCCGGAGTCGCGGGCGCGCTGGCGCACCCGCTGGCGGTGGCCCCAGTAGTGCGGACGGTCGGCGGACGGCGCGCCGGAGTTGTGTCCGGTGGCCGGAGGCGCGGCGGCGATGGCGCGGGCCAGCGCCGATGTCGGGTCGGACGCGGCGAAGTCCCAGGCCTGGTCGATCCGGTTCCACTGTCCGCCGGCCTCGCGCAGCGCGGCGCGGTGCGCCAGCGTGTTGCCCGACACGCGCCACACGGTGGCGCCGGTGTCGCGGTCCTTGGCCTGGCGCAGCGTCAGCCCCGCCGCCATCAACGTCAGCAGGCCCGCGTCGTCGGCGCCGGCCTCGTCGTCCCGTGTCTCCGGCGCCGTCTCCGCGGCCGCCGCCATCCGCTTCCGGGCCATCCCGGACCCCCGATCAAGTCCCACCCGCGATGCAGCCTGAAGACGAGTCGTGGCGAGAAAAGGGCGGAGGTTGCGTGCGTCTGGAATCCCTCGCCTGCCCGCGCGCCGGGGCGCACCGCTTCGACCGTCATCCCGAGCGGAGGCGCGCAGCGCCGCGGTCGAGGGATCTTGGCGCGGCGTCCGCTGAGGAAAGATACTTCGACTGCGCGCCTGCGGCGCTCCGCTCAGGATGACTGGGGAGGTGGTGTGCGACCCCCCGCGTTGGGCAGCGCGGCGGCCCGCCTGCCGGACGTGCTACGCCGCCGCGTAAGGCGGTTTGTCGAGGCCGGCGGGGGAGGTCGTGAAGATCTCGACGCCGTCCGCGGTCACGCCGACGGTGTGCTCGAACTGGGCCGAGAGCGTGCGGTCCTTGGTCACGGCGGTCCAGCCGTCGGACAGGATCTTCACCTCGTAGCGGCCGGCGTTCACCATCGGCTCGACGGTGAAGATCATGCCCGGCGCCAGCAGCGGGCCGGTGCCCGGCACGCCGTAGTGCAGGATGTTCGGCGCGTCGTGGAACACCTTGCCGATGCCGTGGCCGCAGAAATCGCGAACCACCGAGAAGCGGTTGGCCTCGACGTGGCTCTGGATGGCGTGGCCGAGATCGCCCAGCCGCGCGCCCGGCCGGATCGTGGCGATCCCCTTCATCATGGCCTCGTAGGTCACGTCGCACAGGCGGCGCGCCAGCAGCTTGGCCTCGCCGGCGATGTACATGCGGCTGGAATCGCCGTGCCAGCCGTCGAGCGTCGGCGTCACGTCGATGTTGACGATGTCGCCGCTCTCCAGCCGGCGGTCGCCGGGGATGCCGTGGCAGACGACGTGGTTCACCGACGTGCAGATCGACTTGGGATAGCCGCGGTAGCCCAGCGGCGCCGACACGCCGCCGCGCTCGCGGATGAAATCCGCGCACAGCCGGTCGATCTCGTCGGTGGTCACGCCGGGGCGCACGTGGGGCGCGATGAAGTCGAGCGTCTCGGCCGCCAGACGGCCGGCGCGGCGCATCGCCGCGAACGCGTCGGCGTCGTGGATCTTGATGTCGCGCTGGTCGCGGTCCCAGTAATCCTTCATTTCCGCGATTTCGGCCTGCGAGGTCATGGCCGGTATGTGGCACGCTGGCCGTCGCCCGACAAGGGCGCGGACCGAAGGGCAGGCCCCGCCGGCGCGCCGGTTTCGCCATGCCGCGGGTGTGGTTAAGGTGGCTCCACAGCGCCACTGGATCGAGACATGACCGCACCGGAAAAGACCGTCACCGCCTGCCTGCTGATCATCGGCAACGAGATCCTCTCGGGTCGCACCCGCGACGTGAATCTGCAGTTCCTCGCGACCGAGCTGAACAAGATCGGCGTGCGCATGGCGGAGTGCCGGGTGGTCGCCGACGTCGAGGACACCATCGTCGCGACCATCAACGAGGTGCGCCGCAAGTTCGACTACGTCTTCACCACAGGCGGCATCGGGCCGACCCACGACGACATCACGGCGGACGCCATCGCCAAGGCGTTCGGCGTCGGCATCTCCGAGCATCCCGAGGCGGTCGACCGGCTGACCCGCTACTACGCCGATCCGGCGCTGTTCACCACGCCGCGCCGGCGCATGGCGCGCATCCCGCACGGCGGCGATCTGGTCGACAATCCGGTGTCCGTGGCGCCCGGTTTCCGCATGGAGAACGTGTTCACCTTCGCCGGCGTGCCCAAGATCGTCGAGGGCATGTTCCACTCGATGAAGCACCTGCTCGTCGGCGGCCGGCCGATGATCAGCCGCACCATCCGCACGACCCAGCCGGAGGGTTTCATCGCCGAGCCGCTGGGCGCGGTCCAAGGGCGCCATCCCACCACCGAGATCGGCAGCTATCCCGCGTTCCGCCAGGGCAAGCCCAGCGTGTCGCTGATCATCAGGGGCGTCGATCCGGCCGAGGTCGCGGCCGCGTTCGACGATCTGTTCAAGGTGCTGGACGCCGTCGGCGGCGAGCCGGAGGAGACCACCGTCACGTGACGCGCCGGCCGCTCGGGATCCTGATGCTCGACACGCGGTTTCCGCGGATCGTCGGCGACATCGGCAATCCCGCCAGCTTCCCGTTCCCTGTGATCCACGAGCGGCTGACCGGCATCGGCCCATCCGACGCGGTGTCGGCGACGCCGGACCGCGGGCGCATCGCCGCGGCGCTGGCCGACAACGCGCGCCGGCTGGCCGCGCGCGGCGCCGTCGGCATCGCCACGAGCTGCGGCTTCCTCGCGCTGCTCCAGAGCGAGCTGGCGGCGGTGTCGCCGGTGCCGGTCGCCACCTCGGCGCTCCTGCTGGCGCCGTTGATCGCGCGCACGCTGCCGGCGGGACGCCGCGTCGGCGTGCTCACCGCGCACGCCGCCAGCCTGACGCGAGCGCATCTCACCGCCGTCGGCGCCGCCGGCGACACGCCGGTCGAGGGCATGCCGGCCGATGGCGCCTTCGCGCGCGCGTTTCTCGCCAATGGAACGGATCTCGATCGCGACGCCGTCGAGCGCGAGGCCGTCGCCACCGCGATGGCGCTGGCCGCGCGGCGTCCGGACGTCGGCGCGATCGTGCTGGAATGCACCAACCTGCCGCCCTACGCGCCGGCGATCCGCGCCGCCACCGGCCTGCCGGTCCACGACGTGGTCGATCTGCTCACCGCGTTCCGCGCCGGACTGCCGGACTGAACCCGCTCACCGCGCCGCGGTCCCCATCTGGCCGGGGAGCCACATGACGAGGCCGGGGAAGACGTAGAGCAGGACGACGCACAGGCTCATCGCCAGAAAGAACGGGAACGCCGCCCATCCGATCCAGAAGATCGAGCGCCCGGTCATGCCCTGGAGGACGAACAGGTTGAAGCCGACCGGCGGTGTCACCTGCGCCATCTCGACCACGATGGTGATGAAGATGCCGAACCAGATCTTGTCGATGCCGGCGGCCTCGACCATCGGCAGGACGATCGCGATCGTCAGCACGACCATCGAGATGCCGTCGAGGAAGCAGCCGAGGACGATGTAGAGGATCGCCAGCGCGAAGATCAGCATCGCCGGCGACAGGTTCATCGCCGAGATCGACTCCGCCAGATGCCGCGGCAGGCCGGTGAAGCCCATCGCCAGCTTCAGGAAGGACGCGCCGGCGAGGATCAGCAGGATCATCGACGTCAGGCGCGTCGCGCCCATGACGCTTTCCCAGAACGTCCGCCAGTCGAGGCGCCCCTGCCAGGCCGCGATGGCGAACGAGCCGACCACGCCGAACGCGGCCGACTCGGTCGCGGTGGCGATGCCGCTGTAGATAGACCCCAGCACCAGGACGATCAGCAGGACCACCGGGATCAGCGTCCCCGACTCGCGTAGCTTCGCCATCAGCGGCAGGCGCGGGTCCGGCGGCGGCACGCGCCCGGGGTTGAGCAGCGCCCAGGCGGCGACGTAGGACGACATCAGCCCGGCCAGCAGCAGGCCGGGGATCACGCCGGCGGCGAACAGCTTGGCGATCGAGACCTCGGCCTGCACGCCGTAGACGATCATGATCAGCGACGGCGGGATCAGCAGGCCGAGCGTGCCGGCGCCGGCCAGCGAGCCGATGGCGATCTCGTCGGGGTAGCCGCGCCGCTTGAGCTCCGGCACGGTCATCTTGCCGATGGTCGCGCAGGTCGCGGCCGAGGAGCCGCTGACGGCGGCGAAGATCGTGCAGCCGATGATGTTGGTGTGCACCAGCCGGCCCGGGAGCCGGCGCATCCACGGCGCCAGGCCGCGGAACATGTCCTCCGACACGGCGGTGCGGAACAGGATCTCGCCCATCCAGATGAACAGCGGCAGCGCCGTCAGCGTCCACGACGACAGGTCGCTGAAGATCGTCGTCGCCATCGAGTCGCCGGCCGGGCGGCCGGGCGCGAACAGCCACATCGTGGCGATCGACACGCCGATCATCGAGAGGCCGATCCAGACGCCGGTGCCGAACAGGAAGAACAGGGCCGCGATCGCGAGCAGCGCGATCTGGGCGTCGAGGCCTGTCACGTCGCCGCGCTCCTATCGCTCGATGTGCAGCGATTCGTCGCCGGTCGGTTCCTCGACCAGCGGCCCGC
Organism: Rhodospirillales bacterium; assembly: GCA_016699855.1. Lineage (NCBI taxonomy): Bacteria > Pseudomonadati > Pseudomonadota > Alphaproteobacteria > Rhodospirillales > Rhodospirillales bacterium. Next base: position 4,301,968 of record CP064988.1, read on the forward strand.
CCGCGGCGACGACGACGAGACGCTCGACGATGGCGATGGTGAACACGACCGCGCCCAGCGCCATGCCGATCTGCGGGATCCACAGCGGCACGGCGATCAAACCGGTCGAGAGGTCGCCGATCTGCCAGCTGACGACGCAGAGCCGCACCGAGAACCAGGCGAGGTACCCGGCGAGCACGGCGCCGAACGCCAGGCACCACAGCTCCGCCAGCCGCCGCGCCCGGTCCGGCAGGCGCTGCAGGAACAGCGTCACGCGGATGTGCTCGCCGCGGCCGAAGGTCGAGGCCAGCGCCAGGAACGCCGAGGCGCACATCGCGTAGCCGGCGAACTCGTCGGCCGAGCGCGCGACGTAGTTGAGGGGGTTCGGCAGCCCGGTCTTCTGCGCGAACCACAGGCCGACGCCGGGGCCGACGGAGTACAGGACGAAGACCAGCAGCAGGACCATGAACACGCCGCCCAGCGCGCCGGTGGCGTCGTAGAGGCGTTGCAGCGCCGTGCGCATCGAATTTTCCCCGCCGGAGGTCTTCGGTCGTCGCGGCCGCTCGCGCCGTCGCTGGACGGCGCGCGCGGCCCGCGCGTCACATCTTGCGGTACGCCTCGACCACGGCCTTGCCGTCGGCGCCGGCCTTCTCCAGCCACTCGTTGGTCAGCGTCTCGCCCAGCTTCTTGTACTCGGCGGCCAGCTTGGCCGATGGCGGCTGTACCTTCATGCCGTTCTTGGCGAGCGTGTCGAGGAAGCCCTTGGCCAGACGCTCGGCCTCGGACCAGCCCGTGGCCTCGGCCTTCGCCGCCTCGGCCAGCAGCGCCTTGCGGGTCGCCTCGTCGAGCTTGTCGAACGCCGCCTTGTTCACCAGCACGGCGTTCTTCGGCAGCCAGGCCTGCGTGTCGTAGAAGTGCGTGAGCTGCTCCCACACCTTGGAGTCGACGCCGGTGGTGCCCGAGGAGATGAACGAGTCGACCTTGCCGGTCGCCAGCGCCCGGCTGAGCTCGGCGGCCTGGATGGTGATCGGCTGCGCCTTGGCCAGCTCGGCGATGCGCGAGGTGCCGCGGTTGTAGGCGCGGAACTTCAGGCCGGCCATGTCGGCGACCGAGTTGATCTCCTTCTTGGCGTACAGCCCCTGCGGCGGCCACGGCACCGAGAACAGCAGCATCATGCCCTGGGCGGCGAGCTTCTTCTCGAGCGCCGGCTTCTGGGCGGCGTAGAGCTTGCGCGCGTCGGCGAAGCTGGTCGCGAGGAACGGCACGACGTCGAGGCCGTAGAGCGGATCCTCGTTCTCGAAGTTCGACACCAGGATCTCGCCGATCGGCGCCTGCGCGGCCTGCACCGCGCGCTTGATCTCCGGCGCCTTGAACAGCGAGGCGCCGGCGTGGACGGTGATCTCCAGCTTGCCGCCGGACGCCGCCTTCACCGCGTCGGCGAACTTCTGGAGGTTGACGGTGTGGTAGTTGGACGCCGGGTAGGCGGCCGGCAGATCCCACTTGGTCTGCGCCAGCGCCGGCGCCGCGGTCATGAACGCGCCGATGGCGGCGAGGCGGGCGAGGTTCTCTAGTCTCATTGCGCGGCTCCTTGATGACGGTCGCTGATCGTCGCATGGCCGGTTCCCGCCACGCAACGTCCGCTTCCGGCCGGACGCCGACCTCGGGTAGAGCGTAGGAGGCGCCCCGTCGACGGCGCGGTCGCGGGGGAGGGGACGACAGTTGAGGACGGCGCGGGCATGACCTCACCGCTGCGGCGCGGCGCGCGGGCCGCCTTGCCGATGGTGGCCGGCGCGGTGCTGTTCGGGCTGGCGACCGGCGCGGCGATGGCGCCGTCGGGCCTGTCGCTGCCGGTCATCCTCGCGGCGCCGCTGGCGATGTACGCCGGCGTCGCCCAGCTCGCCTACGCCCAGCTCGTGGCCGCCGGCGCGCCGTTCGCGTCGCTGCTCGCCATCGTGGCGCTGACGCACGTGCGCTACCTGATCTACGCCACCGTGGCCTCGACGTGGCCGCGTTCCGGCGGCTGGATCGAGCGCTGCCTCGCGCCGTACCTGCTCACCGAGACCTCGTTCGCGCTGGCGCTGCTCCAGCCCCCGGCCGAGCGCGTGCGCTTCATGATGGGCGCCGGGATGACGCTGGGCGCGGCGTGGATTTCGTCCTGCGCGGCGGGCGCGCTGCTGGCGGCGCAGCTGCCGCCGCTCAAGCACGTCTACGCCGTGCCCGCGATCGTGCTGGCGCCGATCCTGGCGCGGCTGGCGAAGGAGCGGCGCCACCTCGCTGTCGGGCTCCTCGCCAGCGCCGCCGGCGTCGCGCTGGCGGGGCTGCCGCACCGCCTCGGCCCGCTGGCGGCGGCGGTCTGCGCCGTCGCCGCCGTCATGGCGTTCGACGCGGTCCGCCGGGGGCGGCGATGAACGAGTGGCTGGTCCTGCTGGCGCTGGGTGTCGCGCTCTACGCCATGAAGGCGCTGCCGTTCTTCTGGCGCTTCCTGCCGCGCACGCCCGTCGTCGACACCACGCTCGACCTGCTGCCGGCGGCGTTGCTGCCGGCGCTGCTGATCCCCGGCGTCGTCTGGGGCATGGCCGCCGAGACGTCGTTCTCCGGTTGGCCGGCGGTGGCCGCCGTCGCCGCCGCCCTGGCGGTGTGCGCCACCACCGGCCGCGCCGCCGCCGGCATCGGCTGCGGCCTCACGATCCTGGCGGCGGCGCAGTTGCTGTAGCGTTGGTCTTCGCGGGCGGGCCGCTGGTGGTCGTCCGACCCCCGCTGTCATCCCGAGCGCAGCGAGGGATCCAGGGTCGACACCTGGATCCCTCGCTGCGCTCGGGATGACAGCGGGGCTCGGGATGACGGTGGGGCCGTATGGCGCCACGGTCGTCCTGTCACGGCGCCGGCCACGGGCGCTGCGCGGGTCGCGCGCGCTCGTACCAGCGTGCCACGCGCAGCACGCCGATGTCGTCGAAGCGGCGGCCGACGATCTGCAATCCGACCGGCAGGCCCGATTTCGTGTGGCCGCAGTTGATCGAGGCGGCGGGCTGCTCCGACATGTTCCACGGCACGGTGAAGCCGATATGCTCCAGCGGCCGCGCGGAATCGTTGGTCGGGCAGGGCAGCTCGGCGGGATAGGCCGGGATCGGCGCGGTCGGCGACAGCACGTAGTCGAAGGGCAGAGACGCCGCGACCGCCAGCTTGCGCATCTCCATCACCCGGTTGAAGCCGCGCATCACGTCCAGCGCCGTCATGCCCACGGCCTTGCGCGCCCACGCCGTGATGAACGGCAGGATCTTCGTGGCCCGCGTCTCCGGCGGCAGGCGCACGATGTCGTCCCACGAGCGGGCGCGCCAGAAATCGTCGAGCCCGTCGAAGATCTCCCGCGTCATGAACGGCTTCATCGGCGTGACGACCGCGCCGGCCTTGGCGAAGGCCCGCGCCGCGGCGCGCACCGCCGTGGCGACCTCCGGATCGACCGGCAGGCCGAAGCCCGCCTCCATCTGCAGGCCGATCCGCAGGCCCTTCACCCGGCGGTCGAGCTTCATCCAGTCGATGTCGGCCGGCGGCAGGCTCATGAAGTCGCGCGGATCGGGCGTCGACAGCACGCCCATCAGCAGCGCCGAGTCGGCCACGGTGCGCGTCATCGGTCCGGCGACGCGGCCGACATAGGGCGGGTCGATCGGCACGCGGCCCAGGCTCGGCTTCAACGTGAAGATGCCGCACCACGCCGCCGGCAGCCGCACCGAGCCGCCGATGTCGGTGCCGAGATGCAGCGGCCCGTAGCCGGCGGCGGCCGCCGCGCCGGCGCCCGAGCTCGAGCCGCCGGGATTCTTGCTCAGATCCCACGGGTTGCGCGACAGCGGATGGAAGCTCGACAGGCCCGACGACAGCATGCCGTAGTCCGGCATCGTGGTCTTCGACAGGATGATGGCGCCGGCCGCGCGCACGCGGGCGGCGGGCGGCGCATCGGCGGCCGCCGGCACCAGACTCGTCGCCGCCGTGCCCAGCGGCACCGGCAGGCCCTTGGTGGCGAGGTTCTCCTTGATCGTGATCGGCACGCCGTCGAGCGGGCCGACCGGCTTGCCCTTCTTCCAGCGCGCCTCCGATTTGCGCGCCTCGCGCCGCGCGGCGGCGAAATCCGGCGCGTAGAGCGCGTTCAGCCTGGGCTCCCAGCGCCCGATATGGGCGACGACGTCGTCGACCACCTCGACCGGCGACAGCTTGCGCGATTTGTAGGCCTTCAACAGCTCGAGCGCGGAGAGGTCGTGGAGTTCGGTCATGTGTCCGCCGGCGTTTCGTGTCCGCGCCACTGTGGACCGCGGCCGCCCGCGCGGTAAAGCGCGGATCGGACGTGGCCCGCGCATCGTTTCGAGCCCCTTCTGTCGCCCCGAGCCCCGTTGTCATCCCGAGCGCAGCGAGGATCCAGGCGTCCCTGGATCCCTCGCTGCGCTCGGGATGACAGGTGGGACGGACGGGAGGCCGTGCCTCCCGTCGATTCCGATCCGTCACCCCGCGCGCGCCCCAGCAGCCGCCGGTAGACCGGCGCCATGATCGTGGGCACGAGGTAGATCGGGAACTGGATGGCGGCGATGAACAGGAAGTAGTCGGGATCGACCGTCGCCGGCAGCACCGCCAGCAGCAGGGCGTTGTTGCGGCTGCCCGCCGCGTAGCCCGCCGTGCAGGCCGCCACCCGCCCGGCCGGCCAGAACAGCGCCGTCGACGCCGCCATGTAGGCGAAGGTCGCCAGGAACCCCGCCAGCACGAAGCCGCCGGTGCGCAGCGGCTCGTTGAGAATCCGCGCCGTCACCCCGTCCATGATCGGGATCGCGAACAGCATCAGCACCACCACGGCGACGCCGTCGACCATCGGCGCCGCCGACGGGCGCGGCGCCAGCACCAGCAGGCGGATCGCCGCCGCCAGCACCGCCGCCGCCGCCACCAGCCCCGCCAGCCGCAGCATGAACGGCGCGAAGCCGATCTTGAGGTCGAGCCCGAACAGCCACAGCGCCAGCGGCGGCACGGTCAGCGGCATGATGGCGGTGCCGACCAGCACCACGAACAGCGAGCGCGCCCGGTCCAGCCCCAGCAGCCCCGCGACCGCCGGCATCGAGGTCAGCGGCGGCAGGCAGGCCATCAACGCCAGCGCCAGCCCGAGGCCCGGCGCGATCGGCAGCGCCCCCAGCAGCGGCGCCGCCAGCAGGGGGATCAGCAGCATCCCCGTGGCGATCATCGCCAGCGGCAGCCACGGCCGGCGCAGCACGGCGGCGAAGGCGGCGCGGTCGGTGCGCGCCATCGACACCGCCAGCAGCACCACCACGAACGGCGTCACCAGCGGCTTCATGGCGGCGGCGAGGTCCTGGAACACCAGCCCCAGCACCAGCGACCACGGCAGGAACAACGTCGCCCGGCGCCCCATGAACCCGAGCGCCCGGCCGGCCACCGCGATCATCGCCGCGACTCCGGCGCGCGCCCTGGCGAGGCGTTTCGTCGACGCCTCGGGACGCCGCTTCGACTCTCGTGCATGATGTGATATAGTACTTTCATATATTTAAATAACCAATTGATTCTTAAAGAAATAATATGGAAACTAAAATCTCACCTGAGATCGCGAACCCAGGCCATCTGCCGACCGTCGTGGCCGCCCGCCCCGACGCGGCGGCGCCCGATTCCGGCGTCTACGCGCCCGGCGACGTGATCTTCAACAATTTCCGCATCGAGCGCGCCATCGCCGAGGGCGGCATGGGCCGCGTCTACCAGGCCACCCACCTCGTCACTTCCGCCACGGTGGCGCTGAAGGTCGTGCGCGGCGAGTACGCCCGCGATCCCGCCCTGCGCGAGCTGTTCCGCCGCGAGGCCGCCGCGCTCCGCCGCATCGGCAACCCCGCCGTGGTGCGCTACGAGGGCGCCTTCGAGGATCCGCACGGCCAGCTCGCGCTGGTGATGGAGTTCATCGAGGGCGTGTCGCTGGCCCGCCGTCTGCTCGACGGCCCGCCGCTGACGGTCGACGAGGTCCGCCGCCTGCGCGCGCGTCTGGCCGGCGGTCTGGCCGCCGCCCACGCCGAGCGCATCGTCCACCGCGACCTGTCGCCCGACAACGTCATCCTCCCGGGCGGCCGGATCGACGACGCCAAGATCATCGATTTCGGCATCGCCCGGCAGTCGGTCGAGAACGGCGCCACGCTGATCGGCGCCGGCTTCGCCGGCAAGCTGGGCTACGCCGCGCCGGAGCAGCTCGGCCTGCGGGGCGGCGAGGTCGACGGCCGCGCCGACGTCTACGCGCTGGGCCTCGTGCTGGCCGCCGCCGCCGCCGGCGCGCCGCTCGACATGGGCGGCACCCTCGGCGCCGCCATCAAGGCGCGCGCCGGGATCCCCGACCTGACCGGTGTGCCGGCGCCGCTGCGCCGCGAGCTGGCGTGGATGCTGCAGCCAGATCCCGACCAGCGCGCGCCGTCGATGGACGCGCTGCTGGTCGACACCGCGCCCAGTCGCTTCCTGCCCCGGCCGCGCTCGCGGCTGGCGCGCGCCGCCGTCGTGACGCTGGCCTTCGCCGGCGCGACGATGGCCGGCGCCGTCGGCTGGATCGCCGCCGAGCACGAGCTGGGCCTCGACGTCGCCCACGCCGAGACGCGCCCGCCCTCGACCATCGGCGCCGACATCGACCGCCTCGTCGCCGAGCGCGCCAAACTGGAGCGGGTCGAGCGCGAGATCGAGCGCGACATCCATCTCGCCGAGGACGAGCGCCGCCGGCTGGCCGAGGAGCGCGAGGCCCTGCGCGCCGCGCGCGTCGCGTCGGTGACGCCCGCCGAGCCGATGCGGGCGCCGCCGCCCGGCCGCGTCACCCTCACCCTGCCGCCCCCGCCGCCGCCCGCCTCCACGACGCCGCCTGCCTCAACGACGCCGCCGGCGTTCACGCCGCCGCCGGCGTTCACGACGCCGCCCGCATCCGCGCCCGCCTCCCCGCGCCCCGTCACCGTCCCCATGCCCGCCGCGCCGCGTTGAGCGTGGGTTTTTCCCTCTCCGCCGCGAAGCGGGGGAGAGGGAGTTTTCGAGCACGACCGCGCACATCGGCGTGAGGGGAGGGGGCGGCGGCGGCTGGAGCGGATAGGCTCGCGCGATGCTCCGCATTCCTCCGCGCGCGTTCACCGCGTCGGCGCTGCTCGGCGCGCTGGCGCTCTCCACGTCGGCGTCGGCGCGGGAATCGGCCGCCGATTGCGTGGCGCGGATCGAGGTCGGGCCGGGCGCGGGTACGTCGCCGGGACCGGTGGTCGACGTCGCCTGGCGCTGCCGTGCCCCGGGCGATGCGCGCGAGGTGCGCTTCATCGCCGGCCACGCCGCGACCGCCGCTGCCCTCGGCGACATCAAGGACGCCGGCGGTACCACCGTGCCGCGCGACGGCGACGCCTGGATCGTGTCAGTGGTCGACGGCGTCGCGACCCTGCGCTACCGCCTCGATGTCGGCGCGCTGGCCCGCGGCGTCGACAGCGTGGCGTCGGCCGTCGCGCGCGGCGGCGGCGTGGCGGCGGTGGCGTCGACATGGCTGCTGGAGCCGCGCCTGCCCGGCGTGGCGGTGCCGGCGCTCGACCTCGCCATCGCCACGGCGCCCGGCCATGTCTTCGCCGCCGGCCTGCCGGAGACCGCCGGCGTGTGGCGCGTGCGCGGCCAGACCCTGCGCTTCGTCGGCTACACCGCGCTGGGCCGCGTCGCGCTCCAGCGCGTGCCCGTGCCGTCGCCCGCGACGAGCGCCGGACGGCCCGCCCATATCGACCTCGCGATCCTCGACGGCGCGCTGGCGGTGACGCCGGCCGAGCTGGCGCTGTGGACCCGCCGCACCGCCGAGATGACCGCCGGCTACTGGGGCGGCTTCACGGTCGAGCGCATGCTGCTGGTCGCGCTGCCGACCGCCGGCCGGCGCGGAATCGGCTACGGCCGCACCGTGCCCGGCGCGGGGATGACCGTGATCGTCCAGGTCGGGAGCGCCTCGACGCCGGCCAACCTGCAGGACGACTGGGTGCTGCCGCACGAGTTCGTGCACAGCGGCATGCCGTTCCTGCGCGGCGCCGCGTGGCTGATGGAGGGCGCCGCCACCTATGTCGAGCCGATCACGCGCGCGCGGGCCGGCTGGCGCACGGAGGCGTCGGTGTGGCGCGAATGGATCGACTCCATGCCGCGCGGCCTCGCGGCGCTCGACGCCGGCCTCGCCGGCGGCAGCCCCTACTGGGGCGGCGCGCTGTTCCTGCTGCTGACCGACATCGAGATCCGCCGCGCCACCTCGGGCGCCAAGGGAATCGAGGATTGCCTGCGCGGCGCGCGCGACCGGGGCGGCGTCCTGGCGCCCACGGAACGCTGGCCGCTCGCCGCCTATGTCGAGGCCTGCGACGCGGCGCTGGGCGCGCCGGTCATGGCCGGCATGGTGGCGCGCCATCTCGGCGCGTCGCGGCGCGTCGACCTCGCGGCGCTCTGGCGCGACCTCGGCGTGCGCGCCGACGGCGACGGCGTCGCCTTCGACGACACCGCCCCGCTAGCCGCCATCCGCCTGAGCATCGTCATGGGTCCGCCGGACCGGAAGCCCGTCGCGGTGCCGCCGCTGGTGCGGTGAGGGTGCGGCGGTTGGAGCGGACGCGCCCGCCGACGCGGTCGCGACGTTTCTTTCGCGCGCGCCCTCTCATGCTCCCTCTCCGCCCGCTTGCGGGGGGAGAGGGAAGGGGCCCGCGCATAGCGCGGGAAGGGTGAGGTGGGTGGCGATGGCTATGCCGGTGTCCGATATCGATGCACGTCGCTTCTCAAAGCGACGTCGCCGTCTATACCGCGACCACCTCACCCTCCCATGCTTCGCATGGGCCCCGCCCTCTCCCCCGCTGCGCGGCGGAGAGGGAAAATGCGGCGCGATCCGGGATGTGTGAACACCCTAGTCCCTCGCGCGGGAGGGCGTATGCGCGGGAGCGCCGCCACCCCGTTCCCTCCACCGCCGCTTCGGTCTAGCGTCCGGCGATGCGTGGACACATTCTCGAGGACCTGACCTGGGTCGAGGCCAAGGCGCGGATCGATTCCGGCGCGCCCATCGTGATACCGATCGGCGCGGCGGCGAAGGCGCACGGCCCGCATCTGCCGCTGCGCACCGACGCCACCACGGCGCTGGCGCTGGGCCGCCGCGTCGCCGGGCGCCTGCCGGTGCTGGTCGCGCCGCTGGTGCCGTTCGGCCACTACCCCGCCTTCACGCGCTATCCCGGCAGCCAGTCGCTGTCGGCGGCGACCTTCATCGCCGTGCTCCGCGAGCTGTGCGAGGGCTTCGCGGCGCAGGGCGCGCGGCGCATCGCGCTGATCAACACCGGCTACTCGACCGAGGCGCCGGTCAACATCGCGCTGGGCGAGATCAGGAAGGCGACCGGCCTGCGCGTGGTCTGCGCCCATCTACGCTTCATCGGCCGCGGCGCCGACGCGCTGCTCGACGCCAAGGAGGGCGGCCACGCCGACGAGCGCGAGACCTCGGTGATGCTGGCGCTCGATCCGCGCGCGGTGCGGATGGACAGGCTGAGCGAGACGGTCGGCGCCGGGGATGCCGGCGCGCGCGGCGCCACGCTGCCGCCGGGCTTCGCGCGCTCGACGGTGCTGAGCTGGACGGCGGGCGAGGGCGATCCCGACGAGTTCGCGCCGTCGGGCACGCTGGGCGACGCTACGCGTGCCACGGCCTACAAGGGCGAGCGCGTGCTGGAGGCGATCACAGACGATCTGGTCGCGGGACTGCGTGCGGCGTTTCCCGACGCGCCGGGGTTTGGCGGACAGGTTTGATAGATTGACTACTTCCGAGGCTCCATTGGAAGCGAGTGCATCTTGGTAGCCTCGGTCACCAGAATGCGGGCGCAACCTCTAGTCTCGCACCTTTGCCAGGCGCCAAAGCTTTTGAGGTTCAGCAACAATGACCGGACCGTTCAAGCGAACCATCAGACCGTTTCAGGATGGGACGTACGGCAGCTGCCGATACGTCAAGCACACGGCGTTCGCAAGCGATCCTCTTCACTACATTCGCGCATACTCCATCTTGCTAAAAGATCTGCAAGATCTTTGCGAGTTCGTTGAACCTGCTGACGCGAATATCGATACATACTCCTATCGTATTCATGGGCTGTTGATGAGGGTATGCATCGAAGTCGAGGCGAATTGGACAGCTATTCTACGTGAGAACGGCTATGAGAAAGAGAAAAATCTTACTGTGGCAGACTACAAGAAGATTGAAGCGACGCACCGATTGTCCGAGTATGAGATTCAGGTGGCAACCTGGACCGGACGCAAGGTTCATTACACGCCATTTCGTGCGTGGGGAACTGGTGGACCGCTTGTATGGTACCAGCGCTACAATTCCTCGAAGCATGATCGACAAGGCAATTTCCAGAAGGCGACATTTGGCACGCTGATCGAGAGTATTTGTGGACTCCTTGCGCTCCTGTCGGCGCAGTTTCATGTTCAGGATTTCGACCCAGGACCTGACTTGCTCGCTCTGGAGGGCGGCGGTTCACCGGACGGCTACGAACTCGGGATTGGAGGAGGATTCTTCGTAAAGTTTCCGACTTCATGGCCTCTGGCAGATCGCTACAGCTTTGATGTTGACAGAGTAATGAGGTCGCCAACGGGAATTCTGAGCCACGCGTATAGCTTGGCTAATTGAACGAGACGGCCTTCCTTAGCATCGGGACGATGGTGAGAGTGCGCAAGAGCCAGTCCGCGCTCCTCTATCTCCCAGCCCTCTACCGTGGCAGACCAGCGCTCTGCAGCAGCATACCGCCGTTGGTGTAAATAGTCGCGCCGTTCATGAAGGTGGCCTCGTCGAGTAGAAGAAGCGCCGCCACCTCGACCGCTCTGCCTGCGTCAAACCTTTTCGTTTGGGATGCGCCAAGTGTGATCGACCTCACATTGGTACTGCCATTGTGAAGTTACGTTGGCCTTCATTCATGGTCTCGCGGCGTGGCCCGCAACGACCTCGGAGGCTGCGATGAGAATGGGCGAGATGACGCGACGCGGCATTTCTAAGGGGACGTTCGCCGCTGCTCTGGTGCTGTCGATCTGCGTTTACTCCCATGGGTCCCTTGCGGAGGGGCCGAAGCCCGCAGCCATTTTGAAGATCGGCGACACCGCCGTGGCGATGGACAAGATCAAGCTCTATCCCGCCCCGCCTTCAGGTCTTGTCCTTGGGCCATCGGGGCCATCGCCGAAGGTTTTGGAGAAGGGCGCGAAGGTGAAAGTGGTCGACCGGAAGGAGGTCAGCGCCTTCTTTACGTTCTACGAGTGGGTCGAGATCGAGGTAACAGCTGCGAACGGCGCCTCGGAGAAGTGGTGGGCGTCGAATGGCGAGAAGCGGGGATGGCGACTGCCGGAGCGACAGGAACGATTCTTCGAGGTGGAGTGATCGACCATGAACGTCATCGATGCGCAGGGCTTGCAGTGGATCGCGTTCGCGATTGCCGTACCTGTCCTATGCTATTTCATGGGCATCTGCATCTGGAGCAAAACGCTGCGGAAGGACACCGACCCCACGCTAAGGCAGCAGTTGGCTCTGGGAGTCGCCGGCGTTTTCGTTGTCGTGTTCCCCCTCCTCGTCGGCCTCAGTCCTACGATAGAGGCGCTCTTTCGAAAGTCTGCGGAGGGAGACCCCACTGTTTGGCGTAGCGCCATGATCTCCTACCTCGTCAGCTTGGGGATCTATGTCCAGCAAGGGCTCGTCGTGCACGAAGTGGTACGCCGGAAGATTGCCGACGCCATGCATGGCACGCCATCGGCGGTCGATCGTGGGGCGGTCGGTACGCGCTCCGAGGACGACACTACCGGACCCGGGCGTTAGCGGAGAGCGTGGTCAGAGAGATCGTTGGCGACATGTTTCGGCTACGTGCTCGGAAAACGCCGGCCGCCATGACGTGACGACAGAGAACGCTTGAGTGTCCGAGCCGGTCGCGCATTCAATGTGGATGACTGTCGCGACGGAGTTGTCTTAGCGCCCCTCCCTTCTCCTCGTCAGATCCCCGATCTGCACGTGCTTGCCGCCGTCGATGTCGATGGTCGCGCCGTTGATGAAGGCGGCCTTGTCGGACAGCAGGAACGCCGCCGCCTCGGCCATCTCCTCGACAGTGAGCGGGTGGCTATTCCACCAACTCGCAGCGGGTGCCGGCCATGCTCACCTGCAATCCCGTCGCATCCGCCCGGATCTGCCGCATCGATGCGCCGTTGACGTGCGCCGTGAACGCCTCGGGGCTCTCATAGACCTCGTACAGCAGGACCGCGTCCGCATCGTTGTGCGGCAGCATGATGTCGAAGCGCAACGTGCCCGGCTCGGTCGCCCGGCAGCGCTCGGCATGGGCTGAAAGGTGCCTCAGGTACACGTCACGTTTGCGGGCGACGACCTTGATCGTCGCGACGATCGCCAACTTCGCCATGGATGCCTCCAGTTCTTCGCGGTTGTCGAGGTTCTTCGCTCACTCCCACCGCGCGGCCCACCAACCCTATCGCGTCTCCCGCCGCCGCGTCAGATCCCCGATCTGCACGTGCTTGCCGCCGTCGATGTCGATGGTCGCGCCGTTGATGAAGGCGGCCTTGTCGGACAGCAGGAACGCCGCCGCCTCGGCCATCTCCTCGACCGTGCCCGGCCGGCCGGTGGGGATGCCCTCGACGGCGCGGTCGAGGATGTCCTTGGGCATGCCCAGCACCTTCGGCGTCGCGATCAGGCCGGGCAGCAGCGTGTTGCAGGTGACGCCCTTGTGGCCGTACTCCGCGACCACCACGCGCATCAGCCCCAGCAGCCCGGCCTTGCTGGCGCAATACGCGGATTGATAGCGCAGCCCCATCTGGGCGGCCTGCGAGGAGATGTTCACGAAGCGGCCCCAGCCCGCCTCGGCCATCGCCGGCGCCGTTGCCTTGATCAGGTGGAACGGGCCGGTGAGGTTGACCGACAGCTCCCACGCCCATTTGGCGGGGTCCATCCTCGCGATCGAGGCGATGTTGGCGACGATGCCGGCGCCGTTGACCACGGCGTCGACCCGGCCCAGCCGCGCGGTGGCGGCGTCGACGGCCCGGCGCACCGAGTCCCAGTCGGCGACGTCGCAGCCGATTCGCACGAGGCGGTCGGTGTCCGTCGAGGGCGCGCCGGCGGCGTCGGGCGGGCGGGGGTCGGACGCGGGCCGACCGGGCGACGCGGCGGGAGCCGGTGGAAGCGGTGGCGCGGCGTCGATGGCGGCTTGGAGATCGAGCGCCGCCACGCGCCAGCCGTCGTCCAGCAGCTTGCGCGTGAACGCCACCCCCATCCCGCCCATCGCCCCCGTGACGATCGCGACCCGGTCGTGCTGCATCGGTGGTTCCTCCGATTGGTGGCGGCCTCTCGACGTGATCGGCGCTGCCGCCGATCCGACGCCCCACTGTCATCCCTAGCCCCGCCGCGTCGCCGCGCCGTACTGTCATCCCGAGCGCAGCGAGGGATCTAGGCGCCGCCACTGGATCCCTCGCTGACGCTCGGGATGACAGGGGGTGGTCGTCGCAACGACACGCCCGATCTCAAGCCGCGGACCGAAAGCGAATTCCGCGGATTCCGTCAAATCAGGCCATTTTGTATATTGTATACAAAATACAATATACAAACCGGCTTCCGGGCCGAGTCGACGGCGCCGGAACCGTCGAATCCGCCCCATTTTCCGCGTCCGGAGATGTCGATTCCCGTCCGCGCGGACCCGTCAAATCGCGTCCCCCGCGAACGCCGCGGCGGCCCGTTCACTGCGGCGTGGCGCCGCCGTCGACCACCAGCCCGGCGCCGGTCATGAACGCCGAATCGTCCGACGCCAGGAACAGGATGCCCTTGGCGATGTCCATCGCCGTGCCCAGCCGGCCGATGGGGTGGTTGGCCAGCGCCGTGCTCCGCGCGGCGTCGACGTCGTTCGAGCCGGCGTAGCGGGCGCGGGCCACGAAGGTCTGCGCGCCCATGTCGGTCTCGATGACGCCGGGATGGATCGAGTTGACGCGCACGCGGTAGCCCTTGCGCGCGTACTCCAGCGCCGTCGACTTGGTGAACAGGGTCACGCCGCCCTTGGTCATGGAGTAGAGCGGATCGAGCTGCGAACCGACCAGGCCGGCCATCGAGGCGAGGTTGACGATGGCGCTGCCGTGCGGGCTGCTCTTGGCGCGCTCCTTCAGCGCCGGCAGCGCGGTCTTGCTGCCGAGAAACACGCCCGTGAGGTTGACGCCGCACAGCTTGTGCCACTCCGCCAAGGTCGCCTCCTCGGTGTCCTTGCCGAGGAACATGCCGGCGTTGTTGACGAGGATGTCGAGCCCGCCGAAGCGCTTCACCGTCGCGTCGATGGCCGCGCTCCACTCCGCCTCGCTGGTGACGTCGAGATGGACGTAGATCGCCTCGCCGCCGGCGGCCTCGATCTCGCGCGCCGTGGCGCGGCCGCGCTCGTCGAGGATGTCGCCGATGGCGATCCTGGCGCCGGCCTGCGCCATCAGCTTGGCGGTCTCGCCGCCGATGCCGCGCGCGGCGCCCGAGAGGAACGCGATCTTGCCGTCGAGCCGGTTCATGGCCTGTCTCCGTCGATGATGCGGGGAAATCGTTGCGGCAGCGCTATCCGACGCGCGGCCGGCGGCCGGCGACGGGATACTGCGGATCGCTGTAGCCGGCGGTCGAGGGATGGCCGGCCGGCACCAGCGAATCGAAGAACGCCTCGTCCTCGGCGGTGAAATCTTTGTCGAGCGCGCCGAGATAGTCGGTCCATTGCGCGAGCGTGCGCGGCCCCGCGATCACCGACGTGATCACGGCGCTGTTCAGCACCCAGTTCAGCGCGAGCTGGCCCGCCGTCATGCCGCGGGCGCCGGCGCGCTGCGCCACGCGCTTCGCCAGCGCCAGCGATTCGGGGCGGAACTCCGTCTGCAGCATGCGCCTGTCGTTGCGGCCGGCGCGCGTGTCGGCCGGCGGCGCGGCGCCCTCGGCGTATTTCGCCGTCAGCACGCCGCGCGCCAGCGGCGAGTAGGGCACGACGCCGAGTCCGAACGCCTCGCAGCACGGCAGCAGCTCGATCTCCGGCGTGCGGTCCATCGCGTTGTAGCAGGGCTGGCAGGCGATCGGCCGCGGCACGCCCAGCCGGTCGCACATCGCGGCGAAGGCGGCGATGCGCCAGGCGCGGAAATTCGACAGGCCGATATGCCGGATCTTGCCGGCGCGGATCAGGTCGCCCAGCGCGCCGACCGTCTCCTCCAGCGGCGTCTCGATGTCGTCGCGGTGCAGGTACCACAGGTCGATGTAATCGGTGCCCAGCCGACGCAGGCTGGCGTCGGCCGCCGCCAGCAGCCAGCGCCGCGACGCGCCGCGGTCGTTGATGTCGTCGCTCATCGGATTGGAGACCTTGGTCGCCAGCACCCAGCGCGTGCGGTCGGCGGCGATCAACCGTCCGGTCACGCGCTCGGATTCGCCGCGCGCGTAGGCGTCGGCGGTGTCGATGAAGTTCACGCCGGCGTCGCGCGCCGCCGTCACGATGCGCCCGGCCTCCGCGTCGTCGGTGCGGTCGCCGAACATCATCACGCCGAGGCAGAGCGGCGAGACCTTGAGGCCGGAGCGGCCGAGGCGGCGGTATTCCATTGGCGGTCTCCGTTGTCCGTGGCGCGCTCAGGCCGCGCGCGAGCGGTCGGGCCAGAAGCGCGTGCCGGCGCGGGCCTCGCCGCCGCCGATGCCGATGGCAGCGCCGTCGGCGCGCCAGCACGCGGCGCCGGTCATCGCGCCGTCGTCGTGGAACTGGATCGCGTTCATGCCGCCGCCGACATGCGGCAGCGCCACGACCTCGTGCCCGCGGGCGCGCAGCGCGGCGCGCACGGCCTCCGGCACCTCCGCCTCGAGCTCGACCGCCTGGCCCTGCGTCCACACGCGCGGCGCCTCGACCGCCTCCTGGATCGACATGCCGTGGTCGATCAGGTTGACCAGCGCCTGCATGGCGCAGCCGAAGATGCGCAACCCGCCGGGAAGGCCGAGCGCGTAGGCCGGCTTGCCGTCGCGCAGCGCCATCACCGGCGCCTGCGACGTGGTGATGCGCTTGCCCGGCGCGATCGAGAGCGTCCTGCCGGGATGCGGATCGAACAGGTTCATGTAGTTGTTGGGCACGATGCCGGTGCCTGGCACGATGAAGCGCGCGCCGAACAGATTGTTGATGGTCTGCGTGCTGGCGACGACGTTGCCCTCGGAGTCGGCCGTCGTCACGTGCGTGGTGTTGGCCGATTCACCCGGTGTCACCGCGGCGCTCCACGCCTGCGCGCGCGCCATGTCGATCCTCGCGCGGCGCTCGCCGGCGTAGGCCTTGGACAGCAGGCGTTCGACCGGCACCTTGACGAAAGCCGGATCGGCGGTCGCCGCGGCGCGGTCGGCGAACGCGATCTTCAGCGCCTCGGCCAGAAGGTGCAGGGAGTCGGCCGAGCCGAAGCCGGCGCCGGCGACGTCGTATCCCTCGAGGATGTTCAGCATCTGCACGACGTGCACGCCGCCGGAGGAGGGCGGCGGCGGGCCGACGATCTCGAAGCCGCGGTAGCCGCCGCGCACGACGTCGCGCTCGATGGTGCGGAACCCCGTCAGATCGGCCATCGCGATCAGGCCGCCGGCCTTCGCGAAATGGTCGGCGACGACGCGGCCCAGCGCGCCGCCATACAGCGCGTCGGGTCCTTCCTTGGCGATGGTCGAGAGCGTGGCGGCGTAGTCGCCCTGCACCAGCCGCGCACCGGGCGCGATGGGCGCGCCGCCGGGCAGATAGAGCCGCGCGATCTCCGGATCACGGGCCAGGTCGGCGGCGGCCTCCGCGACGCATTCCGAGAGGTAGCGCGTGACCGCGAAGCCGCGGCGCGCGTGTCGGATGGCCGGTTCCATCACGTCGGCCAGCGGCAGGCGGCCGAACCGCGCCACCGTCTCGCACCAACCCTTCAGGGTGCCGGGCGACGCGACCGCTTTCGGACCCACCGAGTTCTCGCGGCCTTCCGTCTCCATGTAGTCGGGCATGGTGTCGGACACCGGGCGGTAGGTCGTCGGCGTCGCCGCCAGCGGCGCGGTGCTGAGGCCGTCGATCACGGTGTGGCGCCCGTCGGCGAGGCGGATATGGGCCATGCCGCCGCCGAAGATGCCGACCATCATCGGCTCGACCACGGTGAGCGCGAACAGCGACGCGATCGCGGCGTCGATGGCGTTGCCGCCGGCCGCCAGCATCTCCGCGCCGGCCGCCGAGGCCAGCGGATGGTTGGTGACGACCATGCCGCGCGTGCCGGTGGCCGGGCGCTTCTCGCAGGTGAAATCCGTCGCCGCGCGGGTGCGCCAGCCGGTCGAGCCCATCCGTTCCCCCTCGAATCGTTGGCGGCGAGCATGGCCTCCGGCGCCGTCGCGTTCAATCGTCGACGGCCGCGGATCGCGCAGGGGAGGCATGGCGCCGGGCGAGGTGCGCCGCCGACGCCGCGCGCGCTATCGTGCCAGGAACATCGAGGAGGACCCATCCATGCGCGCGGCCGTATTCCGGGCCGGCGACATCGTCGCCGACACGATCCCCGATCCCGTGCCGACCGCCGGCCAGGTGCTGGTGCGCACGCTGGTGTGCGGCATCTGCGGCTCCGACCTGCACGCGCGCAAGCACGCCCACCGCATGGTCGACATCGCGAAGCGCACCCCCGGCCGCGAGCCGATGGATCTGTCGCGCGACATCGTGTTCGGCCACGAGTTCTGCGGCGAGCTGCTGGAGAACGGGCCGGGCACGGCGGCGCGGTTCAAGCCCGGCGCGCGGGTCTGCTCGGTGCCGATGAACATGACGGCGCAGGGCCCCAAGGCGATCGGTTACTCCAACATATTCCCCGGCGGTTTCGGCGAACGCATGGTGCTGAGCGAGGCGCTGCTGCTGGAGATCCCCAACGGGCTGTCGGCCGACCGCGCCGCGTTGACCGAGCCGCTGGCCGTCGGCATCCACGCCGTCGAGAAGGCGGCCGTCGGGCCCGAGGACGTGCCGCTGGTGATCGGCTGCGGCCCCGTCGGACTCGCGGTGATCGCCGCGCTCAAGCGCAAGGGCGCGGGCCCGATCGTCGCCGCCGACTACTCGCCGGCGCGGCGTCGGTTGGCGGAGCGCATGGGCGCCCATGTCGTGGTCGATCCCGCGATCGAGTCGCCGTACCGCCGCTGGGAGGACCACGCGCGGCGGCCGGATGGCGGCGCGGCCGTGGGCGCGATCCTGCGCG
This sequence comes from Rhodospirillales bacterium, assembly GCA_016699855.1. Lineage (NCBI taxonomy): Bacteria > Pseudomonadati > Pseudomonadota > Alphaproteobacteria > Rhodospirillales > Rhodospirillales bacterium. The sequence continues at coordinate 4,320,142 of CP064988.1, forward strand.
CGGCGCCGAGTCCATTCCGTCCGGCGCTGGTGTTCGAGTGCGTCGGCGTGCCCGGAGTCATCCAGCAGGTGTTCGAGAACGTGCCGCGCGACGCGCGCGTCGTCGTGGTCGGCGTCTGCATGGAGGTCGACAAGTTCGAGCCGATGTTCGGCATCGTCAAGGAGCTCAACGTCCAGTTCGTGCTCGCCTACACGCTCGACGAATACGCCGCCGCGTTGCGCGCCATCGCCGAGGGCGAGGTCGACGCCGACGCGCTGATCACCGGCAAGGTCGGCATCGACGGCGTGCGCCAGGCGTTCGAGGACCTCGCCGACCCCGAGACCCACACGAAGATCCTCGTCGAGCCGTGGCGGTAGGGGCTGCGGTCGGCACGACCGCGTGACCGCAACGAAGCCCCTCATGCGCCCCTTCGGGGCACCTTCTCCCCTCATGCGAGGGGAGAAGGGACGATTGTGGATTCCACTTTTCCCCGGGCGGATAGTGGAGAAGGGATGAGAACAGCTTCCCCTTCTATCCTGCGTCTTCGGGGGAGAAGGTGCCCGAAGGGCGGATCAGGGGCTCTTCGTTCCGGTGTCCGCCGCTCACTCGCGCGGCACCGTCCCGGCGCGCGGATCGATCGGGAGCAGGCGGTCGAGGCCGGAGACGGCTTCGAACATCGCCGCCGCGCGCAGCGCGCGCGCCTCGCCGCGCGCCGGCGCCACGATCTGCAATCCCACCGGCCGGCCGAAGCGGTCGAAGCCGCAGGGCAGCGACACCGCCGGGCACGACGTCAGCGTGATCGCCGAGGTCAGCGCGCTGCCGGCGATGTAGTTGTCGAGCTTCACGCCGTCGATCATGTCGCGCGCCCGCAGCGCCACGTCCCACGCCGGCGTCGCGGCGCCGGGGGTGACCAGCACGTCGTAGGTCCTGAAGAACGCGGCGAACCGGCGGTAGAGCGCGGCGCGCTCGCGGTCGGCCCAGGCGAGACGGCTGGGCGTCTGCTCGAGGCCGCGTTCGGTGTTCCAGACGATGTCCGGCTTGAGCATGGCGCGGTGGGTCGCGAGCTGCAGCTCGCGCTCGACGACGAAATGCTGCGAGCGCAGCGCGAGGAACACGTCCTCGACCGGGCCGAGCTCCGGGAACGCCTCCTCGACGACGCAGCCGGCTTGCTCGAATTTGCGCGCCTCGCGGGCGCAGATCTCCCGGGTCTCGCGGTCGACCGGCAGGCGGCCGCCGAAATTCGCGGTGAAGGCCACGCGCAACGGCGCGGGCGGCGCGGCGACCTCCGCGCTGAACGACCGCGACGGCGCGTCGAAGGTCAGCGGATCGAGCGGACAGTGTCCGGCCATGGTGTCGAGGAACAGCGCGAGGTCGGGCACGTTGCGCGCCATCGGCCCCTGCACCGACAGCGGCGCGAACAGGTTGTTGGACGTGCCGCGGGTGACGCGGCCGGGCGACGGACGGATGCCGACGACGGAGCACAGCGTCGCCGGCCCGCGCAGCGAGCCGCCGTGGTCCGAACCCTGCGCCAGCCACGCCTCGCCCGTCGCCAGCGCCACGGCGCCGCCGCCGGTCGAGCCGCCGCAGGTCAGCGACGTGTTCCACGGATTGAGCGTGCGGCCGAACACCTCGTTGAAGGTGTTGCCGCCGGCGCCGAACTCGGGCGTGTTCGACTTGGCGATGACGATTCCGCCCTTGCGCTCGATGCGCTCGACCAGCGGATGCGACGCCGCCGGCACGTGGTCCTTGAAGATCGGCGAGCCGTAGGTGGTGCGCACGCCGGCGACGTCGGCGAGGTCCTTGATCACCACCGGCAGGCCCGCGAGCCAGCCGGCCTCGCCCGCGGCCTCGCGGCCTTGTCCCGCCATCAGACGGCGCGCGTGGTCGCGGGCGCGGTCGAGGCACAGCGTCGGCAGCGCGTTGACGTGCGGTTCGACGGCCGCGATGCGCGCCGCGGCGGCGTCGATCAACTCCAGCGGCGTGAGCTCGCCCTTGCGCAGCGCCGCGACGGCGGCCGTCGCGCTCATCCTGATCAGCTCGTCCGGCATCGCTTCGCCCCATGTCCATTCCAACGGCCATCGTGGCCGCCTCGACGTAGGGAGTCGAGGTCGTGGCGCGGTGGGGCCAGCCGCCGCGTGCGTCTGGCGAGGTCGCCGAAGCGGATCTGTCATCTCGAGCGATGCGAGGGATCTAGGGACCACGCCTGGATCGCTCGCTCCGCCCGGGATGAAAGAACGGGCGTGTTGACCGACCGTGTCCGACGACGTGAGCCCGCGTGAATGCTGCGCTGCGGTATACTTCGGGGCGCGACTGCGCTATGGGGCTGGATCAACCGCACCCCAGAACGGATCGACCCGCCGCCATGACCGCGAGCGCCAGCAATCCCATCGGCCCGACCTCGCGCGTCTACTTCTCGCAACGCCTGCGCCTGCATTATGTCGACTGGGGCAACCCTTCGGCGCCGCCGCTGCTGCTGGTGCATGGTGGGCGCGATCATTGCCGCAACTGGGACTGGGTGGCGGAGCGTCTGCGCAAGGACTGGCACGTCATCGCGCCCGACCTGCGCGGGCATGGCGACAGCCAGTGGTCGCCGGACGGCAACTACGCGATGTCGGCCTACATCTACGATCTGGCGCAGCTCATCCACCAGCAGAAGCTGGCGCCGGTGACGATCGTGGCGCATTCGCTGGGCGGCAACATCGCGCTGCGCTACGCCGGCGTGTATCCGGAGAACGTCCGCAAGCTGGTGGCGATCGAGGGGCTGGGACCGTCGCCGAAGATGCTGGAGAAGCGCGCCTCGAAGACCATCGACGCGCGCATGACCTCGTGGATCGACGAGGTGCGCGGCCTGTCGGCGCGCCTGCCGCGGCGCTACGCCTCGATCGAGGAGGCGTTCAAGCGCATGCAGGACGAGAACAAGCATCTCTCGCCGGCGCAGGCGCGGCACCTGACCGAGCAGGGCGTCAGCCAGAACGAGGACGGCACCTACAGCTGGAAGTTCGACAACTACGTCCGCGCCTGGACGCCCTACGACATGACGCAGGACGACATCGAGACGCTGTGGAAGCGCATCGCGTGCCCGACCCTGCTGGTCTACGGCAAGGAGAGCTGGGCGTCGAACCCGCAGGAGGACGGCCGCATCGCGCATTTCAAGACCGCGCGCGTCGTGTCGTTCGAGGGCGCCGGCCACTGGGTGCACCACGACCGCCTCGACGGCTTCATGGAGGAGCTCGGCCGCTTCCTCTGAGGCGGGCGGCGGGCCCGGTGCCCGTCCTCGCCATCTTCCCGAGCCCATCCGTCATTCCGACCACATCCGTCATCGCGAGCTGTCCGTCATTCCGACCAAATCCGTCATCCCGAGCGCAGCGAGGGATCTTTCAGGCGGTCGTGCGATGCCGAAAGATCCCTCGCTGCGCTCGGGATGACGGAAAGGGCGATCGCGTACGCCGTCATCTCCTCCCTTCTCCCCTGTCTTCAGGGGAGAAGGGAGAACACGTCGATGATCGGGGATCGCGGCGTCACCAGCGGTCGGCGTCGATTCCCAGCGGGCCGAGGCGCTCGGCGAAGCGGCGGGCGCATTCGAGGCCGAACGGCGTCGGCGCCAGCGCCGGCTCGCGGTCGTTGACCTCGCCCAGGCCGAGCCGCCACGACGCGATGCGCTTGCCGTAGCACAGCAGCGTGTCGATCGACTGCATCGAGAAGACGATGCCCGGCAGGATGTCGGCGTAGAGCTGGTGGGCGATGTCCTCGTTCTCGGCGTCGACGGTCCGCATCAGGCCGAAGATGCGGACCTGGCGGTCGAAGAAATCGGGCGCGGGGATCATGCCGGCGCAGCCCGCCCGCAGGTTGTCCATCACCTCCAGCCCGCCGCGGCCGTTGAACACCGCCAGCGCGCCGTCGGTCTCGTCGATCAGCCGCTTGACGGCGAGCGCCGGCGCCTCGGCCTTCACGATCGAGAAATTGGGGTGGTTGCGGTGCAGGCCCTTCAGCGACTCGTTGGTCAGACCGATGCCGAGATACTCCGGCGCGTTCTGGATCGCGACCGGCACCTCGCAGGCGTCGGCCACCGCGCCGAACAGACGGGCCAGCGCCAGTTCCTCGATCGACGTGTCGCGCGGCGGTTGCAGGATCACCCAGGCGGCGCCGGCGTCGACGGCGAAGCGCGCCATCGCGATCTGCTCGTCCGACGTGTCGCCCGTCACGGTCACCGCGAAGGGCCGGCGGCCGTCGAGATCCTCGGCCGTCCACGCCACCAGCGTCCGGCGCTCGGCCTCCGTGAGCTTGGCGGCCTCCGTCGCGAGGCCGAGCACGGCGACGCCGTTGGCCTCCTCCTTGACGCACATCTCGACCTGGCGGCGCATCGACGCGCGGTCGAGCCCGCCATCGGCGCCGAAGAACGCGTAGAGCATCGGCCAGATGCCCACCGGGTTGATCGTCATGAGGTCGCCTGCGCTGGTTGCGTCGCGCGCAGGATCGAATCGCGCGGCCGCGGCGTCAAGCGGCGTAGGCCGGTGGCGGCTCGAAAGCGTGGTACTCGCGCTCCAGTAGCCGGGCGAAGTGGATGCAGGTGCGGTCGGCGTATTGCGGTCCGATGATCTGCACCCCGACCGGCAGGCCCGACGGCGTCAGGCCGATCGGGGCGACTGTCCCCGGTAGCGACACGACGCCGTTGAGGCCGGCCCAGAAGAGCTGGTCCGTCGTCGGCACCCGCCTTCCGTCCACCTCGATCGTGCGGTCGTGGCGCTCGCCGGCCTGGTCGTGCGGGAAGGCGGCGGAGGCCGCGACCGGGCACAGCAGCAGGTCGTAGTCGCGGAAGAACTCGGCGAATTCCAGCCGCAGCTGATGGCGGCGCTCGTTGGCGGCCAGCCAGTCGCGGTGGCTGAGCACGTTGGCGCGGGTCATGCGGGCGTAGTAGCTCTCGTCGCCCGGCGCGAGGCGGCGCGCCTGCTCCTGCGCGGCCACGAAGGCGGCGTCGGACTGCCGGCCGGACGTCGCCGAGCGCAGCAGCTTGACGTAGAGCGCGTGCAGCTCGGACGTGTCGATGTCCGGCCGGGCCTTGTCGCTCAGCTTGACCTTGGCGCGGCCGAGAAACGCCGCGAGCCGGTGGAGCAGGGTCTTGACCTCGGAATCGACCGCCGAGTTCGGGTCGTCGTACATGATGGCGACGCGGAACTCGCGCAGCGTCCGCTTCGCCGGCTTCGGCAGCCGCAGCACCCAGCCGGCGCCGTCGACGTCGTCCGGTCCGGCCATGGCGTCGAGCGCGATCTCGAGGTCGTCGGCGCCGCGCGCCAGCGGGCCGATGACCGAGATGTCGCCCTGGGCGACGCGGCCCGGCAGGGCGTGGCCGCGCGGGCTGACGACGCCCCAGGTCGGCTTGTGGCCGTACACGCCGCAGTAGTGCGCGGGGTTGCGGATCGAGGCGCCGATGTCGCTGCCCGCCTCGATGCCGGTCAGGCCGGCGGCGAGCGCCGCGGCCGAGCCGCCCGACGAGCCGCCGGGCGAGCGCGCGAGGTCCCACGGGTTGTTGGTGGTGCCGTAGATCGCGTTGTAGCTCTGCCAGTCGGCCAGCATCAGCGGCACGTTGGTCTTGCCGAACAGGGTGACGCCGGCGGCCTTCAACCGCGTCACCGACAGCGCGTCGCGCTTGGCGATATTGTCGCGCAGCGCCGGATCGCCCCAGGTCGTCGGCATCCCGGCGACGTCGTAGCTCTCCTTGATCGTCATCGGCACGCCGTGCAGCGGTCCCCAGACCTCGCCCTTGGCCAGCGCGCGGTCGGCGGCGCGGGCGCGCCTGCGGGCGCCGGCCACGTCCAGGACGATGACGGCGTTGAGGCCCGGATTGTGGCGCTCGATCCGCGCGAGGTAGAGGTCGAGCAGCTCTAGGCAGCCCACCTTGCGCGCGCGGATCGCGGCGGCGAGCTGCTTGGCGGTGCGGAACGGCAGATCGGTCATCGGCGCTTCCCCTGGTGGCGGGGAAGCGTAGCGGCGCGGGGACGCGCGGTCGAGCGGCGCGCTCAGACCGTCCAGGGCAGCGAGTAGGTCTTCACGTTGGTGAAGCTCTTCATCGCCTCCAGCACGCCTTCCTTGTAGCCGAGGCCGGAATCCTTGATGCCGCCGAACGGCGACATCTCGATCCGGTAGCCGGGCACCTCCCAGACGTTGACGGTGCCGACCTGCAGCTCGTTCACGAAGCGGGTGACGTGGTCGAGGCGGTTGGTGCAGACGCCCGACGACAGGCCGTAGGCGGTCGAGTTCGACACCCGGATCGCGTCGTCGATGTCCTTGACCCGGATCATCGGGATCGCCGGGCCGAACGTCTCCTCGCGCACCAGCTCGCAGTCGAACGGCACGTGGTCGACCACCGTCGGCGGGAACAGCGCGCCGCGCCGGTCGTTGCCGTGCAGCAGCGTGGCGCCGCGCGCGACCGCGTCATTCACGCGGTTCTGGAACAGGATCGCGGAGCGCTCGTTGATCACCGTGCCGACGTCGGTGGCGGGATCCATCGGGTCGCCGGCCTTGAGCTTGCGCGCCTTCTCGGTGACGAGGGCCGCGAAATCGTCGGCGACCCGCTCGATCACGAGGATGCGCTTGACGGCGGTGCAGCGCTGGCCGGAGTTCTTGGTGGCGCCCTGGACCGCCAGCTCGGCGGCTTTCTCGAGGTCGGCGTCGTCCATGACGATCAGCGGATCGTTGCCGCCCAGCTCGAGCACCAGACGCTTGTAGCCGGCGGTGGCCGCGATGTGCTTGCCGACGCGCACCGAGCCGGTGAACGTCACGAGGTCGGCGCGGGGGTCCACGATCATGGCGTCGCCGATGTCGGCGGGCGAGCCGGTGACGACCGACAGCATCTCCGGCGGCAGGCCGGCCTCGTAGAGGACTTCCGCCAGCAGCAGCGCCGTCAGCGGCGTCTGCTCGGTCGGCTTGAGCACGACGCAGTTGTTGGTGGCGATGGCCGGCGCCAGCTTGTGCGCGACCATGTTGAGGGGATGGTTGAACGGGGTGATGGCGCTGATCGCGTTGAGCGGCTGGCGCATCGTGAAGATCTTGCGCGCCTTGCCGTGCGGCGTGAGATCGCAGGAGAAGACCTCGGAATCGTCGCGGATGCAGAGCTGGCCGGCGAGGCTGAAGACGTCGAAGGCGCGGCCGACCTCGTAGAGCGAATCCTTGAGGCACAGCCCGCTCTCGGCCGTGATCAGCCGCGCGATCTCGTCCTTGCGCGCCACCAGCTTCTCGGCCGTGGTCAGCAGGATCCTCTGCCGCTCGTAGCGGGTCAGCTTCGGCTTGAAGTCCCACGCGATCTGGAAGGCGCGGGCGACGATCTCCGGCGTGGCGCGCGGCACGGTGCCGACCACCGATCCGTCCCACGGATTGAGCACCTCCAGCGGATTGCCGGTGTCCAGCCGCTCGCCGGCGATGCGCATGGCCTCGCGCCGCGGCGGAGCGGCGTCGATCCGGCTCTGGACGTTCATGGCGCGCTCCCGGCTGGTGCGACGAGGTTGAGGGCGAGGTCGAAGGCGTCGAAGTTGCGCCACCGCCGCCCGGTGTGCGCCTCGGCCAGCGGCAGGTTGCAGATCAGCGGCACCTTCTGCTCCGACACGCCGCCGTGGCTGCGCAGCGGCTCGGTCAGGCCGGAGAGGTCGTGGCGCGCGGCGCTGGTGCCCAGCACGATGTGGCGCGTCGAGACGACGACGATGTCGCCCAGCCGGTCGGCCGGCAGCTCGAAACGGGCGCAGGCCTCCTCGCGGGTCAGCGCCGCCTCGATCCCCGGCGTCGCGGCCAGCCGCGCGATCACGCCGGCGCGGTCGGCGCCCTTGGGCAGGTAGACGACCGCGAACGAGCCCAGCGCGCCGTGGTGCACGACGTAGGGGTCGGTGATCGGCAGGATGACCCGCGCCGCGGCGGCGCCGAGCCACGTATCCAGCAGGTCCTGGAGGTAGACCACGTCGGGCTGGAGCGTGGCCGGATCGTGCTTGGCGTTCATGCCGTGGTCGGCGGTGACCACGATCGCGCAGCCCATCGCGTCGAGCCGCGCCAGGTAGCCGTCCATCATGGCGTAGAAGGCGTTGGCGACGGGCGTGCCGGGCGCGTGCTTGTGCTGGATGTAGTCGGTGGTCGACAGATACATGATCTCCGGCCGGTCGCGCTCCATCAGGCGCACCCCCGCGGCGAACACGAACTCCGACAGGCCGGCGCTGTAGACGTCCGGCACCGCCATGCCGACCAGCGCGTTGACGCCCTCGACGCCGTTGTCGGCCAGGGTCGCCTTGTCGGATTTCTCCGACGAGAAGGCGCAGGCCTTGCCCGGCCCGAGCGCGAGGCCCTTGCCGAGCAGGCCGCGCAGCTTGTCCTTGGCGGTGACGACGGCGATCCGCAGGCCGGCGCGCTGGAACGCCGGGAACAGCGTCTCCACCCGCAGGAATTTGGGATCGTTCATCATCACCTCCTCGCCGGTGTCCGGATCGAGGAAGTAGTTGCCGGCGATGCCGTGCACGGCCGGCGGCCGGCCGGTGACGATCGACAGGTTGTTGGGGTTGGTGAAGCTCGGCACGACGCAGTCCGCCAGCAGGTTCGCGCCCTGGCGCTGGACGCGGGCGAACCACGGCGCCACGCCGGCGGCCACGGCGGCCTCGATGTAGCCGGGCTCCGGAGCCGTCGACGCAGACCACGACGACCGGCCGCGTCGGCCGGCGGTAGGCGCGGCCGTTGACGGCGATCGTGTCGGCGGGGGGCGGTTGCAGCGCGTCGGGGCTCATGGCGTGCCTCGCTGGGTCAGGCGGCTTTGGCGGCGGCGGCGGGCGCGCCGGAGGCGACGCCCATCTCCGACAGGATCTCGCGCACGGCGGCGACGGCGCCGCGCATGTGCGTCTCGTCGAGCCGGCCGATGCAACCCATGCGGAAACTGTCGGCCACCGTCAGCTTGCCGGGGTAGATCACGTAGCCGCGGTCCTTCAGCCGGTCGTAGAAGTCCTGGAACACGAACTTCGGATCGCCGGGCATGTGGAACGTCACGATGATCGGCGCCTGCAGCGCGTCGGGCAGCAGCGTGCGGAAGCCCAGCGCGCGCATGCCGTCGACCAGGACCCGGCAGTTGCGGGCGTAGCGGCCGCCGCGGCCGGCGACGCCGCCCTCGGCGGCGTGCTCCTCGATCGCCTTGCCCAACGCGACGATGACGTGGATCGGCGGCGTGAAGCGGTACTGGCTGGTGCGCTCGAGACTGGTCCACTGGTCGTGCAGGTCGAGCACCACGGTGGTGGCGTTGCCTGCGCACTGCGCCAGCGCCTCGGTCCGGCAGACGACGAAGCCGAGGCCGGGCACGCCCTCCAGGCATTTGTTGCTCGAGGCGGCTAGCGCGTCGAACCGGATGGCGCGGGCGTCGACCTCCAGCGCGCCGAACGCGCTCATCGAATCGATCAGCAGCCGGCGGCCGTGGCGCGCGACGATGGCGGCGACCTCGGCGATCGGGTTGAGCACGCCGCTGGTGGTCTCGCAGTGGACGACGAAGACGTGGGTGATGGCGGGATCGGCCGCCAGCGCCGTGTCGAGACGGTGGCGGTCGACCGGCGTGTCCTCGGCGGTCTCGTGGACCTCGAACGCCCGGCCCGCGGTCCTGGCGATGCGCGCCGCGCGGTGGCCGTAGGCGCCGTTGACCAGCAGCAGCACCTTGCCGTCCCGGGGCACGAAGGTCGTGATCATCGCCTCGACCGCGAAGGTGCCGCTGCCCTGCATCGGCACCGTGGCGTGGGTGCCCGCGCCGCCGGCCATCTCGACGATGCTGTCCATCACCATGCGGTTGATGGCGATGAAGGCGGCGTCGCGCGAGCCCCAGTCGTGGACCATCGCCTCCTTGACGGCGCGCGAGGTGGTCAGCGGGCCGGGCGTGAACAGCAGCGGATCGCCGGTCTCGGAGATGGCGACGTTGGGGCGCTGTGGCGTCATGGCGGGATCCGTTCGGTGGCGGCGACGGCGCATCGTCGCCTCGACCCATCCATACGTCCAATATATAATACTTATATGTAATATTGGAAAAAACGATATGACACCGAGCCAGATCAGGGCCTTCCACCTCGTCGCCCGCGAGGGCGGGTTCACCGGCGCCGCCCGCGCCGCGAACATCAGCCAGCCGACGCTGTCGGGGCAGGTGAAGGCGCTGGAGACGGCCTACGGGGTGCGGCTGTTCGAGCGCCGCGGCCGCCAGACGCGGCCGACCGAGCTGGGCCGCCGCCTGTTCGACGTCACCGTGCGCCTGTTCGCCGCCGGTGACGAGGCCGAGGCGCTGCTGAGCGGGTCCGCCGCCGCCGAGCCCGCGCATCTGCGGATCGGCGCCGACAGCGCCTACCATGTGATGCCGGTGCTGGCGGAGCTGCGCCGCCGGCAGGCCGGCCTGACGTTCGGCCTGCGGATCGGCAACTCGACCGAGGTGATGCGCGAGATCCTCGCGCGCGAGGTCGATGTCGGCGTCATGGCGCGGCCGACCTCCGATCCGCGGGTCCACGCCGTGCAGGTCCGCCGCGACCGGCTGGTGCTGTTCGTCGCGGCCGGGCATCCGTGGTGGCGGCGGCGGACGCTGCGCCTGGCCGAGCTGGCCGGCCGCGATCTGGTGCTGCGCGAGCGCGGCTCGATCACGCGCGAGACCTTCGAGCGGGCGCTGGCGGAGGCGGGCGTGCGGCCCGGCGCGCTGGTCGAGGTCGAGACGCGCGAAGGCGTGCGCGAGGCCGTCGCGGCGGGGTTCGGCGTCGGCGTGGTGTTCGACAGCGAGTTCGGCGTCGACGCACGGTTCCAGGCGCTGCGCGTCGCCGACACCGATCTGGCGGTCGGCGAGTTCGCGGTCTGCCTGCGCGACCGCCGCTCGATCGCCCCGATCCGGGCGTTCCTCGAGATCGCCGCGGCGCTGGCCGCGCCGCGGACGCCGGCGCGCGGCGTAACCAAATTGTAACAATCCGGCCGCGGGCGTAGTCTGTCCGCGAACGACGCGCAGGGTCCCCCGATGCAAGGTCTGTCGCTGCTGCTCGATCTGGTCGGCGCCGTCGCGCTGCTCCTGTGGGGCGTGCGGATGGTGCGCACGGGCATGACGCGCGCGTTCGGTTCGCTGCTGCGGCAGGCGCTGTCGGCCTGCGCGCGCAACCGTCTCACCGCGTTCGGCGCCGGATTGTTCGTCACCGGCCTGCTCCAGAGCAGCACCGCGACGGCGCTGCTGCTGTCGTCGTTCGCCGGCCGCGGCCTGATCGCGCTGCCGGCGGCGCTGGCGGTGATGCTGGGCGCCGACGTCGGATCGACGGTCGCCGCCCAGGTCTTCGCGCTCGACATCGGGTGGGTGTCGCCCGCGCTGCTGGCGGCCGGCGTGTTCCTGTTCCTCGGCACCGCGCAGGACCGGCTGCGGCACGTCGCGCGCATCGCCATCGGGCTCGGGCTGATCCTGCTCTCCTTGAAGCTGCTGGGCGCGGCGGCGGCGCCGCTGAAATCGTCGTCGACCTTCATGGCGGTTGTCGGCGCGCTGGGCGACGAGACGGTGATCGCCCTGCTGATCGCCGCGATCGCCACATGGCTGGCCCATTCCAGCCTTTCGATCGTGCTGCTGGTGATGTCGTTCGCGGCCGCCGGCCTGGTGCCGGTGCCGACGGCGCTGGCGATGGTGCTGGGCGCCAACGTCGGCGGCGCCATCGCGCCGCTGCTCGACCAGAGCGGTCAGCCGGCCGCCGTGCGCCGCGTGCCGATGGGCAACGCCGTCATGCGCGCGCTGGCCGCCGTCGTCGCGCTGCCGCTGATCCCGCAGGTCGCGGTCTGGCTGCAGCCGCTCGGCGCCGACCCGGCGCGGCTCGCGATCAACTTCCACACCGCCTTCAACATCGCCGCGGCGCTCGTGTTCCTGCCGCTCACCGGCGTCGTCGCGGCGGCCTGCGCGCGGCTGCTGCCCGACCGGCCGACCGTCGACGATCCGGCGCGGCCGCGCTACCTCGACCCGCACGCGCTGGACGCGCCGGGCGAGGCGCTGGCCTGCGCGATGCGCGAGACGCTCAACCTCGGCGACCGCGTCGAGACGATGCTGCGCCAGACGATGACGGTGTTCGAGAACGACGACGAGCGCCTGATGAAGGAGGTCGAGCGCGCCGACGACGCCGTCGACGGGCTCTACGAGGCGATCAAGCTGTACCTGATCGGCGCATCGCGCGCGGAGTTCTCGCTGGAGGAGAGCGGCCGCGCGGCCGAGATCCTGACCTTCGTCACCAACCTCGAGCATGTCGGCGACATCATCGACAAGAACCTGATGGAGCTGGCTGCCAAGAAGATCCGCAACCGGCAGACCTTCTCGGCCGAGGGCCTGGCCGAGCTGCGGGCCTTCCATGGCGCCGTCGTCGACCACCTGCGGCTGGCGTTCAACGTCTTCGCGTCGCGCGACATCGCGCTGGCGCGGCGCCTGATGGCGGGCAAGGTGGCGATCCGCGAGGCCGAGCAGCGCGCCGCCGAGAGCCACTTCGAGCGGCTGCGGCAGGGCCGCGCCGAGTCGATCGAGACCAGCGCCATCCACATGGACATCGTGCGCGACCTCAAGCGCATCAACGGCCACCTCACCTCGGTCGCCTATCCGATCCTCGAGGCCGCCGGCGAGCTCGTCGAGTCCCGCCTGCGGGAGAACGAGCAGGCGCCGACGGGGCTTTCCCAGCCGGTGTGAGGGCGGCTGATGCCCCTTTTCCGCCGGGTGGGAGAGCGCTGACGGCAAGACCAACGTCTGATGGCTGCGCACCGGCATATGCGCCGTCATCCTGAGCGGAGGCGCGCGGCGCCGTAGTCGAAGGATCCCGCCCGGTGCGTTCACCCGCGAAAGACCCTTCGACTTCGCGCCTGCGGCGCTGCGCACAGGATGACGATCGTGTGGTCACGTGCGTCGCTGGGAAGGCGGCACACGTCGGAGACAACTCACTCCTTCGGCCGCAGCCGCGCGCCGGTGGGATCGTAGGGTGGTTTGAGCGACACGGCGCAGCGGTGGCGGATTCCGGCGATGTCGATCTCCCACGCGCCTGACGAAAGGAACGCCGCGTCGACAGGGCGGCCGTCGTCGTGGACGAGGCCCAGCGCGACCGTCCGGCCGAGCGTGTGGCCGAACGCGGCCGAGGTGACGTCGCCGGCCGGCCGGCCGTCGCGCAGGATCAGCTCGCCGCCATGGGCGATGGCGTCCGGTGTGTCGACCGTCAGCGACACGCAGCGCCGGGCCGAGGGCTTCGTGCGCGCCGTGCGCAGCGCCTCCTGTCCGATGAACGGTGTGGACTTGTCGATCTTCACGGCGAAGCCGAGACCGGCCTCCCACGGCGTGATGTCGGGCGTGAGCTCGCGGCCCCAGGCGCGGTAGGCCTTCTCCAGCCGCAGCGACTCCAGCGCGTAGTAGCCGGCGTCGCGCAGGCCGAAGGTGTCGCCGGCGTCGCGCAGGGTGTCGTACACGGACGCGGCCATCTCGACCGGCGCGTAGAGTTCCCAGCCGAGCTCGCCGACATAGGTGCGGCGCATCGCCTGCACCGTCGCCGTGCCGATGTCGATCTCGCGGCAGACGCCGAACGCGAACGCGCGATCGTCCAGCGCGGCGCGGCTGACCTTGCGCAGCAGCGCCCGCGACGCCGGGCCCATCAACGTCAGCACGCTCCACGCGCCGGTGACGTCGGTCAGCGCCGCGCGCATCGCCTCGGGCACGTGCCTGGCGATCCAGTCGGCGTCGCGCGTGGTCTGCGCCGTGCCGGTGACGATCAGGAAGCGGTCGCGCGCCAGGCGCTGCACCGTCAGATCGGTCTCGAAGCCGCCGCGGGCGTTGAGCATCGCGGTGTAGACGGAGGCGCCGACGGGCACGGCCATGTCGTTGGCGCAGAGACGCTGCAGCGCCGCCTCCGCGTCGGGGCCCTGCAGCAGGAACTTCGAGAACGAGCTCTGGTCGAACAGCGCCACGGCCTCGCGGGCGGCGCGGTGCTCGCGCGCGGAATTGTCGAACCAGTTCTGCCGCTCCCAGCCGTACGCGACGGCGGTCGACTGGCCGGGATCGGCGAACCAGTTGGCGCGCTCCCAGCCCATCTTGCTGCCGAACGAGGCGCCGCGCGCCCGCAGCCGGTCGTAGAGCGGCGAGCGCCGCAGCGGCCGGGCGCTCTCCAGCTCGCGGTTCGGCCACGGCATCTTGTAGTGCAGGCCGAGCACCTCGGCGACGCGGGCGCGCAGCCACTGGTCGTCGCCGTTGAAGCGTGCGAAGCGCCGGATGTCGACCGGCCAGAGATCCAGCGTCGGCTCGCCCTGGACGATCCACTCCGCCAGCGCCATGCCGGCGCCACCGGCGCTGGCGATGCCCATCGAGTTGAATCCGGCGGCGACGAAGAAGTTCCGCAGCTCCGGCGCCTCGCCGAGGATGTAGTTGTTGTCGGCGGTGAAGCTTTCCGGTCCGTTGATGAAGCGCTTGGTGCCGGTGCTCTCCAGCGCCGGCACGCGGACCAGCGCGTTCTCCATCAGGATCTGGAACTGGTCCCAGTCGTCGGGCAGGAGCTGGAACTCGAACGGCTCGGGGATGTCGAAGGCCTGCGCCCACGGCTTGGCGACCGGCTCGAACCCGCCCATCAGCAGGCCGCCGACCTCCTCCTTGAAGTAGATGTAGCCGTCGGGATCGCGCAGGCACGGCAGGTCCGGCGTCACGCCCGCCATGCGCTCCGTCACGATGTACATGTGCTCGCACGAGAACAACGGCACGGTGACGCCGGCCATGCGGCCGATCTGGCGCGCCCACTGGCCGCCGCAGTTGACGACGATCTCGGCCGCGATGTCGCCGCGGTCGGTCGACACGCCGGTGGCGCGGCCGTCCTCGACGCGGATCGCCGTCACTTTCGTCTTCTCGAAGATGCGCGCGCCGCCGCGGCGGGCGCCGCGGGCGAGCGCCTGCGTGATGTCCGCGGGGTTCGCCTTGCCGTCGCCCGGCAGCCACGCCGCGCCGACCAGATCGTCGGTGCGCATCACCGGGTACTTGGCGCCGGCCTCGGCCGGCGTCAGCAGCTCGCAGGTGACGCCCTGCGCCGCCGCCGTGGCCGCGACGCGGCGCAGCAACGTCATCCGTTCCGGCGTGCGCGCCACGGTCAGGCTGCCGCAGCGCTTCCAGCCGGTCGCCAGCTCGGTCTCCGCCTCGAGGCGCGCGTAGAGATCGGTCGAGTAGCGGATCAGCCGCGTCATGCTGGGATGGGTGCGGAGCTGTCCGACCAGGCCCGCGGCGTGCCACGTCGTGCCGCTGGAGAGGCGTCCTTTCTCGATCAGGACGACGTCGGTCCAGCCGAGCTTGGTGAGATGGTAGGCGACGGAGCAGCCGACGATGCCGCCGCCGACGATGACGACACGCGCCTGGGTCGGCAGGGCGGGGGCGTTCTCGGTCATGGCGCGCGCTCCGTCACAACCGGCCGTGGAGCGCCGCCTCGTACATCTTTCGCATCTCCGGCGCACCGGCTTTGACCGGATTGCCGCCGGCCGTCGGATCGACGGCGGCCATCCCGGCGAAGCGGTCGAGATGCGCCTCCGTCATGCCGATGTCGGCGAGCGTCGGGGGAATGCCGAGGCGGGCGCGCAGATCGAGCGTCCATTCCATGAAGCCGTCGAAGCTCGGGCGCGGCAGGTCCATCCAGCGCGCCAGCCGGACGATCTTCGCGTCGATCGCGGGGCGGTTGAACGCCACCACGTAGGGCATGGCGACGGCGTTGGTCAGGCCGTGGTGCGTGTCGAGCACGGCGCCGACGGGATGCGACAGCGAGTGGATCGCGCCGAGTCCCTTCTGGAACGCGGTCGATCCCATCTGCGAGGCCGCCAGCATGTGGCCGCGCGCCTCGATGTCCTTTCCGTCCGCGACGGCGCGCGGAAGGAACTCCTTCACCAACCGCATGCCCTCGACCGCGATGCCCTCGGCGTAGGGGTGGTAGCCCGGCGCGCAATAGGCCTCGAGGCAGTGGATGAAGGCGTCCATGCCGGTGGCCGCCGTGAGATGCGCCGGCAGGCCGACCGTCAGCTCCGGATCGGCGATCACGACGGCCGGCATCATCAGGGGATGGAAGATCACCTTCTTGGTGTGCGTGGTCTCGTCGGTGATGACGCCGGCGCGGCCGGTCTCCGAGCCGGTGCCGGCCGTGGTCGGCACGGCGATCACCGGCAGGATCCCGGCCGGATCGGCCCGCGTCCACCAGTCGCCGATATCCTCGAAATCCCACATCGGGCGGGTCTGGCCGGCCATGAAGGCGATCACCTTGGCGGTGTCCAGCCCGCTGCCGCCGCCCCAGGCGATGACGCCGTCGTGGCCGCCGGCGCGCAGGACGGCCAGTCCGTCGGCGACGTTCTTGGCGATGGGGTTCGGCTTGAGGTCGCTGAACACCGCCGTCGGAATCCCGGCGGCGCGCAGCGCCTCGACGGCGGCGGGAATCATCGGCAGCCGCGCGAGGCCGGGATCGGTCACGAGCAGCGGGCGCTTGAAGCCGAGCGCGCGGCAGTGGCCGGGCAGCTCCGCGATCCGGCCGGCGCCGAACTTGACGGTGGTGGGATAGTTCCAATTGCCGACGAGGGCCGCGGTCATTCCTGCACTCCGATGGACGCCCGGCCCTTATAGCAACGGCCGCCGCCGGTCCGCACCCGTCCTCGGCGCGGCGGCGCTATTCCTTCGGCCGGAGGACCGTGCGGCGGACGCGGGGCTCGCGCCGCAGGTCGTCGCCGGCGTTGAGCAGCTTGCGGAACTCGTCGCGCTTCTCGTGGATCGAGGCGATGACCAGGCCCATCGGGATCCCGATGTCGACCAGGACGGCCTCCGACAGCTGCAGGCTGGCCTCGATGGTCTCGGGCACCGCGTCGGTGGCGCCCAGCGTGTAGAGCTTGGTCGCGTGGCCGGCATCGCGGGCGCGCGCCACGATGGTGAGGTCGGCGCGCTCCGCGCGCGCGGCGGCGACGACCCGCTCGACCGCCGCGGGCGCGTCCATCGTCACCACCAGCGCGCGGGCCGCGCCGATGCCGCAGCGGCGCAGGAATTCCGGCCGGGCGGCGTCGCCGTAGTGGGCCGGACGGCCCTCGGCGTGGGCGTGGCGCACCACGTCGGCGTCGCCGTCGACCGCGATGTAGGGGATCTCGTGGCGCGCGAGCATGTCGCCGACGAGCCGGCCGACGCGGCCGTAGCCCGCGACCAGGACGCGCGCCACATCGTCCTCCGGCGGCGCCAGTCCGGCCGGCGCCTGCGTCCCGGGGGGCTGCGCGGAGGCGCCGCGCCGGATCGTCAGCGCGATCAGCGTCGGGATGGCGACCATCGACAACGTGACGGCGAGCAGCACCGTCTGCCCGACCGCCGCCGGCACGAGGCCGAGCGCGGTCGCCGCCCCGATCATCACGAACGCGAACTCGCCGCACGGGCCCAGCGGCAGCGCGACGTTGCGCGACACCGACGCCGTCATGCCCGTGGCCAGACCCAGGCCGAACAGGATCGCCGATTTCAGCGCCACCACGCCGATGGCGATGGCGAGGACCACGACCGGCGACTCGGCGATGCGCCCGAGGTCGAGCCCGGCGCCGATGGAGACGAAGAACACGCCGAGCAGCAGGCCTTTGAACGGCTCCAGCGTCACCTCGACCTCGCGGCGGTACTCGGTCTCGGCCAGCAGCAGGCCGGCGAGGAACGCGCCCAGCGCCATCGACATGCCGCTGGCCGCCGTGGTCAGCGCCGTGCCGAGGACGACGAACAGGCACGCGGCCATGAAGAGCTCGACGCTGCGCGTGCGGGCGACGTGGTGGAACAGCGGACGCAGCGCGAGCCGGCCGACTCCGACGATGGCGAACAGCGTCAGCGCGGCCGGCGCCAGCGCGATCAGCAGGCCGGTGCCGATGCCGCCGCCGTCGCGCGCGCCCAGCACCGCGATCATGACGAGGAACGGCGCGACGGCGAGGTCCTGGAACAGCAGCACCGCGAAGCTGGCGCGCCCGGACGCGGTCTGCAGCCGGCGGCGCTCGGCCAGCACCGGCAGCACGATGGCGGTCGACGACAGCGCCAGCGCGCCGCCCAGCACCGCCGCCGCCGCCGGCGTCTGCCCGAGCGCCCAGGCGACGACGCCGATCGCCGCCGACGTGACGGCGACCTGCAGCGATCCGAGGCCGAACACGAGGCGCCGCATCGTCGAGAGCCGTTCCCACGACAGCTCGAGGCCGATCATGAACATCAGGAAGACGACGCCGAACTCGGCGATGTGGCCGATCGACTCGACGTTGGTCAGGGTCACCGCCGAGAGCCACGGCAGGCCCGTGGCGAGGCGGCCCAGACCGTGCGGACCCAGCAGCACGCCGGCGGCGATGAACCCGAGGATCGGGCTGATCTTGAGGCGGTGGAACACCGGCACGACGACGCCCGCCGTCGCGAGGAACAGCAGCGTGTCCTTCAGGCTGTTGAGATCGGGCGCCGCCGCCATCGCGTCATTGCCTCCGATTGCGGCGGCATCGTAGGCGATGCGGCGCCGGCGCGCCAACGCGCCGGCCGCTGACCCTCAATCCATGGTGATGGCGACGCGGCCGAGGACGGCGCGGTCGAGGATCGCGCGCATCGCCGCGGGCGTCTCCTCCAGCCGGGAGGTGCGGTCGACATGCGGCCGGATCGCGCCGGATCCGGCCCACGCGTGGAGGCGGCGATGCAGGGCCGCGACGCGCTCCGCCTCCTCGAAGCGGGCGTCGTGCGGGCTCCAGCCGACGTAGTAGCCCATGTTGAGACCGACGACGGTGAGGTTCTTCACCAGCAGGATATTGGCGGGGACCACCGGGATCTCGCCGCTGGCGAAGCCGACCGGGCAGATCCGCGCCTCCGGCGCCATGCAGCGCAGGCTCTCGGCGAACACCGCGCCGCCGACCGGATCGTAGACGGCGTCGACGCCCCGGCCGCCGGTCAGCGCCAGCGCGGCGTCGCGGAAGCCGCCCTCGCGGTGGTCGATGGCGTGGTTGGCGCCATGGGCGCGCGCGAAGGCGCATTTCGCCGCGCCGCCGGCGACGGCGATCACCGTGGCGCCCAGCGCCTTGCCGATCTCGACCGCCGCGACGCCGACGCCGCCGGCCGCGCCGTGCACCAGCAGCGTGTCGCCGGGCTTCACGTCGAGCAGATGCGGCCACAGCAGGGCGCCGGCCGAGGTCGTGTAGGAGATCGGCAGCGGGATCGCGGAGATCCAGTCGAGCGACGGCGGTTTCGGGAAGACGTTGACCTCGTGCGCCACGACCTCCTCGGCGCAGCCGCCCCAGTCGAGGACCGCGATCACGGCGTCGCCGACCTTCAGCCGGACGCATTCCGGGGCGGCCTCGACCACGGTGCCGCTGACCTCGGTGCCGGGCGCGAAGGGGAAGGGCGGACGCCGCTGGTACTTGCCGGCGATCACCAGCGAAGTCGCGAAGCTGACGCCGGCCGCCTTCACGGCGATGCGGACCTGGGCCGGTCCGAGCGGCGCGCGCGGGACGTTCTCGAGCCGCAGCGCTTCGGGCGGGCCCCATTCCCGGCAGATCATCGCGCGCATCGGCTCGATCCTCCGCCGGCCGCCCCGGCGGCTAGGCGCCGATGGCGCCGACGATGGCGACGGAGCAGACGTTGCGGGCGGGGAAGCCGCCGAGGTTGTGGGTCAGGCCGAGGCGCACGTCGGGGCGCTGCCGCTCGCCGGCGCGGCCCTGGAGCTGGAGGTACATCTCGTAGATCATGCGGATGCCCGAGGCGCCGATGGGATGGCCGAAGCATTTCAGACCGCCGTCGATCTGGCAGGGGATCGTGCCGTCCGAATCGTAGAAGCCGTCGAGCACGTCCTTCACGGCACCACCCTCCGGCGACACGTGCAGGTCCTCCATCGTCACCAGCTCGGTGACCGAGAAGCAGTCGTGCACGTCGATCAGGCTGAGCTGCCGGCGCGGGTCGGTGATGCCGGCCTCGCGGTAGGCGCGCGTGGCGGCATGCCGGGCGGTCGCGAAATAGCTGCCGTCCCAGGTGTTGTGCTGCTCCTCGACGCCGTTCGAGGCGGCGATCTGCAGCGCCTTGACGGTCACGAGATCCCGCTTGCCGAGCGCGCGGGCGATCTCCGGCGTCGTCACGATGGCGCAGGCGGCGCCGTCGCTGACCCCGCAGCAATCGTAGAGGCCCAGCGGATCGGCGATCAGCGGCGCGTTGAGCACGTCGTCCTCGGTGATCGCCTTGCGCAGATGCGCCTTGGGGTTCTTCACCCCGTTGGCGTGGCTTTTGACCGAGATGCGCGCCATGGCGCGTTTGAGGTCCTCGCGCGACACGCCGTGCTTGGCGCGGTAGGCCGCGGCGAGCTGGGCGAAGCTGCCCGGGGCGGTGAGGTTCGCCCACCACAGCGGCGGCGTCATGCCGGCGGTGAGTCCCGGCAGGCCGCCGAAGCCGGTGTCCTTCAGTTTCTCGACGCCCAGCGCCAGCGCGACGTCGCAGGCGCCGGCGGCCACGGCGTACACGGCCGAACGGAACGCGTCCGAGCCGGAGGCGCAGTAGTTCTCGACGCGCGAGACGGGGATGTAGTCGAGACGCAGCGTCTCCGACAGCGGCAGGCCGGACTTGCCGACGCTGACCTCGTCGAGGCACGTCGACAGCCACGCGGCCTCGATGCGCCCCTGCTCGATACCGGCGTCGGCCAGGGCCTCCTGGAACGCCACGACCATCAGTTCCTCGGCGCCCTTGTCCCAGTGCTCGCCGAAGCGGCTGCAGCCCATGCCGACGATGGCGACCTTGTCGCGGATGCCCGATGCCATGACGAATCCTCCCCGCGGTCCCGGCCGCGTGATCCTACCGCAACGCCACCGGCAGCGTCTTCACGCCCCGCAGGATCAGCGAATCGTGCCAATGCGGCGTCCCGCCTGTCGCGTGGATGCCGGGAAACCGCCCGGCCAGCCTCACGGCGGCGATGCGCGCCTCCAGCCGGGCCAGCGGCGCGCCGAGGCAGAAATGGATGCCGTGCCCGAACGTCAGATGCGGGTTGGGGTCGCGGCCGATGTCGAAGCGCTCCGCGTCGGCGAAGGCCTCGGGATCGCGGTTGGCGGAGTTGACGAAGGCGAAGACGCGCTGGCCCTTACGGATGGCCGCGCCCGCCAGCTCGCAATCCGCCGCCGCGATGCGCGCCAGCGCGCCGCTGGGGCCGTCGTAGCGCAGCCACTCCTCGACGGCGGAGTCGGCCAGCGACGGATCGGCGGCCAGCCGTTCCCACTGGTCGCGGAACCGCAGCGAATACAGCAGCCCGTTGCCGATCAGGTTGGTCGTCGTCTCGTGGCCGGCGAACAGCAGCAGGATGCAGGTGCCGATCACCTCGTCCGTCGTCAGCGCGTCCTTCTCGTCGCGCGCCAGCACGAGCTGGCTGATCATGTCGGCGCGCGGGTCGCGCGTGCGCGCCTCGACCAGTTCGCGGAAATAGCCGGCCATCAGGCGCGCGCCCTCGTCGGCGCGGCGGTATTTGTCGCCGGCGACCTGGGCGGTGCCGATGAACAGCGCGATGTCGTCGGACCACACCCGCACGCGCCGCAGGTCGGCGCGCGGCACGCCCAGCATGTCCATGATCACGCTGGCCGGCAGCGGATAGGCGAAGTCGGCGATCCAGTCGATCGCCCCGCCGGCGCGCGCCTTGGCGTCCATGGCGTCGAGCAGATCGGCGACCACGCCCTCGATGTTCGGCCGCAGGTTCTCGACCGCCGTCGGTGTGAACACCTTGTTGAACAGCCGGCGCAGCCGCGTGTGGTCGGGCGGGTCCTTGAACACCATCCAGTGGTTCAGGTAGCGCATCAGGTGCTCGACGCCGCCGCGCTGGAACTCCGGATTGGCGCGGAAGAACGGGGTCAACCGGTCGGCCGAGATGCCGCGGTTGTCGAGCGCGACGCGCTTGACGTCCTCGTAGCGCGTCACGATCCAGGCCTTCATCGCCGGCGACCAGTGGACCGGCTCCTCCGCGCGCAGGCGCGCGAACTCCGGGAAGGGATCGGCGTTGGTGCCGGGGCGGCCGAGGTCGAACACGTAGCTCATGGGCGCGATCCTAGCGGCGGGTCTTTTACCAAACAAGCGTTTGGTTTAGGGTCGTTCCATGGGCCGTGCCGCGATCCACGTCGACAACCGCCGCGACGAGCTGCTCGCGGCCGCCGCCCGGCGCTTCGCGCGCGGCGGCTTCGACGCCACCTCGATGCGCGACATCGCCGGCGACGTCGGCATGCTGGCCGGCTCGATGTACTACCACTTTCCCTCGAAGGACGACCTGATCGCGGCGGTCTACGCGCTGGGCGTGGCCCAGATCACCGACGCCGTCGGCGCCGCGCTCGCGCGTGCCGGCGATCGGCCGTGGGTGCGTCTCGAGGCGGCCTGCGCGGCGCATCTCGAGGCGCTGCTCGACGCGAGCCCGTTCGCGCGGGTGATGATCGTCGATCTGTCGCGTTGCGCGCCGGCGCTGCGGCGGCGGCTGGTGGCGTCGCGCGACGCCTACGAAGCGGTGTTCCGCGGCCTCGTCGCCGCGCTACCGGCCGGCGCGCCGTCGGACCGCCGGCTTCTGCGCCTGCAGCTCCTCGGGTCGCTCAACGCGGTGCCGGGCTGGTACCGGCCCGGTGGCGCGACGCCGGCGGACATCGCCCGCGCCTTCGTCGCGGCGCTGCGCGGCGGCTAGGCCGCCAGTCGCCACGGTGACGGGCGAGCGTCCCGCCGCTATCCTGCCGGGATGCTTCCGGAGTTCCGCACCGCGCGCCTCGCGCTGCGCCAGATCGCCGTCGCCGACACGGCGGCGATGCACGCGGTGTTCGGCGATCCGGAGGCGATGCGCCATTGGGACTCGCCGCCATCCGCCGACGTCGAGCGCACGGCGGCGATGGTCGCCTACCTCGCGGGCGTCGAGCCCCGCTTCCAAGGCGCCTGGGTCGCCACGCTCGACGGGGAATCGGCGCCGGCGGCGATGGTCAACTACCACAGCGTGGTGGCGTCGCACCGGCGGCTGGCGGTCGGCTACATCCTGGCGCGGCGTCTCTGGGGTCGGGGGCTGATGGCCGAGGCGATGACGGCGCTGCTCGACCATTGCGTCGACACGCTCGACGCGCACCGCGTCGAGGCGCTGATCGAACCGGAGAACCGCCCGTCACAGCGGCTGGCGGAGCGGCTGGGTTTTCGGTGCGAGTCCGGCCCGCTGCGCGACCGCTTCATCGTCGGCGGCGAGTTCCGCAGCGTCCGCATGTGGGCGCTGTTCGCGCCCGAGTGGCGCGCCCGGCGCGGGGCGGCGGCCCCGTCGTCGGAAGCCTAGTCGGCGGCGTCCTCGGTCCAGGGCCCGAACGGCGGCATGTCCTTGCTGGGCCGCATCGGGAAGACCGGCGGCCGCTTCTCCATGAAGGACCGCACGCCCTCCTGCGCGTCGGCGCCGCGCGCCATGTAGCCGATGCACGAGACGTCGATCGCCAGCGCGTCGGCGGGATCGGTCGCGCCGAGCATGCTCCACATCAGGCGGCGGTTGATGGCGGCGGCGGCGCGCGAGGTGTCCTTGGCGAATTTGCGCGCCAGCGCCTGCGCCGCCGGCACCAGCTCCTCCGGCGCGTGGATCGACCGCACGAGCCCGCCGGCGACGGCCTCCTCGGCGCCGAACAACTCGCCCGTCATCACCCACTCCTGGGCGCGCTGCATGCCGACGAGACGCGGCAGGTACCACGAGCTGCCGGCCTCCATGACCATGCCGCGCTTGTTGAAGACGAACCCGATCCGCGCGGTCGACGACATCATGCGGATGTCCATCGGCAGGCACATGGTGATGCCGACGCCGACGGCGGCGCCGTTGATGGCGGCGATCACCGGCTTGAGCGACGAGGCCATCACCATCGTGATCGAATCGCCCTTCTTGCGCGGTGCCGGGCGGCTGCCGTCGTTCCACACCTTGAACGCCTCGGCGCCGCCGGAGATGTCGGCGCCGGCGCAGAAGGCGCGGCCCGCGCCGGTGACGATGACCGCCCGCACGTCGTCGTCGGCGTTGATGGCGCCGAACGCCGCCAGGATGTCGCGCTGCATCGCGGGATTGTAGGCGTTGAGCTTGTCCGGCCGGTTCAGGGTGAGCGTCAGCACGCCGTCGCTGAGGTCGGTGAGCAGGGTCTCGTAGGTCGCGGCCATGGCGGGCGTCTCCGGTGCGGGCGGGCGGGCGCGAAGTCTCGCGGCGCCGGAGACGGCCGGCAACGGGCGCGTGGCGCATGGGGGCGTTGCGTTTCGCCCAGCGGTGCGCCGCGGCGGGCGGCGCGGTTGCGCCGCCGCCGCGCTTCGGCGCACCATGGCCTGAAATGGACGCTTGGAGGGAACGATGGGCGAGGTGCTGACCAGGGTCGAGGACGGCGTGCTGCTGGTGACGATGAACCGTCCCGAGGCGATGAACGCGCTGTCGACCGCGATGCTCGCGGGGCTCCAGACCGAGCTGGCCAGGGCCGCCAACGACCGGTCGATCGGCTGCGTGGTGCTGCGCGGCGCCGGCGAGCGCGCCTTCTGCGCCGGCGGCGACGTCAAGAACATGGCGATCCGCACCGACGGCGGGCGCACCTACGAGGACAAGGTCGCCGATCTGCGGTTCAAGATGGAGGCGTCCGAACTGCTGCACGAGATGGGCAAGCCGACCATCGCGATGGTGAACGGCGTCGCCGCCGGCGCCGGCCTGTCGATCGCGCTGGCCTGCGACATGCGCTTCGCCGCGCGCAGCGCGCGCATGAGCACGGCGTTCGCCAAGGTCGGCTTCTCCGGCGATTTCGGCTCGCACTACTTCCTGCACAAGCTGGTCGGCACCGCCAAGGCGCGCGAGCTCTACTTCACCGCCGAGATCCTGAACTCCGAGAAGATCGAGAAGCTGGGCCTCGCCAACCGGATCGTCGACGACGCGCGGCTGGAGAGCGAGACGATGGCGTTCGCCAAGCAGCTCGCCGCCGGTCCGCGCGTGGCGTGGTGGCACGTCAAGCGGAACATGAAGGTGGCGGAGGAGGGTTCGTTGTCGGAGGCGCTCGACAGCGAGGCCGCGCGCATGATCCGCACCGGCGAGACCGAGGACCACAAGGAGGCGGCGCGCGCCTTCGTCGAGAAGCGCGCGCCCGTGTTCAAGGGCCGCTGAGCCAGATTCGATCCACGCGAATAGATGAAGGGAAACCCGGCCATGGCCGATCTGCTGACCAGGATCGAGGACGGCGTGCTCGTCCTCACACTCAACCGCCCCGACGCGATGAACGCACTGTCGTCGGAGATCACCACGGAGATGCTGGCGGCGCTCAACGGCGCGGTCGACAACGAGGCCGTCGGCTGCGTCGTCGTCACCGGCGCCGGTCCGCGCGCGTTCTGCTCCGGCGGCGACGTCAAGGCGATGGCAAGCGGCGCCAAGGGCGCCGGCACGTTCGAGGGCAAGGTGAACGACCTGCGCCGCCGCATGGAGGTCTCGCGCCTGCTGCACGAGATCCCGCTGCCGACCATCGCCATGGTCAACGGCGTCGCGGCCGGCGCCGGCCTGTCGATCGCGCTGGCCTGCGACATGCGCTTCGCCGCCAGGAGCGCGCGCATGACGACGGCGTTCGCCAAGGTCGGCTTCTCCGGCGATTTCGGCGGCCACTACTTCCTGCACCGGCTGCTCGGGCCGGCCAAGGCGCGCGAGCTGTACTTCACCGCCGACATCCTGCGCGGCGAGGAGATCGAGCGCCTCGGCCTGGCCAACCGCATGGTCGACGACGACAAGCTGGAGGCCGAGACGATGGCCTTCGCCAAGCGCCTGGCCGCCGGACCGCGCGTCGCCCACGCGCTGATGAAGGGCAACATGAAGATCGCCGAGGAGGGCACGCTCGCCGAGGCGCTGGACGGCGAGGCATGGCGCCTGACGCGCGCGCGCGACACCGAGGACCACAAGGAGGCGGCGCGCGCCTTCGTCGAGAAGCGCGCGCCCGTGTTCAAGGGCCGCTGACGCGCCGGCGCGCGGGCGGAAGCACCAGGGAGGATACGATGCGTCTTCGTCAGGCCGTTTTCGTCGCGCGCGATCTCGAGGGCTCGTACGCCGAGCTGCACGACCTCCTCGGGGTCGATGTCGCCTACCGCGACCCCGGCGTCGGCAAGTGGGGCCTCGAGAACGTCGTGTGCGCCAGCGGCAGCGACTTCATCGAGATCGTCTCGCCCAAGCAGGACGGCACCTCGGCCGGCCGCTACATCGAGCGCCGCCACGGGGACGGCGGCTACATGGTGATCCTCCAGGTGCCGGACGCGATCCCGCACCGCGCGCGGGTGCTGGCCGGCGGCGCGCGGGCCGTCGCCCAGAAGGATCTGCCGGAGTACCGCTACACCCACTTCCATCCGGCCGACACGTCGGGCGTGCTGTTGTCGATCGACTCCGTGGTGCCGCCGCCGGGCGCCGATCCGGCGCTGTTCTGGCCGCCGGCCAGCGCCGGCTGGCAGCCGCACCGCCGCGACGACATGACGTCGGGCCTGGCCGGCATCGAGCTGCAGCACACCGACCACGTCGCGATGGCCGAACACTGGTCCAAGCTGCTCGACCGGCCGGTCGAACGCTCGGGCGCGACGCTGACGATCCGGATGGACAACGGGCCGATGCGCTTCGTGGCGGCGGCCGACGGCCGCGGTCCGGGCATCTCGGCCTACGACGTCAAGGCCACGGACCGCGCGAGGGTCCTCGCGGCGGCGGAGAAGCGCGGCAAGCGCCGCTCCGACACGCAGGTCGAGGTCTGCGGCTGCCGCGTCAACCTCGTCTAGGCGCGCCGCGATGGCGGGCCGGGTCCTCGTCGTCGGCAGCTACTTGTCGCCCTACGTCCGCAAGGTCCTGGTCTGCCTCGCGTTGAAGGGGATCGCCTACGAGATCGATCCGATCGTGCCGTTCTTCGGCGACGACCGGTTCACGGCGCTCAGCCCCCTGCGGCGCATCCCGGTGCTGGTCGACGGCGACGTGGCGCTGTCGGACTAGACGGTGATCTGCCAGTACCTCGAGGACCGGCATCCCGATCCGCCGCTGTATCCCGCCGACGCCGCGCGGCGGGCGTGGGCGCGCTGGCTCGAGGAGTTCGCCGACACGCGGATGGGCGACGTGTTCATCTGGCGGCTGTTCAACCAGATCGCGATCCGGCCCGGCGTGTGGGGCGAGAAGGGCGACCGCGAGCTCATGGCCCGCACGCTGGAGCGCGACGTGCCGGAGGTGCTCGACTACCTCGAGAGCCAGGCGCCGGCCGACGGCTTCCTGTTCGGCGCGCCGGGCGTCGCCGACGTGTCGGTCGCGGCGTTCCTCCGCAACGCCGCCTTCGCGCGGCTCACGATCGACGCGGCGCGCTGGCCGCGCGCCGCCGGCCTGGTGTCTCGGACGCTGGCGCTGCCGGCGTTCGTCGATCTGGCGCGCTACGAGGACGCCGTCGTGCGCCTGCCGATCGAACGGCACCGTGAGACCCTGCGCGCGATGGGCGCGCCGGTGAGCGCGGAGACGTTCGGCACCACGACGCCGCGGCGCGGCGTGATGCCGATCTGACCGCGCCGGCGGCCGTTTCCGGCGGCCGGCGCGGCGTCGATCAGGCCGCGACGCGCGCCAGGCGGCCGCGGATGATCTCCTCGGCCTCGCGCACGATGCGGTCGACCAGTTCCTTGCAGGTCGGGATGTCGTTGATCAGGCCCATGCAGGTGCCGGCCGACAAGATGCCGTGCTCGAGGTCGCCGGTCTCGTAGACCACCTTGCCCTTCTGGCCTGAGACGATCGGGCCGATCTCGGCGATGGTCTTGCCCTCGTGCTCCATCTCGATCGCCTTCTTGGCGACGGAGTTGCCGAACACGCGCGAGGTGTTGCGCATGGTGCGGAAGATCAGCGCCGTGGCGCGCTCGTCGGCGCCGACGATGGCTTCCTTCACCTTCTGGTGGATCGGGGCCTCCTTGGTCGCCATGAAGCGCGTGCCCATGTTGATGCCTTCGCAGCCCAGCGCCAGCGCCGCCACAAGTCCGCGCCCGTCGGCGAATCCGCCCGAGGCGACCATCGGGATCTTGATGACGTTGGCGGCCGCCGGCAGCAGCACGAGGTTGGGCACGTCGTCCTCGCCGGGGTGGCCGGCGCACTCGAAGCCGTCCATCGAGATCGCGTCGACGCCGACCTTCTCGGCCGAGACGCCGTGGCGCACCGAGGTGCATTTGTGGATCACCTTGATCCCGGCGGCCTGGAGCTTGGGCAGGAACGGCTTGGGGTTGTTTCCGGCCGTCTCGACGATCTTCACGCCCGAGGAGATGATGGCGTCGATGTACTCGCCGTAGGGCCGCGGCACGAGCGTCGGCAGGATCGTCAGGTTCACGCCGAACGGCTTGTCGGTCATGTCGCGGCAGCGCTTGACCTCCTTGACGAGATCCTCCGGCGTCGGCTGGGTCAGGCCGGTGAGGAAGCCCAGCGCGCCGGCGTTGGCGACCGCCGAGGTCAGCTCGGCGCGGCCGACCCACTGCATGCCGCCCTGCACGATCGGATACTGCACACCGAACATCTCGGTGAAGCGGGTCTTGAGCATCTCGGGTCCTTCCCCTGGGTTTTCGCGTCGCGGAAACGGCGGGTTGGACGCCCGCCGTCGACGCGCGTACCTTAGCGGATGAACCACGGTTTACCAGTGGCGGACGCGGGAGGGCGGCATGGCGTACCGGCGCATCGAGGTGCGGAAACTGGCCGGCGGATGCGGCGCGGAGGTGTCCGGCGTCGACATGCGCCGGCCGCTGGACGACGAGACGGTGGCGGAGATCCGCCGGGCGGTCGTCGATAATCTCTGCCTGCTGATCCTCGGGAACGAGGGCATCACCGACGAGCAGCAGGTCCGCTTCTGCGCGAATTTCGGGCCGTTCGGGAAGGATCCGTTCGTCGAGGGCGAGGCCACCCATCCCAACGCCATCAAGGTCGCCAAGGAGGCGGACGAGGGCGGCAAGCCCACCTTCGGCGGCAACTGGCACTCCGACTGGAGCTTCCTCGAGACGCCGCCGTCCTTCACCTTCCTGCACGCCCGCGAACTGCCGCCCTACGGCGGCGACACCATGTTCGCCAACCAGTACCTGGCCTACGAGACGCTGTCGGACGGCCTGCGGTCGACGCTCGACGGCCTGCGCGCCGTGTACTGGGCGAAGTCCTACGCCAAGGGCGCCGTGTTCCACGACAACGCCAACGCCCGCAGCATGCGCATCGTCCACGACGATTCATACATGGCGGAGATGGTCCATCCGATCGTGCGGGTGCATCCCGAATCCGGCCGCCGCGCGCTGTTCGCCAACGTCGCCTACACGCTGCGCTTCGAGGGCATGACGCAGCGCGAGAGCGAGCCGCTTCTGAACTTCCTCTACGAGCACTCGACGCGGCCGGAGTTCACCTGCCGCTTCGTCTGGAAGCCCGGCGCCATGGCGATGTGGGACAACCGCTGCCTGCAGCATTTCGCGATCAACGACTACGCCGGCCACCGGCGCGAGATGCGCCGCACCACGCTGCGCGGCGAGAAGCCGATCGCCGTCGGCGAGGACCGCAACGTCGGCCGCGCGGCGTAGGAGTTGTGCCGCTTAGCGGCGCGCCCATTTCGCGCGATTGCTAAGAGATGTCCACTGTCATCCCGAGCGCAGCGAGGGATCCAGGCGCCGCTCCTGGATCCCTCGCTGCGCTCGGGATGACAGGTGAGATGGATGCCCACCTGCCTCCGTCGGACCGCGGCGATTCCTACGAGATCAGCGGCAGGGCCTTGACGTCGTAGGCGTAGGTCAGGCGCTTGCCGTCGCGCGGATCGAGCAGCTCCATCTCGAAGCGCGTGCCCGGCCGGATGCCGCCGATGGCGCCGACCGTGCCGCCGAACATCACCGTGCCGGGCGGCAGCGTCGCGCCCTCCATGCCCTCGCGCTCGAGGAACAGCTTCGCCAGGCCCTCGGGGCGCCGCAGCGTCGCCAGCGTGCCCTCCTGGTAGAGCTTGCGCACGCCGCCGAAGGTCTGCCACGAGCGCAGCTCCAGCGAATCGTAGCGGTCGGCGACGTCGTCGAACCGCCACAACGCGCGGCCGATCGCCTTGGGGCACATCTGCTTCGACAGCGACACCGAATAGGACTCGGCCTTGCGGTCGGTGTGGTCGGAACCGACGGTCAGCCACAGCCCGTCCGGCAGCGATACGACCACCGGCTCGACCTCGCCGGAGGTGTCGTCGCCGACGACCTCGACGACGCCCTCCTGCGTCAGGTTCTGCGCCGAGGCCCTGTAGAACAGCGGCACCGACGACGGCGGCGGCACGCCCACGGCGGCCAGCTCGTCGATGTGGTGCTGGAGCGAGCCCTCGTCGCGAGCCGTCCAGCCGGCGATGATCAGCCGGTCGACGACCACGTCGACGCGCGAGGAGATGGCGCGGTCGAAAGCGAGGCGCGCGGTCATGTCGGGATGGCTCCAGGGGTCAGAGGATGGCGAGGCGCGCGTTGAGCAGGTCGGTGACCAGCATGTATCCGGGCGCGTGGGTGACGCAGAACTCCGGCTTCACCGTGGCGATCACCGATTGCGGAGTGACGCCGCAGGCCCAGAACACGGGGAATTCGTCGTCGCGCACCGGCACGGCGTCGCCGTAGTCCGGCTTGCCGATGTCCTTGATGCCGATCATCTCCGGCTTGCCGATATGCACCGGCGCGCCATGCACCGATGGAAAGCGCGAAGTGACCTGCACGGCGCGGATCGCGTCGGCAGGCTTGAAAGGGCGCATCGAGACGACCATCGGACCGTGGAACGGGCCGGCCGGGGCGCACTGGATCGACGTCCGCCACATCGGCACGTTCGAGCCGCAGGTCTGGTGGCGCAGCTCCAGGCCGTTCTCGATCAGCGCCTCCTCGAAGCTGAACGAGCATCCCAGCGCGAACGACACCAGATCGTCGCGCCATACCGCGCGGATGTCGTCGACCTCCTCGACCAGCTCGCCGTGCCGCCAGACGCGGTAGCGCGGAATGTCGGTGCGGATGTCGAGATCGGCGCCCAGCGCCGGCAGGCGCGGATCGCCGGGCTCCGACGCCGCCAGCAGCGGGCAGGGCTTGGGATTGAGGTGGCAGAAGCGGTGGAAGTCGGCGGCCAGCGCCGCCGGCAGGATCGCCAGATTGGCCTGCACGTAGCCCGGCGCCATGCCCGCCGTCGGCTTGCGGAAGGCGCCGCTCCGGATCCGGAGCCGGGCCGCGTGCCCCGTCTCGCGCGCCGCCGCGCCGAGGCCGGTCATCGTGGTGTCCATCGGAAGCTCCTGTACGAGAAGATGACCCATCGTGGCACCCTTCCGCGGCGGCGCAAGCGAAATGCCGCCGCGACGATGGCCGCTCAGCCGACGTGGTCGACCGCGCCGCCGTCGATGCGCACGTTCTGGCCGTTGACGAAGCCCGCCCGCGGGCTGGCGAGGAACGCCACCAGATCGCCGACCTCGTCGACCGTGGCGATGCGGCCCACAGGGTTGGGCATGTCGCTGGCCGCCAGCCGCTTGAGCAGCCCCGCCGGATCGGCCTCGGCGGCCTCCGGCCACTGCTCCCGGGCGCCGCGTTTGCGCGCCATGTCGATCACCTCGGCGGTGGCGATCAGGCCGGGACTCACGAGGTTGACGGTGACGCCGGAGCCCGACAGGTCCTTGGCGAGGCCGACGGTCATCACCGGCAGCGCGCCCTTGGCGGCGTAGTAGTGCGGCATGCGGGCGTTGGGCCGCGTGCTGCCGATGGTGCCGACGAGGATCACCCGTCCGAAGCCCTTGGCGCGCATCGCCGGCGTCAGCGCCCGGATCAGGCGCACCGCCGACAGCACGTTCTTCTCGTAGACGCCCAGCCAGGCGGCGTCGTCGGCGTCGGCCCAGAGTTTGCGGTCGGCGACGCCGTAGTTGGCGACGAGGATGTCGACGTGGCGGCGCGCCTCGACCAGCCGGGCGATGGCCGCGTTGGCGCCGTCGGCGGTGGCGACGTCGCCGGCCGCCACGCTGGCCTCGCCGCCGGCCGCGCGGATGGCGCCGACGGTTCCCTCGGCCGCCGCCTCGGTCGGTCCGTTGACCACGACGTGCGCGCCCTCGCGCGCCAGCGCCCGGGCGATGCCGGCGCCGGTGCCGCGGTGGGCGCCGCTGACCAGTGCCACGCGGCCCTTCAGTTCGAGATCCATCGGCCCCTCCCCACGTCCTCGCGCGACGATAGCACGGGGTCGGAACGCCGCCAGCCGCGCGCCGGCGTTCAGGACGGCGGCGCCGCGCCGTCGGGTCGACGCAGGAATGCCAGCGTGTCGGCGAGCGTCGGCGCGCGCTCGCGGAACGCGGCGGAGAACGCCGTGACGACACCGATATGCCCGACATCGCGGTAGAGGCGGGTCTCGGCGACGTTGCCGGCGGCACGCCACGCCGCCGCGAGGTTCACCGTGTTGCGCGGCAGCACCGTGGTATCGGCATCGCCGTGCAGCAACAGCGCCGGCGGTAATCCGGGCGTCACGAAGTTTATCGGCTGGGTGTCGGCGGGCGCGGCGCCCGCAAATATCGCCCGTAGACGCTCGGTCCCGAACGGCAGGAAATCGTAGGGACCGGCGATTCCGACCACGCCGCGGATCGCCGCCCGGTCGATGCCGGCCCGCGCGAGGTACGGCGTACCCGCCGCCAGCATCAACGCGGTGTGCGCGCCGGCGGAATGGCCGGCGAGGACGATCCGCGCGGGATCGCCGCCATGGATGGCGATATTCGCGCGGATCCACGCCACGGCAGCGGCGCCATCCTCGACGAAGGCAGGGAACCGGACCTCCGGCCACAGCCTGTAGTCGGGTACCACGACGAGGTAGCCGGAGTCGGCCAGAGCCTGCGCGACGAAGAGATAGTCGCCCCTTCCGCCGGAATTCCAACCGCCACCGTAGAAGAAGCAGACGACCGTGCGCGACGCGTCCGGCCGCGTCGGCTCGTAGACGTCGAGCCGCCGGCGCGGATCGTCACCGTAGGCGATGTCGGCGACCAGCCGGTAGCCGCGTCGCGGCACCGTGGCGTTGAGCAGGTCGGCCGGGCCGCAGCCCGCGAGCGCGGCGGACGCGGGCAGAAGCGAGAGCAGGCGCCGGCGCGGGATCATGGTTCCTCCTCCCGCGCGACGCGCCGGTTGGAGGAGATACGATCCGGCCCGGTGCCGGGATGCGTCCCGGCGCCGGGCGGGCGATCACGAGCGCGTCATGTCCAGGATGTGATCGGCGATGGCGAGCGACGCCGTCAGCCCCGGCGATTCGATCCCGAACAGATGGATCAGACCGGGGATGCCGTGGGTCTCCGGGCCGTGGAAGGTGAAATCCTGCGCCGGCGCGCCCTGCGGCACGATCTTCGGCCGGATGCCGGAATACGCCGGGGTGATCGCGCCGTCCTTCAGGTCCGGCCAATATTTGCGGACGGCGGCGTAGAACTTGTCGGCGCGGGCCGGATCGACGGTGTAGTCGATGCGGTCGATCCACTCGACGTCGGGCCCGAAGCGCGCCTGGCCGCCGAGATCGACGGTGATGTGCACGCCCAGACCGCCCGGCACCGGCACGGGATAGATCAGGCGCGAGAACGGCGATCTGCCGGCCAGCCCGAAATAGTTGCCCTTGGCGTAGTAGGCGGCGGGCAGCGAGTTGTAGCGCGCGCCCTCGATGCGGCGCGCGAGGTCCGGCGCGTGCAGCCCGGCGCTGGTGACAAGCAGCCGGCAGCGCAGGGTCATCGGCTCGGCGCCGCCGACATCGATCTCGACGCCGCCGTCGACCACGCGGCCGCGCTCGACCGGGCTGTGGAAGGCGAACATCGCGCCGGCATCCTCGGCGTCGCCCTGCAGCGCCAGCATGAAGCGGTGGCTGTCGACGATGCCGGTGGTCGGCGACAGCAGCGCGCCGGTGCAACGCAGGTTGGGCTCCAGCGCGACGGCCTCCGCGGCGCTCAGCACGCGCATCCCCTCGACGCCGTTCGCCTCGGCGCGGGCCTGGATCGAGGCCAGCGTGTCGCGCTCGGCCTCGTCGGTGGCGACGATCAGTTTTCCGCAATTGACGTAGGGCACGCCGTGCTCGTCGCAGTACCGGTACAGCAGGCGCCGCCCGGCGACGCAGAAGCGCGCCATGTTGCCGCCCTTGGGGTAGTAGATGCCGGCGTGCACCACCTCGCTGTTGCGCGACGAGGTCTCGGTGCCGATCGCCTCGGCGGCGTCGACCACGATGACCTCGCGGCCGGACATCGCCAGCGCGCGCGACGGCGATGCCGACGACCCCGGCGCCGACCACGACGCAATCCACGCTTTCGACTGGCATGGCGCCGTGATAGCCGACGCGTCGAATCCTGTCATCCGCCGAGACGCCGCCGGCGCGCGCTTCCGCGTTGCCGGCCGCGGCGGGCGCGACTAGGTTGCGGCCGGTCGGCCGCCGGCGGCGCGGGCGGCGGAAGGACGGGTGATGCGGTCCACGACGGCGGCTTCCAAGGGCGTGGGAGGGGCGACGCGCGCGCTCCGGCGCGGCGCGCTGGTGACTGGCGCCGGGCAGCGGATCGGCCGCGCCTTCGCGCTGGCGCTGGCCGCCGACGGCTGGTTCGTGTTCGTGCACCACAACGCCTCCGCGAAGGAGGCGGCGCGCACCGTGCTGGACATACGCGCCGCCGGCGGCGCGGCGCGCGCCGTCCGGGCCGATCTGGCCTCGGCGGCGCAGGCCGAGGCGCTGGTCGGCGTCTGCAAGGCGCGCGGCGTCGTGCTGGAGTGCCTCGTCAACAACGCCTCGCTGTTCGCCTACGACGCCGCGCCGCGCGCGACGCCGGCCTCGTTCGACCGCCACATGGCGGTCAACCTGCGCGCGCCGTTGCTGCTGTCGCAGGCCTTCGCGCGCCGGCTGCCGGAGGGCCGCCGCGGCGTCATCGTCAACGTGCTGGATCAGAAGCTGCGGAACCTGAACCCGGACTTCCTGACCTACACGCTGAGCAAGATCGGGCTGGAGGGGCTGACGACCCTGCTGGCGCAGGCCTTCGCGCCCGACATCCGCGTCGCCGGCATCGCGCCGGGGCTGACCTTGCGCAGCGGCAAGCAGACCGACGAGCGCTTCGCCGCCCAGCACACCGCCAATCCGCTGGGCGTCGGCGTCGCCACGGACCATCTCGTGGCGGCGCTGCGCTTCATCCTGGCGACGCCGAGCTACACCGGCGACACGCTGGTGGTCGACAGCGGCGAGCATCTGACGGCGCGGCCGCGCGACATCGCCTTCGACCGCCGCGCGGGGAAGGGAGCGGCGCCATGACCGCCGACACGAGGCGCCTGTTCCTGCGCGACTACCGCGTCATGACCAATATCGGGATCCACGAGTTCGAGAAGGCCGGGCCGCAGGCGCTGCTGATCAACGTCGACCTCGAGCTGCGGCCGCACGCCGGCGCGCTCGACGACGACATCGCCAACGTGCTCGACTACGACGCGCTGCGGGCCGAGATCGGGACACTGGCGCGGTCGCGCCACTTCAATCTGCAGGAGACGCTGGTGCACGAGATCCTCGACATCTGCATGGGCCGGCCCCAGGTGGTCCGCGCGCGGGTGTCGAGCGAGAAGCCCGACGTCTACCCGGACTGCGCCGCCGTCGGTTACGAGGCGACGCGGTCGCGCGCCTGAAACGACAACGATCGACCTGGAGGGAACGAGAGATGAAGACCCGCGCCGCCGTGTTGTTCGAGATCAACAAACCGCTGCAGGTGGTCGAGCTGGAGCTCGATCCGCCGAAGGCCGGCGAGGCGCGCGTGAAAATGAAGGCGTCGGGCGTCTGCCAGAGCGACTGGCACGTGATGAACGGCGACTGGCCGACCCCGCTGCCGATCGTGCCCGGCCACGAGGCCGCCGGCATCGTCGACGAAGTCGGCCCCGGCGTCGAGGGCGTGAAGGCCGGCGACCACGTGGTGTTCTCGTTCCGGCCGCATTGCGGACGGTGCCGCTACTGCACGGCCGGCCGCACGGTGCTGTGCGTCGGCCGCCTGAACTCGCCCGGCGCAGGATTGCTCGACGGCACGCTGCGGCTGAGCCACGGCGGCACGGGCGTCAACCAGATGGCGCGCATCGGCACCTTCTCGGAGCACGTCGTGGTGCCGGCGGAGATGCTGGTCCCGATCCGCAAGGACATGCCGTGGCCGCAGGCGGCGCTGGTGGGCTGCTGCGTCGCCACCGGCGTGGGCGCGGTCACGCGCCACGCCAAGGTCGAGGCCGGCGCGACCGTGCTCGTGATCGGCTGCGGCGGCGTCGGCCTCAACGCGGTGCAGGGCGCGATGCTGTCGGGCGCGGGCCGGATCATCGCCTGCGACCTGCTCGACAACAAGCTGGAGATGGCGCGGACGTTCGGCGCCACCGACACCGTCAACAGCGCGAAGGAGAACGCCGTCGAGCGGGTCAAGCAGCTCACCGGCGGGCTCGGCGTCGACTACGCCTTCGACGCCGTCAGCGTCGACAAGACCCAGGCGCTGGCGTTCGACGCCCTGGCGCCGGGCGGCCACGCCGTCACGGTCGGCGTGCCCGCGGCCACGATGCGGGCGCAGTACTCGCCGCTGATGATGGTGTTCGGCGAGAAGACCGTGTCCGGCACGTTCTACGGCTCGGTGCGCCCGAACCTCGACTTCCCGGTGCTGGTCGACCACTACATGAACCGGCGCCTCAACATCGACGGGCTCATCAGCCGGACCTACAAGCTCGACGAGATCAACGACGGCTTCCGCGCCATGATGGCGGGCGAGGTGGCGCGCGGCGTCGTGGTGTTCGCCTGAGGCGGCATGGCGGAGGCGGGGACATGCTCGAACGACTGCCGGATCTGGTGAACGGCGACGCGCGGCTGGTGCGTCGCGGGCGGGCGCTGACGACGCGCTTCCTCGTCGAGGCCGGCGCGCGCGCGTGGCTGGTGCACGTGCGCGAGGGGCGGATCGACAAGGTCGAGGCCGGGCCCTTCCGCATGGCGTCGTGGAGCTTCGCGCTGCGCGGCACGGAGGAGGGCTGGGAGAAGTTCTGGCGGCCGGTGCCGCCGCCCTTCTACCAGGACCTGTTCGGCCTGCTGCGCCAGCAGGAGCTGCGCTTCGAGGGCGATCTGCTGAAGCTGTGGCAGAACATGATGTACGTGAAGGGCGTGATGGGCGCGCTGCGCGGCAACCGGGGGGCGTCATGAGCGTCGATTTCGAACCGGTCCTCGGCCGCTACCTGCGCCTGCCGTTCCAGGGCCGTGACTACCGGATCTTCGTCGAGGAGGCCGGCAGCGGCATCCCGCTGCTCTGCCTCCACACCGCCGGCTCCGATTCGCGCCAGTACCGAGCGCTGATGAACGATCCGGAGATCACCGCGAAATACCGCGTCGTCGGCTTCGACCTGCCGTGGCACGGCAAGTCCTCGCCGCCGGCCGGTTGGCACGAGGAGGAGTACAAGCTCACCCGCGATTTCTACATCGACATCATCGTCGCGGTGGCCAAGGCGCTGGAGCTCGACAAGCCGGTGGTCATGGGCTGCTCGATCGGCGGGCGCGTCGTGCTCGGTCTGGCGGCGGACCACGCCGAGGTCTTCCGCGCCATCATCGGGCTGCAGTCGTCGGCCACGCCGAGCGCCTACTACGACATCTCGTGGCTGAACCATCCCGACGTCGACCACACCGAATCGGCGATCGGCGCGGTGTCCGGGCTGATGGCGCCGACCGGGCCGGACGAGCACCGCTGGGAGACGCTGTGGCACTACATGCAGGGCGGGCCGGGCGTGTTCTACGGCGACCTGCATTTCTACACCGTCGACGGCGACCTCAAGGACCGGCTGCACCGCATCGACACGTCGCGCTGCCCGCTCTACCTGCTGACCGGCGAGTACGACTACTCGTGCAAGCCGGAGTACACGCTGGAGGTCGCCAAGGCGGTGCCCGGCGCCAGGGTCACGATCATGAAGGGGCTCGGGCATTTCCCGATGAGCGAGAACCCGGCCCTGTTCAAGAGCTTCATCCAGCCGGTTCTCGACGAGATCGGGCGCGGCGCGTGAGCCGCCGGGCGCCACGCGGAGCGGCGTGACGACCGTGGGCCCCGTTCGGTCGCGCGCGGCGGCGCTGTGGGCGTCGGCCGGGCTTCTGGCGTGCTGCGTCATCTGGGGCTCGATGACGCCGGTGCTGAAGGTCCTGACCGAGTTCATGGACCTCTACCTGCTGTCGGCGCTGCGCTACGTCGTCGGGCTGCCGGTGCTGTGGTTCGCGTGGATGCTGGCGCGCGCGCCATCGGGCGCGCCGCGCCCGATCGCCACCGGGCGCCTGATGCGGCTCGGTCTGGCGATGTGCGCCTTCTCGATCCTCTACACCTTCGGGGTCCGCCATTCGCATCCCGTGACGGCGGCGATCGTGCTCAACCTCGGGCCGGTGATCTCCGCGTTGATGGCCCGCGCGCTGCTCGGCGCGCGCATGGTCGCGGGCTTCCCCGTGGCGTTGACGCTGGGCCTGCTCGGCGCCGCGATGGTGATCGCCGGCGCGCCGGGCTTCCGCGAGCGCGGGCTGGGCTTCGAGGGCGGCGAGCCGCTGCTGCTGGTCGCGCAGATCTGTTGGCAATGGTACTCGATCCGCGCCCAGCAATGGCTCGGCGACCGCGGCCAGATCGGCCTCAGCGCCATCACCTCGACGGTGGCGGGCGTCTGGATGCTGGCCGGCTTCGCGATCCTCTACGGCGCCGGCGTCGCCGGCGGGCCGCCGGCCGACATCTCCTGGCTGCACATCGCGTACCTCGTCTGGATCTGCGTCTTCGGCGTCGCCATCGCGGTGCTGCTGTGGAACTACGGCGTCAGCCGGCTGACCCTGCCGGTCGCCTCGCTGCACATGAACGGCGCGCCGGTCGTGGCGGTGCTGACCGCCTGGGCGATCGGCCAGCCGCCGACCTGGCTGCAGCTGCTCGGCGGCGTCGTGGTGGTGGCCGGCATCGTCTACCTCCAGACGCGCCAGCTCGCCTCGGCGCGGCCGTCGTGAGCCGGCTCACCGCCGCGACGGGGCGGGGCGGCGCGCTCGTCGGCATGGCGGCGTTCGTCGTCACCAGCGCCTGCTGGGGCGCCAACATGCCCATCACGGCCGTGATCTTCCGCGTCCTCGATCCGTTCTGGATGTCGCCGTGGCGCACCGCCATCGCGGCGCTGACGCTGGCGGTCCTCCTCGCCGCGACCGAGGGCGTCCGCGCGCTGGCCATGCCGATGCCGTGGCGGCGCTTCCTGATGTTGAGCTGCGCCATGGCGTCGTTCTTCCTCGTCTACAATCTGGCGCTGCGCCACACCAACACGATCACGGCGGCGGCGTTCATGGTCGGATCGCCGGTCTACGCGGCGCTGACGTTGCGGGTCCTGACGGGCGCGGCGTTCGACCGCGGCTTCTGGGTCGCGGCGCCGCTCACGCTGGTCGGCGGCGCCATCGCGGTATGGGGACGCGCCGACGCGCCGGGGGCCGGATTCGCGCTCCAGGGCGGCGAGCCGCTGATCGTGCTCTGCACGGTGTTCTGGACGGTCTACTCGATCTACGCCCAGCGCTGGTTCGAGCCGCCGGTGACGCAGCTGCGGCGGACCTATGTCGCGCTGTCCGGCGCGACGCTCTGGTTGTTCCTGTTCTGGGCGGCGTGCCGCGCCGCCGGCGTCGTCGGGCCGCCCAACCTCGCGCCCGACGCCGCGACCATCGGCTGGCTGGCATTGACGGCGGTTTTCGCGACCGGGCTCGCCGGCGTGACCTGGAACATCGGTGTCGCGCGGCTCGGCATCCCGATGGGGTCGCTGTGGCAGAACGCCGTGCCGGTGTTCGCGATCCTCATCTCGATGGCGTTCGGTTTCGAGCCGACCCCGGCCCAGATCGCCGGCGGCGCCATCGTGATGGCCGGCGTGCTCTACATGCAGTGGCGCAAGTTCAACGGCTGAGGGCGGTGCACGCCGCGGTCAGGCGGATTTCGGCCGTCGCGCCACCACGCCTGTCATTCCGCGCGCAGCGAGGGATCGAGCGGCGGCGGCTGGATCCCTCGCTGCGCGCGGAATGACAGGCGGGGCGTGCGGACGCCGGAAGCGAACGGCGTCCGACCGCGTCAGATCAGTCCGTGGTAGGAGCCGCCGTCGAGCTGGACGTTCTGGCCCGACATGAAGCCGGCCTGCGCGCTGCACAGGAAGGCGCAGGTGTCGCCGAACTCGACCGGCTGTCCGAAGCGCTTCGCGGCGATCGACTGCGCGATCTGCCGGCGCGCCTCCTCGTAGGTGATGCCCTGCTCCTTGACCATGCGCTCGGCCATGAAGCGCTGGCGGTCGGTGTCGAAGCGCTCCGGCAGCATGTTGTTGATCGTGACGTTGTCGGGCGCGACCTCCGACGACAGCGATTTGCAGAACGCCGTCAGGCCGGTGCGCGCCGTCGTCGACAGCGCCATCGGCGGCCGCGGCGACTTCACCATCGCCGAGGTGATGTTGACGATGCGGCCGAACTTCCGGGCCCGCATGCCCGGCACGAGCGCGCGGATCAGCAGGATCGGCGCCAGCATGTTGGCCTCCAGCGCCGGCAGCCAGGCGGCGTGGTCCCAGTCCGCCAGCTTGCCCGGCGGCGGGCCGGCGTTGTTGTTCACGAGGATGTCGGCGTCGGGGCAGGCCGCGACCAGCGCCGCGCGGCCGGCCTCGGTGTTGATGTCGGCCACGACCGGCGTGACCTTGGCGCCGGTCGCGGCCGCGATCTCCTTGGCCGTCGCTTCCAGACGGGCCGCGTTCCGGCCGTTGATGAAGACCTCGCAACCCTCGCGCGCCAGCGACAGGGCGCACGCCTTCCCGAGGCCTTGCGACGATGCGCAGACGATCGCCTTGCGGCCCTTGATGCCCAGATCCATCCCGTTTCCCCTCCCCCGAATGATCGCGCGCCGGTCAGGCGGCGTCGCCCAGCCCGTCCTGGTCCAGCGCGCCGGCCTCGACCAGCGTACGCGTGGTGCTCTCGTAGTGCTCGGTCATCAGCGCCACCGCGCGGTCCGCGTCGCGCGCCAGCGCCGCCTCCATCAGGGCGCGGTGCTCGCCCGACTTGTTCCGCCGCCGCCGATTGATGAGATAGGACAGGCGCCGGTACAGCTCCGAGGCGTCGTAGAGCGAGCGCTGCAGGTCGATCAGCATCGGGCTGCCGCAGGCGCCGGTCAGCGCCGCGTGGAACTCGGCGTGCGCCGCGGCGTAGGCCTCGCTGAGGCGCCCTGAATCGTCGGCGTCGCGCACCGGCGTGTTCGAGAGCGTGTGGTGGCTGGCGACCAGCCGCGATTCCCATTCGACCCGTCCCAGCTCGATGGAGCGGCGCAGCGCCACGCTCTCGATCGAGATGCGCACGAAGGTCAGGTCGCGCAGCTCCGGCGCCGACAGCGCGGCGACCGTGAAGCCCTGCTGCGGCTGCGCGCGCACCAGCTTCTCCGCCGCCAGGCGGGTGAGGGCCTCGCGCACGCTGCTCAGGCTGACGCCGTACTCGTCGCACAGCGTGGCGAGGCGCAGCTTCTGGCCGGGCAGCAGGCGGCCGCCGAGGATGTCCGCGCGGACGCGCAGATGGACCTCCTCGGCGAGGGTCTTGGCGATTCGGGTCTGTGGCACCGCGATCCCCGTGGATGACCGGGCCGCCGGACGGCGGCGGCGTCGATTTTTTTATGTACTATCGATCATCGGTTTACAAATCGATTTTCCGAGGCCACGATCCCCGGCAACACGAAGGTCACCGCAGGCCGCGACGTCGTCGCGGCCAAGCGGCGATGGCGATGGAGGGGAAGCGATGACCGGTTTCACTGGGCAATGGCGTCGTCGTCACGTTCTGGCCGGGCTGGCGGGCGCCGCCTCGGTCGGGCTTTCCGGCGCCGGCCGGGCGGCGCCGTCGGGCAAGCCGGTGCGCGTCGGCGGCACGCTGTCGCTGACCGGGCCGCTGGCGCAGACCGCGCTGATCCACAAGATCGCGGCCGAGATCTCGGTCGAGGAGATCAATGCGCGCGAGGGCTTCCTCGGGCGGCCGGTCGAGTACGTGCTGCTCGACGACCAGTCCAAGCCCGAGGTCTGCCGCAGCCTGTACGAAAAGCTGATCACGGTCGACAAGGTCGATCTGATCATGGGGCCGTACGCCACCGCGCCGATCCTCGCCGGCATGGGCGTGGCGCAGCGTTACGGCAAGCTCTACATCCAGAGCAGCATGGGAATTCCGCGGCTGGCCAACTACGAGCTGACCTTCCCGGCGACTCCGTTCGGGCCGGAGCCGAACAAGTCCTATCCGAAGGTGGTGTTCGACGCCGTGGCCAGCGGGCCGACGCCGCCCAAGACCGTGGCGATCCTGACCAGCAAGTTCCCGTCGGCGCAGTTCATGGCCGAGGGCACGCGCGACGTCGCCAAGGAGCGCGGCCTCAACGTGGTGATGTACCTCGAGTACGAGTTCGGGGCGCGCGACTTCGGCGCCATCGCCGCGCGCGTCAAGGACGCCAACGCCGACTTCCTCTGGGTCGGCTCGCTGGGGCTCGAGAGCAACATGCTGCTCGAGGCCCTGAAGAAGCTCGACTACGTGCCGAAGAGCCACTTCCACCTCTATCCAGCGCCGGGGCCGCTGGCGGTGTCGCCGGACGGCAAGAACGCGCTGTCGTCGACCTTCCTC
Source organism: Rhodospirillales bacterium (assembly GCA_016699855.1). Taxonomy (NCBI): domain Bacteria; kingdom Pseudomonadati; phylum Pseudomonadota; class Alphaproteobacteria; order Rhodospirillales; species Rhodospirillales bacterium. The sequence continues at coordinate 4,362,651 of CP064988.1, forward strand.
GAGCCGGACGCGCCGTTCCTCGATCGTCCGGGCGTGCGCCGCATCGCCGAGCGCTACCGCGAGCAGGCGACCAAGGCGAAGCTGGTCTACGCCGACCTCGACGCCCAGGCCGCCGGCATGTTCTCGGCCTGGCAGATCCTCGAGCAGGCCGTGAACGGCGCCAAGAGCCTCGACGACAAGGCGATGGCGGCGTGGCTGAAGAAGAACGGCGCCACCACGATCTACGGCAAGCTGCGGTTCGACGCCGCCTACAACCACGGCGACGCGGCCCAGCTGGTGAAGCAGGCGCAGGACGGCAAGTGGAAGGTCGTGTGGCCGAAGGAGTTCGCGGCGCCGGGCGTGAAGCTGATCGCGCCGTAGCGTCGGTCCGTCCGCTCCGTTCAAGGACGCCGCGATGCCCAGCGCGACCGTCGTCGGCCAGGCGCTCGTCTCCGGTCTGCTCATGGGCGGGCTGTACGGGCTGCTGGCGCTCGGCCTGAGCCTGAGCTGGGGCCTGCTGCGCCTCGTCAACCTCGGCTATTTCGCGATCGCCTTCCTCGGCGCGTACCTGGTCTACCAGATGCACGTCGGCTGGCATCTGGCGCCATGGTGGGCGGCGGCGCTGGTGGTGCCGTTGTTCTTCTGCCTCGGCGTGGCGCAGCACTGGGTGTTCCTGCGCTTCCGCGTCAGCGAGCTGGCGTCGCTGCTGGTCACCTTCGGTTTCAGCGTCATCGTCGAGTCCGGTCTGCAATGGTACTGGACCGCCGACTACCGCCGGCTGGAAACGGAGTACGCCAGCGCTTCGCTGCGTATCGGGCCGCTCTACGTGCCGGTGCTCGATCTCGCGGCCTGCGTCGCCGCCGCGGTGCTGGCCTGGGGCACGTGGGCGTGGCTGCGCTGGACCTATGTCGGCAAGGCGCTGCGCGCCAGCGCCGAGGATCCCGACATCGCCGCCGCCTACGGCGTCGACCACAAGCGGCTGTCCTACCTGCTGTCGGGCGTCTGCGCCTCGTACGCGGGCGTCGCCGGCGCGTTCATCGCGCTGATCTCGACGCTGGCGCCGTCGCAGGTGTGGGCGTGGCTCGGCGTGGTGTTCGCCGTCGTGATCATCGGCCGCGTCGGCAATCCGCTGGGCGCGCTGGTGGCGGGGCTGCTGATCGGCGCCAGCGAATCGGTGGCGATGGCGTTCATGAGCCCCGCCTGGGCGCCGGTGATCTCGTTCTCGGCCCTGATCGCGCTGCTGCTGTGGGAGCCGGACTGGCTATGAACCCGCGCACAGCGCTACCGGCCGGCGTCGCGGCGGCGGCCGCGCTCGGTCTGGCGGTCCTGCCGACCGCCGGATTCCCGGCGTTCTACGACTCCTTCCTCTACATGCTGTTCTTCTGGATCTCGCTGGCGACGAGCTGGGCGATCCTCAGCGGATTCGCGGGCTATTTCAGCTTCGGCCACGCCGCCTTCTTCGGCGCCGGCATGTACACCACCGCGAACCTCGCGACCAAGTTCGAGGTGCCGCTGCTGGCGACGCTGCCGGTCGCGGCCGCGGTGGCGGCGGCCCTCGGCGTCGCCATCGGCGCCGTCGTGTTCCGGCTCAAGCGCCTGCGGGGCGAGCTGTTCGCGCTGCTGACCTTGGCGGTCACGTTCATCGTCGCCACGGTCATCCTCAACACGCCGATCGACGGCGGCGGCGGGGTGTTCCTGAGCGGCGTGCCGGTGCCGAAACTGCTGCCGTCGCAGAGCGGCACGATCTACTTGCTGGGGCTGGTCCTGTGCGTGGCGACGGTCGCCATCACGCGCTGGGTCTGGGGCTCGCGCCTCGGCATGGGCCTCGCCGCGATCCACGACGACGAGGACGTGGCGGAGGTCAAGGGCGTGCCGACCTGCCGCTACAAGCTGACGGCGCTGGCGTTGTCGTCCGGCATCGCCGGCGCCGTCGGCGGCGTGCACGCCGTCTATGTCGGCTTCCTCACGGTCGGCGAGACCTTCGGCATCACGGTGCCTCTCTACGTCGTGCTGATGAGCGTGCTCGGCGGGGCGCGGCACTGGCTCGGACCGGCGGTCGGCGCGGTCGCGATCGGCGCCTCGCTCTACGCCTTCACCGGCGGCGAGATGGCGATGGTCGGCCGCGCCATCGTGGCGTTCGCCCTGATCGTCGCGATCCTGGCGCTGCCGGAGGGCGTCGTGCCCGCGGTCCAGGCGTGGCTCAAGCGCCAGCGCGGCACCCGGCCCGCCGCGGTCGCCGCAGACCCGCCGGCCGCCGTCGAGATCGACGATCCACCGGCGCCGGTCGCGGCGCCGGGGCCCGACGCGCCGGTGGCGCTGGCCGTGCGCGGCGCGTCGAAATCCTTCGGCGGCCTTCGGGCGCTCAACGACGTGACCCTCGATGTGCGCGAGGGCGAGATTCTCGGGCTGGTCGGGCCGAACGGATCGGGCAAGACCACGTTGATCAACGTCGTCACCGGGCATTTCCCGCTCACCGCCGGGTCGATCCAGGTCGCCGGCACCGAGATCGGCGCCGCGCCGGCGCACGCCATCGCGCGGCTGGGCGTGGCGCGCACCTACCAGATCCCGCGGCCCTTCGCGCACATGACCGTGCTCGACAACGTGGCGCTGTCGGCCACGTTCGGGCGCGAGGCGTTCGGACTGGAGGCGGCGCGGCGCGAGGCGATGACGTGGCTCGACTTCACCGGGCTGCGCGCCCGCGCCGCGGCGCTGCCGGCCGAGCTGAACCTGCACGAGCGCAAGTTCCTGGAGTTCGCGCGCGCGCTGGCGGCGCGTCCGAAGCTGCTGCTGCTCGACGAGGTGCTGTCGGGTCTCAATCCGTCGGAGGTCGACCGCGCCGTGGCGCTGATCCGACGCATCCGCGCGCGCGGCGCCACGATCGTGTTCGTCGAGCATCTCATGCGCGCCGTCGTCGAGCTCTCGGACCGCGTCGCCGTGCTGAACGAGGGCGCCCTGTTCGCGCTGGGCGCGCCGCGCGAGGTGATGTCCGATCCGCGCGTGGTCGCGGTCTACCTGGGCAAGTCCTATGGCGCTTGAGGCCCGCGCGCTCGCCATCGCCTACGGCGACGCCCCGGCGGTGTGGGACGCCACGCTCGACGTCGGCGCCGGCGAGATCGTGTCGGTGATCGGCCCCAACGGCGCCGGCAAGACGACGCTCATCAACGCCATCGCCGGGCTGATGCGGTGGCGGTCGGGCACGCTGCGGTTCGACGGCGTCGACCTCGCCGGGGTGCCGCCGCACGGCGTCTGCGCCCAGGGCATCGCGCTGGTGCCGGAGGGGCGGCGCCTGTTCACGCGCATGTCCGTGGAGGAGAACCTCGAGATCGGCTGCTACCTGCCGGCGGCGCGGGCGCACCGCGACGCGACGCTGGAGCGGGTCTATTCGCTGTTCCCGATCCTGCGCGACAAGCGCGCCCAGGCGGCCGGGCTGCTCTCCGGCGGCCAGCAGCAGATGGTGGCGATAGGCCGGGCGCTGATGGCGCGGCCGCGCATCATGCTGTTCGACGAGCCGTCGCTGGGGCTGGCGCCGACCATCGTCGACGACATGTTCGAGATCATCAAGGGCGTGCGCGCCGAGGGCGTGTCGGTCCTGCTGGTCGAGCAGAACGTCGCCAAGGCGCTGGAGATCGCCGACCGCGCCTACGTGCTGGAGCACGGCCGCATCGTGGCGTCCGGCGTTCCGGCGGAGCTGGCGCGCCAGCCGCGCATCCGCGAAGCCTATCTCGGTCTGTGAGGAAGGGACCCGCCATGAAGGCCAATGGAACATACGATGTCGGCGGCGTGCGCTATCCGCGGCCGTTCAAGATCCGCCGCCTCGGCCATTTCGGCTTCAACGTCGAGGATCTCGGCGCCGGGATCGATTTCTACGGCCGGCTGCTCGGCTTCCGGATCACCGACGAGCGCGACCTGTCGAAGATCCCGGGCCGCGAGGAGATGGCCAAGCGCCTGACCGATCCGCGCATCGTGTTCATGACCCACGGCGCCGACCACCACGCCTTCCTGCTGGCGCACAAGACGCTGGGCGCGATCTTCGGCGACGACGCGGTGTCCAAGGACGTCACGGTGAACCAGATCACCTGGCAGGTCGGGTCGATGGACGAGGTGTTCAAGGCCGCCGACTACTTCGCCGACCACCAGGTCGAGATCCGGCGCGTCGGCCGCGACATGCCCGGCAGCAACTGGCACACCTACATCCGCGATCCCGACGGCCACACCGTCGAGCTCTACTACGGGATGGAGCAGATCGGCTGGGATTCGCGCAGCAAGCCCGTCGACATGTACTACCGCGGCTTCCGCGAGCGGCCGGAGCTGCCGCAGATGTCCGAGGCCGACGAGCTGCGCGAGGCGGTCGGGAAGGGGATCGACGTGCATTCCGGCTACGCCGTGCGCGACATCGGCGCCGGCGACCACGTGGTCGAGGGCACGCGCCTGAAGCGGCCGTTCAAGATCACCAACATCGGCCCGATGAGCCTGTTCGTCGCCGACGTCGCCGCGTCGGAGGCCTTCTACACCGCCACCATGGGCTTCACGCGCACCGAGGAGGTCGTCTGGCGCGGCCACCGCTGCGTCTACCTGCGCAACGGCGCCGAGCACCACAGCCTGTCGCTGCTGCCCAAGGCGCTGCGGACGGAGCTGGGGCTGAACCCCGGCACCAGCGTGGCGTCGATGGGCATGGAGGTCGGCAGCTACCGGCAGCTGCGCGACGCGGTGGCGTTCCTCAAGGCGGAGGGCGCGACGTTCACCGACGCGATTCCGCCGGAGCTGTATCCGGGTGTCGACTACGCCGCGCACGTCGTCGATCCCGCCGGCCACTGCCTGATGCTGTACTACTACATGGAGCGCGTCGGCTGGGACGGGAAGCCGCGGCCGGCGGCGCTGCGGCGCAAGGTCGAGGGCGCGTGGCCGGAGACGCTGGAGCCGATGTCGGACACCTACGCCGACCAGACGTTCCAGGGGCCGTTGGGCTGAGCGGGGAGGAACAGAGATGAAGCATGTTGTCACCCGTCGCGCGCTGGTCGCGGCCGCCGCGCCGGCGTTGTTCGTCCCCGGCGCGCGCGCGCAGGGCGCCTATCCGTCGCAGCCGATCAAGGTGGTGCACGGCTACGCCGCAGGATCGAACCCCGACACGATCGCGCGCCACATGGCGCCGGCGCTGACGGAGATCCTCGGCGTGCCGATCGTGGTCGATCCCAAGCCCGGCGCGGCCGAGCGGCTGGCCGCCGCCCAGGTCGCCAAGGCGCCGGCCGACGGATACACGCTCTACATGATGACCGGCGGGCAGGCCGTGGTGTCGGCGACCGATCCGGCGCTGCCCTACGATCTCGCCAAGGAGTTCGCCTTCATCTCGCTGGTGACGCGCTTCCCGTTCAACTTCGTCGTGCCGGCCGACTCCCGGTTCAAGACCTTCAAGGACTTCGTCGACGAGGCCAAGGCGCGGCCGGGCAAGCTGTCCTACGGTTCCTCCGGCATCGGCTCGACCCTGCACATGGCGATGGAGCTGCTGCGCGCGCGCGTCGGCATCGACGTCGTCCACGTGCCCTACCGCGGCGGGCTGGCGCAGCCGCTGGCCGACCTGACGACCGGACAGCTCGACATCCACGTCTCGACGCTGACGCTGACCATGCAGCTCGTGCGCGCCGGCAAGCTGCGGGCGCTGGTGGTCACGTCGAAGGAGCGTTCCCGCTTCGCGCCCGACGTGCCGGCGATCGCCGAGACGGTGCCGGATTTCGACGTCGTGTCGTGGCTCGGCTACGCCGCGCCGGCGGGCCTTCCCGCCGCCGTCACCGACAAGCTGGCGGCGGCGATCCGCCAGACCGCCGAGCGGCCGGAGGTCAAGGCGAAGCTGGAGGAGCTCGGCAACGACGTGCTGGCCGACGGGCCGGCGCCGTTCCGCGCCCGCGTGATGTCCGATCTTGCGAAGTGGAAGCCGCTGGCGCACGCGGTAAAGTAGGGCGCGCGCGGCGGGACCTGGGAGTTTGGCGATGGCGAAATACGGTATCGGGCAACCCGTCCTGCGGTTCGAGGACCGCCGGCTGCTGGGCGGCAAGGGCCGCTACATCAACGACGTGAACCTGCACGGGCAGACCCACGCCGTCCTGCTGCGCTCGCCGCACGCGCATGCGCGGATCAAGGCGGTCAGGGTCGACGCCGCCCGCGCCGCGCCCGGCGTGCTGGCGGTCTACACCGGCGCCGACTACGCCGCCGACGGGCTGGGCATGCCCAAGGCGGCGATGCCGCGGAAGCGTCCCGACGGCTCGCCGATGTTCGCGCCGCAGCGGCCGGCGCTGGTCGTCGACCGCGCCCGCTACGTCGGCGATCCGGTGGCGATGGTCGTGGCCGAGACCATCGCGCAGGCCAAGGACGCGATGGAGCTGATCGAGGTCGACTACGAGGCGCTGCCGTCGGTCACCGCGACCGAGGACACCGTCAAGCCCGGCGCCCCGGCGGTGTGGGACGAGTGCCCCGACAACGTCTCCAACTTCGTCGAGCGCGGCAACAAGGCGGCCACCGATGCCGCCTTCGCCAAGGCCGCGCGCGTGGTGCGCCGCCGCTACGTCGTCACCCGCGTGCACGCCCAGTACATGGAGCCGCGCGGCGCGCTGGGCGTCTACGACCCCGGCGAGGACCGGCTGACGCTGCACGCCGACGTGCAGTATCCGCACCGCGTGCGGAACATGCTGGCGCAGATGGTCTTCAAGGTGCCCGAGAGCAAGCTCAGGGTGATCGCCGGCGACGTCGGCGGCGGCTTCGGCACCAAGGGCTGGCAGTACGTCGAGCACCGCCTCGTGCTGTGGGCGGCGCGCAAGCTCGGCCGGCCGGTGAAATGGACCTGCGAGCGCTCCGAGGCGGTGATGGCCGACGAGCACGGCCGCGACAACATCGGCGACCTCGAGGTCGCTTTCGACGCCGACCACCGCATCCTCGCGCTGCGCCTGAACATGCTGGCGAACATCGGCGCCTATGTCGGCTCCGACCGCAACCTGCTGTCGCCGTTCGGCATGATCGGCACGGTCAACGGCGTCTACAAGCTGCCGGTCGGCTACCTCAACATCGTGGGCGTGCTGTCGAACACCAACCCGACCGCGCCCTACCGCGGCGCCGGAAGGCCGGAGGCGATCTACCTGATCGAGCGGCTGCTGGACGACGCGGCGCGCGAGATGGGCGTCGACAGGATCGAGCTGCGGCGGAAGAACATGCTGGCGCCGGACGCGCTGCCGTACCAGAGCCCGCTGGGCCCGTACTACGATTGCGGCGCCTTCGAGCAGAACCTCGACATGGCGTTGAAGCTGGCCGATGTCGACGGCTTCGCCGCGCGGCAGGCGCAGTCGCGCGCGCGCGGCATGCTGCGCGGCCTGGGGATCGTCAACGCCATCGAGCAGGCCGCCGGCACCGCGCAGCCGGAATACGCCGAGATCCGGTTCAATCCCAGCGGCAGCGCCGCGCTGCTGATGGGCACCAAGAACCAGGGCCAGGGCCACGAGACGATGTTCAAGCAGATCCTGAACGAGCGCCTCGGGATCGATCCCAACGACGTGCAGTACATCGACGGCGACACCGACCGCGTCGCCTTCGGCATGGGCACCAACGGCTCGCGCTCGACCGTGATCGGCGGCTCGGCGCTGTACATGGCGGCCGAGAAGGTGATCGAGAAGGGCAAGCGCATCGCCGGGCACCTGCTGGAGGCGGGGGCGCAGGACATCGAGTTCGCCGACGGGGTCTTCAAGGTCGCCGGCACCGACAAGTCGGTGACGCTCAAGCAGGTCGCGGTCGCCGCGTTCCAGCCGCCGCGTCTGCCGGCCGGGTTCGAGGGCGGCCTCTACGAGAACGCGACCTACCTGCCGACCCGGGACACGTTCCCCAACGGCTGCCACGTCTGCGAGGTCGAGATCGACCCGGAGACCGGACATGTGAGGCTCGACCGCTACGCGGTGGTCGACGACGTCGGCACGGTGATGAACCCGATCGGCCTCAAGGGCCAGATCCACGGCGGCGTCGCCCAGGGCGTCGGCCAGATCCTGATGGAGCAGGTCGTGTGGGACCGCGAGTCGGGGCAGCTCATGACCGCCAGCTTCCTCGACTACGCCATGCCGCGCGCCGACACGCTGCCGTCGATGGAGATCAAGAGCAACCCGGTGCCGACCAAGTTCAACCCGCTCGGCGCCAAGGGCGCCGGCGAGGCGGGCACGGTCGGCGCCATGCCGGTGGTGATGAACGCCGTCATGGACGCGCTGGCGCCACTGGGCGTGCGCGAGCTCGACATGCCCGCCACCAGCGCCCGCGTCTGGGCCGCCATCCGCGACGCCAAGCCGGCCTGAGCGCCGTTCGTCCGACATCGAGAGGGAGACATTCCATGGCCAAGCGCCGCAGCATCGAGATCCAGGGATTCGGCCACAGCAATCCGATCCCCGCCGCCAGCGTGGTCGGCAACGTCCTGATGTCGAGCATCATCGGCCCGCGCGACCCCGACACCGGCAAGGTGCCGGAGTCGATAGACGCGCAGCTCGCCTGCCTGTTCCGCCACGCCAAGGCGATCGTCGAGGCGGCCGGCGGCACGACGTCGGACATCCTGAAGATGAATTTCTGGATCCGCGAGCCGCACAAGCGCGACGCCATCAACGCGGAGTGGGTCAAGATGTTCCCCGACGCCGCCGCCCGGCCGGCGCGCCACACCCAGGCGCTGACCGGCGCCGGCGAGGCGCTGGTGCAGTGCGACGTGACGGCGGTGATCGGGTAGCGTGCGGTAGCGCAAATCCCTCATCCGCCCTTCGGGCCCCTTCTCCCCGAAGACGGAGGAGAAGGGGACGACGTGTCCATCCCTTCTCCCCGTCTTCGGGGGAGAATGTGGCGCGTAGCGCCGGATGAGGGGCTTCGTCCCGGCCACGCGATGTCGCCGACGCGCCCTCGAATCGACGAAAGCGCGCGCACGACGGGGAGGAACACCATGGGCACCGAGAAGCCGGGACGGCGGTCCTACGACAGCCTGCGCAGCGCGCGCTGGTTCGCGCCCGACGATTTCCGCTCCTTCGGCCACCGCTCGCGCATGAACCAGATGGGCTACGCGGCGGAGGAGTTCGCCGGCCGTCCCATCATCGGCATCGTCAACACCTGGTCCGACTTCGCGCAGTGCCACGCGCACTTCAAGTCGCGGGTCGACGACGTCAAGCGCGGGGTGCTGCACGCCGGCGGCTTCCCGCTCGAGCTGCCGGCGATCTCGCTGTCGGAGAGCACGGTCAAGCCCACGACCATGCTCTACCGCAACTTCCTCGCCATGGAGACGGAGGAGTTGATCCGCTCGCAGCCGGTCGACGGCGTCGTGCTGATGGGCGGCTGCGACAAGACCACGCCCGGACTGGTCCTCGGCGCCACCAGCGCCGGCGTGCCGGCGGTCTATCTGCCGGCCGGCCCGATGCTGCGCGGCAACTGGCACGGCAAGACGCTGGGCTCGGGCTCGGACGCCTTCAAGTACTGGGACGAGCGGCGCGCCGGCAACATCTCGGCCAAGGACTGGGGCGAGATGGAGGTCGGCATCGCGCGCTCCTACGGCGTCTGCATGACCATGGGCACGGCCTCGACCATGACGGCGCTCGCCGACGTGCTGGGGCTGTCGCTGCCCGGCGCCTCGTCGATCCCCGCCGCCGACTCCAACCACATCCGCATGTGCTCGGCCGCCGGGCGGCGGATCGTCGACATGGTATGGGACGATCTGACGCCGGCGAGGATCCTCACCGAGGGCGCATTCCGCAACGCCATCGTGGTGGCGATGGCCATGGGCTGTTCGACCAACGCCGTTATCCATCTCCTGGCCATGGCGCGGCGTGCCGGCCATGACATCGGGCTGGCGGATTTCGACGCCGTCAGCCGCAAGGTGCCGGTGATCGCCAACATCCGGCCCAGCGGCGACACGTATTTGATGGAGGACTTCTACTACGCCGGCGGCCTGCTCGGGCTGATGTCGCGCCTCAAGGACTTCCTCGACCTGTCGCAGATCAACGTCTCCGGCGCGGCGTGGCGCGACAGCCTCGACGGCGCGAAGGTGTACAACGACGACGTCATCCGCCCGCTCGACAAGGCGATCTACCAGGAGGGCGCGCTGGCGGTTCTCAAGGGCAACATCGCGCCCGACGGCTGCGTCATCAAACCGTCGGCATGCGAGCCGCGATTGCTGCGACACACCGGCCTTGCGTTGGTGTTCGACGACTACGCCGACCTCAAGGCCAACATCAACCGCGAAGACCTCGACGTCACCGCCGACCACGTGCTGGTGCTGCGCAACGCGGGTCCGCAGGGCGGTCCGGGCATGCCGGAATGGGGCATGCTGCCGATCCCCACGAAGCTGGTGAAGCAAGGCGTGCGCGACATGATCCGCATCTCCGACGCGCGCATGAGCGGCACCAGCTACGGCGCCTGCATCCTGCACGTGGCGCCCGAATCCTACGTCGGCGGGCCGCTGGCGCTGGTGCGCACGGGCGACCGCATCACGTTGGACGTGCCGGCGCGGACTTTGAACCTAGAGGTCTCCGAGGCCGAGCTGGCCACGCGCCGCGCCGCGCTGGTCAAGCCGCCGGTGCGCTATGAGCGCGGCTACGGCTGGATGTTCTCGCGCCACATCAAGCAGGCCAACGACGGCTGCGATTTCGACTTCCTGGAGACGAAGTTCGGCGCCGCGGTGCGCGAGCCGGAGATCCACTAGCGGTTTGCCCGCCGTCATGATGACCCCTCATCCGGCGCCGCGCGCCAGATGAGGGACGCCGCGCCCGCCGCTTGCCGACCCCTGCCGGAGGACGACCGATGCCGCTCAAGCCCGGAACCCGCGACAAGCTGCGCACCGTCTCGACCGCGACCATCTGCACCGCGCTGTTCAAGCGCGGATTCCGCAACCAGATGATCCAGGAGTCGCGGGCGCTCGATCCCTCGAAGCCGACCATGGTCGGGGAGGCGTTCACGCTGCGCTACATCCCCGCCCGCGAGGACCTCAATCCGATCACCGTGTTCCAGGACCGCGGCCACCCGCAGCGCAAGGCGGTCGAGGACTGCCCGGCGGGCGCGGTGTTCGTGATCGACAGCCGCAAGGACGCGCGCGCGGCGTCGGCCGGCTCGATCCTCGTCACGCGGCTGATGAAGCGCGGCGTCGCCGGCGTGGTCACGGACGGCGGCTTCCGCGACGCCGCCGAGATCGCGAAGCTCGACATCCCGACGTTCCACGTGCGCCCGTCGGCGCCGACCAACCTCACGGTGCACCAGGCCGTCGACATCAACGTGCCGATCGGCTGCGGCGACGCGCCGGTGTGGCCGGGCGACGCCATCGTCGGCGACGCCGACGGCGTGGTCGTGATCCCCGCCCATCTCGCCGACGAGATCGCCGAGGAGGCTGTCGAGATGACGGCGTTCGAGGATTTCGTGACCGAGAAGGTGATGGAGGGCCGCTCCATCCTCGGCCTCTACCCGCCGACCGACGAGCGGTCCAAGGCGGATTTCGCGGTGTGGCGGAAGGCGAAGGGACGCTGAGCGGGCGGCGTCTGCCGGCGGGACCAGGTTGGCGGCGACCGTCGTCGCCGCGTACATTCCACGACGGCGCGGAACGGGGAGGTCGACATGCGTTGGATCGTCGGTTGCGTCGTCGCGTGCTGCGCGGTCCTGACCGCCTGCCAGCAGACCACCGAGCCGGGCTAGGCTGGCACGACCGCCCCGGGCGCCGCGTCCCAAAGCGCGCCCGCCGCGTCGCCCGCGCGGCCGCCACCTGCGTCGGCGACCACCGTGGCGTCGATGCCCGGACCGTTGCCGGCCCACGCGCCCGCTACCGCGACGCCGCCGGCCGCGAAGCCCGCCGCCGCGGCTCAGTCGCCTGCCATCACGCCCGCCGCCAACGCCACGGCTCCCGCTGCCAAGGCCGCCGCCGCCCCCGCGGTTACGATTGGCGCGGCCGTGGCGCCGGCCCCGGCCGCGCAGTCCACCGCGCCGGCGCCCGCCAAACCGCCGGCCCCCGTCCGCGTCCGCGCCACCAAGGGCGAGACCTGCTCACGGTGCATCCGGTACTGCGTCGACTGGTGCGGCGCCAACATGAGCGGCGTGACCGGCTGTCCCGATGGCTGCCGCGCGCGCGGCGAGACGTGCAACGCCACCGGCGAATGGACGGTCAAGGAGGGCGTCATGACCCTCACGCACATGGCGCCAAGGTGAGCGGACCGCGATGCCGCTCGACGCAAGCGCGCGGCTGGTCCGTTAGCGCGTCGATCGGACATCGGCGTCGCCTCACGGACGGCGACCCCTCACCCGACCTCTCGCCCGCCGGGGGAGAGGCGGAAGAGGCTGGAGAGGCGCGACGGAAGGCGAGCCCTTGCATTCATGTTCCTCTCCCCTATCGGGGGAGAGGTTAGGCGAGGGGGCGCAACGACGCGCGCGATCTCCGGGCGAACCGGATCGCGAGGCGATTTGCGATAGCCGTGCGAGCGCACGGAGGGATCCACGCGCTGTCGATGGGCCTGTCGCCACCAGGGGCAAGCATGGCGACGGCCGCGGTCATCGTCGTCCGCGCCGACAGTTCGACCCGCCGGGGGATTCGGAAGCGTCGGGAATCGCGCTAGGATGGCGGGCGTCGCCGAGAGGCAGCCATCCAGACAGGGTACGCCCCGCCATGAGCATCGATTCCATCCGCACCGCCTTCGCGCCGCACGCGCTGAGCGCGTTGCGCGTCGCCACCGGGCTGCTGTTCCTGCAGCACGGCACGGCGAAGTTCCTTAAGATTCCGCACATGCCGATGTTCGACAAGCTGCAGACATTCTCGCCGTCGGGCGTCGCGGGCGTCCTCGAACTCGTCGGCGGCGCGCTGATCGTGGCCGGGCTGTTCACGCGGCCGGTCGCCTTCATCCTCTCCGGCCTTATGGCGTTCGCGTATTTCATGGCGCACGCGCCACGCGGCTTCTATCCGATCCTGAACGGCGGCGAGCTGGCCGCGCTGTACTGCTTCGTGTTCCTCCACCTGTCCTGCGTCGGCGGCGGCCCGTGGAGCGTCGATTACATCGTGCGCAAGAAGCTGTGAGCCCGAGGGTGGTCCGTCCGGGTCGAGGCAAGCGCCACGTCAACGCCGCGCCTGGCCGCCGCATACCACCGCCGGTCTTTCCGGAGGATGACGCGGTGCCCGTCCCATAAGACGATTTTCGGTCCTATGGGACGGGCACCGCGTCCGGGGGAGACCGCATACCCCGCCTGCAAGCGGCGCTGCCGGCGTCCGCGCCGCATTTCGCCACAATCCCGTGGCGTGGCGGGCCGCGCGTCCGGACGCCGCCCGCGCCGCGCCCCAATCCCGCCGCGGTGGCGCTTCCTTCCTTGGCTTTGATGCCGCCCGTGCGTAGGGTGCGCGCGGTTGGGGGAGGACCGATGAAGGGCGTCATTCTGGCGGGCGGCAAGGGCACGCGGCTGTATCCGCTGACCAAGGCCACCAACAAGCATCTGCTGCCGGTCGGCCGCGAGCCGATGATCTTCCATCCCATCCGCCAGATGGTGAAGGCGGGAATCACCGACATCCTCGTGGTCACCAGCGTCGACCACATGGGCGAGATGGTGAACTGCCTCGGCTCGGGCGTCGATCTCGGCTGCGGCCTGACCTACCGCGTGCAGGACGGCGCGCTCGGCATCGCGCACGCCCTGGCGCTGGCCGAGGGCTTCGCCGCCGGCGGCAAGATCTGCGTCTTCCTCGGCGACAACGTGTTCCAGCGGTCGATCGCGCCGGTGGCCGACTCGTTCCGCCGCCAGGAATCCGGCGCCCGCGTCGTGCTCAAGAGCGTGCACGACCCGGAGCGCTACGGCGTGGCGGCGCTGGACGAGCAGCACATCGTCGAGATCGAGGAGAAGCCGGCGGCGCCGAAGACCTCGTTCGCCGTGGTCGGCCTCTACTTCTACGACGGCCAGGTGTTCGACATCATCCGCGGCATCCAGCCCTCCGCGCGCGGCGAGTACGAGATCACCGCCGTCAACAACGCCTACATCGCCCGTCGCCAGCTCCAGTACGACGTCTATCCCGGCGCATGGACCGACGCCGGCACGTTCGAATCGCTGCTGGAGGCCAACAAGCTGCTGCACGAATGCGGCAACGAGATCGCGCCGTGAAGCCGCCGGCCGATCCCGGCGTCGCGGGCTGCCGCTGGATGGCGGTGCGCGGCGCCACCGACTCGCGCGGCTCCGTCAGCTTCGTCGAGACCGGAACCGATCTCGATTTCCCGGTCCGCCGCGCCTTCTGGATCCACAGCGTCCAGCCCGGCCAGCCGCGGGGCCACCACGCCCACCGCGACGCGCGGTTGCTGATGGTGGCGGTCGCCGGCGCCGCCGACCTGATCCTCGACGACGGCGTCCGGCGCGAGACCGTGCGCCTCGACCGTCCCGACCGCGGCATGTTCCTCGAGCCTTGGGTGTGGCACGAGCTGGCCGACATCGCCGCCGGCACCGTCGTGCTGGTGCTGGCCTCGACCAACTACGCCGAGTCCGACTACATCCGCGGCTACGACGATTTCCTGCGCGAAGCGAAGGCGCGGCGGAAATGACCGTCCCCTTCCTCGACCTGCGCGCGGTCTACGTCGAGCTCAAGGACGAGATCGACGCCGCGATGCTGCGCGTGGCCGATTCCGGCTGGTACGTGCTGGGCAAGGAGGTCGCGGCCTTCGAGGCCGAGTTCGCCGCCTATTGCGGGGTGAAGCACTGCGTCGGGGTGGGCAACGGGCTGGAGGCGCTGGAGCTGACCCTGCGCGCCTGGGACATCGGCCCCGGCGACGAGGTGATCGTGCCGTCGAGCACCTACATCGCCACCTGGCTGGCGGCCACCGCGTGCGGCGCCCGCGTCGTGCCGGTCGAGCCGGACGTCCGGACCGCCAACCTCGATCCCGAGCGCGTCGCGGCCGCGATCACGCCGCGCACCCGGGCGATCATCCCCGTGCACCTCTACGGCCAGCCGGCCGACATGGATCCGGTCATGGCGCTGGCGGAGCGGCACGGCGTGCGCGTGCTGGAGGACGTCGCGCAGGCGCAGGGCGCCCGCTACAAGGGCCGCCGCTCGGGCGCGCTGGCGCATGCCGGCGCGTTCAGCTTCTTCCCCAGCAAGAACCTCGGCGCGCTGGGCGACGCGGGCGCCGTCACCACCGACGACGCCGCGCTGGCGGACCGGCTGCGCACCCTGCGCAACTACGGCTCGAAGGTGAAGTACGTGAACCTCGAGGCCGGCGTGAACTCGCGGCTGGACGAGCTGCAGGCCGCCGTGCTGCGGGCCAAGCTCCCGACGCTGGACGCGTTCAACGACCGCCGCCGCGCGCTCGCGGCGCGCTATCTCGCGGCGCTGGCCGGGATCGACGGGATCGAGACGCCCCACGTGCCGCAATGGGCGGATCCCGTATGGCACCTGTTCACCGTGCGCTGCCGCGACCGCAAGGCCGCGACGGCGGCGCTCGACGCCGCCGGAATCGGCTGGCTGATCCACTATCCGATCCCGCCGCACCTCCAGCGGGCCTACGCCGGGCTCGGCCTGCCGGCCGGGTCGTTCCCGCTGGCCGAGCGCATCGCCGACACCACGCTCAGCCTGCCGATCGGCCCGCACATGCCGGCGGCGGACGTCGACGCCGTGGCCGCCGCCCTGCGGCGCGCGGCGTGAGCGGGCGGACCGGCGCGTCCGCCGCCGCGCGATGCTGAGGTTCCCGCGCGCCATCGCCACGACCGCCGCGGCCGGGGGGCGCCCGCCATGCTGAGCTTCCTGCGCGCCATCGCCACGACCGGCGGCGCCAGCGCGATCAGCCTGCTGCTGGGGCTGGCCACCAACAAGATCGTGGCCATCACGCTGGGGCCGGCCGGTGTGGGCTTGTTGGCGTCGTACCGCCAGTTGCAGGAGGTGGTCACCGGCCTGGGGACGCTGGGCGGCGCCGCCGGACTGGTGCAGGGCCTGTCGTCGACCGAGGGCGACGCCCGCCGGCGGCGGCTGGTGGCGGCTGTGTGGGTGACCATGACCGGCATCGTCGTGTTCGCGCTGCTGCTGCTGATCGGCGCGCCGGCGCTCGCCGAGCACTTCTTCCGCGACACCGCGCCGGAGATCGTGTTCGCGATCCGCTGCATGGTGGTGACGGCGGCGGTGTCGATCCTGGGCTTCCTGTTCAGCGGCCTGGTCAACGTGTCCGGCGCGTTGGTCTGGCTGGCGCTGGCGAACATCGCCGCGTCGCTGGCGGGTCTGGCGCTGGCGTGGCCGCTGGCGACGATGGCGCACGACGGCGCGCAGCTCGCGTTCCTCGGTCTGATCCTCGCGCCGGTAGCCACGCAGCTTGTCGTCTCGGCGTATTTCGCGCGCCGGCTGGGATGGTGGCCGCAGATCGCCACGGCGTTCCGCGACGCGCCCAGGCGCGACGACGTCGCGCATTTCCTCAAGTTCTTCGCGGCCAACGTCGGCGCCGGCCTGCTCAACTCCGCCTCGTTCATGGCGCTGCGCGCGCTGATCATCGAGACCGACGGGCAGGGCGCCAACGGGCTTTTCCAGGCGGCGTGGATCCTGACGTCGCAGAACCTCGCGGTGCTTATGGCGTCGTTCGGTACCTACCTGTTGCCGTCGCTCAGCGCCGCCGGTGACACCGGGTCGCGCCGCCGCTTCCTCGACGACGCGCTGTCGGTGGTCAGCGTGCTGGCCGCGCCGCTGATCGGAATCGGCCTGCTGTTCATGCCGCTGATCCTTCGGGTCCTCTACTCGTCGGCGTTCCTCGACGCGATGGCGCCGCTGCGCTGGATGCTGGTGGGCAACCTGTTCAGCGCCTACGTGACGGTGCTCGTGATCCTGCTGATGGCGCGCGCCAGGCTGCTGCCGGTCGCGGTCAGCGAGGCGCTCTGGTACGGCGGCATGCTGGCGACCGGCGCCGCCGTGTTCACCGGGTACATCGACCCCGCCCGGTTCGGCGTCGGTCGGCTCGAGGCGCTGGGCGTCGCGTTCCTCGTCCTGCACGTCGCGCGGCTGGCGTTCCTGCTGTACTGGAGCCGGCGTTCGCTCGACTACTGGCCCGGCGCGGTGGTGTGGCGCGTGGCGGCCGCCTCGTTGCTCGTGGTGGCCGCCGCGGCCTGGATCGGGTGGTCGGCACGCGAGGTCGACTGGCTCGTGAGCGTTCCGGCCGCGCTGGTCGTCTGCGCGACGCCGCTGCTGCTGCTCGACGCCCCGCGGCGCGCCGCGCTGCGCCGGCTGGTGCGCGAGCGCCTCGGACGCTGAGGCCGGCGCGCGCCCCGCGGGGTCCGGAGGAGCGATCGACGAGGTGACGGGCTCCGCCGATCGCCCCGGGGACGGCATCGCCGTCGAGCGGACGGCGCCGATCCCGGGGATCTTCGACGAAGCGGAGGCGAAGGCGTTCGACGCCGGCCTCGTTGGGGGCAATCTCGACTGGGAGCAGCGATCCGGCGCCGACTTCCCACTCTACGCCCAGGCCTCGCGCGCCGGCCTGACGCCGCGTCCCGGCGGCCGCCACGGCGACGGCGCGCCGGGATCGACGGTGTTCGTGCACCCGCGCGGCGTACGCGCTCTCCAGCGCGAGCCGGAGGGCCGGAACCGCGCCCACGTGCGGCCGAGCGTCGAGCAGTCACAATGGCGACTCGTCACCGGGACGGTCGACCCGTTCGGCGACCGCATCCGCTCGCATGAGCCGCCGGCGGCCTAGTCGGCCAGCCCGAGGCGCTCGCCGCGGTAGGCGCCGCTGAGCACCCGCTCCCACCAGCCGCGGTTGTCGAGGAACCAGCGCACCGTGGCGCGGATGCCGTCGTCGAAGCCGTGGCGCGCGCGCCAGCCGATCTCGCGCTCGAGCTTGCCGGCGTCGATGGCGTAACGCAGGTCGTGCCCCGGACGGTCGGCGACGAAGCGGATCAGCTCGGCGTGCGGCCGGTGCGGTCCGTCCGGCAGGAACTCGTCCAGCGCGGCGCAGATCGCGCGCACGACGTCGATGTTGCGCCGCTCGTTGCCGCCGCCGACGTTGTAGGTCTCGCCGACCCGTCCGCGCTCCAGCACCATCAGCAGCGCCTCGGCGTGGTCCTCGACGTGCAGCCAGTCGCGCACGTTCTCGCCCTTCCCGTAGACCGGCAGCGTCTCCCCGCGCAGCGCCCGGATCGTGACCAGCGGGATCAGCTTCTCCGGGAAGTGGTAGGGGCCGTAGTTGTTCGAGCAGTTCGTCGTCAGCGTCGGCAGGCCGTAGGTGTGGTGCCAGGCGCGCACGAGATGGTCGGACGACGCCTTGCTGGCGGAGTAGGGCGAGTTCGGCTTGTACGACGTCTCCTCGGTGAACAGCCCGTCCTGCCCGAGCGAGCCGTAGACCTCGTCGGTCGAGATGTGCTGGAAGCGGAACCGCGCGCGCGCGTCGGCGTCGAGCGTCCGCCAGTAGGCCAGCGCCGCCTCAAGCAGCGTCCAGGTGCCGACGATGTTGGTCTGGATGAACGGGGCGGCGCCGTCGATCGACCGGTCGACATGGCTCTCGGCGGCGAGATGCAGTATCGCGTCCGGCCGCTCGGCGGCAAGGATCGCGTCGATCGCGGCGCGGTCGCAGATGTCGGCGCGGTGGAAGCGGTGACGGGGATGTTCGAGCGCCTCGGCGAGCGATTCCAGATTGCCGGCGTAGGTCAGCTTGTCGACCGTCACCGCCGACCAGGGCGTCGCGCGCACGATGCGGCGGACGACGGCCGATCCGATGAATCCGGCGCCCCCGGTCACGAGTATTTTCATGGAGATCGCTCGACCTTTCCGCGCATGCCCCTGTGGGCCGATGGTACAGGAGCCGGGACAGGGTTGAAAGTTGGTGCTAAAACAAACAGATAGCGGAAATGGCTCGCCTCGCGAGCATGGGGCCCCGATCGTGAGCGACAATTCCTCCCGGAAGTCCCCGCCGGCGCCGCGCGCCGGGCGGCGCTTCACGCCGGACCTGTTCGATCTGATCGGACGGCCGGCGTGGGACGATTCGTGGCCCGAGAGCTGGAAGTTGTCGTTCCACCACGACGCCAACTCGGTGTGGCCCGGCGCGTCGGAGCGCGGCTACCGCGTCGCCTACCGCAACCGCTTCGCGCGCGCCGTCGACTACGTGCTCGACACCACCGCGCCGGGCGCCCGGGTGCTCGACCTCGCCGCCGGCCAGGGCAATTTCTCGATCGTGCTGGCGGAACTCGGCTACGCCGTGACCTGGAACGATCTCCGCGCCGATCTGGTCGACTACGTGCGCCTGAAGACCGCGCGGACGGACATCGATTTCATGCCCGGCGACCTGTTCGAGCTGCCGGCGGAGCGGGTCGGGCGTTACGACGCCATCGTCGCCACCGAGATCATCGAGCATGTGGCCCACCCCGACGAGTTCCTGCGCCGGCTGTCCGGCTTGCTGGCGCCGGGCGGCCACATCGTTCTGACGACCCCCAACGGCGCCTATTTCCGCAACCGGCTGCCGCGCTTCTCCGACTGCCCCGACCCGTCGATGTACGAGGCGATGCAGTTCAAGCCCGACGGCGACGGCCATATCTTCCTGCTGCATCCCGACGAGTGGGCGACCCTGGCGGCGAAGGCCGGTCTGCGCGTCGAGCGGCTGGAGTTCTTCAACAACCCGCTGTCGAACGGCCACCTGAAGACGCGCCTGCTGTTGCCGCTGCTGCCCCGCGCGGTGGTGGACGGCGTCGAGGCGCTGTCGACGCGCGTCCCCGGCCGGCTCGGCGCGCGCCTCCATATCCACGCCGCCGCGCTGCTCAGCATGGCGGCCTGAGCGGCGCCGCCACCCGGCCGCTCCTAGTGGTGGAGGATCTGGCCGAGGAAGGTGCGGGTCCGCTCCTCTCGCGGATTGGCGAAGAACTCCGTGGGCGGACCCATCTCGACGATCTCGCCGCGGTCCATGAAGACGACGCGGTCGGCGACCGAGCGGGCGAAGCCCATCTCGTGCGTCACGACGAGCATCGTCATGCCCTCGTTGGCGAGCTCGATCATGACGTCGAGCACCTCCTTGACCATCTCGGGATCGAGGGCGGAGGTCGGCTCGTCGAACAGCATGATCTTCGGCCGCATGCACAGCGCGCGCGCGATCGCGACGCGCTGCTGCTGGCCGCCGGAGAGCTGGCCCGGATACTTGGCCGCCTGCTCGGGGATGCGCACACGCTTGAGCAGCCCCATCGCGATCTCCTCGGCGTCGCGCTTGGGTGTCTTCTTCACCCAGATCGGCGCCAGCGTGAGGTTCTCGAGGATCGTCAGGTGCGGGAACAGGTTGAACGACTGGAACACCATGCCGACCTCGCGCCGGATCTCCTGGATGTTCTTGACGTCGTTGGACAGCGTGACGCCGTCGACGACGATGTGCCGGCCTGGTGCTCCTCCAGCCGGTTGATGCAGCGGATCAGCGTCGACTTGCCGGAGCCGGACGGTCCGCAGATGACGATCTTCTCGCTCTGCCGCACCGACAGGTCGACGTCGGTCAGCACGTGGAACTGGCCGTACCATTTGTTGACGGCCTTGAGCCGGATCACCTCCGGCAGGTCCGACAGGTCGCGCGCAGCGTTCGCCATGGCAGGTGTCTCCGTCGCGCCGCTCAGCGGCGCACGCCCCTGTTGAGTTCGCGCTCCAGATGCTTGCTGTAGAGCGACATCGAGTAGCACATCGCGAAATAGAGCGCGGCGAGGAAGATGTGGACCTCGTTCGCGAAGCCCGCCCAGGCGCGGTCGGCGATCGCCTGCTCGCCGGCGTTGAGCAGGTCGAAGATGCCGATGATCAGCACCAGCGACGTGTCCTTGAAGAAGCCGATGAAGGTGTTCACCAGCGGCGGGATCACGACGGCCAGCGCCTGCGGCAGAATCACGAACAGCGTCTTCTGCGGGTAGTTGAGGCCGAGCGCGTCGGCGGCCTCGTACTGGCCCTTCGAAAGCGACTGCAGTCCGCCGCGCACGATCTCCGCGATGTAGGCGCCGGCGAACAGCGTGACGGCGACCAGCGCGCGCAGGAACTTGTCGATGCTGACGCCCGCCGGCAGGAACAGCGGCAGCATGACCGACGCCATGATGAGCAGGCTGATCAGCGGCACGCCGCGGATCAGCTCGATGTAGCCGACGCAGAGGCCCTTGATCAGCGGCAGGTTCGAGCGCCGGCCGAGCGCCGCCAGCACGCCGAGCGGGAACGCGAACGCCAGCGCGTAGGCGGCCAGGATGAGCGTCACCGGCAGGCCGCCCCAGCGCGATGTCTCCACGAAGCTGAGGCCGAGCACGCCGCCGAACATCAGCGTCAGCGACACCACCGTCCCGACGCCCCAGATCACCAGCAGCCGCCAGTTCCAGAACCGCCGGTCGCAGCTCACCACCAGCATCGCGATGATGGCGATGCACGCGAACAGCGGCCGCCAGTGCTCGTCGAGTGGATAGGTGCCGAAGAAGATCAGCCGGTACTTGTCGCCGATGATGGCCCAGCATGCGCCGTCCGGACTCGCCTGCTTGCAGGCGGCCCCGTCGGGGGCCGAGAACACCGCGCGGAACAGGCCCCAGTCGAGGATGCCCCACAGCAGCCAGCCAATGCCCACGACCAGCACGATCGTCGTGATCCCGTTGCCCCAGCCGTTGAACAGGTTCTTGCGCGCCCACCCGATCGCGCCGGTCTCGCCGCGCGGCGGGGATCGCTGGGGCTTGGCGGACGCGCCGCCGGCCCGCGCCAGGTCGGTCATGTCAGCGCTCCACCAGCGCGATGCGCTTGTTGTACCAGTTCATGAACAGGGAGATCGACAGGCTCACCGACAGGTAGGCGACCATGATGATCAGGACGCCCTCGATCGCCTGGCCCGTCTGGTTGATCGTCACGTTGATCGCGGCGACCAGGTCGGGATGGCCGATCGCGATCGCCAGCGAGCTGTTCTTCGTGATGTTCAGGTACGAGCTGGTCATCGGCGGCACGATGACGCGCAGAGCCTGGGGCAGCAGCACCAGCCGGGTGGTGTGGGCGCGCGACAGGCCGATGGCGTAGGCGGCCTCGGTCTGGCCGCGGTGGATGGCGAGGATGCCGGAGCGCACGATCTCGGCGATGAACGCCGAGGTGTAGAGCGTCAGGCCGAGCAGCAGCGCCACGAATTCCGGCTGCATCACCGAGCCGCCGCTGAAGTTGAAGCCCTTGAGCTCGGGTACACTCAGCGCGGTCGGCGCGCCACCCGCCAGCCACGCCAGCACCGGCAGACCGACGATGATCGCGGCGCCGGCCGACAGCGTCGGGAATTGCTGGCCGGTCGCCTCCTGGCGGGCGCGGGCCCAGCGGTGGACGGCGAACGCCGCCGCGATCCCGACAAGCAGCGCGACGCCCATCCATTTGTGGATCGGATCGGCGACCGGGACCGGGATGGAGACGCCGCGGTTGGAGATGAAGATCGAGCCCGCGATGTCGATCGCCTGCTTCGGGCCGGGCAGCGATTCGCGGATGAATTTCGCGATCAGCAGCAGCCACAGCAGCAGCGGCACGTTGCGGAAGATCTCGACGTACCACGGCGCAGATCTTGGCCAGCAGCCAGTTCGACGACAGCCGGCCGATGCCCACCAGCGTGCCGAGGATGGTCGACAGCACGATGCCGATGACGGCGACCCGCAGCGTGTTGAGCATGCCGACGAACAGGGCGCGGCCGTAGGAGTCGGCGGCGGAGTAGGGGATGACGGTGTCGCCGATGTCGAAGCCCGCCTCCTTCACGAGGAAGCTGAACCCGGTGGCGATCTTCTGGCGCTCGAGGTTGGCCAGCGTGTTCTGGACGAGGAAGGTGACCAGCGCCACGAACAGGCCGATCACGACGATCTGGAACGCCCATCCGCGGATGACCGGGTCGTTCCACGGCGGCACGGCGGGCTTGGCCGCGGCCGACGGGAAGGTGATGTTCGCCATGTCTCGCTCGCTGTCCGCGGCCGTCGCCGACGTTCGGGAAGCGGCCTCCGCCGGCGACGGGCGCCGGCGGAGGGCCTTGGATCAGCGGACCGGCGGCGCGTACTGCAGACCGCCCTGGGTCCACAGGCGGTTCAGGCCGCGCTCGAGCTTGAGCGCCGAGCCGGCGCCCATGTTGCGCTCGAACGACTCGCCGTAGTTCCCGACCTGCTTGATGATGCGGAAGGCCCAGTCCTCGTCGACGCCGAGCGCCTTGCCCATGCCCGGGGTGACGCCGAGCAGCCGCTTGATGGCCGGGTTGTCGCTCTTGGCCTTCATCTCGTCGACGTTCTTCGACGTGATGCCGAACTCCTCGGCCTCGAGCATGGCGTAGACCGCCCAGCGCACGATGTCGCCGAACTGGTTGTCACCGTGGCGGAACGCCGGCGCGAGCGGCTCCTTGGAGATCAGGTCGGGCAGGATGATGTAGTCGTCCGGCTTCGGCGAGCGCGTCGCGCGCGACGAGGCGAGGCCGGAGGCGTCGTTGGTGTAGACGTCGCAGCGGCCGGAGTAGAAGGCCTGTTCGACCTCGTCGCGGTTCTCGATGACCACGGACTTGAACGTCATCTTGTTGGCGCGGAAGTAGTCGGCGAGGTTGAGCTCGGTCGTGGTGCCGGGCTGCACGCAGACGGTGGCGCCGTTGAGCTCCTTGGCGCTTTTGACGCCCAGCTTCTTGGCGACGAGGAAGCCCTGGCCGTCGTAGTAGGTGATGTGGCCGAAATCGAGGCCCAGCGAGGTGTCTCGGGTCAGCGTCCAGGTCGTGGTGCGCGACAGGATGTCGACCTCGCCCGACTGGACCTGCTGGAAGCGCTGCTGGGCGCTGGCCGGCACGTACTTCACCTTCTCGGAGTCGCCGAGGATGGCGGCGGCGATGGCGCGGCAGACGTCGACGTCGATGCCGCTCCATTTGCCGTCGGAGCCGAGAAGGTAGAACCCGGCGCTGCTGGGGCCGACGCCGCAGATCAGCTGGCCGCGCGCCTTGATGGCGTCGAGATCCTTGCCGGCGTGGGCCGGCGAGGCCGCCGCCAGCAGCCCGAGCGAGGCGGCGGCGATTGCGGCGTTGCGGAATGCCTTTTTCATCGATTCTTCTCCCTTCACGGTCGCGCGATAAGCCTGTCCGCCGCCGCCGTCGGATGGACGGTGCAACGGCCATGCCAAGAACGAATCGAACGTGGGAGAGAGACGCATGGACGTTCGACCGCGCGTGTCGACGCCGTCCGCGAGAAGCACCCCGAGCCCCCTGCCGTTCTTCGTTGTTCCAATGCTGGCATAGGAATCGGGTGTCGCGCAATTCGGGAGTCCGCGGCCGGAACGAAAAACGCCGGCCCCCGGGGCCGGCGTTGTCGGAGCGCGGCGGAAGCGCCGCGTCAGAGCCGGTTGGGGCCGTCGAACGCTTCGGCCTCGGTGGAGCGCGAGCGCGAGGCGCCCGCCGCGCGGCGCTGCCAGTCGCGGAACGCGACCAGATCCTGCGGGGCGAGGCGGCCGGTGCCGCCGATGTACGGCGCCGGGTTGACGAATTGGCCGTCGACCAGCACGCAGAAGTGCAGGTGAGGCCCGGTCGAGCGGCCGGTGCTCCCGACGTAGCCGATCACCTGGCCCTTGCGGACGCGCGTGCCCGGACCGACGCCGGCCACGAAATTCGACATGTGGCTGTAGCTGGTGGCCAGCGAGTCGGAGTGCACGACGCGCACCGTCTTGCCGTAGTTGTAGTACCAGCCGGCGTAGTCGACGACGCCGTCGGCGGCCGCGACGATCGGCGTGCCGTAGCGGCCGGCGATGTCGGCGCCGTTGTGGAAGGCGTACCAGCGCCCGAGGCGGCGGGGGCCGAACGAGGAGGAGATGTGGCTGCCCTCGATCGGCAGGGTCATCGAGGAGTCGCCGACGCGGTTGCCGTGCTCGTCGAAGAAGCCCTCGGGCTGGCCCTTGGGCGCGAACCACCAGATCTGCCCGCGCGACGAGCGGTCGTAGATCGTCGCGGTCAGCAGCCGGACCTGGCCGTCGTCGGCGCGGCCGTGCACCATCTCGATGCTGGCGGACCGCACGTCGAGGGTGGCCGGCGCCACGGCGGCGAGCGCCTGGGCCGCCGATTGCGCGGTGTGGGTGTCGATGCCGGCACGGGCCAGGGCGATATTGGCGTTGCCGTTGGCGGAGACGCGGCTGGTGCCGATCGACTTCGGGGCGATCGACCGGGTCGACGGCAGGGCCACGCGGACGCTGCCGCCGCCTTCGCTGTTCCAGCGGCGGTGGTCGTCCTCGACGCCCTCCGGACGCGGCGACTCGCCGCCGGCGCCTTCACCGCCGCGCAGGGTGGCGACGCTCGTCGATCCGACGGCACCGGTCGCGGTGAAACCACCCGACGCGGCGCGCTGGACGTCGACCACCGGACCGGCGGCGCCGGCGAGGTAGATCTGGAGGGTCTGGAGCTGGCGGCCTTCGGTCGGCGCCGGCGAGAACGTGGCCCGCCCCGAATGCCCGCCGGTGAGCGGCGTGCGGCCCATCGCCTTGGCGGCGGCTTTGGCGGCGGCCTCGGCGTCCGCGGGGCCGACGCCCAGCGCGGCCAACTGGTCGACGAGCGGCTTCGAGGGATCGACAGAGAATGGAACGGCCTCGGGCTCGCTCGGCGCGGCGCCGCCGGGCGGCGTGCCCATGCGCGCCACCGCCGTCGTCGGGCGCTTGGCGGGGATGGTGATCCGCTTGGCGCCCGGACTGGTGACGCCCGCCGCCTGTGGCTTGGCGGCCTGGGGTTTCGCGGCTTGCGGCTTGGCCGCCGGCTGGGCCACCGCCTGCTGCGGCGCCCGGATCGCCTGGGCGTTCGCCTGGCCCATCAGGCAGAGCGCGGACACGGCGCACATGGACGTCGTCATGGCGACGGCGAAGCGACGTGACCGTCGCGAGATCGTTTCCCGCATGAAGAGCCCTATCCTGCAGAAGCCGACGAGCGGCGTTGGACCGGTTCTTGGGGCGGGGTGGGGCGATCCGCAGCGGCTCCGGAGATCCGGAAACCGGTGGATCGGCCCGCCCGGCCCATCACGTGGAAGTACTCTCAACAGACGCGGCGGGCGGAGTCCAGCGCCAAGTTGCATATTTGCAACAGTATAAGCGGAGTGAATCCTCAGCTAATTTTTGAGTCTATGCTCGGTATTTGATGCGCCGCGGCGTCCACGGCGACGCGTCCGCCGTGTGACGGGATGGCGAAATCCCTGTGACGACAGACCGGACGGGATCGACGCGGCCACTGCCTGTCCTGCGCCGAACGCACTGTGGCCGATGCGCCATCCTTGCTATCAGCGTCCCATGACAGGAACCCAGACGCGGCGTCGCGCCGCACGCGGGGCGGTCGCGCCGATGCCGCCGAGGCGCGGATGACCGTCGCCGCCGACGCCGAGAGCGCGCCGTTCGACTGGGACGCCCCGGCCGTGCGCCGCGGCCGTCGGGTGGTGTTCGCCGTCCTGGCGGTGATTTTCGTGCTGTGCCAGTTCCAGCGTTCCGTGACCGGGGTGCTGGGCCCGACCTTGCGCGCCGAGATGGGGCTGACGGCCGAGGAGCTGGGTTGGATCACCGGCGCGTTCTTCTGGGGCGTGGCGGTGATGCAGATCCCGTCGGGCATCCTGTTCGACCACTACGGTCCCCGTCTGACCGTGTCCGTCAGCCTGGTCGCCGGCGTCGCCGGCGGCGGCCTGTTCGCCGTCGGCCGCGACTTCTGGACGCTGACGACCGGGATGGCCCTGCTGGGACTGGGGACGTCGGCGGTGCTGATGGGCGCCATCGTGCTGATCGGCCGCTGGTACGCGCCGCGGCGCTTCGCGACCATGGCGGCGGCGATGATGTCGCTGGGCTACGTCGGCAACCTGCTGGCCACCCAGCCCTTCGTCGAGCTGATCAAGCTGATCGAGGCGGCGGGCTTCGCCCATGGCTGGCGGATCGGCTTCGCGGCCGCCATCGCCGGCATGCTGGCCACCGCCGGCGCCATCCTCTGGATCGTGCGCGACGCGCCGCCCGGCTCGCCTTGGGACCGCCGCCGGCCGGAGCCGCTGATCGAGGTGGTGAAGGGCCTGCGCGAGGTGTTCCGCCACCCCGCCATGATCGGTCTGTGCGGCGCGGCGGTGGTCGGCTACTCGACCAACTTCGCGCTGCGTGGCTTGTGGCTGGGCACCTACATGCTCGACGTCCACGGCATGGACGCCGACGCCCGAGGCACGGCGCTGCTGGTGATGGCGCTGTTCGGGACCGGCGGCATCTTCATGGCCGGCTGGCTGGCGGGACGCGCCCGTTCGCCGCGGCCGGTCGTGATCGGCTTCATCGCCACCACCGGCCTCTGCCTCGCCGTCCTGGTCGCCTGGCCGGGTATCCCGACCGCGGCGCTGATGGCGGTCCTGTTCCTGTTCTCGTCGGTCTCCAGCTTCTTCCCGGCCGTGCTCGAGCACGGCCGGTCGCTGTTCGACGACCGCCTGCGCGGCCGCTCGCTGACCTCGATCAACGTCTGGGTGTTCATCGGCGTGGGCGTCACGCAGCCGATCACCGGCTATGTCCTCGGCGCCTTCCCGGTGTCGGCCGGCGGCGCCCTCGGCGAGGATGCGTACCGCGCGCTGTTCGGCTATCTGCTCATCCCCGTGACCATCGGCGTGACGCTCTACGCCCGGTTCGGGACCTACGCGCCGGCGGCGCCGCGACGGACGGAAAAATGACCAACGAAGAGATACTCGACAGTTTCCAGCGCGGCCGGCAGCCCGGCATCGCGACCCTCGGCGCCGAGGCGGTCGAGGTCGACGCCGAGGCCGGCCGCGTGGTGATGCGCTGCACGGCCACCGTGAACCACTGCCATTCGACCGCCGGGCACCCGCGCGGAGGCATCGTCCAGGGTGGATTCGTGACCGGCTGGCTCGACACGTCGATGGCCCACGCCGCCATCGCGAAGTCGGCCTTCAAGCTGCTGGTCCCGACGCTGGAGGTTAAGGTGAGCTTCCTCAACGCCGCCCATCCGGGAATCTACCACGCCACCGGGCAGGTCGTGCGCTGGGGCCGCAACGTCGCCTTCCTCGACGCCCGCCTGGTCGACGCCGACGACAAGCTGATCGCGACCGCGACGTCGACCGTCATGCTCGCGCCGGCGCCCGTCCGGCGGACGGCCGGCGTCTAGGAGACCGATATGGCCGCTCCGTCGACCCGGCCGGTGGCGCTGGTCACCGGCTCGACCTCCGGCATCGGCGCGGCCATCGCCCGCCGCCTCGCGGCCGATGGCTACGCCGTGGCGTTGCACTCGCGGTCGTCCGTCGAGGCCGGCGCGGCGATGGCGGCCGAGCTGCCGGGCGCCAGCTACACCCGCGCCGACCTCGCCGACGAGGCCGAGGCGCGGCGGCTGGTCGACGAGGTGGTCGCGCGCCACGGCCGCCTCGACGTGCTGGTCAACAACGCCGGCCGCTCGATCCGCATCCCCCATGCCGATCTCGCGGCCGCGACGCCGGCGATCTGGCGCGAGCTGCTGGACGTCAATCTGGTGGCGCCATGGGTATTGATCACGGCCGCCGAGGCGGCGCTGCGGGCCTCGGCCGAGGGCGGCAGGCCGGCGTCGATCGTCAATATCGGCACGCACGCCGCCGTACGGCCGAAGGGCGGCTCGATCCCGTACGCGGCCAGCAAGGCGGCGCTGCACCATGTCACCAAGCTGCTGGCGCTCAGCCTGGCGCCGGCGATCCGCGTCAACGCCGTCGCCCCCGGCCTGGTCGACACGCCGATGAGCGCCGGCTGGGAGGACGCCTACGCGCTGTGGAACACGAAATCGCCGATGCGCCGCGTGGCGCGCCCGGAGGACGTCGCCGACATGGTCGCCTCCCTGCTGCGCAACGACTACGTCACCGGCGAGATCGTGCTGCTCGACGGCGGCCTCAACCTGACGTGAGCCGGCGGGCCGGCCCGTGATCGGCGTCTGGATCGAGTACCGCGCGCGGCCGGGCCGCCGCGAGGAGTGCCTCGCGGCGCTGCGCCGCAACTGCGCCGAGACGCTGCGCGACGACGGCTGCCTGCGCATGGAGCTGGGGACGCCCGCCACCGGCGACGGCGCGACGATCGTGCTGAGCGAGCTGTGGCGCGACGAGGCGGCGCTGGCCGCCCATCGCGCCCGGCCCGGCCACGACGCCGGCCATGCCGCCGTCGACGCCCTGGTCGAGAGCCGCCGCGTGGTCCGCTACGACCTCGCCTGACGCCGGCCGGGGCGTTCTACTTCGGCTCGGCCGCTCCCGCGCGGCGCACGGCGGCGCGCTTGCGCGCCACCATGTTCAGCGTCTCGACGAACACCGAGAACGCCATCGCCGCGTAGATGTAGCCCTTGGGGATGTGCGCGCCGAAGCCCTCGGCGATCAGCGTCATGCCGATCATCAGCAGGAACGCCAGCGCCAGGATCACCAGCGACGGGTTGTTCTCGATGAAGCGCGCCATCGGGTCGGCGGCCACCAGCATCACCACCACGGTGATGACGACCGCGATCACCATCACCGGGACGTGCGGCGTCATGCCGACCGCCGTGATGATGCTGTCGACCGAGAACACCAGGTCGAGGATCAGGATCTGGGTGATGGCGGCGCCGAAACTGAGCCCCTTCGGACGCGCGTCGAACATGTCCGGCCCCGGATCGGGGTCGACGCTGTGGTGGATCTCCTTGGTCGCCTTCCACACCAGGAACAGGCCGCCGGCGATCAGGATCAGGTCGCGCCACGACAGCCCCTGGCCGAGCACCGTGAACACCGGCTCGGTCAGTCGCACGATGATGGCGATGGTGCCGAGCAGCCCCAGCCGCATCACCAGCGCCAGGCCGATGCCGATGCGCCGAGCCCGGGCGCGTTGCGCCTCCGGCAGCTTGTTCGTCAGGATCGAGATGAAAATGAGGTTGTCGATGCCGAGCACGACCTCGAGCGCGATCAACGTGATCAAGGCGACCCACACGGCCGGATCGGCCGCGAGCGTCATCAGAGAGTCCATCATCCGCGTCACCCCAGGTCTGGTCCGCGTCGGCCGTCCGCCGGCCGCGCGGTTTGGTCCGAGGTGGCGTTCCCGAGCGCGGGTGTCAATGGCGGGCGCGCGCCGGCCGCCGCCGATTTGCCATCGACCGGAGGCGGCGCGCCGCTAGAATGCCCGGCGATCGAATCGGGGAGGAACCCATGTCAGCGCAGCCGCAATCCGCCGAGACCCTGCCACCGGGCGTCAAGGTCAAGCCGTGGACGCCACCGGAGCGGATCACCGGCCAGATGCTGGCCGACGCCTCGCAGACGCTGATCGAGCAGCTGCGCATCCGCACCATGCCGATCGGCATGCGCCTGTTCGAGAACCCGGTCGAGATGGAGAAGATCAAGGGCCTCCGCCGCCCGACCGAGGGCTTCAAGTTCACGATGTGCCAGATGGTGACGCAGTCGCGCTGGTACGGTTTCACGCTCGGCATCACCGTCGACAACACCCGCGGCGGCAATTGCGGCGGCGTGGTCGGGCTGAACCATCCCGGGGAGGGCTTCCTCTCGGGCGACCACATGAACGGCGTGTGGTTCGGCAACAAGGAGGCCTCGCGCATGCACCAGGCGACGATGCCGCGGGTGCCGCACGGCCGCTACAACGGTCTCGTCGTGGCGCCGCTGCGCGCCGCGCGGCTCGACCCGCCGGACATCTGCCTGTTCTACGGCACGCCCGGCCAGATGATCTATTTCATCAACGGCCTGCAGTTCCACCGCTACAAGCGGTACGATTTCACCGTCACCGGCGAGAGCGCCTGCGCCGATTCGTGGGGCCGCGCCCTGTCGACGCGGGAGACCTCGCTGTCGCTGCCGTGCTACGCCGAGCGCCGCTACGGCGGCGTGGCCGACGACGAGCTGCTGATGGCGTGCCCGCCCGACGAGTTCCTGCGCGCGGTCGAGGGCATGGGCCACCTCGCGAAGAACGGCCTGCGCTATCCGTTCCCGCCCTATGGCGCGGCGATGGATCCGGCGCTGGGGATGGCCAAGAGCTACAGCTGATGGCGGTCATCCCCTT
The DNA here is from genome assembly GCA_016699855.1 of Rhodospirillales bacterium. NCBI lineage: Bacteria > Pseudomonadati > Pseudomonadota > Alphaproteobacteria > Rhodospirillales > Rhodospirillales bacterium. The sequence continues at coordinate 4,393,528 of CP064988.1, forward strand.
TCCCGGCCCGCGGAGAGGGGAGGTCCCCGCGCCCCCGGCGGCCGCGCCGCCGGAACCGGCGCCCGCCGCGGCGCCGGCCGCGCGGCTCTACGTCGTCGCCGAGCCGGTGCTGGCGCCGGACGACGACGAAGCCCTCCGCCGGCTGCGCGCGCACTACCATCCGGCGGAGGCCGACCGGATCGGGCCGCACGTCACGCTGGTGTTCGGCGCCGATGTCGCGGGCCGCGACGAGCTCGCCGCCGCGCTGACGGCCGCGGCCGGCGCGACCCGGCCGTTCTGGTTCGTGCTTCAGCGCCTGCGGGTCGACGCGCCGCCCGGCGCCGGCCGCGCCTGGCTCTACGCCGAGCCGGACGAGGGCACCGAGGAGTTCCGCGGTCTCTACGAGGCGCTCAACGATCCGATGTCGCCGCCGGCCGGTTCGGCGAAATCCTACGAGCCGCATCTGACGCTGGGCGTGTTCGCTTCGCCGATCGAGGCGGAGCGCATCGCCCGGATCGTCGAGACCCGGATCGTGCCGATGCACGGGCGGATCGAGGCGCTGCGGCTGGTCGAGGTCTCGGCCGGCGGGCTGGTCGAGATCGGGCGGTATCCGCTCGGCGGTTGAGAGACGTTCGGAGACGGCGATGGCGGACGGGGAGACGGTGCGTTTCGACACCAAGATCGCGATGGTGGTGCGGTCGGATCTAGCGGTGTGGCAGAAGCTCAACGTGGCGGCGTTCCTCAGCGGCGGCGTGGCGGCGGCGTTCCCGGAATGCGTCGGCGCGCCCTACGAGGACGGATCGGCGACGCGCTACCGCGCCCTGATCGGCCAGCCGATCCTGATCTACGGCGCCGACCGGCCGGCGCTGGCGCGCGCCCTCGACCGCGCGCTCCAGCGCGGCGTCGAGCCGGCGGTCTACACCGAGGAGATGTTCGCCACCGGCCACGACGCGGCCAACCGCGCCGTGGTCAAGGCGGTGGCGCGGTCCGATCTCAATCTGGTCGGCATCGCCGTGCGCGCCGAGCGCAAGACCGTCGACAAGATCGTCGACGGCCTGAAATTCCATCCCTGAGGCGTCGCGTCAGGGCACCAGCACGGCGCGGCCCATGATCAGGCCCTTGCGCAGCTCCTGCAGCGCCTCGTTGGCCTCGTCGAGCTTGCGCGTCGTCACGGGCACGGCCTTGACCTTGCCGTCGCGCACCAGCGCCATCATCTCCGACATCTCCGCCGGCGTGCCGGTGACCGAGCCCATGACGGCGGTGCCGGTGAACGCGAACATCGGCAGCGGCGTCGAGAACGTGCCGCCGAACAGGCCGACGATGATCAGGCGGCCGCCGCGCGCCAGCGCGCGCTGGCCGAACTGCGCCGTGCTCTCGGCGCCGACGAAGTCAAGCGCCGCGCCGACGCCGGTGCCGCCGGTCAGCTCCAGGATCGTCTTGCGCGCGTCCTTGTCGCGCGGGTCGATCGCGGCGCAGGCGCCGTTGGCCAGCGCCAGCTCGCGCTTCTTTGGATCGATGTCGGCCACGATCGGGTCGCGGCCCAGCACGGCGCGCGCGAACTGCACGCCCATCAGGCCGACGCCGCCGGCGCCGATCACCAGCACCGGCTTGCCGATGTCGTTGCCGACCGCCTTCTTCACCGCGCCGAACGCGGTGATGCCTGAGCAGGCGTAGAGGCAGGCCAGCTCGGTGGGGATCGAGCCGTAGTCGAACAGGTACTTGGGATGCGGGCACACGACATGGTCGGCGAAGCCGCCGTCGGCGTTGACGCCCAGCGCGCGCGGCGTCGGGCACAGGTTCTCGAGCCCGTTGTCGCAGTGCCAGCACTTGCCGCAGCCGATCCACGGATAGACCACGGCGTTCTGGCCGACCTTGGCGCCCTTGGCGTCGGGGCCCAGCGCCACCACCTCGCCGACGATCTCGTGTCCCATGATGCGCGGCGGGTTCATGGTCTTGGCGGTGGAGTACTTGTTGCCACCGCCCATGTCGAAATAGCCTTCCCACAGGTGCACGTCGCTGTGGCAGACGCCGGCGGCCGTGATCCGCACGATGACCTCCGTGCCCTTGGGCGCGGGCGTCGGCTCCTCGACGCGCTGCATCGGCTGACCGAATTCGACGACCTTGTAGCTCTTCATGGACCGCGTTCCCTCCGCTCGGCTCTTTTCGGCCGGCAGTCTACGGGAATCGCGCGGCGCGGCGCCACCGCGACGTGCCGGCGGCCGCGCCGCACGGCGGAAATGAAGAGCGCCGCGGTGGGCCGCGGCGCTCCCGGAAGCGATCCTGATCCGGTCTAGGGGAAGGGGAGTCAGGCCGCTTTCACGTCGATGCGCCGCGCCGCCGCCTTCGCGGCCTGGGTCTTCGGCAGCTTGACCACGAGCACGCCCTTGTCGAAGCTCGCGGTGACCTTGTCGCGGTCGATGTCGGGGCCGACCCCGATCGCGCGCTGGAACGCGCCGTAGCTGCGCTCCTGGACCACGTAGGCCTTCTTCTCGTCCTTCTCCTCGCGCTCGTTCTTGCGCTCGCCGCGGATGATCAGGGTGTCGCCCTCGAGTGTCACCTCGACCTCGTTCTCGGCCATGCCCGGCAGATCGGCCTTCACGGTGATCGCCTCGGCATCGGCGGTGACGTCCAGACGCGGCGTCGGCAACGTGACGGCGGGCGGCAGGCGGCGCAGGGCGGCGTCGTCGAACAGAGACTCGAACGGGCGCATCAGATTGGCGAACGGATCGCCGCCCTGTCCCAGGCGGCCCCAGATCGTCGGAAGATCGCGTGTCATGTCTGCCTCCTTCCTAGGGTTCGGTGACGCGACGGCGTCGGCTCGACGTATGCGTACTCTCGCCCCACCCTGGGGCGGACGCCTTGAGCCACGTCAAACATCCGTCGAGGGACGCCGGCGGCCGGATTCAAACAGGGGGGGCCGGGCCGCCACGCGGCGGCCCGGCCGGGAGCCGCTACTCGGCGGCCTGGAGCGCCGGCTGGCGGGACGCCACGGCGATCGGGATCGCGCGCGGCTTCTTCTCCTCCGGCACCTCGCGCACGAGGTCGACGTGCAGCAGGCCGTTCTCGAGCGCCGCGGCGCTCACCCGCACGTGGTCGGCGAGCTCGAAGCGCCGCTCGAAGGCGCGGCCGGCGATGCCGCGGTGGAGGTACGTCACGGCGCCGTCGCGGTCGGCGATCTTGCCGGCGACGCGCAGCGCGTTCTCCTGCTGGACGATCTCGATGTCCTTGTCGGTGAAGCCCGCCACGGCCAGCGTGATGCGGTAGCCGCTGTCGCCGACCTTCTCGATATTGTAGGGCGGATAGCCGGCGCCGGCGGAGTCGTTGGACACGGAGTCCAGCAGCTGGAAGACCCGGTCGAAGCCGACGGTCGAACGGAACAGCGGGGAATAGTCGAACGCACGCATGGGAACACCCTCCTTGGAGCGATGCGGTTGATGGCCCCCCTCACGGGCGGGCCGCTGACGCCGCCGGCCCGTCACGGGCCCGGCGACAGGCTGGAAGTGGGGTCGGCCGGCGTCGAGTCAAGGGCCTGTGTCGCGCGGTTTTCGCGCGCGGTGGACCGGTCGATCGAGGGGACCGGCGTGCGGCCGGGGCGGGCGCTCAGGCGGGGTGGTAGCGGACGACTGTCCAGTCGTAGGCCGGTACGAATCCCAGCGCGGCGTAGACGCGGGCCGCCAGCGGATCCTCCCGGGTGACCGTCAGCATCGCGTGCGTCGCGCCGCCCTTGGCGGCGTCGCGCAACAGGCCGGCGACGGCGCAGCGGGCGTAGCCGCGGCCGCGCAGGTCGGGCGGCGTGTAGACGGCGCCGACGTTCACCCAGCCCTCGTGCTCGATGGTGACCGCGGCGTAGGCCACCGGCTTGTCGGCGACGGTGGCGACGATGTCGCGGCGCTCGTCGTGCAGCAGCCGGATGAACTGGCGCGCCGCGAGGTCGTTCTCGGGCGTGCGCGCGTCGCCGTGCAGCGTGTCGCGCAGGTCGGCGTGCCACGCGCCCAGCTCGGCCAGCTCCTCGCCCATCGGCGGCCGCGTGTCGACCGTGCCCGCCGCCATCGGCGCCGGCATGCGCAGATCGGCCAGCGCCAAGGTCATCACCATCGCCTCGACCCGGTGCTTCAACGAGCGGTCGCGGAACCAGCCGTGCAGCTCGGCCTTCACCACCTGGTCGGCCGGCCCGGCCAGCTCCAGCGCCTCGCGCGGCGCGGCGCCGGCCAGCGTGTCGAGGATGTGGTCGAGCGCCTCGGGCGCGTGCAGCAGGCAGGCGCCGTTCCAGCACAGCGCGGCCGCGGCCGCGATGTCGCTGTTGTCCTCGACCGCGCCGACCCAGGTCGCGGTGTTGCGCTTGCCGGTGTCCTCGATGCCGCCCTTCGCGAGGTTGGCGCGCAGGAAGAGATGGGTCTCCGGCTTCGCCGCGAGGGCCGCCGCCAGCGCCGCGGCGTGGGTCTCGCGCAGCACGCGCACCGTCAGCTCGCCCTTGGCTTCCGTACCGTCCATCCCGAATCTCCCTGCGCTCCGCGGCGACATGCTGGACCTTCCGCCGCCGCGATCAAGGTCTTCGTGCCGGCGCGCGGGCAAAGAAAAACGCCCGGCGGAGGCCGCCGGGCGTCGGTCGTGCCGCGCGGGGCGGGCGGCCTATTCCTTGATGGCGCCGATGCTGCCGAACTTCGCGCGGAAGCGCGACATGCGGCCGCCGCGCTCGACGACCTTGTTGACGCCGGTCCACGCCGGATGGGTCTTCGGATCGATGTCGAGACGCAGCGTCGCGCCCGGCTCGCCGTAGGTCGAGCGGGTCTGGTACTGGGTGCCGTCCGTCATCACCACGGTGATGTCGTGGTACTTCGGATGGATGTCGGCCTTCATGACGGTAAACTCCGGAAATCGAGGCGCGCCTTATAGGGGAGGCGCCGCGGTTGGGCAAGGGCGCGCCGTCCCCGGCCTTGTTGCGCCCCGGCGGGCCTGCTATAGGCGCCCGCGAACGCCTTGTATTTCAAAGACTTGGCGCTCACCGTCGCGAAACCGCCAACCGGCCCGGACATGACCGCCAGCTTCGCCAACGCCGCCGCCGCCTTGCTCGACCGTCTCGCCGACCGGCTGGAGACGGCGCTGGCCGACGTCGCGGAGGTCGACTACGAGGCCGGAATCCTCCAGATCGAGGTCGACGGCGCCGGCACCTGGGTGGTCAACCGGCATGCGCCGACGTCCCAGATCTGGATGTCGTCGCCGGTCTCCGGCGCGCACCATTTCGCACACGATCCCGCCGGTGGCCCCTGGGCCGACACCCGCGGCGGCGCCGACCTCGAGACCCTGCTGCGCGACGAGCTGGCCGCCGCGGCGGGCGTCGCGCCGGCCCTCGCCTGACGCCCGCGGACCGTCGACATGGCCGAGACCTCGCTTCCTCCGACCGGCGGCGCCGCGACCGCGACCCGCCGCGACCTGCGCCCGCTGCGGTTCCTGTGGCCGTATCTGCGGCCGCATCGCGGCCGGGTGGCGCTGGCGCTGGTGGCCCTGTTCGTGGCCGCGACCACCGTGCTGGCGTTCGGCGCCTGCCTGCGGGCGCTGATCGACCGCGGCTTCGCGGCCGGCCGCACGGACATCCTCGACTACGCGCTGGCCTCGCTGCTGGCCGCCGTCGGCGTGCTGGCGGTGGCCTCGGCGGCGCGCTTCTACTTCGTCTCCTGGCTGGGCGAGCGGGTCGTCGCCGACATCCGCCGCGACGCCTTCGCCCACGTGCTGCGCCTGAGTCCGGCGTGGTTCGAGACGGCGCGCACCGGCGACGTCATGAGCCGGCTGACCGCCGACACCACGCTGATCGAGCAGGTGGTCGGCTCGTCGGTCTCCGTCGCCATCCGCAACACGCTGATGTTCATCGGCGGCGCGGCGATGCTGGTCGTCACCAGCCCGCGGCTGACGGTGCTGGCGCTGCTGGTCGTGCCGCTGGCGATCGTGCCGATCATCGTGTTCGGCCGCCGCGTGCGGCGCCTGTCGCGGCTGAGCCAGGAGCGGATCGCCGACGTCGTCGCCTACGCCGGCGAGCGGGTCGACGCCATCCGCACCGTGCAGGCCTTCGGCCACGAGGGCCGCGAGGCCGGCCGCTTCGGGGCGCTGGTCGAGGCCGGCTTCGACACCGCGCGGCGGCGCGTGTTCCAGCGCGCGCTGCTGACCGGGACCGTGATCCTGCTGGTGTTCGGCGCGGTCGGCGTGCTGCTGTGGATCGGCGGCCACGACGTGCTGGCCGGGCGCATCACCGCCGGCGACCTCTCGGCCTTCGTGTTCTACGCCGTCGTGGCGGCCGCGTCGGCCGGCGCGATCAGCGAGGTGATCGGCGACCTCCAGCGCGCCGCCGGCGCCGCCGAGCGCATCGCCGAGCTGATGGCGACCCGCTCGCCGGTCGAGGAGCCGGTCGCGCCGGCGGCGCTGCCGTCGCCGGCCCGCGGCGCGGTGGCGTTCAAGGACGTCGTGTTCCACTATCCGGCGCGGCCCGACACCGCGGCGCTCGACCGTTTCACGCTCGACGTCGCGCCGGGCGAGACCGTGGCGCTGGTCGGCCCGTCCGGCGCCGGCAAGACCACGGTGTTCGCGCTGCTGCAGCGTTTCTACGATCCGCGGTCCGGCGTCATCACGCTCGACGGCGCCGACATCCGGAGCGCCTCGCTCAACGACCTGCGGTCGCGCATGGGAATCGTGGCGCAGGAGCCGACGCTGTTCTCCGCCAGCGCCATGGAGAACATCCGCTACGGCCGGCCGGACGCCTCGGACGACGAGGTGCGCGCCGCCGCCGAGGCGGCGCATGCGCGCGAGTTCATCGAGGCGCTGCCCAATGGCTTCGACACGTTCCTCGGCGAGAAGGGCGTGCGCCTGTCGGGCGGCCAGCGCCAGCGCGTCGCCATCGCGCGCGCCATCCTGCGCGATCCCGCCGTGCTGCTGCTCGACGAGGCGACCAGCGCGCTCGACGCCGAGAGCGAGCTGGCGGTGCAGACCGCGCTCGACCGGCTGATGAAGGACCGCACCACGCTGATCGTGGCCCACCGGCTGGCCACGGTGCTCAAGGCCGACCGCATCGTCGTGCTGGAGGACGGCCGCATCGTCGACAGCGGCACGCACCGCGAGCTGGCCGCCCGCGGCGGCCTCTACGCCCGCCTCGCCGAGCTCCAGTTCGACCGCGCCGCCGAGTAGGACGGGCGCGGCCCCGTCACGCGCCGTCCGGCGTCGGGATCAGGGCAGCGGCGACGCGGCGGCCCTCGGCCAGCAGCACGTTGTAGGTGCGGCAGGCGGCGCCGGTGTCCATCGATTCGACGGCCAGTCCGCGCGCCTTGAGCGCGGCGCGCGTCGCGGGCGGGATGAACGCGGCGCGCGCGCCGCCGCCGACCAGCAGCACCTCGACCGCGGGGGTGGCGTCGAGCACCGGCGCCAGCGCCGCGACGCCGAGCGCATCGGCCATGGGCGCGGTGGCCGCCTCCCATGCGACGGTGCGGTCGGGAGTGACGAGGATCGCGGCGGTCCACGCCACGCCGCTGACGCGGAAGCGCCCCGGTCCGTAGCTCTGGACGACCTGCCGCTGCGTCGGATCCGGCGCCGGCAGGGTCTTGTCGGTCAGCGACATCGCGGAAACTCCCGTCGCCGCGCCGTCGCGACCGGCGTCACGGACGCGCGGTGGCGTCGGAGGCGGCGGCCTCGGCCTTCTCGAGCACGCGGTCGGGCCGGAACTTCAAGTAGACGAGGCTCGCGCAGGCGATCCAGATCGACGAGTAGGTGCCGACCACGACGCCCCACAGCATCGCGACGGAGAAGCTGTAGAGGACCGGTCCGCCGAAGACCACCAGCGCCAGCACGGCGAGGAACACCGTGCCCGACGTCATCAGCGTGCGCGACAGCGTCTCGTTGACGCTGACGTTGAGCAGCTCGATCAGCGTCAGCTTCTTGTAGCGCCGCAGGTTCTCGCGCACCCGGTCGAACACCACGACGGTGTCGTTGATCGAGTAGCCGGCGATCGTCAGCACGGCGGCCAGCGCCGTGAGGCCGAAATCGAGCTGCGTGACCGCGAACATGCCCAGCGTGGTGACGACGTCGTGCACCAGCGCGATCAGGGCGGCCACGCCGAACTGCCATTCGAAGCGGAACCAGACATAGGCCGCGATCGACAGCAGCGTCAGGCCGATCGCCCAGATGCCGGTGCTGAGCAGCTCCGAGCCGATCTTCGGGCCGACCGATTCGGTGCGGCGGAACTCGTACTTCGCGTCGAAGGCGTCGCGCGCCACCAAGATGGCGACCTGCTGGCACCATTCCTCGCGCTGGTCCCGCTCCATCGCCACCTTGGCGGGCGACGGGCCGGCCTTGACGAGGTTGTCCTGCAGGCCGATCGCCGCGGCGGCGCTCCTGGCGGTGTCGGACGTCAGCGTCGCCGGCGCGGTGAGCTCGAGATCGCCCGACGCGGCGTTGGCCGCCGGCTTCAGACTCCAGCCCGCGCCCATGCGTTTAGTGAGCAGCTTGCCGGCGCTCGCGACGCAGGCCGCCCCGCCGTCCTGGCGCTGGATGCGGATCAGCACGACGTCCTTCGAGCCGAATTCCTGCAGCGACACCTCGCCGACGCCGAGATCGCCGCCGATGCGGCGCATGTCCGCGATATCGGCGTCGCCGGCGCGCGACTTGGCCTCGATGGCGATGCCGCCGCGGAAATCGATGCCGAAATTGAGGCCGACGACGAACACCAGAGCGAGCGCGACGATGTTCACGGCCGTCGACAGGATCAGCGCCGCGGCGCGCTTGCCGAGGAAGTCGAAGTTCGTCTTGCCCGCGATGATGCGGAAAGGCTTGTACATGGCGCCCTCAGATCACGAGTTCTTTGGGGCGGCGCCAGCGCAGCCACAGCCCGAGCACCATGCGGGTGAAGATCGTGGCGCTGAACATCGACGTGAGCAGGCCGAGCGAGAGGGTCACGGCGAAGCCCTTGATCGGTCCCGACCCGAACCCGAACATCAGCACGCCGGCGATCAGCGCCGTCAGGTTGGCGTCGACGATCGACGACATCGCCTTTTCGTAGCCCGCCGCCAGCGCGTTGATCGGCGACCGGCCCAGCGCCTGCTCCTCGCGCACGCGTTCGTAGATCAGCACGTTGGAATCGACCGCCATGCCGACCGTGAGCACGAGCCCGGCGATCCCCGGCAACGTCAGCGACGCGCCCAGCACCGACATGCCCGCCAGCACCATCAGGAGGTTCACCAGCATCGCCAGGTTGGCGAAGCCGCCGAAGATGGGGCCGTAGCAGAGGAACATGAACAGCACGACCAGCGCCGTGCCGACGAACGCCGCGATCGTGCCGGCGCGGATCGCGTCGGCGCCCAGGTCGGCGCCGACGGTGCGCCGCTCGATCACCGTCAGCGTGGCGGGCAGGGCGCCGGAACGCAGCTGCAGGGCCAGCGCGCTGGTCGATTCCGGCGTGAACTGGCCGGTGATGATGCCGCTGCCGCCGCAGATCGGCTGCTGGATGTTGGGGGCGCTGATCACCGCCTCGTCCAGCAGGATGGCCAGGCGCACGCCGACGTTGTCGGTGGTGACGCGGCAGAAGGCGCGGCCGCCGGTCGGCGTGAACGAGAAGCGCACGATCGGCCGGCTGTTCTGCGGATCGAACGTGCCCTGGGCGTCGGTCAGGTCCTCGCCGCCGACCACGACGCGCTTGCGCACCGGCAGGCAGTTGAGCGGCTGGGCGCGGCAGAACGCCTCGGCCTTGTCCTTCGGCTCCAGCTTCCGCTTGACGATCTCTGGGTCGACGATGAAGCGCTCCCACGCCTCGCGCGGGCCCGGCCGGTCGGCGTCCGGGCGCCACATCACCGTCGGCGGCGTCGTGGCGGCGCCGGGCGGGACGGACTCGTCGAGCAGGTGGAAGCGCATCTGCGCCGTGGTGCTGACGATGCGGATGAGCGCGTCCGGATCCTCGATGCCGGGCACCTGGACGAGTATGCGTTCGTCGCCCTGGCGCTGGATCGTCGGTTCCTTGGTGCCGGTCGAATCGATGCGCTTGCGCACGACCTCGATCGACTGGTCGAGGATCTGCTGCTTGCGCCGCGCCAGCTCGGCCGGCGGATACTCGATCCGCAGCGTGGTCGGGGTCACGGTCGTGACCAGCAGGATGCCGCCCTCGACGTTGCGGATCGCCGCCACCGCCTTCGGCGCGTCGGCGGCGTCGCGCAGTGTGACCGTCACCGAGGCGGCCTCGGAGACGATGTCGCGCGGCGTCACCTGCGCCTTGCGGAACTCCGGCCGCAGGCTGTCGGCGATGTCCGACATGCGCTGGCGCACCACGCCGCGCATGTCGACGTCGAAGACGAGGTGGACGCCGCCGCGCAGGTCGAGTCCGAGATTGACCACGCCGCCGGCGTACCAGTCCGGCAGGTAGCGGCCGATCGCGGCCGGGATGATGTTGGGCAACGACAGGAGGATCGACACCAGCGTGACGCCGATGATCGTCCAGTTCTGCCAGCGAGGAAGTTGCAGCATGCTATTCGTGGCCTCGCGGCGTCCAGGCGCCGGTTCGACGCGGGCGCGGGGTTCCGCGCCCGCCGCGCGCTAGTCCTTCTTGCGGCCGAACAGGCCGCCGAGCAATCCGCCGCGGGCCACCGGGGCGTCCGACGGCTTGGTCTCGATCATCGGCTTGACGTCGGCGTCGTCGTCCTTGGCGCCGCGCACGGATTCGTTGCGCGCCAGGATGCTGGCCACGGTCGACTTGATGATGCGCACGCGCACGCCCTCGGCGATCTCCACCTGCAGCTCCTGCTCGCCGATGACGCGGGTGACGAGGCCGATGATGCCGCCCTGCGTGACCACGCGGTCGCCGCGCTTGACGCTGGCGATCAGCTCGCGCTGCTCCCTCATCTTCTTCTGCTGCGGACGGATCAACAGGAAGTAGAAGACGCCGAAGATCAGGATCAGCGGCAGAATCTGCTCGAGTCCCCCAAGGCCGCCGCCGCCACCCGTCTGGGCGTGCGCCTCCGAAATGAACATGCCGCGCTCCTGTTTCGTGGATTCGATTTGGCCCCGGCCGGTCGGCGGGGCGGTAAAGAACGGCGGAATATACCCGTGCGCCCCCGCATTGCAACGCATATGGGGGGCCGCGTCGCCGATGTCACGGAGGGCGAATCCGCTTTGCCGGACAAGGCTTTATGGATAGGTTGCCGCCTCTTTCGACAGCCCGCGCCGGACTTCGCTCCATGACCGATTCGCTCGAACCGCTGCTGCGGCGCATCGCCGACGCCCTCGACCGGCTGGCGCCGCCGGCGCGGCCGCCGCTCGACCCCGGGGCGGCCGACGCCTTCGTCTGGCACGCCGATGGACGCCTCGAGGCGGTGCCCGAGGTCAGCCGCGTCGACATCGACCTGCTGCGCGGCATCGACCGGCAGAAGGAGATCCTGCTCGACAACACCCGGCGCTTCGCGCGCGGCTTCCCGGCCAACAACGCGCTGCTATGGGGCGCCCGGGGCTGCGGCAAGAGCTCGATCGTCAAGGCGGCGCACGCCGCGATCAACGCCGAGCTGGGCGGCAGCCCGGCGCCGCTCGCGCTGGTCGAGATCCACCGCGAGGACATTCCCTCGCTGCCGGCGCTGATGGGCGTGCTGCGGGGAGCCGGCCGGCGCTTCATCCTGTTCTGCGACGATCTCAGCTTCGACGGCCAGGACGCGGCCTACAAGTCGCTGAAGGCGGTGCTCGAGGGCGGCGTCGAGGGCCGGCCGGACAACGTGTTGTTCTACGCCACGTCGAACCGCCGGCACCTGATGCCGCGCGACATGATCGACAACGAGCGCTCGACGGCGATCAATCCCGGCGAGGCGGTCGAGGAGAAGGTGTCGCTCAGCGACCGCTTCGGCCTGTGGCTGGGGTTCCACAACGCCGACCAGCCGACCTACTTCGCGATGATCGAGGGCTACGTGCGGCGCTACCGTCTGGAGATCGATCCGGAGACGCTGCGCAAGGAGGCGGTCGAGTGGTCGGTGACGCGCGGCTCGCGTTCCGGCCGCGTCGCCTGGCAGTACATCCAGGATCTCGCCGGCCGGCTGGGCCGCCGCCTCGATTGAGGCGCCGGCCGCCGTCTCAGTGGAAGTCGCGCGATCGGACGGGGATGGCGGCGCCGGCGGCGGGACGCGCGGCGGGCGCCGGCGGTGGCTCGCGGTATTCGCCGTCGCGCGATCCGGCGGCGCCGTGTTTGGCGGCGTCGGCGCGCGATAGCGGGATGACGATGTCGCGGGCGCGGTGGCGCAGGCCCTGCGCCGCGTTCGGCGGCGCCAGCCTTCGGCCGTCGCCGTCGGCGCCGTCGAGATCGGCGACCCGGTCGAGCAGGAACGACAGGTCGACCAGCCGCTCGGCGACGACGTGGATCACGCCGCTCTCGCGCTGCAGGCGGCCGTCGACGCGCAGCAGGCGCGCGGTCATCACGACGCGGCGGAAGGCGTCGAACACCGCCGGCCAGACGATGGCGTTGGCGATCCCGCTCTCGTCCTCGATCGTGGCGAAGACGACGCCCTTGGCGCTGCCCGGCCGCTGGCGCACCAGCACCAGACCCGACACCGACACGCGCCGGTTCACCGGCAGCGTGGCCAGCGCGTCGTTGCGGCCGACGCCGCGGCGGGAAAGCTCGCCGCGCAGCAGCGACAGCGGATGGCCGCGCAGCGACAGGCGCAGGCTGGCGTAGTCGTCGACGATGCGCTCGCCCAGGGTCAGGCCGGGCAGGACGACGGCGGGCTCGACACCGGCGGCGCTTGGCGCTGGCTCCGATGGTGCGGGGACGCTCTTCCGCTCCGTCATCTTGACGTTCCGCCCCGTCATCCCGAGCGCAGCGAGGGATCTTTCCGCCGCCTCAAGATCCCTCGCTGCGCTCGGGATGACGGGGGAGCCCCGCCCGCTCGGTCCATCCTCCGGCGCGCGGTCCATGGCGGCCGGCGGCGCGTCGAACAGCGGCAGGCGCTCGTCGCGCAGGCCGCGCGAGGCCCACAACGCGTCGCGCGGCGACAGGTCGAGCGACGCGAAGGCATCGGCGCGCGCCAGGATCTCGATCTGCCGGCGCGACAGGCCGCCGCGACGCCAGACGTCGGCCACGTCGCGGTAGCCACCGCCGCGCCGCGCGGCGAGGCGCGTCATCTCGTCCTCCGACGCGCCCGCGATCTGCCGCAGACCCAGCCGCAGCGCCGGCCCGCGTCCGCCGCCGCCACCCTCCAGCGTGTTGTCCCAGTCGCTCCGGTTCACGTCGGGCGGCAGGACCACGACGCCGTGCTCGCGCGCGTCGCGCACGATCTGCGCCGGCGCGTAGAAGCCCATCGGCTGGCTGTTGAGCAGGGCGCAGGCGAAGGCGGCGGGATGGTGGCGCTTGATCCACGACGAGACGTAGACCAGCGACGCGAAGCTGGCGGCGTGGCTCTCGGGGAAGCCGTACTCGCCGAACCCCTCGATCTGCTTGAAGCAGCGCTCGGCGAAATCGCGCTCGTAGCCGTTCCCGACCATGCCCTCGATCATGCGGTCGTGGAACCCGCTCACCTTGCCGGTGTGCCGGAACGTCGCCATGGCGCGGCGCAGGCGGTCGGCGTCGTCGGCCGAGAAGCCGGCGGCGACGATGGCGATGCTCATCGCCTGCTCCTGGAACAGCGGCACGCCCAGCGTCCGCTCCAGGACCGCCTCGAGCTCGGCGGAGGGGTAGACGACGGGCTCCAGCCCGTCGCGGCGGCGCAGGTAGGGATGCACCATGTCGCCCTGGATCGGGCCGGGCCGCACGATCGCCACCTGGATGACGAGATCGTAGAAGCACCGCGGCCTCAGGCGCGGCAGCATCGACATCTGCGCCCGGCTCTCGACCTGGAACACGCCCAGCGAGTCGCCGCGCGACAGCATGTCGTAGACCTCCTTGTCGTCCTGGGGGATCGAGGCGAGCGTGTGGCGCACGCCGTGGTGCGCCGCGACAGGTCGAGGCCCTTGCGGATGCAGGTCAGCATGCCCAGCGCCAGCACGTCGACCTTCAGGATCTTCAGCGCGTCGAGGTCGTCCTTGTCCCACTCGACCGTGGTGCGGTCCTCCATCGCCGCGTCGCGGATGGGCACCAGCTCGTCGAGCCGGTCGGCGGTGACGACGAAGCCGCCGACATGCTGCGAGAGGTGGCGCGGGAAGCCGATCAGCTCGCGCGACAGGTCGAGCGCCATGGCCACGCGCCGGTCGCCGGGATCGAGGCCGGCGGCGCGCACGTGGTCGTCGCGCACGCCGTCGCCGCCGCTGCCCCACACCGTGTCGGCCATCACGCCCAGCGTGTCGGGCGACAGGCCCAGCGCCTTGCCGACGTCGCGGATGGCGCTGCGGCTGCGGTAGGCGATCACCGTCGCGGCCAGCGCCGCGCGCTCGCGCGTCCACGTCTTGTAGATCCACTGGATCACCTCCTCGCGCCGCTCGTGCTCGAAATCGACGTCGATGTCGGGCGGCTCGCCGCGGGCGCTGGAGATGAAACGCGCGAACAGCAGCTTGATCTTGTCGGGATCGACCGCCGTGACGCCGAGGCAGTAGCAGACCAGCGAGTTGGCGGCCGAGCCGCGGCCCTGGCAGAGGATGCCGCGCGAGCGGGCGAACTCGACGATCTCGTGGACGGTGAGGAAATACGGCGCGTAACCGAGCTCGGCGATCAGCGCGAACTCGTGGCGCAGCTGCGCCACGTGCCTGTCGGGCACGCCGCCGGGCCACCGCGCCGCCGCGCCGGCCAGCGCCAGCCGCTCCAGCCGCGCCTGCGGCGGCTCGCCGTCGGCGCGCTCGACCGGATAGCGGTAGGTCAGCTGGTCGAGCGAGAAGCGGCACGCCCCGGCGATCTCGACGCTCCGTTCGACGGTGCCGGGATGGCGCGCGAACAGCCGCGCCATCTCCTGCGGCGGCTTCAGGTGCCGCTCGGCGTTGGCGAAGCGGCGCCAGCCCAGCCGGTCGACGGTGCATCCCGAGCGGATCGCCGTCAGCACGTCCTGCAGCGGGCGGCGCTCCGGCGCGTGGTAGTGCGCGTCGTTGGTGGCGACCAGCGGCGCGCCGTGCGCGCGCGCCACCGCCTCCAGCCGCGCCAGCCGCCGCTGGTCGTCGCCGCGCGCCAGGACCGTGGCGGCGATGAAGCGCCGCCGGCCGTAGATGTCGGCGCAGAAGCGCAGCGCATCGGCGAAGGCCTGCGCGGCGGGATCGCGCGGCGGCAGCGCGATGGCGACCAGCCCGTCGGCGTGGGCCGCGAGGTCCTCGCGCGTCAGGTCGCATCTATCCTTGGCGCCGCGCCGCGCCCCCGCGCTCAGCAGGCGCGACAGCCGGCCGTAGGCGGCGCGGTCGGTCGGATAGAGCAGGGCGGAGATCCCGTCGCGCGTGTCGATCCGCGCGCCGACCACCAGCGGGATGCCGGCCTCCTTGGCGGCGACGTGCGCGCGCACGATCCCCGCCAGCGTGCCGCGGTCGGTCACCGCGACGGCCGACAGCCCCAGCGCGGCGGCGCGCGCCACCAGCTCCCCCGGATGCGAGCCGCCGCGCAGGAAGCTGTAGTTGGTGGTGACCTGCAGCTCGGCGTAGCGCGTCATGGGGCGCGCCATGGTCCACCGACGCCGCCGTCTCAGGCGCAGAAACCGTGCAGGTACCAGCGCGCGGTGGCGCCGGTGCCGGCGATCCGGTTGAACGGGCCGTCGCGGTAGACCCAGAAGCGGTGCCCGTCGTCGTCCTCGACGCGGTAGTAGTCGCGCGCCGCCGGCGCCGCGCGCGCCTCGTCGGCCGACGCCGCGTCGCGCCACCATTCGTCGACCAGCCGCTCCGGCCCCTCGGCCCGCGCCACGCGACGCGCGGCGCCGCGCCAGCGGAACAGCAGCGGCGGATCGTCCGGCACCGGCGCCGTCACGTCGATCGGCTCCGGCCGCGACAGCAGCCGCGTCGGCCGCGCGCCCTTCAATCCCGCGACCCGCGCCCATGTTCCGGGACGCGCCGCCGGCCGGCCGGCCGCCACCAGGGCCACGGCGCGTTCCGGCAGATGGCTGGCGGCCGGCGCCAGACGCACGACGTTGCCGGCGCCGACGCGCTGCGCCAGCCGGTCGACCAGCCGCGTCACGGCGCCGTCGTCGACGTCGCGCGCGCCGGCGGCCGGCGCGTCGGCGAGATCGAACGCGCCGCCGCGCGCCGCCGCCGCGACGGTTGCCGCCGCGACGGGCATCGCCGCCTGCTCGGGGACGAACGGCTCGACCACCGCCGCCGACAGCATCATCAGCTCGACGCCGAAGCCGGGATCGAGCGTCGAGAGCGGCTCCTCGAACAGCTTCATCAGATGCGGGTTGTCGCGGCTGGGCCGGCCGGTGCCGATGGCGGCGCGGTCGACCGTGCCGTCGACCCGGAACAGGCGGATCTCCAGCCGCCGCGCGCCGACGCCGGCCTTCTCGAACTGGCCGCACAGCGCCGCCAGCAGGCGCGAGGCGGCGGCGGCGATGTCCTCGGGCCGGCCGACCGGCTCGACGAAGGCGAGGCGGGTGCGGAAGGCCGGCGCCGGCACGCGCGGCTGGATCGGCTCGTCGAGCAGCCCCAGCGCCTGGTCGAGACGGCGCGCCAGACCCTCGCCGAAGCGCCGCGCCAGCGGCGCCCGCGGCAGGCCGTAGAGATCGCCGGCGCGGCGTAGCCCGAGCCGGCGCAGCGTCTCGGCCGCCGCCGCGTCGAGCCGCAGCGCCTCGACCGGCAGCGCCGACACCAGGCCGCGATGCGCCGCCGGCGGCGAGAGAAGGTCGGCCTGCCGCTCGGCGAAGCGCGCCAGCGCCCAGGCGGCGCCCGGCGTGTCGGCCATCGCGGCGCGCGCGGTGAAGCCGTGCTTGGCCAGCCGCGTCGTCAGATCGGCCAGCATGGCGCGCTCGCCCTCGATGCCGGCGCCGAACAGATGGCCGCAGCCCGTGACGTCGAGGAACAGCCCGGCGTCGCCGCCGAAGGTCGCGGTCGCGGCGTCGTCGACCGCGGCCGCCAGCGGGTCGCGCGCGATCCCGGAATCGACCAGCGCGCCGCCCAGCGGATCGATCGCAACCCACGGCGTGTAGCGCTCGCACCAGCCGGCCAGGGTCTCGAGCAGGTGTAGATCCGCGGCCGGATCGGCGTGCGTGGTGACCAGATCGGGCACCAGCGCGCGGGCGTCGGCCAGACGCTGCGCCGGCCGCAGCCCGGCCTCGCGCGCCGGCGGATTGACGGCGGCGATGCGCGGGCCGCCCTGGTGGAAGGCGATGGTCGCGGCCGGCCTAGCCGACCAGTCTTTGGCCCGCCGCGCCAAGCGGTCGGTCGACAGCCTCGGGAACCACAGCGAGATCACCCGTTTCATCGTTCCACTCCACGGTCCAGGTCGGGATGTCGGCGCGCGCCGGATCGCCGAAGCGGTTGCGCGTCAATTCGATCCGCCAGCGCGGCGCGCCGATGTCGCGCGTGGCGCGGCCGTCGGCGTCGAGGCTCGGGGCGGAGGGGCGGGGCGACACGCGCCAGCGCGTCACGGCCGACGTGGCGCCGGGGGCGTCCACCCGCCGGTGGCCGGCCACGCGCAGCAGCAGCGCCGGCACGCCGCTCTTCTCGGCGGCGAGCTGCAGGCGGCGCGTGGCGACCAGGTCGGCGTCGGCGATCTCGCCCAGCACGGCGCACAAGCCGCGGCAGCGCAGACCCTCCTCCATCGCCCACGCCACGTCGTCGGCGCCGCGCGCCGCGACCACGATCAGCCGCGCCGGATCGATGAACGGCGCCAGCGCCGGCGCGTAGGGCGGCGCGTCGAACACGCCGGTGGGGCGGCGGCACCACAGCACCGGCCCGGCCGCGCCGCGCGCCGCGCGCGCCGCGTCGAAGCGGCCCAGCAGCCGCGCCGCGAAGGCCAGCGCCGCGCCGTCGTGCCCCGGAGGACCGCCGGCCAGCACCTCGTGCAGCGCGCCGGTCGCCAGACCGCCGCCGGGCAGCGTCGCGTCGATCTCCGGCACGCCGGTGGGCACGGCCGTGGCGCCGGGCGCGTTGCCGTCGTCGCGCTCCAGCCGGCGCACCTGCTCGCGCAGCGCCACCAGACGCTCGGCGCCGGGCGCGCGGTCCAGCACCAGCACCGGCTCGCTCGCGAAAGCCCCGCCGCGCCGGGCGTCGCCGGCCGTGGCGTCGGGGGAGGTGAAGGCTTTGGGGAAAACGACGCTCATCGTTTCCTCGGGGCGGCTCGAACCGGATTGTGGGTGATTGATGTTCTTGATTTGTTCTATTCATTCCAAGCATGAGAGTCAATGGATATTCACAGGATGAATCAGGCCGGGCGCGGTGGCGCTCCCCGGAAAGTCATCGCCGGCCCCTCGACAGACCATCAGCGGGCTGGCTGGATAATTGCTTGGACGATCCACACCGCCCAGACCGCTTCGACCCGGGAGGTCCGCCATGACCGCCGCCGTTTCCCTCCGCCGGCCCGCCGCGCGCCTGGCCTTGGCCGCCGCCGCGATCCTCGGTCTGCTGGCGCCGGCGATGACGTGGGCGAAATGCTCCAAGAACCTCGCCGACGGAACCTCGCCGCGCATCGTGCGCGCCTCGTTCGGCGAGGGCCGCCTGGCGCAGACCGCGATTGCCAGCGAGGCGCGCATCACCTTCGTCGGCCACGCCAGCTTCCAGATCGAGACGCCGACGGGCGTGCGCGTCATCACCGACTACAACGGCGTCAACGGCTACGGGCGGCGGCCGGACATCGTCACCATGAACAACGCCCACACCACGCACTACAGCGACGAGATCGAGCCGGGCGTGACGCACGCGCTGCGCGGCTGGCCCGACGCCGACCACGACGCGGTCCACGCCATCGAGTGGCGCGACATCAAGGTGTGGAACGTGCCGACCAACGCCCGGGACTATGGCGGCGTGCGGCGCAACGGCAACTCGATCTTCGCCTTCCAGATCGGCGATCTGTGCATCGCCCATCTCGGCCACCTGCACCACCGCCTCAACCCCGACCATCTCGAGGCGCTGGGCCGCATCGACGTGCTGATGGTGCCGATCGACGGCAACTACACGATGGGGCAGGGGCTGATGGCCGACGTCGTGCGCCAGATCCAGCCGCGCATCGTGCTGCCGATGCACTACTGGGGCCGCCACCAGTTCGACCGCTTCACCGAGCTGCTGGCCGACGACCACGACCTCGTCTGGCCCGACACCCGCACCATCGACGTGTCGAAGAAGACGCTGCCCGAGAAGCCGAGGATCGTCGCGCTGGCCGGCAGCGGCGGGGATTAGAAACTCCCTCTCCGCCGCATTGAAGTCATGCGTATTTCGCCCTCTCCGCCACGTAGTGGGGGAGAGGGAGCAACCATTAATCAAACCGGGATCTGCTTGGTCCACGGGGTGCCTCTGGCGAGGACGGCGTTGACGAAGATGACGAGCTTGCGGGCGCAGGCGACGAGGGCCTTCTTGTGAGGTTTGCCCTTGGCGACGAGCGTCTTGTAGACCGGCACGAGGTTGTCGTTCCACCTGAAGGCGGCCGGCAGGGCGGCGTTGAACAGGGCCTTGCGCACGCGGCCGCGTCCGCCGGCGATGTGTCGCTCGCCGCGCAGGGTGCCGGAGTCGCGGTCGAACGGGGCGAGGCCGGCGAGCGCGGCGGCCTGCTCGCGCGACAGCGCGCCGAGCTCGGGCATGAGCACGACCAGGGTCAGCGCGGTGCGGATGCCGACGCCGTCGACGCTGGCGACGAGGTCGAGGCGGCGGGCGAGGTCGGCCTCGGCGCGGACGGTCTTGAGCAGCAGCGCCAGCTCGGCGTCGCGGCGGCGCTCGAGGCGCTGGACGTCGCGCTCGAGGCCGGCGCGCAGGCGCCGGGCGGCGAAGCGCTCGAGGCGGCAGCGGGTCTGGCGCAGGTCGTCCTCGATCTGCTCGATGAAGAGAAGATGCTCGGCGAGGGGCGCCATCCTCGGATCGGGCGCGGCGCGCACGCCGGCGAGACCGGCGGCGCACCCGGCGATCAGGGCGGCGTCGATCCGGTCGTTCTTGGCCCGGCGCAGCTTGTAGGCGGCGAAGGCGCGGACCTGGCCGGGCTGCAGGACGGCGACCTCGACGCCGGCTCCGCGCAGCGCCGCCGCCACCGCCCTCTCGTAGCCGCCCGACGCCTCGATGCCGGCGCGCCGGACGCCGAGGCCGGCCAGCCGTTCGCGCAGCGCGCGGTGGCCCTCGGCGGTGTTGGGCACCCGCCATGTGGCGCCGTCCGGCCACAGCGCGATGTCGAGCCAGGTCTTGCCGGTGTCGATGCCGGCGACAGGCGTGCTATGTTCGGCCATCTTCGTCGTCCCTGCCTTGCGTGCGAACCAGGTTGTTCGGGCAACCATCCGGGCCTCGATGAAGTGGTTCGTCCGCGATCCGGCTCCCTCGCGATCCGTCACGATTCCCGGGACCAACGATCCGACGGTCGAACCGCCCAGGGCCGGGTGGCCACCCGGCCCTGGGCATTCCTCGCGGAACGCCCTCATCCTAACCGCTCGCGCTTACGCAAGGGGACCCATCGCGAAGCGATGGGGAGGGTGAGGTGGTGCGCGCATAGAAGGTGATGCCGGAAGCGATGGCAGTACACCGCTATCGACCGCCCACCACCTTCACGACGACCACCTCATCCTTCCCATCACGCTGCGCGTGACGGGCCCCTTCCTTCTTCCCCGCTGCGCGGCGGAGAAGGAGAAAACCGCATCCTCAGTAGAAAACCCCCTTCGGCTCGATGCCCAGCAGGATCTCGCCGACGGCCTCGAAATGCGCGGCGCGGGACTGGATCTGCTGCGACAGCGTGCGCATGTCGCGAAAGCGGCGCTCGAACGGCGAGCCGATGAAGATCGCGTCGGTGCCGGCCGCCTTGTAGACGCGCTCCGCCACCCTCTCCGACGTCTCGATGGCGTGGGCGCAGGCCAGCCGCACGCGGGCGCGGGAAGGCGTGTCGATCACCGGCCCGCCCGGCGTCGCGCTCTCCCAGATCGACGTCAAGGTCTCGACCAGATAGGCCCGCGCCGCGCCCAGCCGCGCCTCCATCCGCGCCACGTCGGCCTGGACCACGGCGCCGTCGGCCAGCCGCCCGAGATAGCGCGGCGTCTTGTGGGCGGCCAGTTCCACGAAGGCGTCGAGCATGGCCCGCGCCAGCCCGAACGCGACGCCGGCGACGCCGACGGCGTAGAGCCCGTGCATGGTGAAGGCGTAGAGCCGGCCGGGCTCGCGCCGCAGCGACGGATCCTCGCGGGTGCCGCTGAACGCCTCGGTCACGAACACGTCGCGCACCACGTAGGAGTCGCTGGCCGTGCCGCGCAGGCCGATCGTGTTCCAGGTGTCGAGCAGCTCGGCCCGCGCCACCGGGAACAGCAGCGTGCGCACCGTCGGCCGGCCGGCGGCGTTCAGGCGCAGCGATCCGTCCTCCTCGACCACGAGGCAATGCGCGCCCATCCAACTGGCCTGCCGGCACCCCGAGGCGAAATCCCAGCGCCCCTCGACGCGGTAGCCGCCCGGCGCGGCGCGCGCCCGGCAGGAATTCGGCGGCCCCCACGCGATCAGCGCGCGGGGATCGCCGTAGACCGCCGCCGCGCTCTCCGCGGGGATGAACGGCGCGATCAGCGCCGAGCTGTTGCCGACGAAGACGTTCCACGCCACCGAGCCGTCGTGGCGCGCCACCTCCTCGACGGCGGCGAGATAGACCCAGGGCTCGACCTCGCCGCCGCCCAGCGAGCGCGGCAGCAGCAGGCGGAAGATCCCGGACTCGTGCAGCGCCGTCAGCAGCGGCTCGGGGATGCGCCGCGTGCGCTCGATCTCGTCGGCGGCCGCGCGCAAAGCGGGCGCCAACGCGCGGGCGCGGGCGAGCGGATCGAGAGCCGAGGTGATCGCGGAATGGTCGTCCACGCCGGAACGCTAGCCGTGACGCGCGACCGAGTCACGCGCGCGTGGGCGACTCAAGTCGACCCGTCGAGGAACGCCGCAAGATTCTCCCCCAGCTCCGGCCCGAGATACCCGCCCTCCTGCACCAGCAGCGTCGGGAGGCGCAGCGAGGCGATCAGCGCCGCCATGCGGCCGAAGCCGGCCGTGGTGATGCGCAGCCCCTGAAGCGGGTCGCTTTCCGACGCATCGAGCCCCAGCGCCACCACCAGCGCGCCGGGCGCGAAGGCACGGATGCGCTCCAGCGCGCGCTGGGCGGTCGCCAGCCAGACATCGTCGCCGGTGCCCAGCGGCAGCGGCAGGTTGAGGTTGAAGCCCTCGCCGGCGCCCTCGCCGCGTTCGTGGGCGTGGCCCCAGAAATAGGGGTAGTAGTCGAGCGGATCGGCGTGGATCGACACCGTCAGCACGTCGGGCCGGCCGTAGAAGATGCCCTGCGTGCCGTTGCCGTGGTGCACGTCGATATCGAGGATCGCCACCCGCTGATGGCGCTGGCGCAGATGCTGGGCGGCGATCGCGGTGTTGTTGAGGAAGCAGAAACCGCCCGCCATGTCGGCGTAGGCGTGGTGGCCGGGCGGGCGGCACAGCGCGTAGGCGATGCGGTCGCCGTCGAGGATGAACTGCGCCGCCGTCAGCGCCACCTGCGTCGCGGCCAGCGCGCCGTCCCAGGTGCCGGGGCCGATCGGGCAGGCGGTGTCGACCTGGTGCCAGCCGGCGCGGCCGACGATGCTGCGCGGATAGCTGGCGTGGCGGCGCGCGGGGTGGACGTTGGGGATCACCTCGGCCGCGGCGCCGTCGAGCTTCATCCATTCCCGCTGCGCCGTGCGCAGGAAGTCGAGGTATTCCGGCGAGTGGATCGCGGCGACCGGCCCGAGTCCGAAATCGCGCGGCGCGAAGATGTCGTGGCCGGCGCCCTTGGCCGCCGCCAGCAGAATGTCGGCCCGCGCCGGCTGCTCGGCGCTGTCCCGCCGCTGCCCGCGCACGAGGAAGAACGACGGATCGTGGGCGGCGTGCGCGGCGGAGTAGGCGATCTTCATGGTCGGGCTTTCGTCGGTTGTCAGCCCTCTCAGCGGCATCGGCGCTGTCTTCGGCGCCTGAGGGGGCGAGAGGGAGTGTTTTCAGCCCTCTCCGCCACGTCGGCGCCGTCTGCGGCGCCAGAGTGGGGGAGAGGGAGGGGACCCATGCGAAGCATGGGGAGGGTGAGGTGGTGTTGGCTGCGTATGTGATGTTCGATATCGATCGCGGTCGATTCTCCTTCAACATCTTCTTCGATACCACGACCACCTCACCCTCCATCGCTTCGCGATGGGCCCCGCCCTCTCCCCCGCTGACGGGGCGGAGAGGGAATTCATCATCACCCCGCGAGCCAGCCGCCGTCGACGGGCAGCTCGACGCCGGTGATCCACGACGACTCGTCGCTGGCGAGGAACAGGATCGCCGCGGCGATCTCCTCCGGCGCGCCGAGGCGGCCCATCGGGTGGCGCGCGCGGGAGCGTTCGCGGGCGGCGGCGGGGTCGGGCTGGCGCGCGAAGGAGCGCTTCAGCAGCGGCGTCTCGGTCGCGCCCGGCAGCACGGCGTTGCAGCGGATGCCCTGGTCGGCGTAGTCCAGCGCCGTGGTGTAGGTCAGCGCCGCCACGGCGCCCTTGGACGCGATGTAGGCGGCGTTGCCGCGGCCGCCGGCGCGCGCGAGCTGCGAGGCCACCGTCACGATGCTGCCGCCGCCGCGCGCCACCATCGGCCGCAGGCATTCGCGGATCCACAGGAAGGTGCCGGTGGCGTTGACCGCCATGACGGCGTTCCAGTCCTCCAGCGCCGTCGTCGCGGCGGGCTGGCCGCGCGAGATGCCGGCGGCGGTCACGAGGATGTCGACGCCGCCCCACGCCGCGGTCGCCTCGTCGACGATCTGCCGCGCCATCGGCTCGTCGGTGACGTCGCAGGCGATGGTCCGGCAATCGGCGTCGCCCAGCGCGGCCTTCGTGTCGGCCAGCGCCGCGACGTCGCGGTCGACCAGCACCAGCCGCGCGCCCTCGCGGGCGAACAGCCCGGCCGTGGCGCGGCCGATGCCCGAGCCGCCGCCGGTGATGACCGCGACGCGGTCCTTGAGTTTCATTCCCGCCATCCCCTCGCTATCGCTCCGCTCAAATCGACCCGCCCTCATACTCCCTCTCCGCCCGCAAGCGGGGGAGAGGGCGGGGCCCGCGCCGAAGGCGTGGGAGGGTGAGGTGGTCGTCGTATCGGTCGCGCCGTCGATTGGAAGAGCGACGTGCGCCGATATCGCGCTTCCGCGAATCCACCGCGACCCACCTCACCCTTCCCGCGCTGCGCGCGGGCCCCTTCCCTCTCCCCCCGCAAGCGGGCGGAGAGGGAGAATAGCGCCGGCGAACCCGAACCGTCCTCCCGCCGCCAGTCTAGGCGGGCCGGCGCGGATCGGCTATCACGGCTGCTATGAACGTCGCGCCCATCGCCAATCCGCTACTCGCGGCCGTGGCCCCGTCGCCCATCGCCGAGACCAAGGGCTGGGTGCTGAACCGCGCCTTCCCCGCCGACAAGCCGTTGATCGACATGGCGCAGGCCGTGCCCGGTCATCCGCCGCCGGAGGATCTACGCGAGCATCTCGCCGGCGTGCTGCGCGATCCGACCAAGCACGGCTACACGCCGATCCTCGGCGTGCCGGAGCTGCGCGCGGCCTACGCCGCGCACCAGTCCGCGTTCTACGGCGGCGCGATCGGCGCCGGCGAGGTCGGCATCACCTCGGGCTGCAACCAGGCCTTCTGCCTGGCGATGATGGCGCTGGCCAAGCAGGGCGACGAGGTGATCCTGCCGCGGCCGCACTACTTCAACCACGACATGTGGCTGCGCATGCTCGGCGTGGCGCCGGTGCCGCTCGACTTCCGGCCCGGCTCCGGCGCGGTGCCCGACGCCGAGGACGCGGAGAAGCTGATCACGCGACGCACCAAGGCCATCGTGCTGGTGACGCCGAACAATCCCACCGGCGCGGTCTATCCGCCGGGCACCATCGCGGCGTTTTACGAACTCGCGAAGCGCCACGGCATCGCGCTGGTGCTCGACGAGACCTACAAGGATTTCCTCGCCGAAGGCGTGCGGCCGCACCGTCTGTTCCACGATCCCGACTGGAAGCGCACGGTCGTGCACCTCTACAGTTTCTCCAAGGTGTTCGCGCTGACGGGCTACCGCGGCGGCGCCATCACCTGCGGCGCGCCGCTGATGGCGGAGATCGAGAAGGCGATGGACTGCGTCTCGATCTGCCCGCCGAGGCTGGCGCAGGAGGCGGCGCTCTACGGTCTCAAGAACCTGTCGGGCTGGGCGCGGCGCAACACCGAGGCGCTGGCGGCGCGGCAAGGCATGTTCCGCGCCGGGCTGGACCGCGCCAACCGCTGGCGTCTGGTCAGCATCGGCGCCTATTTCGCCTACGTCGAGCATCCCTATGCCGACCGGCCCTCGGCCGAGGTGTCGAAATGGCTGGCCGACGAGCACAATGTGCTGACCATCCCCGGTTCGATGTTCGGCGGGCCGGGGCAGGACCGCTTCATCCGCTTCGCCTTCGCCAACGTCGCCGACGCCGTGGTGCCGAAGGTGTTCGACCGGCTGGAGCGGGCGATCTAGAGTTTCCCCCTCCCCCGCGTCGGCGCCGTCCGCGGCGCCTGAGCGGCGGAGAGGGGCAAGACCGCGGCGCCGCCCGCGACGGAGGACACCGTGCCCTACATCACCTGCGACGACGGCGTGCGGCTGTACTACGAGGAGGCGGGCTCGGGCACGCCGCTGGTGTTCGTGCACGAATACGCCGGCGACTGGCGCGCGTGGGAGCCGCAGATGCGCTTCTTCGCCCGCAAGCACCGCTGCGTGACCTATTCCTTCCGCGGCTACGCGCCGTCGGACGTGCCGGACGATCCGGCGAAATACGGCCAGGACCGCGTCGTCGACGACATCCTATGCGTGCTCGACGGGCTGGGTATCGACCGCGCCCATGTCTGCGGGTTGTCGATGGGCGGCTTCGCCGTGGCGCATTTCGCGCCGCTATCCCGCGCGGACGCTGTCGACGGCGATCTGCGGCTGCGGCTTCGGCGCCGAGAAGCACCTGCACGAGGAGTTCGCCGCGGGGTCGCGCGCCAACGCCGAGATCATCCGCCGCGACGGCCAGCGCGCCTTCGCCGAGAGCTACGGCGTCGGACCCAGCCGCCTGCGCCACCGCCAGAAGGATCCACGCGGCTTCGCGGTGTTCATGGAGGAGTTGAAGGGCCACGACACGGTCGGCGCCGCCCACACCATGGCCGAGTACCAGGGACGGCGGCCGTCGCTCTACGATTTCGAGGAGGAATGGAAGCGCTGCGCCGTGCCGGCGCTGATCGTCGCCGGCGACGAGGACGACAACGTGCTGCAGCCCAGCCTCTATCTGAAGCGCGTGATGGGCAACGCCGGGCTGCTGGTGATGCCCAAGGCCGGCCACACCGTGAACCTCGAGGAACCGGACGCGTTCAACCGCGCGCTATGGGATTTCATCGCCTTGGTCGAGGCCGGCAAATGGCTGCCACGCCTCGACGCCGCGGCCGGATAGCGGGAGCGCGGGCGGTGGCGGCGCGGGCGACGGGAAGCCCACGGGCGCCGACGCGGCGCGCGCTGCTGGCCGGCCTCGCCGGCGCGGCGCTGGCGCCCGCGACCGCCGCGGCGCATCACGGACCGCCGCTGCGCGAGCTCGCCGCCGCGCGCGGCCTTGTCTACGGCAGCTCGGTCCGCATCGACGCGCTCGAGGATCCGGCCTACGCGGCGCTGCAGGCGCGCGAGAGCGCCGTGCTGGTGCCGTCGTACGAGCTGAAATGGCATCCCGTCGCGCGGCGGCCGGGGGTCTACGATTTCGCCGCGCCGGACCGCCTGATGCGCTTCGCCGGCCGGCACGGGGCGGCGGTGCGCGGCCACACGCTGCTGTGGCACCGCAGCATGCCGGCGTGGCTCGACGCCCGTGTGTCGGCCGCGGATATGGAGCGCCACATCGAGACGCACGCCGCCACGACGGTCGGCCGCTACGCCGGGCGCATCGGCTCGTGGGACGTCGTCAACGAGGCGGTGAGTCCCGTCGACGGCCGGCCCGACGGGCTCCGCGCGTCGCTGTTCCTCGCCAAGCTGGGCGAGCGCTACATCGACGTCGCCTTCCGCGCCGCGCGCGCCGCCGATCCGGCGGCCGAGCTGGTCTACAACGATTTCGGCGTCGAGCACGAGGGCTGGAACCCGCTGCACCCGAAGCGCGAGAAGGTGCTCGAGCTGCTCAAGCGCATGCTCGACCGCGGCGTGCCGGTCGACGCGCTCGGCGTGCAGGGCCATCTCGCGACGCGCAGCCCGTTCGACGGCGACCGGTGGCTGCGCTGGCTGGAGCGCGTGCGCGCGCTGGGGCTGCGCATCCTCGTGACCGAGCTCGACGTCAACGACGCGGCCTCGCCGGCCGAGATCACCCTGCGCGACGCCGAGGTCGCCGAGCTGTACCGCCGCTTCCTCGCCGCGACGCTGGCCTGCCGCGCGGTGACGACGGTGGTCACCTGGGGAATCTCCGACCGCTACAGCTGGGTGGTCGACGGCGTCGAGCCGTCGCACCGCCGCGCCGACTCCGCGAAGCCCAGGCCGCTGCCGTTCGACCGCGACCTCGCGCCCAAGCTGGCGCACGTGTCGCTCGCCGCGGCGTTGACCGACGCGCGGCCGCGCTGACCGCCGCCGCGGCGACGTTCCTCATCGGGCCATGAGATAGCCGCGTTCGACGCCGTCGCGGCCGCGGCGTATCTCCCGCCGCGTCGTCGTCGCGAGGAGACCGCCATGTCCGTCTGGATCGAGGAAGTCGAGGCCATCCGCGGCCGCCTGGCGCCGCCGGGCCCGCTGCCGCTGGAGCGCATCGCGGACTGGCCCGGCAGCCGCGTCTTCGCGGCGATCGGCGCCGGCGAGCTGCCGTCGCCGGAATTCGCCGCCGAGGCCGGCATCTATCCGATCGAGGTCGGCGGCGGCCGCGCCGTGTTCCAGGCCGATCCGGCGCGCGCCTTCCGCAACGTGATGGGCACGGCGCATGGCGGCTGGATCGCCACGCTGCTCGACACCGCGCTGGCGGTCGCCGTCCACGCCACGCTGCCGCCGCGCACCTTCGCGTCGACCATCGAGATGAAGGTGAACTACGTCGCGCCGGTGACCGCGGCGACCGGGCCGGTGCGCGCCATCGCCACGGTGCTGTCGAGCGGCCGGACGCTGGCGACGTCGGAGGCGAAGCTGGTCGACGAGGCCGGCCGCCTCTACGCCCACGCGACCGAGACCGTCGCGATCGTACCGCTGCGGGCGCCGCACTAGGCGGCGCCGGGCGCCTACGCCGCGCCGAGCTGCTGCGAGACCAGCAGCGGCATCGCCAGCAGCTTGACGCGCCAGCGCGCGCCGTCGCGCGTGAACTCCAGGGGCGCGCCGTTGGCCGTCATGGTCTCGTCGAGCTCGACATCGAGCGCGCCCGCGAGCACCCGGAGCACGCCGCCATGGCTGACCAGCAGCGGCGCCGGGCCGGGCGCCAGCAGCGACTCGACGCCGCGCGCCGTGCGCTCGATGAAGCCGAGCATGGTCTCGCCGTTGGGCGGATCGATGCGCCAGTCCAGCCCGACGCTGCTCGTGCCGATGAAGTCGCCGAAGTAGCGCTCGCGCAGGGCGCGGCACAGGCGCACGGGCCGCCCGGTGACGTCGGCGACGCGTCCGGCGGTGAGCCAGGCGCGGGCCATGTCGCTGGCGAAGATGTGGTCGAAATCGACCTTGGCGAGGGCCTGCGCGGCGGCCTCGGCGTCGGCGAAGCCCTCCGGCGCCAGCGGGATGTCGGGGTGCTGGTAGACGCGCGCGATGTTGCCGGGGGTGCGGCCGTGGCGCAGGAACAGGAAATGGTCGCGCGCCGGCGCGAAGCCGCACGCCCGCGCCGCCGCGCGCAGCGCGTCCTGTCCCGCCGTGTTCTCCGTCGCCGCCGTCGTCGACATGCCGTTCTCCCGTCCGCCCGTCCGTTTCCTAGACCGCCGCCGCCCGCCGCGCCAGTGGATGAGGCGGCTGGCGTGGCGGGCCGGCCCTATCCGTCGTCCCGGGCGCGGCGCGGGACACGGGCGCCGGCCATGGATCCCTCGCTCCGCTCGGGAAGACAGCGGGGCGGGCGTGGAGCGCGGTCCGGAGTCGGGCGGCCGGTCGTCCTCACCCGCCCATGCGCTTGGCGACCTCCTCGAGCATCACCTCGGTGGCGCCGCCGCCGATCGCCTGGACGCGGGCGTCGCGCACCATGCGCTCGATCGCCGACTCGCGCATGTAGCCCATGCCGCCGTGGAACTGCTGGCAGTCGTAGACCGTCTCGTTGACCAGCTCGCCGCACAGCGCCTTGACCATCGACACCTCGCGCACGCACTCGATCCCCTGCGCGTCGAGCCAGCCGGTGTGGTGGACGAGCTGCTTCGCGGCCGCGACCTTGGCCGCCAGCATCGCCAGCCGCTGGCGGATCACCTGTTTGTCCCACAACTTGGCGCCGAACGCGGCGCGGTCCATGACGTGGCGCACGGTCATCTCCAGCGCCGTCTCGGCCTCCGACACGGCCTGCGCGCCCAGCACGAGGCGCTCGTTCTGGAAGTTCCTCATGATGGCGTAGAAGCCGCGGTTCTCCTCGCCCAGAAGGTTCTCCACCGGGACGCGGACGTCCTCGAACACCAGCTCGGCGGTGTCGGACGACAGCCAGCCGCTCTTGCGCAGCGCGCGGCCGACGGTGAATCCCGGCGTTCCCTTCTCGACGATGAAGATCGAGATGCCGGCCGATCCCTTGGCGCGGACGTCGGTCTTGGCGGCGACGAAATAGATGTCGGCGTGCACGCCGTTGGTGATGAACATCTTGGTGCCGTTCAGCACGTAGTCCGCACCGTCGCGCCGCGCGGTGGTGCGGATGCCCTTCACGTCGGAGCCGGCGCCGGGCTCCGTCACCGCGACGGCGCAGATCCCGCGGCCGGCGACGATGTCGGGCATGTATCGGTCGATCTGGGCCGGCGTGCCGGCGTTGGCGAGATGCGGCGACGCCATGTCGGTGTGCACCAGCACGGTGATGGCGAAACCGCCGAAGGTCGAGCGGGCCAGCTCCTCGGCGAGCACGACGCTGCCCAGCGAGTCCATCGCGCCGCCGCCGTGGCGCTCGGGATGGCGGATGCCGAGGAACCCCAGCTCGCCCATGCGCCGCAGCACCTCGCGCGGGACGGCGCCGTCCTCCTCCCAGCGGTCGCCGTGCGGCTTCACCTCGGAATCGATGAACCGCCGCAGCTGCTCGCGCAGCATGTCGTGCTCTTCGCGGAAGTATGGCGAGGGACGGGCGTTGGCGGACATCGGCGTGCTCCGGCGCGGGGATTTCGCGCACCGGACATGCCGGAACGCGGTTGCCGTGTCGAGGGCGGCGCGACAAGGTGCGGCGTCGCGCGGCCGGCGGTGGCCGCGGATCTGGAAGCAGGGGAGGGCGCCGTGGCCGGTCTATGGTTCGAGGAGTTCCGCGAGGGCATGGAGTTCGACCATGCCTGGACGCGCACCGTGACCGAGATGGACAACGTGCTGTTCAGCTCGCTGACCATGAACGTGCAGCCGCTGCATCTCGACGAGGAGTTCGCGTCGAAGACCGAGTTCGGCCAGCGCATCGTCAACAGCCTGTTCACGCTCGGCCTGATGATCGGCATCACGGTCAACGACACCACCGTCGGCACGACCGTCGCCAATCTCGGCATGACCGACACGCGATTCCCCAAGCCGGTGTTCCACGGCGACACGCTGAAGATGCGGACCAAGGTGGTGTCGGTGCGCGAGAGCAAGTCGCGGCCCAACGCCGGGATCGTCGAGTTCGAGCACCGCGCCTTCAACCAGCGCGGCGAGGAGGTGGCCTACTGCCGCCGCCAGGCCCTGATGCGCCGGCGCCCCGCGGCGTGACGCCTCGCGGCGTTCAGACCGGGACGGTGCCTTCGACGATGACGCGGTGCATGCGCCGGCGCGCGCCCTCGGGATAGTCGGCGTTGGCCTTGTGCATCGTGCAGCGGTTGTCCCAGATCACGATGTCGCCGGTGCGCCATCTATGGCGGTACTGGTTCTCCGGCCGCGTCGCGTGCGCGATCAGTTCGTCGAGCAGCGCGTCGCTCTCCGCCCGCTCCATGCCGACGATCCGCTCCATCCGGTTGGGATTGAGATAGAGCGCCTTGCGGCCGGTCTCCGGATGCGTTCGGACGAGAGGATGCACCACCGGCGGCATCGCCTTCATGTCGGCGTCGGTGCGCTTGGCGACACGGGTGCCCTTGCGGCTGGAATCGTAGGTGTGCTCGACGCGCAGCCCGTCGATCCGCCGCTTCGTCGCCTCCGGCAGATCGTCGTAGGCGGCGTACATGTTGGTGAACTGCGTGTCGCCGCCGGTCTCCGGCACCACGATCCCGTGCAGCATGGTCAGCGAGCACGGAACGGCCTTGTAGCTGTCGTCGGTGTGCCAATGGGCGCCGACGACGAGCTTCTTGCCGTCGCCGAGCACATCCTTGTCCTCGCTCGACAGGATCAGGATCTCGTCGCATTCCGGATGCGTGCCGGCCGGCGTGATCTGCTTCATCGGCGTGCCGAAGGCGCGCATGGCGTCGCGGTAGGGCAGCGGATTGAGCGGCCGTCCGCGGATGCAGAGCACGAGATTGTCGAGCAGCGCGCCGCGCAAGGTCGCGGCCGTCTCCGGGTCGAGCGGCCGGCTGAGATCGGCGCCCTCGGCGGCGGCGGCGAAACGGTCGCCGAGCGGTGTGATCGCGAGAGCCATCGGGCTTTCCTCCTCGCTTCTTGATTGGCCGCATCCTACGCTATCGCGCCCGTCGCGGGCCATGTTTCCGCCGAAGGCCGCCATGACGGCCGCGCCGGGCAGGGGGAGAGGACGACGATGACCAGCGAGCCGACCCAGCCGAAGGACGCCGAGCCGGCCACCCGGGCGCGCAACGCCGCCGTGCTGGACGCGCTGCCGTTCGACGACACCGCCGATTTCGAGAGCGCGCGCCGCGGGCTGATCGCGCGCGTGCCCGACGGGATCGTGCGCACCGACAACGGCACGGTCGTCTGGAACCTCAACGCCTACGCCTTCATCGACGGGCCGGCCGCGCCGCCGACCGTCAACCCGAGCCTGTGGCGGCAGGCGCGGCTGAACCTCGAGAACGGGCTGTTCAAGGTCGTCGACCGCGTCTACCAGATCCGCGGCTTCGACCTCGCCAACATGACGATCGTCGAGGGCGACTCCGGCGTGATCCTGATCGATCCGCTGACCACCGCCGAGGTCGCGCGCGCCGGACTCGAGCTCTACTACGCCCACCGCCCGCGCCGGCCGGTCGTCGCGGTGATCTACAGCCACAGCCACGTCGACCACTACGGCGGCGTGAAGGGCGTGGCGACCGAGGACGACGCGCGCGCCGGCCGCGTCCAGATCGTGGCGCCGTCGGGATTCATGGAGGCGGTCGGCGGCGAGAACGTGCTGGCCGGGGTGGCGATGACGCGGCGCGCCATGTTCCAGTTCGGCCCGCTGCTGCCGCCGGGCGCGCGCGAGCAGGTCGACGCCGGCCTCGGCAAGGTCACCGCGCGCGGCAGCGTCACGCTGATCCCGCCGACCACGCTGATCGAGGCGGTCACCGAGCGCCGCGTCATCGACGGCGTCGAGATCGACTTCCAGCTCGCGCCGGAGAGCGAGGCGCCGGCCGAGATGCACATGTTCTTCCCGCAGTTCGGCGTGCTGAACATGGCCGAGAACGTCACGCGCCATCTGCACAACTTCATCCCGCTGCGCGGCGCCGCTGCGCGCGACACCAGGCTGTGGTCGCGCTACATCGCCGAGGCGATGGAGATGTACGGGCCGCGCACCGACGTGCTCATCGCCCAGCACCACTGGCCGACCTGGGGCCGCGACGCGGTCCGGGCGTTCCTCGCGCGGCAGCGCGACCTCTACAAGCACATCCACGACCAGGCGCTGCGCATGGCCAATCTCGGCCTGCGTCCGGCGGAGATCGCCGAGAAGCTCGATCTGCCGCCGGAGCTGCGCCGCGACTGGTCGTCGCGCGGCTACTACGGCACGGTCAGCCACAACGCCAAGGCGGTCTACCAGAAGTACCTGAGCTGGTACGACGGCAACCCCGCCAACCTCAGCCCGCTGCCGCCGGTCGAGACCGCCAAGCGGACCGTCGACTACATGGGCGGCGCCGAAGCGGTGCTCGCGCGCGCGCGGGCCGATTTCGCGAAGGGCGAGTACCGCTGGGTGGCGCAGGTCATGTACCACGTGGTGTTCGCCGATCCCGCCAATCGCGAGGCGCGCGAGCTGGCGGCCGACGCGCTGGAGCAGCTCGGCTACCAGGCCGAGTCGGCGACGTGGCGCAACGCCTACCTGTTCGGCGCCCGCGAGCTGCGCTGGGGCCCGCTGCGCCTGCCGCCGCGGCCGATCCTCAGCCCCGATCTCATCCGGGCGGTCGACACCAGCATCTTCTTCGACTTCATGGGCGTGCGGCTGAACGTCGACAAGGTCGCGGGGCGGCGCTTCGCTATCGACTGGCGCTTCACCGACACCGGCGAGGACGTCGCGCTCAATCTGGAGAACTCGACCCTGACCCAACGGCCGGGCCGGTCCTCTCCGCCGGCCGCCGCGGTGGTGACGACGGCGCGCCCGACGCTCGACGCGCTGATGGTCAACGCCACCACGGCCGCCGCGGCGATCGACGCCGGCGCGCTGAAGGTCGACGGCGACGCCGGCGTCGTCACGGCGCTCTTCGCCATGCTCGACGACTTCCCGCTGATGTTCGACATCCTGACGCCGGGGCCGGCGCCGCGCTGATCCCCGGCACCCGCGCCGCGTTCACGTCACCCGCGGCCACGCCGCCATGAGGTGCTGGCCGATGCCGCCCTCGCGGCGGCGGTGGTGGATCTCCAGCGCGCGGATCAGGTACTCGCGGGTGTGGCGCGGGTCGATCACGTGCTGGGCGGCGAACATGCCGGCGAGGTCGTAGGCCGAGCTGTCCCTGGCCATCTCGGCCGCAAGCCGCTTGTAGCGCTCCGGATCCTGCTCGTAGGTCAGGTTGTGCACGACGCTGACGCCGACGTTGGGATCGACGAAGCCGATATCGGCGCTGAACCACGCCGCCAGCTCGTCGGTCGTGCCGCCGCCGAAGTTCAGGTAGGCCTGCCCGTAGCTCTTGCGCAGGATGACGCCGATCTTCGGCACCGTCGTCAGCTCCAGGGCCTGCAGGTTGTTCATGATGCGGGCGCCGACCTTGGCGCGCTCGCCCTCGATGCCGATCAGGAATCCCGGCGTGTCGGCGAGGATGACGACCGGCAGGTTGAAGCTGTCGGCCAGCACCAGCAGATTGGTGTACTTGTCGATCGACTTGTCGTCCTGCGAGCCGCCCTTGAAGATCGGGTTGCAGGCGGCGACGGCGACCGGCTTTCCATCGAGCCGCGCGAATCCGGTGACGCAGGATTTGCCGTAGCGTTCCCGCAGTGGCATGAAACTGTCCTTGTCGAACACCGCGCGGATCACGCGGCGCACGTCGTAGACCTTGGCGCGGCTCTCCGGGACGATGTCGAGGATCGACGCCATCTCGTCGCCCGAGCCCGGCGTCACGGCGGCCACGGGCGGCGCCTCGTTCTGGTGCGACGGCAGGTAGGAGAGGTAGCGGCGCACCGCGTCGAACATCTCGTCCTCGGTGTCGACCGCCAGGTCGGCGATGCCCGTGACCTCGGTGTGCATCTCCCAGCCGCCGATCTCGGCCCAGTCCGACGCCTCGCTGATGGCGACGCGGTTCACCTTGGGGCTGGCGACGGCCATGATCGCGCCCTTGCGCATCACCACGATGTCCGACCGGCAGACCATCCAGAACGAGCCGCCGAAGCTGGGATCGGCCACGGCGCTGATCATCGGAATGCGCCGGCGGCGGTCGTAGCTCAGCTCGTTGCCGAACACCGCCATGCCGCGGGCGCCCTGCGCGTCGGGCATGCGGGCGCCGCCGCAGGCGCCGAAATGCACCAGCGGCACGCCGGTCCGCACCGCCGTCCGTAGCAGCCAGCGCGCCTTGCGGCTGTTGATCTCGGCGGAGGAGGCGCTCTTGACGGTGAGGTCGTTGGCCGCGACCGCGACCATGCGGCCGCCGGCCTTGCCGAAACCGTGGATCTGGCCGTCCTGCGGTGTGGTATCGCGGTCGGCGGGGTTGGCCGACACGGCGTAGCGACCCTCTTCGACCCAAGAGCCGGCATCGAGGAAGGCCTCGATCCGCTCACGGGCGTTCAGCAGGCCGTTGGATCGGCGGCGGGCGAGGCGGTCGGGGCCGCCCATGGCCAGCGCGGCCGCCGTGCGGCGGCCGAATTCGGCGATTCCGTCGTCGTGGGCCATCCAGATGCTCCCTTGCCGCGCGCGGCTGAAGATTCCGCTGGCGTCGCCGCCGGCGATCGGGTAATTTATGAGTGATAACTCGCTTTTTTGGGGCGCAACATGGCCAACTTGGCCGCCCGTGTCGGCGATCCGCACATCTGCCCAATGTCCGACGGCCCGAAGCCGCATGTCGGCGGACCTGTCCTGCCACCCTGCGCGATCACGGTCCTGACCGGCGGGCTGCCGCAGGCGCGGGTGACCGACAAGGCGACCTGCGTCGGCGTGCCCGACGTTTTCGTCATCGGGTCACCGAGTGTCCTCGTGAACAATCTGATGGCGATCCGCATTCTTCAGGACATCACGATGCACGGCGGAAACGTCGTGACGGGATGTCTGACCGTGGTCATCGGGCCGTAGGCGGACCGGCGTCATTCCTCAGGCGCGATGCTTGACCAGGTTCCACGCCATGTCGGCCATGTAGCGGGCGCGGTTGCCGTACTTCGTCGCCGTGGTCGAGGACGCGTTGCCGTCCAGTCCGCGCTTGTAGACGCCCTGCACGATGCCGGCGAGGCGGAACAGCGAGAAGGCGACGTAGAAATCCCAGTCCGGGATTCCATCGCGTCCCGTGCGCCTGGCGTAGGCCGCGACGTAGTCGGCCTCCGACGGGATGCCCAGCGCCTTCAGATCCTGGCCGGCATAGCCGCTCGACGCGCCGAAGCCCTCGCCGAAATGGTAGGTCATGCAGTTGTAGCCGAGATCGGCCAGCGGATGGCCGAGCGTGCTCAGCTCCCAGTCCAGCACCGCGATGATCCGCGGCTCGGTCGGATGCACGATCGTGTTGCCCAGCCGGTAGTCGCCGTGGTTGATGCGCGTCTCGTCGAGCGGCGGGATGTTGCCGGGCAGCCACTTCTTCAGCAGCTCCATGGTCTCGATGTGCTCGGTGGCCGACAGGTCGTAGAGCTGGGTCCAGCGCGACACCTGGCGCTGGATGTACTGGCCCTGGCGGCCGAAATCGCCGAGGCCGACGGCCTTGTAGTCGACGTTGTGGATGCGGGCGAGCACGTCGTTCATCGAATCGAAGATCCGGCCGCGGTCGACCGGCGAGATACCGGGCATCATCGGATCGGCGAGGATGCGTCCCGGCAGGAACTGCATGATGTAGAAATCGACGCCCAGAACGTCGGGATCGCGGCACAGCGCGTACGCCTTCGGCACCGGCACGTCGGTGTGGTCGCCCAGCGCCTTGATCACGCGGTATTCGCGGTCGACCTGGTGCGCCGAGGGCAGCAGCTTGCCCGGCGGCTTCTTGCGCATGACGTATTCGCGGCCGCCGCCGTCGGTCAGATGGAAGGTCGGGTTCGACTGGCCGCCCTCGAACTGCAGCACGCGCAACGGGCCTTTGTAACCGTCGACGTTGTCCTTCATGAACGCCGCGAGCTTCGCCTCGTCGAACACGTGGTTCTCGCGCACCGGCGTCAGATTGTCGGGCAGATCGGTCATGTCGGGCTTCCCGCGTCGTGTCGGGCCGTCGCGCGGACGGCGTGGGGTGAACGACTGTTTAGCGCCGGTCCGGGGCGCCGTCGATGGCCGGCTTGCGCGGTTCCGGCATGCGGTCCACGCTGCCGCGGAACCTTCCGCCGGAGACATCCATGACCAAGCCCGACGGCCTGCACCACCTCGCGATCACGACGGCCGACATCAAGACCCAGATCGCGTTCTTTTCCGACGTGCTCGGCACCGAGCTCGTGGCGCTGTACTGGATGCATGGCGTCAAGGGCGCGTGGCACGGCTTCGTGAAGCTCAACGACACCTGCTCGATCGCCTTCGTGCAGAGCCCCGACATCGCCAAGGTGCCGCGCCAGATCGGCGTGACGCATTCCGGCAACGCCGGCGCCCCCTGCGCGCCGGGCGCGATGCAGCACCTCGCCCTCAACGTGAACGGCGACGAGGAGCTGCTGGCGATGCGCGACCGCATCCGCTCGCGCGGGATCAACGTGTTCGGCCCGATCGACCACGGCTTCTGCAAGTCGATCTACTTCGCGGGCCCTGAGAATCTCAGCCTCGAGTTGTCGACCTCGCCGGTACCGATCGACGCGCGCGCGTGGATCGATCCGGAGGTCGTCGGGCTGGCCGGGATCAGCGCCGAGGAGCTGGCGCGCTACAAGGCGCCGGCGGCGTGCCGCAACGACGGGCCGCCGCTGCCGCAGCCGCCCGTCGATCCCGCGAAGCCGCACATGGTCTATCCCGAGGCGCGCTACAAGGCGATGGTGGCGATGCCCGACGACGAGTACACGCGCGTGCGCAGCGAGACGACGCCGCCGGTCCGGCTCGCGGCGGAGTAGGACGGGGTGATCGACCCCGAACTGCTGCCGTTCCTCGCGTTCTGGGACGCCGCCTGGGCCGCCGCGCCGCCGGTCGCGACCATCGCCGACCGCCGCGCGCGCATCGAATCGCTGGCCGCCGGCTTGCGGCCGGCGCTTCCCGACGGGCTCGTCGAGGAGGAGCGTATCGCCGCGCACGCCGGACGCTCGGTGCGCGTGCGCGTGTTCCGGCGCACCGGCGACACGGACGCCCCGTGCCTGGTGTTCCTGCATGGCGGCGGCTTCGTGATGGGCAGTCCCGAGACCCATGCCGACATCGCGATAGTGATCGCCCGCGACGCCGGCTGGACGGTCGTCAGCGTCGACTACGCGCTGGCGCCGGAGCGGCCGTTCCCCGCGGGATTCGACGATGTCGGGACCGCGCTGGACTGGGTCCGCGCGAGCGCCGCCGGTCTCGGCGTCCGCGCCGACGCCGTCGCGGTCGGGGGCGACAGCGCCGGCGGCAACCTCGCCGCCGCGATCTGCCTGGCGCGGCGCGGTGCGCCGTCGGCGCCGGTCGGCCAGCTATTGTTCTATCCCGCGGTCGACACCGGCTCGTCGCGGCCGTCCTACGTCGAGAACGGCGACGGGCCGATCATCACTTCAGCCGGCGTGCGAGGCACGTGGTCGACGTATTGCCCCGACGAGTCGCTGTGGCGTGACCCGCGCGTGGCGCCGCTGCTGGCGCCGGACCACGCCGGATCGCCGCCGGCCTTCGTCGCCGTCGCCGAGCACGATCCGCTGCGCGACGACGGCCGCGCCTACGCCGACGCGCTGCGCGCCGCCGGCGTGCCGGTCGCGTTCAGACCGGGAACCGGTCTGATCCACGGGCATCTGCGCGCGATGTCCTACTGCGCCGCCGCCCGCGCCGAGCTCGCCGCCGCCTGCGACTGGCTGCGGATACTGGCGCCGCGTTGAGGTAGGGCGCCGGCGCGCGGGTCCGTCTCCGCTGTCATCCCGAGCGCAGCGAGGGATCATTCCGACGCTCTCAAGATCCCCCTGAGTTCACAAACGAGGCGCAACACCAGCTTAAGGTGTTGCCATGGGTACACGATACGACCACCTCGACCTCGACGAGCGGTGCGAGATTGCCCGCCTTCGACAAGCCGGCCAGTCGATCCGCCAGATCGCTGCAGCTGTGGATCGCGCGCCATCGACCATCTCGCGCGAGCTGAGGCGCAACAGCGGGACCACGGTCGGCTACAGGCCGGCCTACGCCCAGGAGCAGGCCCGCGCCCGGCGATGGACCGGCTCCGCCTCGAACGCGACGCGGACCTGCGCGGCCTCGTCCTCGGGCGCCTCGCCCAGGGCTGGTCGCCCGAGCAGGTCGCCGGCCGCCTCGGACGCGAGCGCGCCGCCAGCATCAGCCACGAGAGCATCTACCGCTTCATCCACGCCCAGCGCCGTCGCACCAACGACGCCGCCTGGCGCAACTACCTGCCGCGCCGCAAGCACCGCCGCGGCCGGCTCGGACGGCGCAAACGCTCCGTCGACGATCTCATCAAGGGCCGCGTCCCCATCGATCTACGGCCCCCCGGCGTCGACGGCCGCCGCACCTTCGGCCACTGGGAGGGCGACCTCATGTCGTTCGCCACGCCCGGCCGGACCATCCTCGTCGCCCACGAACGCAAGTCCCGTCTGGTCCTGGCGGCGCACCAGCCCGGCAAGCTCCCCGGACCCGTCGCCGAGCGGCTTCTCGCCTGGTTCCAGCGGCTCGATCCCCGCCTGCGACGCACCATCACCTTCGACAACGGCACGGAGTTCGCCCGCCACGGCTCGCTCGCCGACGCCCTCGGCCTCCGCGCCTTCTTCTGCGACCCCCACAGCCCGTGGCAGAAGGGCGGCGTCGAGAACGCCATCGGACGCCTGCGCGGACGCTTGCCACGCAAGACCGACCTCGACACGATCACTCTCGACCGCCTCGACGCCGCGATTGCCGCCTACAACAACACGCCCCGCAAGTGCCTCGCCTTCAGGTCCCCGGCCGAGGTCTTCTTCGACAAACTGTTGCGCCTCGAATGTGAATCCACACCCTCGTTGCGCTCGGGACGACGGTTCGCGGGCGCGATCGCGCCCGTTCGCGGATCGCCGCTACACGCCGATCTTCTCCCGCCGCAGGCGGATGCCGGCCTTCTCGCGGTCCCACGTGTCGGCGGTGATGCCCTCCGTGCGCAGCATGTGCTTCTGCACCTTCTGCGTCGGCGTCTTGGGCAGCGCGTCGACGATCCGCACGTAGCGCGGCACCATGAAGTGCGCCATGCGCGGGATCAGGAACCGCGTCAGCTCCTCCGGATCGATGCTGGCGCCGTCGACCGGCGAGACCACGGCCAGCACCTCGTCCTCCGCGAACTCGCTGGGCACCGCGACGACGGCCGCCTCCTTGACGGCGGGATGGGCGCAGACCTCGGTCTCTACCTCGAACGAGGAGATGTTCTCGCCGCGGCGGCGGATCGCGTCCTTCATGCGGTCGACGAAGAAATAGTTGCCGTCGGCGTCGAGCCGGAAGGCGTCGCCGGTGTGGAACCAGCCGTTGCGCCACGCCCGCACCGTGGCCTCGGGATTCTTATAGTAGCCGTGGTTCATGGCCCACGGGCGGTCCGTGCGCACGATCAGCTCGCCGACCTCGCCGGTGGCGACCTCGCAATCGTTCTCGTCGACCACGCGCACCTCGACGCCGGGCCGCGGCCTTCCGCACGTGCCGAGCGGACCGGGATTGCGGCCGGACACGAGCGGCGTCGAGACCTCCGTCATGTTGAAGACGGTGTAGATGTCGCAGCCGAAGCGGGCGGAGAACGCCTCGGTGTCCTCGCATAGCGGCACCATGATCGCGGTGCGCAGCGTGTGGTCGCGGTCCTGCGGGCCGGGTGGCTGCTTGACCAGGAACGTCGCCATGACGCCCAGCAGCACCACCGTCGTCGTCCGCGTCTCGCGCACGACGCGCCAGAACGACGCCGTGTCGAAGGCGTCGACCACGGCGACGGAGCCGCCCTTGATCAGCATCGTGTAGACCGCGATCGTGCCGCCGACATGGAACAGCGGCAGGTTCACCATGTAGCGGTCGTCCGGCCCCATGAAGTGGAAGGGGTCGTTGCCCATCGAGTAGGCCTGCAGATAGGACGACAGCACGCCCTTCGACGGGCCGGTCGTGCCGGACGTATAGACGATGCACTGCGTGTCCCACGGCGCGATGTCGCGGTTTAGCGCCGGCGGCGCGGCGTCGGCCGGCTCGAGCGCGGCGGCGGGATGCGCGGTCAAACCCGGCACCGGCGCGCCGGCGCCGCCGAGCAGCACCGCGTCGGTCAGCTTGGCGCGCGACACGTCGGCCAGGCGTCCCACGAGGTCGGCGTGCGCCACGATCAACTTCGCGTCGGAGTTCTCGACGACGTGCTCCAGCAACCGCCCGCGGTAGGCGAGGTTGATCGGCACGTACACGGCGCCGAGGTAGTTGAGGCCGAACCAGACGCGGACCGCGTCCGGCCCGTTGGGCAGCCACGACAGCACGTGGTCGCCCTGCGCCACGCCCAGCGCGCGCAGGCCGGCGGCGGTGCGCCGCGTGATCTCCAGCGTCTGGCGGTAGGTCCAGACCGTGCCGTCGGCGAAGCGCGCGAACTCCTTGTCGGGCGTCTCGGCCGCGCGCCGCTCCAGCAGCGGCCGCAACACGCAATCCTCGGCGGCGGGGATGCGCGGATCGCGCCATGTCGTGGTCATCGCTTCTCTCCGATGGACGTCCCGGCGCCGCGCTCAGAACGGCTCGATCAACCGCTTGCGGGTGGCGCGCGGCGGTGGCGGTGGGACGGTCGCCAGAGTGTTCAGGAGGATTTCACGCGTGTCCGCCGGATCGATCACGTCGTCGTAGTGGAAGCGCGACGCCACCTCGACGGCGGTGTTGGAGCGCTTCAGCTCGTCGGTGAGCCGCTTGTGGAGGGCGGCGCGCTCGTCGAGGTCGGCGACCGCCTCCAGCTCCTGCCGGTAGATGATGTTGACGGCGCCCTCCAGGCCCATGCCACCGTACTCCGCGGTCGGCCACGCCAGAAGGATCGCGGGATTGAGCGGGCGCGATCCCATGATGTAGTAGCCCAGCCCGTAGGCCTTGCGCAGCACCACGGTCATCACCGGGATGGTCGCGTTGGCCAGGGCGGTCAGCACGCGGGCGCTGTGGCGCACCAGCCCCGTCTTCTCGACGTCCGGACCGACCATCAGGCCGGGCGTGTCGCACAGCAGCAGCACGGGGATGTCGAAGGCGTCGCAGATCTGGATGAAGCGCGCCGTCTTGACCGAGGCCGGGCTGTCGATCGCGCCGGCCAGGAACATCGGCTGGTTGGCGACCACGCCGACCGGACGTCCACCCAGCCGGATCAACGAGGTCACCACCGCGCGGCCGAACGCCGGCTTGAGCTCGAGGACGCTGCCGACATCGGCGAGGCCGTCGATCACCTTCCGCACGTTGTACGCGCGACGGGGACTCTCCGGCACGATGTCGCGCAAGGCGGTCGGATCGGGCGGGGCGGTGAATGTCGGCGACGGTCCGGAGAAGTAGCCGAGGTATTTTTTCGCCACGGCGATGGCCTGCGCCTCGTCCTTGACCAGCACGTCGACCACGCCCGAAGCGACGTGGACGTCGATCGGGCCGATTTCCTCCGGCGTCAGCCGCACGCCCAGCGCGGCCTCGACCAGCGGCGGGCCGGCCATGCCCATCGATGTGCCTTCCAGCCCGATCAGCAGGTCGCACATGCCCGCGAGGTTGGCCTGTCCGGCGAAGGCGCGGCCCGGCAGGATGCCGATGGTCGGCACCAGCCCCGACAGGCGCGCGAACACCACGAAGGTCGGCGTGGCGCCACGGGTGTCGACGGTCATGTCGTGCGGCCGCGCGCCGCCGCCGTCGAGCCAGCACACCACCGGCAGCCGGTTGCGCTCGGCGTGCTCGAAGATGCGCGTCGCCTTCTGGTGGTTCATCGCGCTCTGCGTGCCGGCGTAGACCGTGTAGTCGTAGAACATCAGGTCGACCGGCCGCCCGTCGATGCGCGCCGTGCCCATGACGATGCCGTCGGCGGCGCCTTCCATGCCCTTCACGGCCGGGCGCACCAGGCCGCCATACTCGACGAAGCTGCCGCCATCTGTCAGGGCCGCGATCGCTTCGCGCGTCGTCCAGCGTCCGCGCTTGCGCTGCTGCGCGACGGCCTTCGGACGGGCGTCGTCGAGGGTCGCCGCGCGCGCCTCGCGGGCGCGCTGGAGATCGCCGCGCGGGGCGGCGTCGGCGGGCTTCTCGCTCACGACGCCACCCGGCGGCGTGGCGGGATCGGTCGAGGTAAACGGCTGTTCATGCCGCGACGATAGCACGCGCGCCGCCGCCCGCCAGCGCGCCGTGACGCGATCGCGCCGCCGCTTCAGCGCCGTGGAGGCGCGCGTGGTCGTCGATCAGTGCGGCGCGGCGCCGGAGATCGCGCTGCCGTGGCGGAACTCGGTGACCATGTTGCGGTCGGTCACAATCTCCAGCTTCCGACGCGACGCCGCCTCGACCTCGG
This sequence comes from Rhodospirillales bacterium, assembly GCA_016699855.1. Lineage (NCBI taxonomy): Bacteria > Pseudomonadati > Pseudomonadota > Alphaproteobacteria > Rhodospirillales > Rhodospirillales bacterium. The sequence goes on from CP064988.1 coordinate 4,436,646, forward strand.
CGATGGTCACGAGCTTCCGGTTGGCGATGCCCGCGACCACGCGGCGGTCGGCCTCGGCCGCCGGATCGAGGATGGGCTTGCCATCCAGCGTCATCGCCCAGAGGCGCTTTTCGATCAAGGCCGGCGGCAGGTCGGGCGGCGCCATCCAGCCGAGGATGAAGTTCTCGTAGCGCCGCGCGTGCGGGAACACCGAAGCCGCCGTCTTGAACGCGTCGTCCGATCCGGAGCCGTTGTAGGTGATCATGCCGCCGGGATTGAGGTGGCCGCGGGCGATCTCGAGAAACTCGCGCGACAGCAGGTTGGTGGCGTAGGCGCGCCAGTGCACGCTGGTGTTCATCACGATCAGGTCGTATCGCTCGGCCGGGTGGCGCTTGAGCCAGCGGCGGCCGTCGTCGACATGGACGACGATGCGGCGGTCGTCGAGCCGGGATTGAGGTGGCCGCGGGCGATCTCGAGAAACTCGCGCGACAGCAGGTTGGTGGCGTAGGCGCGCCAGTGCACGCTGGTGTTCATCACGATCAGGTCGTATCGCTCGGCCGGGTGGCGCTTGAGCCAGCGGCGGCCGTCGTCGACATGGACGACGATGCGGCGGTCGTCGAGCAGCGGCGCGACGGCGGGATAGCGCCGGATCAGCTCGACGTAGCCGGGGTTGATCTCGACGGCGTCGATGCGCTCGAGGTTCGGCAGACCCTGCAGCAGGCGGGTCCACGCGCCGGCGCTGAGGCCGATCACCAGCACGCGCCGCGCGTCTTGCGCGGCGGCGGCGAAATAGAACATGCGGTCGATGCGGTTGGCGTTTGTGCGCGGATCGAGGTTGACCCGGCCGTCGTAGACGCCGTCGCCGAACACGATGTCGCCGCGCGCGGAGTCGACGAGCGTGTGCACGATGCCGTGGCGGTTCTCTACGAGATGCCGGACCTCGGTCGACGCGACGTTGGGATCGCGCGCCAGCCCGCGCTCGACCACGGTCTCGACCAGGTTGAAGGGTCCGAGCAGCGCGGCGCCGGCCAGCGCCACGACCACGCCGCCGTCGGCCAACGTCGCGCGGGCGGCCGGCGGCGTGAACATGCGCAGCAGCGCCTCCTGACGGCGCGAGCTGGCGCGCGCCGATTCCGGCAGCGGCGCGCTTTCGCCGGCGGCGCGGGGGATCGCGGCCAGCAGCGTCGCGCCGAGCACGGCGCTCGACGCCGCGACCAGCGCCAGCGCTGTCTGCAGCGACACGACGTCGAGCAGGTAGAAGCCGGTCACCAGCGGCCCGCAGGTCGAGCCGAGGATATTGGCGCAGTAGACCTTGGAGAAGCCGCCGCCGAGGCGGCGCGTGTCGGCGCCGGCGCCGAGCTGGTGCACGATCGGGAACAGCACGCTCTTGACCAGCGCGGTGGTGATCATCGCCAGCGCCGCGACCCCGGAACCGACGGCGCTGCCGTGCGCCAACGCGAACAGCCACGGTCCGGCGACGTCGATTCCGGCGGCGATGACGAACACCCAGCCGCAATGGCGCAGCAGGGCGCGCTGGAGGTCGACGCCGGCCAGCCCGCGCGCCGAGGCGCGGCGGCAGAGGTCCTTGCCGATGTCGGCGCCCAGCGCGATGCCCAACAGGTAGGTCGCGAGCACGAAGGCGAAGGCCTGCGGGATGCCGCCGAACGAGAACGCGACGAGGCGCGTCCACAGGATCTCCTGGCTGAGGCTCAGGAAGCCGGCGAGGAACGACAGCGCGTGCGGCAGGTAGCGGGGCATGGTCAGGCCTCCGCCGCGTTCGCCGGCGCGGGCGTCCGCAGGAACAGCAACGCGGCGCACACCACCAGCGCGTTGACGGCGGCGGCCAGCGCGATGGCGCCGTCGAGCGTGGTGAACCGGAACAGCGCGAAGGTCGGCACGGCGGCGCCGGCGCAGGCGCCCATCGTGTTCACGAAATACAGCCGGCCGGTCTCGACGCCGACGTCGCCGTCATCGTCGACCCCGGTCGCCGCCCGCCGGGTGCGCACGGCGTTGGCGACCAGCAGCGGAAGGGTCGCGCCCATCATCGTGGTCGGGATCAGCAGCAGCAGGAAGTTGGCGACCGCCACGGTGGCGAACGAGGCGCCGACGAATGCGTCGCCCACCGCCGGCAGTACCCAGCCGCTGGCCGCGCCGAACAGCCCGATCGCCGCCTCGAAGCAGATGAACGCGGTGGTCGTGCGGGCGGGGAACCGGTCGGCCACCGCCCCGCCGATCAGCGAGCCGACGCCGAGACCGAGCATGAAGGTCGACACCACGATGGTGATGGAGTGCAGATCGATGCCGAAGGCGTCGAACAGCAACCGCTGCCAGCACGGCTGGTAGGTCAGCGCCGCGAAGCCGGAGGCGAAGAACAGGGCCGACAACAGCCGGTCGCGGAATTCGGAGCGCATCGAGGGATCTTTCCGCCACTGAAAGATCCCTCGCTGCGCTCGGGATGACGCCGGCCGCCATGGTGCGACCCGGCGCGTAGGGATGGCGCTGGCGCCCCCTCGGAAGACGGCCCCGGAGGGGGGCGGCGCTGCTTCGGTGCTGGTGGTGCCGGCGGGGCGCCGCCGCTCTGGCGGCGCCGGCTGTGCTCGCGGCAAGGAGCGGCCGGCCGCTCCCATAAGCCGCGATTTGCTCTACGTTGCGCCGTCCGGCCGGTCGGCCGACGGGGGCGATGACGATGGACGAACGCGGCGCGGAACCCGGCAAAGCGAAGGCGGCGCGACTGACGCGCGCGGCGTTCCTCGCCGGCGTGGCGGCGACCGCGGCCGGGCGCGCCGTGCCCTCCAGCGCCCAGATGGGAGCGGGCATGCTGACACGGACCATCCCCTCGACCGGCGTGAAGCTGCCGGTGATCGGCCTCGGCACCTGGCGCGTGTTCGATGTCGGCGCGGACGCCGCCGCGCGGGCGCCGCTCGCCGAGGTGCTGCGCGCGCTGTTCGAGGCCGGCGGTTCGGTGATCGACTCCTCGCCGATGTACGGTGCCGCCGAGGGCGTGGTCGGCGATCTGCTGACGTCGCTGAAGGCGCGCGACAAGGCCTTCGTCGCCACCAAGGTGTGGACCCAGGGCCGCGACGCCGGCGTGGCGCAGATGCGCGAATCGATGCGGCGCATGGCGGCCGACCCGGTCGATCTGATGCAGATCCACAATCTCGTGGACTGGCGCACCCATCTCGCGACGTTGCGGGCGTGGAAGCGCGAGGGCCGCGTGCGCCACATCGGCGTGACGCACTACACCGCCTCGGCGCACGACGAGCTGGAGGCGGCGCTGCGCGCCGAGGCGTTCGATTCCGTGCAGGTCAACTACGCGCTCGACGACCGCGACGCCGAGCGGCGCCTGTTGCCGGCGGCGGCGGAGCGCGGCGTGGCGGTGGTCGTGAACATGCCGTTCGGCGGCGGCGGGCTGATCCGCCGGCTGGCGCCGCGGCCGCTACCGGGCTGGGCGGCGGAGATCGGCTGCGCGAGCTGGGCGCAGATCCTGCTGAAATACCTGCTCGGCCACCCCGCCGTGACCTGCGTCATCCCCGGCACCAGCCAGGCCCGCCACATGCGCGACAACGCCGCCGCCGGCTCGGGCCCGCTGCCCGACGCCGCCCTGCGCGCGCGGATGGTGAAGGAGATCGAGACCTAGCCGGCGGCGCGCAAGGCTTCGGCGAGGTCGAGTCCGGCCAGGCTGTCGACGCGGATATCGGCGGCGGAGAGATCAAGGCCGGCGGTCATCGGATTGGGCACGGCGATGCAGAACAAGCCGGCGGCCTTCGCCGCGGCGACCCCGTTGGGCGAATCCTCGATCGCGATGGCCGCGCGCGCATCGACGCCGAGGCGGTCTAGCGCGAGATGGTAGAGGTCCGGCGCCGGCTTCACGCGCTCGACCTCGTCGCCGCAGGCGAGATGGTCGAACGCGTCCCCAGCCCGGCGCCGCAGAGATGGCGCTCGACCCAGTCGCGCCGCGAGGTCGAGGCGACGGCCAGGCCCATGCCGCGGCCGCGGGCGGCGGCGATCCAGCCCTCGATCCCGGGACGCGGCCGCTCGGCGGCGATCAAGTCGTGCATGGCGGCGCGGCGGCGGGCGCGCAGCCGCTCGCGGTCCAGCGGCGCGCCGATGGTCGCCTCGAGGTAGCCGTAGGGCTCGAACGCCGAGGTGTCGTGGGTGCCGATCATCGCCGCCCACAGCGCGCGCGGCAGCTCGACGCCGAACACCGCGTATTCCAGCCGCCACGACTCGAATTCCGGCGTCTCGGTGTCGAGGATCGTGCCGTCGAAATCGAAGATCAGCGCGGTGGTCGGCAACTCAACCCTCCCGCTGCGGGGCCAGTGCGAGCGGTGTCCGTCATGGCCCGAGGATCGCCGGGACGGCGAGCGCCTTCCGTTGGTCGACCCAGTGGAGGAGGACGTTGACGCGTAGCTCGCGATACGGCTGGAGCGCGTCGTCCGGGATTCCCATCGCGGGTAGCGAATCCCTCGTCGGCATCGACAAACACCAATCGCCGAGCCGCTCCCGAAGGATCACCAGCGTGTCGTCCGTGCGATACACCACCTCGACGATCCGGCCGGACAGGTTAGGAATATAGAACGTCAGAGGATGGCCGTAGGCGCTGGACGGCTCATGGCGCCGGTCCTCGCAGGATCTGGCGTCCGGGTCCAAGGGCGCGGCGTCGATGCGATCGATCTTCCAAGCGTTTCCTATCTTCACGATTCGAAGGCGCACCTCCTTGCGCTCGAATCGCGGACTATCGGAGGGTCTGGAGACGTCGACCATGAACCAGTCGACCAGGGTCGCATCGCCGACGATGCGCGCAAGATCGCCGTTTGTGCTGATGCGCACATCACGAAGCACGAAATCATCGATGGTGTGGATCCCTCTTGCCACGAAGTCGGTCAACGGGTTGTCGACAAAGTTGTCACGCGGTGTCGCGGGAGTGCGCGGCGCCTGTCGCGGCCAGAGAACTGTGCGGACCCGTGGCGAGAACTGCTGCGCGACGGCCGAGCTCTCGCCGCCACCTGCGCCGGTACGCCCACCCTCGGGCTTCGAGGATACCGCCTTCAGGAGAGGCTCGAAACGCTCGCGGTCGGCGTCGCTCGGCGGGGCGGCGAGAGCAGCGTGCGCCAACAGCAGCGCGGAGAGCAACGGTAGAAGACGGTACATCGAACGGACCCCGATGTTCGATTTCCAACCAAACTATCGCACCTGGCCGCCGCTTGCGGAGAAGCTGCCCCTCAATTCACCCGCCGCTCCTTGCCCTTCCAGTACGGCTCGCGCAGCTCGCGCTTGAGGATCTTGCCGGTGGGGTTGCGGGGCAGGGCGTCGACGAAATCGACGGTCTTCGGCAGCTTGTAGCCGGCGATGCGCTCGCGCGCCCAGCGGATCACCTCGGCCGGCGTCAATTCGGTGCCGGGCTTGGTCACGACGACGGCCTTCACGGCCTCGCCCCAGCGCTCGTCGGGCACGCCGATCACCGCGACGTCGGCGATGGCGGGATGGCTGAACAGCGCGCTCTCGACCTCGGCGGGGTAGATGTTCTCGCCGCCGCTGACGATCATGTCCTTCACGCGGTCGTAGATGAACAGGTAGCCCTTGGCGTCGAGGTAGCCGGCGTCGCCGGTGAAGAACCAGTCGCCGCGCATGGCGCGCGCGGTCGCCTCCGGCAGCTTCCAGTAGCCCTTCATGATCTGCGGCGAGCGCACCGCGATCTCGCCGACCGCGTCGAGCGCGCAATCCCGCCCGTCCTCGCCGACGATGCGCAGCTCGACGCCCTTCTGGGCGTAGCCGCAGGACAGCAGCTTCTTCGGATCGTCGGGGTCGTGGTCCTCCGGCGGCAGCAGGGTGACGGCGCCGGTGGTCTCGGTCAGGCCGTAGACCTGCTGGAAGCCGCAGGGGAACACCTTCAGCGCCTGGCGAAGCAGCTCGGCCGGGATCGGCGCCGCGCCATACACCACCAGCTTGAGCGACGACATGTCGGTCTCGGCGATCTGCGGCGTCTGCATCAGGAACAGGATGATCGCCGGCACCAGCAGGATCACCTCGATGCGGTGCGCGGCGATGATCTGCAGGATCTGCAGCGGCACGACCTCGCGCACGACGAAGTTCGTGCAACCCGCGTAGAGCCCGGCCAGGGCCCAGCCGGCGCCGCCGATGTGGAACATCGGCAGGATGACCATGTTCGGCACGCCCGGCGCCATGTGCCAGGTCGGCGTCCAGGTCGGCAGCAAGTGCAGCAGGTTGGCGTTGGTGAGCTGCGCGCCCTTGGGCAGGCCGGTCGTGCCGGAGGTGTAGAACTGCACCGCGACGTCGCCGGGCTCGATCGCGATCATCGGGTCGGCGGCGGCCTGGCGGTCGCGCCAGCGGTCGAACGGCTCGAAATCGGGATGCGCGCCGGTCAACGCCACGATCTCGCGCACCGTCGTCAGCTCCGCCCGGATGCGGTCGACGACCGGGAAATACTCCTCGCCGACGAACAGGATCTTGGCGCCGGCGTCGTTGACGATGTGCAGCACCTCCGGGGCCGCCAGCCGCCAGTTGACCGAGACCATCACCGCGTTGGCCTTGGCGGCGCCGGCCAGCAGCTCGAAGAAACGCGGATCGCTCTTGTCGAGATGGGCGACGCGGCTCTGCGGCTTCAGGCCGGCGGCGACCAGCCCGTTGGCGACTTTGCTGGCGGCGGCGTCGAGCTGCCGGTAGGTCGTCGCCGCGCCGTCCTGGACGACCGCCGGCAGGTCCGGCCGCAGCTTGGCGTGGTGCCGGAAGATGTCGGCGATGACGTGGATGTCGCTCACGGCGTTCGTCCCCCCTTGGCGCGTTGCCGGGGATGCTAGCAGGCGCCGCGGCGCGGCTCCAACAGCGACGCGGTTCCCTTGGATGATTTTATAGTCAGGACAGTGGCTTGCGCGCCAATCTTGTATGGAAAGGCGGAGCCGATGCGGGTATTGTTGAACGATGTTGGGTAGGATCTTCGGTCGGTCGGGCGGGATGCCGGCGACGCCGCGACGCCGCGTCGTGCCGCCGGGGCACCGCGTCTACGCCATCGGCGACATCCACGGCCGGCTCGATCTGCTGACGGCGCTGCACGAGGCGATCCTCGAGGACCATGCCGCCCGACCGGCGGTCGAGACCGCCTCGCTGATCTATCTCGGCGACTACGTCGACCGCGGGCCCGACTCCAAGGGCGTCATCGACCTGCTGGTGTCGGATCCGCTGCCGACCTTCGCCGCGGTCCATCTGATGGGCAACCACGACGAGGCGATGCTGCGCTTCCTCGACGACCCGTCGATCGGCCCGACCTGGTCGAGCTTCGGCGGCGACGCCACCCTGTTGAGCTACGGCGTGCGCGCCACGCCGGGGCTGATCGGCATGAAGCGCCACGCCGACATGCGCCGGCAACTGGTCGAACGGATCCCGGCGTCGCACGTCGACTTCCTGCGCGACCTCCAGATGCTGTGCGAGGCCGGCGACTACGCCTTCGTGCACGCCGGGGTGAAGCCGGGGGTGCCGCTGGGCGCCCAGCGCGCCGCCGACGCGCTGTGGATCCGCGACGAGTTCCTGTCGAGCCCGGTCGAGCACGGCCGCGTCATCGTGCACGGCCACACGCCGACGGCGGCGCCGGTGGTGCGCGCCAACCGCATCGGCATCGACACCGGCGCCTTCGCGTCGGGCGTGCTCACGTGCCTGGGGCTGGAGGACGACCAGCGCTGGTTCCTCGCCACCGCCGCGGTCGAGCGGGCGCGGACGGCGGCGCGGTAGATCTTCTTCCGCCCGGCGCGCGGCCGGCTATGGATTTCGAGTAGGGGCACGGATCGATGTCGAAGAGAATCCTCGTCACCGGCGGCGCCGGCTTCCTCGGCTCGCACCTGTGCGAGCGGCTGCTGGCGGACGGCCACGACGTGCTGTGCGTCGACAACTACTTCACCGGCACCAAGCGCAACATCGTGCCGCTGCTCGAGCATCCGCACTTCGAGGTGCTGCGCCACGACGTGACCTTCCCGCTCTACGTCGAGGTCGACGAGATCTACAACCTCGCCTGCCCGGCCTCGCCGATCCACTACCAGTTCGATCCGGTGCAGACGACCAAGACCAGCGTGCACGGCGCCATCAACATGCTGGGGCTGGCCAAGCGCACGCGGGCCAAGATCTTCCAGGCCTCGACCAGCGAGGTCTACGGCGACCCCGACGTGCATCCGCAGCCCGAGAGCTACCGCGGCAACGTCAACCCGATCGGCCCGCGCGCCTGCTACGACGAGGGCAAGCGCTGCGCCGAGACGCTGTTCTTCGACTACCACCGCCAGCACAAGCTGCGCGATCCGGGTCGCGCGCATCTTCAACACCTACGGCCCGCGCATGCACCCCAACGACGGCCGCGTGGTGTCGAACTTCATCGTCCAGGCGCTGAAGGGCGAGCCGATCACGATCTACGGCGACGGCCAGCAGACGCGCTCGTTCTGCTACGTCGACGACCTGATCGAGGGTTTCGTCCGCCTCATGGCGGCGCCGGACGGGACCACCGGCCCGGTCAATCTCGGCAACCCCGGCGAGTTCACGATCCGCGAACTGGCCGAGAAGGTGATCGCGCTGACCAACTCGAAATCGAAGCTGGTGCGCAAGCCGTTGCCGGTCGACGACCCGCTGCAGCGCAAGCCCGACATCCGGCTGGCGAAGAAGCTCCTGAAGTGGACGCCGGCGGTCCGGCTCGACGCCGGCCTCAAGAAGACCATCGCCTATTTCGACGACCTGCTGACCAACGGCGAACCCTACGGCGAGCGCCGCGCCTGACGGCGCGCGGAAACTCCAGAACAATTGCACAGGATCGGCAAACCAGCGGCCTATAGCGGGCCGCATGGACGCGCGCACCGATTTCGCGAGAACCTCCGCGCTACGACGCACCATGTTGGCGGGCGGGATCGTTCGCTGCTGTGCCCTGATTGTATTGGCTGCGATCTGGCTCTTCGCCGAGCTCTGTTTTTTTCTCGGCTACCCTACGCCTGTGGTGCAGATGGTAGCGGCGACCGTGATGGTTCAGATCCCGGCGTATTGGATCGGCATCTTCACGCTTTCAGTCCTCAATCGCGACTGGACGTCGATCACCGTCGGCGTAGCGACAGCGATCCCCTCAATCGCTCTTGCGGTGGGTGTGTGGACTCTTCCGCTTCGGGATATCCGTTTCTGGGCGTTGTCGCCGTACTACCTATATGAGGTGTCGCGCGCGACCCCGGGGCCGGATGGGCGGCGCGCCGTTTCGTTCCCGATCGGCACGGTCCACGGCTTCCTCTCGCCAAGCTACCTGCTGAGCGTCGAATACGATGAAGGTGACGATTTCAGCAATCCTCGAGAAGAGTGTGACCGATGGGCGAGGCGCCATTGCCCCGTGTACGTGGAGCGCCTCCACGGTAGTTACTACTTCAAGCGCGTCATGTTTTGAGCGTGCCCGCGCCCGCTGTGCCCCCTGTCATCCCGAGCGCAGCGAGGGATCCAGGGTCGGCGCCTGGATCCCTCGCTGCGCTCGGGATGACAGGGGGGGGTGGACGTTCCGCGGGTGCGTCAATCGCGGCCGCGCCGGCCCCGCGCGTCATCCGTGTCCGCGCGCGCCGGGCGCATCCGCCCCTCAGTCCCGGCCGTACTGGTCCTCGTAACGGACGATGTCGTCCTCGCCGAGATAGGCGCCGGACTGGACCTCGATGAGGTGCAGCGGCTGGTCGCCGGGGTTCTCGAGGCGATGGCGGGTGCCCAGCGGGATGTAGGTCGACTGGTTCTCGAACAGCTCGAACACGTCGTTGCCTCGGGTGACGCGCGCGACGCCGCGCACCACGATCCAGTGCTCGGCGCGCTGGTTGTGCTTCTGCAGACTCAGCGCGCGGCCGGGCACCACCTGGATGTGCTTGACCTGGTGACGTTGGAAGCCGTACACCGTCTCGCAGTAGCTCCACGAGCGGAACACCTTGAGATGCGTCGAGCCCTCGGCGCGGCCGGCGCTCTTGAGGCGCTCGACCACTTTCTTGACGTCCTGGGCGCGGCGGCGGTCGGCCACCAGCACGGCGTCGGCCGACGCCACCACGATCAGGTCGCTGACGCCGAGCGTCGCCACCATCACGCCGTCCTCGGCGCGCACGTAGCTGTCCCTGGTGTCCACCGCCTCGGCGGCGCCGACCAGCGCGTTGCCGGCGGCGTCGCGCGCCGCGATGGTCCATAGCGCATCCCACGAGCCGACGTCGTTCCAGCCCATGTCGACCGGCACGACGGCGGCGCGCGCGGTGCGCTCCATGACGGCGTAGTCGATGGATTTCGACGGCGAGGCCTCGAACGCCGCCTTGTCGAGGCGGATGAAGTCGAGGTCGCGGCGCGCGGTCTGGAACGAGGCGGCGCAGGCGGCGAGGATCTCGGGCTCGAAGCGCTTCAGCTCGGCGAGGTAGAGGTCCGAGCGCATCAGGAAGATGCCGCCGTTCCACACGTGGTCGCCGGCCTCGAGGAAGCGCCGCGCCGTGGCGGCGTCGGGCTTCTCGACGAAGCGCGCGACGGCGCGCACGCCCGGCGCGTGCGGCGCGGGGGCGCCTAGCTGGATGTAGCCGAAGCCGGTCTCGGGCGCGTGCGGGGTGACGCCGAAGGTGACAAGGTCGCCGTCCATGGCGGCGACGAGTCCGGCGTCGACGGCGGCGAGGAAAGCCTCGGGCCGGCGCACCGCGTGGTCCGACGGCAGCACCAGGATCGGCCGCCGCGGATCGCCGGCGGCGGCCATCAGCGCGCCGATGGCGACCGCCGGGGCGGTGTTGCGGGGGGCGGGCTCGAGCACGATCGCGGCCGGGACCACGCCGATCGCGCGGGTCTGCTCGGCCACCAGGAAGCGGTGCTCGGCGTTGCACACGATCACCGGCGGCAGGAAGCGCGCCGGGTCGGCGACGCGCTCCACCGTCTGCTGGAGCAGGGACCGTTCGCCAGTCAGGGCCAGGAACTGCTTCGGGTACGCTTCACGGGACAGCGGCCACAGGCGCGTCCCCGACCCGCCGGACAGGATCACCGGCTGGATCGGCGCGCCAGGCGCGAAAGGATCTGACATCGGCTGCACGTTCTCCGAGGGCCGGCCGGTCGCGACGACCGCGGCCGGGAGCGCGTCAGGCGGCGGCCGGGCGCGACAGGCCGTTCACCCGCGATTCCTTGCCGGCAACCATTTCGTCGTAAATCCAACGATAGGTCTTTTCCATGCCGTCTTCCAGGCGCACCGACGGCGCCCAGCCCAGCACCTGCTTGATCAGCGTGTTGTCGCTGTTGCGGCCGCGCACGCCCTTGGGCGCGTCCAGCTTGTAGTGGCGCAGCAGCTTCACGCCGGCGATGCGCTCGACGATGTCGACCAGCTGGTTGATGGTCACCAGCTCGTCGCTGCCGACGTTGAGTGGCTCCTCGAACTCGCTGGCGGTGAGCCGCGTGGTGCCGACCAGGCAGTCGTCGATGTACATGAACGAGCGTGTCTGCTCGCCGTCGCCCCAGATCTCGATCTCGTGGCGGCCCGACATCTTGGCCTGGATGATCTTGCGGCACACCGCGGCCGGCGCCTTCTCACGGCCGCCGTCGTAGGTGCCGTTGGGGCCGTAGACGTTGTGGTAGCGCGCCATGCGCGTCTTGATGCCGAAATCCTCGCGGAAGTGGCGGCACATGCGCTCGCTGAACAGCTTCTCCCAGCCGTAGCCGTCCTCCGGCATGGCGGGGTAGGCGTCGGCCTCCTTGAGGGCCGTGACGTCGGAATCGGTCTGCTTGTCGGCGGCGTAGACGCAGGCCGAGGACGAGAAGAAGTAGCGCTCGACCCCGTAGTCGCGCGCCGCCATCAGCATGTGGGTGTTGGTCAGGACCGAGAGCATGCACTCGGCCTTGTGGGTCTCGATGAACCCCATGCCGCCCATGTCGGCGGCCAGATTGTAGACGGTGCGGGCGCCCCGGCTGGCGCGGTAGGCGCTCTCGCGCTGGCTGACGTCGAGGCTCAGGCTCTCGGCGGTGGGGTGGATCTGGTACCAATGCTCGAGCGGTTTGACGTCGACCGCGCGCACGCGCGAATGGCCGAACTCGGACTGGAGGTAACCGACAAGGTGCCCGCCGATGAATCCGCCGGCTCCCGTGACGACGACGAGGTCAGTATCGTTCATGGTGAAACCTTGTTAATAAATTACATTAAGAATGATGTGAGTATATAAATTTTTCAGAGAGTTGCGAGCGTTTTATAACGTTCTTCATTAATTTATGACTCATGCATGTGGAATCGCAGATATGGGGCGTCCGGCAATGACGGCTGCCCCATTTGTTGCGGATTCGTCCGGCTCCGGTCATGTTCGACTGCACGTTCGCTGCAAGATGTCCTCAAATTTATCCCCGATCCGGTCGATGTCAAACGTCCGCATGGCGTAGGCCCGGGCCTTCGCGCCGGCCAGTTCCCGTGCCGCCGGCTCGGTCGTCAACGCCTTTGCGGCGGCCACGAATCCGGCCTCGTCCGCGGGGCCGACGACCCGCCCCGCGCCCTCCGCGGCGATCGTCCGGGCCGCCAGATTCTCCGGCGGCATGGCGGCCAGCAGCGGCTTTCCGGCGCAGAGATACGTCAGCACCTTGGACGGCACCGAGTAGACGCCGGCGTCCGGTTCGAGGATCGCCATCAGCACGTCGGCGGAGGCCAGCATGTCCGGCACCCGGTCGAACGGCTGGAATGGCAGCAGCAGCAGATTGTCGAGTCCGCGCTCGGCCTTGCGCTCGGCCAGCCACGCCGCGCCGAGACCCTCCGACACCACCACCACCCGCGCGGCCGGGTCCGCCCGCCGGTCCTCGGCCAACGCCAGCAACAGGCCGGGGTTGTGCTTCAGCCCGAGCGTGCCGGAATAGAGGAACACCGTACGCCCGACGAGATCGTGTTCCCGGGAGAAGGGATTGTCCCGCGGCCGCAACGGCAGCTCGTCCAGCGGCGCCCAGTTCTCGACCGTCGTCATGCGGTCGTCGCGCACGCCCCAGCCGCGCAGCAGGGGCCTGAAATCGTCGGTGATCGGCACGACGTGGTCGCTGCCGCGCAGCAAGCCGCCCTCCAGCCGCCGGTAGTGCCAGGCCACCGGCGCGCCGAGCGGGCCGAATTTGCGCCCGAGGATGCGGGCGATCGCCTCGGCGTAGATGTCCTGCACCCAGAAAACGAAGCCGGCGCCGTTGTCCGCGCACCACCGCCTCGGCGCCACCAGCGCGTCGGGCGGGGTGTTGCTCATCAACGCCACGTCCGGCTTGAACGCCGCCAGCGCGTCGCGCAGCAGGCCGCCGTAGCGGCGCTCCTGGCGGAAGCGTTTGACGTAGCTGTACTTCGCCAGCGACTCGCCGGGATCGATGGCGGCGACCTCGAACGTCTCCGGATCGCCGGGAAGGCGGGCCAGCGCGCCGCGCGGCGTCTGGATCGCCGACGAGAAGAGGTGGCGCACGGCGTGGCCGCGCCGCGCCAGCTCGCGCGCCAGCTGGACCTGGAAGGGATGTCCGGAATAGTCGTGCAGCAGGATGCGCATGGCGCGGCGTGGATCCGGGTCGGCGGGGCGGCGGTGCGCCGCAGGTCAGTAGGCGTTTTTGCCGCGCAGCACCGCGACCACGGTCAGCAGGACGATCTTGATGTCGAAATACAGCGACCAGTTCTCGATGTAGTAGAGGTCGTGGTCGACGCGCCGCTGTATCTTCTCGATCGTGTCGGTCTCGCCGCGCCAGCCGTTGACCTGGGCCCAGCCGGTCAGGCCCGGCTTGACGCGGTGGCGGGCGGCGTACTCGTCGACCGCCTCCTCGAACAGCACGTTCTCGGCCTTGGTGTCGATCGGGTGCGGCCGGGGACCGACCACCGACATGGTGCCGGACAGCACGTTGAAGATCTGGGGCAGCTCGTCGATCGAGGTGCGGCGCAGGAAGCGGCCGACCCGCGTGATGCGCGGATCGTCGCGCGTCGCCTGTATCGGCGCCAGGTCGCGGCATTCGTCGGCCCGCATCGAGCGGAATTTCCACACCTGGATCTTGCGGTTGTTGAAGCCGTAGCGCATCTGGCGGAACAGCACCGGGCCCTTGCTGTCGAGCTTGATCGCGATCGCCGCCGCCAGCATCACCGGCGAGAACACGACCAGCATCAGGCAGGCCAGCACGATGTCCTCGAGCCGCTTGAGGATCAGCTTCTCCTCCGACAGCGGCCGGTCGAACACGTTGAGCACCGGCACGTCGCCCATCTCGCTGTAGGCGCAATGCGCCAGCCGGAAGCCGATCATGTCGGGCGCCAGCCGGATCTCGACCGGCAGCTCCCACAGCTTCTTCAACACCCGCATGACCCGGATCTCGGCCGCCCAGGGCAGCGCCACCACGATCTGGTCGACGGGATTGCGGCGGGCGTGCTCGATCAGGTCGTCGACCGTGCCGCGCACCGGCACGCCCTCGACCGGCTCGATCGGCCGCACGGCGCGCTCGTCCCACACGCCGACGATGCGCCAATCCGTGTTCGATTGCTGACGCAGGTGCTGGATCAGGCGGCGGCCGTGCGGACCGGCGCCGACGATGGCGACGTCGCGCACCAGGCGGCCGGAGTCGATCCAACGGCTGAGCACGATGAACGCGACGAAGCGCACGGAGATGAAGCTGCCTAGGCTCCAGAAGTACCAGAGGATCGCCCAGCCGCGCGGGAAGTTGGACGACACCTTGGCGGCGAACGCGGCCAGCAGCAGCACGCCGACCACGGCCGTCCAGCCGACCGTCAGGCGTCCGATCTGCCGTGGCACGTTGGCGAGGTTGCGCAGGGAGTAGAGGTCGAGCGCGTGGAAGACGTTGGCGACCAGCAACGAGCTGGCCGCCATGGCCAGCAGGTACTGGCTGTCGAAATTGGAGAGGTGCTCCGGCAGCCAGATCATGATCGCGATCCAGCCGATCAGCGCCGGGACCACGACGTCGAGCAGCCGGACCGACCACAGCAGCTGTTTCTCGGAGAGCGCCTTGGATTTATCCATGGCCGCGCCTTACGCCGTCCTTTCGGATGTTCCGCCCGGAAGCCGACGGTTACTCTGGAAAACCACCGGGAAACAATGTCGACCGGGGCGAAGGTATAAGGTGGTCGGCATGATCCGGTCAATGTGGCGGCAGGTCGTGATCGCAAGATAATCTAACATTTTTCAATTTAAAAATAAATGGTTAGAGGGTATTATTGATGTCATTGGTCGACTCGCAAAACGTCGTGAGCGTCCACCCGCCCGCCATCGGAGACCCGCCCCGCTGATGACGTCGCTCAATCGCCTGCGCCAACTCTACCGATGCGTGCGCTCGTTCGGCGCGCCGGCGGGAGTGCGCGTCTGGTGGACGCTGGGGCGTCCGGGGCGCGGTCTGTCGGTCGACGCGGCGCGCGCCGTGCGCGTTCCCGGACTGCCGCATCCGATCTGGCTGCGGCCGGGCACGTCGGATATCGCCAATTTCGAGCAGGTCTTCCTGCGCCGCGCCTACGAGCTGGACGGCTGCCCGCAGGAGGCCGCGCTGGACGCCGAGGCGACGAGGCTCGGTCCGGCGGCGGTGATCGTCGATGGCGGCGCCAATATCGGCCTGTCGTCGATCAGGTTCGCCGCGCGCTTCCCGCAGGCCACGGTGTTCGCGGTCGAGCCTGCGGCGTGCAATCTCGAGATGATCCGTCGCAACGCCGCCGGCTACGCCAACATCGTGCCGGTTGCCGCCGCGCTGTGGGACCGGCCGACCACGGTGGTGATCGTCAACCCCGCCGCCGAACCGTGGCAGTACGCCGTCGACGAGGCGCCGGCGGCGACCCGGGGCGCGCTGCCGACGGTGACGATCGACGAGGTCATCGCGCGGATCCCGAACGGCGAGCCGCTGATCGTGAAGCTGATCGTCGAGGGCGCCGAGAAGGCCATCTTCCGGGCGCCGACGCCTTGGCTGGCGCGGGTGCGCCACGTGATCTTCATGCCCAACGACTGGGCCCGCCGCGGTGGCGGCGCCGGCGCCGCCGCCATGCGGGCGCTGGCGGCGCAGCCCTTCGACTGGGCCGTGAAGGGCCTGTGCGTTTTCTGCTTCCGCGCGCCGTCGTGACGCTCCCGGCCTTCCTTCCGTTGTCCCCGCCACATCTGCGTGCGCGATGCTCGACCAGATCACGCCGGTCGTCCTGACCTACAACGAGGCGCCCAACATCGGCCGCAACCTCGAGCGGCTGCGGTGGGCGCGCGAGGTGGTCGTGCTCGACAGCGGCAGCGACGACGACACCGCCGCGATCGTCGGTGGCTTCGCCAACTCCCGTCTCGTGGTGCGCCGGTTCGACGGCCACGCCCGGCAATGGACCTACGCCGTCCAGGAGACGGGCGTGTCGACGCCGTGGGTGCTGCGGCTCGACGCCGACTACATCGTGCCCGAGGCGACTATCGACGAGATCGCCGGACTGAGGCCCGCCGACGAGATTGGCGGCTACCGCACCGCGTTCGACTACAAGATCGACGGCCGCAGGTTGCGCGGCTCGCTCTATCCGCCGCTTCCGACGCTGTTCCGGCGCGACCGCGTGACGTTCGAGCAGGACGGCCACACCGAGAAGGCCGTCGTCGCGGGGACCGTGCCGACGCTGGTTGGCCGCATCGACCACGATGACCGCAAGGGGGCTTGACCGCTGGCTGGCGTCGCAGTTCGCCTACCAACGCCGCGAGGCCGACAAGCTGGCGACGACGCCGTGGTCGGCGCTGTCGTGGGGCGACCGCGTCCGGTTGACGCGCGTGCTTGGCCCGCCGGCGGTGTTCCTCTATTGCCTGTTCGGCAAGGGCCTGATCCTCGACGGCCGCGCCGGCCTGTTCTACGCCTGCCAGCGCGCCACGGCGGACCTGATCCTGTCGATGCTGCTGCTGCGCCGCGATCTCGCGGCCGCGCCGGCCGAACCCCCGAGCTTCGGAAGATGACCTACATCCTCGGCCTCAACGCGTTCCACGCCGATTCGGCGGCCTGCCTGGTGAAGGACGGCGCGCTGGTGGCCGCCGCCGAGGAGGAGCGCTTCCGCCGTCTCAAGCACTGGGGCGGCTTCCCCAGCGAGGCGATCCGCTACTGCCTGGAGGAGGCCGGCATCGGTCTCGACCAGGTCGGGCATGTCGCCATCAACCGCGACGGCCGCGCCAGCTTCTGGCGCAAGCTCGGCTACGTCGCGACCAAGCGGCCGAGCCTCGACCTGCTGCTCAGCCGCCTGCGCAACCGCCGCCAATGGGGCGACGTCGGCGCGCATCTCGCGGAGTCGCTGCCCGACATGAAATTCGCCGGCCGGATCCACGCCGTCGAGCACCACATGTGCCATCTCGCCTCGGCCTACTACGTCTCGCCGTTCGACAAGGCGGTCGCGGTGTCGGTCGACGGCTTCGGCGACTTCGCCAGCGCCGCCTGGGGTCTGGGCGAGCGCGGCGAGCTGCGGATCGACGGCCGCGTGCATTTCCCGCACTCGCTCGGGATCTTCTACGAGGGCATCACGCAGTTCATCGGCTTCCCGCACTACGGCGACGAGTACAAGGTCATGGGCCTGGCGCCGTACGGCGAGCCGAAACACCTCAAGGAGATGGAGAAGCTGGTCCTGCTCAGGGACGACGGCACGTTCGAGCTCGACCTGCGCTACTACACCCACGCCAAGGAGGGCTCGAAATACGAGGTGCGCGACGGCACGCCGTCGGGCGGCAAGATCTGGGCCGACGCAATGCAGGATCTGCTCGGTCCGGCGCGCGGCAAGGACGACAAGCTCGAGCAACGCCACATGGATCTCGCCCGCTCGGCGCAGGCCATGTACGAGAACGCGTTCTTCAACCTGCTCAACGCGCTGCGCAAACGCTACGACACCGACGCCGTCGTGCTGTCGGGCGGCTGCGCCTACAATTCGGTCGCCAACGGCAAGGTCTACGAGCGCAGCGGTTTCAAGCGCTGCTACATCCAGTCGGCCGGCGGCGACGCCGGCGGCGCGATCGGGGCGGCGTTCCGCGTCTGGCACGAGCTGCCCGAAGGCAAGGCCGCGAAGCGCCACTTCACGATGGACCACGCCTACTGGGGCCCGTCCGCGACGCCGGCGGAGATCGCCGCCGCCATCGCGGCGCGCGAGGCCGACATCGCGCGCGAGAACTGCGTCGTCGAGACCGTCGCGGACGAGGACGAGCTGTGCCGGCGCACCGCCGCGGCGATCGACGAGGGCAAGGTGATCGGCTGGTTCCAGGGACGGCTGGAGTGGGGTCCCCGGGCGCTGGGCAACCGCTCGATCCTCGCCGATCCGCGCCGCGCCGACATGAAGGACATCCTCAACCTCAAGATCAAACGCCGCGAGTCGTTCCGGCCGTTCGCTCCGTCGATCCTGCGCGAGGCGGTCGCGGATTGGTTCGAGACCGACGACGACGTGCCGTTCATGATGCAGGTGTTCAAGATCCGCCCGGCGCGCCGCGCGCAGATCCCCGCCGTCACACACGTCGACGGCTCCGGCCGGCTGCAGACCGTCACCGCCGCGGGCAACGCCCGCTACCACAAGCTGATCTCGGCCTTCCGCGATCTCACGGGCGTGCCGATCGTGCTCAACACCAGCTTCAACGAGAACGAGCCGGTGGTTTGCCGTCCGGAGGAAGCGCTGGATTGCTTCCTGCGCACCAAGATGGACTTCCTCGTGCTCGGGAACACCATCGTCGCGCGTTGACGCGCGCGCCCGGCTCGAGTTCTTCTCGCCATCGCTCCATGTCGTCCCGAGCGGCGGCGCGCGGCGCCGCGGTCGAAGTATCTTGTCCGGTCGAGCGTCGCGGAAAGATCCTTCGATTGCGCGCCCACGGCGCCGCTCCCAGGATGATGTAAAGGGGCGTGGCCGTGTCGGCCACGTCGACACGGGTGGCGCGCCGGCGCGCCGCCGCCCATACTCCGCTCCTGACGCCCGTCCCCGTGGAGACATCGCGCATGAAGCTGACGCGCCGCAAGCTGGTGGTCGGTGGCTCCCTCGGCGCCGCCGGGCTGGTGGTCGGCTACTGGTTCGCGCGCGAGCGCGACCGGATGGGCGATCGCAAGCTGTTCGCGCCGCGCGACGGGCAGGTGGCTCTCAACGGCTGGGTCAAGATCGCGCGAGACGGCGCCGTGATCGTCGCGGTGCCGCGGGCGGAGATGGGGCAGGGCGTCCACACCGCGCTGGCGCAGCTCGTGGCCGAGGAGATGGATGCCCGGTGGAGCGACGTGCGCGTCGAGGATCCGCCGGAGAGCGGCGTCTACCGCAACGTCGAGATCCTGATCGACGGCCTGCCGTTCTCGCCGGAGGAGACCGGCATGGTGGTCGACGGCGCGCGCTGGGCCGCCGCCAAGACGATGGGCGTCCTGGGCGTGGTCGCGACCGGCGGCAGCACGTCGGTGCGCAACGCATGGGGCCCGATGCGGTTGGCCGGCGCCGCCGCGCGCGACCTGCTGGTCCGGGCGGCGGCGCGCAAGGCCGGAATCGCCGCCGGCGGGTTGACCGTCGTCGAGTCGGAGGTCCGAACGCGCGACGGCCGCAAGGTCGCGGGTTTCGCCGAGCTGGTCGACGCGATCGGCGACCTCGATGCGCTGACCGACGTGAAGCTGAAGAACCCCGTCGATTTCCGTCTCATCGGCAAGCCACAACCGCGGCTGGATGTCGCCGAGAAGGTCAACGGCTCGGCAATCTTCGGCGTCGATGTGCGTGCCGACGGTATCCTGCACGCCGCCGTGCGCAACTGCCCGGTATTCGGCGGGAGATTCTCTGGCTTCACGATCCCATCGGGCGGTCTGCCGAAGGGCGTGCGCAAGGTCGTCGACATGCCGGCGGCGGTCGCGGTCGTCGCCGATAGCTGGTGGCGGGCCGAGAAATTCCTCGCCGACGGCCTGAAGATCACGTGGGAGGAGGGGCCGAACGCCAAGCTGTCGACCGAGACGCTGTGGGCCACGTACGAGAAGCTGGCGATCGACGGCAAGGCCAGGCTGACGCGCACGGTCGGCGACGCGGCCAAGGCGCCGGCCGGCGCCGAACTCGCGGCGACGTATCGCGCGCCTTATCTGGCGCACGCCACGATGGAGCCGATGAACTGCACGGCGCGGCTCGACGATTCCGGGCTCGAGATCTGGATGCCCAACCAATCGCCGTCGTTGATGCGCTACGTCGCGGCCAAGGAGAGCGGCCTGCCGCAGGCCAAGGTGACCGTCCACACCACGCTGCTGGGCGGCGGCTTCGGGCGGCGCGCCGAGGTCGATCTCGTGCGCCAGGCCGTCGCCGTCGCGAAGGCGGTCCGGGGCGCGCCGGTGCGCGTGCTGTGGTCGCGCGAGGAGGACGTCAGGCACGATTTCTACCGGCCGATGGCGCTGGCGCGGTTCACGGCGAAGCTGCCGACCGGGGTCGGCGGCGCGCCGTCGTGGAGCGCGCGGCTCGTCGGCCAGTCGGCGTCGAGCCAGTTCCCCGCCCGCATCCTCGGCATCTCCGAACCCGGCGATCCCGACATGAACAGCGTCGAGAATCCGCCCTACGCCTTCGCGTCGTACCGGCTCGACGCCATGGTGCCCAAGGGACCGGTGCCGGTCGGCTTCTGGCGCTCGGTGGGGCAGTCGCACACCGCGTTCTTCGACGAGTGCTTCCTCGACGAGATCGCGCACGCGCTGAAGGAGGACCCGTACGTCCTGCGCCGACGCCTGCTGAAGGACCGGCCGCGCCATCTCGCCGTGCTCGACGCCGCCGCGCGCGAGGCCGGCTGGGGCGTCACCCCGTCCGGCGGCATCGGCCGCGGCATGGCGCTGCGGGCCTCGTTCGGCTCGATCGTGGCGCAGGTCGCCGATGTCGTGGTCGAGGGCGCGGCCATCCGCGTGAAGCGCGTGGTCTGCGCCGTCGATTGCGGCCCGGTCGTCAATCCCGCGATCGTGCGGGCGCAGATGGAGAGCGGTATCGCCTACGGCTTGTCGGCGGCGCTGTCGGGCGAGATCACGATCAAGGACGGCCGGGTCGAGCAATCGACCTTCGACGACTATCCAGTGCTGCGGATGGCCGACATGCCCGCGGTCGAGACGGTCATCGTCGAGTCGAAGGACGCGCCGATCGGCGGCGTCGGCGAACCCGGCACGCCGCCCATCGCGCCCGCCGTCGCCAACGCCGTGTTCAACCTCACCGGCAAGCGCCTGCGCAGCCTGCCGCTGCGGCTGTAGGCGGCGCGCGCCATCCCCGCGCTGTCATCCCGAGCGGAGGCGCGTAGCGCCGTGGTCGAAGGATCTCGCCGCGGTCGCGCGCCTCCGCCGCACCGCTCGGGATGACGGGAGGCATGGCGCAGCCTACAATCGCCGGACAATCGGAGGCCGCGACATGCCTTGCTACGTCATGCTCGAATTCACGGCGAAACCCGGCGGTGGCGCGGCGATGCTCGACGCGCTGCGCGAGGCGCTGCCCGACACGCGCAACAAGGACGGCTGCGAGAGCCTCGAGGTGACGGTCAACCAGGACGCGCCCGACAACATCCTGCTGGTGATGCGCTGGACGTCGCGTCGGCACTACCAGACCTACCGCGACTGGCGCGAGGCCAACGGCGACGTCCAGCGCTTCGCCGACGACACGGTCGGCGGCCTGACGACGCGGTTCTTCGACGTCACCGGCGTCTAAGAGCCGCGCGGCGCGCGCGTGCTATCGTCGCCGTATCGGCGACGCCGCCCCCATCCAAGGAGACTGAGGTGACCGAGACCAAGCGCGCGCCCAACCTGCCGAAGTGGATGAAGGACCACGTCGACCTCTACCTGTCGACCGGCGGCGTCGAGGGCCACATGTACACGATCACGTTGCCCAACGTGCCGCCGAAGGCGGTGCCGTCGCTGCTGCTGACCACGACCGGGCGCAAATCCGGTGACCGCTACCTGTTCCCGCTGTTCTACGGGCGCGCCGGCGACGGCTACTTCGTGATCGCCTCGAAGGGCGGCGCGCCGGAGCATCCCGGCTGGTACCGCAACATCCTCGCCAACCCCGAGGTCGACATCCAGGTCGGCACGGCGAAGATGACGGCCCGCGCCCGCACCGCGTCGGGCGCCGAGCGGGCGGCGCTGTGGGAGCAGGCGGTCGGCATCTGGCCGCCCTTCGCCGACTACCAGCGCAAGGCCAGCCACCGCGAGATCCCGGTGGTCGTCCTCGATCCCGTCTGACCGGTATCGGCGGCCGCCGGCCGCGTCAGTGGTCGGAGCCGTGCAGGATCGCCTCGCGCAGGCCTGTGTCGTAGGTCAGCCCGGCGGCGGTCAATGTCGGCGTGTCGATCATGCCGGTAGCCGCCACGAGGCCCTTGCGCGCCAGCGCGACGTGGACGGCGGGGTTGCGCAGGCCGGTGGCGTCGGCCGCCATCGCGACGCGAGGGCCGATGTGGAAATGGTTGCCGTGCGGATCGGGCAGAACGTCTAGGGTGACGTTGCCGGTGGTCTCGTCGCGGCGCGAGATCTCGGGATGGCGCGCCAGCTCCTGGAACAGCGTCAAGGTCTTGAGCTGCAGGGCGTTGAGGCCGAGCGGGTTCTTTTTCGGGGGCATGGGCGACCACGGGGATGTGACGGAAAGGCGGCTGGGTAACCCGACGGCGCGACGCTATACTATTACACCCAGCGTCGCCAGGCGGCGCCCGGCAGGAGGCCGACATGGACGACAAGACCCGCACCGAGTTCGAGGCGGCGGCGTTCCGCCGCCTTGTCGGACATCTGCGCGAGCGCACCGACGTGCAGAACATCGACCTGATGAACCTCGCCGGCTTCTGCCGCAACTGCCTGTCGCGCTGGTACCGCGAGGAGGCCGGCGCGCGCGGGGTCGAGATCACCGATCCCGCCGCCCGCGAGATCGTCTACGGCATGCCCTACGACGAGTGGAAGGCGAAGCACCAGGCCGAGGCCGGCGCCGACAAGAAGGCGGCGTTCGAGAAGAGCTTCGCCCGCACCGTGGCCGACGAGGCCAAGCACAAGGGCGGCTGACGCGGCGGGCCGGCGGGGGGTTACCCCCGCTATCCCCGTCATTCCCCGCGCGCCGTCGTTGAACCGGGGGGCGCCGGGCGCCTAGGTTCCGGTCCTCGATTGTCGCGTAGAGACGAGGAACGCCATGCCCGACGGCAGCCGGCCCATCAAGACCAAACCCGCCACCATCGCGGCGGACCGCCTCAAGAGCTTCGTCGAGCGCATCGAGAAGCTCGAGGAGGAGAAGAAGGCGATCGGCGGCGACGTGCGCGACGTCTACAGCGAGGCAAAGGGCGCCGGCTTCGACGTGAAGACCATGCGCCAGGTCGTCCGGCTGCGGAAGCTCGACAGCGCCGAGCGCGACGAGCAGGAGACGATGCTCGACCTCTACAAGCAGGCGCTGGGGATGGTCTGAGGCGCGGCGGCCCTCAACCGTTCTGCTTTCGGAGAATATCCCGCTCGTCCACCGCGCGGCGGAGAGCGAGCGTGACGGACGTCACGCTCAGTACCAGATCGCCATCTCGATCCCGTGGCTGTCGCGCCTGATGTCGGCCGGCAGGCGGGTCGCGTCGCCGGCGTGGATGAGCTCGGCCGTGCGGCACACGGCGGCGGCGTCGAGCGCGTCGTCGAGCGCCGCGTCGGCGCGCCGTAGCCCGGCGTCGCGGCGGAACGCCTCCCATCGCGCGGTCGCACCGCTGTAACCCTGCCGCGCGAGCAAGGTCGCGCGGCGCCGGGCGCCTTCGGCGGTGCGCTTGCCCGCCAGCACTGGCGCGCCATTGTTCATGCGCGCGAACGCGAGCTCGGGATGCGCCTCGCGCAGCCGCGCGCGGGCGTCCTTGGAACCGCGGACCAGCGCGTCGACCTCGCGCATCTTCGGGAACAGGTTGAACGCTTGCTTGCTCAGCCCGACGCCGTGCGGGCCGCTGGCCCGGTTGCCCGCGAGGGCGTCGCGGTAGTCGTCGCAGGCCAGCGCGGCGCGGCACGGCGTGGCGAATACCGACGACGATTTGCCCGCCAGCAGGGCGCGGGCCTCGCGCTCGCCGTGGCGTCCCCCGCGCTCGGCGACGTCGGCGAAGCCCATCGGCATGTCGACGGCGACGATGGCGGGACACTCCGGCGCGTGGAGGATCGCCTCGAGCGCCGCCGCGAAGCGGAACGACCATCCACCGCGGTCGAGATCGCGGAACACCGCGATCCAGCCGGCGCGGCAGCCGTCGACGCCCGCGACCCACACCGCGGGCGCCGCGTGCCGCCGCTATTCCGCCGCCTGGCGCAGCGGCGCAGGCGCGCGGAACGCCGCCAGCAGCGAGTCCCAACGCTTGCGCGTCTTCGCGACGTTGGCGTCCTTGACGTGGCCGTAGCCGCGCATCTCGTCGGGCAGCGACGCGAGCTGGACCGCGAGGCCGTGGTTGGCGGCCGAGAGCTTGCCCAGGACCTCCTCGACCAGCGCCTCGTACTCGCCGATCAGGGCGCGCTCCATCCGGCGCTCGGCGGTGCGGCCGAACGGATCGAACGCGGTGCCGCGCAGGAAGCGGAAACGCTTGAGCAGCGAGAACGCGGTCATCATCCACGGTCCGTAGGACGATTTCACGAGTTGCCCGGTCTTGGCGTCGCGGTCGGCCAGCAGCGGCGGCGCGAGGTGCACGCGGATCTTGTAGTCGCCCTCGAAGCGCTGCCGCACGTCGCGCAGGAAGGAGCCGTCGGTGTAGAGCCGCGCCACCTCGTACTCGTCCTTGTAGGCGAGCAGCTTTGCGTACTGCCGCGCCACCGCCTCGGCGAGCCCGGACATGCCCGGCGCCTTCGACGCCTCGGCCGCCTTCACCTTCTCGACCAATTCGGTGTAGCGGGCGGCATAGGCCGGGTTCTGGTAGTCCGTGAGGTGCTTGACGCGCGCCCCGACGACGTCGTCGAGCGTGCGCGAGATCGTCGGCAGCGCGATCACCTGCGCCGGCGGCGCGGCGATCCGCTCGACGGCCGCGAGGTCGTGCGCGGCGCGGCGGCCCCACAGGAAGGCTTGCCGGTTCATCTCCACGGCGGCGCCGTTGAGCTCGATGGCGCGGTCGATGGCGGCGCCGGAGATCGGGATGAGGCCCTTCTGCCAGGCGTAGCCCATCATGAACAGGTTGGTGGCGATGGAGTCGCCGAGCAGCGCGGTGGCGAGCCGCTGGGCGTCGACGAAATCGCCGCCGCCGGCGCCGACGGCGGCCTCGATCGATAGCCGCAGCGTCTGCAACGGGAAGCGCAGGTTGGGATCGCGCGTGAAGTCGCCGGTGATGGTCTCGTGCGTGTTGACCACCGCGCGGGTGACGCCCGTCGCGGTCTTGCCCAGCGCCTCGGGCGTGGCGGCGACGACGATGTCGCAGGCCAGCAGCAGGTTGGCGCCGCCGGCGCCCAGCCGCACGGCGTGGATGTCCTCCGGCGCCGCGCCGATGCGCACGTGGCTGATGACGGCGCCGCCCTTCTGCGCCAACCCCGCCATGTCGAGCACCGAGCAGCCGTGGCCGTCGATGTGCGCCGCCATGCCCAGCAGCGCGCCGATCGTGACGACGCCGGTGCCGCCGATGCCCGTGACGAGGATGCCGTAGGGCGTGTCCGCGAGCGCGGGGATCGTCGGCTCGGGCAGCGCCGCGGTCCACGCCGGCGCCGCGTCGCGGCCCGTCGTGTCGCCCTTGCCCTTGCGCAGACGGCCGCCCTCGATCGTCACGAAGCTCGGGCAGAAGCCGTTGAGGCAGGAATAGTCCTTGTTGCACGAGGACTGGTCGATCTCGCGCTTGCGGCCGAACTCGGTCTCGACCGGCACGACCGACAGGCAGTTCGATTTCGCCGAGCAGTCGCCGCAGCCCTCGCACACCGCCTGGTTGATGAACACGCGGCGCGCCGGGTCGGGGTAGAGGCCGCGCTTGCGGCGGCGGCGCTTCTCGGCGGCGCAGGTCTGGTCGTAGATGATGACCGACACGCCCTTGTGCTCGCGCAGCTCGCGCTGCACGGCGTCGAGGTCGGCGCGCGGATGGAACGTGCAGACCGGCGCCCAGTCGAGGCCGAGCGGGTACTTGTCGGGATCGTCGGTGACGACGGCGATCCGCTGGACGCCCTCGGCGTGGACCTGGCGGCTGATCTTCCACGGGCTGAGGTCGCCGTCGTGGCGCTGGCCGCCGGTCATCGCGACGGCGTCGTTGTAGAGGATCTTGTAGGTGATGTTGACGTCGGTGGTCAGCGCGTGGCGGATCGCGAGGAAGCCGCTGTGGAAGTAGGTGCCGTCGCCCATGTTCTGGAACATGTGCGGCGTGTCGGTGAACTTCGACAGCCCGACCCAGGTCGCGCCCTCGCCGCCCATCTGCGTGAAGGTCAGCGTGTCGCGGTCCATCCAGATCGCCATGGTGTGGCAGCCGATGCCGGCCATCGCCAGCGAGCCCTCCGGCACCTTGGTCGAGGTGTTGTGCGGGCAGCCGGAGCAGAAATAGGGGACGCGCGCGAAGCCCGGCGCGTTGCGGGTCTGCGCCGCCTGCTTGCGGGCGATGGTCTCCAGGCCGCGCGCCATGCGCTCGGTGCGGCGCTCGACGCCGAGGCGGTCGGCGATGACCTTGGCGATGTGCGCGGGGATCAGCTCGCCGGTGGTCGGCAGCAGCGGCGCGCCCTTCTCGTCGGTCTTGCCGACGACGCGCGGCCGGCGGTCGGCGGCCAGGTTGAACAGCAGGTCCTTGATCTGCGGCTCCATCAGCGGCCGCTTCTCCTCGATGACCAGCACCTCCTCGGCGCCCTCGATGAAGCGCCGCATGCCCTGCGGCTCGACCGGCCAGGTCATACCGACCTTGTAGACGGCGAGGCCTAGACGCCGCGCCTCGGAATCGTCGATGCCGAGTTCGTCCAGCGCCTGGCGGACGTCGAGGTACCCCTTGCCGGCGGTGACGATCGCCAGCCGCGCGCCGGCCGCGCCGACCGCGACCCGGTCCAGCCCGTTGGCGCGCCAGTAGGCCTGCGCGGCGGGCAGTTTGAAATTGTGCAGGCGCCGTTCCTGCTCGAGATAGTCGTCGGGGAAGCGCAGGCTGAGACCGCCCGGCGGCACCTCGAAATCGGTCGGGATGACGATCTTGATCCGGTGCGGATCGATGTGGACGGAGGCCGAGGAATCGGCGGTCTCGCCGATAACCTTGAAGCCGACCCAGCAGCCGGAGTAGCGCGACATCGCCCAGCCGTGCAGGCCGAGGTCGATGAAGTCCTGCACGCCGGCCGGATTGATGACCGGCATCATCGCGTCGACGAAAGCGAACTCGCTCTGGTGGGCGATGGTAGACGACTTGGCCATGTGGTCGTCGCCGGCCAGCGCCAGCACGCCGCCGTGCTTGGACGTGCCGTTGACGTTGGCGTGCTTGAAGACGTCGCCGGTGCGGTCGACGCCCGGCCCCTTGCCGTACCACATGCCGAAGACGCCGTCGTACTTCGCGCCGGGCACCAGGCCGATCTGCTGCGTGCCCCACAGCGCCGTCGCCCCGAGATCCTCGTTGGTGCCGGGCTGGAAGTTGATGTGGTTCTTCTCGACGAACCGGCGCGCCTGCCACAGCGCCTGGTCGATCCCGCCAAGCGGCGAGCCGCGGTAGCCGGAGATGTAGCAGGCGGTGTTCAGCCCGGCGGCGAGATCGCGCTGGCGCTGCATCATCGGCAGACGGATCAGCGCCTGGGTGCCCGTGAGGAAGACGCGGCCGGTCTCGCGGACGTACTTGTCGTCGAGCGTGACCAGGTCGATCGGCCGGGGGGCGGTGGCCATGGACGTCTCCTTGACGGACTCTGTGCGACGTACAGCTATCCCCGGCGCGACCGCGTCGCAAGGCCGCGCGGTCCGGCCGCGCGCGAAAGACCGAACCTTTCGCCGCCGCCGGCGCCGCCACGCGCGCGTTGCCGGCGGCGGCCGGCGCGCGCAAAGAAATTAGTGGCCTTCGCGGTCGCGATGGGTGAGAAAGCCCGCCGATGGCGCGGGCAGGGGATTTCGCGCGGCCGGGGCGGTGGACGCCGGCCGCGCGCCAGGAATAGCGATGACGATTCTCGTGACCGGCGCGGCCGGATTCATCGGCTACCACGTGTGCGCCGCCCTGCTGGCGCGCGGCGAGCGCGTGATCGGACTCGACAACCTCGCGCCGTACTACGACGTCGCGCTGAAGCGCGCCCGTCTGGAGATGCTGGCGCGGCACGACGCCTTCGCGGCCGTCGACGCCAGCGTCGCCGACCGCGAGGCCGTGCTGGCGCTGGGCGCGGCGCATCCGGAGATCGCCTCGGTGATCCATCTGGCGGCGCAGGCCGGCGTGCGCCACTCCCTCGTCGATCCGTTCGCCTACGTCACCGCCAACGTCATGGGCCATCTGACCATGCTCGAGATGGCGTGGCGGCTGCCGGCGCTGCGCCACTTCGTCTACGCCTCGTCTTCGTCGGTGTACGGCGCCAACGCCAAGAGCCCGTTCGCGGTCGGTGATCCGGTCGACGCGCCGCGCTCGCTCTACGCCGTCACCAAACGCGCCGACGAGCTGATGTCGGAGGCCTACGCGGGCTTGCGCGGCCTGCCGCAGACCGGCTTGCGCTTCTTCACGGTCTACGGCCCGTGGGGCCGGCCCGACATGTCGCCGTACATCTTCTGCCGCATGATCTTCGCCGGCGAGACGATCCCGATCCACAACCTCGGCTTCATCAAGCGCGATTTCAGCTACGTCGGCGACATCGTCGCCGGTGTGCTCGCCTGCCACGACAAGCCGCCCGAGGGCGCCGCCAACCGCCTCTACAATCTCGGCGCCAGCCGCGGCGAGGACCTCATGCGCTTCGTCGCCCTGCTGGAGAAGGCGACCGGCCGGACGGCCAAGGTGGAACTGCGCCCGGCCCAGCCCGGCGACGTGCCGGAGACTTGCGCCGACGTCACCGCCACCACGCGCGATTTCGGCTGGAAGCCGGCCACCACGATCGACGAGGGCGTCCCGAAGTTCGTCGACTGGTTCCGCGCCTGGCACCGGGTGTGACAAGGGCGCCGGCGGACGGCAGAATGCGCGCGTAGCTTCGCGCCGGCGCGTGCGGCCGGGGACTTGGAGGCGGGATGGCGGGGCGGCGCGCGACATCGGCCGGATCCGGCGGCGATTTCATGCTCCTCGTGGCGACGCGCAAGGGCGCGTTCATCCTGCGCGGCGACCGTTCGCGGGACCGTTTCCGCGTCGAGGGCCCCATCTTCCTCGGCCACGTCATCCACCACCTCGTCCTCGATCCGCGCGACCGGCGCACGATGCTGATGGCCGCCCGCACCGGCCATCTCGGGCCGACGGTGTTCCGCAGCGACGATCTCGGCCGCACCTGGACCGAGGCGGCGACGCCGCCGCGCTTCGCCAAGGCGGCGGAGGGCGCCCGCGCGCGGGCCGTCGACCACGTGTTCTGGCTGTCGCCGGGCCACGCCGACGAGCCCGGCGTCTGGTACGCGGGCACCTCGCCGCAGGGGCTGTTCCGCAGCGACGACGGCGGCCGCCACTGGGAGGGTGTCGCCGGCTTCAACGACCATCCGATGTACGGGAAATGGACCGGCGGCGACCAGGATGGCACGCCCGACGGGCCGGTGCTGCATTCCATCCGGATCGATCCGCGCGACCGGCGCCGCCTGTATGTCGGTCTCTCCGGCGGCGGCGTGTTCCGCAGCGACGATGGCGGCGCCGGCTGGCGGCCGATGAACGCCGGATCGCGCGCCGATTTCTTCCCCGATCCGTTCCCCGAGTACGGCCAGGATCCGCACGAATTGGCCGTTCATCCGCTGCGGCCCGACCGCCTGTACCAGCAGAACCATTGCGGCATCTACCGCATGGATCTGCCGGACGAGCGCTGGGTCCGGATCGGCGACAACATGCCGGCCGGGATCGGCGACATCGGCTTCTCGATCGCGCTGCATCCGCGCGATCCCGACACCGCCTGGGTGTTCCCGATGGACGGCTCGGACGTGTGGCCGCGCGTCAGCCCTGGCGGCAGGCCCGCCGTCTACGCCACCCGCGACGCCGGCGCCTCGTGGGCGCGGCTCGACACGGGGCTGCCGCGCCGGCAGGCGTGGTTCACCGTGAAACGGCAGGCGTTCCGCGCCGATTCGTTCGATCCCGTCGGGTTGTACTTCGGCACGACGTCCGGCGAGATCTGGGCCAGCCGCGACGAGGGGGCGCGGTGGCGCTGCGTCGCGCGCCACCTGCCGGAGATCTACGCCGTCGAGCCCGTGCCTCCATGAGCGCCGTCGAGGTCCGGCTGGCGCCGCTGCTGCGCTCCTACACCGGCGGCGCGGCCAGCGTGCCGGCGGTCGGCGCCACCCTGGACGAGGCGCTGCGCGATCTCGACGCGCGCTATCCCGGCATCCGCTTCCGGCTGGTCGACGAGCAGGACCGCCTGCGCCGCCACGTGCGGCTTTTCGTCAACGAGGCCGACGCGCGCGATCTTGGGCGTCGGCTGGACGAGGGCGACCGCGTCTTCATCGTCGGCGCGCTCAGCGGCGGTTAGCTTCGGGCGCGTCCGGCTTGGCGGAATGCCGCGGCCGCCCTACATACGGCGCTGGAACGACGGGAGATCAGCCTCGATGACCAAGACTTTCGCGCCCGACGGCGCCGCCGCCGCGGCGCTCGGCGACCTGCCGACCTGGGATCTGCGCGACCTCTACGCCGACATGGACTCGCCGGCGCTGAAGGCCGATCTCGAATCCTGCGACGCCGAGGCGAAGGCGTTCGCGAGCCGGTACGAGGGCAAGCTCGCGGCGCTCGACGGCGACGGGCTGGCCGGCGCCATCGCTTCGTTCGAGGCGCTGCAGGAGCGGCTCGGGCGGATCGGCTCCTACGCCTCGCTGCTCTACGCCGGCGACATGACCGATCCCAAGGTGGCGCAGTTCCAGCAGAACATGCAGGAGCGCCTGACGGCGATCACGACGGCGCTGCTGTTCTTCACCCTGGAGGTCAACCGGCTGGACGAGGCGGCGCTGTCGCGCGCGCTCGACGCGAGCGCGGCGCTGGCGAAATACCGGCCGTGGCTGCGCGACACCCGCAGCTACCTGCCGCACCAGCTCTCGGACGAGCTGGAGAAGCTGCTGCACGAGAAGCAGCTCAGCGGCCGCAACGCGTGGAACCGGCTGTTCGACGAGACCATGGCGCGGCTGCGCTTCCCGCTCGACGGCAAGCCGCTGACCTCGGCCGAGATCCTGCACCTGCTGTCGGACCGCGACGGCGCGGTGCGCGAGAAGGCGGCGCGCGCCTTCGGCAAGGTCATGGGCGAGAACATCCAGGTCTTCGCGCTGCTCACCAACACGCTGGCGAAGGACAAGGAGATCGAGGACAAGTGGCGCCATTTCGCGCGCCCGCCCTCGGAGCGCAACCTCGCCAACCAGGTCGAGGACGAGGTGGTCGACGCGCTGCACGCCGCCGTCGTCGCCGCCTATCCCAGGCTGTCGCACCGCTACTACGCGCTGAAGGCGAGGTGGTTCGGCGTCGATGCGCTGGATTACTGGGACCGCAACGCGCCGCTGCCGGACTCCGACGACCGCGTCATCGCGTGGCCGGAGGCCACCCGCATCGTGTCCGACGCCTACGCCGCGTTCTCGCCCGAGCTGGCCAACGTCGGCCGCCGCTTCTTCGACAACCGGTGGATCGACGTGCCGGTGCGTCCCGGCAAATCGCCGGGCGCCTTCGCGCATCCCTGCGTGCCGTCGGCGCACCCCTATCTACTGCTCAACTACCAGGGCAAGACGCGCGATGTGATGACCTTGGCGCACGAGCTCGGCCACGGCGTGCACCAGATCCTGGCCGGCCCGCAGGGGTACCTGCAATCCGCCACGCCGCTGACCCTGGCCGAGACGGCGTCGGTGTTCGGCGAGATGCTGACGTTCCGCGCGCTGCTGGCGGCGGCGCCGGACAAGCGCGCGCGCAAGGCGATGCTGGCCGGCAAGGTCGAGGACATGCTGAACACGGTGGTGCGGCAGATCGCGTTCTACGATTTCGAGCTGCGCCTGCACCGCGAGCGGCGCGAGGGCGAGCTGACGGCGCAGCGAATCGGCGAGATCTGGATGGACGTGCAGCGCGAGAGCCTCGGGCCGTCGCTGCGCTTCCACGACGAGTACGCGCACTACTGGTCCTACATCCCGCACTTCGTGCACGCGCCGTTCTACGTCTACGCCTACGCCTTCGGCGACTGCCTCGTGAACTCGCTCTACGCCGCGTTCCAGTCCGGCGCGGTGCCGGATTTCCAGGCGAAGTACCTCGCGATGCTCGGCGCCGGCGGCACGCTGCGCCACAAGGAGCTGCTGGCCCCGTTCGGGCTCGACGCGTCCGATCCGGCGTTCTGGGGCAAGGGCCTCGACATGATCGCCGGCTTCATCGACGAGCTCGAGGGGATGGCGTAGGGGGCGATGTCCGACCCCGTGCGTGGATCCACCCCAACCCACCCCCCCCCCGGGAAGGGAAAAAGAGGGGGGGGGGCCCCCCCCCCCCCCCCCCCCCCCGCGGGGGGGGGGGGGGGGGAGGGGGCGCCTGCCGCACGGCCAGACAGATGCCGCCTGACGACGAATCCGACTCTCTCTTCGGGCGCGTCGGGCGCTACGCGCGGGTCGGTGCGTCGGTCGGCGGCGTGGCGGCGCGGCTGGCGGGACAGCGCTATCTCGGCTTCGAGGTCGACCGCGACCGCGACGCCGGCAAGCTCCGCGCCGCGCTCGGCGGGCTGAAAGGCCCGCTGATGAAGGCGGCGCAGCTCATCTCCACCATCCCCGACGCGCTGCCGGCGGAGTACGCGCGCGAGCTGGCGCAGCTCCAGGCCAACGCGCCGGCGATGGGCTGGCCGTTCGTGAAGCGGCGCATGGCCGGCGAGCTGGGCGCGGACTGGCAGTCCAAATTCGCCAGCTTCGACAAAGAGGCCACGGCGGCGGCCTCGCTCGGCCAGGTGCACCGCGCGACCTTGGCCGACGGCACGGCGCTGGCGTGCAAGCTGCAGTATCCCGACATGACGGCGACCCTGGAGGCCGACCTCAACCAGCTCAAGCTGGTGTTCGGCGTCGCGCGCCGCATGGACATGGCGGTGCGCACCGACGAGATCTTCGGCGAGATCGCCGACCGGCTGCGCGAAGAGCTGGACTACCGCCGCGAGGCGCGCCACCTCGCGCTCTACGCCCGCATGCTGGCCGGCGAGAAGGGCGTGCGCGTTCCGGAGGTCGTGGCGCCGCTGTCGACCGGCCGGCTGCTGACCATGACCTGGCTCGACGGCGCGCCGCTGCTGAGCTGGAAGGAGCGGACGCAGGAGGAGCGCGACCGGCTAGCGCTGAACATGTTCCGGGCCTGGTACGTGCCGTTCTACGTCCACGGCGTGATCCACGGCGACCCGCATCTCGGCAACTACTCCGTGCGCGACGACGCCACGGTGAATCTGATGGATTTCGGCTGCGTGCGGATCTTCCCGCCGGATTTCGTGAAGGGCTCGATCGACCTCTACAAGGCGCTGTTGGCCGACGACGAGACCGCCGCCGTCGCAGCCTACGAGCTGTGGGGCTTCAAGGGACTGTCGCGCGAGATGATCCGCGCGCTCAACCGCTGGGCGTCGTTCCTCTACGGCCCGCTGATGGACGACCGGCCGCGGCGCATCGCCGAGGGCGCCGCCGGCCAGTACGGGCGGGAGACCGCCAACACGGTGTTCTCGGAGGTCAAGCGGCTGGGCGGCGTCACCGTACCGCGCGAGTTCGTGTTCATGGACCGCGCCGCCATCGGCCTGGGCTCGGTCTTCATCCACCTGCGGGCCGAGATCAACTGGTACCAGCTGTTCCAGGAGATGATCGGCGATTTCGATGTCGATGCCGTGGCGGCGCGGCAGGCCGAGGGGCTGGCGGCGGTGGGGTTGGTGCCGTAGCCGCCGGGCGGCGCTTTCCCTGCGGGCGTCCGCGCGCTAGCGTCGCCCGCCGCGCGGAGCGGCCCGGACCGGGGGGACCGTCATGGCCGACGACATGGACTGGATCGCCGTCACCAGTTTCCGCAAGACCATCGGCGCTGTCGGATTCATCGGCAGCAAGGCCGTCGCCATCGCGGCGTTCTTCGCGGACGCCGACGGCAACCAGGACGGCACCGTGAGCTGGGGCGAGTGGCTGGCGAGCAAGGCGGCGTTCGACCTCACCGGCAAGGCCGTCACCGAGGTCGCCATGCAGGCGCGCTACGATCTCGACATCGTCGGCCGCGATCCCAGCTTCAACGACCTCGCCATCAGCCTCTTCGCCAATTTCGCGCAGGGCCTGATCGCGCAGGGCATCTACATCGCCTATTTCTCGCAGGGTGTCTCGCTGATCGGCGGCGGAATCGCCAAGACGATCACGGCGAGCATGATCAAGCAGTTCGTGATCCGGAAGGGTTTCGAGGCCGTCGTGAAGAAGGCGTTCCTCAAGGCGGCAGGGCACTGAGGGACACCGGTGTTCCCTTGGCCGAGTTTCCGTTCGACCGCCACCGCCGCGACGCGGTGATCTTCCTGCCGCTGGCCTACTGCGCGTCGCTGCTGTTGCAGGGCTTCTGTGTCGCCGTCGCGTACGGTGATTCGGCGCGACTGCTGTCGACCTCGTATTGGTCGGTAGTCGCGCTCGTCTACGTCTTGGGGTGCGTCGCCAGCGTGCCTGTGGTCTGCGCGCTGATCGTCGTCTTCAGCGTTTGGCGGATGAGCGTCGAGCGGTATCCGCTGCGCTGGGTCGTCGGTGGCGCGGCGGTCGCCATGGCACTCTGGTCGGCGTTCGTCCTATCGAGCGTGACCGTAGGCGGTGAGGCGGACGTTCCACCT
Source organism: Rhodospirillales bacterium (assembly GCA_016699855.1). Lineage (NCBI taxonomy): Bacteria > Pseudomonadati > Pseudomonadota > Alphaproteobacteria > Rhodospirillales > Rhodospirillales bacterium. The sequence continues at coordinate 4,471,296 of CP064988.1, forward strand.
CGTCGGAGTCCGACGTGGATCGACTTCGCCGTTCCCTTGCCGATGGTCGCATCGTTCGCGGCGCTGATGTGGTGGCGTCTGCGGCGCCGGCCCGACGCGTAGGGCGGCGGCCGTTCGTCGGACGCGGCCGCGTCACAGTTACCGCCGCTCGGCGAACCCCAGGGGCAGCTCGGTGGTCGATTTGATCTCCTCCATCGCGAACATCGACGTGACGTCGCTGAGGTCGACCTTGGCGATCAGGCGCTTGTAGAACGAGTCGTAGGCGGCGATGTCGGGCAGGGCCAGACGCAGCAGGTAGTCGATCTCGCCGCTCATGCGGTAGCAGTCGACGACCTCCGGGAAATCGGCCACCGCCTTGGCGAACTTCGCCAGCCACTGCGCGTTGTGCTGGCTGGTGCGCACGGCCACGAACACCGTGACGCCGGCGTTGAGCGCGGCGCGGTCGAGCAGCGCGACGCGGCGGCGGATGACGCCGGCCTCCTCCAGCTTCTGGATGCGGCGCCAGCACGGCGTGGTCGACAGCCCGACTTTGGCCGCGATCTCCGACACGGCCAGAGTGGCGTCGCGCTGGAGGAGGGCGAGAATCTTCCGATCTTGGTCGTCGAGCGAAGTCATTCTTTAAATATATCAAAAGCAGGAATGGATTTCTGATTTATCGATGAATTGCGCGAAACGAGGAAACCGATTCCTGGCGGCGCCGGTATCCTTGTCGCCATCGATTTCACGCGTTCCCGACCACGGACCACCGACGATGCCCACGCCGCTCGACGCCTTCACCGCCCATCCCCGCGCCGTTGGCGAGACCTATGCCCAGCATCTCGGCATGGCCTCGGGCTTCGGCCTGCGCATGATCGCGGGCGGCGTCGCCTGTCTGCTGCACGGGCTGCTGCCGTTCCTGTTCACGACCACCGGCAGCCGCGCCATCCGCGCCCTGCACGACGACATGGTGAGCCACCGCCGGCGCGTTCCGGCCGACGGCGTCGCCGTCGCGCGGCCGGCGGAGTAGGCGGCGCTACTCGACCTTCCCGATCTTGCGCACCACGGCGCCGAGCCGCGCCGAGTCGGCCTCGAAGAAGAGCTTGGACGCGAGCGCGTCGAGATAGGCGACGGGCGGGCCGGCGGCAAACAGGACGGATTCCACCGGCCGGTCGCCGGACGTCCACTCGCGCGCGGCGCGTGACTCCCGGTTGATCCTGCCACTTCTTCTCCCTCCCGCGCCGGCGCGCCAAGCGGGTATGATGCGTTGGCGCCACCGTGGCGCGGCGGAGGGGCGGACGGTGCGGCAGGCGGTCGGCGGAACGGCGCGCGACGGGCGGGCGGAAGCGCCCGGCGCCGCGCCGTGAGACGCCGCCACCGCAAGCGTCGATCGCGCGGCGCGACGCTCCTCTGGTCGGCGCTGCTCCTGGCCGGCGCCACGGCGTCGGTGGTCTACGCCTGCGACTGGTGGATCGACCGCGCCGCGGCGCCCTACGTCACGGCGCGGATCGAGGCGGTGCCCTCCGCCGAGGTCGCGCTGGTGCTGGGCACCGCGCCGCGCGTCGCCGCCGGCCGCAAGAATCGCTACTTCGAGTACCGGCTGGACGCCGCCGCCGCGCTGTACAAGGCCGGCAAGGTCAAGTTCCTGCTGGTCAGCGGCGACAACCGCCAACGGACCTACGACGAGCCGACCGAGATGAAGGCGGGGCTGGTGGCGCGCGGCGTGCCGGCCGACGCGATCTACCGCGACTTCGCCGGCGTGCGCACGCTGGACTCGGTGCTGCGGGCGCGCACGGTGTTCCGCCAGTCGCGCTACATCGTCGTCTCGCAGGGGTTCCACAACAGCCGCGCGGTGTGGCTGGCGCGCGCCCACGGCATCGAGGCGTTCGGCTTCGACGCCGAGGACGTGCCCGCCGCGCAGGCGCCGCACGTCTGGGCGAGGCAGTACGTGTCGGCGGCGTTCGCGGTGTTCGACGTGCTCGTCGGCACCGAGCCGCGCTTCGCCGGCCCCGCCATCGTCATTGGCGAGGACCCGCCGAACTAGGGTGTTTTCCGGCGCGGCGGCCGCGCCCGCCGCGACCGCCACCCCGGGCGCTGAGCATGGTACGGTCCGCCGCCCGCGCCGCGCACTCCGGCAGATCGTCCCTGCGCATGCCGCCGAACGCCTTGCTGAACGCGTCGAACGAGGCGTCGTGGTCGGTGTACTCGATCCGCGGCTGGTGGTTGGGCGGGCTTGTCGGGCGGCCCTCCAACGACACCGTGAGGCCGATGAAACGGCGCGGCATGCGATGGATCGCGTCGAGTGGCCGTCGCCGGGTGCGCGGTTGTCTCCGGCCCACCTTGGTCCCATCATGGCGACGCGAGGACCGTAAGGAGAGGCTGATGGCGGATACGGCGGCGATCGGAGACCATTATGCGTCCGACGATATCGCCGGACGGGTGCTGGCGGCGGTGCGGGCCGCGCTCGGCCCGGACGCCGCGTTGACGCCCGAGGCGTTGGCGCCGGCCGACCATTTCCACGGCGGCGGGCTGGCGGCGACCCGCGATCTCGCGGCCATGCTCGCGCCCCGCGCCGGGGAGCGGCTGCTGGACATCGGCGCGGGCGTCGGTGGACCGGCGCGCTGGATCGCCGCCACGTTCGGCTGCCATGTCACCGCGCTCGACCTGACGCCGGCGTTCTGCCGGGCGTCCGCGGTGTTGACCGCGACGCTGGCCTTGGACGCGCGCGTGCGCGTCGTCGAGGGTTCGGCGCTGGATCTGCCGTTCGACGACGCGTCGTTCGACCGCGCTTACTCGCAGAACGTCGTGATGAACATCGCCGACAAGGCGCGGTTCTTCGCGGAGGCGTTCCGCGTCCTGCGTCCGGGCGGCGCGTTCGCGTTGGCGGCCGTCGTCGCCGGTCCGGGTGGACCTCCGCATTTTCCCGTCCCCTGGGCGAGCGGTCCGGCGGCCAGTTTCCTGTCGACGGCCGAGGCGACGCGCGCGGAGCTGACCGCCGCCGGGTTCGAGATCCAGCGCTTCACGGACACCACCGACGGCGTCGGCGTGGCCCAGAACGCGGCGGCGGCGGCGATGTCCGGCCCGGCCCTGCCGGCGCTGGGAACCCACCTGATCATGGGGCCGCGTTGGCGCGAGTTGCAGGCCAACGGCGTGCGCAGCCGCGTCGAGGGGCGCGTCGGCTCGGTCGAGGCGCTGGTCCGAAAGCCATGACCGGCGCGACGGACGGCGTCGTCGATTGTCACATTTCCGAAACTAGGCTGTAATCCGCCGCAACTAGGGAGGCGGAGGACTGGCGCCGAGCGGCGCATATGGGGGAGATACGGGGATGACGATAGGCATGACGCGCGCCGCGCTGGCGGCGCTGGCGCTCGGAGTGGTCGCGCTCGCGGGACCGGCGGTCGCGCAGAAGACCAAACTGACCATCTACACCGCGCTGGAGAACGACCAGCTCAAGCCGGTCAAGGACGCCATCGAGAAGGCCGTGCCGACGGTCGAGGTCGCGTGGGTGCGCGATTCCACCGGCGTGATCACGGCGCGCTTCCTCGCCGAGAAGGCGAATCCGCAGGCCGACATGGTGGTCGGGGTCGCGGCCTCGAGCATGGCGTTGTTCGCCAAGCAGGGCCTGCTTCTCGGCTACACGCCGACCGGCGCCGACCAGCTGCGGCCGTCGTTCCGGCCGGCGGCCAGTCCGACGCCGTGGATCGGCATGGACGCCTACGTCTCCGTCATCTGCTACAACACGGTCGAGGGCGGCAAGAAGAACGCGCCCAAGCCGGCGTCGTGGAAGGACCTGACCAACCCGGCCTTCAAGGACCAGATCGTGATGCCGAACCCGGCCTCGTCCGGCACCGGCTACCTCACGATCGCGGCCTGGCTCCAGACCATGGGCGAGGAGGCCGGCTGGAAGTTCATGGACGCGCTGCACGCCAACGTCGGCGTCTACACCCACTCCGGCTCGGCGCCCTGCGTGCAGGCCGCCAAGGGCGAGCGCATCGTCGGCATCGGCTTCGACATGCGCGGCGCGCGCGAGAAGACGGCCGGCGCGCCGATCGACCTGATCCTCGCCAAGGAGGGCGCGGGCTGGGAGATGGAGGCCGCCGGCATCGTGACGGGCCGCGCCAAGGCAAACGAGGACGCCGCCAAGCTGGTGATGAACTGGCTGGCGACCAAGGAGGCCAACGAGCTCTACGGCAAGTTCTACGCCATCACCGCGCATCCCGGCGTCAGCGCCGCGCCGCCGAACTATCCGCCGGGCGCGGTCGAGGCGATGGTGAAGAACGACCTCGACTGGATGGCGACCAACCGCGAGCGCATTCTGGCGGAGTGGACCAAGCGCTACGACGGCAAGTCGGCGCCGAAGCCGAAGTGAATAGCGTTTCCGTGGCGTCACGGCCCGTCCGCGACCGCGCGGGCGGGCCGTTCCACGTCGGGCCGACGGGAGGCGCGCGGCGATGAGTGACGACGCGGCCTACCTGTCGGTGCGGCGCGTGACCAAGGCGTTCGGCGCCTTCAAGGCGCTGGACGACGTGTCGCTCGACATCCGCAGGGGCGAGTTCGTGTGCTTCCTCGGCCCCTCGGGCTGCGGCAAGACCACGCTGCTGCGCGCCATCGCCGGGCTCGACCCGCAGACCTCCGGGGCGATCCTCCAGAGCGGGCGCGACGTCTCGGCGCTGCCGCCGTCGGCGCGCGATTTCGGCATCGTGTTCCAGTCCTACGCGCTGTTCCCCAACCTCACGATCGCGGAGAACGTCGGCTACGGGCTGCGCAGCCGGGGCGTGGCGCGCGCCGCGATCGCCGCCCGGGTGACCGAGCTTCTGGAGCTGGTCGGTCTGCCGACGCAGACCGACAAGTATCCGGCGCAGCTCTCCGGGGGCCAGCAGCAGCGCGTCGCGCTGGCGCGCGCGCTGGCGACCTCGCCCGGCCTGCTGTTGCTCGACGAGCCGCTCTCGGCGCTCGACGCGCGCGTGCGCGCCCGCCTGCGCCACGAGATCCGCGCCCTGCAGCGCCGGCTGGGCGTCACGACGATCATGGTGACGCACGACCAGGAGGAGGCGCTGTCGATGGCCGACCGCATCGTGGTGATGAACCACGGCGTGGTCGAGCAGGTGGGCACGCCGCTCGAGATCTACCGGACCCCGGCGAGCGCCTTCGTCGCCGATTTCGTGGGCGCGATGAATTTTCTGCCGGCCGTCGTGCGCGGCGGCGGCCGGGTCGACGCCGGCGGGCTGGCGCTTGAGTGCGACGCCGCCCGGCGCCTCGCCGACGGGACCTCGGCGAGGGTCTGCGTCCGGCCGGAGGACGTGCAGGTGCGCGGCGTCGACGCCGCCACGCCCAACGCGCTCGACGCCACCATCGCGGCGCTGGAGTTCCTCGGCTCCTTCTGCCGCGCGACGTTGCGGCCCGTGGCGGGCACCGCCGAGTTCACCGGCGATTTTTCGATCAACCTCGTGCGCGATCTCGGACTGCAGGAGGGCCGCGTCATCCGCGTCGCCCTGCCGCCCGACCGCCTCATCGCCTTCGCCGACGGCTGAGATGTCGGGGCGACCGTCACTTCGTCACGACCGCCCTCTCCGCCACACAGTGGGGGAGAGGAGGGCCGCGTCATCCGCGTCGCCCTGCCGCCCGACCGCCTCATCGCCTTCGCCGACGGCTGAGATGTCGGGGCGACCGTCACTTCGTCACGACCGCCCTCTCCGCCACACAGTGGGGGAGAGGAGGGCCGCGTCATCCGCGTCGCCCCGCCGCCCGACCACCTCACCGCCGGCGTATCGGCGCGGCGCCGATACGCCGTTCCTTCGCTTCCGCGATGGGCCCCTCCCTCTCCCCCGCTACGCGGCGGAGAGGGGAAACGGCGCGCGATGAGCGTCGTGTCGGAGCGGGCGCCCGCCGTCGTCCGGCCGAGGGCGTCGCGCGACGACCTGGTGATGCGCGCCGGCATCGCGCTGATCGGGCTGGCGCTGGCGGTGTTCGTGGCGCTGCCGATCTGGGCGCTGCTGTCGAAGAGCTTCCAGAACGCCGACGGCGGCTTCGTCGGCGTCGAGAACTACGTCCGCTACTTCTCGACCCCGGCGCTGACGCAGTCCGTGTGGAACAGCTTCCTCGTCGCCGCGCTGTCGACGGCGATCGTGCTGCCGCTGGCCTTCGTCTACGCCTACGCGCTGACCCGCTCGCGCATCCCGTTCAAGCCGCTGTTCCAGGCCGCGGCGCTGGTGCCGATCCTGGCGCCGTCGCTGCTACCGGCGATCTCGCTGATCTACCTGTTCGGCAACCAGGGGATCCTCAAGGAGCTGCTGTTCGGCGGCTCGATCTACGGCGCCGGCGGCATCGTCGCCTCGCAGGTCTTCTACTGCTTCCCGCACGTGCTGATGATCCTCGTGACGGCGCTGTCGATGGCCGACGGGCGGCTCTACGAGGCGGCCACCGCGCTGGGCGCCTCGCGCTGGCGCGTGTTCTGGACGGTGACCCTGCCGGGCGCGCGCTACGGCGTGATCGGCGCCGGCTTCGTCGCGTTCACCCTGGTGATCACCGATTTCGGCATCGCCAAGGTGATCGGCGGCAAGTTCAACGTGCTGGCGACCGACGTCTACAAGCAGGTGATGGGCCAGCAGAACTTCCCGATGGGCGCCGTCGTCGGCATGGTGCTGCTGGCGCCCGCGGTGCTCGCCTTCCTCGTCGACCGCGTCGTGCAGCGCCGGCAGGTGGCGCTGCTGTCGGCGCGCGCGGTGCCGCACGAGCCCAAGCCGCGGCCGCGCCGCGACGCGCCGCTGCTGGCGTTCTGCGTCGTCGTCGCGGCGCTGCTGCTGGGCGTGCTGGCGATGGCGGTGTGGGCGTCGTTCATCAAGCGCTGGCCCTACAACCTGTCGCTGACGCTCGCGAACTACGATTTCGACGAGTTCGATCCGTCCGGCTGGAGCCCGGTGTGGACGTCGATCAAGATGTCGGCGGGCGCCGCCCTGGTCGGCTGCCTCGTGGTGTTCGCCGGCGCCTGGCTGCTGGAGAAGGCGCGCGGTTTCCGCTTCGCCCGCGGTCTGGTGATCCTCCTCGCGACCCTGCCGATGGCGGTGCCCGGGCTGGTGCTGGGGTTGGGCTACATTTTCTTCTTCAACGCCCGCGACAATCCGCTGAACTTCCTCTACGGCACCTTGGCGATCCTCGTACTCAACACGGTGTCGCATTTCTACACGGTGGCGCACGTCACCGCGACGACGGCGCTGAAGCAGCTCGACGCCGAGTTCGAGTCGGTCTCGCAGTCGCTCAAGGTGCCGCTGCCGGTGACCTTCCTGCGCGTCACCGTGCCGATCTGCCTGCCGGCGATCCTCGACATCTTCATCTATCTGTTCGCCAACGCCATGACGACGGTGTCGGCGGTGATCTTCCTGTACGGGCCGGAGACCAAGCTGGCGTCGATCGCCGTCGTCAACATGGACGAGGCCGGTATGACGGCCGCCGCCGCCGCGATGGCCACGATCATCGTGCTGTGCTCGCTCGGCATCCGCCTGCTGCACCTCCTGGTCGAACGCACGATCCTCGTCCGCGCCCAGCGCTGGCGGCGGCGCTGACCTCGTCCACGGAGGAGGGGCCGCGATGCGCGCCCGCATTCCACGCTGGTTGCGCTGGACGGCGCTCGCGGCCGTCCTCGCGGTGGCCGGGCTCCTCGCGTGGCGTGCGTTCCAGTACCGCTGCGCGCCACCGCCGATTCCCCCGCTGGCGCCGCCGAAGGGCTGACGCCCGCGCGGCCGCCGCCTACTGCATCTGCCGCCGCTGCCAGAATTCGCGCGAGCGGCGTTCGCCGACGTCGCAGCCCTCGGCGTAGGGGCGGTGCCCCGGCGCCGGCATCGAGCCCTCCAGCGACTGCGCCACCATGCGTCCGCCCTCGACGCCGAGGCGGCGCGACGGCGTGTCGCTCGCGGTCGTGCGGCCGCCGGCGCCGCGGTCGGCGATCTCCTGCAGCAGCTTCTTGCGGATCGCCTCGTGGAAGTCGGCGAAGCTGTTGGCGACCACGATGAACGAGCGCGGCCCGCCGATGACGCAGCCGACGTAGTAGGCGTCGAGGTCGTGGTCGGGCGGGAAGCCCCATTTGTTCGGCCGGCCGTTCATGATCGGCAGGCCGTTGATGACGATGCCGCGGGCCAGCGCCTCGTCGCGGGCCTGCGTGATCAGGCCGCCGTCGTTGTTGGCGCCGTCGCCGGAGATGTCCAGCACCCGGCGCTCGGCCCGCCACGGGTTGCGCTCGAACAGCGGGATGGCGTGGCGGATCGCGCCGCTGATCGAGGTGCGCATCCAGATCGTGATCGGCTCGCGCTCCAGCCGCGCGATGAAGCCGTCGATGGCGCGCTCGCTGTCGAGCAGGGTCCAGTCGACCAGCGTGCGCTGGCGGTACGCGTCCGACCACTCGAAGAACGCCACCGCGATGCGGCCGTTGTAGCCGCCGAGGATGGCGCGGCGCACCGCCGGGTCGGCGAAGGCGCGGATGTAGCCCTGCCGCTGCAGCACCGCCTCGTCGGGATCGATGCTGCCGGAGATGTCGACCGCCAGCGCCAGCGCCAGGTCGACCGCCTTGTCGTCGTCGGCGCGCGCCGCCGGCGATGGCGGGATCAGCAGCAGGAACAACGCCAGGAGCGCGGTCGACGCCCAGGCTCGGACGGCCGGATACCGGTGGGCGAAACGGCGGCGGTGCATGCGGCCTCCCGACGGCGGGTTCGTGGATCGAGCATACGCCCGCGCGCAACGCCGTCCAGCGCGGGATGGGTCTCGACACCCCGGGACCCGCGTCCATAATCAGCGGCGCACACCCGGACGCCCGCGGAGACGACGCCATGGATCTCGCCCTCAGCCCCCAGGACCTCGCTTTCCAGGAGGAGGTGCGCGCCTTCCTGCGGGACAACCTCACGGCGGAGATGCGCGAGGCCGGCGCCAAGACCGGCGGCGTGTTCGCCGAGTTTGAGGTCGGCCGCCGGTGGCACCGGACCCTGGCGAAGAAGGGCTGGTCGGCGCCGACCTGGCCGAAGGAGCACGGCGGCACCGGCTGGACCGCCACGCAGCGCTACATCTTCTCGCGCGAGTGCACGGCCGCCGACGCGCCGCGCATGTTCAACATGAGCGTCCGCATGGTCGGACCGGTGGTGATGAAGTTCGGCACGCCGGCGCAGAAGGCCAAGTACCTGCCGGGCATCGTCTCTGGCGATATCGTGTTCTGCCAGGGCTACTCCGAGCCCGGCTCCGGCTCCGATCTCGCCTCGCTCAAGACGCGCGCCGAGTCCGACGGCGACGACTACGTGATCAACGGCACCAAGATCTGGACCACCAACGCGCACCACGCCAACCACATGTTCTGCCTCGTGCGCACCTCGAGCGAGGGCAAGCCGCAGGACGGCATCAGCTTCGTGCTGATCGATTCGATGGCGACGCCCGGCATCTCCGTGCAGCCGATCCTGACGCTGGCCGGCGACCACGAGGTCAACCAGGTGTTCTTCGACAACGTGCGCGTGCCCAAGGCCAACCGCATCGGCCCGGAGAACGCCGGCTGGACCGTGGCCAAGCACCTGCTGGAGTACGAGCGCGGCGGCGAGGCCTACACGCCCAACCTCTACGCCCGCATCGAGGACGTGCGGCGCATCGCGCGCGAGGAGCGGGCCGGCGACAAGGCGCGCCTGATCGACGACCGCCGCTTCGCCGAGCGGCTGGCCGAGGCCGAGATCGCCGCCCAGTCGCTGGAGACGATCGAGATGCAGGTGCTGTCGGACCTCAGCCAGGGGCGCAACCCCGGCGCCATCTCCTCGGCGATGAAGATCCGGGGCTCCGAGACGCTGCAGTACCTCGACCATCTCGGCGTCGAGGCGCTGGCGCACTACGCCGCGCCGTTCGAGCCGGAGGCGCGCGCGCTCGGCCACAACGAGCCGACCGTCGTGCCGGACTACGCCATCACCGCCATGCCGCTCTACCTCAACAACCGCGCCTCCTCGATCTACGCCGGCTCCAACGAGGTCCAGCGCAACATCATCGCCAAGGCGGTGCTGGGGCTGTAGCGGCGGCGCTCGCTCCCTCTCCCGCCAGGCGGGAATAGGGAGGCGCCCGCGCCGAAGGCGTGGGAGGGTGAGGGGACACCCAGGCGTTCCTTCGCTTGGAGCCTCGATCATCCAACTCGCTTCGGTCGGCTGACACCCTCCATGTAGTCCCTCACCCCAGCCCTCTCCCGCGAAGCGGGAGAGGGGGCATGATCGCGATCCCCGTTGCCACCCGCGGAGCCGGCCCATGACCACCCCTACATCCTCCACGGCTTCAACCCGTCGCCGTACTCCGTGAAGATGCGCGCGATCATGCGCTACCGGCGGCTGCCGTTCGTGTGGCGCGCCACCGGCAATCCGCGCGAAGTCGCGGTCGCGGCCGGCCTGCCGCCGGTGATCCCGGTGCTGACCTTCCCCGACGGCCGCGTGATGAACGACTCCACGCCGCTCGCCTACGCGCTGGAGCGCGACCATCCCGGCCAACGCTCGATCGTGCCCGACGATCCCGCGATGGCCTATCTCAGCGACCTGCTGGAGGATTTCGGCGACGAGTGGGTCACCAAGATGATGTTCCACTACCGCTGGTACTACGCCGCCGACCGCGAGTTCGCGCAGGTCTGGGTGGTGACGTCGCGCGACCCCGTGATGCCCGACGCCGGGCGTGGGGCGGCGATGAAATTCTTCAACGACCGGCAGGTCGGGCGCATGGCGCTGGTGGGCTGCACCGAGGCCAACCGGCCGGTGATCGAGGACAGCTACCGCGCGACGCTGGACATCCTCGATCGCCACGTGCGCTCGATCCCGTTCCTGTTCGGCTCGCGCCCGTCGCTGGCCGATTTCGGCATCTACGGCCAGCTACAGATCCTGTCGGTCGATCCGACGCCGATGGCGGAGATGCGCGCCCGCGCCGCCGACGTCTATTGCTGGCTGCTCAGGCTCGACGACGCCTCCGGCGTCGAGGGCGCGTGGCTCGACGCCGCCGCGCCGTTGCCGGAGACGCTGGTGGCGCTGCTCAGGCACTGTGGCGAGACCTATCTGCCGTTCCTCGCCGCCAACGCCCGCGCGCTGCGCGACGGCGCGGAGACGTTCGCGCTCGACATCCTCGGCCGGCCCTACAGCCAGGCGCCGTTCCGCTACCAGGGCAAATGCTACGACGCGCTGCGCAAGAAGCTCGCGGCGCTGCCGGCTGACGTGCGGCGTCGCCTCGACCCGGTGCTCGAGGAGACGGGCTGCGCGCGGTATCTGGCGTAGGCGGCCGGTCTACACCGTCAGCATCACCTTGCCGACGTGCTCGGCGCGCTCCAGCTCGGCGTGGGCGGCGGCGGCCTCGGTCAGCTTGAAGGTCTTGAAGATGATCGGCCGGATGCTGCCGGCGGCCAGCAGCGGCCACGCCTTGGTGCGCAGCCCCTCGGCCATGCGGCCCTTGGCGGCGACGCTCTGCGGCCGCAGGGTCGAGCCGGTGATCGTGAGGCGGCCCATCATCAGCGCGCCGATCGCGACGGTCGCGGTGGCGCCGCCCTGCACGGCGATGACGACGAGGCGACCGTCGGGCTTCAGCAGTCCAAGGTTCTTCGGGATGTAGTCGCCGGCGACCATGTCGAGCACGACGTCGACACCCCGCCCCCCCGTGGCCGCCTTCACCTCGGCCGCCCAGTCGTTGTCCTTGTAGAGGATGGCGTGGTCGGCGCCGAGCTTGAGCACGGCGTCGCGCTTCTCGGCGTTGCGCACGGTGGTGATCACCGTGGCGCCGAACGCCTTGGCGAGCTGGATCGCCGTGGTGCCGATGCCGCTGGCGCCGCCGTGGATCAGCGTCGTCTCGCCCTTCTGGAGTGCGCCGCGCTCGAACAGGTTGTGCCAGACGGTGAAGTAGTTCTCCGGCAGCGCGGCGGCGTGCAGCATGTCGAAGCCGGCGGGCGGCGGCAGGCATTGCGGCGCCGGCACCGCGCAGTACTCGGCGTAGCCGCCGCCGGGGGTCAGCGCGCACACCGGATCGCCAGTCTTCCAGCCGGTCACGCCGTCGCCGATGGCGGCGATGGTACCGGCGCATTCGAGGCCGGGCAGATCCGACGCGCCCGGTGGCGGCGCGTAGAGGCCGGCGCGCTGTGCGATGTCCGGGCGGTTGACGCCGGCGGCCGCCACTTTGATGACCACCTCGCCCGCTTTCGGGGCGGGCACCGGCCGCGTCGCCGGCACCAGCACCTCGGGGCCGCCATGGCCCTTGAGCTCGACGCAGGTCATGGTCTGGGGCAGGGCGCTCATCTGCGACTCTCCGCGTGGTTCCGGTGGGGGACGGCGGCTGCTATAGCCGGCGCGGGCGCGCCCGTCGACTCGCGGTCGGCCCGGCGACGCGGCGAGGGAGGCCGGCATGGCGCGTGGCGACGACGATCTCGAACCGCGGCACCGTCGCGTGCCGCCGAAGCCGCTCGACCCGCTATCGGTCGAGGAACTGGGCGAATACATCGCCGAATTGCGCGCGGAGATCGCGCGCGCCGAGGCGGAGATCAAGGCCAAGCAGGCGCACTCCGCCGCCGCCGCGCTGTTCTTCAAGAAGAAGTGACGGCGGGCTAGCCGTCGCCATCGCGCCCGCGGCGCGAAGTCCCTCACCCGCCCTTCGGGCTCCTTCTCCCCCGGAGACGGGGGAGAAGGAGCCCGAAGGGCGGGTGAGGGCCCTTACCTCACCGTCACGGTCCATCCCATCCCGCGATAACCAGGAGTCCCCATGTCCCTCGCCGGCAAGTGCGCCATCGTCACCGGATCGACCAGCGGCATCGGCCTCGCCATCGCGCGCGCGCTGGCGGCCGAGGGTGCCCACGTCATGCTCAACGGGCTCGGTCCCGCCGACGTCATCAAGCGGGTCGAGGCGGAGATCGCCGGCACCGGACCGGGCCGCAGCGCCTACCACCCCGCCGACATGACGCGGCCGGCGGAGATCGCCGACCTGGTGGCGAAGACCGCCGAGGCGTTCGGCTCGGTCGACATCGTCGTCAACAACGCCGGCATCCAGCACGTGGCGCCGATCGACGAGTTCCCGGTCGAGCGCTGGGATTCGATCATCGCCATCAACCTGTCGAGCGCCTTCCACACGATCCGCGCCGCGCTGCCGATCATGCGCAAGGCCGGTTGGGGCCGGATCATCAACGTCGCCTCGACCCACGGGCTCGTCGCGTCGGGCCAGAAGACCGCCTACGTCGCGGCCAAGCACGGCATCGTCGGCCTGACCAAGGCGGTGGCGATCGAATGCGCCGACACCGGCGTGACCTGCAACGCCATCTGTCCGGGGTGGGTGCTGACGCCGCTGGTCCAAAAGCAGATCGACGCCCGCGCCGCCGCCACCGGAATCACGCCGGAAGCGGCGAAGAACCAGCTGATCGGCGAAAAACAGCCGCAATTGCAGTTCACGACTCCGGAGCAGCTCGGCGCCTTCGCGGTGTTCCTGTGCTCGCCGGCGGCGTCGAACATGCAGGGCGCGCAGCTGGTCAGCGACGGCGGCTGGACGGCGCAGTGACGGGGCGGCGGGGTTTCCGCGGCCTCGCGCAGGCGTGAAGGGAGGAATTCCCGACCGTCCGCGTATCGGCTAGCATTCGGGCGAGTGAGCGAGGGAGGTCGCCATGCTTGGATCACGGTTGACGATGGCGGCGCTGGGCGCCGGCCTGGTTTCCGCGACGCTCGGCGCCGCTCCGGCGCTGGCCGAGTACTACTCCTTGCCGCCGGGCCCCTACCGCCAGGAATGCCGCGGCGAGCGCATCATCTACGGCTACCTGCTGGTGGCGCACTGCCCGAAGCGCAACGGCGAGATGCGCGACTCCTCGCTCGACCTGCGGACCTGCCCGCGCGGCGCCGCCGTCGTGAACGACGGGGCCTATCTGAAATGCGAAGGCCAGCCGGCCTACCAGGGTGGCTCCGGCGGTGGCTTCCCCGGCTTCAACTGGGGCGGCTCGGGTGGCAGCTACAATTCCGGCTACCGCGGCGGCAGCTACTCCCTGCCGCCCGGTCCCTATCGCCACGAATGCCGCCGCGAGCGCGTCGAGAACGGCTACATGCTGATGGCGACCTGCCCGAAGCGCAACGGCGAGATGCGCGACTCATCGCTCGACCTGCGCACCTGCCCGCGCGGCGCGAGCGTCTACAACGACGGCGCCTATCTGCGCTGCTCGTAGCCGGAGGCGCCGCCACGGGCGCGGGCCGGTCAGAGCCCGAAGACCGGCCGCACCTCGATCTCGATCACGTCGATGCGGGCGGTGTCGGCCGCTGAGCGGGTCTGCGCGGTCAGCAGCAGGTGGATCGGCAGCCGCGCGACCGCCTCCTCGTCGCCCGGCAGCCCGTCGCTGAGCATCGTGCCGTCGGTGCTGAAGCGCAGCGTGCGCAATCCGCCGCCGCCGGCCTTGATGTCGGCCGTCAGGTCGAAGGTGCGCGCGCCGCCGCCGACGTCGATCATCATCAGCACGCGGCCGCCGTCGCTGCGGCTGGCGTAGACCACCATGTCGACGTCGAAGCCGGCGAGCTTGCGGCCCTTGGGCGGCGTGAACGTCTCGTAGGGCGCCACCGTGAGAGTCTGCGAGCGGCCGCCAAAGCCGGCGGCGACGGCGACCCGGAGGTTGGTCGTGCTGCAGACGAAACCCAGCGCCTTGGGCGTGCAGATCAGGCGCGCGACGGGCGCCGGCGGGGTCGCGGCCGCGACGGTGGCGACGCCGTCGCAGAGCGGTCCGTTCGACGCCGTCTGGGCGGCGGCCGGCGCGGCGAAGCAGAGGCAGGCCGCGAACGCGGCGCCTGCCCGGATCCAGCGGGATGGAGGCATCGGAGGGGTCCCTCGGCCGGGTTTTCATTGTCTCGTCCGGCGACGCGCCGTCGGGCGCGTCGCGGCCCGGCCTCGGACGCGCGGCGACATCATACCGCGGAACGGCCGCCGGCCGAAGCGCCGCCTTGAAACACGTCGCCGTCCACGCCGCGCTCGTCTAGTCTGGCGCACGTGACGCGCGCGGCCGCGTCCCTCCGCACGCGAAGGAACGCCATGGTCGAGGCCAAGTTCCCGAAATTCGACACGCTGGCGCTGCACGCCGGCCAACGGCCCGACCCGGCGACGGGCGCGCGTGCCGTGCCGATCTACCAGACCACGAGCTACGTCTTCCGCGACGTCGAGCACGCGGCCAGCCTGTTCAACCTCGAGGTCGGCGGCCACATCTACTCGCGCATCTCCAATCCCACCGTCGCGGTGCTGGAGGAGCGCGTCGCGGCGCTGGAGAAGGGCACCGGCGCGCTGGCCGTCGCCAGCGGCCAGGCGGCGCTCCACATAGCGGTCGCGACGTTGATGGGGCAGGGCGCGCACATCGTCGCCTCGGCCTCGATCTACGGTGGCAGCCGCAACCTGCTCGGCCTCACCATGCCGCGCTTCGGCATCGAGACCACCTTCGTCGATCCGCGCGATCCCGCCGCCTTCCGCGCCGCGCTGCGGCCGGAGACCCGGCTGGTGTTCGGCGAGACCATCGGCAATCCCGGCGGCGAGGTTCTCGACCTGCCGGCCGTCGCCGCCGTGGCGCACGCCGGCGGCGTGCCGCTGATGATCGACAACACCTTCGCCTCGCCGTTCCTGTGCAACCCGCTGGAGCACGGCGCCGACATCGTCATGCACTCGGCCACCAAGTTCATCGGCGGGCATGGCGTGGCGATCGGCGGCGTGCTGGTCGAGGCCGGCCGGTTCGACTGGCGCGCGTCCGGGAAGTTCCCGACCCTGACGCAGCCCTACGCCGGCTATCACGGCATCGACTTTCAGGCCGAGTTCGGGCCGCACGCCTTCATCATGCGCGCCCGCGCCGAAGGGCTGCGCGATTTCGGCCCGGCGCTGTCGCCGCAGAACGCGTTCTACCTGCTGCAGGGGCTGGAGACTCTGCCGCTGCGCATGCGCCAGCACGTCGCCAACGCGCGCAAGGTCGCGGCCTTCCTCGCCGCCAACGCCGCGGTCGAGCGCGTGTTGTCGCCCGATCTGCCGGACCATCCCGACCATGAGCTGGCCAAGCGCCTGCTGCCGGCCGGCGCCGGCTCGATCTTCAGCTTCGACATCAAGGGTGGACGCGAGGCCGGCAAGCGCTTCATCGAGCGGCTGCGGCTGTTCTCCCACCTCGCCAACGTCGGCGACGCCAAGTCCCTCGTGATCCATCCCGCCTCGACCACGCACGCCCAGATGACCGCCGAGGAGCTGCGCGCCGTCGGCATCGGCGAGGGCATGATCCGGCTGTCGGTCGGGCTGGAGGACATCGACGACCTGGTCGACGACCTGTCGCAGGCGCTTCGCGCCGCCGTGAAGGTGTGAGGGCGCCATGGAGCTGACCGTCGACGGCGTCCCCGTCTTCGCGACCACCGGTGGCGTGGCGTTCGACGCCGCCAAGCCCGTGATCGTCTTCCTCGCCGGCGCGGGGCTCGACCGCACGCTGTGGCGCCTGCAGACGCGCTACTTCGCGCATCACGGCCGCGCCGTGCTGGCTGTCGACATGCCGGGCCACGGCCGCTCTGGCGGCGCGCCGGCGTCGACGATCGCGGCCATGGCCGACTGGACGATCCGGCTTCTCGACGCCGCCGGTCTGAAGTCGGCGGCGCTGGTCGGCCATTCGATGGGCGGCCTCGTGGCGTTGGACGCCGCCGGCCGGTATCCCGACCGGGTCCGCGCGCTCGGCCTTTGCGGCATCGCCACGGCGATGCCCGTGCATCCGGAGATGCTGGAATCGGCCCGCGCCAACACCCGCAAAGTGCGCGAGCTGATGACGTTCTGGGGGCTGGGCAAGCCGGCCCAGGGCGGCGGCATGGTCAGTCCCGGCCTGTGGCTGACGCGCGAGTCGCTGGCGGTGCTCGACGCCGCGGCGCCCGGCGTGATCCACAACGACCTCGCCGCCTGCGACGCCTACAAGGACGCGCCGGCACGCGCCCTGGCGACGCGCTGCCCGACCGTGTTCGTGTGCGGGGACGGCGACCAGATGACGCCGGCGGCCAAGTGCAAGCCGCTGGCCGACGCCGTCGCCGGCAGCCGCATGGTGACGCTCGAGGGCTGCGGCCATTTCATGATGGTCGAGAAGCCCGACGAGACGCTGGCCGCCCTGAAGGGCGTGGTCTAGGCATGGACGCCGCCGGCGGCGGGGTGGTGTTCGACTACCTCGATCCCAAAGTCCCCGCCGGCCTGCGCGTCGTCGACGTGCCGGTGATCGCGGCGACCGAAGCGACCATTCGCGGCTATGGCGAGATCGTGCGCGATCCGCGCGCGCACCGCGTAGAGATCACGCCATGGCCGCTGGCGGGCTGGCGCCGGCTCGACGCCGGCACCGGCGACGAAGGCGGCACCACCGAAGGCGTGTTCGCGTGTGAATGGCGCGGCAACCGGCTGTACGGCCGCAACGAGGCGGTCGGCGGCCACTACGTCATCGGCTTCCGCGAGCCGCCGGGCTCGCCCGCCGCGGTGGCGCTCGACGGCGCTGCCGGCGACGGAATTGGCGCCGAGGACGCGCCGGCACGCGTCCTGCTGTGGCACGCCAACTACCATCCCGATGGCGGCCAGCTCTTCTGGCCGCTCGACGGCCGGCCGTTCGTGGTGCCCGTGGCCAGGCCAGGCGACGATGTGAAGCCCGAGGATTTCGTGGCGCTGCGCTCCGATGGATCGTTTGGCGTCTACATCCATCCCTCGATCTGGCACGAGGGCACGTTTCCGGTCGGACCGCGCGGGCGCTTCTTCGACAAGCAGGGCCGCGTACACGCGCGCGTCAGCGCCGATCTCGCCGCCGAGTTCGGCGCGCTGCTGAGCGTGCCGCTCGCCGCCGGCTGACAGCCGCCATCCAGCGCCGCAGGAGCCGACATGGCCGACGCCTCCACCGCCGTCCGTCTCACCACGGTCCGCCGCGTGGCATGGCTGGAGTTCGCGCGACCGCCGGTCAACGCCTTCACCCAGCCGATGGTCGAGGAGGTGCGCGCCGCGATCCGCGCCGCGTTGGCCGACCCCGACGTCCGCGTGCTGGTGCTCGCCAGCGCCGTCGAGGGGTATTTCAGCGCCGGCGCCGACCTCAAGGCGTTCGCCACGATGAAGGGGCCGGAGATGCGCGGCTGGGCGACGCTGTGCCACGACATCGCGCGCCTGCTGCGCGGTTCATCCAAGCCGCTGCTGGCGGCGGTCAACGGCACCGCGGTCGGTGGCGGTCTGGAGATGGCGCTGCATTGCGACCTGCGGTTCGCCGCCGGCGACGCCAGGCTCGGCCAACCGGAGATACGCATCGCCTTCATCCCGCCGATCGCCACCACGCAGGCGCTGGCGCGCCTGATCGGCCGGCCGCGCGCCATCCGCTACCTCTACGACGGCGGGATGGTCGACGCCGCGACGGCGCTCGCGTGGGGACTCGTCGACGAGGTCGTTCCGCCGCCGGACCTGCGCGCGCGCGTCCAGGCCTACGCCGAGGAGCTGGCGGCCAAGCCGGCCGCCGCGCTGGCCGCGATCCGCCGCACGATCACGCTCGGCGGCGGCATGAGCTTCGAGGACGGCATGGCGCTGGAACTCGAGACCGTGGCGGCGCTGGCCGACACCGCCGATTTCGCCGAGGGCGTCGACGCGTTCCTGAACAAGCGCAAGCCGGTGTGGTTGGACGCGTAGCTCCGGCCGCCGATGGGCGGCGCTTGCTGGCACGCATCGCTGTGAACGCTCCAACCGTCATCCCGAGCGCATCGAGGGATCTTTGAACGGCGGAAAGATCCCTCGCGAAGCTCGGGATGACTTGGAGAGGGAGCGGACCGACGGCGCCGTGGCGCCCCCTTAGTCGAACGCCACCGCGTGGCGGATCTGGAAGGCGCCCAGAAGCTCGGCGCAGCGCTTCACGACCGCGTCGCGCGCCAGCTTCCCGCCGGCCGCCACGCGCACCGTCGCCAGCGTGCCGTGGGTGGCGTCGTCGCCGACCGCCACCGACGCCTCGACGCCCTCGGCGCGCAGCGGCGCGAGCGCGGCGTCGAACACGCGGCGCGCCGCCTCGATCCGCAACGCAGGCTTGAAGATCTTTCCGACTCCGGTGACCGGCATCAGCGGCAGCACGATGGCCTCGACCGGCGCCGCCGCGCGCTCGGGGATGCGTTCGCGGGCGAAGGCCAGCAGCTCCTCCGGCGTCGCGCTGGCGCCGGGGCGGAGCTGCGCGAACACGACCGGCAGCTCGCCGGCGTAGCCGTCCGGCCGGCCGACGGCGGCGCAGGTCTCGACGGCGGGATGGCGTGTCAGCACGTCCTCGATGACGATCGGATCGATGTTGTGGCCGCCGCGGATGATCAGGTCCTTCGATCGGCCCGTGAGCCACAGGTAGCCGTCGGCGTCGAGCCGGCCGAGATCGCCCGAGTCCAGCCAGCCGTCGGCCAGCACCGCGCCCTTGTTGTGGGCCGGCTTGAGATAGCCCGGCGTCACCTGCGGCCCGCGCATCAGCACGTGGCCGATCTCGCCCAGCGCCCGGTCGGCGACGATCGCGCCGTCGGGTCCGACGTCGGCGACGCGCACCTCGGTGTAGGGCACGCGCAGGCCGACCGAACCGGGCCGCCGCTCGCCGTGCATCGGGTTCATGGTCGAGTAGCAGTGCACCTCGGTCATGCCGTAGCCCTCGATCACCGGCACGCCGATCTCGCTCTCGATGCGGCGGATCAGCTCGACCGGCACGGTCGAGCCGCCGGTGACGAAGACCTTGAGCGAGGAGGTGTCGTGGCCGTCGCGCGGCACGTTCATGATCGCCGCCAGCGAGGTCGGCACGGCGCCGCCGACATTCACCTTGTTGCGTTCGACGATGCCCCAGTACTCGCGCACGATCGCGGGGTTACGGGCGCCCAGCGGCGTCGGCATCACCACCGTCCAGCCGGCGGCGAACGGCGCCAGTCCGCCGAACAGCGTGCCGCCGACGTGGAACTGCGGCAGCGGATTGAGCATCACCGTGCCCGGGCCGAGATCGAAGAACAGCGTGTTGGTCCACGCCATCAGCGCCATGGCGCCGTGGGTGTGGCGCGCCAGCTTGGGCAGACCGGTGGTGCCGCCGGTGTGGAACAGAGCCGCCACCGTGTCGCGCGCCAGCGTCTTGGGCGCGACCAAGCGGTCGCCGGGCTGGGCGTCGACGGCGTCGTCGTAGTCGATGACGCCCGGCGCGTTGGCGCCGCGGCCGCCGACGCGGATGACCTTCAGGCCGGGCATCGCGGCGCGGATCGCCTCGACCTTCGGCCAGAGATCGGGATAGATCGAGGGATCGACCGCGACCAGCGCCTTCGATCCCGCCTCCTTCATGATGCCGGCGATCTGCGACGGCTCGAGGAAATAGTTCACGGGATTGGCGACGCAGGCGATCTCCGCCGCCCACAAGGTGAAGAACGTCTCCGGCAGGCTGGGCATCAGCAGCGTGACGGTGTCGTCCGGCCCGATTCCCTGGGCGCGCAGCAGGTTGGCGCTCTGGATCGTCCGCCGCATCATCTCCTTGAACGTCACGTCGCGCACCGGATCGGCGGCGCCGGCGCCGCTCAGGAACCGGATGGCGACGCGGTCGGCGTTGCGCTCCGCCGCCTCGAGCATGACGTCGAGGACGTTGTTGTGGCGGATGCGCTCCGCCACCGGCACGCGTTCGAGCTCGACGATATCGGCGTGCGTACGGATGGGCATCGGCGTTTCCCCGGCTTCGTTTCCTCGGTTCGCGGCGGCGATCTCATCAGAGACGGCGTGACCTGTCATCCGCGCCGGCGCTGGCCGTCGGCTGCGATCCCGCCACGATCTCACCACGATCCCACCGCACCTGCGCCTCGAGGCGTCGCGATGGTTCCGCCATTGGCCGTTCCCCCGGTGGCCGCTACGGAGGCGATCGATGCTTCAGGACCGCGCGCGATTCCCACGCCTCGCCGCCGGCGCCGCGCTGGCGGTCGCCGCATGGCTCGCGGCCGGGCCGGCCGCCGCCGACAGCCAGTCCTCGAACACGTCGAGCAATTGCTCGTCCGGCCGGTGCACGCGCGTCGACACCTACGTGATCGAGGACGACCGCGGGAGCCGCGGCCGCACCCGCGTCGAATCGTGGGCCGAGCGCCCGCGCCGCGGTCACGCGCCGGTGCTCGTCGCGCCGCCGCCCGCCTACGTGCCGTATCCGGTGTTCGTGCCTTATCCGTATCCCGTGCCGCGCGGCCGTTGGAGCGGGCTTGATCGGGCTCACCACGCCACGAGGTAGCGCGCGAACCCGCGGAAGCGGGCGCGGCCGCCGCGCGTGAACGCGCCGTCTCGACGCAGGCCGGGAAAGCGCGCCACCAGCCGGCCGATGGCGATGGCGCCCTCCATGCGCGCCAGGGTCGCGCCGAGGCACATATGGGCGCCGCCACCGAACGCGAGGTGGCGGTTGGGTGTCCGGCCGATGTCGAAGCGGTCGGGGTCGAGGAACTCGGCGGGATCGCGGTTGGCGGCGCCGATGCCGATGTGGATGTACGTGCCGGCCGCGATCCGCTCGCCCCCGATCTCCGTGTCCGAGGCGGCGCGGCGGTTGCCGAGCTGGTTCGAGCTCTCGAAGCGCAGGCCCTCCTCGACGCAGCCGCGGATCCGGCCGGGCTCGGCGCGGAGCCGCGCGAGCTGGTCGGGGAAGCGCAGCAGCGCGTCGACCGTGTTGCCGATGAGATTGGTGGTCGTCTCGTGGCCGGCGTTGAGCAGGAAGACGCAGTTCTGGATCAACTCCTCGCGGGTCAGGCGCTCGCCGTCGACCTCGCCGTGGACCAGGGCGCCGAGGATGTCGTCGTCGTCGGCCGGGCGCTTGCGGCGCTCGACGATCAGCGCGTCGAGATAGGCCGAGAACTCCGCCACGGCTTCGTTGCCGGCTTTCATCTTCTCAGGAGGCACGACCGGCTCCAGCGCGCCGAGGATCGCCAGCGAGTAGCGCCGGAACGGCGCGCGGTCGGCGCGCGGCACGCCGAGCATGTCGCAGATCACCTCGACGGGCAGCGCGAAGGCGAAATCTTCGACCAGGTCCATGCCGCCGGACTCCGCGGCGCGGTCCAGCAGGCCGTCGACCAGCGCCGCGATGCGCGGCTCGAGCGCCTTCAGGGCCCGGGGTGTGAAGGCGGCCGACAGCAGGCGGCGCACCCGCGTGTGCAGCGGCGGATCGTTGAACACGAGGCTGGTCGTGTGGTGCCGGTGCAGCGGCGTGCCGGCGCCGAACTTGGCGCCGAACTCGACCGATTTGTCGGAGCTCATCAGCGGATCGCGGTACACGCCGGCGCAGTCGGCGTGCCGCGACAGGAAGACCGAGCCGTCGGGCAGCCGCTTGACCGGCGCGAAGCGGCGCAGCGCGTGGTAGCGCGGGAACGGGTCGTCGAGAAACTCCGGCGTCAGCCCGGAGAGATCGAAGCCACCCGCGAATGCGCGCGCCGCGTCCTCCGGAAGCTCGATCAACCCGTCCATTCCGCGCTCGCGGCGCTAGAACCTGTCCTCGCTCAGCGCGAAGACGGTGCGGCCGGCGGCCTTGAGGGGGCCGAGCTGGGCCAGCGCCGGCGGCAGGATCACCTCGGCGTAGAACCGCGCGGTCACGATCTTGCTCTCGAGGAACGCCGGATCGCCGTCGCGCGTCGCGAGCTTGCCCTGCGCCACCAGCGCCGCCTTGGCGACGAGCCAGCCGCCCAGCGCCGTCGCCGCCAGCCGCAGGAAGGGCACGGAACCCGCCAGCGCCGCGCCGATGTCGCCCTTCACGGTGGCCGCGACCCAGCTGGTGGCGTCCTCCAGCGCGTCGGCCGCCGCCGCGACGCTTTGCGCCAGCGACTCCATGTCGTCGCCCGGCGCCGCCTTCAGAAGCGGGACCAGCGCGCGCATCTCCGCGACCAGCCCGAGCATGGTCTCGCCGCCGTCCTTGGCGACCTTGCGGCCCACGAGGTCGCGCGCCTGGATGCCGTTGGTGCCCTCGTAGATCGGCAGGATGCGCGCGTCGCGCAGGTGCTGCGCCGCGCCGGTCTCCTCGATGAAGCCCATGCCGCCGTGGATCTGCACGCCGAGCGAGGCGATCTCGTTGCCGAGGTCGGTCGACCACGCCTTGACCACGGGGATCAGCAGATCGACGCGGTCCTGCGCCTTGCGGCGCGTCGCGGCGTCGGGATGGCGCAGCGCGCCGTCGATGCCGGCGGCGGTGTGGTAGGCCAGCGCCCGCATCGCCTCGATCTGGCTGCGCATGGTCATCAGCATGCGCCGGATGTCGGCGTGGTGGATGATCGACACGGATTTCGGATCGGACCGCGTGTCGTCCTTGGACTGGACGCGCGAGCGCGCGTAGGCGACGGCCTGCTGGTAGGCGCGCTCGGCGACGCTCAGGCCCTGGAGGCCGACGGCCAGGCGCGCATTGTTCATCATCGTGAACATGTAGGACAGGCCGCGGCCCTCCTCGCCGACCAGATAGCCGACCGCGCCGCCGTCGTCGCCGAACGACATCACCGCCGTCGGGCTGGCGTGGATGCCGAGCTTGTGCTCCAGCGAGATGCAGCGCAGGTCGTTGCGCTCGCCCGGCGTTCCATCGGCCTTGGGCAGGAACTTGGGCACGATGAACAGCGAGATGCCGCGCACCCCGGCCGGCGCGTCGGGCGTGCGCGCCAACACGAGATGGACGATGTTCTCGGCCATGTCGTGCTCGCCATAGGTGATGAAGATCTTCTGGCCGCTGACGCGGTAGTGGCCGCCCTCGCGCACCGCCTTCGAGCGCAGCTGGCCGAGATCGGACCCGGCCTGCGGCTCCGTCAGGTTCATCGTCCCGGTCCATTCACCGGAGATCATCTTCGGGAGGTAGACGGCCTTCTGCTCGGCCGAGCCGTGGTGGTGGATGGCGTCGATGGCGCCCTGGTTCAGCAGCAGCACCAGCCCGAAGCCCATGTTGGCGGACTGCCACATCTCCTGCACCGCCGTGGCCAGCAGCCACGGCATGCCCTGGCCGCCGTATTCCGGATCGAACGGCAGGGCGTTCCAGCCGCCGTCGACGAACTGGCGGTAGGCGGCGGCGAAGCCCTCCGGCGTGCGCACAACGCCGTTTTCGAGCTTCGCGCCCTGCTTGTCGCCGACCCGGTTCAGCGGCGCCAGCACGTTGGCGGACAGCTTGCCGGCCTCCTCGAGCACGGCGTCGACCATGTCCTCGGTGGCGTTCTCGTAGCCGGGTAGGGCCGCCACGCCGGGCAGGTCGGCCAGCTCGCGCAGGCTGAAGCGGATGTCGGCGAGCGGTGCGGCGTAGGTCATCTGCGTCTCCGGAGGCGCGGACTTGTGGCGTCCGCCTGTCCGGCCGCCTTTACGACGCCCCGGGAGTCCCGTCCACCGGCGGCGTGAGCGGCAACCGGCGGCGGCACCGACCGGACAATCGCCGACCGGCGCAAATTGCCACAATTCCGCCTTAATAAGTGAGTAGATACTCATTTCATAGATCAACAAGACCGACGGAAGCGCCGGTCCGACGCCGAAGCCTAGGGGGACGACCATGAAACCCACGCTCACCGCTCTGCTCCTCGCCATCGCCGCCGCCTCGATCGCGGCGCCCGCGCACGGTCGCTCCAGCGGCGACGGCGGCTCGCACCAGGGCTATGCCCATGCGCAGCCGGGCGCGTTCAAGCCCTGCCAGGACGCCCATCGCGGCACCGCCGCCTGCCAGAGCGCCGCCCGCCACCAGGCCGAGCAGGCCTCGGCGAAGGCGCGGGCCGCCGAACTGCAGCGCATCCACCAAATCCAGTCGGCGTCCTCCGCGCGTCGCCAGAAGGAGGTGCGCCAGGCGCAGCAGGGCGCCGCCCAGGCCGGCGCGTCGCAGCGCGCGTGGGCGAAAGCCGGCGCCGCCGCGCACGAGCAGCGCTCGTGGAGCGGCAACCCCTACGGCCAGTGGGCCAACGGCCGCGGCCAGCGCAACGCCGCGCGCGGTGCACCGTCGACGTTCCGCTGAGCATCGGGCGCCCCGGACGGGACCGACGACGGTTGAGGGTGCGGCCGGCCGCGAGAGCGGCTAAAATCACCGCATGAGCGAACACATCCTGCTGACCGTCGATGGGGCGCGCGCCACCATCACCCTCAACAATCCCGCGGTGCACAACCGGCTGGCGCCGGACGACATCCGCGCGTTCATCCACCACCTCGACACGATCGACGCCACCCACGACCTGCGCGTGCTGGTCGTGACGGGGGCCGGCGAGAAGACCTTCTGCTCCGGCTTCGATCTCGGCTCGCTGAAACCGGGCGAGCGCGCCGGCGACGATTCCGGCGAGGGCCAGCGGCGCTACGGCTTCGAGCAACTCTGCGACCGGCTCGAGGCCTGCCGCGTGCCGACGGTGGCGGCGTTCAACGGCGGCGTCTACGGCGGCGGCACGGATCTGGGGCTGGCCTGCGACCTGCGGGTCGGCGTGCGCGGCATGCGCTCGTTCCTGCCGGCCGGCCGGCTGGGCCTGCACTACTATCCCGGCGGCCTGCGCCGCTTCACCGAGCGTCTCGGGCCGGGCGTCGCAAAGCGCTTCCTGCTGTTGGCCGAGGAATTCGACGATTCCAAGCTACTGCGCATCAGCTATGTCGACTGGCTGTGCGAGCGCGCCACGTTCGGCGCCAAGGTCGACGCGGTCGCCGCCTCGCTGGCGGCGCTGGCGCCGCTGTCGCTGTCGGGCACGAAGGCTTCGCTCAACGACATCGCGCGCAGCGATTTCGACGAGGCCGCGCTGCGCGCCCGCATCCGCGCCTGCGCGACCTCCGAGGATCTGGCGGAAGGCATCGCCGCCGTGGCCGCCAAGCGCAAGCCGGTGTTCAGGGGCCGCTGAGCATGTCCCTGCGCCGTCGTTCGTTCGCGCTCGCGGGCGGCGCGCTGGCGGCGGCGCCGTTCGTCGGCGGCGGCGCGGCGGTGGCGCGCCAGACCGGCTACGGCAAGACGCGTTCCGGCGCCGACACGTGGTACCGCGTGCGCTGGCTCGACCACGCGCAGCGGGAGCGCGACATCACGTTCGCGGTGCCGACCGCCGAGATCGAGGCCGGCGCCCGCATCTTCCGGCAGTTCTCGATGGACGACATGCGCCAGCGCATCGAGGCGGCGATGCGCGAGACGGCGTCGAAGTGGACCTCGACCACGCTGGTCATCGACAAGCGGACGCAGGCGAACCCCAACGCGCTGACCATCTCGTACCAGCTGCGCGGCTCGTCGGGCGAAGGGCTGGTGGAGGCGCGGCGCCAGATAGACGCTGCCATCGACGCCGCGCGCGCCCGCTACGCCCAAGGTTACCTCCGGCGGATCGACGGGCAGATCCTGTCGGTCGACTACCAGGCGGCCGCGCGCCGCTACGTCGCCGTCATGAACCCGCTGGCCCACGCGCTGGCGCGGATCTCCGACGGCCTCGACGAGCGCGGCCGCGTGGCGCTGGCGCTGTCGCTGTTCCAGGCGATCCCCTACGACGAGCTGAGCGACCGGGTGCGCAACGGCGGCACCGACTTCGCGCCGCCGCCGGTGCTGTTCGAGATCAACCGCGGCGACTGCGACAGCAAATCGCTCGCGCTGGGCTGCGTGCTGCGCGCGCTGGCGCCGTCGCGCGCCGTGGCGATGGCCACGATGCCCGGCCACGCGATCCTCGCGATCGACATGCCGGCGGCCTCCGGCGACGCCTGGATGCGCGGTGGCGGGCGGGTCTACGTGGCGATGGAGGCGGCCGGTCCCGCGATGGCGCCGCCGGGGCGGGTGGCGCCGCGCACGGCGCCGTATCTCGACCGCGCGTCGTTCACGCTCTGGCCGCTGGGGGGCTAGATGACGATCGCACGCGCGGCGCGCGGACTCGGCGTGGCGGCCTTCGCGGCCGCGGCGTCCCTCGGCGCGGGCCTGCCGGCGCGCGCCCAGATGACGGCGTCGTCGCAACGCGTCGTCGGCGGCGCGATGGAATTCTCGTTCGCGTTCCGCGACGCCGCCGGCGCCGCGCGGACGCTGGCGTTCCGCCTCCCGGTCGCCGAGGTCGACGCCGCCATGGCGCTGTTCCGCGACTACTCGATCCCGCACCTCTACCTCGAGATCGAGAACGCCGTGCTGGCCGAGGCGCGCCGCGCCGGCGTCACGCTGCGGGTCACGCGCGTCGGCCAGGGCATGTCGATCCGCTTCGCGCCCGAGACGCAGCCCGGCGCGGCGGCCTTCCAGGCGAGGCTCGACGACATCGTCGACGGCGCCCGCAACCGCTGGCTCGCCCGGCACACGCGGCGCGCCGACGGGCCTGCGATCCACATGGATTACCGCGCCGCCACCGCCCGCTACACCGCGGCCGTGCGGCCGGTCGCGCTCGCGCTGGCGGCGCAGCTCGCCGGCGCCGACGACCGCGCGCGCATCGCGCTGGCGCTGGCGTTCGTGCAGTCCATCCCGTACGACGACCTCGTCGACCCGCGCGCCGCCGGCGGCATCGAGTTCGCGCCGCCGCCGGCCATGTTCCGGATCGCCAAGGGCGATTGCGACAGCAAGACGGTGGCGCTGGCGGCGATCCTGCGCACGCTGGCGCCGGGCCGGCGCGTGGCGTTCCTGACGCTGCCGCAGCATGTCGCGCTGCTTGTCGATCTGCCGCCGGCGCCGGGCGACGCCATCGTCCGCCACGCCGGACGCGACTGGGTGGCGCTCGAGCCGTCGGGACCGGCGGTGGTCCCGCCGGGGCACGTCGCGCCGACGACCGCCTGGTACTTCGACCGGCCGGCGGAGATGGTCGTCCACGAGGCCGGGGGCTGAGCGATGGAGCGCCGCCTCGCCGCCGTCCTGCACGCCGACATCGTCGGCTACAGCCGCCTGATGGAGGGCGCCGAGACGCGCACCTTCCGCGAGCTGAAGGACGTGTTCGAGGGTGTCTGGAAGCCGTCTCTGGCGCGCCATTCCGGCCGTCTGGTCGGCACCGCCGGCGACGCCATGCTGGTGGAGTTCGGCAGCGCCGTCGCCGCCGTGCGCTGCGCCGTCGACCTCCAGGCCGGCATGGTGGCGCGCAACGTCGGCATCGCCGAGTCGCGGCGCATGGTGGTGCGCGTCGGCATCAACCTCGGCGAGGTGATCGTCGACGGCGACAACATCTTCGGCGACGACGTCAACGTCGCGGCGCGGCTCCAGAGCCTGGCCGACCCCGGCATGGTGCTGCTCTCTGGGCGGATGCTGGAGGCGGTCTACGGCAAGCTGCCGTTCACCTTCGAGGACCTTGGCGAGAGGCAGCTCAAGAACATCGGCCGGCCGGTGCGCGTCTTCCGGCTCGATCCCGCGACCGCCTCGATTCCGCCCGGCGCCATGCCGCCGCAGGCGCCGCCCGCGCCGCCCGCGCCGTCGGCGCCGTCGGGGCAGATGGCGGGCTATCCGGCGTTCCCCGATTCACGCGGCGGTGCGTCCGCGGGATCGATCCCGACGGTGATCCATGGCGCCGCCGCGCAGCCGTCGTGGCAGACCCATTCGCCGCCGACACCCTGGTCGACCGGGACGCCGGCGTCCGCGCCGCCGCCGGCGCCGCCCCCGATGCCGGTGTGGCGGCTGACCGGCGCCGACCGCGCCGGCGTCCCGGTCGACATCGTGCTCGACGGGGCCATGATGGCGCGGCCCGACGGCCTCGTGTTCGGCCGCCTGCCGCGCTACTGCGACGTGGTCATCGAGAACGACAGCGTCTCGCGCCGGCACGTCCGCTTCCGGCTAGCGCAGGGCGGCCTCGGCGTCGAGGACCTCGGCGCCACCAACGGCACCGCCGTCGACGGCCACCGGCTCGAGCCGTTCCGCCCCGTGCTGGCCCGCCCCGGCGCGCGGGTGCAGATCGGCGAGATCAAGGTCGTGCTGTCAGTGAGCTAGGCCGGTGGTCAGGGACGGCCGGCGAAGATCCAATAGGATAGGGCGACGTTCTGCGGCCGCGTCTCGAGGCCCTGCTCGACCACGGCGGGCGGATTGGCTTCGCCGTAGCCGGAACCGACATAGCAAGCCGCCCAGAACGGGCTGCTGGCGGGCAGGTTGCCGAGCGGCACGCCATGGATGAGACCGTTGCGGTGCGGGCCGACGGCGCTCATCTGGAGGCTGCCGACGCCGGTGGCCTCGCCGCCGGCGTTGGATGCGGCGCGCTGGTCGTTGAAATGGCTGGCGCGGACGCCGTCGTCAGGCGTCGCGTTCGAGAAGTCGCCGCGTATGAAGCGGCCACGGAGGTCGGGGATGTTGAACTGGCTGCCTGCTTCCGTCGTCCCCCACCGGTTCTGAATCACCTCCCAAAGATCGTGATGAGCCCGATGGGTGAGCGAGCGGCCATCGGCGTACATCCAACCGGCGCGCGCCAGCATCTGGCAGAAGCGGCTGCTCGGGTCATACGGGAACGCGAAGGCGCGGATCTCTCCCAACACCCATCCCTTCGCTAGCGATTCGGCAAACATGTCATCGGCCATGGTACGGTTCCTTTCTGGTGACGGAAGGATGGGGCGTCGTCGTGGCGCCCCGTTGGTACGCCCTATTCGAGGACGGCGTCGTCCGCGATTTCGCTGGGGTTGGTCGAGCCGCGCGCGCGCGCAAGGAGGCGGCTGAAGATCTCCGGCGGAATGATGCTCGACATGTTCACGGCGTCTGGCTCCCTCGTCGACATCGCCAGCGCCTTCTTCGCCGTCTCCACGGTCATGCGGAGATCGGCCCAGGCCTGATCGATTGGACGGGGCGTCGGCAACGTGCGCCACTGCCAGTAGGCGACCAGATCGAACTCCGGCGTATGCATCTTCGGACCGATCGAGGTCAGCACTTGCGCCCACGCTGGGCGCGGCGCGTAGCGGTTGGGTGGAATGAACATCGTCCTCGCTCCCTGTCGGGCGACGGCGGATCCGTCGTCCATGGTGCGGAGCGTAGCCGCCCGACTCGGGCGAAGATGTGAGATCGTTCACACCCGCCGCGGAATCTCGGAACCGGTGGAAAATCACCGCCAGACCGACGGCTGCGCGCTCGAATATCGAGCGTTTGCAAGAGGTTCCGTCCGACGACGTGACAAATGCCGATGGGCGCACTACATCTTACATACCGGGGCGCGGGGCGCCGCCGGCGGGGAGGCATGGACATGGGCATGCTGCGCGCGCTGTCACGGTTGCCGTTGGGTCTCTGGCTGCGCGGATTGCTCGGCGCGGCGCTGGTGATCGCGCTGATCGGCTTCGGCGTGGCGTTGCTCGCGGCGTTCCTCGTCGCGGTCGTCGTGGGCGTGCTGATCTACAAGGCGCGCGACATGATCGCCGGCTGGTTCGGCCACGGCGGCGGCCCGTCGATGACGCCGGCCCCCGCGAAGGTCGCACGGCGCGCCCGCGTCAGCGACGCCGACTACACGGTCGTCGAGCGCTGACCGTCTCCGCGTCGGGTTAGACGCGGATCACCTTGCCGGGATTCATCACGCCTTTCGGATCGAGCGCGCGCTTGATGGCGCGCATCATGTCCAGTTCGGTCGCCGAGCGGTAGCGTTCCAGCTCCGCCAGCTTGAAGCGGCCGATGCCGTGCTCGGCCGAGATCGAGCCGTCGAACGCCCGCACCAGCTCGTAGACGGCGTGGTTGACGTCGTGGCCGCGGGCGAAGAACGCGGCCTTGTCCATGCCGGCCGGCGCCTGGGCGTTGAAGTGCAGGTTGCCGTCGCCGACATGGCCGAACGGCACCGGCCGGATGTCGGGCATCACCCCGCGCATCGCCGCGATCCCCTTGTCGACGAACTCCGCGATGCGACCGACCGGCACCGAGATGTCGTGCTTGATCGACGGGCCTTCGATCTTCTGCGCCTCGGAGTGGCTCTCGCGCATCCGCCAGAACGACTGCGCCTGCGCCGTCGACTGCGCCACGACGGCGTCGAGCACGAGACCGTCCTCCATCGCGCCGCCGAGGAACGCCTCCATGCGCGGCACCATCGCGCCCTCGGGCGGCGCCACGCGCGCCGACGACCATTCCATCAGCACGTACCAGTCGTGCCGCTCGGTCAGCGGATCGGCGCAGCCCGGGATGTGGCGGAACACGAACTCCAGACCCTGCCGGCCCATCAGCTCGCAGGAGGTGACGTTGTCCTCGCTGGCCGAGGTGGCGCGCGACAGCAGCTCGACCGCCGCGGCGGGATCGCGCACCGCCAGCCACGCCGTGGCCACGTCCTTGGGCTTGGGGAACAGCTTCAGCACCGCCTTGGTGATGGCGCCCAGCGTGCCCTCGGCGCCCATGAAGAGGTGCTTGAGGTCGTAGCCGGTGTTGTCCTTCTTCAGCGAGCGCAGCCCGTCCCAGACGCGGCCGTCGGGCAGCACCACCTCGAGCCCCAGCACCAGCTCGCGCGTGTTGCCGTAGTGCAGCACCTGCACGCCGCCGGCGTTGGTCGAGAGGTTGCCGCCGATCATGCAGCTGCCCTCGGCGCCGAGGCTGAGCGGGAACAGCCGGTCGTGCGACGACGCCGTCTCCTGGATCGTCTTGAGCACGACGCCGGCCTCGACCGTCATCGTGTAGGCCTCGGGATTGACCGACAGCACGCGGTTCATGCGGCGCAGCGACAGCACGATCTCGCCGCCGCTCTCGTGCGGGATGCCGGCGCCGGTCAGCCCGGTCATGCCGGATTGCGGCACCACCGGCACGCCCGCGTCGTTGCAGATGCGCATGACGGCGGACACCTCCTCGACCGTCGCCGGCTTCACCACGGCCGCGGCGCGGCCATGGTAGTTGTCGCGCCACTCCACGACGTGCGGCTCCATCTCGGCCGGATCCTTCGTGAATCCCTTGTCGCCGACGACACTGTGGATCGCGTCGAGCACGCCGGGCGGCACGAGGGCGGGGATCAGGGCGTAGGAATCGGGCATCGCGGACTCGGAGGACGACTCTGGCGGCCGCACCATACCGGCCGTGTCCCGCCGGCGGCAGCGCGACGTTGTCCCGATTGTCGGGCCGGGGGCCCGGTCTAGACCCTGCCGGCCTCCAGCTCCGCGATGCGCGCCCGCAGCGGGGCCGCCATCGCCTCGACCTCCGCGGCGGTGAACCGCGGCGTGACGTGCTGGGGGCAGTTCCAGTCGAAGCCCTCCAGCGCGATCTCGACACCGCGCTCGACCACGCCGTCGACCGCCATGCCGCCCGCCTCGAGCCAGCCCGCCAGCGCGTCGCCCTCGACCAGCCGGGCGCGGCCGAACATCTTCAGCCGCGTGCGCGCGGGATAGTCCATGAGGAACAGGCTGACGCGGTCGTCGGCGGCGACGTTGCCGACGCTGATGTACTGGCGGTTGCCGCGCACGTCGGCGAAGCCGATCCGGCGCGGGTCGAGGACGCGCAGGAAGCCGGGCGGGCCGCCGCGATGCTGCACGTACGGCCAGCCGTTGCCGCCGATCGTCGCCATGTAGAAGCTGTCGCGGCTCTCGATGAACGCCGCCTCGCGCGGTCCGAACGCGGCGTTGACCGCCTCCGGGACCGCCTCGCGGCGGGCGTAGGCGTCGCGGCTGCCGGCGCGGCGCTGCAGTTCCCGGATCTCCGGCGTGAACGCGATCTCTGCGAAGCGGTGTGCCATCGCGGCCTCCTGTGGGTCGGACGGCGCGGCGCCGTCGACGCCGTCAATATGGGCGCGTGGCATGATGGAATAATTGGAAATTACGGGAATTATTTATTGTGATAAATGGAATGAATGGACCGCCTCAGCGAGATGGAGATCTTCGTCGCCGTGGCCGAGGCGCGCGGCTTCGCCAAGGCGGCCGCGCGGTTGCGGCGCTCGCCGCCTGCCGTCACCCGCGCGGTCGCGGCGCTGGAGGCGCGGCTGGGCGCGCGGCTGCTGAACCGCACGACGCGGCGCGTCGCGCTGACCGACGCCGGCGCCGGCTTCCTCGACGCCGCCCGCCGCGCGCTGGTCGCCGCCGACGCGGCGGAGCGGGAGGTCTCGGGCAAGGCGCTCGTCCCGCGCGGCCATCTCGCGGTCACCACCTCGGTGACGTTCGGCCGCTCGGTGCTGGCGCCTGTCCTCGGCGCGTTCCTCGACGCCCATCCGCAGATGTCGGTCTCGTTGACGCTGGTCGACCGGGTCGTCGACCTGATCGAGGAGGGGATCGACCTCGCCATCCGCATCGGCGACCTGCCGGATTCCACGTTGTCGGCGCGGCGGGTCGGCGAGGTGCGGCGCCTGCTGGTGGCGAGCCCCGCCTACATCGCCCGCCGCGGGGCTCCGAAGCGGCCGGCCGACCTCGAATCGCACGCCACCATCGGGTTCGGCGCCCTGGCCGCCGGCGCCGTCTGGCCGCCGGGACGGCGCGCCGGCGCCGTCGCGGTGGCGCCGCGCTTCGTGGTCAACGACGCGCTGGCCGCGATCGAGGCGGCCGAGCGCGGTGAGGGGATCACGATGGCGCTGTCGTACATCGTCGCCGACCGGATCCGCGCCGGCGCCCTGCGCGAGGTGCTGCCGGCCGTCGCGCCGCCGCCGGTGGCCGTCCAGCTCGTGCATCCCGGCAGCCGGTTGGTCGCGCCCAAGGTCCGCGCCTTCATCGACCACGCCGCCCCGCACCTGACGCGGGCGCTGCGCCGGCTGGAGATCAGGCCCCGGACGCCGCGCCGCTGAGCGCCGCGCTCACCGCATCGGCAGGCCTTCGCGCACTTCCTCGTTGGGATCGACGCGGATCACCTTGCCGGGGTTCATCAGGCCCTGCGGATCGAGCGCCTTCTTGATGGCGCGCATGACGTCGAGCTCGGTCTTGGAGCGGTAGTGCTCCAACTCCAGCAGCTTGATCGAGCCGATGCCGTGCTCGGCCGAGATCGAGCCGCCGATCTCGTTGACCATGTCGTGCACGATGCGGTCGAGCGTGCGCACCATCGGCACGAACGCCGTGCGGTCGTTGAGCCCCTCCGGCGCCTGGAACGAGTAGTGCAGGTTGCCGTCGCCCATGTGGCCCATCGGCCGCGGCCGCACGCCGGGCACCGCCTTCACGCAGGCCGCGTTGCAGCGCTCGATGAAGTCGGGGATGTGGTGGACGGCCACCGAGATGTCGAACGAGGCGCTGGGGCTGGGATCGCGGCGGCTGGCCTCGGCGTGGCCCTCGCGGATCGACCACATGTTGCGCGCCTGCGCCTCCGACTGGGCGATGGTCGCGTCCAGCGCCAGGCCGCGCTCGAGCGCGTCGGCGAGGAAGCCCTCCATGCGCTCGGCCATCGAGCCGGCGCCGTCGGCCGCCGCGGCGCGGGTCGACGACCATTCCATCAGAAGCTGCCACTCGTGCTTGTCGGCCAGCGGCCGCTGCAGGCCGGGCACGTATTTCAGCACGCCCTCCAGCCCGATCGAATGCACCAGCTCGCACGAGGTCACGGTGTCGCCCGAGGCCATGCGCGCCTCCGACAGCAGGGAGAGCGCCGCCTTCGGATCGGGGATCGCGATCCAGCCCGTCGCCACGTCCTTGGCCTTTGGGAAGATCTTGAGGATCGCCCTGGTGATGATGCCCAGCGTGCCCTCGGCGCCGACGAACAGGTCCTTGAGGTCGTAGCCGGTGTTGTCCTTCTTCAGCGCCCGCATGCCGTCCCAGATCCGGCCGTCGGGCAGCACCACCTCGAGGCCCAGCACCATGCTGCGCGTGTTGCCGTAGTGCAGCACCGTGGCGCCGCCGGCGTTGGTCGACAGGTTGCCGCCGATCATGCACGAGCCCTGGGCGCCGAGGCTGATCGGGAAATAGCGGTCGTGCTCGATCGCGGTCTGCTGGATGGTCTGCAGCACCACGCCGGCCTCGACGGTCATCGTGTACGCGGTGGGATTCACGTCGATGATGCGGTTCATGCGGGCCAGCGACAGCACCAGCTCGTCGCCGCCGCGCACGGGGATGCCGGCGGCCATCAGCCCGGTCAGGCCGCCCTGCGGCACGATCTTGACGTTGTGCTCGGCGCACAGCTTGACGACCGCGGACACCTCCTCGGTGCTGGCGGGCTTGACCACGGCGGCGGCGGTGCCAAGCGCGTTGCCCTGCCAGTTGGTGGTGTGGAATTTCACCGCCTGCGGATCGACCACCAGGCCCTTCTCGCCGACGATGGCGGCCAGCTTGGCGTGGAAGGCGGACGACGGGGCGATATAGGTGTCGGGCATCTGTTTCCTCCGGTTGGGCGCGATCTTGCGGCAGCGCCCGGCGGCCGTCTAGCGCCGCGCCGTGCGGCGGCCGCGGATCAGGCGCGCGGCGCGGCGGCGCGGCGCAGGCGGTCGTTGATCGCCACGCCCAGGCCGCGCTCGGGGATCGGTACCACGGCGATGCGGCCGATGCCGGGACGGTCGAGCGCGCGCAGCATGGCGAACAGATTCGCCGCCGCCTCGCCGAGATCGCCTTCGGGACTGAGGTTGAGCGTCAGCGCCGCGCCCGGCGGCGCGTCGCGGCCGAACGCCAGCAACCCCTCGTCGGCGCCGACCGACGTGGCGTCGAGCCGCACGCCGCGTTCGGGCGCGTAGTGGCTTTCGAGCTGGCCCGGCGAATGCAGCGTGCCGGCCACGCCGATCGCGGGGCCGGCGGCGACCGGGCCGATCAACGCCTCGATCGCCTCGCGCGTCGTCCCGCCCGGCCGCAGCAGCGTCGGCGGCGCGGTCGTCAGATCGAGCACCGTCGATTCAACGCCGACCAGGCACGGGCCGCCGTCGATGACGACCGACACCGCGTCGCCCAGCGACTCGACGACGTGCTCGGCGCGGGTCGGACTGACGGCGCCGGAGCGGTTGGCGCTGGGCGCCGCCACCGGCCGGCCGGCGGCGCGGATCAGCGCCTGCGCGATGGGATGCGACGGCGCGCGGATGGCCAGCGTGTCGAGCCCGGCGCTGCACAGCAGCGACACCCGGCAATCCGGACGCCGCCTCAGCACCAGCGTCAGCGGACCCGGCCAGAACCGCGCCGCGAGCCTGCCGGCCGTGTCCGTCCATTCGACGTGCTCGCGCGCCTGCGCCACGTCGAGCACGTGCGCGATCAGCGGGTTGAACGACGGCCGGCCCTTGGCCTCGTAGATGCGCGCCACGGCGCGGTCGTCGGTGGCGTCGGCGCCCAGCCCGTAGACGGTCTCGGTCGGGAACGCGACCAGCGCGCCGGCGCGCAGCGACGCCGCGGCGCGGGTCACGCCGTCGGCGTCGGGCGGGACGACACCGGCGCTCAACTCCGCCCCGCGGGGACGCCCCGCGCCACGAACCACGGGTTCTTGTGGCCGGGCTTGCCGTAGCGCAGGGGCGCGCCGGTGCTGTCGTCGCGCACCTCGCCGCCGGCCGCCTCCAGCACCGCCTGGCCGGCCGCCGTGTCCCATTCCATGGTCGGCCCGAAACGCGGGTAGATGTCGGCCTCGCCGGCCGCGATCAGGCAGAATTTCAGCGACGATCCCGCCTGCTTGCGCTCGGCCACCGGCACGCCGTTGTTGCGCAGCCAGATGTCGAGCTGGCTGTAGATCGCGGTGCTGCGGCTGGCGAACACGGTGTATCCGGCCGCGGGCGGCCGCCGTGTGGCGATCGGACGGGGCGGAGCGCGGTCGACAACGATCTCGGCGCCGAGTCCGACCACGCCGCGCCACGTCGTGTCGATGGTCGGCTGCGAGACCACGCCCAGCGCCACCCGGCCATCCTCGACCAGCGCGATGTTGACGGTGAACTCGCCGTTGCGCTTGAGGAACTCCTTGGTGCCGTCGAGCGGGTCGACCAGCCAGAACGGGCCGCCGCGCACGTCCGGCATGCGGCCGGCCGCGACCTCCTCCTCGGCCACGACCGGGATTCCCGGCGTCAGCCGCGCCAGCCCGGCGAGGATCACGGCCTCGGCGGCATGGTCGGCGTCGGTCACCGGCGAGGCGTCGGATTTGCGCCGCTCGCCGTGGTCGACCTTGGCGTAGATCGCCATGATGGCGGCGCCGGCCTCGTGGGCGAGGTCGGTCAGGGCCGGCATCAGCGCGGCGTGCGGGGAGGGCGGCAACGAGGCGTCTTTCGCTTGGGGCGGGCGGGGGCGTCGTTATAGCCTACGGCCTCCATCGGCACAGCCCGCCCAAGAACCCGTCGAGGCACCCCTCCCATGACCGCCGCCCCCGTCTCCGGCCGCCCGATCGGCGTGCTATCCGCCATTCCGGAGGAGTTCGCCCATCTCGACGAGGCCGCCGGCGCCGTCGAACGGATCGGCGACCAGGTCTTCACCCATGGCGTCATCGCCGGCCGCGACGCCTGGTTCGTCGAGTGCGGCATCGGCAAGGTCAACGCCGCGATGGCGGCGACGCTGCTGCTGTCGCGCTTCGGCTGCGGCGCGCTGATGTTCTGCGGCGTCGCCGGCGGGCTGGATCCGGCGCTGGGCGTCGGCGACGTGGTGGTGGCCACCCGCAACCTGCAGCACGACTACGGCGCGCTGGTCGACGGCCAGCTTCTCACCTACCAGGCAGGCGTGCCGCCGTTGCCGGGCATCGGCCGCGAGCACGGCTACGATGTCCCCGCCGCGCTGGTCGAGGGATTGCGCCGCGCGCTCGCCGGCACGGCGCTGCCGGCGCTGGCGCCCGACGTGGCGGGCGGCCGCACGCCCGCGATCCGCTTCGGGACCGTCGTCTCGGGCGACACGTTCATCAACTGCGAGGGCACGCGCCAGCGCCTGTTCGACTCCTATGGCGGCGTCGCGGTCGAGATGGAGGGGGGCGCCGTGGCCCAGATCTGCGCCCGCTTTGGCGAAACCCCCTTCGTCAACGTGCGTTGCCTCAGCGATCTGGCCGGCGCCGAGAGCCATCTCGATTTCCGGACGTTCCTGCCGGTCGCGGCGGGGCTCGCGGCGACCGTCCTCAGAGTCGCCGCAAAGGTCGTCTAACAGGCCTGCCGCGCGGCCCCCGCCGCCGGCAAGATCACGCCGACCACAACAGGAGAGACCCATGCGTATCCCCCGTTCCGCCGCTCTCGCCGCGATTCTGTTCCTCGTTCCCGCCGCCGCCTTGGCCCAGACATACAGCTGGTACGGCTACGGCGTCGGCGGCGGGAACTGCACGTCCTACAAGATGAAGATCGACGTCACGGTCACCGGGACCGCCGTCAAGGGCCTGTTCCAGCAGGACGGGCGGCCGCAGCGCAATTTCGAAGCCACCGCCGACGACGGCGGCGCCTTCAAGAGCACGGCGGTCGTCGGTGGCGGCGGCAAGATGGACGTGACCGGAAAGACCGCGGGCGACGGCGGCACGATCCTGCTCGACGGGTACTGCAAGTTCGGCGGTCCTCTCAAGAAGCAGTAGGCGCGTCCGCGACCGCGGAGGCTCGGCGCCATGGGGCTGCTGGACGGCAAGATCGCGATCGTCACCGGCGCGACCAGCGGCATCGGCCGGCGCACCGCCGAGGTGTTCGTGGCGCAGGGCGCCAAGGTCGTGGCCGGCGGCCGCCGCGCCGGGCTCGGCCGTTCGCTGCAGGCGGCGCTGGGCGACGACAACTGCCTGTTCGTCCAAGGCGACATGACGGTCGAGGCCGACGTGGCGGCGATCATCCACGCCTGCGTCGCGAAATGGGGCCGGATCGACTGCCTGTTCAACAACGCCGGCGGCCCCGCGCCGGTCGGCGCCATCGAGACGGTGCCGGTCGACGGCTTCGACGCCGCCATGGCGACGCTGGTGCGCAGCGTCATGCTGGGCATGAAGCACGTCGCGCCCGTGATGATGGCGCAGGGCTCCGGCAGCATCATCAACAACGGCAGCGTGGCGGCGCGCCGCGCCGGCATGTCGACCTCGATGATCTACGGCGCCGCCAAGGCCGCCGTCACCCACCTGACGGTCTGCGTCGCCATGCAGCTGGGCGAGCGCAACATCAGGGTCAACGCGATCTCGCCCGGCGGCATCGCCACCGGCATCTTCGCCAAGGCCCTGGGTCTGCCGCCGGACAAGGCCGACGGCATGGCCGAGGCGGTCAAGGCCGGAATGGCGAAGAACCAGCCGATTCCACGGGCTGGACTGACCGACGACATCGCCAACGCCGCGGTGTTCCTCGCGTCCGATCTGTCGACCTTCGTGAACGGGCACGATCTGGTGGTCGATGGCGGCCTCGTCGGCGGGCGTCTGTGGGGGCCGCATCAGGAGGCGGTGCGGGGCATGCGCAAGGCGTTCGGGATCGACACCTGAATTCGCCGGTCGGTCGACTCAGCAGCGAAGATTTTTTCCGTCATCGAGCCGGCGCGCTCGGTGCCGGACGCCCGATCAACTCGCATATTCAGATTTCATATTTTCGCTCAAACCATTGATCAATCATAAAATAATGAGAAATTAACGATGCGGGGTCATTTTTTGACGAACCGCCAAGAAATCAAATATTTACATTATAAATCAATAACATAGATAGTTTATTTATCGTTAATTCTTCAATATTGCTCGGATGCAGTCGTTATAAAGATTACATTCAGATCGGTCTATAAATCATTGATCTAAAACAAACTTATGTCATTGCTTATGTTCATTATAAAGGTTCGTTAATCGTTTTTTACACTGTAAAATCAATGACTTAAAAATCATATTCAATCCAATGTCGGGCTAGGGTAGTTTCGCTTTGCAAGGAAACGTTAAAAACGAAATCACCTGAGGCGAAGCGCCGAAGGGTTTTAGAGCGAAGATATACGGCAAGGTATGAAAATCGACCGGACAGACTTTTGGCTCTGAACTTTGGCAAGCGATTTTGGGAAGCGACTTTGGGAAGCGTTTTTGAGCGACTAAGGAATTTGGGGTTCAGGAATTTAGACGAAGTGTTTTTTTGACGGGTTGGGCGGATTGGCCGCCCCGGGGTTTCGACAGACACGGCGTGGGGCGGAGACGGTGGAAACGCCGTTTTCCGAACGGGGAGCGCTGTGCCGGGAGTACCCCGCCCGTCCTCACTTATAGGGGGCAGGTTATGGCTCGTTTCTCTCCGCTACAGATCGCCCGCCGGCTGCGCGGGGACACCTCGGGCGCCTCGATGATCCTCGTGACCCTGGCGCTGCCGGTGGTCGTCGGCGGCCTCGGCCTGGGTGTCGACGTGGCCATGTGGTACGGCGAGAAGCGCGCCGTGCAGCAGATCGCCGACACCGCCAGCCTGGGCGCCGCCCGGGCCATGCGCGACGGCGCCACGCTCGACGTGGCCCGCACGGTCGCCATCAACGACGCGGCGCGCAACGGCTACGTCGCCGGCGTCAACGCCACGCTGACCGTCAACTCGCCGCCGACCAGCGGCCCGAACATGGGCGTCGCCGGCGCGGTCGAGGTGCTCGTCACCCGCAAGCTGCCGTCGGTGTTCTCGAAGGTGTTCATGAGCTCGACCGGCTGGGCGCACGGCCGCTCCGTCGCCAAGATGGGCTCGCGCGTCCAGGGCAAGAACCTCGAGGTCGCGCTGATGCTCGACGTCAGCAGCTCGATGAACTCCAGCTCCGGCACGGCCGGCGTGACCAAGCTCAAGGCCATGCAGGACGGCGCCAAGGCGCTGATCGACGAGGTCGTGCAGCCGGTGCAGACGCCGTTCACCTCGCGGGTCTCGCTGGTGCCGTACTCGTCGTCGGTCAACGTCGGCTCGGCGCGGTACACCGCGATCACCGGCAAGCCGGTCACCAGCGGCTGGACGACCGTGACCGAACGTTCCGGCGCCTACGCCTTCACCGACGACGCGCCCGGCGCCGGCACCTACTTCGCCGAGTTCCGCACGCGGAAGAACAGCGCGTACGGCGCCTACGCGTCGTCGGTCGCGAACTACACCTCGAACGTGCCGGCGGCGGCGATCAGCGCGCTTTCCGCCAACACGGCGACGCTGAAGGGCTCGATCGACGGACTGACGGGGAAGGGAACCACGGCCGGCCATCTCGGCGTGGCGTGGACCTGGTACACGCTGTCGCCGAAGTGGAACACCGTGTTCACCGGCGCGGCCGCGCCGATCGCCTACGGCGAGACGACGCAGAAGGTCGCGGTGCTGCTGTCGGACTTCGACATGAACAGCTACTACAAGGCGTCCAACGGCAACTCGACCGAGCAGACCCGCGCGCTGTGCACGGCGATGAAGGCCGCGGGCATCGTGATCTACACGCTCGGCTACAACGTCGACCAGGGCAACACCACCGCGGTCAACCTGTGGAAGGACTGCGCCACCGACGCCGGCAAGCGCTACACGGCCGAGACCGCCGACGACCTGCTCGCCGCCTTCCGCCAGATCGCGAGCTCCACCGTCAGCGCGGTGAGCACGACCAACCCGGCCCTGGCCGAGTAGCCTCCGCCTCCCGCCGCGCGGCCTCCATCCACGGGCCGCGCGGCCGCGTTTTCCGCAGCGATATCGAAGAATTCAGACGGCGGCCCGGATCCGACCGGACGAGCCGCGCCTTGGAGATAGCCATGTTCCGCCTCCCGACGCTGTCGCCCCTGCGCAAGTGCCTCGATGACCGTTCCGGCGGCACCATGCTGCTGGTCGCCTTCGCCCTCCCGGCCATCGTCGGCGGCCTGGCGCTGGCGGTCGACGCCAGCATGTGGACGGCGGAGAAGCGCAGGCTGCGCCAGGTCGCCGACGTCTCCAGCCTCGGCGCCGCGCGGGTGATGCAGGCCGGCGCCACGCTCCAGGTCGCCCGCGTCGCCGCCGCCAACGACGCCGCCCGCAACGGCTTCGTGCCCGGCCCGGACCGGACCATCACCGTCAACTCGCCGCCGACCACCGGCCCCAACGCCGGCGTCGCCGGCGCGGTCGAGGTCATCGTCACCAACAAGCTGCCGTCCTCGTTCATCAAGACGTTCTTCGGCGTCGACAAGAGCATCGCCGTCCGCGCCGTCGCCAAGCTGGGCAGCGGCGGCCAGAACAAGAACCTCGAGGTCGCGCTGATGCTCGACGTCAGCCAGTCGATGACGGCGTCGGCCGGCGACGGCAGCGGCCGCAGCAAGCTGAAGCTGATGCAGGAATCGGCCAAGAGCCTGGTCGACACCGTCGTGCAGACGACGCAGACGCCTTACAAGTCCCGCGTCGCGCTGGTGCCGTACTCGTCCTCGGTCAACGTCGGCTCCACCTATTACGCCGCCGCCGTCGGCTCGTCGTCCTCCGCCTGGAGCACCGTGGTCGAACGGACCGGCAGCCACGCCTTCACCGACACGCCTCCCGCCTCCGGCCGCTATTTCGGCAAATTCTCGACCAAGCATGGCAGCGCGCTGGGCGCGTACAATTCGACGGTGCGGCAGTACGACTCCAACGTGCCGGGCTCCGGATCGCGCATCCGCCCGCTGTCCGCCGACCGCGCCTCGATCCGGGCCAGCATCGACGGGCTCGTCGCCAGCGGCACCACGGCCGGCCATATCGGCGCCGCCTGGGCCTGGTACACGGTGTCGCCGAACTGGAACGCGGTGTTCACCGGCGCCGCCGTCCCCGCCGCCTACGACGCGACCAAGACCGTCAAGGCCGTGGTGCTGCTGTCGGATTTCGACATGAACAGCTACTATGAGTCGGGCAACGGCAGCTCGGCCGCCCAGACCCAGGCTTTGTGCACCGCGATGAAGGCCGCCGGCGTGGTCATCTACACCCTCGGCTACGGCGTCAACGCCTCCGACTCGACCGCCATGAACCTGTGGACGAATTGCGCCACCAGCGCCGCGACCCGGTTCAACGCCAACAACGCCGCCGGCCTGGTCGCCGCCTTCGCGGGCATCGCCAATTCCACCCGCAACTCGGTGTTCTCCAACGGCGCCCCCCAGCTGGCGGAGTAGAGAGTCGGGAGCGCGATCCGGCCGTGGCGCCGTCGTTAGCCGAGCGAATCCTCGCTTCGCCAGATCCGATGATGATGCCGCGATGTGCGCATTGTTAGGTGAAGATTTGTACCTATATCATTACAAATTAAGGGAAAGTGCAATAAATAGAGCGAGATTAGAGAATTGAACGCTATGCAAAAATATAATTAATATCAATTAGTTAACTGTGAATATTGACGCTTGTTCTAAGGCTGGTTAAATTTCCGACATAAGAGCAACCGGGTGTCGCCTGATATAGGCCGTACCAAACACTTGGAAGCTCGCCTGCGTAGATTACGTCGTCGAATTTTAACCTAGTCATAAAGCGATGGTTCGGGCGTCATGATCGCTCGCTTCTCCGAATGGCACGCCGACACGACGGGTTGGACGGCATCGTCCACCGCCCGCGTGAAACCGCGTCCGGCCGCCGGGGACCATCCGCGAGGAGACCGCACGTGAGCGACTCGTTCATGAGGAAGACTCTCCGCGTCCTGGGTTACGAGGACCGCGGCAGCATGATGGTCATCGGGGCGTTCGCGCTGCCGGTGATGATGGGCGGCCTGGCGCTCGCCGTCGACACCGGCCTCTGGTACTCCGAGAAGCGCAAGCTCCGGCAGGTCTCGGACTTCGTCAGCATCGGCGCCGCGCGCCTCATGGGCGACGGCCAGACGCTGCAGACGGCGCGGACCGTGGCCATCAAGGACGCGCAGCGCAACGGCTTCGTGGTCGACGCGAACCACACCCTGGTGGTGAACTCGCCGCCGACCACCGGTCCGAGCGCCGGCGTCGCCGGCAAGGTCGAGGTCATCGTCACCTCGGATCTGCCCAGCGCCTTCGCCAAGGCGCTGTTCGGCATCAGCCGCACCATCTCCTCGCGCTCGGTCGCGACCTTGGGTTCGATCGTCCAGATCCGCAACCTCGAAGTGTCGCTGATGATCGACGTGTCGGGCTCCATGAACGGCTCCGCCGGCGACGGCACGGGCCGCACCAAGCTCGACGTCGTGAAGCAGGCGGCCAAGGATCTGGTCGACACCGTCGTGCAGCCCGTTCAGACGCCGTACAGCTCGCGCGTCGCCCTCGTGCCGTACTCCTCGGCGGTGAACGTCAGCTCGACCTACTACTACACGATGACCGGCTCGACCTCGTCGCACTGGAGCACCGTGGTCGAGCGCACCGGCGCCAACAAGTTCACCGACGAGCCGCCGGCCACCGGCGGGTATTTCGGGCGCTTCAGCGTCAAGAAAGAGTACGTCATGGGCGCCTACGCCAGCTCGGTTCGGAACTACGACTCGGACGTTCCCAGCGACTCCTCGCGCATCCGTCCGTTGACGTCATCGGCCTCGACGGTCAAGACGAACATCGGCAAACTCGTATCCAACGGCAGCACCGCCGGCCACATCGGCGCCGCCTGGGCGTGGTACATGGTGTCGCCGAAATGGGGCAGCATCTTCACCGGCGGCGTGCCGCTCGCCTACGACGTGACCAAGACCCACAAGGCCGTGGTGCTGTTGTCGGACTTCGACATGAACAGCTACTACGAGTCGGGCAACGGCAACTCCACGACGCAGACCTTGGCGATCTGCACCGCCATGAAGGCGGCCGGCGTGGTGGTCTACACGCTGGGCTCCGAGGTGCCGGCCGGCAACGCGAACGCGGTCAACCTGTGGACCAACTGCGCCACCAGCCCGGCGACGCGCTTCACCGCCAACAACGCGTCCGAGCTGACGGCGGCCTTCGCCGCCATCGCCCAGGCCAACCGCAACGCGGTCTTCACCGGCCCGCCGCGCCTGTCGGAGTAGCCGCCACCGGACGCCCCGGCGTCCGGATATCCCCCTCCACGACGGACCGCGGACCCACCCCGCGGTCCGTTTCCGTTCCGCCGGCCGGCGCGCCTCAGGCCAGCACCGTCGTCAAGCCGCCGTCGACCACGATCGACTGACCGGTGAGGTAGGCGCCGGCGTCGGACGCCAGCAGCAGCAGCGCGCCCCTGAGATCCTCCGGCCGGCCCCAGCGGTGCGACGCGGTGCGCTGCTCCAGCATGGCGGAGAACGCCCGGTTCTCCTGCAGCACGACGTTGAACTCCGTGCGGATGTAGCCGGGCGCGATGCAGTTCACCGTCACCTCCGGCCCCAGCTCGACCGCCAGCGTCTTGGTCAGGCCGATCAGCCCGTGCTTGCAGGCGACATAGGCGGCCACGCTCTCGCGGCCGAGGATGCCGAGCACCGAGGCGATGTTGACGATGCGGCCGCGGCCGCGAGCCGCCATGTGCCGGCCGGCCT
The DNA here is from genome assembly GCA_016699855.1 of Rhodospirillales bacterium. Classification (NCBI taxonomy): domain Bacteria; kingdom Pseudomonadati; phylum Pseudomonadota; class Alphaproteobacteria; order Rhodospirillales; species Rhodospirillales bacterium. Next base: position 4,516,128 of record CP064988.1, read on the forward strand.
CGCGCGCCAGCAGGAACGGCGCCGTCAGGTCGGTGTCGAGCACGCGCTGCCAGTCGGCGCGCGCGGTGTCGACCACCTTCTGCCGGTGCGTGATGCCGGCGTTGTTGACCAGCACGTCGAGGCCGCCGTGGCGGGCGATGATCCCGGCGACGGCCGCGACCACGGCCGCCTCGTCGGCGACGTCGAGCAGCAGCGCCTCGGCGCGGCCGCCGGCGGCCGCGATCGCGGCCACCGTGGCGTCGAGGTCCGGCGCGGTGCGGGCGGCGCACACCACGGTGGCGCCGGCGCCGGCCAGCGTCTCCGCGAAGTCGCGCCCCAGGCCGCGCGACGCGCCCGTCACCAGCGCCACCCGGTCCTGACAGAGAAGAGATCGTTCATCGCGAAGCCCCCGTTGCCGCCGGCGCCGGCGCGTCCATCGTGTAGACGGTCTGCCGGTGCGGACCGACATCCGCCTCGATCGGCACCCAGCCCTGCCGGACGTAGAAATCGCGCCGCTCGACCGACGCGCAGAGATAGGCGCGCGGAAAGCCGCGCGCGAAGCATACGCCGGCGGCATGGCCGACCAGCGACCGTCCGACCGACCGCAGGCGGTGCGCCGGCTCGACCCACACGGCGGCCACCCATGGCGTGTACCCGGGCCGCTCGTCGAGATCCGAGGCGACCCCCAGAGTCGAGCCGAGATAGGCGCCGCCGTCGTGCGCGACCACGGCGAAGGGCAGGGGGCCGGCGTCCAGCGCCGCGCGCAGGCCGCCGGCGACCCGCTCCAGCGGATGGCCGCGCGGTTTCCACCACGCGCGCCACACGCGGTCGGCGACGACGTCGAGGAACGCCGGGCGGTCGCGCAGATCGGAGATCGCGAAATCCATCGCCCATCCTCGCGCGGCCGCCGGCCGATGCCAACCCGGCGGCGCGCCGGCGCGCTTCGAATCGCCGGGCCGATCGCGTAGGGTGCGGCCGCGGGCCGCCGCGCGGCGGCGGATTCAAGGGTCGGGAGAGACGCGGATGGAAAAGGACAAGGGCAAGGTCGCGATCGTCACGGGATCGGCGACGGGCGTCGGCGCGGCGACGGCGCTGCAGCTCGCCGACCGCGGCTGGAACGTCGTCATCAACTACTCGCGCAGCAAGGCCGAAGCCGAGGACACCGCCGCCGCCGTCGCCGCCAAGGGCGTCGAGTCGCTGCTGGTGCAGGCCGATGTCGGCCAGGACGCCGACTGCCGCAAGCTGGTCGACCACGCCGTCAAGCGCTGGGGCCGGCTCGACGCGGTCGTCAACAACGCCGGCACCACGACGTTCCAGCCGGCCGGCGACCTCGACGCGGTCAACGCCGAGGATTTCGAACGCATCAACCGGATCAACGTGGTCGGCCCCTACCAGATGAGCCGCGCCGCCTTCCCGGTGATGAAGCGGCAGTGGGAGGAGCTGGGCGAGCGCGCCTCCGTCGTCAACATCTCCTCGGTCGCCGGCGTCATGGGCATCGGCTCGTCGATCCCCTACCTGTGCTCGAAGGGCGCGCTCAACACCATGACGCTGGCGCTGGCGCGCTGGCTGGCGCCGGCGGTGCGCGTCAACACGGTGTGCCCCGGTTTCATCCAGAGCCGCTGGCTGCTCAACGGCATGGGCGAGGAGGCCTACGAGAAGTCGAAGCGGCACCAGGAGACGCAGATGCCGCTGCAGCAGGCCGGCACCACCGACCAGATGGCCGAGGCGGCGGTGTTCTTCACCACCAGCGCCAGCAACATCACCGGCGAGTTCCTCGTCGTCGACGCCGGCATGCATCTCGGCCACGCCCCGCTGCGCGCGCGCTGAGCGGCGCGGGCGGCCGCCGCTACGGCAGCTCGTGGCCGCGGCCGATGTTGACGATGATCGACCGCAGGTTCGGCTTGCGTTCGATCAGCGCGCGCCGGTAGGCCAGCAGCCCCTCCATCAGCGCGCCGCCGCGGTCGAGCAGGCGGTCGGCGAACTCGACCACGCGCGTGTTCGGCCACGCGTGGGCGCGGATGTCGAGCAGCGAGAGGAACGCCTCGGTCTCGCGGCCGGGGTTGTGCTGCGCCATCAGCACGGCGGCTGACGCCGTCGAGCGCGAGATCCCGGCGTGGCAATGGACCAGCAGGTGGCCGCCGTCGCCCAGCGGCGGCGCCAGCCTCTCGCCGAACGCCAGCACGCGGGCGACGTCGTCCATGGTGCAGGCGCGGAAGCCGGGGAACTCCGCGACCACGTCGTCGAAGCGCAGCAGCTCGCGGTGCGCGCCCTCGAACGACGACAGCGCGTCCGGCTCGGGATGGTGCTGGTCGATCAGCGACAGCACGTGCGTGACCCCGTCGCCCGCGAATTTGGGCAGATCGGCGAGGCCGCAGATCGAGACCCGGAACGGCGTGAGCGGACGCGGCGCGGACATGTCGGTGGTGCCTTTCGGAGCGCCGGGCTGCTTAGCGCGCGCGCCGGGGCGGCGCAATCGTTCGGCCGGCGCGTCCTACCGGCGCCGGACGAAGACGCCGGCCGAATCCAGGCAGTCCACCGAGCGCCCGACGCCGCAGCTGCCGTCGCGCGTGCAGCTCCAGTACGTGTAGCTGACGCACTTGCCGCCGTCCTCTTGGTGGATGGCCGTGACGCGGTCGTAGGCGCAGTTGCCATTGGCGAAGTTGTTGATCTTCCAAGATCCGACGGACGCGGCGTTGAGATAGGCCGTGAACGCCTCGAGGCTGTCGCCCGGCGGCCAGCGCGTCGACCGGCAGAAACCGTTCTCGGGCTCTCCGGCCTCGGCGCGGCGGATGACCTCCTCGATCATCCGCAGCTCGCTGTCCTGGGCCGAGGCGCCGCCGCTGGCGCAGGCCAGCGCGAGCGCGGCGAGCGCCGCGGCGAGCCACCGCGCCGCTTTCGAACGTCCGGCGTCGTCGCGCATGATCACGTCTCCACCCGGATGCGGCACGTCCGCCGGCGCCGGATTCTCGGCGACGACGATCAGCGTCGTCAACATCCGGCGTCGCGATTCGCGAGGCCCAACAAAAAGCGCCCGTCGACAAGTCGGCGGGCGCAGTTGGGGGTGACAACGACGATCGATCCGTTGGGGTGGACCGGCCATCGCGCACGTCCTTTATCCGGTCACGGGCTGACGTGTTCCTGACGGGTGCCCGCATCGATCCACAACTGAATCGCTCACGGCCATAGTCCCTTCGCCAGATACAGGCCGAACGCCAGCATCGCGAGCAGGAATAGCTTCCGGAACGCCTCCGGCGGGATCGACCGGCGCAGCCGCACGCCCAGCCACATGCCGGCCGATGTCGGGATCGTCGCCAGCGTCGCGTTCACCATGTTGCCGGTGTTGGCGTGGCCGGTGAACCACAGCGCGACCGTCATCGCGCCGGTGAAGAACAGGAACAGGATCCCCAGCGCCTGCACCAGCTCGTCCTTGGTCAGCTCGAGCGACTGCATGTAGGGCAGGAACGGCACCGCCGCGATGCCGGTGGCGCCGCCGATCGCGCCGCTGACGGCGCCGCACAGCGGATTGGCCCACGGCTCGTGGCGCTTGGCGACGCGCGGCCGCCACGCCACCAGCGCGGTGACCGCGAAGGCGGCGAGGATCAGGCCGAGCCAGGCGATCGAGCCGCCCGAGCCGAGCGATCCGGCCGCCGCGGCCGCGACGATGACGCCGACGGCGAACGGCGCGCCCAGCGGCCAGAAGCGCGCCAGCATCGCCTTGAAGTGCGGACCGTCCAGCGCCTGCCACGCGTTCGACACCAGCGTCGGGATCGTCATCAGCGCCAGCGCCTCTCCGGGCGGCAGTCCGAACGCCAGCGAGATCGCGATCGCGGTCGGTGGCAGCCCTTGGCCGACCGCGCCCTTGATGACGCCCGCGACGAGGAACGCGACCGTGACGGCCACGATGTAGTGCGTCGTGATTTCCATGTCCGCGATCGGCTCAGGCGGCGTCCGGCGAATCGACGTTCGGTGGTGCAGCCTGTCGCATGCGGCGTTTCCCCTCGATTTCGCGGAATTGTCGCCGTCGCCGCCGCGCGCGGCAAGCCGCGTCGCGTCACCGCCGCCTTGCGGTTTCGCCGGTGCCGGCCGTGTCGAGGCGCTTCGCCGCACGCCGCGCGATCGCCATCGGCCGTCGCGGCGAGGATCGTTCGTCGAGGCGACGACGACGTCCATCGCGTCACGCATGACGACGGGACCGTCGCCACGCCCTACCGCTTCGGCGCGACGCGGTCGAGGAAGGGGTCGAGGTCGCGGAACAGGCGGGCGCGGATGGCGTCGGTCTCCATCATGATCTCGTGGCGCGCGTCGGGGTAGGGGATCAGCGCGCAGCCGGGGATGCGCTCGCAGATCGCGGCGTGCGTCTTGCTGTCGACCAGCAGATCCTGGCCGGCGCTGAACACCAGCGTCGGCACCGCGATGCGCTCCGGCACGCCCGGCGCGTCGAGCGCGCGGATCGAGCGCGTGGCCTGGCGCAGCCAGCCCACCGTCGGCCCGCCCAGCGACAGCCGCGGGTCGGCCGCGAACCACGCCTCGGTGAAGCGGAAGCGGCGCTCGTCGTGCGTCACCTTGTTGCCGATGAACTCGCGGCCGATGAGCTGGAACGGCGCCGAGCCGTAGAAGAAGCGCTCGTCGACCTGCGGCACCGACGGCAGCAGCATCAGCATGGTCGAGATGATGGCCTCGCGCCGCAGCCCGGTCATCGGCGCGCCGAAGACCGCCGCCGCGACCTTCGACTCCGGGCCGGTCTCGGCGAGGTAGCGCAACAGGACGTTGCCGCCCATGGAATGCGTCAACCCGACGACGGGCCGCGGCGCCTCCGGCTCGACCACCGTGGCGATGAACGCCTTCAGGTCGGACAGGTAGGTGTCGAAGCTGTCGATGTGGCCCTTCTGGCGGTCCTCGACCAGGCGCGCCGACAATCCCTGGCCGCGCCAGTCCATGGCGTAGACCGCGAAGCCGCGGGCCAGCAGCGTCGGCACGATGTCGACGGCGTACTTGTCGATGAACTCGCCACGTCCGGTCAACAGCAGGATCGACCCGCGCGCCGGCGTCGCCTTGGCGGTCCACACGCCGAACCGCAGCTTGGCGCCATCGGCCGCCGTGAGGAATCCGTATCGGTCGGCGGCCACGTAGGTGTCGCGTACGACCGCGGGGACGGCGGCCGGCGCCGCGCCCTCGGCCGTGGACGCCACCGGCGTTCCCTCGAATTCGATCAGCGTCGCCATCAGAACCGCCGCCAGCACGGCCACCAGCGAGATCGCGATCCGCGCTGCCACGCGCGCGATCCGTCGCCAGCCCATCCCGTCGTTCCCGTCATCGCTCCGGCGCCCGTCGCGCCAGCTCCCCTCGACACTAAGCGAGCCGTCGCTCGAAATGAAGCGCGGTGGTGCCGCTTTTGGCGCCGGACCGCGGAATCCGGCGGCAGATCGCCAGAATCGGCTTGAGCGCGCCGAGTATCTCTATCCACAATCTGCGATTAATTCTCACTCGCTTGACATGGATCAATGACAGGGATAAGTGCGATTGCGAATTGATCGCATCTACGTCGGAAGCGCCGTCCAGCTGGAGGAACGCATCTTGAAGAGCATCGTCATCGCCGCCGCGCTCGCCCTGTCGACCGTGTCCGGCGTCGCCGCTCAGGAGCGCGTCGTCAACCTCTACACCGCGCGCCATTACCAGACCGACGACCGGCTCTACGCCGATTTCACCAAAGCGACCGGCATCAAGGTCAACCGTATCGAGGGCAAGGAGGACGAGATCATCGAGCGCATCCGCAACGAGGGCGCCAACAGCCCGGCGGACGTGCTGATCACCGTCGACATGGGCCGCGTCTGGCGCGCCGAGCAGGCCGGCGTGTTCGGGCCGGTGAAGTCGGCCGTGCTGGAGCAGCGCCTGCCGGCCCATCTGCGCGACCCCGCCGGCAAGTGGTTCGGGTTCTCGACCCGCGCCCGCGTCATCGTCTACGCCAAGGACAAGGTGAAGCCGGGCGAGGTGGCGCGCTACGAGGACCTCGCCGGTCCCGGCATGAAGGGCCGCGTCTGCGCCCGCTCCGGCGGCCACGTCTACAACGTCTCGCTGCTGGCCTCGATGGTCGCGACCCAGGGCGAGGAGAAGGCCGGCGCGTGGGCCAAGGCGGTCGCCGCCAACATGGCGCGCCCGCCGCAGGGCGGCGACACCGACCAGATCAAGGCGGTCGCGGCCGGCCAGTGCGACGTCGCCATCGTCAACAGCTACTACGCCGCGCGCGTCTTCAACTCGACCAAGGACGAGGACAAGGCGATGGCCGCGAAGCTCGCGATCTCGTTCCCCAACCAGGGCGACCGCGGCACGCACGTCAACGTCTCGGCCGGGGGCATGGTCAAGACCGCGCCGCATCCGAAGGAGGCGCAGGCCTTCCTCGAGTACCTCGCCGGCGACGCCGCCCAGCGCTATTTCGCCGACGGCAACAACGAGTACCCCGCGGCGACCGGCGTGAAGGTCGACAACAAGGCGCTCGATTCGTGGGGTCCCTTCAAGGTCGACACCGTCAACGTCGGCGAGTTCGGCAAGCACCAGGCCCGCGCCCAGACACTGTTCGACCGGGCCGGCTGGAAGTAGAGGCGGTGAACGCTCTCGCGTCTTCCTCCCTCTCCGCCCGCTCTTGCGGGGGGAGAGGGTCGGGGTGAGGTGGGTCGTCGCGAAGGTGATGACGTTCGATATCGACGCACGTCGAGTTTCCATCGATATCGTGGCGAATACGACGACCACCTCACCGCCGCAGTATCGGCGCTTCGCCGATACTGCGTACCCGCGCTCGGCGCGGGCCCCTCCCTCTCCCCCGCTGCGCGGCGGAGAGGGGACAAAGCGCGGCTTCGATCCCTTGCGCCGTCGCTCGCGATCGCGGAGTCTGACGCCGACGAGGCGCGCGCGAGGGGCATGGCGATGGCGGCGGATGACGGGATCGGCCTGTTCGGGAAGATCCGCGACAAGCTGGTGGACAGCAAACGCCGCTGGGCCGAGGACGGCCGGCTGCTGACCGGCGCGGCCGATCCGCGCCGCGCCAACCGCCTGCCGCCGGGCCAGCGTCTGGTCACCAACTGGCCGGTGCTCGATCTCGGCGTCCAGCCGGACATCCCCACCAACATCTGGCGTCTGACGATCGACGGGCTGGTCGAGAATCCCGTGGCGTGGAAGTGGGGCGACTTCACCGACGAGCCGCAGGTCGCGCGCCGCGGCGACATCCACTGCGTCACGGCGTGGTCGCGCTACGACAACGATTGGCGCGGCGTGTCGGCGCGGCATCTGCTGTCGGTGGTCAAGCCGAAGCCCGAGGCGCGGCACGTGATCTTCCACAGCTACGACACCTACACCACCAACGTGCCGCTGGCCGATTTCGACGCCGACGACGCGCTGTTGGCGACGACGTGGAACGGCGAGCCGATCAGCCTGGAGCACGGCGGCCCGGTGCGCGTCGTGATCCCCGCGCTCTATTTCTGGAAGAGCGCGAAGTGGATCAAGCGCATCGAGTTCAGCCAGCACGACAAGCCCGGCTTCTGGGAGGTCCGCGGCTACCACAACTACGGCGATCCGTGGCTGGAGCAGCGGTACGACACGGAGTAGGGGCGCGGCCGCTTGCGACGGGCGGCGGGAGCCCGTCATACTGGCCGGCGGGGGAGACCATGTCCGACGAGCGCCCGGCCGACGCGCCGCCATCCGATCCGCGGCCGCCGGGCGATTCCCAGACGCTGCCGGCCGGCTACCGGCTCGGACGCTACGAGATCAGGAGCGTGCTCGGCCTCGGCGGCTTCGGCACCACCTACCGCGCCCACGACACGCGGCTGCACCGCGACGTCGCGATCAAAGAATACCTTCCCAGCGGCTTCTCTGTGCGGCATCCCGACGGCACCGTGCGGCCGCGTTCGGCGCAGGAGGCCGAGACTTTCGAGTGGGGGCGCGAACGTTTCGCCGACGAGGCGCGCACGCTCGCGCGCCTCGAGCGCGCGGCGGGCATCGTCAACGTGCACGACATCGTCGAGGCGAACGGCACCGCCTACATGGTCATGGAGTTCCTGCGCGGCGAGACCCTCGAAGCGCTGCTGAAACGCCACGGCACGCTGTCGCAGGACGGCATCGAGCGGCTGCTGCATCCGCTGCTGGCGGGGCTCGAATCGGTCCACCACGCCGACTTCCTGCACCGCGACATCAAGCCCGCCAACATCCTGATCGACGAGGCGGGGACGCCCAAGCTGATCGATTTCGGCGCCTCGCGCATGGCGGTGCAGGGGCGCACGCAGGCGATGACGGCGATCTTCACGCCCGGCTACGCGGCCCCGGAGCAGATGGCCGTGTCGGGCAACCAAGGCCCGTGGTCCGACATCTACGCGCTCGGGGCGACGCTCCACCAATGCGTGTCGGGCGTGCAGCCGCCGTCGGCGATCGAGCGGATGATCGAAGACAGGCTCGCGCCCGCCTCGGAGATCGGGCGCGGACGGTACGCGCCGGGTCTGTTGGCGGCGATCGACGCCGCGCTCGTGCTCAAACCGGCCGGCAGGCCGCAGAGCATCGCGGAATGGCGCGGCTTGATCGCCGGCGGTCTGCGCCCCCGGGCGGCCGCGGCCGCGCCGGTGAGCGCGCCGGTTGCGGGGAAGGCGGCGCGCCCGCGTTGGCCGGCCTGGCTGGCGGCGGGAGTCGTCGCGCTGGCCTTGGCGGGAGGCGGCGTCTACGCGTGGCGGACGATGCAGGATGCCGCTGCCCACCAGCTTGTGGTCGAGAAGGAACGCGCGGCGCGGATCGCCGCCGAGGCGGAAGCGGCGGCCCGAGCGCGGGTGGAGGCCGACAAGGCCGCCGCCGCGAAGGCCGAGGCGGAGCGGGTCGAGACGGAGAAGGCGGCGGCGCGGCGAGCCGCCGCCGAGCGCGAGGCCGCCGAACGGCTCGCTCGGGAGCGGGCGGAGACCGAGCGGACGGCGAGGGTTGCCGCCGAGAAGGCGGCGGCGGAGGCGCGCGAGCGCGCGGCCCGCGACGCGGCGAGTCGGGACGAGGCGCGGGCCCAGGTGCCGACCGTCGCCGGGACCTGGACCGGATCGTATTCCTGTCTGCAGGGCGCGACCGGATTGACGCTGGTCGTGGAGGGCCGGCCGGAGGCGCTGTCGGCGGTATTCTCGTTCTATCCGCTGCCGGGCGGCGCCGACGGGTTGTCGGGCAGGTTCCGCATGACGGGCGCCTTCGATCCGGCCCGGAACGTCGTGTCGCTGCGCCCCGCGCGATGGATCGACCAGCCGCCGAACTACGTCATGGTGGGGATCCAGGCGCGGCTCGACGCGGGCGGCCGACGCCTCGACGGCACGATCACGACCGAAGGCTGCTCGTGGGTGCGCCTCGCCCGTTGAGTCCGCCGAGCGCTTTCGGTTCCCGTGGCGCGGGTCGCTTGCGGGCATTGCCGCAATCCCACGCGTCGCCGCGCGGTTACCGCCCGTCCGCGCATTGACGGCGCGTCGCGGCGGTGGTTCGATTCACCGCGTCGACGCGCGCCCCTGACCCACGGACCATGACCGGCCCCACCCTCGTCTGCACGACCACCGCCGGCGCGCGGCCGCTCGGCGTGCGCGGCGCGCCGCTGCACCACGCCCAGGCGCAGATCCGCGCCGTGGTCGGCCGCCGGCTGGACGCCCGCCACGCGGCGCTGCTGGCCGAGCCGCAGCCGCACGCCGGCGGCGGCCGCATCGATTGGTACAGCGCCGCGCCGGGCGTTGTGCGCGCGCTGGCGGGTCTACCGCCGCCGGAGGCCGAGGCGCTGCGCGCCGAGGTCGCCACCATGCTGGCCGCCATCGAGCGCGTCGGCCGCGAGCTGGAGGCGGGCACCACCGACGACGGCCGGCTGGCCGGCGCCTCGCTGCGTCTGGCCTCGGCCGCGCCGGCCGACGAGTACGTGTTCCGCGTCGGCGACCAGCCGGTGGTCGTGTGCTGGGGCTACGAGGCCGGCGGCGCCGGCGCCGTGCTGCCCGGCGCCTTCCTGCCCGCGACCCAGGCGATCCCGCCGGCCGCCGCCGCCGTCGCGCCGCAACTGCCGCCGGGCATGGCCTTGGCGCCCGCCGCCGCGCCGGCGATGGCGTTCGCCGCCGCGGCGCCGATGCCGGTCGCCGCCGTGGTCGCGCGCGCCGCGCCGTTCGCGTGGCCGCTGTGGCTGGGGATCGGGCTGGCGGCGATCCTGCTGCTGCTCGGCACGTCGTGGATGCTGCGCCATCTGCTGCCGTTCTCGCCCGCCATCGACATCGCGCTGCTGCCGGTGCCGCCGGCGCCGCCCGCGCCGCCGCCGCCGCCCGATCCGCGGCCGGCGCTGGAGGCCGCCATTGCCGCCGCCCAGGCCGACGAACCCCGCCTGCGCGGCATCCTCGCGTCGATGCGCGACCAGGCCGCCGCGCGCATCCGCGACTGCAAGCCGCCGCCGCCGCCCAAACCGATCGATCTGCCGGAGGACCGCTGGGGCAAGGGCGAGCTGGCGATCCTCAAGGGCTGCTGGGTGCTGGGCAAACCGACGCCGTCGCGGCTGCGGCCCAACGAGGGCGGCGAGGTGATGGGCACGCAGCACGCCGGCCGGCTGTGCTTCGACGACAAGGGCAACGGCACCAACACCTCGTCGGCCACCTATCCCGGCTACGGATCGAGCCGCTGCCACGGACCGGCGACGGCGAAGTTCGACGGCACGGGCAAGCTGCGCATCACCTATCCGCGCGTCGAGTGCGATCCGTCGCGCTTCTTCCGCTACGCCGGCGGCATGACCTGCCGGCGGATCAGCGACACGGTGGCGATGTGCGACACCGGGCTGGGCGAGGCGGAGTTCCGCCGCGAGGGCAATTGAGCGCGGCGCCGCGCCGGGGGAGGGACGGCGCATGGCCCGCCGCGTGATCCGCGTCTACAGCGACTACAAGAGCCCCTACGCCTATCTGGCGAAGGACCCCGCCTACGAACTCGAGCGCGACACCGGCGTGACTCTGGACTGGCTGCCCTACACGCTCGACATCCCCGCCTACCTCGGCAGCGCCAGCGTCGATTCCAGCGGCAACGTGCTGGCCGAGAGCCGCAACGCCCACCAGTGGCGGCGCGTGAAGTACAGCTACATGGACTGCCGCCGCGAGGCCAATCTGCGCGGCCTCGTCATCCGGGGAACGCGCAAGATCTTCGATTCCGCGCGCGCCAACGCCGGCATGCTCTACGCGAAGGAGGCCGGCGTGTTCCGCGCCTACCACGACCGCGTGTTCGAGCGCTTCTGGAAGCGCGAGCTCGACATCGAGGATGATTCGGCGCTGGCCGGGGTGTTGACGGAATGCGGCGCCGACGGCGCGGCCTTCGCGGCGTGGTTCGACCGCGAGGGGCGGGACCGGCTCGACGCCGTACGCCGCGACGCCGAGGCCGCCGGCGTGTTCGGCGTGCCCAGCTTCCTGCTCGAGGACGGCGACCTCTACTGGGGCCGCGAACACCTCCCGAGGATCCGCGAGCTGCTGGCGCGGCCGTAGCGACTCCTCTCTTCCGTCGCCCGCTCGCGGGAGCGGGTGGGGGCCATGCGAAGCGTGGGAGGGTGAGGGGCCACACCCGCAGCCACGGCTTGTGTCGCCCGATCGCCCGCGTAGCCCCTCACCCCGGCCCTCTCCCGCACGGCCGGAGAGGGGCATGAGTGCCGCGCCGCCTACCGGTTCGTCAGGCGCAGCTCGATGCGGCGGTTGCGGGCGCGGGCGGCGGGCGTGTCGCCGGTCGCGAGCGGCAGGAAGTTGGCGTGGCCGGCGGCCAGCAGGCGCTGCGGCGGCACGCCCTTGTCGACGAGGAATTTCAGCACCGCGATGGCCCGCGCCGAGGACAGCTCCCAGTTCGACGGGAAGCGCTCGTTGCTGATCGGCGCGCTGTCGGTGTGGCCGTTGACCTGCAGCACCCAGTCGACGTCGCCGGGGATCACGCGCATCAGCCCGGCGAGCTGGGTCGCGAGCTGCTCGAGCTGGCGCAGTCCGGCGGGATTGAGGTCGGCCGAGCCGCTGTCGAACAGCACCTCGGACTGGAACACGAACCGGTCGCCGACCACCGCGATGCCGGCCTGGCCGCGCAGCGCCTCGCTGAGGCGGCCGAAGAACTCCGAGCGGTAGCGCGACAGCTCCTCGACCTTGCTGGCGAGCGCGCGGTTGAGCCGCTGCCCCAGCTCGACGATCTGCGCCTGCTGCTCCTTGGCGCGCGCGTCGGCGGCGTCGAGCGCGGCGTTGAGCTTGGCCAGCTCGGCGCGGGTGGCGTTGAGCTCGCCGGCCAGCCGCGTGACGGCGGCCTTCGACTCGGCCGTCAGCTTCTGCTCCTCCGTGAGATCGTCCCATAGCTTGCCGCGCTCGTTGTTGGCGCTGGCCAGCGACGCCGCCAGCCGGGTCAGCTCCAGCTTCTGCCGGTCGATCTCGCGGCGCAGCGCGTCGGCGGCGTTGGCGGCGTCGGCGCTGCGCGACGCCGCCTCGCGCTCGGCGGCGCGCAGCAGCGCCTCCAGCTTCTCGCGGTCGCCGGTCAGCGCCAGCAGCTGCGCCGCCAACCGGTCGCGCTCGGTGGTCAGCGCCGCCTCCTGCGACATCCGCCGCGTCCGCTCGGCCGCCGCCTCGGCGGCGCGCGCCTCGCCCTCCCGCGTCAGCGCGCCCAGCCGGCGCTCCTGCTCGGCGCGGGCGGCGGCGATCTCCGCCAGGCGGGCCTCCAGCGCGGTGCGCTCGACCGTGAAGCCGGCGATGCGTTCCTCCGCGCCCCTGAGGTCGGCCGCCAGCTTGTCGCGCGCCGTCGTGGCGCCGCGCAGATCCGTGGTCAGCGCGCCGACCCGCTTGTCGAGCTCCTCGGCGCGGGCGCGCTGCATGCGCAGCAGGTCGCCGAGCTGCGAGAGCTGGGCGCCGAGCTTGTCGATGGTGGTGTCGCGCAGCGACACGTCTCCCTTCAGCCCGGCGATCGAGCGGTCGCGCTCGCTCACCGCCGTGCCCAGCGCGAACTGCGCCACGGTGTAGAACGCCAGCAGGAACACCAGCACCATCAGCAGGCTCGCCAGCGCGTCGACGTAGCCCGGCCAGGTGTAGTCGGCGTGCGCGCCGCGGCGGCGCGAGGCGAGGCCGGCCACGCTCAGCTTCCGGCGCGGTCGCGCGGCACCAGCGGCGCGCGCGGCGCTTCGGCCGCGCGCGCCTCGCCGGCGGAGCGCGCCGCGAGCGTGCGGGCCAGCAGCTTGAACTCGTCGCGCAATTCGTCGGCCAGCGCCGTGCGGCCGCGCACCATCTCCTCGACCAGCCGCGCGAGCTGCGCCTCGATGGCGCGCTGGTGCGCGCGCTGCGCCTCGTCGGGGGCCGCCGCCGGCATGGCGCGGGCGCGGGCGGTCTCCTCGACCAGCCGGGCGAGCTGCGCCTCCAGCGTCCGCTGGTGCGCGCGCGAGGCGTCGTCGACCGGCGGCGCGGCGCGGGCGCGGGCGGTCTCCTCGACCAGCCGGGCGAGCTGCGCCTCCAGCGACCGCTGGTGCGCGCGCGACTCCTCGTCGACCAGGGGCGGCGCCGGCGGCGCCACGGCGCGCTCCGCCAGCCACGCCATGCCCTCGCGCAGTTCGGCGCCGTTGGCGGCCAGCCGCGCCAGCGTCTCCTGCTGCTGGCGCAGCGCGTCGGTCAGCGTCAGCAGCCGTTCGCCGAGCTGCGCCGTGGTGTCGCCGGCGCTGGCGCGGACCTCCTCGGCGCGCTGCATCGTGCGCTGCAGCCGGTCGATGCTCTCCGCGCTCTGCTCCAGCAGCGCCTCGACGTAGGCCGGCAGCGGCTGGTCGCCGTCCATCTGCAGCGCGCCGCCGCCGATGCGGGTCTGCGCAGCCAGCCAGTCCTCGAGGTCGTTGTAGAAACGGTTCTGCGCCTGGCCGGCCTGCAGCTCGAGGAAGCCGACCACCAGCGATCCCGACAAGCCGAACAGCGAGGCGCCGAACGCCGTGCCCATGCCCTTCAGCGGCCCCTCGAGGCTGCTCTTGAGCTTGGCGAACATCTGCAGGCTGTCGCCGCCGACCTGCAGGCCGGCGATCGCCTCGCCGACCGTGCCGACGGTGTCGAGCAGGCCCCAGAACGTGCCCAGCAGGCCGAGGAAGATCAGCAGTCCGATGGCGTAGCGCGAGGTCTCGCGCGATTCGTCGAGACGCGAGGCGATGCCGTCGAGCAGCGAGCGCGTCGCCATCGGCGACAGTTTCAGCTTGTCGCTGCGCTCGCCCAGCATGGTCGCCATCGGCGCCAGCAGCCGCAGGCGCGACGCCGCCGAGGTCGGCGGCTGGTCGCGGCGGTAGGTGTCGAGCCACTCGACCTCGCGCTCCAGCGACAGCACCTGGCGCACGATGAAGGCGATGCCCAGCACCAGCGTGGTCAGGATGGCGCCGTTGATGACCGGGTTGTGCCAGAAGGTGGTGATCAGCTGCCCGCGCAGCACCCACGCCACGCCCGCCACCGCCAGCAGGAACAGCAGCATGCGCAGCAGGTAACGGCGCGGTCGGGTCATTCGGCGTGCTCCAGGCGGTCCGGCATCTCGTCGCGTCCGGCCGCGGCCGGCGCCGCGATCATAGCGCCTCCGGCCCCGCCGCACGACCACGCAGCGCCGCGATCATGGCGATGGCGGGGCGGCGCGCCGATCCAACGGCGCGCGCCGCCGGGCCGCGCCCTGCGCTCGAGCGCGAGTATCGAGGCGCCGAGCCGCCTCCGTTCGAGGCATGTCGCCGCGCCTGTCGTCTTGAGCGCGGCGAAAGACCTCGACTCCGCGATGTCGCCGGCGACGCACGTCCTTCCCGGCGGCGGTGATGGCGCCGGCGGCGAGGTCCTTGGCGGGCGCTCAGCGCGACGGAGGTGGACGAGAGGAAGGAGGTTGGGGTGCCTACGGAGGGAGCGCGTGGCGGCGGCGGCGAGCGGCCGCCGCCGCGCCGCTCAGGATTTCCCGGGCAGCAGGTCGACGCGGTCGGCGGGGCCGGCATCGCCGACGTTGCCCAGCGCTTGGAGATCGATCTTCTCCTTCGGCACGCCCTTGTCGATCAGGTAGGAGCGCACCGCCAGGCCGCGCGCCAGCGACATGCGCCGCGTCTCGCTCGTGCTGCCGCCGGTGCTGGTGTAGGCCTTCAAAGTCATCCTGCCGGTCTCGCCGCTGACGATCGCCTGCGCCATCTTGTCGAGCTCGGCGCGCGCGTCGGCCGACAGCGCGGCGGAGTTCTGCTCGAACGTGATGCGCGCCGGACCGATCGCCACCGACGGCGCGGACGCGACCTGCGTCGGCTTGGCCGCGGGAGCGGCGGGTTTCGCGGCCGGCGCGGCGGCCGGTGGAGCCGCGGACTTCGCGGCCGCGGCGGGCGGAGTCGCGGACGGAGCGGCTGGCGCGGGCGGTGTGGCAGGCGCCGGCGGCGTCGCGCCCGGCTTCGCCGGTGGTTCCGTCGCGCCGACGCGCGGCGTCGTGGCCGGCGGTGGTGGCGCCGGCGGCGGCGGCTCGCCGGGCCGGGTCGGACGCTGCGCCATCTCGGTCTTCGACGCCGCCGGCTTCTCGGCGGGCTTCGCGGCCGCCGCCGGCGGTGCGGCGGGCGCCGGCGCCTGCGGCGTCGAGGCGCGCGTCACCGTCTCAGAGATCAATGTCGACGCGGCGGGTGGCGCGCTCGCGGCGGGCGCGGGCGAGGGAGTGGCCGTCGGCTTCGACGGTGCCGCCGGAGCCGTTGCGATGGGCGCGGGCGGTGGAGTCGGTGCGGCCGCCGGCTTCGGCGGAGTTGGCGCGGCAGCCGCCGCGACGGGCGCGGGTGTCGGTGTCGGCGCAGCCGCTGGCTTCGGTGGAGTCGGGGCCGGCGCAGGGGCCGCCGCGACGGGTGCGGGCGTTGGCGTCGGCGCAGCCGCTGGCTTCGGCGGAGTCGGTACGGGCGCGGGCGCCGCCGCGACGGGCGCGGGCGGCGGCGGTGCCGCAGCGGCGGGCTTCGGTGGAGTCGGTGCCGGCGCAGGGGCCGCCGCGACGGGCGCGGGCGTTGGCGCAGCGGCGGGCTTCGGCGGCGTCGGTGCCGGCGCGGGAGCCGCCGCGACGGGCGCCGGCGGCGGTGTCGCGCCGCGGCGGGCTTCGGCGGAGTCGGTGACGGCGCGGGCGCCGCCGCGACGGGCGCGGGCGGTGGTGTCGGCGCCGCGGCGGGCTTCGGTGGAGTCGCTGTCGGCGCGGGAGCCGCCGCGACGGGCGCGGGCGTTGGTGTCTGCGCCGCCGCCGGCTTCGGCGGCGTCGGTGCCGACGCGGGAGCCGCCGCGACAGGTGCGGGCGGCGGTGTAGGCGCCGCAGCGGGCTTCGGCGGAGTCGGTACGGGCGCGGGAGCCGCCGCGACGGGCGCGGGCGGCGGAGTCGGTACCGGCGCGGGCGCCGCCGCGACGGGCGCAGGCGGAGGCGTCGGCGCGGCCGCTGGCTTCGGTGCGACCGGTGCCGACATCGCTGCGGCGGGCGCTGGAGTTGGCGCGGGCGTCGCCACTGGCCTTGGCGGCATGGGCGTCGGTGTCGCTGCCGGCGCGGCGGGGCGCGCCGGCGGCGTGACGGTCACCGATCCGACGCGGGCCGGCGGTTCGCCGGGGCTCGGCCGCGTGGCCGGCGCTGGCGGAGGCGCTGCGGTCGCAGTCGCCGGCACCGGCGGCGGCGTCATCGCCGGGGCGGCGGCGATCGCGGTCGGTGGCGGAGTCGTCGCGGCGCGGCCGGGCGAGGTCGGGATCGTGCTGTAGGGCGTCGGGCTGCGGACCGTGCCGCCGGTCTCCGGCACGGCGACGAGGCGGCTGCGGATCGGACCGGGTGGTGGTGGTGGCAGACCGGCGCCGGGGAGCGCGGCGGTCTGGCTTGGCGCCATGGCGCCGTACGGCGGCGGGCTATAGGCTGGAGCGCCATAACCGCCGGGCGCGCCATAGGCGGGTACGCCGTAGCCGGGCGCGGCCGAGGCGTAGACCGGGGCACCGGTGGCCGGGTAGCCGCTGGATGGTGCCGAGGCGCCGCCGCTCCAAGGATTGTACGCCGCGACCACGCCGGGCGCCGGCGCGGGCGGCGCGGCGCCATAGGGCATGCCCGGCACCGGGCCCCCGACGCCGGGGCGCCGCGAGGGATTGACCGCCATCGGCAGGCCGGGCGCGGCGCCGCCATAGCCGGGCGCGCCATAGGCCTGCGGATAGGCCGGTGCGCCGTAGACCATCGGCGGCGGCGGCGGGCCATAGCCGCGCACGGCGGGCTGACCGGGGCCGGCCTGGGTGTAGGGGTTGTAGGCGCCGACGATCGGGGAGCCGCCATATTGCGCCGCCGCCGGCGCCGCGACCGCCGCGCACGCCGCCGCCATCGCGGCCAAGCGCGCCGCGCGCCGCTTGAGGCGACGAAAATCGGGCGGGGCGGTCATCGATCGACGCCTCTTCGGTCACGTGCCTATCGGAGCCGCCGCGGTCCCCCGACCGCGGCGCGGTTCCACCATAGCCAATCGCCCCCGCGCGCTCAACCGACTCGGCGCGTCTGGGGATATCGTCGCGGGGGGAGGACGCGCGATGTCGCGCGCGTCGTGCGAATTGCCACCCACGGCGGACGTCGACGCCACGCCCGGGCCGTTTTGACGGTCGCCCCGGCAAGGTCTATGGAATCAAGCGGCATCGACGCCGCGTCGCCGGCGTTGATCCATGTCACGGCGGTGAAAGTCGCCTGGTCCAAGCATTGCGGCCATTCCGGCCTCTGTCAGGAGCCGGTTCGTCCGTTCAAATGGAGTGTGAGATGCACAGCAGATTGTTCCACGCGTCGGTGATCGCGGGCGTCCTGTTCGCTGGCGGCGCGATGGCGCAGCAGTCCGGGACGTACACGTTCCGTCTGGCCGCGAATCCGGCGAATGTCGGCGTCTGCAACGCGCTCGACGCCGCCCTGTCGCGCGAGCACACGGTCACGGTCGCCGCCGACAAGGCGGCCATCAAATCGAGCGGCGGCATCACCGACGACATGAAGGCGACGGGCGCCGGCGTCTACCGGACCGAGTTCGAGCTCGGCCGCGTGCGGCTCGTGGTGGTGGCGGACACCAGCAAGACTCCGCGGACGCTTCTCGTCACCGAGCCCCGCGAGGGCTGTAAGTGGAGCGGCACCACGCCGTGAGCCGGGCGGGCATACGGCCCTCCCGGAGAGGATGACGGAAGCGCGCGCGGCCCGGCCCGCGTGCCGCGCGCAGTCCTCCTTTCGATAGGCGCGCCGAACGGCGGGCCGACGGTCGGCTCCCATGCCGGCGTGGCGACGGCGCTGTGACCTCTGCATTCGTCATTGCGAAGGAACTCATCATGATCAAACGCCGTGGCGGATGCCTGGCGGCGCTCCCTATGCGCCGCCGTCTCATGGACGAGCGTTTCTGTCGCCGCCGCGCCTCCGGCCGAGGAGGGCGGTGGCTCGCTGGCCGCGAAATCGCAAAACCCCATCGCCGACTTGATCAGCCTTCCGATCCAGCCCAATTTCAATTTCGGCCTCGGGCCGCACGACCGCACCCAGTCGCTGGTCAACGTCCAGCCGGTGATCCCGATCGGCCTCGGCGACGACTTCAACCTCGTCACCCGGGTGATCATGCCGCTGATCAACCAGCCCGACCTGAGACAGAGCAGCGGCGCGACGTTCGGACTGGGGGATTTCAATCCGACCTTCTTCCTCGTGCCGAAGATGCCGGGCAATCTCATGGTGGGATTCGGTCCGACCTTCCTGCTGCCGACGGCGACCGACCGCGTGCTGGGCAACGGCAAGTGGGGGATCGGCCCGTCGGCGGTGGTCGTCTGGTCGCCGGCGCCGTGGGTATTGGGCGCGCTCGTGAACAACATCTGGTCGTTCGCCGGCGACAGCCAGCGCAAGAACGTCGACCGCATGACGTTCCAGCCGTTCGTGAACTACAACCTGCCCGGCGGCTGGTACCTCTCGACCGGCCCGATCATCACCGCCGACTGGACGGCGCGATCGGGCGATAGATGGACGGTCCCGGTCGGCGGCGGCGTCGGCAAGATCTGGCGCATCGGCCACCAGCCCGTGAACACCAGCGTCCAAGCCTACTACAACGTCGTGAAGCCGCAGACTGTCAACGGGCCGGATTGGCAGCTACGGCTCCAGTGGACGTTCCTGTTCCCGAAATGAACGACACGCCGTGGCGTGCCGGGCGTCCCCGGCGGGATGCTCGACTCCGATCCGTGTCACCGCCGCGTCACGTCGTTCCCGTATCCGCTGTCCATGCGCTGGCAGGTGATCGTCGCGGGGACGGATCTGGCGTCGGCCGACGCCGCGGGCGGCGGTCTTCGTCGACGCCCGCGTTTGGATTCGCCATATCCGCAGCCTTGCGTCTATTCTACATGAAGACGTCGCCAATCTTGGCGCGTTGTCGGTCGCGACCCGGCGCTCCTGGTCGAGCGCTTGTCGAGGTTCAGGGGGGTACATGATCACGTTCCGTGCGGCGGCCGGTCGAGCGGCTTTCCGAAGCGTGCTGGCGGGCGTGCTCGCCCTCCCGTTGACGATCGGCCACGCGGCCGCGCAACAGACCACCGGCGCGCCGGGCTCGCCCGGCGCCACGACGACGATCGACGGCCGGCAGCTGCCGGTGCCCGATCCGAAATTCGGCGGCGTGATCAAGGACGGCGCGTTGCAGTCGAAGCCGTGGTGGGCGCCGCGCGTCACGCCGCCGAAAGGCGCGCCCAACATCCTGCTGATCATCACCGACGATTCCGGCTTCGGCGTGCCCAGCACGTTCGGCGGCGTCGTTCCGACGCCGAGCATGGACCGCATCGCGCAGGAGGGCCTGCGCTACAACCGCATGTTCTCGACCGCGCTGTGCTCGCCCACGCGGGCGGCGCTGATCACCGGCCGCAACCACCACTCCGCCGGCTTCGGCGTGGTCTCGGAGCAGTCCACCGGCTACCCCGGCTACAACAGCATCATCGCCAAGGACAAGGCCACGGTCGGCCGCATCCTGCTCGACAACGGCTACGCCACCTCGTGGTTCGGCAAGAACCACAACACGCCGTCCTTCGCGGCCAGCCAGGCCGGGCCGTTCGACCAGTGGCCCGTCGGCATGGGCTTCGAGTATTTCTACGGCTTCGTCGGCGGCGACGCCAACCAGTGGCAGCCCAACCTGTTCCGCAACACGACGCAGATCTATCCGTTCGAGGGCAAGCCGGGCTGGAACCTGGTCACCGGCATGGCCGACGACGCCCTCGACTACATGAACCGGATGCACCAGATCCAGCCGGACAAGCCGATCTTCATCAAGTACGCGCCCGGCGCCACGCACGCGCCGCACCATCCGACCAAGGAGTGGGTGGAGAAGATCAGCAAGATGAAGCTGTTCGACGAGGGTTGGAACAAGGTGCGCGAGCGCATCTTCGAGAACCAGAAGCGGCTCGGCGTGATCCCGAAGGACGCCAAGCTGCCGCCGTGGCCGAAGGATGTCCTGAAGGAATGGGACCAGCTCACGGCCGACGAGAAGAAGCTGTTCATCCGCCAGGCCGAGGTGTTCGCCGCCTACGCCGCCTACAGCGACCACGAGATCGGCCGCGTCATCAAGGGCTTCGAGGAGCTCGGCAAGCTCGAGAACACGCTGATCATCTACATCAACGGCGACAACGGCACGAGCGCCGAGGGCGGCCCGATGGGCACGCCCAACGAGGTGGCCTGGTTCAACGGCGTCAGCGAGATGCCGGTCGAAGCGCAGATGAAGTTCTACGACGTCTGGGGCACCGAGCAGACCTACAACCACATGTCGGCGGGCTGGTCGTGGGCCTTCGACACGCCGTTCTCATGGTTCAAGCAGAACGCCTCGCAGCTCGGCGGCGTCAACCAGAACATGGTCGTGTCGTGGCCGGCGCGCATCAAGGACAAGGGCGGTCTGCGCGAGCAGTTCGTGCACGTCATCGACGTCCTGCCGACGATCCTCGAGGCGGCCGGCCTGCGCGCGCCGGAGATGGTCGACGGCATCAAGCAGGCGCCGATCGAGGGCACCAGCTTCGCCTACACATTCGATCCGAAGAACGCCAAGGCGCCGTCGCGGCACCGGACGCAGTACTTCGAGATGATGGGCCAGTGGGCGCTGTACCACGACGGTTGGTTCCTCAGCACCAAGGTCAACCGCGCGCCGTGGCAGGCCTTCGGCGCGGCGAATCCGGACCCGCTGAACAAGCAGGAGCTGGAGCTGTTCAACCTGAACGTCGACTTCAACCAGACCACGAACATCGCGGCGAAGAACCCGCAGAAGGTCGAGGAGCTGAAGAAGATGTTCATCGCTGAGGCGCGCAGATACCAGGTGTTCCCGATGGACGCCTCGGTGGCGGCGCGGATCGTGGCGCCGCGCCCGAACATCACCGCCGGACGCACGGAATTCGTCTACACGCGTCCGATGGTCGGTTTGCCGCAGGGCGACTCGCCGATGCTGCTCAACGCCTCCTACACGATCACGGCCGAGATCGACGTGCCGGAGGGCGGCGCCGAGGGCATGATCCTGACCTCGGGCGGGCGGTTCGCGGGCTACGGCTTCTACCTCCTCAAGGGCAAGCCTGTGTTCCTGTGGAACCTGATCGACCTGAACCGGATCAAATGGGAAGGGCCGGACGTCCTCGCGCCGGGCAAGCACGTCGTGGAGTTCGACTTCAAGTACGACGGGCTGGGCGTGGGCACGCTCCTGTACAACGACATGAGCGGCCTCGGGCGGCCGGGCACGGGCACGCTCAAGGTCGACGGCAAGGCGGTGCAGACCATCACGATGCCGAAGACCCTGCCGATGATCCTGCAATGGGACGAGAGCTTCGATGTCGGCTCCGACACGCTGACCGGCGTGAACGATGCCGACTACAAGCCGCCGTTCGCGCTCACCGCGAAGCTCGTCAAGCTGACGGTCAAGGTGGACCGCCCGAAACTGTCGCCGGCGGACATCAAGCGGCTCGAGGCGGCGCAGGCGGCGGCGGCCGACGGCAAGCCGCCGGCCGGCGCGCCGGCCAAGGCGCCCGCGGCCACGCCGGCCAAGGGCAAGTGACCACGCGGCGCGGCGCGGCTTCGTAGCCGCGCCGCGCGCGCCGTGCGCCCGCCGGCGGGGCGCGGCACTGGAGCGCGGCCGGACGGATCCGGCGGCCGACCGAGTGACCAGACGACAGACCATCCCGCCGGTTGCGCCGGCGCCAGAAGGAGAGACCAGACGATGCGCGACAAGAGGGACGACCTGAACGGGTCGGAGGAACAGGGCGCCCGTCGCGCCGGCACGCGGCGGCGCTTCGTCGCGGCGTCGGCGCTCGGCGTGGCGGCCGCCGGACTGGCCGGCGAGGCGCTGGCGCAGGCGGCGGCCAAGGAGGCCGACTTCCTGTTCGTGCAGACCGCCGGCGGCATGACCTTCGACAAGGCGACCTCGAAGCTGACGCTGACCGGTGTCGCCTCGACCACGATCATGTTCACCGACCGGCCCGAGCGCGTCGCCGGCCACATGAGGACCTCCGCCTTCGTGCCGTTCTGGAGCCAGGGCAAGGACAGCTTCCTGAAGGATCCGCCCAACGCCGACCTCTCGATCCTCGAGGGCGAGAAGCTGGTGCAGGTCGTGGTCACGCTGACGAACCCGGTCCTGGCCGGCGACAACCTGAGCTACACGGTCAAGATCCTGCAGGGCGACATGCCGGCCAAGGGCGCGCACGTGTCGCTGTTTATCGACGTGATCGGCATGCCGTTGACGCCGCTGTCGTACGCCGGCGTGGCCCGGCGCACCTACCGGCGCGCCGTGATCTATCGGTAGACGTCGCCGGCGCGGATCCCGGCCTCATCTCGAGATTTCGCGCCTCGCCGGGAACGCCGTCGGGCGCCGGCCGGAACACCGCAAGCCGCCGGTGGGCGCGCCGGCAAAATCCAGGTGAGCGCCCGGCGATCACGCCGACTTGGGGCTCTCGGGGACGCCCGGCGCGCGGCGTTGGTCGCGCGCGGGCGCGCGGTGCATGCATGGTGGTCACGATTTTGGGAGGCGTATGATGATGATCGCGAAGCGAAGCTGGAGAGGGCTGGCGGCCGCGTCGCTCGCCTTGGTGGTCGCTTTGGCGACGCCGTGGGCCGCGAGCGCCGACGAGGCCGACGCGCGCAAGCTCCTGAAGGCGATGTCGGTCTACCTGGCGGCGCAGAAGACGATGGCGTTCTCGTACGACGCCGACCTCGAGGTGGTGACCAAGGACGGGCAGCGGTTGACGCTGGCCAGCTCCGGAACGCTCGCGCTCGCCCGTCCGGACAAGCTCCGCGCCACGCGCGCGGCCGGCTTCGCCGATATCGAACTGGTGTTCGACGGCAAGACCGCGACGCTGCTCGCCAAGACCGGCAACGTCTACGCCCGGGTCGACGAGCCGGGCTCGGTCGACCGGCTCATTGACGTGCTGCGCGACAAGTACGGCATGTTGCTGCCCGCCGCGGATCTCCTGCTGCCGGATCCCTACGCCCTGCTGATGGCCGACGTGGTCGACGTCAAGGACCTCGGCAGCGGCGTGGTCGGCGGTGTCGAATGCGACCATCTGGCGTTCCGCGCCAAGGAGGTCGACTGGCAGATCTGGATCGCGCACGGCCCCCGTCCGTATCCGTGCAAGTACGTCATCACGTCCAAACAGGTCGCGGGCGGGCCGCAGTACAGCGTCCAGGTCAGGGACTGGAAGGCCGGAAGCGACGTGCCGGCGTCCGATTTCGGCTTCAAGCCGCCGGCCGGATCCCGCGAGGTCGCGTTCAAGGATCTGCCGGGCGCCAGCGATCTGCCGGCGCATTTCTCGAAGTGAGGCGCCCCATGACCGTGCCGAAGAAGATGGCCGCGCTCGCGGCGGTCGGCGTCGTCGCGCTGTTCGCGCTCGAGCTCGGCGAGCGGTTCTCGGTGCCGGGCGTGCGCGGCGTCGTCACCGCCGCCGAGGCGGTGGTCGGCCGCCCGGCGACGCCGGTCAGCGTCGCCGGCGTCGCGCGGCGCTCGGTAACGCCCGGTGTTGGCGCGCCTGGCGTCGGCGTCGCCCCTGGGGTGGGTGTCGGCGCCCCCGGCGTGGGCGTCACTCCCGGCGTTGGCGGCCCGGCGAATCTTGGCGGCCCTGTCAACCACCCCGGTAGACGGTGAGTCGCCACGTTCGGGAAAGGCGGAACCCGGGGTTCATCGGAGAAGCAAAGCATGGAGTTCCTCCCGGACCTCGCCAAACTCGCTCAAATCTTCTCGAACGCGATCGCGCCGGCGTTCTTTCTTGGCTCTGTCGCCGCCTTCGTGTCCCTGATGACGGCGCGGCTGGCCATCGTCAACGACGGCATCAAGGCGACCATGGCGCTCGAAGAAGGCAAGCCCGGTGCGGATCGCGCCCGCGCGAGACTTGTGCCGCTCGCGCGTCGAGCGCACCTGCTCGCGGACGGGATAGTGTTGTCGCTGGCGAGCGGGATATGCGCGACGTTGTTGCTCGCGGTCCTTTTCGCAAGCCAGTTCTTCGGGCTGGTCCATGCCTACGGCGCGGCGCTTCTCTTCATCTTCGCTACGCTGCTCCTCGGGAGCGCGCTGTTTCGGTTTGCCCAGGAAGCGTGGCACGCGCGCAACGAGCTGAAGGAATCGCAAATCCGCATCCTGAGCTTCCCGCCATCGTCGTCGGGCTCAAGAGGATCGGAAATTGACCGCTAGGTTCTCGATCCCGGATGTGGCGGCGCCGTGCCCGTCGCCGATCGCGGCCTGCCGCAGCCGCCGCGTGGCGGTGACGGGCGCGTCGCGGTCGATCGAGGTTCTGCCGGGCGCCGGCGACCTGCCGGCGCATTTCTCGAAATGAGGTGTCCTATGACCGTGTCGAAGAGAATGGCCGCGCTCGCGGCGGTCGGCGTCGTCGCGCTGTTCGCGCTGGAATTCGGCGAGCGGTTCTCGGTGCCGGGCGTGCGCGGCGTCGTCACCGCCGCCGAGGCGGTGGTCGGCCGCCCGGCGACGCCGGTCAGCGTCGCCGGCGTCGCGCGCCGCTCGGTGCGGCGCTGCGCGGTGGGCGTCTACCACTGCTAGCCGGACGCGCGCGGTCCCGCGTCGCGCCGGCCACGACGGTGGCGCGGCGCCGCGAGGCCGCGCGAACGCCGCCTCAGTCGCGCGTCAGCAGTCCCGTCAGCGTGTCGCGCAGGGCGAGGTTGGTGGCGAGGATCGAGGGGCCGCCCAGCGCGTAGGGCGCGCCCTCGAGGTCGGTGACGACGCCGCCGGCCTCGCGCACCAGCAGCACGCCGGCCGCCACGTCCCACGGCGACAGGCCGAACTCCCAGAAGCCGTCGAAGCGGCCCGTCGCGACCCAGGCGAGGTCGAGCGCGGCGGCGCCGAAGCGGCGCACGCCCGAGGTCGACTTCATCGCGCGGCGCAGCGTGGCCAGGAACTCCTCGTGCTCGCCGCGCGCGGCGAAGGGGATGCCGGTGGCCAGCAGCAGGCTGGTGGTGGATTTGCGGCCCGCGACGCGCAGGCGGCGCGAACGCAGCGTGCTCGGCGTCTCGAGGAAGGCGCCGGCGCCCTTCTCGGCCCAGAACAGGTCGTCGGTCGCGGGGTTGAGGATCAGGCCGGCGACGACCTCGCCCTCGCGCTCCAGCGCGATCGAGACGGCGAAATGCGGCACGCCGTGCATGAAGTTCGTGGTGCCGTCGAGCGGATCGACGATCCAGCGGTTGCGGCCGTCGCCCGGCGTGTTGGCGCCCTCCTCGCCGAGGAAGCCGTAGTCCGGCCGCATGCCCATGAGGTGCTCGCGGATCACCCTCTGGGCCATGATGTCGGCCTTGCTGACGAAATCGCCGGCGCTCTTCTCGGTGAACTGCAGATGCTCGACCTCGCCGAAGTCGCGCTTCAGGCCCTTCGCCGCCGCGAAGGCGGCGCGCGCCATCACGGTCATGGTCGGCGATTTCGGCGCCTCGCTGCGACGCGACACCGGCACCGAGCGCTCGCGGATCGGCCCGGTCGGGGCGCGGCCGATGCGCGCCACGGGGCGCTCCTTGCTGTGGTCGCCGTAGCGGCCGTCGGGTCCGCGGAAGGGGGGCTTGGGCATGGCGTCGGTCGCTTTCGAAAATCCCGGGGCGCGCCGGCCCGGTCGCGGCGCGACGACCGGCGCGGCGGGTCTAGTCCTTGGCGCGCTCGACGTACTCGCCGGTCTCGGTGTTGACCACCACGCGGGTGCCGCTGGCGACATGCGGCGGCACCAGGATGCGCACGCCGTTCTCGAGCATCGCCGGCTTGTACGACGATGAGGCGGTCTGGCCCTTGACCACCGCGTCGGCCTCGACGATGGCGAGCGTCACCGATTTCGGGATCTCGATGCCGACCGGCGTGGTCTCGAACATCGACACGACCACCTCCATGCCGTCCTGGAGGAACGCGCGCGCTCGACGCCGATCTCCTCCGCCTGCATGGTGAACTGCTCGTAGTTCTCCTTGTTCATGAAGTGGAAGCCGTCGGCGTCCTTGTACAGGTAGGTGCAGTCGTGCGCGTCGATGCGCACCAGCTCCACCGTCTCGCCCGAGCGGAACCGCTCCTGGAGCTTGTTGCCCTCCTTCAGCGCGCGCGCCTCGAGGTTCACGAAGGCGCCGCCCTTGCCCGGATTGACGTGCTGGACCTTCATCGCGGCGTAGAGGCGGCCGTTGTACTCGATGACGTTGCCGGCGCGGATGGAGTTGACGGGGACCTTGGCCATGTGGATGT
Organism: Rhodospirillales bacterium; assembly: GCA_016699855.1. NCBI lineage: Bacteria > Pseudomonadati > Pseudomonadota > Alphaproteobacteria > Rhodospirillales > Rhodospirillales bacterium. The sequence continues at coordinate 4,542,730 of CP064988.1, forward strand.
CGTCCGGCTGTTCGGGCGGGGAGGGGCGCTGCGGCGCCGGGGGACGGATACCCGCCCCGGAAGCGCGCCGGGTTCTATCAGAGCCCCCCCGCGGGGGCAACCGGGGCCGGCCACCCCCCTTGCGTCGGCCGCGGCACACCGTCACAGTCCAAAAAAAGCAAAGCGGTACGCGAACGGGAGGGGTGCCGACGTGACGTCGATCGAGAGACGCGATGCGCGGCTGGACGCGGTCGTGGCGGCGGACGCCGCCTGCGAGCGCGTGGCCACGGGCTTCAAGTTCACAGAGGGTCCGTTGTGGCACGCCGCCGGCAAATTCCTGCTGTTCAGCGACATGCCGGGCGACCACCTGCGGCGCTGGAGCGCGGCCGACGGCGTCTCGACCTTCCGCCAGCCCTGCAACAAGTCCAACGGCCTGACCTACGACCGCCAGGGCCGCCTGCTGGTGTGCGAGCACGCCTCCAGCCGGGTCACGCGCACCGAGGCCGACGGCTCCTCGACCACGCTGGCCAGCCACTGGGACGGCAAGGAGCTGAACAGCCCCAACGACATCGTCTGCAAATCGGACGGCGCGATCTACTTCACCGACCCGACCTACGGCCGCATGGACGTGTTCGGTCTGAAGCGCGACGTGGTCCTCGGCTTCCGCGGCGTCTACCGCGTCGCGCCGGGCGGCAAGCTGTCGCTGCTGGCCGACGATTTCGGCCAGCCCAACGGCCTGTGCTTCTCGCTCGACGAGAAGCGGCTCTTCGTCAACGACACCGACCGCGGCCATATCCGCGTGTTCGACGTCGGAACCGACGGCGCGCTGTCGGGCGGCGCGGTGTGGGCCGAGCCCAAGGGCGAGGGCAGGGGCGCGCCAGACGGCATGAAGATCGACTCGGCCGGCGCGGTGTTCTGCTGCGGACCGGGCGGCGTGCACGTCTTCGCGCCCGACGCCACGCCGCTGGGCGTGATCCGCACACCGGAGACGGCCGCGAATTTCTGCTGGGGCGACGACGATCTGCGGAGCCTCTACATCACCGCGTCTACGTCGCTGTACCGCGTCCGGCTGAACCGGGCGGGGAGGCTGTCCTACTGAGGATCCGGTGTCTGGCGAGATCAACAATCAAGCGGGAGGAATGAAGGCATGATCGAGACCACCAAGCGCGGCCTGCTGGCCGCGGTCGCCGCGGGCGCGCTGCTCGCCGGCGCGGCGTCGGCGCAGGAGCCCATCAAGCTCGGCGCCATGTATCCGCTGACCGGCGGCGGCGCGATCTACGGCGTGCCGGCGATGGCCGGCCACCAGCTCGCGATCGAGGAGCTCAACGCCCGGGGCGGCATCCTCGGGCGCAAGATCGTGTCGGTCGAGCGCGACGACAAGATGAACCCGTCGGCCGCCTCGGCGACGATGAAGGAGCTCATCACCAAGGACAAGGTCCACATGGTGCTGGGCGGCCTCAGCTCGGCCGTCGGGCTGGGCATGTCCGAGGTCTCCAGGCAGGAGAAGATCGTCTACATCGCGACGATCCCGAAGACGATCCAGATGACGACCGACAAGCTGCACAAGCACGTCTTCCGCATCGCCGCCAACACCGACCAGGAAGGCGAGACGATGGCGATGCTGGCCGGCAAGTACAAGCTGACCAAGATCTGCCACCTGCAGCTCGACTACGCCTACGGCCACGACCTCGAGGCCGGCATCCTCAAGGCGCTGCCCAAGCACGCGCCCAACGCCAAGGTCGTGCTGACGCTCAAGCCCAAGCTCGGCGCCACCGACTTCAACGCCTTCATCCCGCAGGTGATGGCGGCGGGCTGCGACGGCGTGCTGTCGGGGCTGTGGGGTCCGCACTTCGTGTCGTGGGTCAAGCAGGCCGCGCCGCTCGGCTTCTTCGACAAGATCAAGTGGATCACCGGCGGCGAGATCGGCTCGCACGAGATCGCGGGCGAGCTCAAGGGCGAGTACCCCGAGAACGTCATCGGCAACGCCTACGAGCTCTGGTACCACTCGGTCGACGAGTCGCATAAGGCGTTCCAGGCGCGGCTGGCCAAGAAGCTCGGCACCGCCGAGACGCCGCAGTGGGCGCTGCTCGGCTACAACGGCGTGATGTTCGCCGCCGCCGCGATCGAGAAGGCCAAGTCGCTCGATCCCGACAAGATCGCCGAGGCGCTCGAGGGCCTGTCGATCAAGACGCCGGTCGGCACGCAGACCATCGATCCCAAGACCCACCAGGCCAACACCGGCCAGTTCTGGGGCCCGATGGTGAAGAAGGACGGCGTCGCCTACCGCGTCATGAACCCGGTCGAGTTCATCGTCCCGAAGAACTGATCCGCCGTCCCCGCGCCGCCCCACCGGCGGCGCGGGCACGACCCGCGCGTCCGCGACCGGACGCGCGCCCGGCCTGCGCGTCCCTCGAACCGGCGACGGTCCATGACATTCAACGCCTTCCTGCTCAACGCCTTCTACGGACTGGCGCTGGCGATGAACATGTTCGTCATCGCCGCCGGCCTGAACCTGATCTTCGGCGTGCTCCGGGTGATCAACTTCGCGCACGGCATGTTCTACATGTTCGGCGCCTACATCGTGTTCACGGTGACCAAGAGCTGGGGCATGCCGTTCATCGTCGGCGTCGCCGCGTCCGGCCTCGGCCTGGCCGTCATCGCGCTGTTCATCGAGCGCTTCCTGCTGCGGCGGCTCTACGACAAGGAGCACCTCATGCAGCTCCTGTTCACCTTCGCGATCGTGCTGCTGATGAGCGACGCGGCGAAGATGATCTGGGGCACCGACCAGTACTCGGTCGGCTACCCGCCGGCGCTGGCCGGCGCCGCGCGGCTCGGCCCCGTCGTCGTACCGCAGTACCTCGTGTTCCTGTGCGTCGTCGGGCCGCTGCTGGCGGTGGCGATGTGGCTGGCGGTCGACCGCACGCGCTGGGGCCGCATCGTGCGCGCCGCCACCCAGGACCGCGAGATGCTGTCGGCGCTGGGCGTCAACGTGCCGCTGGTCTACGCCATTGTGTTCACCATCGGCTCGGCGCTGGCCGGGATCGGCGGCGCGCTGGCGGCGCCGCGCATCGCGCTGGTGCCCGGCATGGACGCCACGATCATCAACGAGTGCTTCATCATCGTGATCATCGGCGGGCTCGGCCACATGTGGGGCAGCTTCCTCGGCGCGCTGGCGTTCGGCTTCGTGGTGCAGTTCGGCACCGTGTTCGTCCCCAACTGGCAGGACGTGCTGCCCTACCTGCTGATGCTGGTGGTGCTGCTCATACGACCATGGGGCCTGCTCGGCCGCCCCGAGCTGAGCCGCTGACATGCCGTCCCGCAACCTCTCCCTCGCGGCCGGCGCCATCCTCGTGCTCCTGGCCTTGCTGCCGGCGCTCGGCGGCCGCTACGCCGTCGACCTCGGCACCCAGGTGCTGATCTACGCGCTGTTCGCCCTCAGCCTCAACGTGCTGATCGGCTACACCGGCAACGTCTCGTTCGGCCACGCCGCCTATTTCGCGATCGGCGGCTACGCCTGCGCGGTGCTGCTGACGACGTGGAAATGGCCGCTGCCGCTGGCGCTGCCGGCGGCCGTGGTCCTGTCCGGCGCCGCCGCCGCGGTGATCGGCTTCTTCTGCGTGCGGCTGACGCAGATCTACTTCGCGATGCTGACGCTGGCCTTCGCGATGCTGGTGTGGGGCGTCGCCTTCAAGTGGAAGGCGGTCACCGGCGGCGACGACGGCTTCACCGGCGTCTCGGTGCCGGCGCTGATCGGCAACCCGACCAGCTACTACTACTTCACCCTCGCGGTCGTGGCGGCGGGCGTCGCGGCGCTCTACGCCATCTGCCACTCCGCCTTCGGCATGACGCTGGTGGCGATCCGGGAGAACGACGTGCGCGCGGGCTTCATCGGCGTCGACACGCGGCGCATGCGCTGGGCGTCGTTCACCGTGGCCGGCACCTTCGCCGGTCTCGCGGGCGCGCTGTTCGGCATGTACAACCGCGGCATGTACATCGAGAACGCCTTCTGGACCACCTCGGCCGAGGTGCTGATCATGTGCCTGCTCGGCGGCATCCACTCCTTCGTCGGCCCGCTGGTCGGCGCCACGGTGCTGCATCTGCTGCAGGTCCTCACCAACCAGTACACGCCCTACTGGCCGACGGTGCTGGGCCTGATCCTGCTGACCGTCGTGCTGGTCCTGCCCGAGGGGCTGGTCGGGCTGGCGGCGCGGCTGCGCGCGCGGATGGGCCGGCCATGACCGCGATGCTCGAGATCGGCGGCCTGTGGAAGTCGTTCGCCGGCTTCGTCGCCACCAGGGACGTCGGCCTGTCGCTGGCCGCCGGCGAGACCCACGCCATCATCGGCCCCAACGGCGCCGGCAAGACCACGTTCTTCAACCTGATCACCGGCCACCTGCGGCCCGACAAGGGCTCGGTGGCGTTCGAGGGCGTCGAGCTGGTCGGCCGCGCGCCGGCGCGCATCGTGCGCATGGGCATCGCCCGCTCGTTCCAGCGCATCAACATCTACCCGCGGATGACGGTGTTCGAGAACGTGCAGGTGGCGCTGATCGCGCACGCCGGCCAGCACTGGAGCCTGTTCCGGCCGGGCCGCTCGCTGCACCGCGCCGAGACCGCCGAGCTGCTGGACCTGGTCGGGCTGTCCGGCGAGGCGGCGGGCACCGCCGGCGAGCTCAGCTACGGCAAGCAGAAGCAGCTCGAGCTGGCGATCGCGCTGGCGTCGAAGCCCCGCCTGCTGCTGCTCGACGAGCCGACCGCCGGCATGTCGCCGCAGGAGACCGCCGAGGCGATCGCGCTGGTGCGCGACATCGTCAAGGCGCGCGGGCTCACCCTGTTGTTCACCGAGCACGACATGTCGGTCGTGTTCGGCATCGCCGAGCGCATCTCGGTGCTGCACCACGGCGAGATCATCGCCTCGGGCACCGCCGACGCGGTGCGCGACGATCCGGAGGTCAAACGCGTCTATCTGGGGGAGCACGCCCATGGCTGACCTCCAGCTCGACGGCATCCACACCGCCTACGGCCTCAGCCAGGTGCTGTTCGGCGTCTCGCTCGAGGTGCGGGCCGGCGAGTGCGTGGCGCTGATCGGCCGCAACGGCGTCGGCAAGACCACCACCATGCGCTCGATCATGGGCCTGACGCCCCCGTCGAAGGGCCGCGTGGTGTGGAAGGGCCGCGACGTCGCTGGCCTGCCGTCCTACACGCTGTGCCGCATGGGCATCGGCTTCGTGCCCGAGGACCGCCGCATCTTCCCCGAGCTCAGCGTCTGGGAGAACCTCGACATCGCGCGCCGTCCGGCCCAGCCCGGCAAGCAGGCGTGGGGCGAGGCCGAGGTGTTCGCGCTGTTCCCCGACCTGGCGCAGATCCGCGACCGCAAGGGCGGCGTGCTGTCGGGCGGCCAGCAGCAGATGCTGACCATCGCCCGCACCCTGATGGGCAACCCCGAGCTGCTGCTGCTCGACGAGCCGTCGGAGGGGCTCGCCCCGCTGATCGTCGAGCTGGTGCGCGAGCGCGTCGCCCAGCTCAAGGCCACGGGCCTCTCGATCGTGCTGGCCGAGCAGAACCTCGGCTTCGTGATGTCGCTGGCCGACCGCGTCTACATCCTGGAGAAGGGCGAGGTCCGCTACACCGGCACCCCCGACGACCTGCGCGCCAACCAGGACATCGTGAAGCAGTACCTGACGGTGTGAGGCTGGAGCGGGCGGTGGCCGCGCGTTGCGCTGACGTATGACCTACGCGGACCGATTCCGCGCCGCGCTCGACCTTGTCGCCCGCGCCGCCGAGGCGCTTGAACGGCGGGGATTGAAGCCGCCCGTGGTCGTCGGCGGCGCCGCCGCCGAGATCTACTCGGGAGGCGAGATCGCATCGTCGGATTTCGATCTCGTCACCGCCCACCAGCTCGAGCTTCTCGGCGAGCTTCGCCAGCTGGGGTTCACGTGGCAGGTGGGCAACGTCGATCGCATGGTCGTGCATCCGACGCTTGGCTACGTCGTCGAGGTCGTCAGCCCGTGGCTCATGGACGGGCGCGCGGACTCCGCGCGTGTGAGGCGGTTCGAGATTGGTCGAGGGCTCGCCGTCGACGTCATAGGTGTCGAGGATCTCATCGCGGACCGGATGGGGCAGGCGTTTTCGCGGCCGTTCGGAGGCCCACCGATCACGGACCGCCGGAACCAGGCGCTGCGGCTTTTCCAGATCGCGTCGGGGATCGCGCCTGGCCTCGACGCGGCCTATCTGGATAGACGCATCCGGGAGGAAACTGTAAATTCAGCGTCATTGGAGACGCTCCAGCGTTGGAACGACGATGACCGTGACCATCAAGCTCGATGACTACCTCTGCGCCGTCGAGAAGCGGAAGGCGGAGCTTGGTCTGACGTCGGCCGATTTCCTGCCGAACAGCGGCGAGCGGCGCACGCCCGCGAAGCGGGCGGCGCTGGAGGCGGTGGAACGTCTCATGCGCGCCAAGGGCAAGGCGCCGCCGCTCCGGTCGACCCGCTAGGTCGACAGCCTTCGCCGCGCCCGGGCCGACGGGAGCGCGCCGCTCAGTCCGCCGCCTTGGGTCGCAGCTCGGCCAGCGCCGCCTCGTAGCTGTCCATGAAGCGCAGCGTCGTGCGGCCGTCGTCGAGACCCATGCGGGCCAGCGTGGCGCGGATCTCGGGCCGCGCGCCGGTGGCGATCACCGCCGTGCCGCGGGCGGCGCAGCGGCGCACGAAATCGGCCAGCGCCGCCACGCCGGTGGCGTCGATCATCGGCACCTCGCGCATGCGCAGGATGAACACCTTCGGCACCGGCCCGGCGCGGTCCAGCACGTCGGTCAGGCGTCCGGCGGCGCCGAAGAACAACGGCCCCCGGAACTTGAACACCTCGACGCCGGCCGGCAGCGCGTCGCGCTGGGTGTAGCGGTCGCCCGGCGCCCTGGGCGCCATGTCGTCGAAATCCTCGGTCGGCAGGGTGGCGCCGTGCTGCACGGCCACCGCCTCGGCCATGCGGTGCATGAACAGGATGGCGGCCAGCAGCACGCCGACCTGGATCGCCACCGTCAGGTCGACCAGCACGGTCAGCGCGAAGGTCAGCACCAGCACGACGCGGTCGCCCATCGGCGCGCGCAGCTGGTGCTTGAACTTGCCGATCTCGCTCATGTTCCAGGCCACCACCACCAGCACGGCGGCGAGGCTGGCCAGCGGCACGAACGACGCCAGCGGCGCCGCCACCAGCATGAAGGCCAGCACGAACACGGCGTGCAGCATGCCCGCCACCGGCGAGCGCGCGCCGGAGCGGATGTTGGTCGCGGTGCGGGCGATGGCGCCGGTCGCCGGCATGCCGCCGAACAGCGCCGAGGCGGTGTTGGCGATCCCCTGCGCCACCAGCTCGACGTTGGAGCGGTGGCGGCGTCCCGTCATGCCGTCGGCCACCATCGCCGACAGCAGGCTCTCGACGCCGGCGAGGAAGGCAATGGTCAGCGCCGAGGGCAGCAGCTCGCGCAGGCGGATGAAGGTGACCTCCGGCAGCGCCGGCACCGGCAGCGAGCTGGGGATGCCGCCGAACTTCGAGCCGATGGTCTCGATCCGCAGATCGAACACGTAGACGGCCAGCGACGCGCCGACCACCGCGATCAGGAATCCGGGCAGCTTGGGCGCGTGGCGCCGCGTCAGCACGATCACCAGCAGCGCCGCGCCGGCCACGGCGCAGGCGACGAGGTCGATGGTGCCGCGCGCGTGCCAGAACGCCGTCCATTTCTCGACGAACTCCGCCGGCACCTGGTCCATCCGCAGGCCGAGCAGGTCCTTCACCTGGCTGGAGAAGATGATGACGGCGATGCCCGAGGTGAAGCCGGTCACCACCGGCTCGGGGATGTACTTGATCCACGTCCCCAGCCGCGCCAGCCCGACCACGATCAGGATCAACCCGGCCATCAACGTCGCCAGCACCAGCCCGTCGTAGCCGTGGCGCTGGATGACGTCGAACACCACCACCACGAAGGCGCCGGTCGGGCCGCCGATCTGGAACCGGCTGCCGCCCAGCGCCGAGATCAGGAATCCGGCGATCACCGCCGTGATGAGTCCCTTGTCCGGCGTGGTGCCCGAGGCGATCGCCAGCGCCATCGCCAGCGGCAGCGCCACGATGGCGACGGTCAGCCCGGCGACCACGTCGTCGCGGAACGCCGACGCGCCGTAGCCCTGGCGCAGGACGGTGTAGGACTTGGGGATGAACTGCTGCCACGCCGGCGCGCGCGGGCCGGCGTCGGATCGCGCGCCGGTGGCGTCGGCCGTCATCGTCTGGTCCGCGCGGTCGCGCGTCCGGTGGTGGCGTGGATCATCCCGTCCATCCCGCCGCGCGCCCGGGCCTGCCGTCCCCGCCGCGCCGCGCCGTCATCGTACGCCCCGCGCCGCCGCCGATGCAAACGCGGCGGGCCGCTCCGATGTCGCGCGCCCCTTCGCTCTTCCTCCGCGAGCGGGCGGCGACGGTGGGAACGCCGGCGGGCTTTGGGGGGCAGGCCTGCAAAACGGCAGATTCGGGCTTTGGGGTCAGGCCTGCAAAACGGCAGATTTGGCGATCGATGGCGCGACGAAAAATGCCGTTTTGCAGGCCTGACCCCCGGACCCCCGGACCGGACGTCGCAGGCCGGCGGTCTGATGTCCTACGGGTCGGGGCAGGCGGAAACGATTCGGCTCGCGGCCGGGTACGTGGACCGCATCCTGAAGGGAGCCAAGCCCGCCGACCTGCCCGTGGAGCAACCTACCAAGTTCGAGATGACGATCAATCTCACGACCGCGAAGTCGCTTGGGCTGGCCATCCCGCCGTCGATCCTCGCCCGCGCCGACGAGGTGATCGAGTAGGCGGCTTCACCACGTCCGCTATGGGCCAAAGGCGGACGATCCCCCCTACCACCGTCGAGGCTCTTGAATTGCACCAGGCGATTGCGGCGACGAAGCGGACGGACGGGGATCGTGTTGACGTCCCGCGCGTAGTGTATCGGGAGGCGGCGATGCGGCCGCCGGTCCGATGCAGCGGGCGAGGTCGTCGATGGCCCGGTTCAAGCTCTCGATCGTCGGCGCCGCGGTGGCGGCCGCGGCCTTCGCCGCGACGGCCGCCGCCGAACCCGAGCGGCGTCAGGCGCCGGCGCGCGGCGGTGTCGTCCAGAAGGCGCCCGTGGCCGACGGCAAGCCGTACATCGGCGGCTCGGACGACGGCTCGAGCATCCGCCGCAAGGCGCCGGCGCACGCTCCGGCGCAGGCCCCGGCTTCCGGCGGCGGTTACGAGCCGAACTTGAAGGCGAAGCCGCAATAGGGCGCTGGCGACGCAAGCGCGTCGATCCGGCGCGCGCCCCGGCCGCTCATGCCGCCCTGCGCAGCTTGAAATCGTAGCTCAGCCGGTGGCCGGCGCCGTTGTCGGCGTAGTCGGCGATCAGCGACTCCTTCACGCCGAACACCACGTCGGTCTCGATGTAGGGATCGCCCTTCACGAACAGGTGCGTCACCACCCCGCGATGGCCCGGCGCGTGCAGCCAGAAATGCAGATGGCCCGGCCGCCACGGATGACGCCCCAGCGCCCGCAGCAATTCGCCGACCGGCCCGTCGTGCGGGATCGGATAGCTGGCGGGCAGGGTGGTGCGGAAACGGAAACGGCCATCCGGCCCGCTGGTCAGCCGGCCGCGCAGATTGTGCGCCGCGCCGTCGCCCATCTGCGAATCGTAGAAGCCGTCGTGCGAGGCCTGCCAGCAATCGATGCGGGCGCCGGCGATCGGCGCGCCGTCCTCCGACAGCACGCGGCAGTCGACGTCGAGCCGCGGGCCCGACATGCCCGGCGCCAGATCGCCGCCATCGGCGATCTCCGGCGGGTTCTCGCGGAAGAACGGGCCGAGCACCGTCGACTCGGTGCTGCCGCCGGCGCTGGGGTTGGCGATGGCGTCGACCAGCATCGACACGCCCATGGTGTCGGACAGCAGGATGAACTCCTGCCGCTTGTCGTCGCACCATTTGCCGGTTTCGGTGAGGAACTGGATGCCCTTCATCCATTCCTCGGGCGTCAGCCGGACCTCGCGGACGAAGGCGTGCATGTGCGTCAGCAGCGACGCCATCACCTCGCGCAGCCGGGGATCGGCCTCGGCCGACATGCGGCCGACCACCGCCTCGATCAGATTCTCCTCGGTGAACCGCCGCATGTGGGCCTCCCTGATTCTATTCGTCGCGCCTCGCGCCCCCGTCGCCCGAGATTCCGCCGGTGGATTCGCACGTCCCGGTCGTCGTCGCGCCGCGCGCGCTTACGCCATCACGCACGCCTCCTCGAACGGCAGGCGCGGGCTGCGGCCGAACACCTTCGACGGATCGCCGTAGCCGACGTTGCACAGGAAGTTGGTCTTGAAGCGGCCGTCGGGGAAGAACGCGGCGTCGACCTTGGCGGCGTCGAAGCCGCTCATGCCGCCGATGTCCAGCCCCAGCGCGCGGGCGGCGATCATCAGGTAGGCGCCCTGTAGCGTGCCGTTGCGGAACGCCGTCGGCGCCGCGGCGGGCGTGCCCTTGAACCAGTTGATGGCGTCGGGGTTGTGCGGGAACATCCGCGGCAGGTGCTCGTAGAACTCGCTGTCGGTGGCGATGATCGCGGTCGCCGGCGCCGCCATGGTCTTGGCGAGGTTGCCCTCGCTCAGCGCCGGCCGCAGCCGCTCCTTGCCCTCCTTGGTGCGCACCCAGACGATGCGCGCGGGCTGGCTGTTGGCCGAGGTCGGGCCCCACTTCATCACCTCGTAGATGGCGCGCAGCTGGTCATCGGTGACCGGCTTGTCGAGCCAGCCGTTCTGGGTGCGGGCCTCGCGGAAGAGCAGATCGAGCGCCTTGTCGTCGAGCATGTCGGCGGAGCTTTCATGTGCGGGTTGGATCGGACCGCCCATTGTTCGCCGGTTCCACCGCGAAATGGAAGGAGAGTCCGCGGGGGACGCGCGGTGGCGGCGTCGCGCCGCGGTTCCTGTCGGCCGCCAGTCTATCGTCCTGCCGCCACCGTCATCCCGAGCGCCGCGAGGGATCTTTTCACGGCGGCGGCGGCAGGAAAGATCCCTCGCGGCGCTCGGGATGACGGGAGTACGGCCGTGCGGTCGGATTGCGGCGACGGGGGGCGCGGTCGCTACCGATCGTCCTCGACCACGCGGCGGCGCCGGGCCGGCGGGCGGGGCGGCGGCGTGAAGCCCAGCGCGATCTGGGTCTTGCGCGGCAGGCGCGCGACGATGGTGGCGTGGGCGCGCGCGAGATAGGCCTTGGTCTGCGCCGCCGGCAACCTCGCGGGCGCGGCCACCGCCACCCAGCGGGCGCGCGCCAGATAGGGGCAGGGGCGGAACCCCGGCGCCGCGCTCATCGCCTCGTAGTGGGCGTCGACGCACTTGAACCACAGCTCGCGCGCGCCCCGGCGCTCGCGCGCCGGCGGCATCATCGCGAACATCCGGCCGCCGACCTTGAACACCGACACGCCCTCCCACTGCACCACGAGGGTGGCGGCGGGGAGGGATCGGCAATAGGCGTCGATGGCGGCGGGCGTCATGGTCGGCGGCGATTTCCAGCCGACCCGGGGCGCGCTGTCAAACGCCCCTGAACAGGGAACGCCGCCGCCGGGGGCTTCCGGCGGCGGCGCGGGGTGGGGGGTGGCGGGCGGCGCGTGGCGCCGCCGCCGGTCGGCGCTGCGCGAGCTGCGGCGCCGAGGCGAAGCCGGGGGTGGCGAGGCCGCGCACGCGGGAGCCGACCCACATCTGCGGACCCGACGGCGTGACGCCGAGCTGCGCCTCGCGATCGCCGGCGCAGGCCGCCGCGATGGCGAAGGCCTCCTCCCAGGTGCGGGCGCCGCCCGACAGGGCGCGCAGCAGGCAGCTGTCGAAGATCGTCAGATTGTCGACCGCCGAGCCGGTGTAGGACACGGTGTCCGAGCGCGACGCGGTGATCACCACGACGTTCTCGCGGCCGCGGAAGGCGCCGACATAGACGCCGGAATTGCACGACGAGACCACGACGACGGTCGGCCGGTCGCCGCAATTGCGCGACACCATGCCGTCGAGCCGCGACGGGCTGATGACGTCGCTGCTGCGGCCGCGCTGGATCTGCACGCCGTGGCGGCCGCCATGGCCGGTCAGGAACACCAGGCAGGCCTCGTCCGGCCGCTCGCCCATCGCCCGGAAGCGCTCGCCGACCTCGCCGACCCGCTCGACCGGGGAGCCGGCGGCGTGCGCCAGCGCCGTGACGCGGGTGTCGCCGCCGGACGCCAGCCGCTGGCCGAAGGAGACGACGGCGGCGTCGTGGTAGCCTGTCCAGGCGTTGCCGGAGACCAGCAGGGCGCGCCAACCCGACGGCGTCTGCGACGCGGCGGCGGCCGCGACGGGCTGCGGCGCCGGGCTGGCGTCGCGCACCATGCGGTCGGTCGCGTGGACCGGCTGGCTCATGGCCGTCAAATAGGCCGCGAAGGCGAGGGCGGCAGTCGCGACGCTGATACGCGTCGCTCCCAAAATGGATGAATACATCGGTACTAATCCTTAAAATATAACAAATCATAGATTCGATTCAGGAGACGCTCAATGATTAGATCAAAGATTCCCCATAGATGATTGTTTTAACTATAATTTATTGATCTTTTAACGATTCCGACAGAGTTGGCTGTGGATAAAATAGCTATTAATATCAATATGTTAAGGAACTCTCTGGCACATGGGCGGGGAATTTTCACACCGGCGAGCTCTCGGGTCCGTCGTTTTGGAGGGGACGTCAAGAAAATCGCGGTTCGGCGGCGAGATGGATCAAGCAGAAAGATATTTATATAATAATATCAATATTATATAGACGAATTCTAATGTGAATTTCTGAGCAAGTTGGGAATCCCTAGGAAACGTCGCCCGGTCGACGGGTGGAGGCGGGGCCAGGAAGCCGAATGGAAGACGCCGTGGCGCGTGCTAGAGGGGCGGCATGGCTCCGTCCTCGACTTCGTCCGGCGCTTGGCGGCCCGACCGGCTCGCCCGGCGCCTGCCCCACCTCCAGGCCCGCGCCCGCATCCGCGCGGCGTGGCAGGCGTGGTTCGCGGCCGAGGGCTTCGTCGAGGTCGAGACGCCCGCGCTGCAGGTGTCCCCCGGGATGGAGGTGCATCTGCGCGCCTTCACCACGACCCTGACCGGGCCGGACGGCGGCCGGGTCGAGCGCCATCTGCACACCTCGCCCGAGTTCGCGATGAAGAAGCTGCTGGCCGGCGGCGTGCCGCGGATCTTCCAGTTCGCCCGCGCCTTCCGCGACGGCGAGCGCTCGGAATTGCACCACCCCGAGTTCACCATGCTGGAGTGGTACCGCGCCGGCGCGGCCTACACGGATCTGATGGACGATTGCGAGGCGCTGCTGCGGCTGGCGCTGGCGGCGGCCGGCGCCCCGCTGTTCATGTGGCGCGGCCGGACCTGCGACGCCTCCGGCCCGTTCGAGCGGCTCTCCGTGCCCGACGCCTTCGCGCGCTTCGCCGGAATCGACCTGCTGGCCACCGCGCCCGATCCGCTGGCGCCCGACGCCGCGATGCTGGGACGCGCCGCGACCGCCGTCGGAATCCCGCCGCATCCCGGCGACACGTGGGAGGACATCTTCTTCCGGGTCATGCTGGAGCGGATCGAGCCCCATCTCGGCGCCGGGCGGCCGACCTTCCTGCACGACTACCCCGTCTCGATGGCGGCGCTGTCGCGGCCCAAGCCCGACGATCCCCGGCTGGCCGAGCGCTTCGAGCTCTACGTCGAGGGCGTCGAGCTGGCCAACGCCTTCGGCGAGCTGACCGATCCGGTGGCGCAGCGCCGCCGCTTCGAGGCCGACCGCGCCGCCCGCCAACAGCTCTTCGGCGACGCCTATCCGATCGACGAGGATTTCCTCGCCGCGCTCGAGCACGGCCTGCCGGACTGCGCCGGCATCGCGCTGGGCTTCGACCGCGCCGTCATGCTCGCCACCGGCGCGGCGCGGATCGACGACACGCTCTGGCTGCCGGTCGACGGCGCGGTGTAGCTACCGCGCCGCCAGCAGCGCGGCGCGCGCTTTGAGCGCCTGCACCGTCTCGCGGACGTCGTGGACGCGCAGGATGGCGGCGCCGGCGTCGGCGGCTGCCAAGGCCGCCGCCAGCGAGCCGCCCAGCCGCCTCGCCGCCGCCGGCTCGCCGGTGATCGCGCCGACGAAGCCCTTGCGCGAGGCGCCGATCAGCACCGGCGCGCCCAGCGGCGCCAGCGCTGCGGCGCATCCCACCAGCGCCAGGTTCTCCGCCACCGTCTTGCCGAAGCCGATGCCGGGGTCGACCGCGATGGATGCGCGCGCCACGCCGGCCGCGACCGACGCGCCGATCCGCGCCGCGAGGAAATCGCGCACCTCGCCGACGACGTCTTTGTAGGCCGGCCCGGCGTAGCGCGTTGCGGCCTCGCCGCGGCGGTGCATCAGCACGACGGGGCAGCCGCGCGCCGCGACCAGCGCCAGCGACTCCGGATCGTCGCGCAGCGCCGACACGTCGTTGACGATCGCGGCGCCCGCGTCGAGCGCCGCGCGCATCACGCCGGCGCGCCGCGTGTCGATCGACACGACGCAACCGGCCGCCGCCAGCGCGCGCACCACCGGCGCGATCCGCCGCAGTTCCTCCGCGGGCGGCGTCGCCTCGGATCCGGGCCGCGTCGACTCGCCGCCGATGTCGAGGATGTCGGCGCCTTCATCGCGCAGGCGCAGTCCCAGCGCGATGGCCTCGGCCGGATCGAACGCCGCGCCGCCGTCGGAGAACGAGTCCGGCGTGACGTTGACGATGCCCATCACCCACGGCCGTCCGTCGGCGTGCGGCGCCAGTCCGGCGAACGGGGCGCGGGCGGCCGTCATGGCGGCGTCAGGCCGCGTCCTCGATCACCAGCTCGTGCGTGACGACGGCGGATTTGCGCACCATCGCGGTGGCCGAGCAGTATTTCTCGTCGCTCAGGGCCACGGCGCGCTCGACCAGCGCGCGGTTCAGGTTCCTGCCGCGGACCCGGTAGACCACCTTCACCGACGTGAACACCTTGGGGAAATCCCCGGCCCGCTCGGCCGCCAGCTCGACCACCACGTCGTGGATGTCCTGGCGCTGCTTGCGCAGCATCGACACCACGTCGATCGCGGTGCAGCCGCCCATGCCCATCAGGAACATCTCCAGCGGACGCGCCGCGAGATTCCTGCCGCCGACGTCGGGCGAGCCGTCGATGGTGACGCTGTGGCCGCTGCCCGACTCGGCGGTGAACAGCGCGTTCTCGACCCATTGGACGCGGGCGGTGGTGGACATGGACGGACTCCGGCGGCGGGGACGGGGAAGGCGCGCGACCCTAGCGTCCGGCGCCGCCGCCGTCATCGACCGCGTGGTCGCGCCGGCGTCTCGCCGGCGCCGCGCCGGCGCCGCGCCGGCCTGCTATAACGGCGCGCGTCCATCCCGTCCGATCCGGAGTCCCGCGCCATGCCCGTCCGCACGTCAGCCGTCGGCGAGACCCTGGTCCATGAATGCGAGGTGCCGACGCGCTGGGCGCTGGCCTACGCCGCCGTCACCGGCTTCACCCAGGACCAGTGCTTCGACGACACGCGCGCCGGCGGCGTGGTGCTGCCGCCGACCTTCTGCGTCGCGCCGGAATGGGCGATCGGCGGCGGCGATGCGCGCACCGCGGCGCTGGGGCTGAGCTGGGACGAGCGCCGGCGCGGCGTGCACGTGCTGCAGGACTCGCTCTTCCACGCCCCGATCCGCGCCGGCATGCGCCTGCGCTGCGAGGGCACCGTCGTCCAGATCCGCGCCACCTCGGCTGGCAGCTACGTGCTGACGCGCTACGACACGCGGGAGATCGAGACCGGCGACCTGCTGGCGACGTCGTTCAGCGGCGGCATGATCCGCGGCATCGCGCCGGACGGCCCCGACCGCGGCGACACGCCGGCCGAACTCCTGCCCGAGCCGCGTCCGGCGCCGGCCGACGGCGCGCGCGCCACCGCGCTGGCGCTCGATAAGGGGCTGCCGCACGTCTACAGCGAGTGCGCGCAGATCTGGAATCCGATCCACAGCGAGCGCCGCGTGGCGCTGGCCGCCGGCCTGCCGGACGTCATCATCCACGGCACCATCACCTGGACCCTGACCGGCCGCGAAGCCGTGCGGCTCCACGCCGGCGGCGACGTCACGAAGCTCAAGCGCCTGTCCGGCCGCTTCCGCGCGCCGGTGCCGGCGGGCGTCGGCATCGTCGTGCGCGACGCGGCCCGCGACGACGAGGCCGGCCTCGTCGATCTCGAGGTCGCGACCGCGGGCGGCGCGGTGGCGCTGTCGCATGGGCTGGCCGTCTTCGCGTGACGTGACGGCGGCGGCTGGCGATCCGCGCGCCGCCCCTCCGCCGACAAGACTCAGCGCGCTGAAACTTCCCGCCGCGCCGCTTGCGCCGCCGCCGCCGATGGGCGTCAAATCGGCGCGTGCCCGCGCGCGCCGGCGCCAACGCGAACCCCGGAGGAAACGATGCAGTTCGGATACTTCACCATGCCGTCGCATCCGCCCGAGCGCGGACTGGCGGCCGGCCACGAATGGGATCTCCAGGTCATCCGCTGGCTCGACGAGCTGGGATTCAGCGAGTGCTGGCTCGGCGAGCACCACACCGCGCCGTGGGAGCCGCACCCGTCGCCCGACCTGCTGGTGGCGCAGGCGCTGATGCAGACGAAGAACATCCGGCTCGGCCCCGGCGGCTTCCTGCTGCCCTACCACCACCCCGCCGAGCTGGCCAACCGCGTCGCCATGCTCGACCACATCTCCGGCGGCCGCCTCAACTTCGGCATCGCCGCCTCGGGCCTGCCCAGCGACTGGGCGATGTTCAACGTCGACGGCATGTCGGGCGTCAACCGCGACATGACGCGCGAAGCGCTCGACATCATCCTGAAGCTGTGGAGCTCGACGGAGCCGTTCGACTACAAGGGCAAGTTCTGGCACGTCACCAAGCCCGACACGATGTTCGGATTCCTCAAGCCGCACATCAAGCCGCTGCAGACGCCGCATCCGCCGATCGGCGTCGCCGGGCTGAGCAAGGGATCGGACACGCTGAAGCTGGCGGGCGAGCGCGGCTACATCCCGATGAGCCTCAACCTCAACCCCGCCTATGTCGGCAGCCACTGGGAGTCGGTGGAGATCGGCGCGGCGAAGTCCGGCCGGACGCCCGACCGCAACGAATGGCGGCTGGTGCGCGAGGTGTTCGTGGCCGACACCGACGCGGAGGCGATGCGGCTGTCGGTCGGCGGCGGCATGGGCCGCATGATGCGCGAGTACTTCCTGCCGCTGCTCCAGCAGTTCGGCTTCTTCGAGTACCTCAAGCACGACCAGGCGGTGCCCGATTCCGACGTCACGCCGGAGTACTGCGCCAGCCACAACTGGATCGTCGGCTCGCCGAGGACCGTGGTCGAGAAGATCGAGCGTATCTACGACGAGGTCGGCGGCTTCGGCCAGCTGCTGGTGTTCGGCTTCGACTACGTCGAGAACCCGCAGGCGTGGCGTCGCTCGCTCGAGCTGCTGTCGCGCGAGGTCCTGCCCAAGGTCCAGCACCTCGTGCCGACGCCGCGCAAGCGGGCGGCGGAGTAGGGCGGCCGCCGGCGGCCGCGCACACCTCCCATTCGCACGCGGCCGGGGCGGCTGCCGCCCCGGCATGCTGTTTGCTTCCATTTCCGGCAACGGGCCGGGCCGGCGGGGGCCGGCCGACCCGGAGGGAGCGGGAATGGACGGGGCGGGGGAGAAGGCCGGCGGGCTCGGTTCGCCGGTGGTCGAGATTCTCGACGAGATATACAGGCGCCACAGGGACGTAAGCGACGGCGCGGTGGCGACGTACATCCCGGAGCTGTCCAAGGTCGATCCCGACCGGTTCGGGCTGGCCGTGGCGATGCCCGACGGCCAGGTCTACGAGGCCGGCGACTGCGCCACCCTCTTCACCCTCCAGTCGATCTCCAAACCCATCGTCTACGGCCTGGCGCTGAAGGACAACGGACTGGCGGGCGTCATGGCCCGGATCGGCGTGGCGCCCTCGGGCGACGCCTTCAACGCCATCCATTTCGACGCCGCCACCAACCGGCCGTTCAACCCGATGGTGAACTCCGGCGCGATCGTCGCCGCCTCGCTGGTCGGCGGCAGGACGCCGGCGGAGCGGCTGGCGCGCGTCATGGACATGCTCGGCGCCTTCGCCGGCCGGACGCTGTCGATCGACGAGGCGGTTTTCCGATCCGAGCGCGACACCGGCCACCGCAACCGCGCCATCGCCCATCTCGAGCTGGCCTCGGGCATGATCGAGGGCGACATCGACGAGCATCTCGATCTGTACTTCCGCCAGTGCTCCGTGCTGGTCACGGCGCGCGACGTCGCGGTCATGGCCGCGACCCTGGCCAACGGCGGCGTCAATCCGCTGACCGGAATCCGCGCGCTGGCGACCGACCTCGTGCGCCACGTGCTCAGCCTGATGACGAGCTGCGGCATGTACGACTACGCCGGCGAGTGGGAGTTCGACGTCGGCATGCCGGCCAAGAGCGGCGTCGGCGGCGGCATCATGGCGGCGCTGCCGGGCGAGCTGGGCATCGGCGTGTTCTCGCCGCGGCTCGATCCGCACGGCAACTCCGTGCGCGGCGTCGGCGTCTGCCGCGACCTCGCCGCCCGGCTGCGCCTGCACATGCTCGACCACCGGGGCGCGGTGCGCGCGCCGGTCAGGCGGCGCTACCGCGGCGACGTCGTGCGCTCGACCCGCCAGCGCCCCGCCGCCGCCCAGCGCGCGCTCGACGGCCTCGCCCGGTCGATCGTCGTGTTCGAGCTGCAGGGCGACCTGCGCTTCGCCAACATGGAGGCGCTGGCGCGCGAGGCGGTGGCGGCGCTGCCTGGCGCCAGCCACATCGTGCTCGACGCCCAGCGCGTCTCCAGCATCAGCGCCGTCGCCAACGACATGCTGGCGCGGCTGCGGCGGCGGATCGTCGAGGCCGGCCGCGCCATGGTGTTCATCCCCGCGGCGGCATCCGCCGCGCCGGCGGCCGGGTCCGGCGCGCCCGCGGCGTCCGGCGCGGCGTCCGGCCGCCCGGCGCGGGCCGCCACCGACGACGACGGCCGCACCGCGCCCGACGTCGACACCGCGCTGGAGCGGGCCGAGACCGAGCTGCTGCGCCGCGCCGGCTTCGACACCGACGACGCCGCGGCGCGCGCCGAGCTGGCGGAGTTCGAGTTCCTCGACCGCCTCGACGCCGGCGGCGTCGCCGCCCTGGCCCGGCACCTCGCGGCCGCCGAGCTGCCGGCGGGCAGCGTGCTGATCGAGGAGGGCGCCGAGGCCGACAGCGTCTACTTCCTCGTGCGCGGCGTGGTCGAGATCGGCATCGGCGCGGTGCGGCTGGGCACGGTCGAGGCCGGCAACGTGCTGGGCGAGGTGGCGCTGCTGGGGCCGGGCCGGCGCACCGCCACCGTGCGCGCCCGCACCGCCGTGGGCGTGCTGGTCCTGACCGCCGACGCCGCCGCGCGGCTGCACGAGGAGGCGCCCGACGTGCAGCGCGAGCTGCTGCTGGCGGTCGGCCGCAGCCTGCGCGAGCGCCTGCGCCGCGCCAACCTCGAGATCCAGGCGCACGCGCCGTAGCGCGCCGGACGTCCGCCCGCCGCCGTCCGATCGCCGTTTGCCCCGCGTCGTGGCGAGGGGCGCGGCGGCGGAGCCTCCCGCCCGCTACCGCGTCGTCGGCGGCCGCACGGCACCAACCGCGCAACTCCCTCAAGCGCCTTCTGTAGCCGCAGCTCCGCCAACGAAGAATCACAGGTGGACCGCGCTGTACAGAACGTCCAGACTCACGCCGCCTGAGCACGGGCTCGAGCACGGCGACTGTCAGGCAATTACCGTATCAATACAACCAGGTTTCGATATTAGCGTTTCGGCTTTGGTCGAGCACACAAAGCCTGAGCGTTGAGTACGCTACCGCCAAATCGAGGCCCGCCTTCACATTCGACATACTGCTTTCCGGTAGGGTCTATTTTCACATACGTGTTCATGTATGAACTACTGGCACCGCGGCCACCTTGGATCGTACAAATTGGTGCGATGAGAGTATATCCTTCGCGACATTCCGCTCGAACTCTCGGCTTTGCTTCGTCGATCTCTTGAGGCTGAACAGAAAGCTCGAGGCTGGTCAGAACATCGGCGGCTTGCGACTGCCGCGCTTTCGCGAGTTCGTCTTGGAGGGCGCGGAAACGCGTATCGACTTCCTTTGCAGTGACGTAGTCAAAAACCTGCGTCACGGGCAAAGACGCTCCGATCGTACCCTTGTCAGTGACGATGCTTATCGAACTCGCCGCATAGCGCAGTTCGCCATCTGGCTTGTCTGATTTAATCGCAGCCCTTGTACAAAGAACCGCGAAGTTCGTCGTGACCTTCTTAACGAAATCCGTCGTCAGTTTGAGCCCTTTTTCCGGTTGCTGCTTGTCATCAGTCGGGCTCTCGTTGAGGATGCAAGAAATGTTTGCCGACGCCTGAAAGCCCATAATGCTCAGCTTGTCGTTCGCGGTAAGCTTGAAGTTGAACTGGATCGAATCATCGGAAGGCGTGATCTGGATGTTGACGTTGGAGTTCCGGACTTGCTCGCATTCATTGAACAGTCGAAGCGCGTCTGTGACGACGCTGTCACGCTCGCTAATCGTCAGGCTTCCGCTTCGCCGCTCCTCATTATGCTTCTTGCAGAAGTTCGAGAATGCCTGGCGCGTATCAGCGTAGTTGCCGGTGAACTTCACCGGTATCTGTTTGATCACGAGATCAGCGCTCGTATCGATTTTCTTCTCGCGTAGAGAGCCATCCGCCGCGCAATATTCGTCGTAGATCGACAGCATCATGCTTTGTTGATTGTAGTCGGAAGATCGATTCCGTGTGGCGGTCTGATAGATCACTTGGCAACTGCTTTGGGCGGCAACCGGCGAAGGATCAGCGATGGCTGTAGCTGCTGCCGCGATGAGAATCCATGCGCTTTTCTTGACCATATTGCTCTCCCTTCCTAGCGTTGAGATCAATCGCGCAGCGGTTTACCCGGTGCATCGAGGTTGGGCTATTTGCGAGAGTGCGCTACCTCGGATTACACCGGGCTTCATTGACGGATCGTTCGCATCCAATCGAGCAGGCTTTGCTCGTCTTCCCGTCTCGCGAGGTGCACGAAACTCCAGCGCCCGGATCGCTGGCGGTGGCGCAGCGGCAGGAGGTCTGGTCTGACTGGCATGCACTGGTCGAGCAAGAACAGTACATGGTGCCGTTGCCCGAAGAGCAACGGCTCGCTGCCAGCGCGGCGCCTGTGATGCTAAGGAACGCAGCAACAACAATCACAAACGGGAGGTATCGCATCGGTGTCCTGCCCGATAAGGTAGCAGCACAAATATATGCATGGAGAATGCGCGAGTCTATGCAGAAGTACGCAAGAATCCGTCACTGAGCAAACGACAGAGGTCGCGGCGTCGCCCAGCGGTCGACTATGGAGCGCCAAGCCAGATCCGGCGCGCTCTGTCGGTCGTCGGCCGCGCCGGATGGTTTCGCAAATGATGTGAGCAGCACACTGGCCGCTCTTACGCCTCGACGTCAACCACTGGGCTGGCACAAGTCGTCTCGACCAGTTACGACTGCGGGGGGGGGGGCGGTACAGCTTGTTGCCTATCCACGAATCGCGGTCCAACGCCGCAACTGCCGAGTGATTGCGCCTCGCAACCAACTTGAGATGCCCGAGATGGCAGAGTCGGATCGTTCGTCAGGCTCTCAAACCACCGTCCTCCCGCCCCCCAGCGGCGTCGACAGCAGCTGCGCCAGCACCCGCAGCCCCCGCCGCAGCTCGTCGCGGCCCTTGGCGTTGCCCAGGCACAGGCGCACGGCGTGCGGCGCCTCGACGCGGCCGCCCACGAAGGCGTCGGCCGGCGTCACCCGCACGCCCTGCTGCTCGGCCTCGGCCGCGAAGTCGCGCGCCCGCCACGGCTCGGGCAGCTTCAGCCAGCCGTGGAAGCAATCCACCGGCAGGGTGAACTCCGGCTTGGCCGACGCCGCCGTCGCCGCGCCGCCGCCGTCGGCGGCGCGCAGGGCGGCCTCGGCGGCGTCGATCAGCGTGCGGCGCGCGCGGGCGACGTCGATCTTGGCGGCGGGGTCGACGCCGGGCCGGTCGACCGCGAGGTCGAGCATGCGCAGCGCCTCCTGCGTGGTGGCGTCGTAGCCGGTCTCGCGCGCGCGGGTCGGCGGCAGCACGTGGTCGGGCCCGGTGCGCACCGCCACGCCGGCGTCGCGGAAGATCTGCGCCGCC
Organism: Rhodospirillales bacterium; assembly: GCA_016699855.1. Taxonomy (NCBI): domain Bacteria; kingdom Pseudomonadati; phylum Pseudomonadota; class Alphaproteobacteria; order Rhodospirillales; species Rhodospirillales bacterium. The sequence goes on from CP064988.1 coordinate 4,564,968, forward strand.
AGCTCGAAGCGCTTGCGCGCCTCCACCCGCTTACGCCGCAGCACCTCCTCGAGCGTGCCGTCGTCGATCCAGCGCGCCGCGACCTCGGCGGCCAGCGGCGCCGCGGTCCACGACGCCGCCGCCATCGCCGCGGCCAGCCGGCCGATCAGCTTCGGCGGCGCGTGCAGGAACCCGATGCGCAGGCCGGGCGCGCCGGCCTTGCTCAGCCCCGCGAGATGGATGACGTGGTCCGGCGCGAAGGCGGCGATCGGCAGCGGCGCGTCGGTCGGGAAGTAGCCGTAGATGTCGTCCTCGATCACCGGCAGGTCGTAGGCGGCGGCGATGCGCGCCAGCTCGCGCCGCCGCTGCTCGCCGATGGTGCGGCCGGTGGGGTTGTGCTGCACCGGCACGAGGTAGAGCGCCCGCGCGTCGCCGGCGCGGCAGGCCGCGTCGAACGCGCCGGGCATCGGGCCGTCGGAATCGCAGCGCAGCGGCTTGAGCCGCAGCCGCATCAGGCGGGCCAGCGACACGATGCCGGGATAGGTGAGGTCCTCGACCAGGATCGCGTCGCCCGGGGCGGCCAGCGCCGCCAAGGTCACCATCAACGCGTGCTGCGTGCCGGCGGCGATCAGCACGCGCTCGGGATCGACCGGGCCGCTCGACGGGACGGCGCCCTTGGTGCGCGTCGTCGGGTCGGGCAGCTTGTAGCGCCGCGCCAGCAGCCGGGCGCCGGCCTCGCGGTGGCGCGCTAGCCCGTTGCGGCCGTTGAACTCCAGCAGGCTGGCGATGTCCTTCGACGTCGAGATGTCGGCCAGCGTCTTGCGCAGCAGCTCGTCGGCGCCGACATCGGCCGTCCAGTTCATCGCCAGATCGACGATGCGCGCCGGCGCCGCGCCGAGATCGGCGCGCGGATCGCCGGTCGGATTCTCCAGCGACTTGCGCACGACCGGATCGGGCCACGGCAGCGCCGGCGGCCGCACGAAGGTGCCGCGGCCGACCTCGCCATGCACCAGCCCGCGGCGCTCGGCCTCGGCGTAGGCGCGCGTGATCGTGCCGATCGTGCACTGGAGCGTCCACGCCAGATCGCGGTGGGTCGGCAGCTTGGTGTGCGGCTCGAGCTTGCCCGAGGCGATGTCGGCGGCGAGCTGGTTGCAGATGGTCACGTACAGCGGCGTCGCCGCGCCGGGGTCGAGCGTCGGCCGCCACGCCGGCCGCTTGCGCCGCGCCGGGCTGACCACGACCACCGGCGCCGGCGTCGCGTCGGGCGGGCGGCCACCCGAGCGGGCGGTCGGGAGCGACGGGTCGGCCGAGCGGGCGCCCGGACGGGCCGTCGCGAGGGACGGTTCGGGTGCGCGGCCACCCGCCCGGGCCGTCGGGAGCGACGGATCGGGTGAGCGGCCACCCGTCCGGGCCGTCGGAAGGGACGGGTCGGGTGAGCGGCCACCCGAACGGGCCGCCGGGAGGGACGGATCGGCTGAGCGGCCACCCGTCCGGGCCGCCGCGAGGGACGGATCGGCGGAGCGCCCACCCGGCCGTGCCGTCGGGAGGACGGGTCGGACGGGCGGGCGCCCGCACGGGCCGCCGACGCAGGAACCGTGCCGGACGCGGGCCGGCGCAGGGCTGGACTTATTGTCATGGTGACAATCCGATCCCGAAAGACACGCGATTACAGGGTATTGAGCGCGGGCGCACAATCCCATATCCGGCGATATGGTGACAATCCGGAATCCGGGCCGACGACAATCGAATTGTCATCATGACAGAGCGGGAATGTCTCCATACATTGGGCGCCGGGTCCCGCCCAAATCCGTCCAAAACGCGTCCAAACGCGTCACATCCGGGAGCGATTCATGACCGCCGCGCGCCACTTCGAGGACTTCGCGGAGGGCGATTCGTTCCGCTCGCCGTCGCTCACCATCACCGAATCCGCCATCGTCGACTTCGCGCTGACCTGGGATCCGCAGCCCTTCCACATCGACGCCGAATACGCGCGCGAGCGGGGAAACTACGGCGGCCTCATCGCGTCGGGCCTGCACACCATGGCCGCGACCTTGCGCCTGTGGCTGGCCGACGGCGTGTTCGCGGCCTGCAACATCGGCTCGCCCGGCCTCGACAACGTGCGCTTCCCGCGGCCGGTGCGGCCCGGCGACACGCTCACCGTGACGACCGAGATCCTGTCGCTGCGCGCGTCGGAATCGAAGCCCGACCGCGGCATCGCGCGCATCCGCCACACCACGCGCCAGCAGGCCGGCGCCGTGGTGATGACGATGGAGGCGACGGTGTTCCTGCGCCGGCGTCCGAGCGATATAGTGTCGGTGTGACAGCGATCGGATCGATTCGCGACGGCGCGCGGCGCGCGTGGTAGAATCCGCGTCGCGCGATGAAGAGGTCGCGCGCCGGGGAGTCGGGATGGCGTCCAGCGTCAGCGTGATGGTCGTGCCGCGCGAGCGCTTCTCGGCGCAGCCGCGCACGCTTCAGCGCGTCGCCGCGACCGTGCCCGCGGGTGTCGAGGTCGTCGTGGTCGACGCCGGCTCGCCGCCCGCCATCGCCGCGTGGACGCGCGCCTTCTGCGCGGCGCGCGGCTGGACGCTGATCCGGAGCGACGCGCCGCTGATGCCCAACGCCGCCCGCAACCTCGCGCTGGAGCGCCTCGGCGGCGAGCTGATCGTCACCATCGACAACGACGCGACGCCCGACGACGGCTGGATAGAGGCGCTGGTGGAGTGCGCCGAGGCCACCGGCGCGGCGATGGTCGGCCCGCTGACCCTGATCGGCCGGCGCGCGGACGGAGTGATCCACATGGCCGGCGGCGCCTGCCGCGTCGAGAACCGTTGCGGCGCAAGGTTTCTTTTCGAATCGCACCATCTCATCACGCGCACGCTGGCGGACGCCAAAGGCGAACTGGCGCGCGCCCGCACCGAGCACATCGACCTGCATGCCGCGCTGGTCCGGCGCGATTTCGTCGCCGGCGGATTCGACGAGGGCTATCTCGTCACCGGCGAGCACATCGACCTGTGCCTGCGCGCCGGCGAGCGCGGCGCCGCCGTGTTCCACGAGCCGCGCGCCGTCGTCACCTACGGCGGCAACGCGCCGATGACGTGGCGCGACCTGCGCCTCTTCGCGCTGCGCTGGAACGACGACTGGACCATGCGCAGCCTGCTGCATCTGCAGCGCCGCTGGGCGCTGGCGGCCGACGATCCCTACCTCGTCGCGCACGCCGCGTGGTGCGCGCGCAACCGCCGCGAGGGGTCGCTGTGGTGGCGCGAGGCGCTGGCGCGCGGCTTCGCCCGCCGCGGCCGCGACATCGATGCCGACGACGTCGACGTCATGCTCCAGCGCCGCGCGCTCGACGCGTGGCACGCCGCTACGACGACGTCGACGACGCCGCCACCGCATGTCGCGACGGCGCGTGCGCGAGCGGCCGCGCCGTCGCTCGCGCCTGCGCAGCGCACGCCGCGCCGCGCCGGAGCGCGCGCGCGATGACGTCGCTTCGCGTCGCCGGAGCCCGCGCGATGCCGTCGGGTCGCCGCGCCAGAGCCCGCGGGATGACGCCGTTACTTGGCGCCGGAGCGCGCGCGATGACGTCGGTCCGTGGCACTGGAGCCCGCGCGATGTTCTCAGGTCGCCGCGCCGGAACCCATGCGATGTTCTCAAGTCGCGGCGCCGGAGGGCGCGCGCGATGACGTCGCTTCGTTGCGTCGGGGCGCGCGCGGCGGCCGCGGGTCGTCGCGCCGGAACCCGCGCGTGACGGGCGCGGCGCCGGCCGCGCGGCCGTTGGTGACAGCGCTGATCAACACATACAACTACGGCCGCTTCCTGCCGCTGGCGATCGACAGCGTGCTGGCGCAGACCTATCCCGACATCGAGATCGTGGTGGTCGACGACGGATCGACCGACGACACGCCGGAGGTGCTCGCGCGCTACGGCGACAGGCTGCGCGCGATCCGCACCGAGAACGGCGGCCAGGCGCACGCCTTCAACACCGGCTTCGCCGCCGCCGGGGGCGAGCTGCTGATGCTGCTCGACGCCGACGACCTTTGGTTGCCGACCAAGGTCGAGCGCATGGTCGCGCTGGCGGCGGCGCGGCCGGAGGCGGCGCTGCTCTACCACCAGTTCGTCAACGTCGAGGCCAACGGCGCGTCGCAGGAGCTGCCGCTGCCCGGCGCGCTGATCGACGGCGATTTCAGCGCCGCCTTCCGGCGCTACGCCGGCTCCTACGAGCACACCGTGACGTCGACGATGGTGCTGCGGCGCGCGCACGCGCTGCGCCTGGCGCCGCTGCCGACCTATCCGCACCGCGAGGGCGCCGACTCGGTGGTGGCCGATTGCTCGCTGCTGCTCGGCCCGGTCGCCTCGATCCCCGAGGTGCTGGCGCAGCGCCGCCTGCACGGCTCGAACTGGTACGCCGCCGGCCGCGAAGGCCCGGAACGGTCGCGCGCGGTCTACGCCGCCGACGCGCGGCGCGTGGAGTGGCGCTTCCTCAGCGTGCGGCGGATCCTCGAGCGGCTCGGCCGCGGATTCGATGTGCGGCTCGAGGACAACGACTGGTGGCTGCTCAACCGCTACGCCGTCGGCGACGCCACCGAGCTCGCGATGATGCGCGTGTATCTGCGCCGCCGCGACTGGCCGCTCTCCAAGCGCGTGGGCGCGATCCGCGGCGCGCGGGCGTTGCGCGCGCGTCTGGCGGCGGAGTAGGGGGCGTCGCCACGTTCGCGGTTGGCGGCTGCGCGGGGCGCGCCGTGGTCCGGCGCGGGCCCGCCGTCATCCCGAGCGCGGCGAGGGTGTGGAGTCGCATTCGACGCGCAACAGTTTTTCGATGAAGGCCTCGGCTGGCGACCTGAAGCCTAGGCATTGGCGTGGCGGGGATGACGGCGCGGCCGCGCCGGCCGCGCGCCGCCGGCTACCTCGCCGCCATCGCCAGGCGCGCCACCTCGGCGACGACGGCGTCGGCGGCGTCGACCGGCGGCGCCAGCGCGACGCGTTCGGCGTGGTGGCGGGCGGCGACGTAGCGGGCGCCGTCGCCGGCGATGCCGCGGAAGGTCTCGACCAGTTGCTCGACCGGCGCGCCGGGTCCTTCGACCACGCCGCAGCCCAGCGCCACCAGGGTCTCGCCGACCAGGCGCTGACCGGAACGCCACGGCAGCACGAGCTGCGGTAGCCCGCCGATCAGCGCGCGCGCGGCGATGGCGCCGACGCCGTGGTGCAGGACGGCGCCGGTGCCGGGCAGGGCGGCGAGCCACGACGCGACGTCGCCGTGCGCGCGCAGCCCGGGCGTCGCGGCGAGGAAGCGGTCCATCGTCGCCGAGCCGCCGGCGACGAAGGCGTCGATCCGGATGTCGCCCAGGCCGCACAGCGCCACCACGACGTTGTCGATCTCCGGGCAGCGCGCGTCGAGCGCCGCCGCCAGCGCGCCGCGCACCGGCGGAAACGCCGCCGCCGGCGCGGCGCCGATGGTCGACGAGGGCAGGCCGCCGCGCAGCGCCAGATAGGGATCGAGCTGCGCCGGTCCGTGCACGACCACGGCGCAGCGGCCGAGGATGTCGTCGAGCGCCGCCAGCTTCGCGCCGCCGATCGCGTCGAGCGCGGCGTTGGCGTTGGCCAGCATGTCGGCGATGGACGCCACCGGCGGCAGGTCGGGCGACAACCGCACGCGCGTCGCCACCTCCACAGGCGGCAGCGTGAAGCGGTCGCCGACGGCCATGGTCGGGCGCCGCGCGGCGGCGGCGAGCCACAGCACCGGCGCGTCGAGCCCGACCACCACGTCCGGCGCCGCGAGATCGAGCAGCGCGGCCCATGACCGCGCCAGCGCGATGAGGCGCGGGGCCGATTCGTAGCCGGCGAGCGCCATGAGATCGCCCAGCCCGCCGACCACGGCGGCGCGGGCGCGCGCGCTGGCGGCGTAGAGCACCGATGGCGCCGGCAGGATCGGCGTGGCGATGGCGCCGCCGGCGAGCTGCGCCAGCCCGGCGGGATCGGCGGCGGCGTACGTGACGGCGTGGCCGGCGGCCTCGAGCCGCGCGCCGAGGACGACGGCGTCGATCAGGGCGCCGGCCGGCGCCTCCGCCTCGCATCCGATCAGCACTCTCGCCATGGCGCGTTCCGCTCGATCGTCGGTGGTCCGGCACTGCCCCCTTAAACGACAACGGCGCGGAGGTCATCCGCGCCGTGTCGATGGACGTCCGCGCCGCCGCTACGACGGCGGAGCCGAGGTGGTCGTGCTCTGGCCCTGCTTGCGGTACTGCGGGGTCGGGCGCGCGACGATGTTGTCGGGATCGTCCTCGCGGTGGCGACGGATGAGCGTCTTGTTCGGCTCCGGCGCGCCGAAGTAGAAGCGCACGCCGGCCAGCGCGAAGGCCTGCTTGTTGGACCGACGCCGCCGTCGGCGAACAGCGACAGGCCGGGAAGGGCCTGGAAGCCGGGCCGGTACTCCGCGCCGAAGCGGCCGATGACCGAGCCGGCCTCGACGCCGAGACCGGCGCGCAGCATCAGGTCGTCCATCGGGTAGGCCTTGAGGTCGATGCCGCCGACGAAGCCGCTCTTGGTCCGCAGCTTGGTGCCGCGCTCGCCCCACTGGTAGCCCGCGAAGATGCCGGCCGTGATCTTGTTGAGGTAGAGCTCGCCCTGGCCGCCGACGCGGAATAGGTCGGTCTTGTCGATGCGCCGCCACTGGCCGGCGGCGCCGACCAGGCCGACGCTGGGGTCGCGCCAGAACAGATGGCCGCCGGTGCCGACCGCGAACTCGCCGTCGATGATGCCGACGCCGACGTCGCCCTGGACGCCGAAGCTGTGGCCGATCGGCGCGGCGACCGAGCCCGCCGCGAAGCCGGCGAAGCCGTCGAGACCCTTGTTCTCGGACTGCATGTAGCCGCCGCTGAGCTCGACCTTGCCGTTGAGGCCGGAGACGGCCGGACCGGAGGCGGACTGCGCGGTGGCCGCGCCGGCCGCCGTGCCGACGCCGATCGCGGCCGCGACCGCCGTCAGCCAGCGGCGCACGTTGCGGCGCGACGAGCCGACGAGGCGCGCGGCGCGCTCGTCGACCGGGATGAGCTCGCGTCCCGGCAGATCGGTGACGGCGCGCACGACGATCGGCGGACGGTTGAAGGCGGGGCTGCCGGAGGCGATCGCGGCGGCCTCGACGGCGCGCTCGCACGCCTCTTGGAGCCGCTTGCCGGTCGCGACCAGCGCGTCGGTGTCCTCGTTGGTCGGCATGACGACGAACAGAATGCGGGCGGCCGGATCGAGGAACACGCCGCGGACCAGCTTGCCGTGGTCGCGCCGGAGGGTGGCGGCGGCGTCGACCAGCGCGCGGGCGCGGCCGATCGAGGCGGTCGGATCGTAGACGATCGAGTCGTGGGCGAAGAGGGCGGCCAGGCGCTCCAGCGAGCGCGGCGCGGCGAGGTCGCGGACGCCATGCTCACGCACGACGACACGGCCCTTGAGGCCGGCGGCGCGCAGGGCGGCCTCGGCGTCGGCCTTCAGCCGGGGCGTGGGGGCGCCGTCCTTGACGTGCAACGTGACGCGACCGGCGTCCGCGCCGCAGAGGAACACCGGCGCGATGGCTGAACGGAAGAATCCGTCCAAGGCCGCGTTCAGCGGGGAAATTTGTGTCGTCATCGGGTGCCTCTACCTCAAGCCCAAGTGTGCGACAGTTAGTTTGCAATCAAGCCCTAGCGATTTCAAGCAAATACAGGGGCTTATAACCACGCATTGCCGCTTGACTTGCTCAGCGCCATGCCCAGACGGGCTGGTCGAAATGGTCGACCCGGGTGGCCCTGTCCTCCAGCGCGACCTCGCGGAACTGGTAGAGCACCGCCGCCGTGGGGGCGTTGATCTCGGTGTTCATGATCGGCATCGGCAGGCGGATCACCGGACGGTCGCTCTCCGGGATCGCGAAGATCTCCGGTGATTCGGGCCGGCGCAGCTCGCGCAGCGGAATCCGGAACAGCTTGTCGACCTCGGCCGGGTTCGGCGTCACCGCCACGTCGCGCGGCGTCCAGACCACCACCGGCGAGATCAGGTAGCCTGAGCGCGTCGCGTACTCGTCCAGGTGCCCGAGGATCGCCTCCGGCCCGACCGAGACGCCCAGCTCCTCCTCGAGTTCGCGCAGGGCCGTCTCCTCGACGGTCTCGCCCGGATCGACCCGCCCGCCGGGCAGGGCGAGCTGGCCTGAATGGGCGCGCAGCTTGGGCGCCCGCCGGGTCAGCAGGAACACCGCGTCGTCGGGGTCGCCGTAGATGTCCGGAGGCTCGTCCCGGGCGGCGACGCAGATCGCCACCGCCGCCCTTTTCAGGCCGTGGCCGTCGTCGCGGACCTGCCGGTCGAAGCCGGCGAGGCGGTGGCGGATGAGAAGCTGGAGATCGTCGTCGAAGCGCATGCCGCAGTGTAGGCGTCGGCGGCCGGCGGTGTCGATGGCGCGGTTGCACAGCCGATATTCAAAGGGTATCGTTCATTTGAAATACACGCTATGGGAGAATTCGGATGCGTGGTTTACGGGCGGCCGCGTTGTCGGCGCTGACCGTGGTCGTCGCGGGGTGCGCGACCTACAAGGTCGTGGGCCGGTTCGACGACCAGGCGGAGGTCTTCATCGGCAACGTGGCGCACAACGCCATCCTCGGCACCGCCGAGCTGGACGCGGTCGCCAAGGTGTCGGGCACGCGTTGCACCGGCAGCTCCGTCGTCGACCACCTCCACGCGCTGGTCCAGCCCGGTTGCGAGGGCCAACGCGGCACCGCCCGGCTGCAATGCACCGACGGGCGCGTCGTCCAGGCGAAATGGCGGGCGATGAGCTGCACGACCGGTTACGGCGTCGGAATCGACGACCGCGGCTCGACGTTCCGTTTCGTGTTCGGCCTCGACGAGGTCGAGGCCGAGGCGGCGCTGCGGCGCATGGCGCAGGAGGCGGCCGTCCTGCCGCCCCCGCCCAAGCCCGGCGCGACCGGCGCGATGGCGCGGCCGATCCGCGGCATGGGCACGGGCTTCGCGGTCTCGGCGCAGGGCCACGTGCTGACCAACGAGCACGTGGTGCGGGACGGCCGCGCGGTGTTCGTGCGCTTCGAGGGCGATCCGACCGAATACGAGGCGACGATCGTGGCGCGCTCGCGCGAGCGCGACCTGGCGCTGCTGTCGGTCGCCGCCGCGACCCGGCCGCTGGCGTTCGCCTCCAGCGCCGGCCTCAAGCGTGGCGAGGACGTGTTCACGCTCGGCTACCCCAGCCCGACGCTGCAGGGCCAGGCGCAGAAGGCGACGTTCGGGCGCATCAACGCGCTCAGCGGCCTGCGCGACGATCCGGCCGAGCTGCAGACAGACGTGCCGGTGCAGCCCGGCAGCTCCGGCGGACCGCTGCTCAACCGCCGCGGCGCGGTGGTCGGCGTGGTCGCGTCGTCGCTGGCCCGCACCGCCGGCGCCGCCGCGCCGCAGAACGTCAACTACGCGATCAAATCGGACGTCGTGCTCGACTTCCTGCGGCCGCATCTGGCGCCGGCGACGGGCGAGGGCGCGCCGCGCCCGTTCGAGCGCCTGGTGTCCGACGCCGAACGCTCCGTCGCGCACATCGTGGTGCGCTGACGGCCGAGGCGCGCTGCGTCCAGGTCGTCTTTCCCGACACAGGCAGCGCGGCGTCGAGGTCCTTCGCCGCGCTCAGGACGACATGAAGGCGGCATCGGGCGGGGCCGTCGACGCGTTCGCGTCATCGTCGTCCCGAGCGCAGCGAAGGTCCTCGACGCTCGAACAGCACGACGGTCGCGCCGGTCGACCCGCGAGAGCGGCCGGCGCCCGCGCCGCCTAGAACGCCAGCGGCTTGGCCTGAGTGACGCCGGGGATGGCGCAGATGCGCGCCACCAGCTCCGGCGACATCGGCGAGTCGACGGCGACCAGCGCGATCGCCTCGCCGCCGGGCTTGTCGCGGCCGAGATGGAAGGTCGCGATGTTGACGCCGGCGTCGCCCAGCAGCGCGCCGAGGCGGCCGATGAAGCCGGGCTTGTCCTCGTTGGTGATGTAGAGCATGTGCGGCGCGAACTCGGCCTCGATCTCGATGCCCTTGATGTTCACCAGCCGGGGCTTGCTGCCGCCGAACAAGGTGCCGGAGACCGAGCGCGTGCGGCGCTCGGTCGTGACCGTGACGGTGATCTGCGTCTGGTAGTCGGCGTCGCGCTCGTGCTTCACCTCGGCGACGTCGATGCCGCGCTCGCGCGCCATGATCGGCGCGTTGACCATGTTGACGGTCTCGAGCTGCGGGCGCAGCAGGCCGGTGATCACCGCCTGGGTCAGCGGCTTGACGTTGAGCGCCGCGACCGCGCCCTCGTACTCGATGCTGACCGCCTTGATCCCGGTCTCGGTGAGCTGGCCGGCGAACGAGCCGAGATTGCCGGCGAGCTTGAGGTACGGCGCCAGCCGGGGCGCGTCCTCGGCCGAGACGTTGGGCATGTTCAGCGAGTTCACCACGGCGCCGGTGACGAGGTAGTCGCTCATCTGCTCGGCGACCTGCAGCGCCACGTTCTCCTGCGCCTCCAGCGTGCTGGCGCCGAGATGCGGCGTGCACACGAGGTTGGGCGCGCCGAACAGCACGTTGGTCTTCGCGGGCTCCTCGACGAAGACGTCGAACGCCGCGCCGGCGATGTGGCCGGAGATCAGCAGGTCGCGCACCGCCAGCTCGTCGACCAGCCCCCCGCGCGCGCAGTTGACGATGCGCACGCCCTTGCGCGCCTTCATCAGCCGCTCGCGGCCCAGGATGTTGCGGGTCTGGTCGTTGAGCGGCGTGTGGAGCGAGATGAAATCGGCGCGCGCCACCAGCTCGTCCAGCGTCACGCGCTCGACGCCCAGCGCCGTGGCGCGCTCCTCCGACAGGAACGGATCGTAGGCGATGACGCGCATCTTCAGGCCGATGGCGCGCTCGGCGACGATGGCGCCGATGTTGCCGCAGCCGATCAGGCCGAGCGTCTTGAACGACAGCTCGATGCCCATGAATCGGTTCTTCTCCCACTTGCCGGCCTGGGTCGAGGCGTTGGCCTCGGGGATCTGGCGGGCCAGCGCGAACATCATGGCGATGGCGTGCTCGGCGGTGGTGATGGCGTTGCCGAACGGCGTGTTCATGACCACCACGCCGCGGGCGGTGGCGGCCTTGATGTCGACGTTGTCGACGCCGATGCCGGCGCGGCCGACGACCTGAGGTTGGTCGCGACCGCCAGCACCTCGGCCGTGACCTTGGTGGCGGAGCGGATCGCGAGGCCGTCGTACTGGCCGACGATGGCGCGCAGCTCCTCGGGCTTGAGGCCGACCTTGACGTCGACCTCGACGCCGCGCTCGCGGAAGATCTCGGCGGCGCGCGCCGACAGGTCGTCGGAGATCAGGACTTTGGGCATGGGGCGGTTCCGTTCTCGATTGAGAGGGTGATGGGAGGTGGCGGAGCGGCGGGGCTAGAAGCCGCTTTTGTCGACCGGGACTGTCATCCCGAGCGGAGCGAGGGATCCAGGGGCGGCCGTGGCGCGAGATCCGCCCAGGCGGGATTGGCCGACTCCACGAGCCGGTCCTTCTTCTCGCGGCGCCATCCCTTGAGCTCCTTCTCGCGCGCGATCGCGTCGTCGATCCGGTCGCAGGTCTCGACATGCACGAGGGTGTCGATGCGGTAGCGCCGCGTGAACGCGCCGCCGGCGCCGGCGCGATGCTCGGCCACGCGGCGTTCGAGATCGTTCGTCACGCCGATGTACATGGCGGTCCGGTGGACGTTGGTCATGATGTACACGTGGTAGGTGCGCATCGATGTCGCTCGGCTGGGCGAGGGAAGACACTGGATCCCTCGCTGCGCTCGGGATGACAGGAGGGGCGGAACGTTTCGGCGCCGCTCCCGGGACAGAGAGGGGGCGGAACGTTTCGGCGCCGCTCCCGGGACAGAGAGGGGGCGGACCGCCTCCGCGCCGCGCCGGGGATGGTGCGCGCGACCCGCGCAGCGCGTCCTCGTGGCGCCCCCTCTCCGCCTCGGACGGGCGGAGAGGGGGCGCGTCAGGCGGCCTTGCCGGCGAACTCGCGTTCGATCTCGGCGTAGGCCCAGTCGAGCCACGGGCACAGCGCCTCGAGGTCGGCGGCCTCGACGGTGGCGCCGCACCAGATGCGCAGGCCCGGCGGGGCGTCGCGGTAGGAGCCGAGGTCGTAGCCGGCCTTCTCGGCCTCCAGCAGATCGGCCATCCTCTTCGCCGCCGCCGCCTGCCTGGCGGCGTCGAGCGCGGCGAACCACGGCGCCACGATGTTGAGGCACACCGAGGTGTTCGACCGCGTCGCGGGGTCGGCGGCGAGGAAGCCGATCCACGGCCGCTTGGCGGCGAATTTCTCGAGCACCGCGAGATTGGCGTTGGATCTAGCCATCAGCCCCTTCAGGCCGCCGACCGACTCGCCCCACACCAGCCCGTCGATCGCGTCCTCGACCGCGACCATCGACGGCGTGTTGATGGTCTCGCCCTTGAAGACGCCCTCGGTCAGCTTGCCGCCGGAGGTGAGGCGGAAGATCTTCGGCAGCGGCCACGGCGGCGTGTAAGTCGTCAGGCGCTCGACCGCGCGCGGGCTCAGCACCAGCATGCCGTGCGCGCCCTCGCCGCCCATCACCTTCTGCCAGCTCCACGTCACGACATCGAGCTTGGCCCATGGCAGATCCATCGCGAACGCGGCCGAGGTGGCGTCGCAGATCGCGAGGCCTGCGCGGTCGTCGGCGATCCACGCGCCGTCGGGCACCTTGACGCCCGAGGTCGTGCCGTTCCACGTGAACACCACGTCGCGCGACCAATCGACCATCTTGAGGTCGGGCAGCGCGCCGTAGGGCGCGTTGATGGTGCGCGCGTCCTTGAGCTTGAGCTGCTTGACGATGTCGTTGGCCCAGCCCTCGCCGAAGCTCTCCCAGGTCAGCACGTCGACGCCGCGGGCGCCGAGCATGGACCACAGCGTCATCTCGACGGCGCCGGTGTCGGAGGCGGGCACGATGCCGATCCGGTAATCCGCGGGGATTCCGAGCAGGGCGCGCGTGCGGTCGATGACCTCGGCGAGCTTCTGTTTACCCAGCTTGGAGCGGTGGGAGCGGCCGGTCGCGGCCCCCTTCAGCGCCTCGGGAGTCCATCCCGGTCTCTTGGCGCAGGGTCCCGAGGAGAAATCGGGACAGTTCGGGCGTGCGTTCGGCTTCATCGCGGCTCCCCTTGCAGAGAGTAAGCGCCCCGGTGGGGGGGCGTGACCCGCCGCGCGTGTACGCCGGATGGCGCGCGGGGGTCAAGACACGCGATGTTTCGATTGTTTACAGCCGGGGAGACAGCGGGGGTATCGCATACGGCCGATCTGGAAGATGAACCACGGAGGCACGGAGACACGGAGGATCGACGGTCGCGCGTCTTGGGCGCGCGATCATCGGCTCTTTTCGGACCTCGGTGTCTCGGTGTCCCTGTGGTCGACCGTCTCGCGGATCGAACGACGGCGCCATATGCGGTGCCGCGTCACTCCGCCGCGCGCAGGGCCGCGACCTTGGCGCGCTGGCCGTCCTCGCGGCGCTTGTTGGCGACGGCCTTGGCGCCGCCGGCGGTGCCGCTGAACATCTCCAGCGCGTCGAGGTCCTCGGCCACCGTCGGCGTCGTGGCGACGTCCATGTAGGCGAGCCGGTTCGGATCGCGCGCCACCTTGCGGTAGATCCGGTAGGCCTTCAGCGCCATCGTCGCGTAACGCCAGCCCTTGCGCGCGGTCTCGGCCCAGTAGCGCGGGTAGAACGTCAGCACGCCCTCGACCGGCAGGCCCGGCCGGCGGTCCGTCCGGTACTTGCGGCGCAGCACGCCGCCCTCCAGCGGATGGACGTTCTCCAGCAGGTACATCAGGTAGAACCACAGCATCAGCCGCATCTTGGCGCGCGGCCGGCCGCTCTCGATCGCCGCGGCGCGGCGGATCACGGTCTCCATGTGGGCGTCGCTGAAGTAGCTGTGCCAGGCCTCGGCGTAGACGCCGTCCCAGTCCGCGTCGCTCATCCTCTCGTGGTGCGTGACGCGGTGGTTGAGGTCGTACTTGTTGAGGTCCGGATCCATCCAGACGCCCTCGCCGAGCATGCGGCGGTGGTCCTCGGAGCCGGGCAGGGGCGTCAGGAAGAAGAACTCCAGCAGGTCGACCGGCAGCTCGCGCTTGATGATCTCGATGTCGCGCAGGATCGACTCGCGCGTGTCGCCGGGGAAGCCGAGGATGTAGCCGGCGTAGGTCGTGACCCCGAACTCGCGCCACTTCTGCAGCATGGTCCGGTAGTCGGTGATCTTGTTCTGCCGCTTCTTGGCGGCCATCAGGTTGTCGGGGTTGATGTTCTCCAGCCCGATGAACACGCGGTTGACGCCGGCCCGGCACGCCTTCTCGATGAAGCGCGGGATGCGGTGGCACTGCGTGTCGACCTGGATCACCAGCTTGAACTTGAGGCCCTCCTCCTCGCGCAGCCGGATCATCCGGTCGAACAGCGCCTCCCAGTCGCGGTTGCGCGCGAAATTGTCGTCGGTGATGAAGAACTTGCGCACGTTCTGGCGCGCGTTCTCGCGGATGATCAGCTCGAGGTCGTCGGCGGTGCGGAACCGGCTCTTGCGGCCCTGCACGTTGATGATGGTGCAGAACGAGCACTGGAACGGGCAGCCGCGGCCGAGGTCGAAGCTGGAGCGGCCGCCCTCGGTGCGGCGCACCGCCTCGAGCGGCAGGATCGGCACCGGCTCGCCCTCGAGCGAGGGCAGGTTGTCCATCCGGTTGTAGAGCGGCTTCAGCGTCCCGGCGTGGGCGTCGCGCAGCACGTCGTCGAGGCCGCCGTTCTCGGACTCGCCGGCCACCATCGTGATGCCGTCCGCCTGCGCGGCGCGGATCTCGGCCGGCAGCTCCTTGAGCATCGAGATGCAGCCCGACACGTGGAAGCCGCCGATCGCCACCGGCAGCCCGGCCGCGAGGAACGGCTTGGCGAGGTGGGTGGCGCGCGGGAACTGGTTGGACTGCACGCCCACCAGGGCGATCAGCGCCTTGCCGCCCTGGCGGCGGATGTCGGCGATGATGCGCTCCGGCCGGACGCGGAAATTGGTCTCGTCGTAGGTCGACAGGCGGATGTCGATTTCGGGTCCCAGCACGTCGCGCCTGCGCGCGTCCTCGGCCAGTCCGTTCAACGCCGCCAGCGTGTTGGCGGGGATGGCGGATCGGAACCACTGGATCGGATAGCCGTCGTCGTCGTAATGCGTCGGCTTGATCATCACGAAGTGGAACGGCTCGCGTCGAGTCGATGCCATCATTGCCCCCAACTCGGCGCCCGCGACGGGGGCGCCGGTCCGCATTGTTCCCATTCCCTCGGCGCCGGCATGGGTCGCTTGTTGAGGCGGGCCTCCAACGCCATCCGGAACCGGACGTCGCGGGAACCACGTCTTAGGGCAATCTAACCGACATCGCCGTCGCGTGAAACCACCGATTTGCGACCGATTCGCGGCTGCGCGGTGCGTCGCACCGAGCCGGGGGGCTTGACGTTGGCCTCCGGCGGGCCAGATGTCCCTACGGGAAACGTGCCCATCGGGAGGATTCCGTGGCGCTGTCGGTGTGCAAGGCGATCGGCGTGGCCCAGACCCTGGGCGTCGTCTGGACGGTCTACGAGGTCGCGCAGGCCGGCGTGGTCAGCGTGCGCCGGCGCTCGTTCCGGCCGCTGATGGTCGAGGGCGCGGGCCAGGCCGGCGGCTGGGCCGCGGGCGTCGCCGGCATGAAGGCGGGCTGCAAGATCGGGATCGTCGCCGGCCTCAAGACCGGCCCCGGCGCGCTGGTGACCGGCGCGATCGGCGCCGGGATCGGCGGTCTGGTCGGCTACGTCGCCGCCGGAAGGCTGGCCGAGCGCGCGCTGCCGGGGCGGCCCGCGGGCGACGGCGCGTCCGTGCCGACCACCGTCTAGTCCGGCGCGATCCCGGCCTGCGCCAGCGACGACCGCCAGCGGTTCCGGCGCGCCGGCCTGATGACGCCGCGCCCGGCGTGGCGGGCTCGGGCCCGCGGAACGGCATTTTGCGCCGTTGAGTGGTTATGGAATTTGCAGGATTGCAGGCCTGACCCCGTCACATGTTTCTACTCCTCTCAACTTGGCTACATCACGTCCGCTTAATCTTGCGTTCTCCTCGTACCGCCCAAACGGTACGCCGTGAAGCTCCGCGACCACGCGACCATCGGGGTCGCGCAGATAGTAGAATAGGTGCGCATGGCCAAGAATCAACCGCGAGTACCCGACGCCAATCGACCAGGACTTGGTGGTTGTGGTCGGCTTATAATCGATGGGCTGAAGCCGATCGACGGATCTAAACCATCGTTGCCCTGCGGTATCGACCATCTCTACCCCCAGTCAAACGGACTAACGGTCTTCTGAAACAACCCCTCCGCTGACTTCATATTTTGCCGGCCTTGTTGATCCTTGAGAGATCTCCACTATTCGGATGTCCGCGATAAGACGACCGCCGTCTTTACATTCCCCCCACATGAAGTAGTGGCGGGCGTAATGCGTTCCGTGGCAGTGATATCCCTTCATGCCGTTGGCAGATCTGTCGCACCGAAGGCCAACAACGCTTTCAAGATAAGTAATGGTCGACTCGATGCCGTCTGAGCGAATACTCTCCTCCAGATCGTTCTTTAGTCGCAATCTACGATCCGCGATTCCGCGCGGCGTGTTGTGACTAGAATATTGATGATACATAAGAAAATTCAGCGCTCGCGGATTCGGGTCGCATGGTGGCGTGAAGCATCCCGGTAGCAATATGGCGAGCAAAAGAACAGCGATATAGTCAATGCGAAGCGCGCGGAAAAGAGAGTGAGATTCTCTGCCATTTGTTGAAGCCCGTCTTCTTTCCGGCATGTCAGTCATGGTGGTTTACCTCTCCGTCACGTGCGATGACGAATCGCCGCGTACAGATGCGCAAGGCCGACTCCCGGTGCGCGATGACGATCACAGTCCGTCCCCTCACGATCTCCGCCATGTTGTCCTGCACGATCGCCTCCGTCTCCGCGTCCAGCGCGCTGGTCGCCTCGTCGAAGATCAGGATGCGGGGGTCCATCAGCAGCGCCCGCGCGATCGCGATGCGCTGCCGCTGGCCGCCGGAGAGGTTCATTCCCCGCTCCTCGATCTGAGTGTCGTAGCCCTCCGGCATCTGGAGGATGAAGTCGTGCGCGCCCGCCATGGTCGCGGCCTTGACGATCCGGTCCATCGACACCGTGCGGTCGGCCAGCGCGATGTTGTCCCGGACGGAGCGGTTGAACAGCACCGACTCCTGCGGCACCACGCCGACCTGCCGCCGCAGCCAGGCCGGGTCGATCAGCGCCAGGTCGACCCCGTCCACGAGCACCCGGCCCGACTCCGGCACGTAGAGCCGCTGCACCAGCTTCGCCAGGGTGCTCTTGCCCGAGCCCGAGGCGCCGGTGATCCCGATCACCTGTCCGGCGGGGATCTTCAGCGACAGGCGCCGCAGGACCTCCGGGCCGTCGGACCGGTAGCGGAACGTGACGGCGTCGAACTCGATGTCGCCGCGGATCGGCGGCAGCACGACCCGGCCGGCTTTGTAGGTCGGCTCGGTGGGGGTGTTGAGGATGTCGCCCAGCCGGTTGACGGAGATGCGGACCTGCTGGAAGTCCTGCCACATCTGGCTCAGCCGCAGGATCGGCTGGATCACGTGGTTGGCGAACATCGTGAAGGCGATGAACTGGCCCACCGTCAGCTCGCCGTCGATCACCGCGTGGCCGGGGGCGGCGCGGTGATGCGCGGATGACGTTGCCGGGAGGGCGGGAGCGGACGACCGGGACAGGGCGGCCTCCGGAGCGGCGGTGGCTGAGGCGACGCTATCGGGCCGGCGACGCGGTCGCAAGGCGCGGGTGTGGCTCGTCCGTCAGCCCGAACGCCGTGAGGGATCTTGGGGCGGCGGAAAGATCCCTCGCTGCGCTCGGGATGACGGTATCGCTGTCGGTGGCTCCACGCTTCAAACAGCGCGTCGGACGCTTTGGGGTCAGGCCTGCGAAACGGCAAACGTTGCCGCCCGCCTCGCGCCGAAAAATGCAGTTTTGCAGGCCTGACCCCCTCACGTACCCGACCCGTTTACGTCACGACTCCGCCGCCCGCACCGCCGCGTCTACTCCCGCACGATGCGCGCCTGCTCAAGCAACGACCGCCAGCGGTTGCGGCGGGCCGGCTCGATGACGCCGCGCACGGCGTAGTGCAGCGTGTGGGTGGCGTCGCGGCCGTGGACCACGCGCACCAGCTCGTTCTGGTCGGGCTGGGTGGCGCAGCCTTTGACCACCAGCTCGTAGAGCGCGTCGGTCGCGGAGCGGCGCAGGAAGGTCAGGCGGGCGGTGGGGCAGGTCTTCTTCACGCCCTCGATGATCTGCTCGAGGAAGCCGTCGAGCGAGGCCAGTTTCGGCAGGCCCTCCAGCGTCTGGTAGGTGAGCTTCTCGCGCCACGCCTTGGCCGACTGTCCGTCCGGCATCCACTCCGTCAGCGTGCGGTTCTCGCCGACCTGCTGCAACGCCACGTCCCAGTTGGGATCGTCGAGCGCGAACACCAGCCGCTCGCGCTTCTCCGCCGGCTCCTCGGCCGGCGCGGCCGGGGCCGGCATGGTCATCGTGGTCTGCGCGGCCGCCGGTCCGGGCGGGAGCAGGGCGATCGCGAGGACGGCGAGCGCGCGGGGGAGCGTCGACATGGCCGTCCTCCTAGCACGCCGGCGCCGCGAAGGCGCCGCGGCCGGGCCCGCGATATCGCGGGTCGGCGGCGGGCGCGTCGGGGCCTCGACGTGGACGGCCGGCGCATCGACAAGACCTGACGAGCCGGGACGGAGAGGGACATTCGCGGGAGCGTCGATTCCGGCGTCGCGCGAATCGCGGCGGGGCGATTCGTGACGCCCGTTCCAACGGCATCGGATCGATTCCGGCGCGTCCCGCGGCGGGCGGAATTGGCGTTTGTATATTGTATTTTGTACACAATATGCAAAACAGCGCTTTCAGGGCGAAATTCCCAAATCGGACGATGAAAAACGTAGGCTTTCGGGTTTGGACACCGTACGCGGGCGGCTCGCGGAACGGTGTTGCCGGCCATCGAATTTGCCGTTTTGCAGGCCTGACCCCGTCACCCAAATAGCGCCCTTCATCCTGCCGCTCGACGTGGACAGCTGCAAGGAGTGGCTTTGCAATCTCACGCAGCGCCAATTGCACTCCTAGCTCAACGTCTTCTGATATTTCGTCCATTGTACTGGTCGCCTTTTCTCTATCTAAACGGCCTGGTCGGAATGCTCATCCCCAATGCCTCGAACGCTTCCGGGAGCTCGAAATGACCCCGCACTCACGTATCCTTATTTCTCCGCTTGAAAATATGCCAAAGCAGCGCGATTTCCGCGCCGATGAGCACAACCGATGCGGTCCCGTAACACCAGAAATTTATTTCATATGCCGCAAAACGCGAAGCGCGCTCCGGAAACGAGGAAAGCCAAGCGAAAGTGATCGCCTGTCCCGCAGCGAGAAGCGCAGCTATGAGTATGGCTACGGCAAGCAGCACTAGGCGCCAAGATATCGGCGGCCGCATGGCTATCGACTCGGCGGGATTTGAGGTCCAGTTCTACATCTATTTACTACCGAATAGGCGAAGGATTGGCATTGATTGAACGGCGGAAGGAATCGACCTATCGGCCTACCAATCTTGAGTTGGGCGTTGACGCATTGTTCGTTGACATTGTGCATTTTTGTGCAGTGCGTAGGCGTGTCTTTTGAATGGTCATTGACCTGCACTCTCATGCCATATCCTTCATATTCCTGACCGGGCCTGATATTCGGGTTCGCTCCCATGCCGGCCGCTATCATGTCAGTTCGAACCCAGCAATGATCTGTGAGGCCATAGGCGATATCTGCTGGCCGACAGCATTGGTCAACTCGCGCAGATAGAGAGCAAATCCTATCCAAACGCACCATCAATCGGTTCGCCCCTCAGATGAACCGCGAGACCCCAACGCTCACGACCCTCGATCGGCGGCAGTGCTGTTCTGAGCACGTCAACGGCCTGGTCAAACAGCAGCTGCATCTCAGCGCGTTCGGCTCCGTAGTGTGTTACTTCGATCTTTGACCACAAATAGCGCCCTTCATCCTGCCGCTCGACGTGGACAGCCGCAAGGAGCGGCTTCGCAATCTCACGTAGCGCCAGTTGCACTCGTAGCGCAACGTCTTCAGGTATTTCCCGAGGCAGCCCACCTTGATCCGCCACCGCCATGAGTGCCGACCCTAGACAACGATGGTTTGCGTCGCTGACGATATGATATAGGATTCATACATTGTTTCATGATCGTGTAACATAAGTTGAAATGCGTTCGAAAACGTTAGTATTATGTTTCCTCCACCTCTATTTTGTACGGACTCGACTTTTTGTCCGACAATTTTTGCGAGCTGCCCACGTATTGCCGGCATGCCTTCGGGCATTGCGATACATGCGCCTGTTGCGCCAAATTCCATTTCGCTTACAATGCTAATTTCGCACTTTTCATCAAAATGTACGACGGTTGAATGCGTACCTATGAGTACGCCTTCTACTTTTCGTCCAACGAGAAAACTCAAATCAACCGAGGCGTCGAGGCCGTACATTGATCTATCCTTCGCTAAGGAAGTGGAATATGCGTTTCCCATCTAGCGCCGGTGCCGCCAGTCGCAGGGTTTGTCGGTTGCCCTCGGCCATTTGTACGCACCCAATATCCTGTTGGGTAGCTTTCGTTTGGGCGCATGATCCGTATCGTGTTGGCACTTCCCGTTGTTCCCGGCGCTCGCCACACCGTTCCGCGCCCATTTGAGGTGGGCGCGGACACCCAACCCGATGGAATCTCAGGAGTAGCGGGGGGATTTGTCGGCTTGACAAAGTTTTTCGGCGGTCGAGGACCGGATTGTCGGAGCGTGGGTGGTAGTGGCTTCGCAACTGCGAAACTCAACGCGGCTCCCCACGCTGCATCTCTCCTAACATCGGCCCAGTTGATGTCCGCGCAACCACGGCCAGTTCGATTGTACTGGGATAGGATACTGAAGCCGCCGCCAATCGACGCACCCAATAGTGCATTGCGTATCATCGGAAGTGCCACGCGTGCGACCACGACGAGTGCGATATGTTCCCCCGTGGGATCGATATATGAGAGAGGATTCCCGCCGACATACGCGTACGTGTTCATCCCGCCAAGCAGCCCGATGGGATCGGACTGTACGTACCGCCCGATGCGTGGATCGTAGTCGCGGAACAGGTTGTAGCTGTAGCCGGTCTCCGGGTCGGCGATCTGGCCGGGGAAGCGGTTGTCGTTGGACGCCGGAGCGGTCGCGGTCAGCGTCGCGAGTTCGCCGAACGGCGCGGTGTGCAGGTCCCAGACGACGGCGCCGGTGGCGTCGGTCATCTTCTGCGCCGTGCCCAGCCGGTCGGCGTGGACCCAGAAGATGGCGGGCGTGCCCGCTGTCGTGACGACGACGGCCAAGGGCATGCCGTCCATCGCGATATGCTCGCGGAACGTCGCGCCGGAGACGTCGATCTCCGCCAGCAGCATGCCCTCCTGGTCGTAGACGTAGTGGCGGTCGATGGCGCCGGCGGTCCGCCGCGCGCGCTGGCCCAGCCCGTCGTGCGCGTAGGTCGCGAGCGTGGCCCCGGCCTGCGTCACGGTCCTGAGCCGGTCGTCCGGTCCATAGCCCAGCGTCCAGGTGCCGCCCGCCCGCACGTCGGTCAGCGCGTTGCCCGAGGCGCTGTAGGTGAAGCTGCGGGTGACGCCGCCGGCGATGGACGTGAGGCGGTTCGACGTCGCGGGGTAGGTGTAGGTCGAAGCGACGCCGCCGATCGAGCTGGAACTGCGGTTGCCGACGATGTCGTAGGCGTAGAGCAGGCTGCCGTACTGGCCCGTCGCGGAGGTCAGCCGGTCGAGCGCGTCGTAGCCCAGCGTCTGGTCGCGCGCGGGGGTGACCGCGTCGCTCAGGGTGAGGACGTTGTCGACGGCGTCGTAGGCGTAGGTCAAGTTGAGCACGCTGGCGCCGACGCCGGGGCCGACCGTCAGATTGGTCAGCCGGTAGTCTAGGTCGTACGCCGCGCTGAGGGTGAGGCCGTTGCCGAGGGTCAGTCCCGTGAGCGGCCCGAACGGCCTGTATGTGCCGGCGCTGGCCAGCGTCGTGGGCGTGCCGCCCGCGGTCTGCCGGGTGACGGCCTGCGTGATCTGGCCCAGCGCGTCGCGGGTGTGTTCGACGACGCGGCCGGAGGGATACGTCACCGACGCGACGCGGTCGGAGAGGTCGTAGGTGTAGGACGTGACCAGCGTCAGCCCGCCTTGGACGCGCGTGTGGCGGACGAGGTTGCCGCGCGCGTCGTAGGCGAAGGCCGAGGTGCCGGCCGGATCGACGATCCCCGTCAGCCGCCCGATCCCGAAGTTCCCCGCCGTGGGATCGTCGTAGGTGAACGTCACGTCGTCCGCCGTCGTGCCCGGCGGCGCGGCGTAGCGGCGGGACGTGACCCGGTTCAGGGCGTCGTATGTGAACCAGGTCGACACGCCCCGCGCATCGATGGCGCGCGTGAGGTTGCCGGCCTCGTCGTAGTGGTTGACCGTGACGCCGGTGTCCGGCGAGGTCGTCTGGATGAGGTTGTCGAAGCCGTCGAAGACGTTGGTGGTGACCAGACCGCGCGAGTCGGTGATGGTCAGGGGGTTGTCGCGCTTGTCGTAGGTCAGGCGGGTCTGGCCGCCGGCCGGATCGGCGACGCGGCTCAACCGGCCCAGCGCGTCGAAGGTGCTGGTGGTGGTCCGGGAGAGCGGATCGACCTCGCCGGTGTTCCGCGACAGCCGGTCGTAGGCGTAGGCGGTGGTCTGGCCGGCGGCGCCGATCGACCGCATCAGCCGGCCCAGCTCGTCGAACGCCGCCGTCATCTGGCGCCGCACCGTGCCGCCGGACTCCTTCACCACCGTCGCGGTGGCGCCGCCCATGCGGTCGAGCGTGTACTCGATCCGCTGGCCGGTGTTGTCGGTCACGCTGACCGGGCGCTGGGCGTCGTCGTAGCCGAAGTCGAGATAGGAGCCGTCCGGCCGGGTGATCCGCGTCACGAGGCTGGCGGCGTCCCACGCGATGGTCGTGGTGGCCGCCGCCGCCGTGCCGCTGGCGGCGGTCATGGACGTCAACCGGCCGCGCGCGTCGTACGCCAGGGTCGTGACCACCCCGTTGGGATCGGTGACGGTCAGCGGCATGCCGCGCCCGTCCACGGCGTTGACCGTTGTCACCTGCCCCAAGGCGTTGGTGACCGACGCCAGATGGCCCGCGGAGTCGTAGGCGTAGGTCGTCAGATCGACGACGTCGATCCGTGGACCGTTCACGGTCTGCACGAGTCCGGTGGCGGTGTAGGTGTAGTCCCAGATGCGCGTGCGGTTGGTGGTCGAGTAGGGGATGGACTGCGTCTGCTTGTCCGTCCACTTCACCTGCGTCGTGCGGCCCACCGTGTAGGTGAAGTCGGTCCAACGCCCCGTGGCCTCGATGCGGTCCGGCGCGAGGAAGGCGGCGTTGTAGGTGTAGGTGACGGTGCGGTCCGTGGCCGCGACGTTGGCGCTCTCGCGGAAGGCGTTGAGGGAGCGGCCGTAGGCCTTGACCACCGCGCCGTAGGTGTTCTGGGTGCCCTCCTCGTCGATCGTGCCGGTCGCCCAGGCGCCGCTCCACGTGAAGGTCGCCGCGCCGGCGGCGCAGTTGGCGGTGGCGTGGCCGTCGATCCGGACGATGCGCGGCGGGCTGGTGGTGCTATTGGCGGGCTGGATGGTGTAGACGGTCTGCCGGCCCAGCGGGTTGACCATGGTGGCGGTGTAGTTGCCCGAGCCGGTCCACGCGCCGTAGCCGACGAGGTAGCGCTCCTGGCCGTCGGCTCCCTCCGACAGCGTGGCGCGGCCCAGCGCCTCGTAGGCGTAGGTCGCGATCCGCACGCCCTTCTCGTCGACGATGCCGGTGATGGCCTGCGGGAAGGCGGCGTCCTCGTGTTTGTATTCGACGCGCGGGTTGTCGTCCGGATCGCCGGGGGTGGCGTCGGGATGGATGACCTTGACCAGCCGCCAGCGCGTCGCGGTGAAGAAGGGGTAGCTCTCGTAGGCGTAGCGCGTGACGCGGCCGTCGGGGCCGGTCATGGTCTCGAGCTTGCCGGCGGCGTCGTAGGTGAACGCGAGCGCACGGCCCTGGTTGTCGGTGACCGTCGTCAGGCGGCCGGTGCCGGCGTCGTAGGCCAGGGTCTGGACGTAGCCTTCGCGGGTGGTGATCGAGGTCAGCCGCCCGCCCGCGTCGAACGCCTCGGTCGTGCCCTCGGCGTCGACATAGGTGTATCCGCCGCCGCCCAGCGGCGTCAGCAGGCCGCCGAAGGTGTCGTCGAACGGCGCCAGGACGGGGTTGGCCGTGGAGCCGCGCCAGAACTCGGCGATGGCGCCGTTGGGCCGCCGCAGCTCCATGCGCGTGTCGCTGTAGAACACCACGGCGCGGTCGTAGGTCGAGGTCCAGCCGCTGCCGAGGCTGCTCTCGGGGCGCGCCAGCCGGTCGGTGGCCGCCACCTGCCCGAGCAGGGAGTTGTAGAACCGGGTGAAGACGAGGGGGTTGTCGCCGACCGTCGCGAAGTCGGTGGCGACGAGGAACTTGTTGCCGGTGCGCACGTCGATCGGATTCGGCGTGGTGGCCGGTCCGACCCCGACGCCGTTTGCGCTGGAGGCGGCCATGGCGCCGTCGGGCGACGCGGGAACGGGAGGGCGGCTGGACCCGCCGGGGCCGCCCGGCCCCCGGGTGCCGCCGACCGTCGAGCCCGGCGCCTGGCAGGAGTTCGGCGGCGCCGCCGCGACCACGTTCGGCAGCGCGCCCGACGTGCAGCCGCTGGGGGAGTCGCCGCTGGTCGTCTGGCCGGGATCGCAGGACGGTGCGGTCGGCTCGAGGCGTATGATCGGCACGCCGCCGGCGATATCCTCGATCTCGCAGATCCAGTTCCGGCTGGTCGGAGAGGCCCGGTAGTAGCTGAGCAGCGTGCCGGTCCAGAAGGCGGCGTAGCCCTGGCAGGCGAGCTGCACCGTCGGGCAGTGCCCCTGCCAGTGCAGCGCCGCGCCGGGCGCCTGCCAGCAGCCCGGCTGGTACGTGTAGCCCGTCCAGCGCGCCGAAGACGGCGAGGGCGACCACATTGCGAGAGCCGCGGCGAGAGGCCACGACCACACGGACACGGCACGCGCGATCCATCGCATCGTCAACTCCGTCGATGGCGGACATCCTTGGAGCGAGAGGATCGCAGCACCACACCCTATGATTGTCAACAATAGACAGGCTGCACGCGCATGCGGATAGAATGGAGTAGCTCCACGGGATCACGCCGAGGCGATGGCCGGTGACGGCGGCGCCGCGAAGGCGCTTTCCCGGTGCGGGGCGAATGCGCTACCAACGCCCGCGCAACCGACGGATTCCCGATGACCTCGTTCCAATCCCGCCCCGCGGCCTCCTGCCGGCAGGCCTCGGCGACATGCTGCCGCCCGAGGCGGCGCTGGAGGCGCGCGTGATGGAGCTGGCGCTGTCGCGCCTGGCGGCGCACGGCTACCAGCGCGTCAAGCCGCCGCTGGTCGAGTTCGAGGAGTCGCTGCTGGGCGGACCGGGCGCGGCGCTGGCCAAGGACACGTTCCGGCTGATGGACCCGGTGTCGCAGCGCATGATGGGCGTGCGGCCGGACATGACCGTGCAGGTCGCGCGCATCGCCGTGACCCGCCTGAAGGACGCGCCCAGGCCGCTGCGGTTGTCCTATTCCGGCAACGTCATCCGCGTGCGGGGCACGCAGCTGCGGCCCGAGCGGCAGTTCGCTCAGGTCGGCGCCGAGCTGATCGGGCCGGACTCGGCCGAGGCCGACGCCGAGACCGTGCTGCTGGCGGTCGAGGCGCTGCGCGCCGCCGGGGTCGAGAAGCTCTCGGTCGATCTCAACCTGCCGACGCTGGTGACCGCGACCTGCCGCGCGCTGGCGCTGCCGGCGCCGGTCGTCGCGCGCCTGCGCCGCGCGCTGGAGGGCAAGGACGAGGACGCGGTGCGCCGCGTGCTGGCGGATTCGGGCGACGCCGCCGGCCTGTTCACGGGTCTGCTGCGCTCGGTCGGGCCGGCCGATGCGGGGCTGGCGGCGCTGGCGGCGTTGCGTCTGCCGGCCGACGCGCGGGCCGAGGCCGACCGGCTGGCGGAGGTCGTGCGCCTGGTGCGGGCGGCGACCGACGAGCCGCGGCTGACGATCGATCCGGTGGAGTACCGCGGGCTCGAGTACCAGACCGGCGTCAGCTTCACCTTCTACGCGCTCGACACGCGCGGCGAGCTGGGCCGGGGCGGGCGCTACCTCGCGGGCTATCCCGAGGACGAGGGGCGCGAGCCCGATCCCTCGGTGGTGCCGATCGCGGCGGCGGCGGGGTCGGCCGCGGCCACGGCCGTCGAGCCGGCGACCGGCTTCACGCTCTATCTCGACACCCTGCTGGGCGCGGCGCGCGTCGAGCTGCCGGGACGGCGGCTCTACGTGCCGGCCGGCGCGCCCTGGGCCGATCTCGCGCGCTGGCAGCGCGACGGATTTCTGACGGTCCGCGGCCTCGCCACCGTCGATGACATCGGCGCCGAGGCCCGCCGTCTCGGCTGCGCCTTCGCGCTGCTCGACGGCAAGGCCGTCGCGGTCTGACGGCGGCGGACACGGCCTGCTGTCCCGCGGAGCGACCGCGGCGCACACCCCTCATCCGGCGCTCCGCGCCACCTTCTCCCGCGTCCGCGCTAGCACATCCACACGTCTCGGATCGCGCCGCCTTTTCCCTCTCCGCCGCGCAGCGGGGGAGAGGGCGGGGCCCATGCGAAGCATGGGAGGGTGAGGTGGTCGCGGGATCGGTGGCGATGTCGATTGGACAAGTCCAGTACGCCGACATCAAAGCGCCGATGACGCCATCGCTACCCACCTCACCGCCGCTGTATCGGCGCTTCGCCGATACAGCGTACCCGCGCTCCGCGCGGGCCCCTTCCCTCTCCCCCCGCAAGCGGGCGGAGAGGGAGGAAATGCCGGCCCGGTATCACTTTCTCGATCTAGGCGGCGATGCGCAGCGGGGTGTCGGGCCAGGGCGCCGTCAGCAGGGCACGCAGCAGACCGGCGAGGCCGCGCGGCACGAAGGTGTCGCGCGAGGCGGCGATCTCGTCGACCGACCACCAGCGCAGGCCGCGGAAGCTGTCGCGCTCCGACTCGTCGAGCGCGGTCGGGGCGGCGTCGAAGGCCGGCACGCGCAGCGCGAAGACATGGGCCACCGTGTCGATCGTCTCGCCGTCGCGCTCGATCGCGCGCTCGCCGGTCCAGACGTGCCGGCCGATTTCGCCGAGGATCAACCCCGTCTCCTCGCGGATCTCGCGCCGCAAGGCGTCCTCGAAGCTCTCGCCGTCATGCAGCGAACCGCCGGGGGTGACCCAGAAGCCGGGTCGCGCCGCGCCGCCGCCGTCGAGCCGGATGCGCTTGCCCGCCAGCTTCACCAGCAGCACGCGGTCGGCGGGATCGATCAGCAGCGCGCGGGCGGAGCGGATCGTCCGCATGTCAGCGGTCGAGGAAGATCGGCGCCGGCGGATGCTCGCCGCGCAGCACCGCCGGCAGCAGCCGCGCCAGCTCGAACGGGATGAAGCGCTCGTCCGAGGCCGCGATCTCGTCGAGGCTCCACCAGCGGAAGCCGCCGAAGATGCGGCGCTCGGCCTCGTCCATCAGCGACAGGTCGGGCTCCAGCGCGTCGACCCGCAGCGGGAAATAGCGCGCGCGCGACAGGATCGGCGCGCCGTCGCGCATCAACCGCCGCTCGCGCGTCCAGATCCACGGGCCGATATCGGCGGGCGCGAGATCGAGCCCGAGCTCCTCGCGCGCCTCGCGGATGGCGGCGCGCTCGTGCGTCTCGCCGGGCTCCAGCCCGCCGCCGGGCGTCGTCCAGAACGCGTAGGGCAGCGGCAGCGACGGATCGACCACGTCGCCGCCGGCGTAGCGGAACAGCAGGGCGCGGTCGCGCGAATCGACGACGATCAACCGGGCGGCGTCGCGCACGCGCATGGCGGCGGTCCAGCGCGCCGCTACCTGCCGCGCAGCAGCCGCGCGGCGTCGACGGCGCCGTAGGTCAGGATGCCGTCGCAGCCGGCGCGCTTGAACGACGACAGCGTCTCCATCAGCACCTTGTCCCAGACCAGCCAGCCGCGGTCGGCGGCGCCGCGCAGCATCGCGTACTCGCCGCTCACCTGGTAGGCGTAGGTCGGCACGCCGAAGGCGTCCTTCACCCGGCGCACGATGTCGAGATAGGGCAGGCCGGGCTTGACCATCACCATGTCGGCGCCCTCGGCGATGTCCATGCCGACCTCGCGCAGCGCCTCGTCGGTGTTGGCGGGGTCCATCTGGTAGGTCTTCTTGTCGCCCTTGAGCGCGCCCGAGCTGCCGATGGCGTCGCGGAACGGGTTGTAGAACGCCGACGCGTACTTGGCGGCGTAGGACATGATCTGCACGTGCGCGAAGCCGGCCTTGTCCATCGCCTTGCGAAAGGCGCCGATGCGGCCGTCCATCATGTCCGACGGCGCCTGCACGTCGCAGCCGGCCTCGCTCTGGACCAGCGCCTGCTTGATCATGACCTCGACCGACTCGTCGTTGAGGATGATCCCGTCGCGCACGATGCCGTCGTGGCCGTCGCTGTTGAACGGATCGAGCGCCACGTCGCAGACGATGCCGATGTCGGGCACGGCCTTCTTGGCGGCGCGGATCGCCCTGCATACGAGGTTGTCGGGGTTGTGCGCCTCGCGCGCGTCCGGCGTCTTGGCGGCGGGATCGACCTCGGGGAAGATTGCGACGGCGGGGATGCCCAGATCGCGCGCCATGCGCACGGCGTCGACGAACAGGTCGACGCTGAGGCGGTCGACGCCGGGCATCGAGGCGACGGCGGAGCGCGCGTTGACGCCCTCCTGCACGAACACCGGCCAGATCAGGTCGTCGACCGTCAGCTTGGTCTCGGCCACCAGCCGGCGCGACCAGTCGGCGCGCCGGTTGCGCCGCATGCGCGTGGTCGGGAACGAACCGAGGGTGGTGTGGCGCTGCGACATGGAGCTCTCCGGGGGGCCGCCGGCGGTTATAGGCCGCCGCCGCGGCGCGTCAACGCGTTACCTACCGTCCGGTCCGCACCCGGCGCAGGAAGTAGGCGTTGGGCCGGGTGCCGTCCGACATGTAGCCGCACAGCGCCGCGGCCAGCACGCCGTCGGCGGCGACGTTCACCAGCACCGGCCACATCATCGAGAACAGCACGGCGCCGCCGTTCGCGCCGTATTGCTGCGAGACGAGGACCTGTCCGCCGATGGTGAACAGCAGCCGCAGCACCATCCAGACGACCACGCCGCCGATCAGCACGGTCGGCGTCGAGCGCGCCCGCGCCATGGTCATGATCGCGAAGACCAGCGCCAGCAGCGTGACGAAGGCTGTCGGCACCATGAACAGCGTCGTCGCGAGTCCCTGGCCGCGCCCCATGCCGCCGGGGCCGACCGTCAGGAACAGCCAGGCGTTGAACACCGTGACGACCGCCATCGCCACGACGACGGCGATCGCGAGCGCGAACATCGCCATCAACGCGCCGCCGAGGCGGGCCTCCGGCATCGTCGCGGCTTCCTGCGGGGTGAGATCGCGCCACATGTCCAAGCTCCGGATCGGTAGGTCGTCCAACGCGGCGCGATCCTAGACGCTCGCCGCCCGCGTTGACAGGGGCGACGGCCGACCGCTCAATCCGCCGGCGCCCAGACGCGCGATGCGTACGATTGATCGAAGGAGCGCCGGCGATGCGTGGGGCGATGGGCGTGGCTCTGGCGGCGGCGCTGCTGACGGCGCCGGCGATGGCGCAGGGCGGCGGGCTGACGGGGTACTGGCAGGGCAAATACGATTGCGCGCAGGGCGTCACGGGGGTGACGCTGACGATCCGCGAAACGATGGACGCCGAGGCCGAGGGATTGTTCCTGTTCTACGCCGTGTCCGAGAATCCCGGCGTGCCCACGGGCTGCTACCGGCTGCGCGGCCGCTACGATCCGGCGACGCGCGAGGTGCGGCTGGTGAGCGACGAATCGCAATGGCTGTGGCGGCCGGAGAACTACGTCACGGTGAACTTCGTCGGCCGTATGGAGGCGTCCGGCGGGCGCATGCGCGGCATCGTCGAGGGCCCGGGCTGCACGGCGTTCGATCTCCGCCGCGTGGCCGACGCGCCGCCGGCGCCGGAGCCGTGCACGCGGGCGATGCATCTGTCGCGGCGCGGCGGGGGTGGCGGCGCGCTCGCCGCGGTGGCGCCGCCGGGAGCCGGCGGCGTTCGTTGACTCGAAGGGGCCCGGCCCTATGATCCGCGCGCTTTTGGCGGGGGGACGATGGATTTCACCCTGAGCGAGGACCAGGCGGCGTTCCAGCAGACGGCGCGCGCCTTCGCGGTGGAGCGGATGCTGCCGCACGCCGCGGCCTGGGACCGCGACAAGGTCTTTCCGGTCGAGACGCTGCGCGCGGCGGCGGCGCTGGGATTCGGCGGCATCTATGTCGGCGACGACGTCGGCGGCACCGGCCTGACGCGGCTCGACGCCGCGCTGGTGTTCGAGGAGCTGGCGGCGGCCTGTCCCTCGACCGCCGCCTACATCTCGATCCACAACATGTGCGCCTGGATGATCGACCGCTTCGGCGAGGACGCGCTGCGCCGGCGCGTGCTGCCGAAGCTCATGACCATGGAGCACTTCGCCAGCTACTGCCTGACCGAGCCGGGCGCCGGCTCCGACGCCGCCGGCCTGCGCGCGCGCGCCACGCTCGACGGCGACCACTACGTTCTGAACGGCGCCAAGGCGTTCATCTCCGGCGGCGGGCGCAGCGACGTCTACGTGACGATGGTGCGCACCGGCGGCGAGGGCGCCGGCGGCGTCTCCTGCCTGGTGGTCGAGAACGGCACGCCCGGCCTGTCGTTCGGCAAGCAGGAGGACAAGCTCGGCTGGAACAGCCAGCCGACGGCGGCGGTGATCTTCGAGAACTGCCGCGTGCCGGTCGCCAACCGGCTCGGGCCGGAGGGCCACGGCTTCAAGATCGCGATGATGGGCCTCGACGGCGGGCGCATCAACATCGGCGCCTGCTCGCTGGGCGGCGCGCGCGCCTGTCTGGAGACCGCGTCGCGCTACGTCGTGGAGCGCAAGCAGTTCGGCCGGCCGCTGGCGGATTTCCAGGCCACCCAGTTCAAGCTCGCCGACATGGCGACCGAGCTGGAGGCGGCGCGTCTGCTGATCCACAAGGCGGCCATCCTGCTCGACGCCAAGTCGCCGGACGCGACGCAGGCCAGCGCCATGGCCAAGCGCTTCGCCACCGACGCGGGCTTCCGCATCGTCAACGAGGCGCTGCAGCTGCACGGCGGCTACGGCTACCTCAAGGATTTCCCGATCGAGCGCTACCTGCGCGACCTGCGGGTGCACCAGATCCTCGAGGGCACGAACGAGATCATGCGCGTGGTGATCGCGCGCCGGCTGATGACCGGCGCGTGAACAGGCGCGGAAATTCCAGGAAGGGACAAGGCACGTGAGCGTGGATTCCGAGATTCTGTTCGAGGTGGTCGACGGCGTCGGCGTGATGACGCTGAACCGGCCGAAGGCGCTCAACTCGCTGTCGGTCGGCATGATCCGCGAGATGGAGCGGATGCTGCCGGTGTGGGAGAGGGATCCCGCCGTCAAGGCGGTGGTGGTGCGCGGCGCCGGCGACAAGGCGTTCTGCGCCGGCGGCGACGTCGCCTTCCTCGCCCGCGAGGCGCGCGACAATCCCTCCGGCACGGGGCGGCGCGACTTCTTCCGCGAGGAGTACATCGTCAACCGGCGCATCTACCGCTTCGCCAAGCCGTGGATCTCTCTGATCGACGGCATCGACATGGGCGGCGGCGTCGGCCTGTCGGTGCACGGCACCTACTCGGTCGTTACCGAGAAGTTCCTGTTCGCCATGCCGGAGACGGCGATCGCGCTGTTCCCCGACGTCGGCGGCGGCTATTTCCTGAACCGTCTGCCGGGCGCGCTGGGCGTGTTCCTGGCGTTGACCGGCCACCGCCTGAAGGCGGCCGACGCGCTGTGGGCCGGCATCGCCCAGGCCTACGTGCCGAGCGCGAAGCTGCCGGCCGTGATGTCGGCGCTGGCGGGCGCGACGTTCTCCGGCCCGCCGACGGCGCGCGCCGTCGACGCCGTGGTCGCGGGGCTGGCCGAGGATCCCGGTCCGCCGTCGCTGCCGGCGATGATGGAGGACATCGACCGCTGCTTCTCGGCCGAGACGGTCGAGGAGATCGTCGCCAAGCTGGCGGCCAGGGGCGGCGAGTGGGCCGACAAGCAGCGCGCCGTGATCGGCCGCATGTCGCCGCTGTCGATGAAGATCACGCTGGAGCAGCTCAAGCGCTGCGCCAACCGCTCGTTCGAGGACGTCATGACGATCGAGTACCGCATGTCGCAGGCCTGCATGCGGCCGGGCCACGATTTCTTCGAGGGCGTGCGCGCCGTGCTGATCGACAAGGACCAGAAGCCGAGATGGAACCCGGCGACGCTGGCGGACGTTACCCCGGCGATGGTCGAGGCCCATTTCACGGCGGTCGACAACGATCTATCGTTCGCGTGAGCGGAGGCGGCGCGGCCGCGGCGTCGCGTCCGCGCGCCGGCCGTCGCGCGGCATCCGGAGGTTGAGATGTCCCGTCTGATTCCGATGACGCTCGCCGCGTTGATGTGCGTGTCGGCGGCGTCCGCGCAGGCGCCGCCGGCGCCTGCCGCGAAGCCGCCCGCGCCGGCGGCCCCGGCCGCCACGACCCCGGCGGCGCCCGCCGCCAAGCCTCCAGCGCCAGCGGCGCCAGCGGCGCCCGCGGCGTCCGCCGCAGCGGCGCGTCCCGTCGATGAGCGGCCGATGTATGGCGGCGTCGCGCGCACCGGCGAGATGAAGGCCGCCGACGACAAATTCATCGCCGAGGCGACGGCCCAGCCCGGCGGTCGCGCCGCCGCGGTCGACCGGACCATCGAGGCGGCGTGGAAGGCGCTCCGAGAGGGCGGCGACGCCGCCACCGCCATGAAGCGCTTCAACCACGCCTGGCTGCTCGATCCCGAGGACGGCCGCGCCTACCACGGTTTCGCGACGGTGGCGCTCGAGCGCGACAACGACCCGGCCGAGGCCGAGAAGCTGTTCCGCCGCGCCATGGCCGGGCCGAAGTCGAGCCACGCCGCCTTCACCGATCTCGGACGGCTGTACCTGACCACTAGCCGCGCTGACGCCGCCGTGCCGGTGCTGGTCAAGGCGGTGGCGCTGCCCGACGTGTCGCCCGACGCGCGGGCGCTGCTGGCGATGGCGCGCGCGGAGTCCGGCGACACCGCCGGCGCCTGCGCCGACGCCAAGCAGGTCGGCGCCGCGCACGAGAAGCTGCGCCAGCACGCCGCGGCGATCCTTCGCCTTCCGGGCTGCGCGACTCCCTGACCCGCCGGCGTTGACCCGTCGGTCGGCCACGTGCCAGCTTGCGCGCGGCCCGATGGCCGGATCCGACGGAGTTGATGATGAGTCTCGATGTGGCGCGCGCCGACCTCTGCGTCGGCGTGGTGGGCGCCGGCGCCATGGGCCGGGGAATCGCGCAGGTCTCCGCCCAGGGCGGCATCCGCACGCTGGTCTACGACGCCGCGCCCGGCGGCGCCGCCAAGGCCAAGGCCGCGATCGGCGAGCAGCTCCGTAGCCTGGTCGCCAAGGGGCGGCTTGAGCAGAACGCGTGCGACGCCGCCGAGGCCAACCTGCAGGTCGCCGAGGACCTGATGGCGCTGGCGCCGTGCCATGTCGTGATCGAGGCGGTGTTCGAGGACCTCGAGGTCAAGCGCAAGCTGTTCCTCGAGATCGAGGCCGTGGTCGCCGAGACCACGATCATCGCGTCGAACACCTCGTCGATCCGCATCGCCTCGATCGCCCGCGCGCTGAAGCGGCGCGACCGCGTCTGCGGCATGCACTACTTCAACCCCGTGCCGCTGATGAAGCTGGTCGAGGTGATCCGCGCCGCCGACACCGCGCCGTGGGCGGTCGACGCGATGGTGGCGCTGGGCAAGCGGCAGACCCGCGTGCCGGTGGTGGTGGGAGACACGCCCGGCTTCCTCGTCAACCTCGGCGGCACCGCGATCGGCACCGAGGGCCTGCGCATCTACACCGAGGGCCGGGCCACGCCGTCGCAGATCGACGCCGTGATGCGCGACGCCGGCGGCTTCCGCATGGGGCCGTTCGAGCTGATGGACCTGACCGGCATCGACGTGAACTTCCCGGCGCGCAAGATCATCTACGAGGGCTTCTTCCACGACCGGCGCATGACGCCGAGCCCCTACCACGAGGGCCTGTTCCACGCCGGCCGGCTGGGCCGCAAGACCGGCGGCGGCTGGTACGCCTACGACGAGAAGGGCGGCAAGATCGATCCCGGCGCCGACCTCGCGCCGGCGGGCGCGGCCGCGGCGACGGTCGTGGCCGGCCCCTCGGCCGACTCCGCCGTGCTCGATCTCCTGAAGGCCGGTGGCGCCAAGCTGCTGGAGGCCGACGACGGCAAGTCGCCGATCGTCGTCACGCCGCTGGGCGACGATTGCACGACCGTCTGCGTCGAGAAGCGGCTCGATCCCAAGCGCGTGGTGGCCATCGATCCGACCGGCGCGGTGGCCAAGCGCGCCACCATGATGACCGCGCCGGGCGGCGACACGGCGGCGCGCGACGCCGTCGCCCTGGTCCTGATCAAGGCCGGCGCCAAGGTCACCGCGATCAAGGACAGCCCCGGCTTCGTGCTCCAGCGCATGCGCGCGATGATCGCCAACCTCGGCTGCGAGATGGCGCAGATCGGCATCGCCTCGCCGGCCGATGTCGACACGGCGATGACGCTGGGTCTGAATTATCCGCAGGGTCCGCTGGCGATGGCCGACCTCATGGGCGTCGCGGCCACGCACGGCATCCTGCAGCGCATCCAGGCGATCACCGGCGACGACCGCTACCGGCCCAGCCAATGGCTGCGCCGCCGCGCCCAGCTCGGTCTCGTCGCCGCGACGCCGGAGTAGGGCGGCCGGACCGCGGCCGGCCGCGTCGATGTCGCCGCTCCACACCGCCCTCGCGCTGCTCGTCGCGGTCATCTGGGGTTTGAATTTCGCCGTCATCCGAATCGGGCTGGACTCGTTTCCGCCACTGCTGATGACGGCGCTGCGGTTCGCCGCCGCCGCGCTGCCGGTGCTGTGGCTGCCGTTCCCCAAGGCCGACTGGCGGATGATGCTGGCGCTGGCCGCGACCTGGTACCTCGGCCAGTTCACGTTCCTGTTCAGCGCCATGCATGTCGGCATGCCGCCGGGGCTGGCGGCGGTGGTCGTGCACACGCAGGCGCCGCTGACAGTGCTGTTCGCGCTGGCGATCGGCGAACGGCCGACGCGAAGGCAGAGCGCCGGCATCATCGTCGCGGTCGGCGGACTGGTGGTGGTCGCGGCCTCGCTGGGTGGCGCCGACGCCACCTGGACCGGCTTCGCGCTGGCCTTCGCCGCCGCAGTGAGCTGGGCGACCGGCAACATCCTCGCCAAGCGCGTCGGCGGCGTCGACATGGCGCTGATCTCCTGGCTCAGCCTGCTGGCGCCGCTGCCGGCGTTGGGCCTGTCGCTGGCGATCGAGGGGCCGTCGGCGGTGGCCGCCTCGCTGCTCGGCGCCAGCTTTCTCGGCTGGATGGCGATCGCCTATCTCGCCGCCGCCGCGACCTGGGTCGCGTACCTGATCTGGGGTGGGCTGCTGTCGCGCTATTCCGCCGGCGCGGTGACGCCGTTCGCGCTGCTGGTGCCGGTGATCAGCGCGGCGGTGTCCTACGTCGCGTTCGCGGAGCGCTTCGGTCCGCTGCGGCTGACCGGGATGGCGCTGATCGTCTGCGGCCTGGCGATCCTCGCCGTGCCGGCGCGTCGCGCACGGGCGGCGCGTTGATCGAGCGCAAGGACCGCGCTTGCCGGTGCCGCCACATCAGCGGAAACTCGTGTCCGTCCTTCCATCGAGAGGTCGCCGTGCCGCATCGCCGCTTATATGCCGTCCGCCGGCTCGCCGCGCTAACCGCCGCCGCGCTGCTCGCCGGGTGCGTCACCGCCGCCGAGGAGGGCGTGCCGCCAGCGGGCGCGTTCAACGTCGCGGGCATCCGTGAGGACATGGCCGCCGCCCGGATTCCCGTGAAGGATTTCGACCGCATTTTCACGCCCGTGCCGGCGTTCTACCGCTGGGCGCCGGGCGATGTGCCGGTGGCGCTGAGATTCGCGCCGGGCTTCGCCGCGTCCTGCGCGCGCACGATGACCGCCCGCTTCGACGCCGAGGCCGCCCGTATCGGCCGCGAGACCGGCCTGCGCTACATCCGCGTCGCCGACGCCGCGAAGGCGAAGGTGCTGATGGAGTTCGCCGGCGCGCCGACCAGCGGTCCGGCGTTCCGCGCGCCGGCGCAGCCGACATGGCTGGAGACCTGGAAGAACCCGCCGGCGCAGGGGCCAGAGCGGTGGGAGGGGTGGCAGTTATCCGATCCGGCGACCAAGAGCATCGTGCGCGCCTACGTGTTCCACGGCAAACCGTTCGCGAAGAATTCCAACCGCGACGCGCGCCTGAACGTCTGCCCGGCCGACTACGATTTCAACGACTGGCTGATCCGCATCGGCTGGAAGCGCGAGGACGCGCCGTTGAACTACGGCTTCGAGCAGCGATACGACGAGGCCGGATTGGCGGCCTACGACCGCTTCATGCTGCGGGTGCTGTACTCCGAGGCGGTGAAGCCGGGCACGTCGGGCCGCGACATCGCCGCCGGCCTGCGCAAGGCGCTGGCGGCGAAGTAGCGCGCGCGGCGCGGCGGCCGCCGATTGGCGCGGATATTCATGTTGACGTTTACGTAAAGGTAAACTAGGAGTCCGGCCGTTCCGCCGCTGGACGCGCGGGGCGTGCCGCACCATGGTGCGTGTCCATTCCCAGTCGTCCACGTCCCCATCGGGAGAGTCGTTCTTGTCCGCTCTCAGCGCGCATATCACGCCGGAACACCGGCAATTCCGGGACACCTGCCGCCGGTTCTTCGAGCAGGAGGTCAAGCCGTTCCACGCCCAGTGGGAAGAGGACGGCGTCGTCCCCAAGGCGCTGT
Source organism: Rhodospirillales bacterium (assembly GCA_016699855.1). Lineage (NCBI taxonomy): Bacteria > Pseudomonadati > Pseudomonadota > Alphaproteobacteria > Rhodospirillales > Rhodospirillales bacterium. Next base: position 4,602,068 of record CP064988.1, read on the forward strand.
GGCGCAAGGCCGGCGAGCGCGGGCTGCTGTGCATGGACGTGGCCGAGGAGCACGGCGGCGCCGGCGCGGACTGGCTCTACAACGTGATCCTGATCGAGGAGCAGGGCCGCGTCTTCGCGTCGGGTCCCGGGTTCTCGCTGCACAACGACATCACCACGCCGTACATCAAGCATTTCGCCACCGCCGAGCAGAAGGCGCGCTGGCTGCCGAGGATGATCTCCGGCGAGATGATCACGGCCATCGCCATGACCGAGCCCGGCATCGGCTCGGACCTGGCGTCGATGGGGACCTCGGCGATGCGCGACGGCGACAACTACGTGGTCAACGGGTCGAAGACCTTCATCACCAACGGCCAGAACGCCGATCTGGTGATCGTCGTCTGCAAGACCGACCCGAAGCTTGGCGCCAAGGGCACGTCGCTGGTCTGCGTCGAGGGCGACCGCGCCGGCTTCAAGCGCGGCCGCAACCTCGAGAAGATCGGCATGAAGGCGCAGGACACGTCGGAGCTGTTCTTCGACAACGTCCGCGTGCCGGCCGACAACATGCTGGGCGGCGAGGGCATGGGCTTCATCCAGCTCATGCAGATGCTGCCGCAGGAGCGCCTCGTGATCGCCGTGCAAGCGATCGCCGCGATCGAGGCGGCGCTGGAGCAGACCATCGCCTACGTCAAGGAGCGCAAGGCGTTCGGCAAGCCGATCATCGACTTCCAGAACACCCGCTTCAAGCTGGCCGAGCTGAAGACCAAGGCCACCGTGGCGCGCGCCTACGTCGACGACTGCGTCGCCAAGCACCTGCGCGGCGAGTTCACGGTCGCGGAGGCGGCGATGGCCAAGTACTGGATGAGCGACCTGCAGTGCGAGATCGTCGACCAGTGCCTGCAGTTCTTCGGCGGCTACGGCTACATGTGGGAGTACCCGATCGCGCGGCTCTATGCCGACAGCCGGGTGCAGAAGATCTACGGCGGCACCAACGAGATCATGAAAGAGATCATCGGCCGCACGCTCTGAGGGCGGCGCCGGCGACCGGACGACACGAGGGAGATGACCATGGCCGAGGCATATATCTACGACGCCGTGCGCACGCCGCGCGGCAAGGGCCGCAAGGACGGTTCGCTGCACGAGGTCACGCCGACCCGGCTGGCGACGACGGTGCTGGAGTCGCTGCGCGACCGCAACCAGCTCGACACGTCGCTGGTCGACGACGTGGTGCTGGGCTGCGTCATGCCGATTGGCGAGCAGGGCGCCAACATCGCGCGCACGGCGGCGATCCGCGCCGGGCTGGCCGAGACGGTCGCCGGCGTCACGGTGAACCGCTTCTGCGCCTCGGGCCTGGAGGCCACCAACATGGCCGCCGCCCAGGTGATGTCGGGCCAGGCGACCGCCGTGATCGGCGGCGGCGTCGAGTCGATGTCGCGCGTGCCGATGGGCTCGGACGGCGGCTCGTGGCCGGTCGATCCCGCCGTGGCGATCCCGCTGTACTTCGTGCCGCAGGGCATCTCGGCCGACCTGATCGCCACCAAGTACGGCATCAGCCGCGACGACGTCGACGCCTACGCCGTCGAGTCGCAGAAGCGCGCCAAGCACGCCTGGGACAAGGGCTACTTCAAGAAGTCGGTCGTGCCGGTGAAGGACCAGAACGGCGTCGACCTGCTGGCCCAGGACGAGTTCCTGCGCCCGACCACGACGATGCAGTCGCTGGCGGCGCTGGAGCCGTCGTTCAAGATGCACGGCGAGGTGATGCCGGGCTTCGACGCGGTGGCGCTGCAGCGCTATCCCGAGGTCGAGAAGATCGTCCACGTGCACCACGCCGGCAACTCGTCGGGCATCGTCGACGGCGCTTCGGGCATCCTGATCGGCAGCAAGGAGTTCGGCGAGCGCTCCGGCCTGAAGCCCCGCGCCCGCATCCGCTCCTTCGCCTCGATCGGCTCGGAGCCGACCATCATGCTGACCGGCCCGGCGCCCTCGACCGAGAAGGCGCTGAAGCGCGCCGGCATGTCGGTCAAGGACATCGACCTGTTCGAGCTCAACGAGGCGTTCGCCGCCGTCGTGCTGCGCTACATGCAGGTGCTCGGCATGCCGCACGACAAGATCAACGTGAACGGCGGCGCCATCGCCATGGGACATCCGCTGGGCGCCACCGGCGCGATGATCCTCGGCACGCTGCTCGACGAGTTGGAGCGCCGCGGCCTGAGCACCGGTCTGGCGACGCTGTGCGTTGGCGCTGGAATGGGAACAGCCACGATCATCGAGCGGGTCTGACCGATCTCCCTTCTCCCCGCGAAGGCGGGGAGAAGGTGGCGCGCCGCGCCGGATGAGGGGCTTCTCCAGCACCCGCGCGCCGTACCGACCAGAGTGAAGCCCCTCACCCCGGCCCTCTCCCCGCCCGCGCGGGGAGAGGGGGAGGAGACCATAATGATCAACTACGCAGTCGATTCCGACGGCATCGCCACGATCACGTGGGACATGCCCGGCCGCAGCATGAACGTGCTGAACGAAGGCTCGATGGCGGCGTTCGCCGACGCCGCGCGGAAGGCGGTCAAGGACCCCGCCGTGAAGGGCGTGATCCTGGCCTCGGCCAAGGCCGACTTCATCGCCGGCGCCGACCTCGAGATGCTGCTCAACGCCGACACGTCGGACGCCGCCAAGCTGATGGAGCAGTTCAGCCAGCTCCAGCGGATGTTCCGCGCCATGGAGACCGGCGGCAAGCCGTGGGTCGCGGCGATCAACGGCACGGCGCTGGGCGGCGGCTTCGAGATCTGCCTCGCCTGCCACTACCGCATCGCCGCCGACAACCCCAAGACCAAGATCGGCCAGCCCGAGGTCAAGCTCGGCCTGCTGCCGGGCGGCGGCGGCACGCAGCGCATCCCGCGGCTGGTCGGCGTGATGAACGCCGCGCCGGTCCTGCTCGAGGGCAAGGACCTGTCGGTGGCCGACGCCAAGGGCATGGGTCTGATCCACGAGGTGGTGCCGGCCGACAAGCTGCTGGCGCGCGCCAAGGAGTGGCTGATGGCGCCGGCCGGCGAGAAGGTGGTGCCGGCGTTCGCGGCCAAGGGCGCGCCGGCGATAGACGCCCGCGCGGTGCAGCCGTGGGACCGCCCCGGCTTCAAGACGCCGGGCTTCCCCGGCGGCCAGGTGTGGAGCCCGGCCGGCGTGCAGACCTTCATCGGCGGCAACGCCATGATCGCGGGCAAGACCAACGGCGTGTATCCGGCGCCGAAGGCGATCATGAGCTGCGTGTACGAGGGCCTCAACGTGCCGTTCGACACCGGCCTGAAGATCGAGACGCGCTACTTCGTGTCGCTGCTGCGCGATCCCGTCGCCAAGAGCATGATCCGCACGCTGTTCTTCGGCCTGCAGGAGGCCAACAAGCTGGCGCGCCGTCCCAAGGACGTGCCGAAGCAGGAGTACAAGCGCATCGGCGTGATCGGCGCCGGCCTGATGGGCGCGGGCGTGTGCAACGTCTCGGCGCGCGCCGGGCTGGAGGTCGTGCTCGTCGACCGCGACCAGGCGTCGGCCGACCGCGGCAAGGCGCATTGCCAGCAGGACCTCGAGAAGGACGCCTCGCGCGGCCGCCTGACGAAGGATAAGGCGGCCGAGATCCTCGGGCGCATCACGCCGACCGCCGACTACGGCGCGCTGGCGGGCTGCGACCTCGTGATCGAGGCGGTGTTCGAGAACCGCGACGTCAAGGCCGAGGCGACGAAGAAGGCCGAGGCGGCGCTGGCGCCGACCGCGATCTTCGCGTCCAACACCTCGACCCTGCCGATCACCGGCCTGGCCGAGGCCAGCGCGCGGCCCGCCAACTTCATCGGCCTGCATTTCTTCTCGCCGGTCGAGAAGATGCCGCTGGTCGAGATCATCGTCGGCAAGAAGACGTCGCAGGAGACGCTGGCGCGGGCGCTGGACTACGTCCAGAAGATCCGCAAGACGCCGATCGTGGTCAACGACAGCCGCGGCTTCTTCACCAGCCGGGTGTGCGGCGCCTTCATCAGCGAGGGCCACCGCATGCTGAAGGAGGGCATCCCCGCCGCGATGATCGAGAACTGCGCGCGCTTCGCCGGCATGCCGGTGGGCCCGCTGGCGCTCAACGACGAGGTCGCCATCGACCTGTCGTACAAGATCATGGACCAGACCCGGCGCGACGCCGCGGCGGCGGGCGAGAAGTACGAGGGCAGCGGCACCGAGGACATGCTCGAGCTGATGGTCAAGAAGCTGGAGCGCTTCGGCCGCAAGAACGGCAAGGGCTTCTACGAGTATCCGGCCGACGGCAAGAAGCGCCTGTGGCCGGAGCTGGCGTCGCATTTCCCGCCGCGCGAGGAGCTGGCGCACGGCGAGGGTCCGGCCAAGACCGCCGTCGCGGAGGAGGTCAAGAAGCGGCTGCTCTACGTCCAGGCGGTCGACACGGCGCGCTGCCTCGAGGCCAACGTGCTGACCGATCCGCGCGACGGCGACATCGGCTCGATCATGGGGCTGGGCTTCGCGCCGCAGACCGGCGGCGCCATCAGCTTGATCGACCAGGTCGGCGTCGTGAAGTTCGTCGCGGAGTGCGATTCGCTGGCGCAGAAATACGGCCAGCAGTTCGCCGTGCCGAAGATGCTGCGCGACATGGCCGCCAAGGGACAGAGCTTCTACGGCGCCAAGGCCAAGGCCGCCTGACGCGTCGAGCGTCCGGAACGGAGAAGGGCGGCCCGCGGGCCGCCCTTTTTCGTGGCCGGCTTCCGGGGTGACGCCGTCGCGCGGTGCGTGTTAGACCGCGTGCGACTAGAGGGAGCGTGCGGCCGAGACGAAGCCCCTCATCCGGCGCTACGCGCCACCTTCTCCCCTCCTGCGAGGGGAGAAGGGCACACCCCTTCTCCCCCGTCATTGGGCTCTCGGGCCCCGCGTTCGGCGCCATCTTCCAGAGCGGCATCAAGTCATCGGGCGTGACCTTCCCCGCCGGCACCTTCGTGAAATACGGCATCGAGTGCGAGATCGTCGCGCGCATCGCCAAGGAGGTGCCGGCGCGCGCCACGCCCTACGACGCGGAGTCGATCAAGCCCTACGTCGCGGCGCTGTACTGCGGCATGGAGGTGGTCGACAACCGCTTCGCCGATCTCGGCAAGACCGACGGCAAGAGCCGCGTCGCCGACGATTTCCTCCAGGGCGCCTGCATCGTCGGCCCGGAGATCAAGGACTGGGCCTCGCTCGACCTCGCCACGTTCCACGGCCGCTCGTCGCACGACGGCAAGGAGCTGGCCGCCGGACCCGGCGCCAACGTCATGGGCGGACCGCTGATCTCGCTGGCGTGGCTTGCAAACCAGCTTCCGGGGCACGGCAAGAAGCTGCGCGGCGGCGACATCGTGCTGACCGGCTCGACGCATCCGCCACAGATCCTCGCCGGCCCCGGCGTCGCGGTGTCGGAGTTCACCGGCGTCGGCGAGACGCGGGTGACGTTCCAGTAGCGCCGCGAAGGAGGAGACCGGCCATGACGACGGCCCACGATTTCGCCTTCAGCTCGATCGACGGCGCGCCGCTGCCGCTGCTGGACTACGCCGGCCGGCCGGTGCTGCTGGTCAACGTCGCCTCGGCCTGCGGGTTCACGCCGCAATACGCCGGGCTGCAGGAGCTGCACGCGAAGATGGGCGGGCCCGACGGCGTGGTCGTGCTCGGCGTGCCGTCGAACGATTTCGGCGCCCAGGAGCCGGGCGACGAGGGCGCCATCAAGAGCTTCTGCGAGACCAGCTTCGGCGTGACCTTCCCGATGACCGCCAAGCAGAAGGTGATCGGCGCCGACGCCCATCCGCTCTACCGCTGGATCGCCGCCGAGCTGGGCGAGGGCGGCGCGCCGAAATGGAACTTCCACAAATACCTGATCGACGGCGCCGGCCGCCTCGCCGGCGCGTGGTCCAGCCGCGTGGCGCCGATGTCGGACGAGATCGTGGCGGCCGTGCGCGCGGCGCCCAGGAGCTGAGGGCGGACCTACTCGCCACCGCCGTCGCTGCCGCCGCCACTATCGCCGCCGCTGTCGCTGTCGCCGCCGCCGCTGTCGTTGTTGCCGTCGCTCGAACCGGAGTCCGACGAGGCCGAGTCGAGCGCGTCGGAGAACGCCGAGTCGAGGACGCCGTCGAAGCCGCCGGGGTCGTCGAACGCCGACCAGCTGTCGGTGGACCCCGATCCGCCCTCGCCGTGGTCGCGTTCGTGGCCACGGGTCGCGGCGAAGGCGGCGATTCCCAGCGCCGCGAGCAGGGCGGCGTTGTGCGCGCTCCACGCCGGCCCGACGCCCATCGCGGTGGCGTAGGGACGCAGCGCCGCGAAGCGGCCGCGCGCGGCGTCGGCGCCGGCGGCGAGTTCCTCCGGCGGCGGCGTGGTGGTCTCGATGTAGGCGCGCATGCCGCCGGCGGCGTCGACGGCGGCCTGTCCCTCGTCGGTGAGGCGCGGCAGCCACGCGCGGCCGCAACCGGCGATGAACGCCATCGCCGCCACGAGCAGGATCGACGGGGTCGCATGCCCGTTGATGAGCAGCGCGGCCATGACGCCGACCATGCCGACGACCGGGAGGACGGCCACGACCGGCCGCGCCGGGGTGGCGCCGTCGGGCGCCAGCAGACGCGTCTGCGCGCCGGCGAACAGGGCGAGCAGGAACGCGCCGACGCCGCTGAACAGGATGATGGCGTCGTCGCCGTCGAAGCGCCGCCCGCCGGCGCCGCCGAACAGCGCCATCCACGCGCCGGCGCCGGCGGTCGCGAGCAGCGCCCATCGCACGGCGGGATAGCCGCGGTGGTACGTGGCGTTGAAGCGCGCGCGCAGCGCCCGCTCGTGCGCCTGGCGAGCGCGCTTGAGCCGGCGGCGCCCGGCGGCGTCCGATGCCGCGACCGTGAGCTCGGGCCCGTCCGCGAACAGCGCGGTGTATAGCGCCGCCTCGTCCTCGAGCGGCGGGGTGTCGGTGCGGCGCGTCCGCTTGATCGCGAAGGGCGAATCCGCGGCGCCGGTCCCGGTCGCGCGGAGGAAGCCCTGGCGCTCCAGGTTGGCGACCGCCGCCGTCAGCGCCGGCTTCGGATATCGCCGCGCCAGCGCGTAGGCCGCCATCGCGGGCGACAGATCGGGCGGCGGTGCCGCGACCAGCCCGCCGCCGCCGGGCCGCGGCCGCGGCGCGGCCGTCACCAGCGCGATGGCCGCGATCGCGACCAGCGCCGCGAGCAGGATCAGGGGCGTCATCTCCGGGGTCATCCGTCGCCTCCCGTGCCGGATCGCGGCGCGGCCCTACAGTAGCAGCGCCTGCCGCAGGTTGTCGCGCGCGGCGGGCTCGAAACCGTCGCGGAACCGCCGGGTCGCGAACAGCGCGGGCTTGTCCAGCATGCTCCGGTAGAACGCGTGGCGCGCGGTCCAGAACGCCTCGTCCGAGGCATGCAGGAAGCGGTACTCGCGGCGGATGTCCTCGCCGTGCGCGAGGAACGCGCGCCACGGCGCCGCCAGCCGCCACAGATCGAGGTCGCAGATCCGCGCGGCGCGGTCCGGTGGCGGCTCGGCGTGCGTGGTCGCGACGATGATCGCAGCGGCGTCCTCGAGCGTCGCGGCGGGGATCGCCGGGATCGCGCCGTCCTCGGCAAGAGCGAACGCGGTGGCGCGCATCAGCGTCGTGGACAGCGCCTCGTTCTGGCCCTTGGGCGCGCCCGGCACGTAGACGGCGTCGTGGAACAGCAGCGCGAGCTGCTCGGCGTCGTCGAGATCGGGCGTGTGGCGGCCGGCGAGGTCGATCAGCTCGTCGACGTGCCGGACGTCATGGTAGAAGCGGTGCGGCTGCCGGTAGTGTCCGCGCGCCGCGTCCAGGAGCGGGCCGTCGGCCAGAAGGCGCATCGCCACCTCCTATCCCGCGTCCCGCAGCCGCGCCACGACACCCGTGAACACCGCCCGGAACATCTCCGTCGTCAACCGGCCGGTGTTCGTGTTGTAGCGCGAGCAATGGTAGCTGTCGGCCAGCAGCTTGCCGTCCGGCAGGGCGTGGATGCGGGCATGGCCGAAAGGGAACGCCGACACCGGCTTGACGTCGAGGGTGCGCAGCGTCTGCTGGTGCGCGCCCAGTCCGAGCGCCACGACCACGCGCAGGTTGGGCATGGCGGCGATCTCCTCGCGCAGGAACGGCCGGCACTGGTTGAACTCCGCCGGCGTCGGCTTGTTCTCCGGCGGCACGCAGCGCACGGCGTTGGCGATGCGGCAATCCACCAATTCGAGGCCGTCGTCGGGCCGCGCGCCGTAGTCGCCGCGCGCCAGACCGAACTCGCGCAGCGTGGCGTAGAGCAGGTCGCCGGCGTAGTCGCCGGTGAACGGCCGGCCGGTGCGGTTGGCGCCGCGCAGCCCCGGCGCCAGGCCGACGATCAGCAGCCGCGACGACAGCGCGCCGAACGAGGGCACCGGCGCGTTGTGCCAGTCAGGGAATTTCGCGCGCTGTTCGCCGATGAACCCGGCCAGCCGCGGACAGCGCGCGCAGTCGCGCGGCGGCGGCGTGAAGGTCGGAGCGGGGGACGCCTGCGTCATCGGGGAACCATCGGGCACCGGGCCGAGAGTATCACGGACCGCCGGACGCCAACGTGAAAGGGGGCCGCGACGGCCCCCTTCGTGTCGAGGATGTCCGCGCGGCGTCTCAGGCCGAGCGCACCATCTGGTCGTCGTCGAGGTCGCTGTCGCGCGGCGCCGGCGCGGGACGCTGCGGACGCTCGGCGGGCGACCGGGCGATCAGCGGCGCCAGCTCGGCCAGCTCCACGAACTCGTCGGCCTGGCGGCGCAGCTCGTCGGCGACCATCGGCGGCGCCGACTTGATCGTGCTGACGACGGAGACGCGCAGACCGCGGCGCTGGACCGCCTCGACGAGACGGCGGAAATCGCCGTCGCCGGAGAACAGCACGGCGTGGTCGATGTGCTCCGACATCTCCAGCACGTCGATCGCCAGCTCGATGTCCATGTTGCCTTTGATCTTGCGGCGGCCCATGGCGTCGGTGAATTCCTTGGTCGGCTTGGTGACCATGGTGTACCCGTTGTAGTCCAGCCAATCGATCAGCGGGCGGATCGGGGAGTACTCCTGGTCCTCGACCAGCGCCGTGTAGTAGTAGGCGCGCACCAGCCGGCCGCGGTCGCGGAACACCTTGAGCAGCTTGCGGTAGTCGATGTCGAAGCCGAGGGCGCGGGCGGCCGAGTACAGGTTCGCGCCATCAATGAAGAGCGCGATACGCTCCTCACTGTAGAAATGGCTTTTCATTTTTCGTTATCCTTATGCCAGAGGGGGCCAAAATAGACGGCATCCGTTGACCGGACGTCCGCGAGTAATTGCACTTAACATTTACCTGTTTAGTCTAGGGCGGGTCCGCCGGGAGGGCAAGACCATCTACATATGGAATTTTTGACGGGCGCCGCCTACCAGCGATGCCTTCCGGAGGCACCCTTGGCGATCCATATCGGACTAGGCGCGAACCTCCGCCACCCACGCTTCGGCGACCCGGTCCGGACTCTCGGCGCGGCGTTGAGGCGTCTGGCCTACCTGGGCGTGCGGACCCGGAGGCGGTCGTCGTGGTACCGGTCGGCGCCCGTGCCGGCCTCCGACCAGCCTTGGTACGTCAACGCCGTCGCCGAGGTGTCGACCGGGCTGGGGCCCGAGGCGACGCTCGCGGCGCTGCACCGGGTCGAAGCCGAGTTCGGCCGTGTGCGGGAGGCGCGCAACGCTGCCAGATGGATCGATATCGATCTGATAGACTACGATAATATATTGATAAATAATGAGAATATATCGATTCCTCATCCACGATCGCATCTGCGGGCGTTCGTCCTTTTGCCGCTCGCCGAGTTGGTGCCGGCGTGGCGTCATCCCCGCACCGGGGACGCCATCGTGGATCTGATCGCGGCGCTGCCGCCGGATCAGCGGATCGAACGCCTCGCGCGATAAGCGCCGGAACGGCTTGCTTTTTCCGCGCCACGCTTGTATCTCCGCCCACCCCCTTCCGGAGGCCATCCATGGCGCGCGTCACCGTCGAGGACTGCATCGTGCAGGTCCCCAATCGTTTCGACCTCGTGATGCTCGCGGCGCAGCGCGCGCGCGACATCACCGCCGGCTCGACCCTGCTGGTCGACCGCGACCGCGACAAGAACCCGGTCGTCTCCTTGCGCGAGATCGCCGACAAGAAGCTCGACCTCGCCGTCCTCAAGGAGGCGATCATCAGCGGGCTCCAGAAGCACGCCGATATCGACCAGCCGGAGGAGGGCAACGAGATGCTCGAGCTCGAGGAGCATCTCGCGGCCACGCTGGCGCAGCAGGGCGCCGAGGCGGCCCAGCCGCGGCCGCTGCCGGCCGACGACTACGACGACACCGACCAGCCGTAGCGCCGCCGCGCGGCGCCCCGACGAAGGCCGGTCGATCGTTCGACCGGCCTTTTTCATGTCCGCGCGCCGCCGCGAGCCCCGCGGCGGGCGCCTTCGCCATGACGGCGCCACATGACGACGGCCCGATACGCGCGTTATAGTCTCCATCGGAGGGCGGTGCGGTCGCGATGATCCGGCAGTTCGAACTGGTCGAGCGCGTCAAATCCTACGATCCGAACGCGGACGAGGAACTGCTGAACCGCGCGTACGTCTACGGTTTGCGCAAACACGGCGCCCAGCGGCGGGCCTCGGGCGATCCCTATTTCTCGCACCCCGTCGAGGTCGCCGGCATCCTCGCCGACATGCGGCTCGATCGGAGTCCATCGTCACCGGCCTCCTGCACGACACGGTCGAGGACACCGACGCGACGCTGCTCGAGATCGAGTCGCTGTTCGGGCCGCGCATCGCCAAGCTGGTCGACGGCGTCACCAAGCTGTCGCGCCTGCAGCTCCAGTCCGACGACACCAAGCACGCGGAGAATTTCCGCAAGCTGTTCCTGGCGATGTCGGACGACATCCGGGTGTTGCTCGTCAAGCTGGCCGACCGCCTGCACAACATGCTGACGCTGCGCTTCATCAAGGACGCCGACAAGCGCCGCCGCATCGCGCGCGAGACGATGGACATCTACGCGCCGCTGGCCTCGCGCATCGGCATGGAGAACCTGCGCGACCAGCTTGAGGACCTGGCCTTCGCCGAGCTCAACGCCGAGGGCCGCGAGTCGGTCGTCACCCGGCTGCAGTTCCTGCGCGACCAGGGCCGCACGCTGGTGCCCGACATCTGCGACGAACTGCGCCGGGCGCTGGCCGACGCCGGCATAGACGCGGAGATCACCGGCCGCGAGAAGACGCCCTATTCGATCTGGCGCAAGATGCGCGGCAAGAACGTCTCGTTCGAGCAGCTCTCCGACATCATGGCCTTCCGCGTCGTGGTCGACGACGTGGCGAGGTGCTACGCCGCGCTCGGCGTGCTGCACGGCAAGTACCGGACGGTGCCGGACCGCTTCAAGGACTACATCTCCGTCGCCAAGCCCAACGGCTACCGCTCGCTGCACACCGGCGTGTACGGGCCGCGCAACCACCGCATCGAGGTCCAGATCCGCACGCGCGAGATGCACGACCTCGCCGAGCGCGGCGCGGCGGCGCACTGGGCGTACAAGGAGGGCGGCGACGGCACCGACGGGCGCCAGTACCGCTGGCTGCGCGACCTGCTGGAGATCCTCGAGAAGGCCTCGGGGCCGGAGGAGTTCCTCGAGCACACCAAGCTCGAGATGTTCCAGGACCAGGTGTTCTGCTTCACGCCCAAGGGCGAGCTGATCAACCTGCCGCGCGGGGCGACGCCGGTCGACTTCGCCTACGCCGTGCACTCCCAGGTCGGCGACACCTGCGTCGGCGCCAAGGTCAACGGCCGCCTGCTGCCCCTGCGCCACGTGCTGCAGAACGGCGACCAGGTCGAGATCGTGACGTCGAAGGCGCAGACGCCGTCGCCGACCTGGGAGCGCTTCGCCGTCACCGGCAAGGCGCGCGCCGCGATCCGCCGTTTCGTGCGCTCGAAGCAGCGCGAGCAGTACGTCAGCCTCGGCAAGTCGCTGCTGCACAAGACGTTCGACGAGGCCGGCGAGGCGCTGACCGAGAAGGGCCTCGGCCAGGTGCTGGCGAACTTCAAGCAGGGCTCGATCGAGGATCTGAACGCCGCGGTCGGCGCCGGCCTGGTGGCGGCGCGCGACGTGCTGCACGCGGTCTATCCGGGCCTGAGGTCGCGGCAGCAGAAGAGCGCCGAGATCGTGCCGCTGGCGCGCGCGCGCGCGCGGCTGCGCGACGGCGGCGAGGGCGCCGCCGCCGACGACCCCAGCATCGCCATCCGCGGCCTGATCCCCGGCATGGCGCTGCATTTCGCGCGCTGCTGTCATCCGCTGCCCGGCGATCGCATCGTCGGCATCATCACTACCGGCAAGGGCGTGACGATCCACACCATCGACTGCGAGACGCTGGAGAGCCTGGCGCACCAGCCCGAGCGCTGGATCGACGTCGGCTGGCAGGGCGCGTCCGATCCGAGCGGAAAATACGTCGGCCGTCTCAAGCTGACGGTCGAGAACCGGCCCGGCACGCTGTCGAGCCTGTCGACCGTGATCGCCCGCAACCAGGGCAACATCACAAACCTCAAGATCCTGAACCGCTCGTCGGACTATTTCGACATGCTGCTCGACATCGAGGTCGACGACGCGCGCCACCTCGCCGACATCACGGCGGCGCTGCGCGCCACCCCGGCGATCAACGCGGTCGAGCGCGCGCGGGCCTGACGCCGGCGACGCCTTCGACAATGCGGACAAATACGGCGGCGCGCGGGGACCGCGGCCGGCGTATCCTGCGCCCGATCGCGGCCGGTCCACGCGCCCGCGGCAAAGCAACGGACCAGCCATGAACGCGCGCCGCATCCGCCTGGGCATCAACATCGACCACGTCGCCACCGTGCGCAACGCGCGTGGCGGCCGACTGCCCGATCCGCTGCGCGCGGCGCGCATGGCCGAGGCGGCCGGCGCCGACGGCATCACCGCGCACCTGCGCGAGGACCGCCGGCACATCGTCGACGCCGACATCGAGCGGCTCGTGGCCGAGATCGCGCTGCCGCTGAATTTCGAGATGGCCGCGACGGCGGAGATGGTGGCGATCGCCGAGCGCCACCGGCCGCACGCCGCCTGCATCGTGCCGGAGAAGCGCGAGGAGCGGACGACGGAGGGCGGTCTCGACGCCGTCGGCCAGCACGACCACCTGAAGCCGATGGTGGCGCGGCTGCGCGACGCCGGCTGCCGCGTGTCGCTGTTCATCGAGCCCGACCGGCGCCAGCTCGCGGCGGCGGTGTCGCTGGGCGCGCCGGTGGTCGAGCTGCACACCGGCCGCTACTGCGAGCTGGAGGGCGCCGCGCGCGCGGCCGAGCTGGAGCGGCTGCGCGCCGCCGCCGCCGCCTGCGCGACGATGGGTCTGGAATGCCACATGGGCCACGGTCTGGCCTACGACAACGTCGGGCCGGTGGCGGCGATCCCGCAGGTGGTCGAGCTGAACATCGGCCATTTCCTGATCGGCGAGGCGATCTTCGTCGGCCTCGACGCCAGCATCCGCGAGATGCGGCGTTTGATGGACAAGGCGCGCGGCCTCGAGGCCTGACGCGGCGGGGTCGACCCGGGCGCGCGCGCTGGCTAGCATGCCGGCGGAAAGCGGCGCGGAGGAACGACGATGCGGGAAGTGACCACCGGCTACGGCCTGGTCGAAGGGCCGGTATGGGATCCGGCGCGCGGCCTCTATTTCAGCGACGTGATGAACGGCGGCGTGTTCCTGCTGGACCGCGCCGACAAGGTCTCGCTCGCGGTGCCGAAGCGGCGCGGCGTCGGCGGCATCGCGCTGCACGCCGCCGGCGGTCTCGTGCTCGGCGGCCGCGACGTCGTCCACGCGCCGCTCGACGGCGGCCCCGGCCGCACGCTGCTGGCGGCCGCGGACACGCCCGGCGGCATCGGCTTCAACGACCTCACGACCGACCGCGCCGGCCGCGTGTACGTCGGCTCGCTGGCGTTCCGCGTGTTCGGCGGCGAGGCGCCCAAGCCCGGCCACTTGCACGTCATCGACCTCGACGGCCGCGCGCGCACGATCTCCGACGGGGTGATGCTGACCAACGGGCTCGGCGTCTCGCCCGACGGGACCCGGCTCTACCATTCCGACGCGCGCGCCCACATCGTGCGCGTCTACGATGTCGGCGCCGACGGGTCGGTCGGTCCGTGGCGCGTCTTCGCCGATCTCGGCGAGGACCATGTGCCGGACGGGCTGAAGGTCGCGGCCGACGGCTCGGTCTGGGTGGCCGACGCGCATGGCGGCCGCGTCGCGGTGTATGGCGCCGACGGCGCGCACCGCATGGACCTGGCCGTGCCGCTGTCGATGGTGACCAGCGTGTGCTTCGCGGGCGACGATCTGCGCGACCTCTACGTCGTCACCGGCTCGCGCGGCGGCCCGCGCGAGAATTGCGGCACCGTGTTCCGCACGCGTGTCGACACGCCCGGTCTGGCGCTGGCGCCGGCGCGCGTCGCGCTGTCGTGAGCCGCCGTCCGGGCCGGTCGGAAGCGGCGCCATGATCCTGGGCATCGGCAGCGACCTGATCGACATCCGCCGCATCGAGGCGACGCTGGAGCGGCACGGCGCGCGCTTCGTCGACCGTTGCTTCACGGAGATCGAGCGGCGCCGGTCGGAGGGGCGCGCGACGCGCGCCGCCAGCTACGCCAAGCGCTTCGCCGCCAAGGAGGCGTGCTCCAAAGCGCTCGGCACCGGACTGCGGCGTGGCGTCTACTGGCGCGACATGGGCGTCGTCAACAAGCCGGGCGGACAGCCGACCATGGCGTTGACCGGCGGGGCGCTGGCGCGGCTCGCGGCGTTGACGCCGCCGGGCGCGACGGCGGAGATCCATCTGACGATCACCGACGACTACCCGTTGGCGCAGGCCTTCGTCGTCATCGAGGCGCGGCCGTCGCCGGCGGTCGAAGTGCCGGAGGTCGCCGGTCCCTAGGCCTTCTCGACGATTCCGACGTTCGCCTTCAGGTCCGCGCGCAGCGCGCCGATCTTGTCCGACGGGATGAACGAGTCGCTGGCGCCGCGCTTGAGGTACTTGTCGAACACCCGCGACGTGGCGCGCGCGTCGTCGCGCGACGTGCCCCAGAATCCGCCCGCGAAGTCGCCATCGGGGCGCGAGAAGTAGTAGGCCCCGGCCACGATCCGCATCGCCGGCACCATCGCGACCGACGGATCGGCCTGGTACGACTGCATGCCGCCGATGGCGCGCATGCAGGCGTCGGTGTCGAGCCAGCCCTGGATGATCTCCGGCGCCGTGCGTCCGACCGCCTTGCCCGGGGCGTCGCGGGCGGCGTTGCTGCCGCCGTAGTTCTTCAGGGCGCCGGCCTTGGTCGACGCCGCTTTCATCGTGTGCATGTGCGAGAACGCCCGCCAACCGAGGCTGAATCCGGCGTCGTCGTCCTTGAGGATGGCCTCGTCGACGTTCTGCCACCAGCGCGTGCGCCGCTGGCGCTGCTCCACCGTCACCCCCTTGTCGGTGCCGACAAACACCAGGTCCTCGGTGAAGCCCGGCAGGCCGACGCAGATCTTGGGATTGAGCGCCAGCCAGCGGTCGATGGTGTCGCGTTCGGCCTGCACGTAGCCTATGGCGTGGTTGCCGGGCACCTGCTGGGTCACGGGGTCGACCTTCGTCTTGCCGTCGGGCGCAAGCTCGGTCCAGCGCTTCATCCAGTCGGTGTGGTTGAACGGGGTCTGGCGGATGTTGTTGAACTGGGTCTCCTCCCAGCTGATCGCGATCATCAGCGCCGGGCTGAAATTCTTGAGCACCCATTCGTCCTTGCACACGCTGGTGTAGGCCTTGTACGCGAGGCTCCACATGAACATGAAGTCGTGACCGGCGCCCGCCATCGATCGTCCCCTCGATAATCCCGCGCTTTCCCCAATTCCGATATGGACATGCGCCATCGGGCGCCGGATGTCGATATGAGAGATCGCTCATGCCGACATTCCGGCGCGGCCGCGCGGCCGGATCTGCGCCGTTTCCGGCAAGACACCGTCGGGGATTGTTGATATACCCGCGCCTTCGCGCCGCGCCGGCCGCCGCCCATGCCCGGCGCGCGCTTCCGCCCGGCCGTAGGGAACCGCGCCAAGCCCATGAGTCGCAAGCAGGAATCCGGTGGCTGGTGGGAGACGGTCAAGACCGTCTTCTACGCCGTGCTGATCGCCATAACGGCGCGCACATTCGCCTACGAGCCGTTCAATATCCCCAGCGGATCGATGGAGCCGACCCTGCTGGTCGGCGACTATCTATTCGTCTCGAAATACGCCTACGGCTACAGCCGGCACGCCTTCCCGTTGTCGCTTCCGCCGTTCCAGGGCCGGATCATGGCGCGCGACCCGAAGGTCGGCGACATCGCCGTCTTCAAGTGGCCGGGCGACAACCGCACCGACTACATCAAACGCATCATCGGCCTGCCGGGCGACACGATCCGCGTGGTCGAGGGCGAGCTGTTCGTCAATGGCAAGCGCGTCGAGCGCGTCAAGGAGACCGCGCCGATCCCTGGAGAGAGCGGGCCGCCGCGCAAGGACGTCTACCGCGAGACCCTGCCGAACGGCTTCACCCACCTGATCCAGGAACACGCCCGCAGCACGTCGCGCGACTTCACGGTCCCGGCCGGACATCTGTTCGTGATGGGCGACAACCGCGACTCGTCGGCCGACAGCCGGGTCGGCCTCGACGGCAAGGGCGTCGGCTTCCTACCGATCGACAATCTGGTCGGGCGCGCCGAGATCGTTTTCATGTCGGTCGAGCGCCACCAGCCGTTTCTGGTGGTCCCCATGCCGACCTTCGACGTGCCGCTGCTGGCGCCGCTGGCGCGCGGCGGCGTGATGATCCTGAACACCGTGATCGAGGTGGTCGATTTCATCCTGCTGGCGCCGAAGCGGTGGAGCCGTTTCGGCATGTCCATCAAGTGAGCGGAAAGGCCGCCTCTTCCACGCCGGCGCCGGCGGCGGAATTCGCGGCCGCGCTGGGCCACCGCTTCGCCGACCCGGCGCTGCTGCGCGCCGCGCTGACCCACCGCAGCGCCGTCGGCCGCCAGGGCGGCCGGGCGGGCGAACTGCCCTTCGGCAACGAGCGCCTGGAATTCCTCGGCGACCGCGTGCTGGCGCTGGTGGTGGCCGACCTGCTGATGCGCCGCTTCCCGCGCGAGAGCGAGGGCGAGGTGGCGCGCCGCCACGCGTCGCTGGTGCGGGCCGAGCGTCTCGCCGACGTCGCCAAGGCGATCGGGCTGGGCGCCCATCTCGTGATCGGCGAGTCCGAGGCCGCGACCGGCGGGCGCGCCAAACCGGCGATCCTCGCCGACGCCTGCGAGGCGGTGATCGGCGCGATGTACCTCGACGGCGGCCTGGAGCCGGCGCGCGCCTTCGTCGAGCGCCACTGGACCGCCTTCGTCGACCGCGACGCCGAGCCGCCGCGCGATCCCAAGACCGACCTCCAGGAGTGGGCGCAGGCCCGCGGGCTGGCGCTGCCGGTCTACCGCGAGATCGCGCGCGACGGCCCGCCGCATTCGCTGACGTTCGTCATCGAGGTGTCGGTGGCGGGCCATCCCCCCGCGCGCGGCGTCGGCCGCTCCAAGCGCGAGAGCGAACGCGCGGCGGCGGCGACGCTGCTGGCGACCCTCGTATGACCGCCGACGCCACCGGTTCCGGCGGGCCGACGCGGGCCGGCTTCGTGGCGCTGGTCGGCGCGCCGAACGCGGGCAAGTCGACGCTGCTCAACGCGTTGGTGGGCGGCAAGGTGTCGATCGTCTCGCACAAGGTCCAGACCACGCGCACGCGCGTGCTCGGGATCGCCATGCGCGACCTGCCCGGCGGCGGCCGGGCGCAGATCGTCTTCGTCGACACGCCCGGCATCCACGAGCGGCAGGGCCGGCGCCTCGAGCGCGCGATGGTGCGCGCGGCCTGGCAGGGCGCCGAGGAGGCCGACGGCGTGGCGCTGCTGGTCGACGCCGCGCGCGGCTTCACCGACGACGCGCGCGCGATCGTCGCGCGGCTGCGCGGCACGCGCGCGCCGGCGATCGTCGTGCTCAACAAGATCGACCTCGTGCGCCGCGACCGGCTGCTGGCGCTGGCGGCGGAGATCGCCGCCGCGCACGATTTCGTCCGCACGTTCATGGTGTCGGCGACGACCGGGGACGGCGTCGAGGATTTCGCGGCGTGGTGCGCGGGCGCCGTGCCCGAGGGGCCGTTCCTCTATCCCGAGGACCAGCTCACCGACATGCCGATGCGTTCGCTGGCCGCGGAGATCGTGCGCGAACAGACGTTCCTGCAGCTGCACGACGAGCTGCCGTACGCGATCGCGGTCGAGACGACGGAGTGGACCGAGCGCAAGGACGGATCGGCGCGCGTCGAATGCGTGATCTACGTCGCCCGCGAGAGCCAGCGCCCGATCGCGCTGGGCAAGGGCGGCGTGCGCATCAAGACCATCGGCGCGCGGGCGCGGCGCGAGCTCGCGGCCGTCGCCGGCCGGCCGGTCCACCTGTTCCTCACCGTCAAGGTGCGCGAGAACTGGGACGAGGACCGCGCGCACTACCGCGACTGGGGACTGGATTTCGACGCCTGATCGCCGCCCGCCGCCGGGCCTTGACAAGCGGCGGCGCCCCCCTTGTGATGCCGCGGGCACGGAACGCGCAAAGAAAACGACAACGGACGAGGGGAGAACGCCAGATGACCATCGGCACATCGACCAGGCGCGCGCTCGGGATCGCGGCCGCGGCGCTCGCGCTCGGCGCGGCCGGCCTCGCTCAGGCGCAGGAGAAGAAGCTCAAGATCGGCGTGATCTACGACTACACCGGCCCGCTGGCCGGTGGCGGGTCCGAGCTGCACGCGCTCGGCAGCAAGATCATGATCGACCATTTCATCAAGCAGGGCGGCGTCGAGGGCTACAAGATCGAGGCCGTCTACGCCGACGCCCAGAGCAAGCCCGATGTCGCCATCAACGAGGCCGTCCGCCTGATCGAGCAGGAAAAGGTCGACATGGTGCTCGGCTTCTTCTCCTCGGCGCAGTGCGTGCCCGTCGCGGCGCGCGTCGAGCAGTTGAAGAAGTTCATGTGGATCACGACCTGCATCTCCTCGGCGGTGCTGGAGAACCGGAACCTCAAATACGTGTTCCGGAGCCAGCCCAGCGGCCAGCAGTTCGGCCAGATGTCGACGGACTTCATCGCCAAGAACAGCAAGGCCAAGTTCGGCAAGGAGCCGAAGGACCTGCGCGTCGCCATCATCCACGAGGACGGCGCCTACGGCGTCGACGTCTCCAAGGGCAACGAGCTCGGCGCCAAGGCCGCCGGCCTCAACGTCGTGCTCAAGGAGGGCTACGCCGCGACCGCGCCCGACCTGTCGGCGCTGGTGACGAAGCTGAAGCGCGCCCGGCCGGACGTGATCCTGCACACCGGCTACAACCCGGACATCACGCTGTTCCTGCGCCAGGCGCGCGAGGGCGGCCTCCGGTTCAGCGCGCTGGTCGGCCACGGCGCCGGCTACGGCGTGTACGACAAGCTCAAGGAATCCCTGGGCAAGGACGTCAACTACTTCTTCAACGTCGACCCGATCTCGATCTGGCAGACCAACGAGAAGGCCCTCACGGCCGGACTGCCGCCGATGATCAAGATGGTCGGCGAGGCCTACGACGCCGCCAAGCCGGGGACCACGATCCGCTCGGCCCATGTCGGCATGGCCGCCAGCAACACCTACGTGTTCATGACGGAGGTCCTGCCGCGCGCCATCAAGAAGCACGGCGGCATCGACGCCGAGGCGCTGCGCAAGGCGGCGCTCGAGGTCGACCTTCCCGAGGGCGGCACGATGCTCGGCTTCGGCGTGAAGTTCGCGGGCGCGGGCTCGCCGATCGCCGGCCAGAACGAGCGCGCGTTCCCGGTCATCGTGCAGTACGTCGACGACAAGGCGCATGTCGTGTGGCCGAAGAGCCTGCAGCTCCGCGACCCGACGCTGCCGCTGCCCGCGTCGTCGCCCTACGCGGCGAAGTGACCGCGGCCTGAGCTCGCGGCCGGCCGGGGCTTTCCGGCCGGCCCGTCCGGTTCCCCGAGGGGAACGCCTCCGGCGGGGTGGATCGACAGTGCTGATCGTCGATGGACTCGTGAAGCGCTTCGGCGGCTTCACGGCCGTGAACAACGTGTCATTCAAGGTCGAGCAGGGCGAGATCCTCGGGCTGATCGGCCCGAACGGATCCGGCAAGAGCACGATCTTCAACATGCTGTCCGGCACGCTGCCGCCGACGGCCGGATCGATACGTTTCCTCGGCCGCGAGATCGGCGGCGTCGCGGCGCACCGGATCATCAACCGCGGCATCGGCCGCACCTTCCAGATTCCGCGGCCGTTCAAGCGACTGACCATCTTCGAGAACGTCGCGCTGGCGGGGTACTACGGACAGGGCGGCGCCTCGCGGTCGAAGGCCTATGAATCCGCCGAGCGCGCCCTGACCATGGTCGGCCTGACCACGGACCGGCGGGCGCCGGTCGATGGCCTCGGCGCCGCCGGCCTCAAGAAGCTGGAGCTCGCCAAGGCGCTGGCGACGGAGCCGAAGCTGCTGCTGGCCGACGAGAGCCTCGGAGGCCTCGACGAGACCGAGATGGACCAGGCGGCGCAGATGCTGCGCGACATCCGCCAGGAGCTGGGCATCACCATCATCTGGGTCGAGCACATCATGGGCGTGCTGATGCGCGTCGTCGACCGCGTCATGGTGCTGGACCACGGCGAGAAGATAGCCGAGGGCCTGCCGACCGCCGTGGCCCGCGATCCGCGCGTGATCGAGGTCTATCTCGGCACCGATGCCGACGCCGCGCACGCGGTCGCGGCGGCGAACGCCTGAGCCGCGCCGATGCCCACGCAATCCCGACACTCCCGGTCCCGCGCATGCTCGAGCTGAAATCCGTCAACGCCGGCTACGGCGGCTTCCAGGCGCTGTTCGGGGTCTCGCTCGAGGTCAAGGCGGGCGAGGCCGTCGGCGTGATCGGCCCGAACGGCGCCGGCAAGACGACGCTGATGCGCGTGATCTCCGGGTTGATCCGGCCGACCGCCGGCTCGCTGTCGATGGAGGGCGTGGACCTGGTCGCCACGCCGGCGCACAGCATCGTCGAGCTGGGGATCGCGCACGTGCCCGAGGGCCGGCGCCTGTTCCCGCGCATGACGGTCGAGGACAACCTGAAGATGGGGTCGTTCCCCGCCTCGGCGCGGCCGAAATTCGCGCGCCGCCTGGAGTTCGTCTACGACCTGTTCCCGCGCATGAAGGAACGCCGCCTGCAGATGGCCGGCACGATGTCGGGCGGCGAGCAGCAGATGTGCGCGATCGGCCGCGCGCTGATGTCCGAACCGAAGCTGCTGCTGCTCGACGAGCCGTCGGCGGGGCTGGCGCCGGTGATCGTGCAGCAGGTGTTCGAGCTCGTGAGGCGGATCCGCTCCGGCGGCCTCACCGTGCTGATCGTCGAGCAGAACATCCAGCAGGTGCTGCGCGTGGTCGACCGGGCCTATCTGCTCGAGACCGGCGCCATCCGCGCGTCGGGCGCGTCGGCCGACCTTCTGGCCGACGAGTCTATCCGCGAAGCCTATCTGGGCGTGTGACCGGGAGCGCCACGATGGATTTCTTCGACATCTACCTGCTCGAGGCCCTGGTCAACGGCATCCTGCTCGGCGGCCTGCTGGCGCTGCTGTCGCTGGGCCTGAACCTGATCTTCGGCGTCATCGACGTGGTGTGGATCTGCTACGCCGAGCTCGTCATGATCGGCATGTACGGCATGTACTACCTGAACTCCGTCTACGGGGTGCAGTACTTCGCCGCCGCCGCGATCTGCATCGTCGGCGTCGCCGCGATGGGCGCGGCGCTGCACCATTTCGTGATATCGCCGCTCCTGGGGGCGGAGCCGATCAACCAGCTCCTGGCGACCGGCGGCGTGCTGTTCTTCCTCCAGAGCGTTGCCACCGTCGCGTTCGGCATCGACTTCCGG
The DNA here is from genome assembly GCA_016699855.1 of Rhodospirillales bacterium. Lineage (NCBI taxonomy): Bacteria > Pseudomonadati > Pseudomonadota > Alphaproteobacteria > Rhodospirillales > Rhodospirillales bacterium. The sequence continues at coordinate 4,624,010 of CP064988.1, forward strand.
AACCTCGGCATCCGCATGCCGCCGATGGAGGTGTCGGGCCTGTTCATCAGCCTGCCGCGGCTGCTGTCGTTCACGGCCGCGCTGGTCGGCATGACGCTGGTCTACCTGTTCCTGACGCGCACCTACACCGGCACCGCGATCCGCGCGATCGCCCAGGACCGCCAGATCATGACCCTGATGGGCGTCGACAGCCGGCGGATCTACGTCGTCACCTCGGCGCTGGGCGGCGGCCTGGCCGGGCTGGCGGCCTGCCTGCTGGTGCTGCAGTACGACGTGCATCCCTTCGTCGGTCTGTCGTTCGGGCCGATCACGTTCCTGATCTGCGTGCTCGGCGGCCTCGGGAACTTCATCGGCGGGTTCGTGGCGGCGTTCATCTTCGCGGAGATCATCTCCGTCGGCGGCCTCTACCTCGACCTCGAATGGGGCTACGTGTTCGCCTTCGTGTTCTTCATCGTCATGATGTTCCTGCGGCCCGAGGGCCTTCTGGCGAGGCGCAAATGAGCCCCAAGCTCCCCTGGATCGCGGGCGCCGCGGCCGTCCTGATCGCGCTGCCGTTCGTCTTCGTCGGCCTCGGGTACCAGTATCCGCTGCACATCCTCATCCTCATCCTGATCTGGTCGTTCGCGTACACCTCGTGGGCGATGATGGGCCGGTTCGGGCTGGTCTCGCTGGGGCACGGCGGCTTCATGGGCGTCGGCGCCTACGTCACCGCGCTGCTGTGGAACCACGGCGTGTCGCCGTGGCTCGGCATACCGCTGTCGCTGCTGGCGGCCGGCGCGCTGGCGGTGGCGGTCGGCTATCCGTGCTTCCGCTCGCGCATCACCGGGCACTATTTCGCGCTCGTCACGCTGGCGCTGTCGGGGATCGTCCTCCAGGTCGTGACCGCGACCCGCGACCTCACCGGCGGCTCGCTCGGCTACACGCCCAAGCGCGTCGAGGGCGGCAGCTCGCTGTGGGCGCTGCAGTTCAACGACAAGGCGACCTGGTTCCTGATCGCGCTGGCGGTGTGGGCGCTCGGGCTGGTCATCTGGCACCTCGTCGACCGCAGCATGACGCGCTACGCCCTCGAGGCGATCGCGGACGACGAGGACGCGGCGGCGGCGGCCGGCGTGCACGTGCCGGTCGAGAAGCTGAAGATCACCGTGCTGAGCGCGATGATGACGGCGTTCGCGGGCGCGATGTACTGCCAGTACCAGATGTTCATCTCGCCCGACACGGTGAGCGGCATCGGCGTGTCGCTGCAGATGGTGTTCGCCGTGGTGGTGGGCGGGCTGTTCGTCTCGTTCGGACCGACGGCCGGCGCCGTGATCACCATCCTCCTGACCGAGGGCCTGCGCATCGGCTTCGGCACCAAGGCGGTGGGCTGGGACAACGTCGTCTACGGCGTGCTGCTGGTGGTGTTCATCATCTTCCTGCCCAAGGGCATCCTGGGCAGCGTGTTGGCGCGGCTTAAGCCCGCCGCCAGCAAGGGCTAGGTCCCGCGGGACCGGGACCGGGAGGCGCCGCGGTGGACGGCGACTACGACTTCATCGTGGTCGGCGCCGGATCGGCCGGCGGGCCGGTCACGGCCCGGCTCGCCGAGGCCGGCCACCGGGTGCTGCTGCTGGAGGCGGGACCGCGCGACCGCAACCCGTGGATCCACGTGCCGCTGGGCTTCGCGAAGACCTTCCTCGATCCCGCCGTGAACTGGAAGTTCTCGACCGACGCCGAACCCCATGTCGGCGGCCGCCGGATCTACTGGCCGCGCGGCAAGGTCCTCGGCGGATCGAGCTCGATCAACGGCATGGTCTACATCCGGGGCGTCGCCTCGGACTACGACCACTGGCGGCAGCTCGGCAACGCGGGATGGTCGTTCCAGGACTGTCTGCCGTATTTCCGCCGGCTCGAGGACCACCCCGCGGGGGAGGGCGGGCTGCACGGCGCCGGGGGGCCCGTCGGGGTCGGCGAGATCACCTACCGCAACGCGCTGTCGGAGGCGTTCATCGCCGGCGGCATGGCGGCGGGACTGCCGCGCAACGACGACTTCAACGGATCGGCGCAGGAGGGCGTCGGCTACTACCACCTGACGACCCGGAACGCGCGGCGCAGCTCGACCGCGCGGGCCTACGTCGCGGCGGCGGAGAAGCGTCCGAACTGCCGCGTCGAGACCGGCGTCCTCGTCGAGCGCGTCGAGATCGCGGACGGCCGCGCCACGGGCGTGCGCTACCGTCGCGGCGGCGGCCCGGCCGCGACGGCGCTGGCGCGGCGCGAGGTCGTGCTGTGCGCCGGCGCGATCAACACGCCGTGGCTGATGCAGCTCTCGGGCGTCGGACCGGCCGCGCTGCTGCGGGAGCATGGCGTCGACGTGGTGCGGGACGCGCCGGGCGTCGGCGAGAACCTCCAGGACCATTGGGGCGTGCGTTCCGCCTACCGCGCCAACGCCGCGGTCACGGTCAACGACGAGCTGGGGTCCTTCGCCGGAAGGGTCGGCGCCGCGCTCCGCTACGCGCTGTTCCGGCGCGGCCCTTTGACGATCAGCGCCGGCCATGTCGGCGCCTTCGCCAAGGTGATGCCGGAGGCCGCCGACCCCGACGTGCAGCTGCATTTCTTCCCGTGGTCGAGCGACCGCCTCGACCGTGGCCCCGACCCGTTCCCGGGCTTCACGATCCTGATGAACCAGTCCCGGCCGCGCAGCGCCGGCCGGCTGCGGATCAAGTCGGCCGATCCCTCTGTGCGCCCATCGATGATCGCGAACTATCTGGCGGACGAGCACGACCGGCGCGTTGTCGTGGAAGGGCTCAAGATGGTGCGGCGCATCGCGCGCACGGCGCCGTTGAAGACGTTCGTCGCGGAGGAACGGCTGCCGCCACCTGACTCGGCCGACGACGCCGCGCTGCTCGACTACGCCCGCCGTCAGGGCACCTCGGCGTACCATCCCGTCGGCACGTGCCGCATGGGCGGCGATCCGATGGCCGTGGTCGACGCGCGCCTGCGGGTCCACGGCGTCGCCGGGCTGCGGATCGCCGACGCCTCCATCATGCCTACGCTCGTCTCGGGCAACACCAACGCGGCCTGCATGATGATCGGCGAGAAGGCGGCCGACCTGGTCCTCGCGGAGTCGCGCTGAGGCGGCGGCGCGTCTCAGCGGCTGAGCGCGTGGTACTCGGCGTTGGGGATCATCTCGGTGCCGTGCGCCATGCGGTTCGACATGTTGAAGAACGCCACGACGTCGCAGATGTCGTAGATGTCCCGTTCGGTGAATCCCGCCTGGCGCAGCGCGCCGCGGTCGGCGTCGAGCACGTCGAACGGCGTCGCCGTCAGCTTCCACGCGAAATCCAGCATGGCGCGCTGACGCGCGGGCAGCTCCGCGACGCGGTAGTTCAGCACCATCATCTCGCCGAGCTGCGGATCGCCGGAGTACTGGCGCACCGCCTGGCCGTGGGCCACGAGGCAGTAGTAGCAGCGGTTGGCCGATGAAACGACGACGGCGATCATCTCGCGCTCGAGCTTCGACAGGCCCGACTCGCCCAGCATCAGCTCGTTGTACATGCCGATGAAGGCGCGCGCCTTCTTCGGGTTGCTGGACACGGCGCGGATGACGTTGGGCACCATCCCGAGCTTCTCCACGCACTTCGCCCAGTACTTCCTGAGGTCCTCCTCGGCGGGCTCGGGGACGTCGATGTCGAGTTTCCAGAGATGGTCGGGCTGGGGCATCGCTCTATCCTCGGAGGTTGGGATGGATCCGCGCGGGTCGAAGGGTGGTCACCGGCGCGGCAGCGCCGGCTTCCAGGCGGAGATCGCGTCCGCCAGCTCGCGCATCGGCACGTCGAGGCCGCCGCCGCGGATGGCGAACGCGGCGCCAGCGCCGGGGATCGAGGTGAGCTGGTCGTCCAGGTTCCACATCGATACGCGCAGCTTCATGAGGCTCTCGGGCCCGACGCCTATCTGCAGCGTCGGCCGGATGCCGCGCATGCGGATCCACTCGATCGACGACCACGGGATCAGCACGTCGCGGCCGACGCCGACCCAAAGGCCGTCGCGGTCGACCACGAACTGCGGCGCGCGGTTGCGCAGCTTCAGGATCGACAGCGCCGCGTAGTAGAGCAGGGCGGCCGCGCACAGGCCCACCCACAGGATGCGCCCGTCGGACGCGCCGCCGGCGCCGATCGCCGCCTCGTGGTGCGCGAGCATCCAGACCCCCGTGACGGCGGCCATGCCGATGCCGATCGCCGCGACCGACAGATGGAACGGTCCGCTGTAGCGGACTTCGAGACGCTTCGCTTTGGCCATCGGCGGCGGCCTAGCCGCACTGCGCGCGCTGGCGCAGGAAATGGTCGGCCAGCACGCACGCGACCATCGCCTCGCCCACCGGCACGGCGCGGATGCCGACGCAGGGATCGTGGCGGCCCTTCGTGCGCACCTCGACATCGTTGCCGAAGCGGTCGACGCTCCGGCGCGGCGTGAGGATCGAGCTGGTCGGCTTCACCGCGAAGCGCGCGATGATCGCCTGGCCGGTCGAGATGCCGCCGAGGATGCCGCCGGCGTGGTTGGCGAGGAAAGCGACCTTGCCGTCGCGCATGCGCATCTCGTCGGCGTTCTCCTCGCCCGACAGCGCCGCCGCCGCGAAGCCGTCGCCGATCTCCACGCCCTTGACGGCGTTGACGCTCATCAGCGCCCGGGCGATGTCGGAATCCAGCTTGTCGTAGATCGGCGCGCCCAGCCCCGGCGGCACCCCTTCGGCGACCAGCTCGATCACCGCGCCGCAGGACGAGCCGGACTTGCGCACCTCGTCGAGATAGCCCTCCCAGCGCTGCGCCGCCTGCCGGTCGGGGCACCAGAAGGGGTTGTCGGCGGTCGCCGCCCAATCCCACGACGCGCGGTCGATCTTGTGCGCGCCGATCTGCACGACGGCGCCACGGATCGCGACGCCGTCTCCGAGGATTTTGCGGGCGATCGCGCCGGCGGCGACGCGCACCGCCGTCTCGCGCGCCGATTGCCGGCCGCCGCCGCGGTAGTCGCGGATGCCGTACTTCGCGTCGTAGGCGTAGTCGGCGTGCCCCGGCCGGTACTGGTCCTTGATCTCGCCGTAGTCCTTCGAGCGCTGGTCGACGTTCTCGATCACGAGCGAGATCGGCGTGCCGGTCGTCACGCCTTCGAAGACGCCCGAGAGGATCCTGACGGCGTCCGGCTCCTGCCGCTGGGTCACGAAGCGCGACGTGCCGGGCCGGCGCTTGTCGAGCCACACCTGGATGTCGGCCTCGGCCAAGGGAAGACGCGGCGGCGCGCCGTCGACCACGCAGCCGATCGCCGGGCCGTGGCTCTCGCCCCAGCTGGTGAAGCGGAAGAGGTGGCCGAAGGTGTTGCCCGCCATGCGCGGATCAGTCGTCGAAATTGGCGAGCAGCTCGGAGAGCTGCTTCGCCGACGACGTCTTGATCATGCCGACGGTGTGGTAGCCGGCGTCGACATGCATCACTTCGCCGGTCACGCCCGAGCCGAGATCCGACAGCAGGAAGAGGCCGGCGTTGCCGACCTCCTCGGTCGTGACGTTGCGCTTGAGCGGCGCGTTCAGCTCGTTCCATTTCAGGATGTAGCGGAAGTCGCCGATGCCGGAGGCCGCCAGCGTCTTGATCGGGCCGGCCGAGATCGCGTTGACGCGGATGTTCTGGTCGCCGAGATCGGCCGCGAGATAGCGCACGCTCGCCTCCAGCGCGGCCTTGGCGACGCCCATGACGTTGTAGTGCGGCATCACCCGCTCGGCGCCGTAGTAGGTCAGCGTCACCATCGCGCCGCCCGCCTTCATCAGCGGCACCGCGCGCCGAGCGATGGCCGTGAAGGAGTAGCAGCTGACGTTCATGGTCAGCGCGAAGTTCTCCGGCGAGGTGTCGAGGTACTTGCCCTTGAGCTCGTCCTTGTTCGAGAACGCGATGGCGTGGACCACGAAATCGAGGCCGCCCCAGCGTTTCTCGACCGCCGCGAACACCGCGTCCATGCTGGCGGCGTCGGTGACGTCGCACGGCAGGACGAAGTCGCAGCCGATGCCCGACGCCAGTGGCCGGACGCGCTTCTCCAGCGCCTCGCCCTGGAAGGTGAAGCACAGCTCCGCGCCGTGCGCGTGCGCGGCCTGCGCGATGCCCCAGGCGATCGAGCGGTCGTTGGCGACGCCCATGATCAGGCCTCTCTTGCCGGCCATGAGCGGGGACGGGGCGGACATGCGGACCTCGCAGTCGGGTTGGCCGCGCCGGACGGTTCCGTTGGACGGATTGCGGCGCGTTTTCAAAGGGTTGTCGTGCTTGTACCCGCGCGTCGATCCCCCCGCAAGGGCGCCGACCACGACGCTCGGCCACCAACAGGGACAATCGGCCGCTGGTCCCGGAACGGCTGCGCGGCCATATTGCGGTCCATGAGCGCTCCGACGGACGACCCTTTCGAGACATTCGCCGCATGGTTCGCCGAGGCGGAGAGGAGCGAGCCGAACGACGCCAACGCGGTGGCGGTCGCCAGCGTCGGCGCCGACGGTATGCCGTCGCTGCGCATGGTCCTGTTGAAGGGCTGGGACGCCGACGGATTCGTGTTCTACACGAACCATGAGAGCCGCAAGGGAACGCAGCTCCTCGCCCACCCCTCGGCCGCGCTGCTGTTCCATTGGAAGTCCCTGCGCCGCCAGGTCCGCGTCGAAGGCCCTGTCGAACCCACAAGCGACGCGGAGGCGGACGCCTATTTCGCGACCCGCGCCCGAGGCAGCCAGATCGGCGCCTGGGCGTCGGCGCAGTCGCGGCCGTTGGAGAGCCGCTTCGCGCTGGAGAAGCGCGTGGCGGAGTACACGGCGAAGTTCGGCTTCGGCGCCGTTCCGCGGCCGCCGTTCTGGTCGGGCTTCCGGGTGCGGCCGCGGTCGATCGAGTTCTGGCGCGACATGCCGTTCCGTCTGCACGACCGCGTGGTGTTCACGCGCGCCGGCACGTCGTCGACGGCATGGTCGACCGAGAAGCTGTATCCGTAGCGGGCCCCGTGCCTCGGATCGTCCCCGTCCGGCCGCGCCGGACGCCATGACCGCCGACGCCTCTTTCGTCGTCGAGGACCAGACCGCCGCGCTGGCGGCGCTGGGCGCACCCGGGGCCTACGCGGCGATCGACACCGGGGCCATCGACAAGGTGGCGCGCATCGACACGCATGGCTCCGTCGTGTTCCTCGCCGGTGATCGCGTCGTGAAGGTCAAGCGCGCGGTGCGTTTCCCCTACATGGATTTCGGCACGCTGGAGCGCCGCCGCGCGATGTGCGCCGCCGAGATCGTCGTCAACCGCCGCGTGGCGCCGTCGCTCTACCTCGGCGTCGCGCCCGTGATGGCGACGGCGGACGGCGCCGCTCTGGGGCCGGTGCGCGAACCGGACGCCACGGTTGGCGACGAGGCGCGCGCCATCGAATGGGCCGTGGTGATGCGGCGGTTCGACGAGGCCGGCCTGCTTTCGCGTCTGGCCGATTCCGGCGGGCTCACCGCCGATCTCGTGGCGCGGCTGGCGGCCTCCATCGCCCGGTTCCACGAGGCGGCGCCGTCCAGCCGCGCTCACGCGGGCGAGGACGCCTACCGCGAGGCCGTCGAGACCGACGCGGCGCAGATGCGCGCGCGCGGCCCGTTGCTCGATCAGGCTGCGACCGCGATCATCGAGCGGCGCATGCGCGGCATGTTGGAGCCGCTGCTGCCGCTGGTCGCCCGCCGGCAGGCGTCGGGGGCGGTGCGTCGCGTGCACGGCGATCTCCATCTGCGCAACGTCTGCCTCGTCGACGGCGAGCCGACGCCGTTCGACTCGATCGAGTTCAGCGACCGGATCGCCACCATCGACGTCCTCTACGATCTCGCCTTCCTGCTGATGGACCTGTCGCGGCGCAATCTCGGCGGTCTCGCGAACGTCGTGCTGAACCACTACCTCTGGCGCGCCGACGGCCCTGCCGAGGCGCCCAATCTCGAAGCGCTGGCGCTGCTGCCGCTGTGGCTGGCGCGGCGCGCCTGCGTGCGCGCCTTCGTCGACGCCGCCGCCGCCGAGCTGGGCGGCGATCCCGCCAACCTCGCGCGCGTTGGCGCGGAGGCGCGCGCCTACCAGGCCGCGGCTGTCGGCTTCCTGACGCCGGTCGCGCCGTCACTGGTCGCGGTCGGCGGCTTGAGCGGCACGGGAAAGACCACGCTGGCCATGGCGATGGCGCCGAAACTCGGCCGGGCGCCCGGCGCGATCGTGTTGCGCACGGACGTCGAGCGCAAACGGATGGCGGGAGTCGCTTGGGACGCGCCGCTGCCGCCGGGCCACTACACCGCCGCGAGCTCCGCGCGCGCCTACGCCGAGGTGATGCGCCGCGCCGCCGTGGTCCTGCGCGCCGGGCAGTCCGTCGTGGTCGACGCCGTGTTCGCGCGACCCGAGGAGCGCGCCGCCGTCGGACGCGTGGCCCGCGACACAGGCGTCGCGTTCACCGGCTTGTGGCTCGAGGTTCCCGAACCGGTGGCGGTGTCGCGCATCGAGTCGCGGCGCGGCGACGCATCGGACGCCACGTCGGCCGTCGCGCGCCGCCAGCGTGAATACGATCTCGGGACGATGGAATGGCCCCGGCTCGACGCGTCGCGCGACCTCGCCGCGATCCTGGCCGACGCGTCGCGCGAAGTCGCGGCTTCGGGAGCCGCCTAGGACGGCGACCGCGCGTCGACACCGCAAGCCGACGGTGCGGGTGAGCGGGACCACCGCATCATCGCTCGGGACGCCGGTGCCGCCGCTCGACCGCCGTCGGCGCTAGGCGACGAACTGCTTGAACAGGTAGCGCAGGTCCTGCTTCTCCTGCGGCGTGATCTCGCCGTCGAGCACGCGGGCTTCCCAGCCACGCAGCTCCTTCTTCACATGCGTCGGCGTGCGCGGGCTCAACAGCAACATGAAGAACTGCTCGTAGGGCGAGAGGTCTCGCTCGCGCCGCATGCCCATCGGGCCGGGACCCAGCGACCGCGTGAACGCCTCCGCCGCGTAACCATCGATCTCCGGGCGCGCGGCCGGCGGCGCCGGCTTCGCCTGCAGGTCGGCGCGCAGAACCTCGTCCCACGAGTAGCCGCCCTCGCGGACCATGGCGCTCGCCAGTTTGGCGGCGGCGACGACCTCGCCCGCGTGTTCGCTGCCGAGCAGTTCGAGGACCCTCGCGAGGGTCGCGCGGTTGAACTGGGTCATCGATGACCCTCCCACCGGATCCGAGGGGACGGAGCGCCCGGCCATATTATTACCACAAGGGGTGGGTCGCTTTCGACCGCAGCCGCAAGATATTGGTTATCCCCAGGCTTGTCCAGAGCGCCATGGCGTATGGTCGCGGGCTTGGCGAAGCGGGCGCGGATCGATGGTCAGGACGGACGGGGATAAGCGGCGGTCGGACGAGTTCCGGACCTATCTCGCCGGCCTCGGAAGCTGGTTCGTGGCGTTCGGGATCGGCATGGTGATGGTCCAGTGGATCGTCGCCGACGTGCTGCGCGAGCCGGCCGACCGGATGGGCGTCGCCCAGATGTGCCTGATGGGCCCGGCGATCCTGTTCATGCTGTGGGGCGGGGCGGTCGCCGACAGCGGCGATCCGCGGCGCCAGCTTCTCGTCTGCCACGGGCTGGCGGCGCTGCCGCCCTGCGGTCTCGCGCTCCTCGCCTGGCGCGGCGAGTTGAGCTTCGAGGCGATCGTCGCCTACGGCCTGGCGGTCGGCACGATCACCGCGTTCGCCATCCCGGCGCGCGACGGGTTGTTGCCGCGGCTGGCGTCGATGCCGCTGCCACGCGCCGTCGCGCTGGCGACCGCCGCGCAGTTCATCTGCCAGCTGCTCGGCATCGCCGCGGCGACGCTCGCGGACCGCGTCGGCGGCGCCGCGCTGCTCGGCGCGCAGGCGCTGATCGTGCTGGCCGGCGCCATCGCCGTGTGGCGGCTGCCGCCGGTCGCGATCGTCCGCCACGACGACGCGCCGCGCGGCCTGGCGGCATTGGCCGACGGATTGCGCGTGGCGCGCGGGTCGGCCGCCATCTGGCCGGTCATCGCGCTGCTGTTCGCGGTCGGACTGTTCTACGTCGCGACCTTCATGGTGGCGTTGCCGATCGCCGTGCGCGACGTCTACGGCGGCGGCTCGGCGCGCCTGGCGATGGTCAATTTCGCGTTCTGGGCCGGCACGATCGCCGCCAGCGTCGCGATGATGCGGATCGGCGCGGGCCTCGTGCGGCGCGGCCGCGCGGTCGTCTGCGCGCTGTGCGGCGGCATGGCGATCCTCGCGGCGCTGTCGGCGCTGCCGCCGTTTCCGGTCATGCTGGCGCTGGTGTTCGTCTGGGGCGTCGGCGCCGGCGTGACCATGACGCAAGGCCGCGTGATCGTGCAGTCGGCCACGCCGGACAGCCATCGCGGCCGCGTGCTGGCGCTGTTCCAGCTCGGCTTCATGGGCGGCGGCCCGATCGGCGCGCCGATCATCGGCGCGCTGGCGCGCGCCTACGACCTGACCACGGCGATGCTGGCGGCATGCGCCGGCATGCTGGTGGTCGTGGTGGTCGTCGTCGCGCGCTCCGGGATCTGGCGGCAGCGCCTGCAGCAGGCGCGTTGACGCCTAGGCGCCGAAACCCGGACGCGGGACCAGACCCATCATCACCTGGTCGAGGCCGCCATCGACCACGACCTCCCGCCCGTTGATGTAGGACGCCCGGTCGCTGGCGAGGAACAGCGTCGCGTCTGCCATGTCGCGCGGCGTGCCGACCCGGCGCGACGGCACCATCCCGGTGCGCCGCTCGAGCACGCCCGGCGCTTGGTAGAACGCCTCGGACATCGGCGTCCGCACGAGACCGGGACTGACGACGTTGCTGCGCACGCCCGCCGGTCCCCATTCCAGGGCGATCTGCCGCGACAGCATTGCCAGGCCCGCCTTCGACACGCTGTAGGCGCCGCTGAAGGGCTGCGGATTGCTGGCGGCGATCGAGGCGATATGGATGATCGCGCCGCGTCCACGCGCGCGCATCGCGGCGCCGAACGCCTGGGCGCAGACCAGGCAGCCCGTCAGGTTGACGGCGAGCATGGCGTTCCAGTCGGCGATCGACACCGCGTCGAGCCCACCGGGCCGCAGGATCGCGGCGGCGTTGACGAGCACGTCGGCCGGTCCCAGATCGGCCGCGATCCGAGCCGCGATCGCGGTGACGTTTGCGGCGTCGGACGTGTCGCAGGCCAGCCCGACGGCCGTCGCGCCGGTCGCCGCGAGCGCCGCCGCGTTGCGCTCCGCCCCCGCGGCGTCGCGGTCGAGCAGCGCTACTTTGCCGCCGGCGCGGGCGAACTCCGAGGCGATCGCGCCGCCGATGCCGCCGCCGGCGCCCGTCACGACGCACACGCGGCCCGCGAGGCCGAGCCAGTCCGTGGCCATTTCGTCAGGCATTCCGATCTCCCTCCGTCCGATGTCGTGATGCGACCCCGTCGCGGCGGCGCCGTCAACGCGAAAGGGTGGACGTTGGGAATCCCCATCGACGCGTCGGCGCCATGGTGTACAGAGTGCGCCTCGGATCGACCCGCCGCGCGGCAGAGGAACTTATGAGCACGATGCGTATCTGCGTATTCGGCGCCGGCGCGGTCGGCGGTCTAATCGCGACACGGTTTGCGCAGGCTGAGCACGACGTCGGCGTGGTCGCGCGCGGCGCGCATCTCGACGCCATCCGAGCCGGTGGATTGACCCTGCGGGTCGACGGCGCCGGCGATGTCGGGCCGGTCCGCGTCGCCGCCAGCGGTTCACCCGCCGATCTCGGGCGCCAGGACGTGGTTCTGGTGACGCTCAAAGGCTACGCGCTGCCGTCGGTCGCGGCCGGCGTCGCGCCGCTGCTGGGGCCCGACACCGTGGTGGTCTTCCTGCAGAACGGCGTTCCGTGGTGGTACCCGCGCCGCGCGCCGGCGCGGCTCCCGGCGCCGCCCGATCTCGGCTTCCTCGATCCCGGCGGCGCGCTGGAGCGCGCGGTCGGCCTCGAGCGCGTGCTCGGCGGGATCGTGTACCCGTCGGCCGAGCAGCCGGCGCCGGGCGTCGTGCGCCATGTTTCCTCGTCGCGCGACGACATCCTCGTCGGCGAGATCGACGACCGCGACACGCCCCGGCTGGCGGCGCTGCGGGCCGTTCTCGCCGAAGCCGGCTTCCCGTCGCCGGTGGTGCCGGACCTGCGCCACGCGGCGTGGAACAAGCTGCTGGTCAACGCGTCGGTCTCGACCCTGTGCTGCCTGGCTGGTCATCCCATGAACATCCTCGACCGCGATCCGGGGCTGCGCGATCTGGCGCGCCGGGCGCTCGCCGAGGTGTTGTCGGTCGCGACGAGCGCCGGCATGGCGTTCGACCTCGATCCGGCCGCTATGTTCGCGCCCGAGCGCAGGTTCGGGCCGCACCGTCCGTCGATCCTCCAGGACTTCCAGCGTGGCCGGCCGCTGGAGATCGACGCGCTGCTGACCGCGCCGCGCGCCTTCGCGCACGCCGCCGGCGTGCCGACGCCGGTCCTCGACTCGATCGCGGCGCTGCTCGCGCGCAAGGTCGCGGACCGCGACGGCGGCGCGTAGGATCGCGGTTGACGAGACTGAAGGGGATCGCATGCGCATCTGCGTTTTCGGCGCCGGTTCGATCGGCGGGCACGTCGCGGCCCGGCTCGCGGCGGCCGGCCACGAGGTCTCGGTGGTGGCGCGCGGCGCGCATCTCGATGCGATCCGCGCGCGCGGTCTCGAACTGCGTTTCAACGGGCCGCAGCCGGCGATCCGCGCCCGCGTCGCCGCCAGCGACAGGCCGGCCGATCTCGGCCCGCAGGACGCGGTGTTCATCACCACCAAGGCCAACGCGCTGTCGGCGTCGGCCGGGTCGGTGGCGCCGCTGCTGGGTCCCGTCACGCCGGTCGCGTTCGTGCAGAACGGCATTCCGTGGTGGTACGCTCGCGGATTGCGGGCGGGTCGTCCGCCGCCGCCGGATCTATCCGCGCTCGATCCCGGCGGGGCGCTGGAACGCGCGATCGGTTTCGAGCGGACGATCGGCGGGGTGGTGCTGTCGTCGAACGAGGTGGTCGAGCCGGGAATCGTGCGCAACCAGACGCCGACCCGCAACGTGCTGACCCTGGGCGAGATCGACGACCGCCCGTCGGAGCGCGTCGCGGCGCTGCGCCTGGCGTTGCGCGACGCCGGCATGTCCTCGCCGGACACCGCCGATATCCGCCTGGTCGCGTGGAACAAACTGCTGCGCAACCTGTCGCGCTCGACGCTGTGCGCGCTGTCGGGCGAGTCGATCCACGATCTGTTCCACGCGGACGCCGCGATGCAGGAGCTGGCGCGGCGGATCGCGACCGAGGCGGTCGCGGTGGCCGCCGCGCACGGCTTCGACGTCGACATCGACGTGCCGGGCATGTTCGGCCCCAAGGACATCGTGCAGCCGCACAAGCCGTCGATCCTGCAGGACTACGAGCGCGGCCGGCCGATGGAGGTGGAGGCGCTGATCAAGGCGCCGCAGCAATTCGCGCGCGCCGCCGGCGTCGACACGCCGTCGCTCGACGCCGTGGTGGCGCTGATCGTCCACCGTGCGCGGACGAAGGGCCTCTACTGAGGCGCGGCGGTCACTCGGCGGCGGCGCGGGCGCCCAGCGCCAGCGCGTCCCACGTCTCGCGCAGCGCGTCGACCCGCGCGTCCATCAGGGCGTCGTCGTGCATCGGCGAGGGCGTGATGCGCAGGCGCTCGGCGCCGCGCGGCACCGTGGGATAGTTGATCGGCTGGATGTAGATCCCGTGGCGGTCGAGCAGCCGGTCGCTGGCGGCCTTGCACAGCGCGGCGTCGCCCACGAACAGCGGCACGATGTGGCTCGCGGAACGCATGACCGGAAGTCCGGCGGCGGCCAGGCGGCGCTTGAGCGTCGTGGCGCGCTCCTGGTGCCTGACGCGCAGGTCGCCGTTCGCGCGCACGTGGCGCACGCTGGCCAGCGCGGCGGCGGCGATCGACGGCGGCATGGCGGTGCTGAAGATGAAGCCCGACGCCTCGCTGCGGACGAAATCGACCAACGCCGCGTCGGCCGCGATGTAGCCGCCGACCACGCCGAATCCCTTCGCCAGCGTGCCCTGGAGCACGTCGACGCGCCCTCCAGCGCCATCGCGCTCGGCCACACCGGCGCCGGTGTCGCCGTACATGCCGACGGCGTGGACCTCGTCGAGGTAGGTGAGCGCGCCGAAGCGGGCCGCGACGTCGCAGAGGTCGTGGATCGGCGCGATGTCGCCGTCCATCGAGTAGACGGACTCGAACGCCACCAGCTTGGGCGCGTCGGGATCGGCCGCCGCCAGCAGCTCGCGCAGGTGCGCCGGATCGTTGTGACGGAACACCTTGCAGGGCGCGCGCCCGTTGCGGATGCCGGCGATCATCGAGGCGTGGTTGAGCGCGTCGGAGAACACCAGGCAGCCCGGCAGACGGCTCGACAGCGTGCCGAGAGTGGTGTCGTTGGCGACGTAGCCCGAGGTGAACACCAGCGCGGCGTCCTTGCCGTGCAGCTCGGCCAGCGCGCGCTCAAGTTCGACGTGCAGACGGTTGGTGCCGGAAATGTTGCGCGTGCCGCCGGCGCCGGCGCCTTGGGCGGCGATGGCGTCGCGCATGGCCTCCAGCACGACGGGATGCGATCCCATGCCGAGATAGTCGTTGCTGCACCACACCGCGACCTCGCGCGGCGCGCCGGCCGGCGGGCGGTAGAGCGCCATGGGATAGCGGCCGGCCAGACGCTCGAGATTGGCGAAGACGCGGTACCGCCCCTCGCGGCGCATCCCGCCGAGGCGCTCGGCGAAGAACCGGTCGTAGTCGAAGCCCATCCGGCGCTCCCCGCGCGTTTCCATGGCGCAAATCCTGCCCTGGGGGCCGGCCTGCGGCCTTGACTCATATCAGGCGCCCGGCCGGGGGTCACGCAATCCCGCATGCGGCGTAAGGACTTAACCAGGTCACCACCATGATACCGAACAGTCGCCGGAACGGGATGCGCGACCACTCGTATCCGGCTCCCGGAGTTCCTATCTCCAGACGGCTGCCGGCGCGCGGCCGGCTGCCGCTGGCGCAGACGGAGGCGGCATCATGGCGACGATCACGGTCAAGGACGGCACCACGATCCACTACAAGGACTGGGGCGCCGGTCCGTCGGTGGTGTTCAGCCACGGCTGGCCGCTTACCGCCGACGCGTGGGAGGACCAGATGGTTTTCCTCGCCTCGCACGGGTTCAGGACGATCGGGCACGACCGGCGCGGCCACGGCCGCTCGAGCCAGCCCTGGCACGGCAACGAGATGGACACCTACGCCGACGATCTGGCGGCGCTGCTCGACCATCTTGAGCTGGCCGGCGCCACGCTGGTGGGCCATTCGACCGGCGGCGGGGAGGTCGCGCGCTACCTCGGTCGGCACGGGAGCCGCCGCGTCGCGCGGGTTGTGCTGGTCGGCGCGGTGCCGCCGATCATGGTGAGGACGGCCGACAATCCCGGCGGTCTGCCAATGTCCACGTTCGACGGCATCCGCGCCGGCGTCGCCGCCGATCGGTCGCAGTTCTTCCGCGACCTGACGATGCCGTTCTACGGCTTCAACCGCCCCGGCGCGAAGGTGTCGGAAGGCGTGCGCGACTCGTTCTGGCTGCAGGGCATGCTGGGCGGTTTGAAAAACGAGCTGGACTGCATCAAGGCGTTCTCGGAGACGGATTTCACCGACGACCTGCGGAAGATCGACGTGCCCACCTTGATCATCCACGGCGACGACGACCAGATCGTCCCGATCGACGCCTCGGCCCGCCGCGCCGCTACGCTGGTCGCCGGCGCGACGCTGAAGGTCTACGCCGGCGGCTCGCACGGCCTGCCGACGACCGAGAAGGACCGGATCAACGCTGACCTGCTGGCCTTCATCCGGTCGTAGGGGGGCCGCGCCGTCAGAACCTGATGTAGCGGTAGACGAAGTTCATCACGCCCAGCGCCACGGCGGCGCCGATCCCCGACAGCACGACGCCGCCGATGATGCCGGGGATGAGCGCGAAGCCCAGCGCCGCGAGAATTCCGCCTATGACGACGGCGCCGACGGCGCCGACGATCAGGTTGACGATGATCCCGTAGGGATAGATGCCCATGAACTGGTAGGCGAACCAGCCCATCGCGGCGCCGACCAGCGGCATGATCAGGAAGCCCGTGAACGTCATCGGCGGCGCGCTCCTTATGGCGGGACGTCCGCTGCGCGGCGCGTCCTCGGGTGGACCCGGATCGTCGCCGCCACTATGCAGGAGTTGGCCGTCGGGGAACAGGCGGGCCGCCGCCTCAGTCGCGCGCCTCGCCGCCGAGGAAGTGGCCGAAGGCCATCAGCGGCCGGATGCGGTCGCACACGATCTTCACGGTCGCCAGGAGCGGCACCGCCAGCAGCGCCCCGGCGATGCCCCACATCCAGTACCAGAACACGATCGCGACCATGATCAGCACGGGGTTGAGGATGAAGCGGCGCGCCAGCAGCATCGGCGTGACGAACTGGCCTTCGACCAGATGGATCGCGAGGTAGACGCCGACCGGCAGCAGCGCGCGCCACAAATCGTCGAAGCTCAAGAGGCCGGCGACGAGCAGGATGAACGCGCCGGCGAGCGGCCCGATGATCGGGATGAAGTTCAGCAGGAAGGCGAGCGTGCCCCACAGGATCGGGTCCGACAGCCCTGTGGCGTAGGCCGCGACGCCGGTGAGGACGCCGACGCCGAGGTTCATCAGGCTGATGGTCGCGAGGTAGCTCGAGATGTTGGCTTCGATCTCCCGCGATATCTCGACCGCCTGCTTCTTGTCGCTGTAGGCCGGCAGGATCTCGACGAGGCGGCGCAGGAACAGATCGCCGGACGCCAGCAGGAAAAACAGCAGCACCACGGTCGTGCCCAGGCCGACCGCCATCGAGCGCGTGCCGCTGAACAGCAGGCTGTCGATGCCCGGCCCGGCGACCCGGACGGGCGCGCCGTCCTTGGGCGGTCCCTCGGTGATCGTCTCGACCTGCTTGCCGACGCGCTGGAGATCGGCGATCGGCTGCTTCAGCGCGAACAGGCGGCTCTCGATGCGGCGGAGGCTTTCCGGAGCCTTGGCGACCCAGTCCGCCGTGGGGCCCGACAAGGTGAATCCGAGCGCGCCGACGCCGCCGAACAGCGCCAGGATCAGAGCCAGCGCAGCGAGCGCCTTGGGGAACCGTAGCCGCGCGAAGGCGCGCATCGCCGGCTGCAGGACGAGGTAGAGGATGAAGGCGAAGATGATCGGCAGCACCACCTCGCCGGTGAAGTAGAGCGCGAAAAGCGTGAGCAGGAGAAAGATGCCGGTCAGCAGGAAGGTCTGGATATCCTGCGGCACCGGCATCTCCGCCAGGCGCTCCTGCACCTCCGGCGGCAGCTCGCGGGGTTGATCGTCGCCCGGCGCCGCGGCCAAGCCCGGCGTGACCGCCGGAGGCACGGCCATGGCGGGATCGCTCACGGTCCGCGACCGCCGCGCGCCACGACCATGCCGGCGACCAGCGCCGCCAGCAACGCGGCGCCTTTGTGTTGGCCGACCATGCGGCCCGCCTCGGCAAGCATCTGACGCGGCATCGTGGTCGGATCGACCCGGCGTCGCGGCCGCCGGAGGACCAGCCACGCCGCGCCCGCCGCGGCCAGCGCGGCGCCAACCAGCGCCGCGGCCGCGGCCAGCGGCGCGCCGGCCGGTCCAAGCGTCGGCAGCGCGTGGATCCACAGCGCGGCCACCGCGCAGCCGAGCGCCGCCAGCGTCAGCACCGCGGCGCACATCGCGCACAGCCCGGCGATGACGGCCCGCATCACCGAGTCGCGCAGGGCGTTCTGGGCGCCGGATTCGACGGCCGCCCGGAGGGCGAGCGTGATGAGCGTGCCCATCATCACCGGATCCTCAGCGCGACAGGAGTTTGCTCAACGCGAATCCGAGGCCGAACGCGATCAACAGGGCGGCCACCGGCCGTTCCTCGACCTGCCGGCCGATCAGCCGCGCCGCGCGGCCGCCGCTGGCGGCCACGTCGTCGTAGAGCCGGTCGGCCTGTTCGCCGAGCCGGCCGATCGCGTCCTCGGCGGCGGCATTGGCGCCGCGCACGGCGCCGTCCTTCATCTGGCCGAGCAGGGCGGCGAGATCGCGTCGCAGCGCCGCGAGATCCTCGACGACGGCGTCGAGGTCGACCGGTGTGTCGGCTTTGTCCTTTGGCATGCTCGGCACGTGCGGGTCCTTCCGGTCAGGCGACCGAGCGGCGGCTGAGGAACACCAGCAACCCGCCTGCGAGAATCGCGGCGATACCGGCGATGTCGGGAATGGCGATGCTGTGGCGTTCATCAACGGTGGCTTTGATCGGTCCGACGTCGATCACGGCCTTCTCGGTGGTGTACGAGAACCGGCCGAGCGCGAGGCCCGCGATTCCCAGTCCGATCAGCACCACTCCGGCGATGGCCAGCGGTTTCATCATTTTCAGCTCCCCCTCTTCGAGTTCGATGGACCGGTATCTCCGGTCGCTTCAGATCTTGCCCAGCAGCATGAGCACCACGACGACGATCAGAACCGTGCCGAGCGCGCCCACGCCACCGTGGCCGAAACCGTAGCCATAGCCGCCGAAGCGCCCGCTGAAGCCGCCAAGCAGGGCCACGGCGAGCACGATGATGAGGATGAGGCCAAGCGACATGGTCGTATCTCCTGTGGCGGGATCAGACCTGTTGCCGTGCCTCGCGGCGCGGGGCGGCCGATCCGGAACGCCGCCTAGAGCATGAACGCCGGAACGGGCCGCGGGTTCCGCCGCCGCCGCCGCCCGCCAGCGCAGGGGCGGGCGACGGCGGCGATGTTCGCCGCTCGCGTCACGCCCGGGCCTTGTTTTGGGGTCGGACGCAACCCGGCGATGCCGCCCGCGTTCCGTTGGCGCCGACCGGTAGGTCCGCACGGGAGAGACCACTTGAACGCGACCACCATCCGCTTCGCCCTCATCGCCTCGCTCGGCGCGGGGCTGGCCGTCCCCGCCGCGGCGCAGGATTTTCCACCGACGGGCTACGCGCCGCTGATGTTCGGTGGCGCGCCGCCGACCCACGTGTTCCGTCTGGCTGGCGCGCCGTGGGTCTGCGTCGCGGACTCGATCTGCAAGCCGTTGCGCGTCGAGGGGATGGCGGAGCGCGACGTGCTGGCCGCCGAGATCGCGCCGCTGGGCTTCGCCGACCGCCGTTTCCTGCTGTCCTTCCAGCATCCATCGCACGACAAGGGACGGCCGGTGGTGCTGTCCTGCATGGACGACAAGTGCGCCCGTCTCGATTCGAGCGCCGGCGACTCGGCGTATCTCGGGACCTTCCAGGTCAAGCAGGCCGACAAGGTGTCCGGCCGCACGGCGATCCTTCGTAACGTCGACGTCCGCGGCGGCCGCTCGCAGATACTTTGGTGCGCCGAGACCGGTTGCGCGGAGCTTCCAGCGACGCGCGACACCGAGTACCGCTTGGCGTTCATGGGCGTCGCGCGTCAGGACGGGCGCGAGAAGATCTGGCTGCGCGACGCGGCCGGCGCGGTGATCACCTGCGTCCAGCCCGAGGTCGATGTCGATGACCGGCTGGATTGCGAGCGCTCGACGCTCGCCATGACCGACTTTCCGCGCGGGGTGGCGACGACGACAGCGCCGCCGCCCCAGGCCGTGACACCGCCGCCCGCCGCCGCGCCCGGCGACGCCGACCGGCTCGCGCTGGCCGCCGCCATCGACCAGGCGCTGCGCGCAGACGACGCGGTGACCTCGGAGCGTCTGCTAACCGACGCGGTCCGGCGCTATCCCGGCTACGGTGCGACCTGGGCGCCGTTCCAGCAGCGGCTGGTCAACGTCAAGGCGATGCGCGACCGTCAGGCGCGGGCCGAGGAAGCGCGCGGCCTGACCGTCGAGGCGCGGCGGCTGGCGCGCTTCGGCGACTTCGCCGGCGCGGAGCGGTTCCTGCAGGAGGCCGACCGCCTCTCCCCCGGCCTGGCCGAGACGACGAGCGCGCGCGCCGAGATCGCGCAGCTCCGCGCCGAACGCGGCCAGCGCTACCGCGAGCGCTACCAGTACAACGCCGCCATCGAGCGGGCGCTGTCGACCTATTCGCTATGGGAGGCCGAGGGGCTGATCGCCGAGGCGCTGCAGCGGTATCCCAACGATCCCGGCTTCCGCGCCCAGGCCAACGAGTTGGCGCAGATCCGCCAGCGCGCTGAATGGCAGGGCCGGGTGACGCGCGCCCGGGCCGCCGTGGTCACCGGGCGCCGCGCCCTCGAGCGGGGCGATTTCTACGAGGCCGAGCGCCAGCTCGCGCTCGCCGACGACGCCGCGCCGGGCCTGCCGGAGGCGAATCAGCTGCGTGCCGATCTCGGCCGCGCCCGCGCCCGTGCCGGCGGCCAGAACGACCAGATCCGGCTGCTTGTGCTGGCGATCGAGGCCGCCATCCTCGCGCGCCGCTACGACGACGCCGACCGGTACCTGCGGGACGGCACCGCGCGCTACCCGACCTATCCGGGCTGGAACGACGACCGTCGCCGCTTGACCGCGGCGCGGGGCGGCGACGACCGCCAGACGCGCGAGCAGCGGGACCGTCGCGACCGCGCCGCCGCGCTGGTCGCCCAGGCCCGGCAGGTCGCCGCGCAAGGCGACTTCACCCGCGCCGCGGCGATGCTCAACGAGGCCAACACCCTGACGCCCGGCGCGCCGGAGATCGCCATCGCGCGCGCCGATATCGAACGGCAACGGGCGGATCGCCAGCGCGACGAGTCGGACATCCGGGCGCTCGCGGCCTCCGTCGACTCGGCGATCGCCCGCCGGCAGTTCGACGACGCCGACCGCCTGATCGCCGACGGCCGGCGCCGGTCTCCCGGTTACGTCGGTTGGGCCGACCTGTCGCGACGCGTGGTCGATGCGCGGCGTGCCGCCGACGCGCGGCCGCCGGCGGCGAAGCCGACCGACGTGAAGCCGGCGGAGACCAAGCCCGGCGAGGCGCGTCCGCCGCAGACCGGCCCGGCCGAGAGCAAGCCGGCACCGAAACCGGAAGCGAAGCCCGGCGAGGCGCGTCCGCCCCAGACGAAGCCGGCCGAGACGCCGCCCGGTGCGAAGCCAGCGGAGACGAAGCCTGCCGAGGCGCGCCCACCGCAGGTGAAGCCGGCCGATGCGCCGCCCGCCGCGAAGCCGCCGGAACCGAAGACCGGTGGCGCTCCGCCGCCGGCCGCGAAGCCAGCCGAGGCGCCGCCGCCGCCGGTCGCGAAGCCGGCCGAGGCCAAGCCCGACGCCAATCCGCAGCTCGCGGCTCGCGTCGGGGCGCTGGTGGCGCGGGCGCGGGAGGCGATCGGCCGCAACGATTTCGATGCCGCCGAGCGGGCGGTCGCGGAGGCGGAGGGTGTCGACCGGACGTCACGCGACGTGATCGCGGTACGCGCCGAGCTCGAGGCCGCCGAGCGCCGCGGCGGTCGTCGCGACCGCGGCAAGAACTGAAGGTGGTTGGCGGCGGAATGCCCAGGCGCGCCGCCGCCAGCGGCGAAAGGCTGTCCTGAGATGACGCTGGGCGGGGACTGCGGCGATCCGGCAGCCAACGCCTTTCATGGTCGGTCGGCGCCGGCGGTCTCGGACCGTCGCCAATCGCGTGGAGCGACCTAGCGTTCCGTGAGCCCGGCGGTCGACGCGACTGTCGATGGAGACGTGGCGGCAGGGGTGGAATGCCCCGAAGCGCGGTGCGCCTCTCGAGCGGACACCGACACGGAAGCCCGGTGAGAGGCGTCCATCCCGCGGCCGCCGTCGACGGGGTCCGCCTTCGCCATTTCGACGGCGAGCGCGGCGCGCACCTCACCGCCACCGATCTGCCACGACAACGCCGCGCGGGCATGCCGCAGATCCGCGGCGGCCGTGCGCAACGCCTCGCGCAGGTTCTCGAGATCGTCGTCCAGCGGCGGAAATATATCGCGCTGCGCCTCCTTGAGTCGCTTGCGTAGCGCGGTCAGCTCCGCGAGGAAGCCCCGAAGGGTCTCGCGACCATCGTGGCGGCCGGTTTGAGGTCGCCTCCCGGATGTGTCCGGCGCGGTGGGCGATGCCCGGGTTTCGCCTTCGGATAGCGAGCTCAAAGACATGGCGGATCGTCTCTCGGTGTCGGCGGGACCCCGCGCCTGTCGGCTTCGCCACGCCGCCCGAGGCGGTTGTGTCGCGCGCTCCGTATCGAAACGGCTCAGGCGCCTGGGGCGTTCGGACGGCCGGGGTGCGGATCGCCCTTCCATTATCGTTAGCGGGGCGCGCCGGCACCGGCTGTTCAATTCCGGACATGCCCGACTGTGAACGCGAAAACGGGGCGGCCCTTGGCCGCCCCGGTCGTTCGTGCGCGATGTCGCTAGAGCCAGTACGCCGGCGCGCCGTAGTACTTGTCGACCGAACGTCCGTACTCGGGAGTCCAGTTGAAGCCGTCGCCCTCGTAGGTCGGCGCGGCCTCCAGCATCTTCTTGTCGAGGTTGACGACGTAGCCGCCCTTGCGCGCGTCGTACTTGAGGGTCGACCACGGCAGCGGATGCTGCTTCTCGCCCATGCCGAGGAAGCCGCCGAACGACATGACGGCGTAGATCGCCTTGCCGGTGGCCTTGTCGATCATGATGTCCTCGACCTCGCCGAGCTTCTCGCCCTTGGTGTTGTAGACGCTGGTGCCGTTGACGCTCTCGGCGGCGATGAGATTGCCCGCGGTGTTCGCAGTCATGTCCGTCATGGTGGAATCCTTCCTCTGGGAAAAAATGGCTCCGACCGTCGGGTGGTCGCGACGGCGTCCGATCGGGCGGCCATGGGTGCGCGGCTGGCGCCGCGCGCGCGGGAGACGTGGATGGCGCGTCGTCCCGTCCGGATCGCCGGACGTGGTGTCAACGCGGGGCGGCCGGGCGGGGTTCCCGAGTCCCGCGCGCGGCGATCAATCGTGGACGACGACGCGCAGCAGGGAGGGGTTCACCTTGATGCCGCCCGCGTCGTACGCGATGAGGCCGAGCTTGCGGAATCTGGCCATGAAGTAGCCGATACGCGTGCGCGTCGTGCCGATGCGCCCCGCCAGGACGTCGTGGTCGATCTTCGGGATCACCGCCGCCAGCTTTCCGGGCCGCCCGAACCTCGCCAGCACCAGCAGCATCCGGGCGAGCCGGCGCTCGGTCGAATTGAACAGCTCGTCGATCAGGTCCGACTCGATCTCGATGTTGCGCGCCAGCAGGAAGCCCATGAACAGCGCCGAGAACGTCGGTTGCTCGTGGAGCGTGCGGACCATCGTGGCCTTCTCGATGCTGGTGATGGTCGACGCGACCATCGCGTGCGCCGACGTCAGGTGGCGGCGCTGGCCGCCGAGGCAGCCCTCGCCGAAGAATTCGCCCGGACCGAGGGTCGCGACGAG
The DNA here is from genome assembly GCA_016699855.1 of Rhodospirillales bacterium. Classification (NCBI taxonomy): domain Bacteria; kingdom Pseudomonadati; phylum Pseudomonadota; class Alphaproteobacteria; order Rhodospirillales; species Rhodospirillales bacterium. The sequence goes on from CP064988.1 coordinate 4,647,354, forward strand.
GCCCTTCTTGCCCTGCTTCGAGACGACGGTGATCTGGACCTTGCCCTTCTCGATGTAGAAAACGCAGGCGCAGGGATCGCCCTGCTGGAAGATGGCCGTTTTCGCCGTGTGCACCGCGCGCGTCCGTCCGGCGCCGATGGTCCTCACGAACACGCCGGCGTCGAAGCCGGGGGCGTCCGCGAACGTCGAGCCGTTGGCGCGCTTCACGTTGTCCGTGGTGCCGTTGCCGTTCCCGCGTTTCGCGCCGTTGGCCGCGCCCGCCTTCGCCGCCGCCGCGTTCCGTGACGGCGTGATCCGGCCGTTCCTGCGTGCCATGTCAATTTCTCCGCGATGTCGACGGGAGAACCGGCGCTCGAAGCGCGGGTAGGGCTTCACGCGTAGACGATCGGGGCGCCGTCCGCTGTCCACTTAGCGACACGCGGCCGGGACGCGTCGCCGCGAATCGCGTTCCTAGTCGTGGACGACGACGCGCAGCAGCGAGGAGTGCACCTTGAGGCTGCCGTTGTACTCGATGAAGCCGAGCTTGCGGAACTTGTTCATGAAGAAGTTGATGCGCGAGCGCGTCGTGCCGATGCGCGTCGCGAGCAGCTCCTGGCTGATCTTCGGGATCACGGTCTCCATCGATCCCTCCTTGCCGAAGTTCGCGAGCATCAGAAGGAGGCGGGCCAGGCGTCGTTCGCTGGAATTGAACAGCTGGTCGACCAGATCGGCCTCGATCCGGATGTTGCGCGCCAGCAGGAACGCCATGAACAGCTCCGAGAACGCGGGTTGCTCGTGGAGCACGCGGATCATGGCGTCCTTCTCGATCCTGATCGCGGTGGTCGCGCCGACCGCGCGCGCCGTGGACATGTGGCGCGGTTTGCCGGCGAGACAGCCCTCGCCGATGAAATCCCCCGGGCCGAGGATGGCGACCATCCCTTCCTTGCCGCCTTCGGAGACCACGGTGAGCGCGACTTTTCCCTTCTCGATGTAGAAGACCGCGTCGTCGGGATCGCCTTGCTTGAATATGGCGGCCTTCGACTTGAACTCCTGCTTGATGCGTCCGGCCCCCATCGTCGCCAGGAAAGCCTGAGGGTCGAAGCCGACGGACTTCGCGACGTCGAGGGCCGGCATCGCGGCTTGCGCGGTCGCCCGGGGTTTAGCCGGCTTCCTGGTCGTCGACGCGGCGGGGACCTTCCCGGCGGTCGCCGCGGGTCTGGATTCGCGTGCTTTCGCACGGGCCATCGTCAACTCTCCTGGATGATTTCGCGCGGACACTCTCCTCGTCAGGACAGCGACGCGGCCATATCGGTCGCGCAATTTGCGAGCGCATCATACTGGCTGACGTCGCCGGCGTTTTCAACGAGGCGCGCCGGGTGGACGCCGGGAGGGCCTTCGTAGCGGCGGACCGCCGTGCGAAGTGTTCAAAAGTGGACAGTGCCGGGGCGCGTGCCGAGCTAGTGGATCAGGTACGTCCGCGCGCTCCCGCCCTCGAACATATCGTCACGTTCCACGGCCCGCGCGCCGGCGCCGAGCTCTCTCGCTCCGGCGGCGACCGTCAGGAGTGACCTTCCCGGTTCGCCTCGCACGCGGCGAACCGGGATCTTTCCCGATCATCCGCCGCGATACACGACCCACTGTCCGGTTCCGGACAGTACCGTCGCCGCGGCGCCCTATGCTGATTGATAGTTCCGCCCGTCGGTGAGGGCGGAACGGCCCGGCCTCGCGCGGCGAGGCGGGCGGACCGCATCGGCCACGACGCCGGTGCGCAACGGGCGGCCACTGGCCGCCGAAAGTGGCAAACCGATGAACGATCGAAACGAAGCGCGCGGGTTTCCAGTCGGCGCCGCGCCCGACGCGAACGCCGCTGCGGCGAGATCGAAGGCGGTCGCCGCCGTTCTTCCAGGTCTGCGCGCCTATGCGTGCGCGCTCGCGGGTTCGCCGGCCGGCGGCGACCGCTGCGTCCGGCATTTCCTCGAGACGCTGTTGGCGTCGCCGCCGGTCCATGCCGCCGACGACTACACGCGCATGCAGTGCTTCGCGGTGTTCCGCGAGATCTGCCGCGGCCTCGCGCCGATGGCGCCGACCGCGGCGGCCGTCGGCGCTGGGTGGATCGATCTTCGGCTCGCGGTGCTGCCGCCGGTCTCGCGCGAGGTGCTTCTGCTGGTCTACCTCGCGGATTTTCCCGTTGGCCAGGCCGCGTGGATCGTCGGCATCTCAGAGGACGAGGCCCGCGGGCGCCTGCGCGCCGCGTCGCTCGCGTTCGAGGGATCGATCGCCGCCCAGGAGGACTGGCGGCCGGCCGCGATCGTATGGTCCGGTCCGACCCGTCCGGCGCCGCCGCCCGCGTCCGATGCGCCGCCTGCCGAAGTATTCGTCGGGTCGTGGAGCAAGTAGACGTGCGCCGTTCACGTTGGCCGTTGGATGAACGGCGCATCCGGTAGCGTGACCGAAGTTATGGATGGCATTCGATAGCGCCGCTTCCCATGTAAAGCATGGCGGTATCCACCGGCCCGCGCTCGAAGGAAACGGCATCATGAACAAGGACCGCATCGCGGGAGCGGCGAAAGAGGCCGCGGGCTCCATCAAGGCCGGCATCGGCGAGGCGTTGAGCGACGCCCGGATGCTCGCCGAGGGTCGCGCCGACAAGGCCGCCGGAAGAATCCAGAGCGCCGCCGGCGCCCTCGACGAGGCGGTCGCGCGCGAGCAGGCGCGCAAGGCATCGAGCGCGCGTGCCGACGCCCAGGCCAAGACGGATATCGCCGCCGCCGTCGCCGCGCTCGCCGCCGCCGTGAAAAAGTAGAGACCATCCACCCGCGGCGCCGGGCAAAGTCCGGATGCCGCCACGGCGTGCGCCGACCTGGGTGCCCTGATCGCCGCGTTTCACCGGCGTTCCCGTTTCAACGCGCCATGACCCGATCATGACGTGGAGCGACCGGCGACCTTCGTCGCCGGCTGACGGGCTGTCGGCCCGTCGCATGGAGAAACGTCATGAACAAGCTCGCATCCATCGGCGCGTTCGCGCTGTTGCTCGTCGGCGCGACCGCCTGCGGCGAGTCCACGGGCGACCGCCTCGTGAGCGGCGCGGGTATCGGTGCCGGCGTCGGCGCGGTCGGCGGCCTGGTCGTCGGGGCTCCGCTTGAAGGCGCGGCGATCGGCGCCGTCGTCGGCGGCGCGACCGGAGGCCTCACCCGCCCGGACCAGATCGATCTCGGCAAGCCGATCTGGCGGTGACGTGGCCGTATCCGTCGCCGCGGCGGACGCGCCGGTTCCAGTGGACGGCGATCCGGCGGGGGTCGCGGCCCCGGCGAATTTGTGGCATCAATCCGGCATGGCCATCGAACCCCGGGCGCCCCGCCTCGCCGTCCTGATCGACGCGGACAACGCGTCGTCGCGCATCGCCTCCGGGCTCTTCGAGGAGATCGCCAAGATCGGCGAGGCCAGCGTGCGGCGGATCTACGGCGATTTCTCCGGCACGCGGCTCAAGGCGTGGGCCGACGTGATGTCGACCTTCGCCATCATGCCGCATCAGAATTTCGCCTACACCACGGGCAAGAACGCCTCCGACATCGCGCTCGTCATCGACGCCATGGACCTGCTCCACAGCGGCCGGTTCGACGGTTTCTGCCTGGTGTCCTCCGACAGCGACTTCACCCGGCTCGCGGCGCGCATCCGCGAGCAGGGCGTCGACGTCTACGGCTTCGGCGAGCAGAAGACGCCGGAGGCGTTCCGGCAGGCGTGCCGGCGCTTCGTCTACACCGAGAACCTGCTGCCGGCGCTGCCCGCCGCCGACGTGCCGGCGCGGCCCGGCGCGGCGCGCACGGCGCCCGCCGGCAAGCAGCGGCCGAGCGAGGCGGCGCCGCTGATCAAGACGGCGATCGCGCAGCTCGAGGACGACGACGGCTGGGTGGCGCTGGGCCGCGTCGGGCAGCGGCTCGCGATCCTCGCGCCCGATTTCGATCCCAGGACCTACGGCCACGCCCGCCTCGGCGATCTGGTCGAGCGGGCCGGAGCGTTCGACGTGCGGCGCAACGACGCCGGCGGTGTCTACATCCGCGCCAAGCCGGTGGCGCGCCGCGCGCCGGCCGCCGCGGGCGGGACGGCCACGGCCGCGCCGGCAACCGCGCCCGCCGTCGACAAGCCGTCACCGTCGGCCGCGAAGCCCGCCGGGCGCACCCCCGTCGTCGGCAAGGCGCCGGTGATCGGCAAGATCTCCTGAGTCACGCGGCCGCGAACCCGACGCCTACGTCCATCGCCGGCCGCAACGCGATGGGAGGGCGCCGGCGATCGGCGTCGCCGCGTCAGTCCCCCATCGCCCTCTCGATCGACTTGGCGATCAGCTTGCCGATGCAGCGCTGGCCGAAGTCGTTGAGGTGCAGACCGTCGGGGATCATGAACTGCGCGTAGGGCATGCGCTCGCCGGTCACCCACTCCCGCATGATGCCCCAGCGCCGGAACAGGCCGGCGCCGGTCTCGCGCGCGATCTCCTCTAGCGCGGTGATGTAGTCCTCCTCGTTGGCGAGGGAGACGACGGCCGGCACGTATTGCGGCGTCATCAGCACGACGTCGGCGCCCGCCGCCTTGGCGCGGCGCACGCCGGCGGTCACGCGCGCGCGGAAGACGTCGACCGGCATGCCGCGCATCGCGGCGTTGGTGCCGACCTGCCAGATCAGAAGATCCGGTTTGTGGGCCAGCACGTCGCGGTCCATCCGCTCCATCATCTCGTCGACGTCCTGCCCTCCGACGCCGCGGTTGAGGACGGTGAACCCCACCTTCACGTCGGCGTAGCGCCGGCGCAGCTGGATATCCATCTGGCGCGGAAAGGTGTTGGCCTCGCTGGTGGCGCCATGCCCCTGGGTCGACGACGAGCCGAGCGCGACGACGACCACGTTCTTTCGCTCGCGCAGGGCCGCGCGCGTGACCGGCAGCGCGGCGCCGAGCTCGAGGTTCTTCGCCGACGCGGGGCATTTCTCGGGCGCGGCGCGCGCCGGCGCCAGCGGAGGCGTCAGCGCGGCGAGAGCGACCGCGACACCGGCCCACAGGCGACGGGTCGGTGACGGTGGCGCCGGACACGGCGGAGGCTGGTTGTTGCTGTCCAGGAGGCTGCGGGGCGGCGGCAAGGCGACCTCGGTTGGCGGTCAGGCGGCGGCGCGACGCGGCGGCGTCGCCACGGAAGGCGGAGCGCCCGAGCCTTTGTACCAGCGCGCATAATACGCGGCGGTGACCATTATAGCCAGTCCCGCCAGGCTGACGGTGATGTCGAGGGCGAGCGGATGCTCGCCCGGCTCGGCCCACGTCTCGACCACCACGTGCGCGGCGAAGGCCAGAAAGGTGCCGAGGCAGAAGACCATCAGCGACTGCTCGCCGCAACGGCGCAGCGGATGGGCCAGCCAGTGGCGCAGGAAGGCGGCGTCCGGCGGGGTCGCGCGGGCGACCAGCCACGCCACGCCGAGGAAATGGGCGACCCGGAGCGGGTCGAGGCTTGTCTTGTCGATCGGGTAGATCAACCGGCCCACCGCGTCCGGCAGCAGCGCGCCGACCGCCGGCAGGTACCATCCGAGGGTCACGAAGGCGGCGGCGGCAAGATAGACGATGGCCGCGAAGTCGATCCAGCGCCGGGCCCTGCCGAGCCGCCGGGTGATGTCGCCCAGCGAGGCGAACGCGGCGCCGGCGTAGAACAGCACCTGCCATGTCAGCGGGTTGAAGTACCAGGTCTGGCCGGCGGGATGGGCAGGGAGGTTCCAGCCGAACCGGCGCGCCGCGAGATAGACCAGGACCGAGGCCGCGAGAGTCAGCCACGGGTGGCGCACGACCAGCGGCAGCGTCACCGCGAACGACGCCAGCAGCGCGATGTAGAGCGGCAGCACGTCGAGGTTGACCGGGCGGAACTTCAGCAGCGCCGCCTGGAGCAGCGACTCGTAGGGCGACTGCCCGAAACCCGAGAGGTTCATGTTCTCGAGGAACGAATCGCCCTTGGTGTGGGTCGCGGCGGCCCAGGCGACGGCCGCGAACACGACCATGAACAGCATGATGTGCGCGACGTAGAGCTGCCAGACCCGCCCCAGGACGCGCGCCGTCGCCCGCGCCCAGCCGTCGCGACGCATGATGCCGGAATAGGCGATCACGGCGGTGTAGCCGGAGATGAAGACGAAGATCTCGGTGGCGTCGCTGAAGCCGTAGTTGCGCACCGTCAGCCAGCTCAGCGCGTTGTCCGGCACGTGGTCGATGAAGATGAACCACAGCGCGAGGCCGCGGAAGAAGTCGAGGCGCAGATCGCGGCCGCGCGGCGTCTCCGGTGGCGCGCCCGCCCCGCGGCGTGCTATCGTCCCGCCGAGGCGATGGAGGTGGACGATGCGGCTTTTCGCGCTGGTGGTTCTGGCGGTCGGCGTTCTCACGCCGGTCGACGCGGCGCGGGCGGGGCCGATGGCCGACGCCATGGCCGCGTTCGGTCTGAATGGACGTCTGGCGGTCGATTGCGCGCGGCCGCCCTCCGCGGACAACCCCACGGTCGTCTACCGCCTGGCCGACGACGACCGCGTATCGCGGACATTGATGGAGCCGAACGGCCGCGAGGGTCCCACCTACCCGATCAGCGTCGCGCGGATCGTCGCGTCCGACCGGATCGCCATCCGTGAAAAACTGCCCGGCGGCGGGCATATCGACGTGGTGATCCGCGGGGTCGGCGGACGCTTCAACACGGTCGATTCGGTATCCAGCGGCGGCACGGTCTTCGTCCGCGACGGATTGCTGGTGGACACGGGCAGACCGCTGGCGACGTTCACCCGGTGCGGCGACTGACGGCGCCGCGCCGCCTCAGATGAAGTGCATGCCGCCGTTCACCTGGATGGTCTGGCCGGTCATGTAGGCGTTGCCCATGACCATGACGACGGCCTGCGCGACCTCCTCCGGCGTTCCGAGGCGGCCGACCGGCACCAGCCTGGCGCGCGCCTCGGCGGCGCCGGCGACCATGTCCGTGAGGATCAGCGATGGCGCCACGGCGTTGACGGTGATCCCTTCCTTCACCACGCGCGCGGCGTAGCCGCGGGTCAATCCCTCCATGCCGGCCTTGGAGGCGTTGTAGTGCGGGCCGATCACGCCGGCGCCGCGCGCCGCGCCCGACGTGACGTTGACGATGCGGCCCCAGCCGCGGGCGCGCATCCCCGGCAGGACCGCCCGCGTGCACAGGAAGGCCGATTTGAGATTCACCGCCAGGGTCAGGTCGAAATCCGCCTCGGTCAGATCGTCGACGCCGCGGGTGACGCCGATGCCGGCGTTGTTGACGAGCAGATCGACCGGACCGAGTTCGGCTTCGACGCGCGCCGCCATCGCCGCGACGGCGGCGGCGTCGGAGACGTCGGCGCCGACCGCCACGGCGCGGCGGCCGAGCGCGCGCAACGCCGCCACGACGGCGTCGGCCTCCGCCGCCTTCGCGCGGAAGTTCACCGCGACGTCGGCGCCGGCCGCGCCGAGCGCCAGGGCGACGGCGCGGCCGATGCCGCGTGACGCGCCTGTGACCAGGGCCACGCGGCCCGCGAGCGTCGCGGTCACGCCCGCCTCACTTCTTCTCGATGTTCCAGAACGCGATCACAGGCGAGCGCAGCAGTCCGGCGACGCCGGTACGCAACGCCGTCGGCTGGGTGAACTGGCCGAGCGGCACGTGGGTGGGGAAGTCCAGCACGTGGCGCTGGACCTTCTCGGCGATCGCCTTCTGCTTCGCGGGATCGGTCTCGCGCGCGAATTCGTCGCGCAGCTTCTCCAGCGCGGGATCGCACGGCCAGCCGAACGTCGCCTTCTCGCAGGAGGCGTTCAGGAAGGTAGTCGCGACGGGGTTGAGCACGTCGAGCGAGCTCCACGAGGTGAAGAACGCGTTCCAGCCGCCGCTGGCCGGTGGATCCTTCTTGGCGCGGCGCGCCACCAGCGTCTGCCAGTCCATGGTCTGAAGGTCGACCTTGAAGCCGGCCTTCTCGAGCTGGACCTTGGCGACGTTGGCGAGGTTGCTGTGGCCGGGGATGTCGGTCTGGTGCAGTAGCGACACCGGCGTGCCGTCGTAGCCGGCGTCGGCCAGCAGCTTGCGCGCCTTCGCCGCGTCGCCGGTCAGCTTGTCGTCCCATCCCGCCGTCGACTCCAGCGGCGAACCGCAGGGGAACAGCGACTTGCACTCGCGGTACCATTTCGCGTCGCCGATGTTGGCGTCGAGGAACTCCTTCTGGCTCAGCGCCACGAGCGCGACGGCGCGGATCTTCGGATTGTCGAACGGCTTGTGGAGCGTGTTGAAGCGCATCGCGTACTGGCGGCCGGCGACGTTGACGGTCTCGGTGCGGACGTCCTTCTCCTTGGCCAGCAGCGGCAGCAGGTCGGGCGAGAGGATCTCGATCAGGTCGATCTCGCCGCCGATCAGCGCGCTGACCTGGGTGTTGGCGTCCGGGATCCAGACCCATTCCACGCGGTCGACCTTGACGACCTTGCCGCCGGCCATGCCCGAAGCCGGCTCCGCCCGCGGCTTGTATCTCGGGTTCTTGGCGTAGACCGCGCGCTCGCCCGGTTTCCACTCGTCCTTGAGGAAGATGAACGGGCCGGAGCCGACAGTGTCGGTCGACTGGGTGTTGGGGTCGCTCTGCGCGACGCGCTTGGGCACCATGAACGCGACGTTGGAGCCGGTCTTGCCGAGGCTCGACAGCACCAGCCCGTAGGGCTCCTTCAAGGTCATGCGGAACGTCTTCGCGTCGAGCGGAGCCAGCTCGGCCACCAGCGACATCAGTTTGCCGCCGAGATTGTCGCGCGCCCCCCAGCGCCGCAACGAGGCGACGCAGTCCTCCGCCGTGACCGGCGCGCCGTCGTGCCACTCCAGCCCGTCGCGCAGCGTGAAGGTCCACACCAGCTTGTCGGCCGACAGGTCGTACTTCTCGACCATCTGCGGACGGACCTGGAGGTCGGCGTCCATCGCGAACAGCGTGTCGTAGACCATGCTGCCGTGGTGGGTGGTGATCAGCGCCGTCGTCCAGATCGGGTCGAGGATCTTCAGGTCGGAGTGCATCACCGCCCGCAGAGTCTTCAGCGGCGGATCGAGCGCGAGGGCGGGCGCGGCGAGGGATGTCGCGGCCAGCGTCGCGGCGACGGCGAGCCGGCGGCCCAGGCGGGACAGGGTGTTGGTCATGGTCGGCCTCCTGCGGCGCGCTGGATGCGCCGACCGTACGACAGGCGCGGGCGGGCGTCGATGGCGCCGCGCCGCGCGGCCGTCGTCAGGCGCCGAGCATCTGGCCGCCGTCGACGGCGATGGTCTGGGCGGTCACCCACGCCGCCAGCGGCGAGGCGAGGAACAGGGCCACGTTGGCGACCTCCTCGGGGTGGCCGAGGCGTCCGAACGGGATGCTCTTGAGGATGCGGCCGTAGAGCTCCGGCGCCGAGGTCCTGCGCTCCTCCCACGAGCCGCCGGGGAACTCGATCGAGCCCGGCGCGATGCAGTTCACCCGCACGCCCTTGCGCGCCAGCGCGGCGGCCTGGGTGGTCGTGTAGTGGATCATCGCCGCCTTGACCGCGCCGTAGGGCGGCGTGCGCACCGACGGCCGCAGACCGGAGATCGACGAGATGTTGATGATCGCGCTCGACGCGTTCTTGACCAGATGCGGGATCGCGGCGTTCGATGCGCGCACCATCGCCATCACGTCGACGTTGATGCTGGCGGCCCAGCCGGCCTCGTCGTCCGTGCTGCCGAAGCCGCTGGCGTTGTTCACCAGCACGTCGACGCCGCCCAGCGCTTTCGCCGCCGCCTCGACGTAGGCGACGACCGCCTTCCCGTCGGCGAGGTCGCACGACACGGCGTGCGCGGTGACGCCATGCCCCGCGATCTCCGCGCGCGTCGCCTCGAGCGCTTTGGGATCGCGGGCGCAGATCGACACGCCGGCGCCGGCCGCGGAGAATCCCAGCGCGATGGAGCGGCCGATGCCCTTGCTGCCGCCGCACACCACGACGCGCTTGCCCTTGAAATCGAAATTCATGGTCTTCTCCGGGAGATATGGAACGGACGGCGCGGCGTCACGCCGGCAGCGAACCGAGGAACGCCGCGACGGCGCGGTTGAACGCCTCGGGCTGGTGCAGATTGGCGGCGTGGCCTGCGTCGGGGATCACGACCTTGGTCGAGCCATGGATCTTGGCGGCCATGTAGTCGGTGGCGGCGAGGAAGTTGGTGTCGTTGGCGCCGACCAGCACAAGCGTCGGGACGGCCACGCTCTCCAGCGAGCGGATCACGCGGTCGTCCGCCTGCGCCAGCATGCCGCGCGCCGCGCCGGCCAGCCCGTCGGCCGAGCGGTGGCGGCTCATCCGGACCTCGTCGCTGGCGCCCAGCGCCGCGAGGCCCTGTGCTTCCAGTGTGTCGGCGCGCTTCACCGCCGTGGCGTTCCACGCCGCGCGCGCCTGGTCGTTCTTGAAGCCGGGTCCGGTGTCGAACAGCATCAGCGCCCGCGTCTTCGCCGCGTGGGTGGCGTGGAAGGCGAGCGACATGTAGCCGCCCAGCGAGAGGCCGGCGATCACCGCCTTGTCGGCGCCGACGGCCGCGAGGATGGCGGCCATGTCGCCGACCGTCAGCGCCTCGGAGTAGGCGGCGCGGTCCTTCGGATAGTCCGACTCGCCGTGGCCGCGCATGTCCCACACGACAACCTGGTAGCGTTCCTTCAAGTGGGCGATCTGGGCGTCCCACATGCGGCAGGTCGCGCTGTAGCCGTGGCTGAGCAGCACGGTCGGGCCGGCGCCGTGGACCTCGTAGTGGATGTTCACGCCGGCGCGGTCGAGTTTCGGCATTGGCGTTCCCCCTCGGGTTTCCGGATCATTGCGGGACGGTCGGCGCGTCCCCGGCGACCGTCGTGCGCTGCATTAGGCGCTTGTACTTCACGGTGTCGTAGGCCGTGGCTCGGTGCATCGTGGCGCGGTTGTCCCACACGATGATGTCGCCCTCGCGCCAGCGGTGCGCGTGGACCAGATCGGGCCGCGTGGCGCGCGCGTTGAGATCGGCGAGGAAGGCGCGGCCTTCCTCGACCGGCCATCCGACCACGTGCGAGGCGTGCGCGCTGAGATAGACCACCTTGCGGCCGTTGATCGGGTTCTCGCGCACGAGGCGCTGCTTGACCGGCGGCACCTCGGCGCGCTGCGCCTCCGTCAGCACGGTCGGATCGACGAGGCTGCGCGAGTGCTGGAGCGAATGCTCGCACACCAGGTCGGCGATGCGTTCGCGCAGGGCGTCGGTCAATTCCGAGTACGCGACGCGCGTGCTGACGAACTCGGTGTCGCCGCCCGCCTCGGGACATATCCGCGCCGAGAGCAGGGAGCACAGCGCGGGGATCCGCTTGAACGAGCTGTCGGTGTGCCAGAAATAGTTGGCCTTCTGATAGATCATCCGCCGGTCGCCCGGCGGGATGACCTCGCCGGTGTCGATGTCGATGTTGGACTGCCGCGCGAAGGCGGTGCCGGCGGCAGGATTGGCGCTCACCGTCGTCTCCAGCGGACCGAACAGCCGGCTGAACGCGATCTGCTTCTCGTCGTCCAGCCGCTGGTCTCGGAACAGAAGGACCGAATGCTCCTCGAACGCGGCGCGGATCTGGCCGAAGGTCGGCGTGTCGACCGGCTTCGACAGGTCGACGCCCGTGATCTCGACGCCGAATCTGGGGTGGAGCTTGCGGAAAGTCAGCGTCATGGCGGCCTCCCCGGCGCGCGTTCGATTCGTTGGCCTCGATCAAACACCGGCGGGCGCGGGCGGCCAAGCCGGCGCGGCGCGCGCCTGCTATGCGGCGCCCCGCCGGTCCGGCAGGACGCGGAAGGCCGCGCCGGCGTGGGTCGCCTTCAGCGCCGGGCCGGCGCCGAACAGCTTGTGGCGCAGCGTTCCCGCCGCGTAGTCGCGCTTGAAGACGCCGCGCTTCTGGAGCTCGGGGACGAGCATCTCCACGACGTCGACGAAATCGCCGGGCGACACGGCGAAGGACAGGTTGAAGCCGTCGGCGTCGCTCTCATCGATCCAGGTCTGGAGCGCGTCGGCGACGGTGGTCGGCGAGCCGACGATGACCGGCCCGCGGCCGCCGATGGCGCACCACTCCGCCATTTCACGAACCGTCCACGTCTGCGCCGGGTCGGCGGTGCTGAAGCTCTCGACCGCCGACTGCCCGGCGTTGGTCTTGACGTAGCGTAGCGCCTCGTCGGGCGCGTATCCGCTGAAGTCGATGCCGGTCCAGCCCGACATCAGCGTCAGGGCGCCCTCGTAGTTGAACCACTCCCGGTACTCGGCCGCCTTGCGCGCCGCCTCGGCGTCGGTCTCGCCCAGCAGCACCGTCTGCATGTTGAAGACCAGCGTGTCGCGAGGGTCGCGCCCTTCCGCCGCGAGCGCCTCGCGCAGACGCGACACGTAGGACTTCAGGATCGGCAGTGTCGGCGCGGCGGTGAACACGCATTCGGCGTGGCGCGCGGCGAACTGGCGGCCGCGGCTCGAGGAGCCGGCCTGGTAGATGACCGGCGTCCGCTGCGGCGACGGCTCGCCGATGTGGATGCCCGGCACGGTGTAGTGGCGGCCCGCGTGGGCGATCGGGTGGATCTTCGACGGGTCGGCGAAGACGCGGCCCTCGCGGTCGCGGCGCGCGGCGCCGTCCTCCCAGCTGCCCTCCCACAGCTTGTAGCAGACCTCCATGTACTCGTCGGCGACGTCGTAGCGGTCGTCGTGCGCGCCCTGCGTGGCCTGCCCGAGGTTGCGCGCGCCGCTCTCGAGGTACGACGTCACGACGTTCCAGCCGATCCGTCCCTTGGTGAGATGGTCGAGCGTCGTCATGCGGCGCGCGAACGGGTAGGGGTGCTCGAACGCCGTCGAGCAGGTGACGCCGAAGCCGAGATGCTCCGTGGCGTGCGCCATCGCCGGCACCAGCAGCGACGGGTCGTTGACGGGCGCCTGCACGCCATGGCGCAGCGCGTGCTCGGTCGTGCCGCCATAGACGTCGTACACGCCCAGCACGTCGGCCAGGAAGATGCCGTCGAAGCGCCCGCGTTCCAGCAGCTCCGCCAGCCCGACCCAGTAGTCGAGATCGGTGTAGCGGTCCGTCCGGTTGCGCGGATGGCACCACAGGCCGGGCCCCATGTGGTTCGGAGTGTTCGTCGCGAACGCGTTGAGGCGGATCGTCTTCGACATCGCCTTCCACCGACCGTGGCGCTTCAGGCCGCGGCGACGTCGTGCCAGAGCCGGCGCGCGTCGGCGTCGGGATCGTCCTCGACGCGGCAGGAATCGTCGAACACCATCGTCGCGCGCCGCTCCGCCGTGTAGGCGGGCCATGCGGGAATGGCGGCGTTGTCCGGCGCTCCCGTGCGGGCGAAGGTCGTCCACGTGCGCGAGATCCGGGCGGCCAGCGACTGCGCGCCCGCCTTGCGGCCGGTGGCGCCAATCACGCCCAGCGTATCGAACACGAAGGGCACGTCCACGGAGTGCGGCGACTTCAAGCGTCCGTCGAACGCCGGCGTCTCCCAGTCGAGGCGGTACATGTGGACCGCCGCCTTGCCGCGCGCGGCCTTGCGCTCGGCCAGCATCACCGTGCGGACGTGGAAGTTCGACGCGGTCAACGCGGTGATCAAACGGTCGCTCGGCGACGCCCCGGGATCGCGCGCGCGGTAGAGCGCCAGCGCATCGTCGGTCCACGGGCCCGCAACCGCCGCGAGCCGCGCGCGCAGATCGTCCTCGGTCACGGTGCGGTTCCATACGGAGTCGTCGGGCGCGAGGAAGATCGCGCTCTCGTCCTTGGTGTCGCCGATCATCAGCGGCACGCCGTCCGAGATCGCGGGCGCTGCCGGATCGAAGGGGTGCGCCGGCAGGATCGCGCCGTCTACCACCGGTCCGAAATTGTAGCGGTCGAGCAAAGGAAAGCGCGGCCGCGGCAGCGTCCGCTGCGCCGGTTCGACCGCCGCCAGGAGCCGTTCCAAGGGTAGCGTCTGTAGCGCGTCGACGTCGCCGACGCCGAGCTCGAGGTGCTTCAGGACGCCGTCGGCGAGCCGTGTCGTGCGCTCGCGCTCGGCGAAGCGCACACTCGCGCCACTCTGGATGATCGCCTTGTGGAACAGGCCCCGGGCCTTCGGCATGCCGAGCAGGGCGCTGACCTTCCCGCCGCCGCCGGACTGGCCGAAGATCGTGACATTGCCGGGATCGCCGCCGAAGCGCGCGGCGTTGTCGCGCACCCATTCCAGCGCCGCGACGAGGTCGAGCAGGCCGGCGTTGCCGGACGCCGCGAATCGGTCGCCGCCGACGGTCGACAGGTCGAGATGGCCGAAGATGTTGAGGCGGTGGTTCACGGCGACGACGACCACGTCGTTGCGCCGTGCCAGATTCACGCTGTCGTAGCGCGGCGAGTTGGCCGAGCCGTACGAGAAGGCGCCGCCATGCAGCCACACCATCACCGGCCGTTTCGCCCCGTCGGGCGCCGGCGTCCAGACATGCAGCGTCAGGCAGTCCTCGCCCACCGGCAGCGTGTCGACCGGCCCCCACACCGTCGCGAGCTCCGGCCGTTGCGCCGCGGCCGGCGCCTGCGGCGAGCGGCCGCCGTAGGCGAAGCAGTCGCGCACGCCCGTCCAAGGCGCCGGCGGGCGCGGCGGCATGAACCGATTGGCGCCCGCGGTCGACGCGCCGTAAGGGATTCCCTTGAACACGTGGCAGCCGTCGACGACGAGGCCGCGAATCCTTCCGGACGCGGTCTCGACGGCCGGCGTCGGCGCGGCGTCGGCGGCATCGCTGCGCGCGGCGCCGGCTGCGGGAGTGTTCATGATCGCGTTTCCCCGTGTGTCGAATCGGACGCGACCCTGCGCGCGACGCCGGTCGGCGTCAACGCCGCGCCCGTCCGGTGAGCCGCAGGCCGCTGGTGAGGATGCCCACGACCGCGAAGGCCGCGCCGATCAGGATCGCGACGGTCGGCGCCGCCGCCTTTGCCGCGACCAGCCCGAACACCAGCGCCACGATCGCCGCGCCGATGGTCTGCCCGGTCAACCGCGCCGTGGACATGATGCCGCCGGCGCTGCCGCTGCGGTCGCGCGGCACGCTGGACATCATCAACCGGTTGTTGGGCGTCTGGAACAGCGCGAACCCGACGCCGCACAGCGCCATGCGCCAGACGATGTCGAAGGTCGACGGCGCGGGCGGTAGCGCCGCCGTCATCAGCAGGCTTCCGGCCATCAAGGTGAGGCCGATGGCGCCGAGGATACCGGCGGGATAGCGGTCCGACAGGCGGCCGGCGATCGGCGCCGTCAGCGCGAGACCGAGTGGCCACGGCGTCATGAGCAGTCCGGTCTCGACCTGCGAGCGGCCGAGCACGTCGTGCAGGTAGAAGGGCAAGGCGACGACGGCGGCGCCCTGGGCCGTGAAGGCGCAGCTCGATGAAAACACCGACAGCGAGAAGACCGGCGCGCGGAACAGGGTCATCGGCACCATCGGCACGTCCAGCCCACGCTGTCGGCGGACGAACAGGACGGCGAACAACGCCGACGCCGCCAGCTCGGCCACGACGACCGGCGCGCCCTGGCCGTGGCCGATACCATCGATGCCGAGGATCAGCAGGCCGAACGTGGCGCCGCTCAGCGCCGCGCTGGGCAGGTCGAATTTCGCGGGTTTGGCCGCGACCTCCGGCAGAGTGCGGGTCGAGAGCGCGAGCGCGAGGATCCCGATCGGCACGCTGAAGGCGAACAGCCACGGCCACGGCGCGACCGAGAGGATGCCGGCGGCGATCGAGGGGCCCGCGGCCGACGATCCGGCGACGATCAGCGTGTTGATGCCCATGCCGCGTCCCAGCATGGCGCGCGGATAGGTGAAGCGCACCAGCGCGGCGTTGACGCTCATGATGCCGGCGGCGCCCAGTCCCTGCGCCACGCGGGCGACGATCAACAGCGGCAGGCTGTCGACGAGCGCGCAGGCCAGCGACGCGGCCGTGAAGATGGCGAGTCCGACCTTGTAGACGCGCGCGTAGCCGAGGATGTCGCCCAGCGCCGACAGCGGCAGCAGCGCCACGGTGACGGCGATCTGGTAGGCGGTGACGATCCAGATCGCGGTCGCGGCGTCGACGCCAAGGTCGCGCGCCATCGCCGGCAGCGCCACGTTGGCGATCGCGGTGTTGAGCACGGACATCGACAGCGCCAGCGATGTCGTCGCCACCGCCCAGTGGCGGCGCGGCGTCGGCAGCCCGTCGGACGCCTCGTGCGGGGCCGGCGCCGTCACGATCCGCTCAGCCGCGGATCTCGCGCTTCATCGCCGTCTCGTAGACGCGGACCATGGCCGAGGTGTCGGAGCGGCCCAGCCCCATGCCGCGGGCCAGTCGCAGGAGGTTGTGCGTCTGCGCGCCCAGCGGCGCGGGCGCGCCGATCTCGTCCGCCAGCTCCAGCGCGAGGTGCATGTCCTTGTAGGCGAGGTCCATGGCGAAGGAGGGCTCGAACGTGCCCTTCAACGTGCGCTCCGCCATCGAGCGGTAGGCGTTGCTGTTGCCGCTGCTGTTGCTGATGACCTGGTGGAGCTTCACCGGGTCGATGCCGGCCATGACCCCGAGCATCAGGCCCTCGGCGCCGGCCGCCATGTTGCAGAACGCGATCATGTTGTTGACCAGCTTGGCGACGGTGCCGGAGCCGATCTCGCCCATGTGCAGCACGTTGGCGCCGAACGACTGCAGCAGCGGCAGCTGCGAGTCGAAGGCCGCCTTGTCGCCGCCGACCATGATCGCGATGGTCGCGTTCGTGGCGCCGACGACGCCGCCGGACACCGGCGCGTCGAGCATGGTGACGCCCTTGGACCTGAGCGCCTCGGCCAGCCGCTTCACGACCGCCGGCGAGTTGGTGCTGAGGTCGAAATACACCGTGCCCGGCCGCGCGCTTTCGGCGATGCCGCCGGCGCCCGTCACGACCGCCTCGACGTCCTTGGGCATGGGCAGCGAGGTCATCACGACGTCGGCGGTGGCGACCGCGTCGGCGACGCTGGCGGCGGCCTTGGCCCCGACCGCGACGCAGGCCTGCACGGCCGTCGGATTCATGTCGAACACCACCACCTCGTGGTTGGTCTTCTTGACGATGTTGCGGCACATCGGGCCGCCCATGCTGCCCACGCCGATGAACGCGATCTTCATGCTCTGGAACTCCCTGGGATGCCGCCGGCGCGCGCCGCCTATTTGCCCGTCCGGACCTTCACGTACGACCCGGCGCGTCCTCGATCGGCTTGAGGCCGCCCTTGGCGGGATCGCGCGCCGGCACCTTCGGCCCGCTCTGCGCCGACAGCCAGCGGTCCCAGTCGTGCCACCACGAGCCGGGATGCTCGGTCGCGCCGGCCTGCCACTCCTCGAGCGTCGGCGGGTTCTTCGCCGTGTCGTTGAGCCAGTGCTGGTACTTCTTCGCGCTCGGCGGATTGACGACGCCGGCGATATGGCCCGAACCGGCGAGCATGAAGCGCATCGGCCCGGAGAAGATCTGCGTCATCTTGTAGACCGAGCGCACCGGCGCGATGTGGTCCTCCTTGCCGGCCTGCACGTAGCAGGGGACCTTGATGGTGCGCAGGTCGATCGGCACGCCCTCGAGCTCGAGCGCGCCGGGCCTCACCAGCAGGTTCTTCTGGTACATGTTGCGCAGGTAGTAGCTGTGCATCGCCGCCGGCAGACGCGTCGAATCGGCGTTCCAGTAAAGCAGGTCGAAGCGCAGCGGGTCCTTGCCCATCAGGTAGTTGTTGACCACGAAAGACCAGATCAAGTCGTTGCTGCGCAGCATGTTGAACGTGGTCGCCATCTCGGCGCCGTCCATGTAGCCGCGCTTGTCGATCAGCGCCTCGATGTTCGCGATCTGCTCCTCGTCGATGAAAACCATCAGGTCGCCGGCGTCGGTGAAGTCGACCTGCGCGGTGAAGAACGTGCAGTTGGCGATCCGGTCGTCGCCCTTGGCCGCGCAGTAGGCCAGCGCGCCGGCCATCAGCGTGCCGCCTATGCAGTAGCCGATCGCCGAGACCTTGCGTTCGCCGGTCGCCTTCTCGATGGCGTCGAGCGCCGCCAGCGGGCCCTCCAGCATGTAGTCCGAGAAATCCTTATGCCGCAGCCGCTCGTCGGGGTTGACCCACGAGATGACGAACACGGTGTAGCCTTGGTCGACGGCCCACTTGATGAAGGAGTTCTCGGGTTTGAGGTCGAGGATGTAGAACTTGTTGATCCAGGGCGGCACGATCAGCAGCGGCTGCTTGTGCACCTCCGCCGTCGACGGCGCGTATTGGATCAGCTGCATCATGTCGTTCTGGAAGACGACCTTGCCCGGCGAGGTGGCGACGTTGCGACCGACCTCGAAGGCGTCCATGTCGGTCTGGCGGATCGCCAGCGAGCCGCCGCCGCGCTCGATGTCCTCGAGCACGTTCTTGAGTCCCTTCACGAGGTTCTCGCCGCCGGTCTCCACCGTGGCGCGCAGCACCGCCGGGTTGGTGGCGACGAAGTTGGTCGGCGCCATCGCGTCGACGAACTGCTTCATGTGGAACTCGAGCTTCTTGCGCTGGTGCTCGTCGCCGCCGCCGTCCTTGGCGAGCCCGGTGAGCCAGCGCGAGGTCAGCAGATAGGACTGCTTGATGTGGTCGAAGATCGCCTCGTCGCGCCACGCCGGGTCGGCGAAGCGCTTGTCCTTGGGCGCGTCGATGACCGGCTCGACCTTCTTGCCCATCATGCGGTCGGTGGTGGTCTGCCACAGCCGCATGTACTCCTGCATCAGCTCCATCTGGGCCGCGACGATCTTCTGCGGGTCCGCCAGCAGGCGTTGGGTGAACTCCATGAACGTCCCGGTCAGATTGAGCACGTCCGGCGGCGAGGCGCCGGGCGGCTGCTTGGCCTGCTTCTCGGTGAACTCCTGGAGCACGCGCTGGCTACGCTCGGCGATGTCCTTCCACGTCTGCTGCAGGACGGCCGGATCGGGCATATGCGGGGTCGGGCCTTTGGCGTCTGACATGGCGCGTTTCCTCCGAATTTCCCTTTGAATTCATTGTCTTTTCGCCGGATTCTGGGATAATCCGACAAGCTGCCGTGGGCGCGGCGGAACGTGGTGGCGACGGGGCGACACTAGAAGCCCCGCCGCGCACCGTCAATTTGGTGGCGTCCGGCAGGGCTTTGTGGGAACTAGGCGCGCATTCGAGGGCTTGGCTGATGATTCGCACCCGTACCGTCGCGGCTTGGATGGCGGCGCTCCTGTCGACCAGCGCGATCGTGGCGTGCGAGGAGGTGACGGGCGAGACGCGCACGACGACGCCCGAATCGACCGCCCCGTATCCCGCCGTCTCCAGCGTTCCTCCCCGTCCGCAGACCTCGACCGCCGCCGACCGCGCCATCGCCGCCGGCGAACTGGCGTCGGACCGCGATCGCGCGCGCTACGACACGCGCGGCGGCGCCGTCGATCCGACGCGCGGATCGACCATCGGTTCGCTCGTGGCGCCGCGCGGCGGCCCGCTGTCGTCGCGCGATCCCGCCAACGAGCCCGGCGCCCGCGGCGCGTCGGTGGCGTCGGCGGCTCCGACGCCCCGGCCCGCCGCCGCGCCGCGACCGGCATCGACGAGCGTCGCTTCGGCGCCGCTACCGGAACCGCCCGCCACCTCGTCCCAAGCCGCGTCGCCGCCGCCGCCGTCCTCGACCGTGACGGCGCAACCGCTACCGCCGCCGCCCGCGATGCCGGCGCGTCAGGCCGCCGTGGCGCCACCGCCGCCCGCACCAGCGGTAGCCACGCCGCCGTCGCCGGCGACGCCTGTGCGTCAGGCGGCGATCGCGCCGCCGGCGCCGACCGTGACCGCGCAACCTTTGCCACCGCCGCCGGCGATGCCTGCTCGTCAAGCCGCCGTCGCGCCGTCGCCCGCGCCGGTCGTAGCGGCACCGCCTCCGCCACCTCCACCGGTCGTGCGACAGGCGCCCGTGGCTGCGCCTGCGCCGCCGCAGCCCGCGACGATGGTGGCCGCGCCCGCGCCGCCACCTCCACCGGCGCCTCAGGTGGCACCGCCACCGCCATTGCCGCCGGCACCCGTGGTCGCGGCGCCGCCGCCCCCGCCGCCAATGCCGACGGTCGTCCCGCCGCCGGCGTCGCAGATGGCGAACCCCGCGACCGCGACGTCCGGCCAGACGACCTTGACGCTGTCGCCGATCGGGGGGCCGACGCAGATCGCGGTCATCCAGTTCGGCCTCGGCTCCAGCGGGTTGAGCGGCGAGGACCGCGCCGTGCTGCGCGACGTCGCGCGTATCCAGCGCCAGAACGGCGGCATGCTGCGCGTGTACGGCCACGCCGCGCAGGATATCAGCGGCACCTCGGTCGAGCGGTTGCGCGCCGGCAACCACGACGTGTCGATGCGGCGCGGCACCACCATCGCCAACGAGCTCATCCGTCTCGGCGTGCCCGCCGAGTCGATCGTCGTCGAGGCGATGGCCGATGAGGATCCGATCTACGAGACGCGCACGGCGCGTGGTCTGGCCGCCAACCGGCGAGCCGAGATCTTCCTCGATCTCTGACGACCGGAACGACGCATCAACGCGGGCTCCGGTCTCCCTCGGACCGGCAGACGCATCGACTCAGCCCCCGCCGCCACCGGCGGCCATCGAGAAGGCGGAACGCCATGGACGACAACGAATTCCACCGCATCAAGCGCCTGCCGCCCTACGTGTTCGCGGAGGTGAACGCGATGAAGGCCAAGGCGCGCGCCGCCGGCCAGGACGTGATCGACCTCGGCATGGGCAATCCCGATCTGCCGACGCCCGCCCACATCGTCGCCAAGCTGGCGGAGACCGCCGGCAATCCCGCGACACACGGCTACTCCAACTCGCGAGGCATCCCGGGTCTGCGCAAGGCGCAGGCGCGCTACTACGCCCGCAGGTTCGGCGTCGAGCTCGACCCTGAATCCGAGATCGTCGTCACCATCGGCTCGAAGGAGGGGCTCGCCAACCTGGCGCAGGCCATCACCTCGCCGGGCGACGTCATCCTCGTGCCGAACCCGAGCTACCCCATCCATCCCTACGGCTTCATCATCGCCGGCGGTTCGATCGGCCACATCCCGGTACCGGGCCTGACCACGATCGAGGAATTCATGCCGGCGCTGGAACGCGCCGTGCGCCACAGCGTGCCCAAGCCGCTGGCGCTGGTGCTGAACTATCCGTCCAACCCGACGGCGCAGGTCGTCGATCTCGATTTCTACCGGCCGATCGTCGAGTACTGCCGCAAGCACGGAATCTGGATCCTGTCCGACCTCGCCTACGCCGAGATCTACTTCGACGACCGGCCGCCGCCGTCGATCCTCCAGGTGCCCGGCGCGCGCGACATCGCCATCGAGTTCACCTCGATGAGCAAGACCTACTCGATGGCCGGCTGGCGCATCGGCTTCGCGGCCGGCAACCGCCGCCTCATCCAGGCGCTGACGCGCATCAAGTCGTATCTCGACTACGGCGCCTTCACGCCGGTGCAGGTCGCGGCGGTCGCCGCCATCGACGGCCCGCAGGATTGCGTCGCCGAGGCGCGCAACACCTACAAGGAACGCCGCGACGTGCTGATCGAGGGCATGAAGGCCGCCGGCTGGGACATCCCGACGCCGCCGGCCAGCATGTTCGCGTGGGCGCCTCTGCCGGAGGCGTTCCGCGAACTGGGCTCGCTGGCGTTCTCCAAGCTGATGTTGACACAGGCCAACGTCGCGATCTCGCCCGGCATCGGATTCGGCGAATACGGCGATGGCCATGTCCGCATCGCCATGGTCGAGAACAAGCACCGCATCCGCCAGGCGATCCGCAACGTGCGGCTCGTGCTCGCGGATCCCGAGAAGTCGATCGAGCTCTACCACCGCGGCGTCGGCGACAACATCACCCGGCTGAAGGCCCGCGCGTGATGGCCGGCCCCCTGCGTATCGGCGTCGCCGGACTGGGAACGGTCGGCGGCGGGGTGGTCAAGCTGTTGCGCGAGCACCGCGACCTCCTGGAGCGGCGGTGCGGGCGCGAGCTGCGCGTCGTCGCCGCCAGCGCCCGGAACACGCGCAAGAAGCGCGATTTTCCGCTCGGGCGTATCCGCCTGGAGAAGGACGCGCTGAAGCTGGCGGCGGCGAAGGACGTCGACGTCGTGGTCGAGGCGATCGGTGGCAGCGACGGCGTGGCGCGCGCGCTGGTCGAGGCGGCGATCGCCAACGGCAAGCACGTGGTGACCGCCAACAAGGCGTTGCTGGCGTTGCACGGGGCCGGCATCGCGCGCGCCGCCGAGGCGGCCGGCGTGATCCTCGCCTACGAGGCGGCCGTGGCCGGCGGCATCCCGATCATCAAGGCGGTGCGCGAGGGCCTGGTCGGCAACCGCGTGACGCGCCTCTACGGGATCCTCAACGGCACCTGCAACTACATCCTCACGACCATGCGCGAGACCGGCCGCGATTTCGCCGACGTGCTCGCCGAGGCGCAGAAGCTGGGCTACGCCGAGGCCGATCCAAGCTTCGACGTCGACGGGATCGACGCCGCGCACAAGCTGGCGCTGCTCGCCGCGGCGGCGTTCGGTTGTCCGCCCAACTTCAAGGGCGTGCACGTCGAGGGCATCCGCCGCGTCGGCGCGCTCGACATCCGCTTCGCCGAGGAGCTTGACTGCCGCATCAAGCTGCTGGGCGTCGCGCGCGAGACGACGCTCGGCATCGAGCAGCGCGTGCATCCCTGCCTGGTGCCGAGATCGGCGCCGATCGCCAGCGTCGACGGCGTGTTCAACGCCGTCGTCGTCGAGGGCGATTTCGTCGGATCCACGATGTTCCAGGGCCGCGGCGCCGGCGCCGGTCCGACCGCCAGCGCGGTCGTCGCCGACCTTGTCGACGTGGCGCGCGGCCACGGCCTGCCGCCGTTCGTCGTGCCGGCGGCCTCGCTGGTCGCGCGGCGGGCCTCGCCGATGCGCGCGCACCGCGGCGCCTACTATGTGCGCCTGATGGTGCGCGACCGGCCGGGCGTCATCGCCGATGTCTCGGCGGCGCTGCGCGACGAGGACGTGTCGATGCAGTCGATGCTGCAGCACGGCCGCGCCGGCGGCGCCGACGAGAGCGTCGCCGTCGTGCTGACGACGCACGTCACGGAGGAGGCGGCGATGACGCGCGCGATCAGGCGCATCAAGGCGCTGCGCACCGTGATCGAGGCGCCCAACGTCATCAGGATCGAGAGCCCGTAGCGCCCCGGCGTGTGTTTGACCGCGTCCGTCCCCTCGGACGCCAACGGAGGAAAGAGGAATGGCCGAGACTTCAACGATGGACCGCAACCTCGCGCTCGAGGTGGTGCGCGTCACCGAGGCCGCCGCGCTCGCGGCGTCGAAGCTGATGGGGCGGGGCGACGAGAAGGCGGCCGACCAGGCCGCCGTCGACGCCATGCGCCAGGCGCTCAACACGCTGGAGATCGACGGCACCGTGGTCATCGGCGAGGGCGAGCGCGACGAGGCGCCGATGCTCTACATCGGCGAGAAGGTCGGCACCGGAAAGGGCCCCAAGATCGACATCGCGCTCGATCCGCTGGAGGGCACGACGATCACCGCCAAGGGCGGGCCCAACGCGCTGGCCGTCATCGCCATGGCGGAGGAGGGCGGCTTCCTCAACGCCCCCGACGTCTACATGGACAAGATCGCGGTCGGCGGCGGCCTGCCGGACGGCGTCGTCGACCTCGACGCCAGCCCGGCGGAGAACCTCAAGAACCTCGCCAAGGCCAAGGGCGTCGAGGTGCACGACCTCGTGGTCTGCATCCTCGACCGGCCGCGCCACAACGAGCTGATCGCTCGCACGCGCGAGGCCGGCGCCCGCATCATGCTGATCGGCGACGGCGACGTGTCGGGCGTGATCGCCACGTCGCAGCCGGAATCCGGCGTCGACATCTACATCGGCTCCGGCGGCGCGCCGGAGGGCGTGCTGGCGGCCGCCGCGCTGCGCTGCATCGGCGGCCAGATGCAGGGCCGCCTGCTGTTCCGCAACGACGACGAGAAGAGCCGCGCCCGGAAGTGGGGCGTCACCGACCTCAACCGCAAGTACGGCATGCTCGACATGGCCAAGGGCGACGTGATGTTCGCGGCCACCGGCGTCACCAACGGCTCGATGCTGAAGGGCGTGCGCCGCTTCGCCGGCGGCGCCGAGACGCATTCGCTGGTGATGCGCTCGAAGACCGGCACCGTGCGCTACGTCGAGGCGGTGCACAATTTCAAGATCAAGAGCGGTCTGCCGAGCTGGGCGTAGCGTCTCGCAATCCCATTCCCGCCCGTCCCCGCGCCGGCGTCGCCCCGGGCGCCCGAGCGGGCGGGCACCGGAGGCGGCGTGAACGTGGTGACGGCCTCCATTGAAGCGGCGTTCCTCGGCGTCGAGCGGTCCGCCGGCGGGCGGCGCTGGACGCTGAGGCCGGCCGACGAGCGCGCGGCGGGCGACATCGCGCGCCGGCACGACGTGTCCGACGCGGTCGCCCGTCTATTGACGGCGCGCGGAATAGGCGTCGACGACGCCGCGGATTTCCTCGATCCGACGCTGCGCCGGTTCCTGCCCGATCCGGCGCATCTGCGCGACATGGACCTCGCCGTGGCGCGTCTGGCGCGCGCGGTCATGGACGGCGAGCACGTCGCGGTGTTCGGCGACTACGACGTCGACGGCGGCACCTCCTCGGCGCTGCTGGCGCGCTTCTTCCGCGCGCTCGGCCGCGAGCTCGCCGTGTACATCCCCGACCGCATCAAGGAGGGCTACGGCCCCAACGCGCCGGCGCTGCTGGCGTTGCGGGAACGCGGGATCGACGTCGTCGTCACGGTCGACTGCGGCATCTCCGCGTTCGAGCCGTTGGAACGGGCGGCCGAGGCGGGCCTCGACGTGGTCGTCGTCGACCACCACGTCGCCGAGGCGCGCCTGCCGCGGGCCTGCGCCGTGGTCGATCCCAACCGGCTCGACGATCCCAGCCCGCACAAGCAGCTCGCCGCCGTCGGCGTCGCGTTCCTGCTGGTCGTCGGCGTGAACCGCGCGCTGCGCGAGGCCGGCTGGTACGGCGCCGCGCGGCCGGAGCCCGACCTGCGCCGCTGGCTCGACCTGGTGGCCCTGGGCACGGTGTGCGACGTCGTTCCGCTCGTAGGCGTCAATCGCGCGCTGGTGCGTCAGGGGCTTAGGGTGATGGCGGAGCGCGCCAACACCGGTCTCGCGGCGCTCGCCGACGTCGCCGGGGTGAACGAGCCGCCGACGGCGTTCCATGCCGGCTTCCTCCTCGGTCCGCGCGTCAACGCCGGCGGCCGCGTCGGCCAGGCCGACCTGGGCGCGCGCCTGCTGTCGAGCGACGATCCGGTGGAGGCGGCGGCGCTCGCGGCGCGCCTCGACGCGCTCAACGCCGAACGCCGCGCCATCGAGGCCGCCGTGCTCGACGCCGCGGCGATGGAGATCGAGCTCGCCGGCGATCCGCCGCCGGTCGTGGTCGTGGCGCGCGACGGTTGGCACCCCGGCGTGATCGGCATCGTCGCCAGCCGGCTGGTCGAGCGCTTCGGCCGCCCGGCGTTCGTGATCGGTCTCGACGGCGACACCGGCAAGGGTTCCGGCCGCTCCGTGCGCGGCGTCGACCTCGGCGCCGCCGTGATCGCCGCGCGCCAGGCCGGTCTGCTGGTCAACGGCGGCGGCCACACCATGGCGGCGGGATTGACGGTGGCGCGCGACCGGCTGCCGGAGCTGCGTGCCTTCCTCACCGCGGCGATCGTGGCGCAGGACGCCGACGGCGACGCCGGCCGCGTCCTGACGCTCGACGGCGCACTGGCGCCGGCGGCGGCCACGCGCAAGCTGATCGACGACCTCGAGCGCGTCGGCCCGTTCGGCGCCGGCAACGCCGAGCCGCGCTTCGCGCTGACGGCCGTCCGCTCGACGTGGTCGCGCGCCGTCGGCACGGCGCATGTCCGCTGCACGCTGGTCGGCGGCGACGGCGCGCGCGTCAACGCCATCGCGTTCAGGGCGGCGGGCAAGCCTCTGGGGGCGCTCCTGTCCGACCCCGCGTCACCGGCGCTGCACGTCGTCGGCACGCTGCGCCTGGACCGCTGGAACGGACGCGAGAACGTCACGTTCCACGTCGAGGACGCCGCCCCGGCGCGATGACCGCGCACGCCGGGCGGACGCTTGATTTCCAGCCACGACCTGCTACATGGACGCGCCGTTTCGCCTCGCGTCCCCATCGTCTAGAGGCCTAGGACACCCGCCTTTCACGCAGGTAACACGGGTTCGAATCCCGTTGGGGGCACCACGGCTCCGCAGGACCGGTCAAGCTTGCCTTTGGCGCGGTCAGCGACAGCGCAATCGGGTGGTGGGGCACACCTCGGATTCGAAGCAGGCGACCGTCCCAGGCCACCGGCCGTGGGCGACCTGTTTCGGACGACGCGCTTGGCGCGACGGCGCCGCTCGGTCTCGCTCCCCCGGCCTCATCCCGGCGTCCATCTCAGATCGCCCGACAACGTATGGATGACGGCGTTGGGCCGCATGGCGTCGAGCAGGAACGCGAAGGTGACGAGGTGCGGAACGTCGCGCCAACCGCCGTCGACGCGGCGGCGGACGACGACGTTTCCGACGTCGCGTCCGGCGGCGATCTCCGGCGTGTCGAAGGGCGAGGCCTGGCCCGGCGTCCATTCCAGCCGCAGATCGCCGTCCTCGACGACGCCGCGCACCTTCAGCAGATCCACCGTCCAGGCGCGGCTCCCGACCACGACCACGCGCTCCAGCGCCGTGATGCCGTCGAGCGGCCGGCCGCGTACAGGAACGGCCAGCCCGAATCCTCGTAGCCCGCGTACGGGGTGTGCCCGTAGGGTCTGCCGGCGGGGTCGCCCGGCACCAGGACGCGCCCTTCCGGATGGCGCGCGCGGAACGCGGCGAAGGATTCGAGCCGCGCCGGCAGCTGCCGCAGGACCGTTCCCGTCATCGCGCCGACCACCGCCTCGCCCGACGCCTGCTGCCACCAGCTCTCGGTCTGGCGGTCGTACATCAGCATGTCGGAGTGGCGCAGCTTGCCGGTGACGCCGAACGACAGGACGCGCCCGTCGATGGATCCATCGAACGCGATCGCGGTGTTGCACAATGGGCAGTAGGTGACCGACACGTCTGTCCCGCCAATCCGGTCGTTGACGATCTCGTGCCAGATCAGGACCCGCACGGGATAGGCCCGCGCCTCCCCGTCGATCGACAGCGAGACGACGGGATCGCGGTCGACCAGCGCGTGCGCGCCGTCCGACGCGACGAAGAGCGGCGCGTCGATCGCCGGAATGCCGTCCTTGGGCGGGCCGCCCTCGTGGATCTCCTCGAAGGGCACCGCGCGCTTCGAGAAATCGGTCGACGGCCACTGCGCGCGCCACCGTTCGGGCGCAGCCGCGGCGGGAAGCGACGCGCCCGCCGCCAGGGCGGCGACCGCCGTCGCCGTCCCGAGATGGACCGCGCGGCGCCGGGAGATCATGGATCGCGCTCCACGAGGGGTGGACATCCTCGCATCATGGACGCCGCCGCGCGTCCGGTCGTCGTGGCGGGCGGGCAACGCCGATCACGGTCGACGCCGGCGCGCGCCGACAGTCGCGCGCGCCTCCCGGGCGTCCACTCGGCGGCGAGATGGTCCAACGCGAACGCGGCCGGCGCGGCCTCGAGGTCGCTCGCCAAGGCGTCGTTCCACCGGCTGAGCCACCCGAACGGCGAAAGGACGGCGACGATCCCGACGACGCCCGCATCAGTGAAGCGCCGCCGCGCCTATTTGAGCGCGGCGTCGACGATGGCGTCGATCACCGCGACGTTCTTCGCGAGGTCGTCGCTCAGCCCGTGGCGCCGCTTGAGATACTCGGCGCTGTTGAAGCTGATCCAGACCTTGCCGCCCGCGTCCTGCCAAGCCAACGCCTTCATCGGCAGATCGAGCGCGATCTTCGGCGCCGCCAGCATCAGCGGCGTGCCGGCGCGCGGGTTGCCGAACACGAGGAGCTGCGCGGGCGGCATCTTCAGGCTGGCCTTTTCGGCCTCGGCGGCGTGGTCGACGCGGACGAACACGGTGACCTTCCTGTCCTTGAGGACGCGGTCGAGGCGGTCGATCGTCTCCGCGACCGGGTACGGGCTCGGCCGCGTCACGATCCCGTCGTCCGCCGCCGCTGCGGTCAACGGCGCGATCGCGATCAGGACCAGAAACGCCAATCGAATCACGGTGTTGCCCATTTCGATCTCCTCGGTCGTGGCGCGACCGGCCGCGCGAAGACTGACAAAGGGCTGATACCACGCGTGCCGGCGCTTCTGGCTGAACTCCGATCACGTGCGAGAGAGCGCAGGCATGCTCCATTCCCGTGGTCGGAGCGCGTTCTCCGGGCCGGGGCCTGTGACGCGGTCGCCGTGGCAGGCGCCGCGCGAACGGTTGTCGTTCTACCGGCAGGTTCCCGTTTCAGCGGAGCCCGCGACGCCGGACCGGGACGGCCGCCGATCAGACCTCTGATCTCCGCGCCGGCAAGGCGCCGCTGCCGACCAGGATGCCGACGAGAACGAGCGCCATGCCGACGACGGTCTCCGTCGTCAGCGCCTCGCCCAGCAGGATGATCCCCAGCACCACCGCGGCGATCGGATTGAGCGTCAGGTAGAGGACGGTCGTCGTCGGCGGCAGCCAGCGCAGCGCCCACATGAACAGCGGGAACTGGGCGGCGCCGGCGATCGTTCCGAGGAACACGACGGCGAACCAGCCATCGCGGCTCTGGGCGGGCAGGGCGGCGCTCGCGTGCTGGAGCGCTATGACCGGCGACAACGCCGCCACCGCGAACGCCATCGCCAGCGCCGTCACGAAGAGCGGTCCGTGGCGCATCAAGGTCGCGCGGCTGAAGACCGAATAGATCGCCGCGCAGAGCACGCCGAGGAGCATCAGCCCGTCACCGACGAGGAAATCGGAACCACTGTGCCCGAACGCGGCGGTGCCGAACGCCACGACGATCCCGAGGAACGCCAGCGCGACGCCCGCGATCTTGGCCGACGTGAACCGCTCGCGTCCGAAGGCGGCGGCGACGATCAGGGTCTGGATCGGAATCGTCGCCAGTCCCACCGCGCCGCGCGCCGCCGGGATGTATTGGAGCGACGCGTTGAAGGCCCAGGGGAACAGCACGAAGAACAGGACTCCAAACATCGCGATCTTCGCGTATTCGGACGCCGTCAGCCTTTTCCGCGGCCACAGCCACGGCAGAACTGGCGCGAGGCACATCACCGAGATGACATACCGGTAGAAGACGAGTGACAGGGCGTCCGTCTCGCCGATCACGAAACGCGTGGCGACGACCGCGGCCCCCGCGCTCAGCGCCGCTGTCGCCGCCGCGGCATGGGCGAGCGGAATCCTGTTCATCGGCTCCTGATCTCAGCTAAACGCAGCGACGCGCTGAGTGACTGCAAATTTGAAAGTGACTGTAGTTTAGTGGCTTTTAAAATGCAAGTTACAAGGGTAGATATGACCGGGCCGTCGATTCGGATCGGCCTTTGGTCGGAAGCGGAGACCTCGGCGCCATGGAAAAGAAGGATTTTCGGTCGACCTGCTCCATCGCGCGGGCGCTGGACGTCGTGGGCGACAAGTGGACGTTGCTCGTCGTGCGCGACCTGATGTGGCACGGGAAGCGCACCTTCCAGGCGCTCCAGGAAAGCGCCGAGCGCGTCCCCTCGAACATCCTGTCCCAGCGGCTCAAGAAACTCGTTGGATGGGGTTTGGTGGGGCGCGAGGCCTACCAGGATCGGCCCGTGCGGTACGCCTACCACCTGACCGATCAAGGGAGGTCGCTCGAGCCCGTCCTGCTCCAGATCATGGAGTGGGGGCACGCCCATCTTGGCGGAGGGGGGCGTTTCGACCCGATCACGGGCCGCAGCTGGCATCCGGACGCGTAGACGCCGCGGCCTGTTTGGGGAAGCACGCGTAGCGGGCTCAGGTCAGCGGCGCGGTCAAAGACGACAAATCGCATGCCCGCGCCGAAGGCGGCGACGACGCGGCGGTCGGACTGCCGGCCGGTCGGATCGCGCCGCCGCGCATCATGGAGAAGAATTGACGAACGGCCCCACGTGGAGGCGGCGGTCGACGGGCGGCTCAGCCCTTCATGCGCATCCGGCCGAGGAAGTCGCGCTTGCCGAGCGGCACGCCCTTCATGCGTAGGATGTCGTAGGCCGTGGTGGCGTGGAAATAGAAGTTCGGCAGCGAAAACGACTGGATGAAGCCCTCGGCGGTGAACGGGATCTTGTTGCCCCGCAGGAGGAAGATCACGTCCTGGCCCTCGCGGGCGTTCAGCTCGGCCGGCGCCACCGCCGAGAGGCCCTCGCGCGCGTCGGCGACGAGCTGCCGCAGGCCGGCGTAGTCGGCGGTCGAGGCGCCGGGTGGCTCGAACTGGCCGGCGAGCACGCCCTTGACCGCTCCCAGCGAATGCTGCGCCACCGACACGATCTGGAAGCGGAAGGGCAGCATATCGTCGAACAGGCGGGTCTCGACGATCGCCGCCGGATCGATTCCCTTCTCCGTGCAGTACGCCAGCCCCTTGTCGAGGAAACCCTCGACCGCCGCGAGCGTCTGGAGAAAGCTGGGAACGCACAGGTCGTGCAGCGAAGTCGCCATGTCGGAGTCTCCCGCGGAGGTGGATGGATCTCGGTAGTATCCAGCAACGTGGCGGGGTTGCAACCGGCGGCGGCGTCGACGGGTTGACGTCCAAGCCTGCGCAGGTCTCCTATCGAACACCCATCGGCGTCACTTGCCGGTCGCGGCCATCCGGGAGGAAGCCATGCTCGCCAACACCACCCGCGCCCTGACCGAGGCGCAGCGCGAGCAATGGGCCGTCGACGGCTACCTGCAGATCGAGGGCGCGCTGAGTCCGGCGGAGGTCGAGTTCTTCTCGGCGCAGCTCGACCGCGTGCGGACGTTGCCGGGCTACGAACCGGCACCCGGCCGCCTGCCGCGCGGCCACTACGCCTGGGTCGACCACGCCGACCCCGACCCGTCGGCGTTCATGGACCGGCGCGACCTGCTGACCTACCACCAGGCGTTCATCGACCTGATCGACCGCCCGCGCGTGTTCGACCTGATCCTCGACCTGATGGGACCCTTCATCCAGTTCTCGATGAGCCAGGCGATCGTGCGTCCGTCGACCGACACGTTCCCGGGATACACCCACACCGATGGCGGCGAGGGCCAGCGCGGCATCCGGGTCACCGAGACCAGCCGGCCGCTGGCCGTGAAGGTCATGTATCTGCTGACCGACGTCACGGAGCCGGAGAGCGGCAACTTCACGATCTTTCCCGGCAGCCACCTGAGGCCTTTCCCGGAGCGGCTGGACCGCATTCCCAATCCGCGCATGCCCGGCGCGGTGCCGCTGCTGGGCAAGGCCGGGGACGCCTATGTGTTTCCGCACGCGATCTGGCACGGTCCGTCGCCCAACCGCTCCGGCAAGGCCCGCAAGACCATCCTCTACAACTATTGCCAGATGTTCATGCGCGCCTACGATTTCGGCGCGCCCTACGCTGCGCTGTTCGAGCGCTGCACGCCGCGCCAGCGCCGCCTGCTCGGCGATCTCGGTCACGATTTCCGGCCCGGCGATTTCTTCTACGCCCCGGTGGACCACGAGGCGCTGATGGCCGGCGGCGCCTGAGCGCGCCGCGCCCCCGGCGCTCAGAACTCGGCGCCAGCGGGATAGCGGATGTTTTCGAGAGCGACCCACTCCGCGGCGGGCTTGTGCAGCCAGACCGTGAGTCGGCAATTGGCCCTCTCCCAGGTCCATTCCTGGATCTCGACCGAGGCGTTGGCTGGCACGCTCAGCGGGTAGTGGTTCTGCAGGGTGATATGGAACTCGTCCTGCTTGTCGCCGAGCCGGAACGTCTGCTTGCGGGTGGGCTCGCCGAGCGTCCGCGCGAGTTCTGAGTCGGATCCTTGGAGCCCGCTCAACCGTGTGACGTCGGCGCAATCGCCGGCCGCCCAGTCTTTCGTCGCCATGATCTGCCTCTCGGTGAAGTTTGGTTTCGTCGTACCGCCGGGCCGCTGCTGCGCTGACACCGGTGCCGACAGGACCACGGCGATCACGCCGACCATCGCCAGCGCGCCGCCGCGCGAGCGTGCGCTGGTGGTGCGCGTGCGCATCACACCGCCCGCACGCTGAAGGTCGTGTCGGGGATCATCGTGTTGAGCTCGTCGATGATCGTTTCGAAGTGGCGGACGCGCAAGGAGCGTCCGACGTTCATGATGCTGGTCTTGTCGGCCTGGTGGGCTTTGCCGTCGACGTACTCGTCGCCCTCGTGTCCGATATGGATGGAGTTGCCGATCGCGTGGCCGAACTCGTGCGCGACCGGCATCTGGGTCGTGTTCGGCGTGCCGGCGCCGTGGACGAATGTCCGGACGTTGGTGTCGTTCGAGTCGAGCGTGATCTTGCGCTGCGGCCACAGCACCGAGCTGGTGGCGAACTGGTTAGGTGGGATCTTGGTCACCGTGACGCTCCAGTGCCCGTTGGCCGTGACCCAGCGTATGTCGAGGTTGATCGTGATGTCGCGGCCGGCGAAGCGTCGCGCGTAGCCCGACGTTCCGGTGGCCCGCAGCTTCGCCCGGTTGCTCCATGCCGCCCAGATCGCGCGGTCGGCGTTGTTGTGGAAATTCCGCTTCTCCTGGAGGGTCCATGGCAGGAGCGGGGGCTGCACGACCCACGTGTAAAGCCATCGCTCCTGGAGGAAGATCGTTCCCTGGGTCGTATCGATGTCGATGACGCACCAGCCCGCCTCTTTTACGACGTGTCCCATGTCGGGCTCCCGAAACGGTCAGAAATGCCGCCGCGCGGTTCCGCCTGCCAGTTCCCGCCGGCTCGCCGCCGCTCTGCCCGCGGAGGCGAATGAAATAATAAGTGAGTGTTCAATATATTCCTGCGCGATCAGCTTGTCAATGAGGGCACGCGCTTTCCAAAGGCTTCGTTCCGCCAACCAGCGGCATCGTCTCTTGGATGCCGGGATCGGCTGTCCTCGCGCGTCCTCGGGTGGAGACCGGACGGAGCGACGCATGCAGTACGCCATTCTTTGCTATCACGACCAGAAGGTCGTCTGCTCCTGGGACAAGGAGGAGGACGACGCCGCCATGGCGCGGTTGACGGTGGTCCAGGACACGTTGAAACGCGACGGCAAGCTTGGGCCCGGTCGTGCCTCTGCTGCCCACCACGTCCACGACGACGCTGTGCAAGGACCGCGACCTGCCGCTGACCGTCGACGGGCCGTTCGCCGTGACCAATCAGCTGATCGCCGGATTGTGGCTGCGGGAGGTCGCCTCGCTCGCGGAGGCGGTCGAGTGGGTCAAGCGGTGCCCCAGTCCTCACAACGACGAGTGCGAGAGCGAGATCCACCAGCTGTTCGCCGCGGGGGATTTCGGCGAGGCGCTCGCGCCGGATATGCGCGAGCGCGAGGAGCGCCTGCGGACGGAGACCGCCAGGAGGGCGTAGTCCTGACGGGCACCATCGACGAATCCGGGAAGGGAACACCGCCGCGCGCGACGACCGGAAGATTTCAACGTGCCTGTGGCTCGACGCCAACGCCGAGGAGGCGGTCGCCTTCTAAAGATCGGTGTTCGGCGGCGACGTGGGAGTTCTCGGCGCGACGCGCTGCTGCGACGTGGGGCCGGGGCCGATCGGGTCGGTGCTGACGATCGAGTTCCAGATCCGCGGACGCGACTTCATCGCGTTGAATGACTGACCGCATTTCAAGTTCACCGAGGCGATCTCGACCTCGGTGGTGTGCGCGACCCGGGTGGTGATCGACGCCCCGTGGGACGGACTCCTCGACAGACGCAGCGCGTAGCATTGCGGCTGGTTGAAGGACAAGTTCGGCCTGTCGTGGCAGATCGTGCCGGTAACCCTCGCCGAAATGATGCGCGACGGCGACGCGCGCCGCGTCGACCGCGTCATGCGCGCGATGCTTCGGATGGTGAAGCTGGACATCGCGGCGTTGCGGATGGCGTACGACGCGGGCTGAATCGCCGCGACAAGGTCAAACAAAAGGCGGGAACGCGAGAGCGTCCCCGCCTTCGTTCCGGTCGCACCTCAGCCGGTCTTCGTCGGCGGCGGCGTGCCGGTGTCGTCCTTCGGCTTCACACCGAGTTCGGTCTGCGCTCTCTTCACTTCCTTCAGGCGGTTCGGCGCGCCGCCCGTCATGCCCTCCTCGGCCGCCACCTGCATCAGGCGGGCGTCGGGCTCCCATTCCGCCAGGGCCTTTTCCTTCTGCGGCTTCGAGAGGTTCTTGTCCTCGACCACGTCCTTCGGGGCGTCGAACTCGCTGGACGGATTTATCACGGCGCGCTGCTTGTCGATCTCGGTCATGCCGTTTCTCCCTGAGTCGCCGCCGGTCGGCGGCGTGGTGACGATGGCAACGCGGATGACGGAGGGCGGGTTGCCGCCCGCCGGCCGCGCACGTCAGATGTCAGAGGAGGCCCTTGTGCCGGATCCGGTCGATCTCGGCCTCCGTCGGTTGGTAGGGCGGCGCATTCGGGTCGAACTCGGCCCGGCCCGCCGCGTGGTACTCGCGCCGGCGCGCGTCCGGATCGACGGGCTCGTGCTTGGTGAAGATCGCGCGGGCGCGCTCCTCGTGGTCGTCGGCGACGCGCGCCGTCACCAGCGTGCCGCCGCGGCGCACCGCCTCCGAATAGATGTTCGCGCGCTGCTCCGGCTCGCCGGAATCGCGCAGAACGCCGGCGAGGCCGCCGACGGCGGCGCCCGCCATCGCGCCGGTGACGGCGCCCACTGCAGCGGTCGCGGCCCAGCCCGCCGCGACGACGGGCCCGAGGCCGGGGATCGCAAGCAGACCGATGCCTGCCAGCGCGCCGGCGCCGCCGCCCGCGACCGCGCCGATGCTTGCGCCGGCGCTGGCGGGCGACACGTCATCGACCTGCGCGTGCTCCGCGCTCACGTATTTGTTGGCGACGACGCTGATATCCTTCGACGGGATACCGGCCGCTTCCAGCTCCTCGACGGCGGCGCGCGCCTGGCCGTAGGAGTCGTAGACGTGGCTGATGGTCTTCATTGTGGCTCCTATTGACTGCGGCGCAGGCGGCGAGCAGCGGGACTTCGATGGTCGGGTCGGTGCGAGGAGCGACGGCACGGCCTGTCGACTTTGGTCCCGCGCCGACCGAATTTCGCCGGTGGTCGCGCCGCCTGATCCGGCCGTGCCGCGCTCCACGTCGTTCGCCGTCCCTGTGAGAACGTCGGCGCGGCGCCACGGGTTCCAGCGCCTCGGGCAGGCGGAAGCTCCGGGGTCGCGTCGCGCAGTTGGCGATAAGGGCGTTCGGAAGGGCCGGCGCCGCTCCGCGGCCGTAGGCCGTCGGCCTGGAAGGCAGCGGTCAGCGACAGCCGGTGTCAGTCTTTCCGCGGCCGAGGGTCGGGGGATGCGCTGTCGCCCGCCGACCCGTCGCCCTTCTTGGCGGCGCCGGCGTCGTCGTCGATGAGCTTCAGCAGATCGGCGGGCAGGGGCTCCTTGGCCACCTCGTCGTACATGGCGTGCAGCTGCTTGCGCAGCCACACGTCGAACGGTCGCTCCGCCAGTACCGCGGGACGGGCCGGACCTTTCGCACCTGCCCCGGAGGGCTCGTCATCATGTTCCATCGTGGCCCGCGAGGGGCTGGCGCGATGCGTGGCGGCACGCGACCAAGCACTGTGTTCAACTCATGGCGTGGCGGGAATCTAGCGTCGCCGCCACGCGACTACCAGTCCGGAAAATATCACGCGGCCGCGGCCGGCGAAAGACGGGGGCCCGCGTCGGACCGGCGCGCCCGGCGGTTGTCGACGCGCGCATCTTCGAGCGCGGCGACGTCCACGGCGCCGCCGATCTCGACGTCGTCGCCCGTCAACAGCCGCTCAAGCGTCGCCCGCGCGCGAGAGACGCGGCTCTTGATCGTGCCGACGGAGACGCCGGCGTGCGCAGCGATCACGTCGTAGGGCTGGCCTTCGATGACCGACAGCACCAGCGCCTCGCGCTGCCCCGCCGACAGCTTGTCGAACGCGCAGAGGAACTCGCGCATGATCAGCCCACCCTCCTGCAGCGGCCGCTGCGTGAGCGACTCGGCGACGGCGGTGTCGATCGGCACGGTCGGGCGCGTGCGCCGCAGGCCGGAGATGAACTCGTTGCGCTGGATCCGGAAGACCCAGGCTGCGAAGTTGGTGCCCGGCCGGAAACTGCCGCGGCCGATCAGCGCCTTGGTCACCGCCTCCTGCACCAGATCGTCGGCGCGGTCGCGGTCGCGGGTCAGCGAGATGGCGTAGATGCGCAGCCGGGGGAGGACCGCTTTGAGCTGTTCGTGGAAATCGTTGGTCTCGGCTTGAATGGCAACCATAACACCCTCCACTGGTCGTTCGGTTCCGTACTAGAGGAATGCTTGCCGGCGGCGGTTGGTTGCATTCTATTTTCGATGCCTCTAACCCACTGATCAAAATAGAGATTTTGCCGGCGTCATGATTGGGCGAGGGATGTTTCGACGCGACCGGTTGCGCCGCTCAGCCCAATTGCTCGGCCAGCAGCCGGCGCGCGCGCGAGACGCGCGCCTTCAAAGTGCCGACGGAGCAGGCGCAGAGCTCGGCCGCCTCCTCGTAGGAGAATCCGACGGCGCCGACCAAAACCAGCGCCTCGCGGTAGCGCGGATTGAGTTTCCAGAGGGCCCCAGAAAGGTCCGCCATCGTCGATGCCGGTTCTGCAAGCGGCGACGGCGTGAGGGAGTCGAGATCGCCCTCGTCCAACGCCCGCCGGCCGCGTCGTTGCGCGCGCAGATCGCCGTAGTAGCGATTGCGCATGATCGTGAACAACCACGATTTCAGATTGGTTCCGGGCTCGAACCGCTCCTGCTTGTCCAGCGCCGTGAGGATCGTGTTCTGGACGAGATCGTCGGCGGCCTCGCGGTCGCGGCAGAGAAATCTGCCGAACGCGCGTAGATCCGGCATCACCGCTACGACATCGTCCCTGAACACCTGGGTTCCTCCCGGCGACTCCGACCGCCGTTGCCGCCACCAAACACGGGCTAGATGGGGGCTTTCGCGGGCGTTGGGAAGGCTTTAGCGCCGCCGCGTGCATGGAACCCGAGGCGGGCGCCGGCGTTTTCCCCGCATCGACACACGCATTGGATCCAACCTCGACACGGGAGCGGGACATGAACTGGGATCGCATCGAAGGCAATTGGAAGCAACTCGCCGGCCAGGTCAAGGAAGGCTGGGGCAAGCTCACCGAGGACGACCTCACGGTCGTGGCGGGCAAGCGCGACCAGCTCGTCGGCCGCATCCAGGAGCGCTACGGCGTCGCGCGGGACGAGGCGGAGAAGCAGGTGAAGGCCTGGGAGGAGCGGCTTTAGCCGCGTTGCGACGAACGCGGGCCGGCGGCGGCGGGATCGCTGAGGAGGGTGAAATGTTGCACTGGTCGCTTGTCTTTCTGGTGGTCGCGCTGGTCGCGGCCGGTCTCGGGTTCAGCGGCCTCGCCTCCACGGCGGCGGGCTTCGCCCAGATCCTGTTCTTCATCTTCTTGGCGCTGTTCGTCGTCAGCGTCATCGGCGGCCTTCTGCGCCGGCAACGCTGAGGCCGCGGCGACCGGCGGGTCCTTCGCCGGTCGCGCAATGCGCCGGTTCGCGGAGGTCCGAGGAGGCAAACATGACGCGCGGCATCGTTCTCTGGCTTTTAGGCATTCCGATCCCGGTGCTCCTGCTGATGTGGGCGCTGGGCTGGCTCCACTAAGCCGGCGTCGCCGGAACGTTCCAAGGAAGGAGAGGCGCATGTCTCCGTACCTGAGACTCGCCGCCACGGCCGCGCTCGTCGCCACCTTGGCGGCGTGCGGCAGCACGACGGGCGACCGGGCGTTGAGCGCCGCCCTCATCGGTGGCGGTGGCGGCGCCGTGGTCGGCGCGGTCGCCGGCAATCCGCTGGCCGGCGCGGCCGTTGGCGGCGCGGCAGGCGCGGTCGTCGGCGCCGTCGCCACGCCCCGTGACATTGATCTAGGCCGGCCGGCTTGGCGCTAGGCCACGACGGCGGCCTCGACGACGCAGCGCCCGTCGCGTGACCACCGGGACGGGCGTCCCACGTATCCCGAAAGGACAAGACGATGCCGACGACCGAACATGCCCGCACCGCGACCGCGCCCCGTGTCGCCAATGGCGCGCGAAAAGGGCCGCGCCTGCTGCCGACGCGCAACGACATCCCCGTCGACGTGCGTGGCAAAATGGTCGATCTGCTGAACGCATGCCTGGCGGACGGCTTGGACCTGCAGATGCAACTCAAGCAGGCGCATTGGAACGTGCGCGGCCCCGATTTCATCCAGTTGCACGAGCTGTTCGACAAGCTCTACGGCAACGTCGTAAGGCACAACGACACGATCGCGGAGCGTATCGCGGCCCTTGGCGGGACCGCCGAGGGCACCGTACGCGTGGTGGCCGAGCGCTCGCGCCTCGCGGACTACCCGCTGACCGTCCAGGCGGGCCGCGAGCACGTGGCGAAGGTGGCCGACGCCGTGGCGGCGTTCTGCGGCAAGGTCCGGGGTGCCATCGACCAGGCGGACGAAGCTCAGGACGCCGATACAACCGACCTGTTCACGTCCGTCTCAAGGGCGCTGGACCAGGACCTCTGGTTCGTCGAGGCGCACGAGACGGCGCAGACCTGATCGACGCGTCGCGCCCAAAGGTCCCGCATGGCCGGAGGGCGCGATCCGCATGGTATGTCGCGCGGCGCGGCCTGCTGTATGATGCTCGCGGGCGGATGCGCCCGAGACGAAGGACGGGAGCCTCGGTTGGCACAGACGAAAACGGGCATGCCGGAGGCGGTCGGCGCGATGCTGCCGTTCCTGCGGCGCTATGCGCGCGCGTTGACGGGCTCGCAGGAGCGCGGCGACGAGTGGGTCCGTCTCTGCGCCGAGGTCCTGCTTGAGCAGCCGCTGGCGGCCGATGGCGCCGACACGAAGCTGAGCGTGTTCGCGCTGTTCCATCGCCTCCGCCAGCCTTTCGGCGCGCTCGACGAGCGCGAGGCGGGCGCTGAGGGCGCTCCGGGCCGCCTCAAGGAGCGTCTGAGCGAGATGCCCGCGCTGCAGCGCCAGGTGCTGCTGTTGACGGTGCTGGAGGGCTTCTCCGTCGACGACGCCGCGCGGGTGCTGAGTGTCGCCCCGGCCACCGCCGTCGCGGCGCTGCATGCGGCGCGCGACGAGCTCAAGCGGGTCGCGTCGGTGCGCGTGCTGGTGATCGAGGACGAGGCCGTCATCGCGCTCGACGTCGCCAAGATCGTGCGCAACGCCGGGCACGAGGTGGTCGGCATCGCCGCGACGGAGAAGATGGCCGTCGATCTGGCGCGCAAGCACCAGCCGCATCTCGTCCTCGCGGACATCCAGCTCAAGGGTGGCGACAACGGCATCGAGGCGGTGCGCGAGATCCTCAAGGGGATACAGGTGCCGGTGATCTTCGTGACAGGCTTCCCCGAGCAGCTCCTGACCGGCAGCGGCCGGGAGCCGGCGTTCGTCATCACGAAGCCGTTCGATCCGGACCTCCTCCGCACAGCGATGGCGCAGGCGTTGAACACCGTGGTGATCTGAGCGTTCAGAGGGGATCGGGCATGTCGGCGCGACCATCCGGGGCCGGTGCCCGTGCCGCGCCGGAGACCCCGCCGTGACCCGCTGGCCGCTGCGCGTCCGTCTCGTGGCGTTGCTGGCCCTGGCGCTGGCGCCGATCCTCGCGCTGTCGGCGTGGCGCGCCCATGACCGCGCCATCGACGCGGAGGCCGCGCACGCCGGCGCCGCTTCCACCGCGGCCGAGCTGGCGGTCGCGCCGCACCGCGAGGTGATCGAGGGTACGCGCCGGCTGCTGTTGGCGCTGCGCGAGGACGAGGACGTCGCGCGGTGGATCGCGGGCGTCCTGCCGCCGGACGAACTCGCCCGTTGCGAGACCTACCTGCGGCGGCTCGTTGCGCAATTTCCCGGCCAGTACTCCGCCGTGCTGTTGACCGACAAGGAAGGCGTCAACCGCTGCTCCAGCTCGGCCGCCGCCGCTGGCGCAAGCTTCGCGGACCGCGAAATATTCACGCTGACGCGCGAGTATGGCGATTTCGTCGTGGCCTCGTACATCGCCAGTCGGCTGAGCAAACAGACCATCCTCCCGGCGGCCGTTCCCGTGCTTCGCGGAGGCCAGTTCCACGGCATGGCCGCCATCGGCATCTCGCTGGATTGGTTCGCCGATCTGTCGCGGGCGACGAGTTCGTCCGCGCCGGTCTTCCTCACTCTCGTCGACCGCAAGGGACAGCCAGTCGCCGGTCCCGTCGAGGGCGCACTCACGCTTCCGGTCGCGGCACGGACGGCGCGAGCGGTCGAGCAGCGCGAGAAGGCGTTCCGCGACTACGGCCGTGACGGTCTGCCTTACGAGTATCGGCTGCTTCCGCTCGGTGCTGGCGCGCTGCTCGTCGTCGCCGCCATACCGGCGCCCGCTCGCTTTCTGGGCGCCGCCGACTCGTGGACGGATTTCGGGTTGGTCGCGCTCACGTCGCTGGCGTCGCTCGTGGCGCTCTGGTTCGGGGCGGCGCGCTGGTGCCTCGATCCGCTCAAGCCGATCCACGCCTTCGCGGCGGCGATCGCTCAGGGTGGCGTGGATCCCCGTCCGTTCGACGTGCGCGGCCCGCCGGAGATGCGCTCGCTGGCCGACAACGTCGCCGTCATGGCGGATGCCATCCGCAGCCGGGAGCGCGATCTCCGCGCGAGCCTCGAGCAGCGCGACCACATGTTGCGCGAGATCCACCACCGCGTGAAGAACAACCTGCAGATGATATCGAGTCTGCTCAGCCTGCAGGGCGAGCAGATCCGTTCGTCGCGCATCCGCCGGCACTTCGCGGACGCCCAGAACCGCGTCCTGGCGCTGTCGGTGCTGCATCGCCATCTCTACGAGCGGTCGAGCTGGGCGCTGGTCGACTTCCAGCTGTTCATCAACGACCTCGTGCGCCAGCTTTCCGCCGGACAGGAGGGCGCCGGAGCCGCCTCCGTCCGCTTCGATATCCGCGCCCCGGTGATGGCGGTCGGGCCTGACACCGCGATCCCGCTCGGTCTGATCATCACGGAAGCCGTTGGCAACGCCTTCCGCCACGCGTTCGCGGGCGTCGAGGCGCCGCGGATCGTCATCCAAGGCGCCGAGTCCGGCGGCGAGGTCGAGTTCGCGATCGAGGACAACGGCGTCGGTGTCGACGAGGCGTCGCTTGAGACGAGGGCGCGTAGCGGGCTTGGCCTGACCTTGATCCGTGGCCTGGCGACGCAGCTCGGTGGCGCGGCCGAGGTGGGGCCGGCCGTTGGCGGTGGAACGAGGGTCGCGGTACGCTTTTCGCTGCCTTCTTCGTGAACGTGGCGCATAGTGGCCAAGGCCTAACGGGGGGTCGCCGCGCATGTCACGGCCAATGCCGCCCACGCACCCTATGATGCGACGGGGATCGACCGGAAGGCGCGCCGCCGGGGACGGCGGCGCGGCGCGCCGCCGGGCTCGTTCGTGATGCGCCGCACGCGCGTCATCGGCGTCCTCCTTGGCCTGACGATCGGCATTCTGCTGGTCGCCGGGTCGACCTTGGCCCTCAACTATCTCAGCTCGTCGAGCCAATGGCAGCGCGTCGTGCGTGCGTACGACGCCGCGTCGACGATGCGTCAGACGCTGATCGCCGCGCTGGACGCCGAGTCCGGCCACCGCGGCTATCTTTTGACCGGCAGGAAGGACCACCTCGCGACCTACGAACAGGCGCGCCTGCGTCTCGATGGCCTTTTGCGGGACCTCGAGGCGGTCAGCGTGGACGCGCCGGAGCAGGCGAAGCATGCGGCGACGCTGCGCGCGGCGACCGTCGCGTTGCTCGACGAGCTGGCGTCCATGGTCGAGGCGTACGAGGTTCAGGGGCGGGACGCCGCGCCGTCCATCCTGCGGACGGGGCGCGACCGCGCGCCGCTGGAGGCGGTCCGGCTGACAGCCGAGGCGTACATCGAGGCGCAGCAAGACCTGCTCGCGCTGCGTCTCGCGCAGCTGCGCGCCGACCGGAACGAGGCGATCCTGATCGGCGCGATGATGTTCGGCGGCGCGCTGGCCTGCCTGTTCGGCGCGCTGTACCTGATCCTGCAGGAAGGCCGCCATCTGAAGGCGGCCCAACGCGAGCTGCTGGCGCGATCGCGGCTGCTGCAGACCACGTTGGAGACGTTGCGCGATCCGCTCGTCGTGTTCGACGCGGAAGGCGGCGTCGTGGCGTGGAACGAGCCGTTCGCGCACCTGGCGGGATGGAATCCTGAGGAGCAACGGCATCTTACGCGCGCCGCGCTGGAGTCCGACCGCTTCGCGACCGCCCGGGAGCTGCTTCGGCCATTGCGATCACCGGGGCCGCCGGCGGCGGGCCAGTCCATCGAGCGCGTCTCGGCCGCGGGGCGCGACTACGAGATATTCATCGGACAGATGGCCGACGGCGGCGTCGTTGTGCGCGGCGTCGACATCACCGAGAAGGTGCGCACCGACATGGCACTGCGCCAGGGGCAGAAAATGGAGGCGATCGGCCAGCTTACCGGCGGTATGGCGCACGATTTCAACAACATCCTGCAGGTCGTGCAGTCCAACCTCGAGCTGCTGCGGGAGGACGTCCGGAACGATCCTGCGGCGTCCGCGCGTCTCGCGAACGCGCTGGCCGGGACGCAGCGCGGCGCCCGTTTGACGCAACAGCTTCTCGCCTTCGCCCGTCGCCAGCCGTTGGCGCCGCTGCCGGTCGACGTCGGGCGGCTGGTGCGGGACATGGCGGATCTTCTGCGTCATTCGCTCGGCGAGCGGGTGGTCGTCGAGCTCGACCTGGCGTCCGACGCGTGGAACACGAAGATCGATCTAGGCCAGCTTGAGAACGCCATCCTCAATCTTGCGATCAATGCCCGTGACGCGATGCCCGGCGATGGCACGGTCCGGGTCGCCGTGGCCAACGCGACGCTCGACCGTAACTACGCCACGCTGCATCCCGACGCGGCGCCCGGCGCCTACGTGGTCGTCTCGGTGACGGACACCGGCACCGGCATGCCGCCGGAGGTGGTCGCTCGCGCGTTCGATCCGTTCTTCACGACGAAACGCGACGACAAGGGCACCGGCCTCGGGCTCAGCATGGTCTACGGATTCGCGCG
Organism: Rhodospirillales bacterium; assembly: GCA_016699855.1. Lineage (NCBI taxonomy): Bacteria > Pseudomonadati > Pseudomonadota > Alphaproteobacteria > Rhodospirillales > Rhodospirillales bacterium. The sequence continues at coordinate 4,690,390 of CP064988.1, forward strand.
GCAGTCCGGCGGCCACGTCCGCATCGACAGCGAACCGGGCCGCGGCACGAGCGTGAAGATGTACCTGCCTCGGACGCTCGAGCCGGTGGTCGATCTGTTCCACACCGCTCCCGTCGCCTGGAGCGGGAGCGAGAGGATCCTCGTTGTCGAGGACAACGAGGACGTGCGGCGCGCTGTCGTCGCGATGCTCGAGGACCTGGGCTACCGCGTCGCCAGCGTCGACGGACCGGACGCCGCCAAGGCGTTGCTCGAGGACGATCCGGCCTTCGACATCCTGTTCACCGACGTCGTGATGGCGGGCACGCTGTCGGCGGTCGAACTGGCGGACGCCGCGCGCCGGCTGCGGCCGGACATCGCCGTGCTGCTGACGTCGGGCTACGCCAAGGATGCGGTTCCGGAGTGGCAGGGCGGCCAGGACGGCTATCCGATGATCACCAAGCCCTATAGGCAGGAGGACCTTGCGACCAAGCTGCGTTCCGTCCTCGCGGCCGCCCGCGCGCCGGCGCCGGACGCTTTGGCGCCGGGCGAGCCGGCGACGGCGGCGGTCGGTCCCGACGTACCTGCGCGGCGCGTGCTCTTCGTCGAGGACGAGGTGCTCGTGCGCATGTCGACGTCCGACATGCTCGAGCGCCTGGGGTGCGATGTCGAGACGGCGGCGAGCGGAGAGCAGGCGCTCGATCTCCTCGTGCGTCGCGGCCCGTTCGACATGATGATCGCCGATCTAGGCCTGCCCGGCATGAGCGGCGAGCAGCTTGCGACCGAGGCGCAACGCATGCGCCCGGGACTCCGCATCGTCATCGCGAGCGGCTACGGCGCAGGCGTCTCGCGGCATGTGCTGTCCGACAAATTCCGCTTCATCGGCAAGCCGTATTCGATCGTCGATCTTCGGCAGGTCGTCGAGCAGGCGATGCGCGAGGACGCCGATCCTGCCGCGGGAACTCCTGAGCTCCCTCGAGGTTATCCTGACGTCGTCGAGGGAGCCTCGCCATGGTCTCATCTCCGACCTCGGGGGAAGGGTGGCTCGCGCCGATCCGGCAGCCCCGCGGCCGCCGCGCCGACGCCGCTCGCAGGGGTTTGGCGCCGGTTTGGCGCCGCGGGCACGGCTGTGGCGCGACGTGGACGGCGGACGACTACATCGACGTTCTTGTCTGGGCGCTACCGGCGTTGATCCTCGCCGCGCCGGCGGTGGTGGTGGTGGCTATCGGCTAGGGAGCGTGCGCCGCAGTCACAGCCAGCAGGTCGGCACGTCGTAGTACATATCGACTTTGCGGCCGTAGTCCGGCGTCCGCCGAAAATCGCCGCCTTCGTAGGTCGGGACGTCCTCCAGCGTCTTCTTGTCGAGATCGACGAGGTAGCCGCCCTGGCGGCGTTCGTACTTGAGCGTCGACCACGGCGACGGATGCTGCTTCTCGCCCATGCCGAGGAAGCCGCCGAACGACATGATGGCGTAGATCGCCTTGCCGCTCGACTGGTCGATCATGACGTCCTCGACGTAGCCGAGGTTATCGCCCTTCGTGCTGTACACGTCGGTGCCGTTGACGTGCTCGGTGGCGATCAGGTCGCCGCCGGTGTTCGCGGTCATGCCGGACATCGTGGACTCCTGTGTTGTCCCGGGGTGCCGCCCCGCCCGATCGTCGGCGTGGCGCGGGCGGCCTGTGGTACCGGCGGCAGGACGCGTCGTCGCGACTCCGTCGGCCGGTGCGAATTCAAACGCCGCCGCAGGCGGTGCGCTTCCCGCCGCCGCCACCGCAGCCGCGGGCCGGTCGCCGCGCGCCGCCGACGGGAACCGGTGGCGCGACGGGGCGTTTTCCATGTACCGGCCGCTCCGGCGTGGCCACCGTCACTTTGGAGAATTGATGATGCGTAGACTCGCTTTCGCCCTCGCGCTCGCCCTCTCGTCCGCCTTCGTGGCGCCGGTCGCCGTGCAGGCCCAGACGTCGCCGCCGTCGCCGTCGCCGACCACGGCGCCATCACCGTTCTGGGAGAAGGTGAAGGGGAGCTGGACCACCACCAAAGGGGCCGTGAAGGAGCAGTGGGGCAAGTTGACCGACGACGATCTGCTCGAGATCGAGGGCCGGCGCGATCAGCTCGTCGGCAAGCTGCAGCAGCGCTACGGCATGACCCGCGAGGAGGCGGAGCGCCAGGTCATCGGCTGGGAGGGGACGTACCGTCTCTAGAGGTGGACGCCGCGGCGGCGCCCGTCGCCGGGGCGCATCGGACCAGTCGAAGGAGAAAGCCATGATAGTGAGATCCCGGACCATCGCCTGCCTCGCCGCGGCCGGATTCGCCGCGGCGCTGGCGGGCTCGGCCATCGCTCAGACCGCCTACGGCGAGTTCCGCGATCCGAGCGGCAAGATTTGGACGCCCGAGAACGTCGGCAAGGACGGCCGCCCGGTGCCCTACGAGGACCGTGCGTTCGATCCGCGCAGCCAGGTCGCGCCCGCGAGCCAGGTCGTCCTGCAGCGGCCGAGAGCCCAGTTGCTCGACGTCGTGCCGGTGACGTCGGGCCGGAACGGCTCCATGCCGGTGGTCAGCGTGGACGTTTCCGGCCTCAAGGCGGGGCCGGAGGGTCGCTGGCACGCGATGCTCTACGTGACCAACAACAGCGGCGCGCTGATCGAGCCCGTCGTCGGCTGTCGGTTCTCGAACAATGGCCAGATGGTCGAGGAGACCCGCGTGATGGTCCCGGCGGCGGGGCCCGGCGAGCGGCTCGGCGCGGCCATCGACGGCCCCCGGACCGAGATCTTCGTCGACAAGCTCGATTGCAGGGTCCTGTCGCCGATCTAGCGGCGGCGCTCGCGGATCGATCACGCGCGTGACGCACCCGCGGTCGATCTTGCCGCGCCGGAGCCTTGAGGAGAAATGAGATGACCAAGCGAATGAACGGCCCGGCCGGCGGCGAGCCAGAGCCGCGCCCGACACCAGGCGGCGATCCCGGACATCCCGACGAGAGTCCCCGACCACCGAGCGGGGGCGATCATCCGGGCAGAGGCCCGGCTGAAACCCCGATCCGCGATCCGGTGCTGCGAATCGACGATGGACCCAAGACCCGGCGCGTGGTGGTCCCCGAGGACGAGGACCGTCGGCTGCGCGACGGCGATCGCCGTCCGGACGACGCGAGCTCCTGAGCGAAGTGGCGCTGGACGCCGCGCCACTCGAGCCGTTGGAGAGAGCCATGGACAGCGCGAGCACCCGCATCTGCGATTTCCAGTTCGGCATGAGCGAGGACGGCGGGCGCTGCCTCATGATCGTCACTGACGACCAGGAACGTTCGATGACCTGCGCCGCCGACTTCGCGCAGTTCACGGCATTCGTCTCGAGCCTCAACATGGCCGCGCGGGAGATGGTGAAGCGCCAGACCCATGGAGCGGGCGGGGGTCGCGGCGAGCGGCGCCATCGACGTGGTGTCGGCGGTGTTCCGCGTCCACCCGGCGGACGGCGCCGTCATCGGCGCGCTGTCGAGTCCCGGCGGTGACATCATCGGGCTGCGGATGCGCCCGGAGGTGGCGTGCCGCCTGACCCGCGATCTTCTGCTCGTTTCGCCCGCTTCATCAGCCTGATCCGCCGGCGGGCCCGTGGAACCGCGGGGCGTCCGCCGTCGTTGGCACTGGGCGCCAGTTCGCGCGAGTCCCGTCGGAGGCAACGACGTCATGAAGCATGTGTTGGACCCTGTCGAAGCGCGCTCCGGCGTCATCAGCGGACGCGTTCTGCTCGTGCTCTGCGCTTCGTCCGCCGGCGCAGTGTTGGCCCTTGGGCTGGTGTGGCTCTACATGTACGGCGGATTTTGACCGATGGCGCTGCGACCCGGCGCCGGCCCCCCGCGTCGGCGTGCGTAGGGGGATGCACCATGGCCGAGGCCGTCGAGCGGCCTATTGAAGCCTCCGCTGCGGTCGATCCAGCGGGCGCGGCCGGCGACGGGGCGGACGACCCGCCGGAACTCCGCGAGAGAGCGCGCCGGCGCGCGCTGCTCGGCGTTTTCTGGCGGCGCGCCCGCGGCTTCTGGGGAAAGGACGGCGACCGCTTCGCCTGGTGGCTCCCGGCCGCGCTACTGGTCGTCGTCCTCCTGACGCTGCTCGCGCAGTACGGCATCAACCGCTGGAACAAGGCCATCTTCGACGCGCTCGAAAGGCGCGACCCCGGAACCGTCTATTACCTGGCGACGATCTTCGTTCCGCTGGCCGCCGCCAGCGTCGCGTTCGGCGTCGGCGCGGTCTTCCTGCGGATGGCGACGCAGCGACGCTGGCGTACCTGGCTCAACGATAACGTCGTCGACCGCTGGCTGGCCAACGGCCGCTACTATCAGCTCAACCTGGTCCAGGGCGACCACCAGAATCCGGAGCATCGGATCGCCGAGGATCTGCGTATCTCGACGGACGCGCCGGTCGATTTCGCCACCGGCGTGGTGTCGGCGATCCTCTCGGCCGTGACGTTCATCGCGGTGCTGTGGAATATCGGCGGGGATCTGACCGTGACCGCGGTCGGCGCCACGGTGACGATCCCCGGATTCCTGGTCGTTGCCGCGGTGCTCTACGCCGCGGTCGCCAGCCTCTCGATCGCGGTGATCGGGCGTCGCTTCGTCAAGGTCTCCGAGGACAAGAACCAGGCCGAGGCCGAGTACCGCTATGCGTTGACGCGGGTGCGCGAGAACGGCGAGAGCATCGCCCTGCTGGGGGGCGAGGAGGAGGAGCGCGCCGGGCTCCACCGCCATTTCGCGACCGTGGCCAAGCGCTGGGCGCAGCTCGCGGGCCAGCACATGCGCACCACCGTGGTGTCGCAGGGCAGCGGGCTGGCGGCCGCGGTCGTGCCCGTGCTGTTGACGGCGCCCAAATACCTAGACGGCTCGATGTCGCTGGGCACCGTGATGCAGTCCGTATCGGCGTTCCTGATCGTGCAAGGGGCGTTCGGCTGGCTTGTCGACAACTACCCGCGGCTGGCCGAATGGAGCGCCTGCTCGCGCCGCATCGCGTCGCTGATGGCCTCGCTCGACTCGCTGGAGCGCGCCGAGAACGGCGAAGGTGTTGAGCGGATCCAGCGTGGCGTGATCGGCGACGCCGCCCTGCGCCTGTCCAACGTCAACGTCACGCTGGACGACGGCACCGCGGTCGTTGGCGACACGGAGGTCCGGATCATGCCGGGCGAGCGTGTCCTGTTCGCGGGCGAGTCAGGGACCGGCAAGAGCACGCTCGTGCGCGCCATCGCCGGGTTGTGGCCGTGGGGTGGTGGCACCATCGAGATCCGCGAGGACGCGCGGCTGTTCTTGCTGCCGCAGCGCCCCTACGTGCCGACGGGCACTCTGCGCCGCGCCGCCGCCTATCCGGCGGCGGCCGACGAATGGACGACGGACGAGGTTGCGGCCGCGTTGGAGGCGACCGGCCTCGGCCATCTGGTCGAGCGGCTGGAGGAGGAGGCGCCTTGGGACCAGACGCTCTCCGGCGGCGAGCGCCAGCGCCTCGCGTTCGCCCGCCTGCTGCTGCACAAGCCCGACATCATCGTGCTCGACGAGGCGACCTCGGCGCTCGATCCCCGGAGCCAGGACACGTTGATGACGCTGATCTGCGACGAGCTGAGGGACGCGACCGTCGTGAGCGTCGGCCACCGGCCGGAGCTCGAGGCGTTCCACAGCCGCAAGATCGTCCTTGAGCGCCGCCTCGGCGGCGCGCGGCTGGCCGCCGACGTCGCCATCCGCCCGCGGTCGGGGCGGTTCTCGGCGATCCGGTCGTGGTTCGCTCCGCGCCGCCGCTAGGACTCCGCCGCCTGGCGCGAAACGACGCTGACGTCCACCTTCAGCCCGAGGTAGTCGCCGGCGGCGCCGCTCCACCGGCCGGAGATCGGCGACGCCCGCGCCGGCGCGCGAACGATCGCGACGGGGATTAGTTCGCCGTCGGCGCGTAGCGCGTTGGTCGGGTCGAAATGCGCCCAGCCGGCGCCGGGGGGATACACCTGCACCCACGCGTGCGTCGCGCCGCCGCCGACGGCGGCCTCGCAGCCTTCACTGCGCGTGTCGCGGGAGGCGTCGTAGATCTAGCCGCTGACGAAGCGGGCGGCGAGCCCGAGGCTGCGGGCGCCCTCCATCATCAGGTAGGCGAAGTCGCGGCAGGTGCCGGACCGGCTTTCCAGTGTCGTCTGCGGATTCCGCGTCCCGTACTCGTCGCGCGCGATGTACTCGAAGCTGTCTTTGATCGCCGCGGTCATCGCGTCCAGCACCTGCAGCGTCCTAGGCAGCGACCCCGCGCCATCCCGCGCGACCAGAATGCTCTTGGCCCATTGGTCGACCATGTGGCCGGGGGCGGGCATGTGACGTTCCTGCAGGCCCGCGAGGTCGCGGACCTCGTCGGCGGCGTCGGCGAGCGGGAGCGTCTGGGCGTGGCTGGAGACGAGATGCGCGGTGTGCGCGAAGGGAAAGCGCTCCACATCCAAAGTGCTGTCGATCGAGAGATCGGACGTCGGCTGGACGAAGGACACGAGCGCCACGCTGTTGCCGAACACGTCGCTACTGCCAGACGATCTCGGCCGGCGCCGGCCGCAGCGTGAGGACGGCGTCGTGCAGCTTCATCTCGTGGCTGTCGCGCGGACGCAGCATGAGGCGGTGGCGTTCGAGCGTCACCGGATTCGCGTATCTGTAGGTGGTGATGTGGCGGAGAAGGACGCGCATGATCACCGGGCCATGTCGGCCGTCATCGGGAAGCGACGACGCCGACCGTCGGGTCTCCCGCGGGTCGTCGTAGGAGGCCCGCCGACGTATCGCATCGCGCCGTCACGGTCGCTTCGTCCGACCGGATTGTTCCGGAGTGGGTCGGCGCCGATTGAGCGCCCGCCGCGCCAGGGGAGAGATGGGCGGCGGGCGCCGCCGAGGCGGCATACTGGAACTCCGCCACCTCGGCCGTGGGTGACGTCGCGGGAGCGGTGAGGATGCCCGCGCCGGCCGGTCAAGCCGTTCGTTAGCCCGGGCGTCGGTAGTCGACCTCGCGCTGCACGCAGCGCTCGTACCGCTCGGAGCCACGCGCCAGGCCGTAGGTCTGGCAGGCCTCCTGCGCGTCGGCCACGATCCGCTGGTCGCCATAGGTCGGCGCCATACGACCGCGTCGCCGCGCGTCGGCCTCGCGCATCGCGCACTGCCGGTACTCCGGCGTGCCGACCATGAATCCATAGGCCACGCAGACGTCGTCGCCCCGCGGGGCGACGACCGTGCGTGTCTCGTAGGCGGTGCAGGCCGCCGTGGCGAGCCCGAGGACGAGCGCGATGGCGCCCAGTCGCATCGACATTGTTGCCTCCAAAAGATTCCGGGAGATCACGTTCCCGTGGTCGGAACGCCCGGAGGGTTCTGTGGTTCCCGGGCCGCGGTCGCGGCGCTCGAACAGCGGCGTCAGCGGCCGGCGGCGAGATGCCGCTTGATGTCCGGGAGCGTGTGGCCGTTGAGGTCCTTGTCGGTCTGGTCGACGACCGTGGCGCTCGGATCGCGGGAGAACGACCGGCGCGGTTCCGCCAGAGCCCGTTGGTACCACGACGACGAGGCGCGCAAGCGATCCGTAACGCCTGCCGCCTTCCAGCGCGTGCGCGGCATCGCGAACGGATTTGCGCTCCGTGAGATCGCGCCAGTCCGTCTGAGCGACGGAGGAGCGCGCGCCCATCGCCGGGTCCATGGCGCGTCCCGCGCGATCCGTGCCTTGGTCAGAAGTGCCGCGATTGCCTGCCTGCCACAGGCCGTGAACGAACACGAGCGAGACGCGCTCCGCGTCCGGGGCGTTGCGCAACGTCAACGCCTTGCGGCGGTCGCGGACGAGCACCCTGGTGCCGGAGGGGACGCACAGCGCATCCATATCGTTCCATCCTCCGGCCGCGCGGGGTTCGGAGTTAGCGCCGCCCCGCGAGGATGCCGCCGCATACGGCGCCAAGCGTATAGACGGCGCCGATCGCCACGCAGGCGACGACCGGGCCATGCGCCGCGGCGATCCCGAGGTACGCCGCGGCGGTCAGGAAGCCGGCTCCGACCGCGCTCAGCGCGCCGACCGCGACGAGCAGGTAGAAACGTGCGACCGCGCGGCGGACGAGGACTGCCGCGATGGCGACGCCGCTCAACGCCGTCGAGCGGGCCATCGCGGCGAGGATCGACACGGCGCCGCCCTTATCGGCGGTGCAGGCACAACGCAACGAGCGCGCCCAGGCCGGCCGCGACCGTGATCGCGATCAGCGGACGTTCGACCACGCTTTCCTCGAGCTTCCGGGCGCCGGCGTAGGCGGTGTCCCTGCTTCGCTCGTAGGCGGCGACGGCGGTGTCGGAGACCGCATCCCGCGCCGAGTGCGCCACGTCGTCGACCACGCCTGTCGCGTAGGCCAGCAGTTCGCGGCCGCGGTCGACGATGTTCGACGCCTTGTCGCCACCCTCCTTGGCGGTGGCCTCGATTGTCGCGGCGAGCTGCGCGAGCTGCTTCTTCATCGCGGCGACCTCGCGCGAGAAATCCTTCGCCAGGGCGGCGTCACGGCTTGCCATATCGGTCTCCCGCAAAACTGACACATGCGCCGTTCCCGGAAGCGGGTGGCGTCGGGTCGTTAACGCGGGCGCGGGGCGAATGTTCCGTCCGCGACGGGTGCTGGCCGGTCGGCGTCTGCCGTCACCTCATGGTGGGTTTCGCGCCTTCCGTGAAAACGCATCGCGGCGCGCCCTCGCCGGACACCGCCGCGTGGCGCGACCAGCGCCAGAGCGGCTCCCAGTAGGTCCGCCGCAACGTGGCCGCGGCGGCGCGGTCGTCGACGATGTAGCCGAACTCCTGCAGGTCGACGGGGTAGAAATTGTCCGAGCCGATGTAGAAGGCGCGGTCGTCGATCATCCAGAATTTCGAATGGTTGCCGATCGGCCGGCTTCCGGGCCAGGTGGCGTCCGGGCCGAAGCGGAACGGCGCCAGGTGCAGCCGCTTGCAGAGCAGCGCGTCGAGCTCCGCGTCGGACAGGGTGGCGCGGCCCCGCGCCACCTGGCGGATCTTGCGCCCGATCGTCTCGATCGCCACACCGTTGCTGTAGCTCGACCCGCTGAGACCCGTCGCTCCCAGGTTGGAGAGGACGATGTGGACGTCGCCGCCGGTCAGCAGGAAGTCGGCGAGCCGTTCCAGCGTGCTCTCGGGATAGAGCGGATCGAGACGGCCGAGGGTGAACGCGATATCCTGGTGCACGATGACGATCGAGCGCCGGGCGGCACCGAGCATGAGGTCCCGCGCCAAATCGCTCTGGTTGGCGAACTCCGCCGTGATGCCCGACGCGAGCCGGCCGACCGCCATGACCGGGACCCCGCCGGCGGCCAATGGCGATGGCAGGGGCAGCCGCGCGACGCAGCCGGTTCCGAATTTCTCGTCCCCTCCGGTGTGGCTGAGTGCCTGGACCGCGGCGTCGCGGCCGACGCGCGCGCACACGAATCCCCATAGCGCGTCAGCGAACCGGCTGGCGTCGGCCGCCGCCGGCCCGCGAAGCTCCATCGACAGGTCGTGTACCGGCGTCTCGATCAGATAGTCGCGCGACCAGAGATTATGACCGCCGACGAGGGCGGCGCGACCGTCGACCGCGACGATCTTGGAGTGGTTCCAGCTGAAGCTGGCGCACTCCCCGCCGCCGGTGCACGACCGCATCGCCGCCACGTGGACGGTCAATCGCGACCCCGGCACGGCCCGGGCGTCACGTACCAGCTCGGTCGCCAGCGCCGTCGCGTTGGTACCGCCCTCGAGCGGGTACTGCCCGACCAGCACGCGCACGGTCACGGGCCGACCGCCCCGCGCCAGCGTCGTGAGTCCGTTGCGCAACGCCGCGAGGAAGCGGCCATCCGGCGGCGGCTGCAAGGCCGTGATGTCGACCACGCTCCGGGCCTGGACGACGAGCTTGTACAGCCGGTCGATCACGGCGTCGGAATGTCCGACGCAGACCCGCCTGTCGGCGCGGCCGGGTCCGACGGCGGCGAGCGGACGGCAGGTCGCCCCGCCACCGCAATCCGCGTCGGACCGGCACGCCGGTAGCGCGACGTCGGTGACACACCCTTCGCAGCGCAACGGAAACACCGGAAGGTCCGCGGCGCTCCGGTTCCACCGGTCGGGCGTCTGCACGACCCAGTCCCGGCCGAGCGCGTTCGCGCGAGTCAGCGCATAGGTGACGCCGCGGTACCGCTTGTCCGGATCGGTCTTGGCGAGTTCGGCCATCAGCTGGTCCAGGAGCGGCGTGGGCCGGCGTTGATCGAGCTGCTGGACGTCGTGCGACTTTATGACCGCTGTCAGCGGCGTGCCGGCGTTGAGGGTTCCGTAGACGCGTTCCGCCTCGCTCTCTGGAACCGCGGTCCCGGGCGGCCGCATGGAGCACGCCGCCAATGCCGCACCGAGCGCCAGCGTCGTCACGACTGTGGGCATCATCCGCAGGGGACGCATCGCTTCTCCGTCTGCGTGGAGGTCTCCCACTCGGGTCTAGGACCGGATCGAAACGAGGTGGTGGACGGCGAACAGGCGGTCGGGGTCGGTCCACGTCCGCCACGGCTCGAATCCGGTGCCGTCGACCAGCGCCTCGAATTCGGCGGCGCCGTACTTGTACGAGTACTCGGTGTGCACGCGCTCGCCCTCGGCGAAGGTGAAGGTCCGGCCCGCGACGGTCACCGTCTGCGGTCGTCGGCTACGGAAGTAGATCTCTATCCGGCCGCGCGCGGCGTCGTAGGACGCCTCGTGGGAGAACGCCGAGAGGTCGAAGTTGGCGTCGAGCTCGCGGTTCATGCGTCGCAGCAGGTTCAACGTGAACGCGGCCGTGACGCCGGCGCTGTCGTTGTAGGCCGCGTGCAGCGCGGCGGTATCCTTCTTGGTGTCGACCCCGACGACGAGGGCGCCGTCGTCGCCCAGCAGCCGGCGGGCGCGCCGCAGGAACGACCGGGCCTCCTCCGGCGTCAAGTTGCCGATCGTGGAGCCGGGGAAGAAGCCGAGCGCGGGGCGCGCGATCCGCGCCAGCGATTCCAGTGCCATGTAGTCGGCGCAGATCGGATCGACGACGAGCCGCGGGTAGTCGCGCCTCAACCGTTGGGCCGAGGTGTCGAGATGCTCTCGTGAAACGTCGATCGGCGCGTAGCCGCGCAGACCGCGCAGGGCGTCGAGCAGCAGGCGCGTCTTGACGCTCGAACCGCTTCCGAATTCGACGAGCGTGCGCGTGGACGCCGCGAGCGCCGCGATCTCCGGCGCCGCGGTACGCAGGATCGCCGCCTCGCTGCGTGTCAGGTAGTACTCCGGTAGATCGCAGATGGCGTCGAACAGCGCCGAGCCGCGGGCGTCGTAGAGGAATTTCGCCGGAATCGCGCGTGGCGCGGCGCCGAGGCCAGCCAACACGGCGCGCTCGAACTCGGCGTGGTCCTCGTCGGCGACGGTCTCCATCGCGTGGACGGAAAGGTTCATGAGGCGTCCTCGGCCAGTCGGACGCCGCCGAACATCCAGCGGGCATCGGGTGGGAAGAAGTTCCGGTACGTCGTCCTGACATGGTCGGGCGGCGTCGCCGCGCAACCGCCGCGCAGGACCATCTGGTTGGCCATGAACTTGCCATTGTACTCGCCGATGGCGCCCGGCGGTTCGTGGTAGCCGGGATAGGCGACGTAGGGGCTGGCGGTCCATTCCCACACGTCGCCGATCATCTGGGCGAGGCCGGCATGGGTGGCCGGCGCGGGATGGAAGGCGCCGCTGTCGGCCGTGTTGCCGCGTAGGGCGGCGACGGCGGCCGCGATCTCCCACTCGGCCTCGCGCGGCAGACGCTTGCCGGCCCATTTGGCGAACGCCGCCGCCTCGTAGAAGCTCACGTGGCAGACCGGCTCGTCCAGCCGCATCGGCCGGAGGCCGCCCAGCGTGAAGACGCTCCAACTACCTGCGGACCGTTCCCAGTAGAGAGGCGCGTTCCAACCCCGCTCATGGGCGAGCGCCCAGCCGGCGGATAGCCAGAATTCAGGCCGCCGGTAGCCGCCATCCTCGACGAAAGCGAGATACTCGCCGCACGTGGTCGGCCGCGACGCCAGCGCGAATGGCTCGAGCCAGACGCGGTGGCGCGGCCCCTCGTTGTCGAACGCGAAGCCGTCGCCACCGTGTCCGATCTCGACCAGACCGCCGTCGAACCGCTTCCACTCCAGCGGCGTCGCCGCCTGCGGCGGCACCGCGGCCGGCCGATGGTAAGCGGGCCGCAGAGGGTTCACGGACAGCACGTGCTTGATGTCCATCAGCAACAGTTCCTGGTGCTGCTGCTCGTGGTGGAGGCCGAGCTCGACAACGCCGGCGAGCGGCGCCGGCGGATCCCCGGGCCCGTCGAGCGCCTTGACCATCGCGTCGGTGACGTGCTGGCGGTAGGCGAGGATCTCCGCCACGCCGGGGCGTGAGAGGAGGCCGCGCTGAGGGCGGGGATGCCGCGCGCCGACCGCCTCGTAGTAGGAGTTGAACAGGTAGTCATAGGCCGGATCGAACGGCCGGTAGCCGGCCGCCAGCGGCTTCAACGCGAAGGTCTCGAAGAACCAGGTGGTGTGCGCGAGATGCCACTTCGTCGGGCTGACATCCGGCATCGACTGGATCGTCTGGTCCTCGGCGGAAAGGCGCGCCGCCAGCGCCTCGGTGGACGCGCGGATCGACAGGAATCGTTCCACGCCCCGCAAGGGCGCCGCGTTCGGGGACCGGTTGGACACGTCGCCTCCGCCATAGCAGCGATGTCGCTAACGCCGCGTCACGATAGCCGGTTCCTCGGCGTCCGTCGCGCCCGCCGCAGCGACGAGATGGCATCCCCCGGGTTGCGCCGGCTTACCGCATCGGCGCAAATGCTTGCTCGCTCGCTCGGACGAGCCGAGGTGGAGGACCATGCCGATCCGCGAGATCGACCCGTGGCGGATGCAGTACTTCGCCGGCCGGCCATGCCCCGCGCACGTCCTGATCCCGACCGAGGACAGCGACGCCTGGTTGTGGAATCCGGAGCATCGCTGGGTCTACGACAAACTGGCGGTCGCCCGTAGCCAGGGTCTGGACGCCGCCCCGCATGGCGTGGCTCCGCCGGGCTTCCCGGTGTTCTCCAAGCCGATCTACAACCTCAAGGGCATGGGGGCGGGCAGCCGTGTGATCGCCTCGGCGGCGGAGCACGAGGCCGCCCAGGCGCCCGGCCACATGTGGATGGCGTTGCTGGAAGGGCGCCACGTCAGCACCGACGTCGCGCTGGTCGACGGCGCGCCGCGGTGGTGGCGGCACGCCACCGGCGTCGCGGCCGGCGAAGGCACGTTCGACCGGTGGGACGTCCACGCCGGGCCGGACCCGGAGATCGAGGCGTGGTGCGGCGCCTGGTGCGCCCGCCATCTCGCGGGCTACACCGGCATGGTCAACCTCGAGACGATCGGCGGACGGATCATCGAGGCGCATCTGCGCTTCGCCGATCAATGGCCGGATCTCTACGGCGACCGTTGGGTAGACGCCCTGATCCGCCTGTATGCCGACGGCGTCTGGGCGTTCGACGACTCGGGGCGGCGCGAGGGATTCAGCGTGGCGCTGTTCATGCCGCACGGCCGCCGCTACCGCCATCCACCGGAGGCGACGCTCGACGCCGCGCGGGCGCTTCCCGGCGTCTCCAGCGTCCAGATCACCTTCCACGAGGACCGCCCTCCTGAGTCGCATTCCATGCCACCCGGCGGATTCCGGGTCGCGATCGTGAACTGCTGGGATCGAGCCGCCGGCGAGGCGGCGCGCGAGGCGTTGCGCGGACATTTCGCGTCGACGCGCGGGTGGGCGCCGGCCCGGGCAACCCCATAGTCCTCCGGACGTTACAGATACACGGCTTCCGCCGGCGCGAAGCGCCACGCGGTGGACCCGTCGCGCCTGGAGGGAAAAGAATGGACTACGCCGTCAAGAAGCTGCCGTTCGATCCATCGAAGGTGAAGGGGTTCTCCGAGAAGCTGTTGGTGAGCCACCACGACAACAACTACGCCGGCGCCGTGAGGCGTCTTAACGCGATCTCGAAGGAGATCGAGGCGCTCGATGTCAAGAAGGCCTCCGTGTTCACCGTCAACGGGCTGAAGCGCGAGCAGTTGATCGCGCACAACTCGATGGTCATCCACGAGCTCTATTTCGACGCATTGGCCGGCGAAGGTGGAGGTCCGACCGGAGCGCTGGCGGACGCGCTTGCGCGCGATTTCGGCAGCGTCGAGCGCTGGAGGGCCGAGTTCACCGCCACGGGCAAGGCGCTGGGCGGCGGCTCCGGCTGGGCCCTGCTGGCCTATTCCCCGCGCGACAAGCGGCTGGTCAACACCTGGGCCGCGGACCACACGATGACGCTGGCCGACGGCCGACTGATCCTGGCGCTCGACATGTACGAGCACGCCTACCAGATGGACCACGGCGCCAAGGCCGACGCGTACATCGACGCCTTCATGGCCGGCATCCGTTGGGAAAACGCCGCTGCGCTCCTCGAGCGGGCGGTGCGCGCCTGACCGGCCACGCCAGCGCGGGGAGGGCGGAACCACCGGCGCGCCCGCGCGTTGGACGGGCGTACCCCGATGAAGGACACGCCATGAAATCCCCGTCTCTGCTCGCCGCTGCGGCGATCGTCGCCGTCCCCCTCCTATTCTGCACGGCGGCCCTCGGCCAGGGCCAGCCCCAGACCGTCGAACTCGTCAAGGTCGATGTCGTGCGCGTGTCGACCGGCTTCCGGGCGTCGAGCGTCATCGGAAGCGCCGTGATCAACTCGGCGGGCGAGACGGTCGGGAAGATCGACGAGGTCATCATCAGCGCCGACGGCAAAGCGCCTTACGCCATCCTCTCGGTCGGCGGATTCCTGGGCATGGGAACCCGACTGGTCGCCGTGCCGTACGACGCGCTTCGTTTCGCGGACAACAAGGTGATGCTGCCCGGAGCGACGAAGGAAGGTCTGCAGAACCTGCCGGAGTTCAAATACTCGAAGGAGTAGGACGCACGGCGGCGGCCGCCGAACCTTGTCGTGTTCCAGTGGTTCGGGAGATCGCCATGTCCGTCGACCAACGCGAATCGGGGTTCCGCGTGACCCATATGAAGGTGGGCGAGCGCCTCTATCCCATCGGCGGCTACGCCGAGGCGTCGCGCATGTTCCGGGCGGCGCTCGCGCGCTGGCCGGGCCGCCAGACGGAGGTGTCATGTCCCGACCTGTGCGACGCCGACGGTCGCGAGCTGGGCTACGTGAACCTCAAAGGACAATGCTGGATCGGCCAACGCGCCCGGGCGTTCTGCGTGTACGAGCCGTCGGGCTGATCGTCACAGCCCTATCGGACGGACCTGGGCGCCAAGCGCGTTGATCGAGCGCCGCACGCCGCGCCAGCGCCGCCTGCGCGGCGATCCCGGGCCCGATCTCCGGCCCGGCGATTTCTTCCACGCGCCGGTGGACCGCGAGGCGCTGATGGCCGGCGGCGCCCGAGCGCCGAGATTCCTCAGCGGTGGGACGGCGCCCGCCGGCCTCCGGCGGCGCCGTACTCGATCTGGTCGTTCGCCTCCCACCAGCGCTGGTACTCAGACACCACGTCGATGGCGCAGCAGACCAGCGGCACCACCTTGGTGCCGAATCCCAGCAGGCGCTGCCCGCCGCGGCTGGCGTCCACGGCGCCCTTGCCCACGGTCGCCATGCGGGCTTCGATCTCCTGGATTTCGGCGGCGTTCTGCGAGATCGAGCGCTGCATCGCCTGGCGGATGCCCGATCCCGGCCGCTCGGCCAGCATCTGCCGCTGGGTCGCCTCCATCTGCGCGCGCAACCGCAGCACTTCCTCGCGCATGACGCCGAGCTCCTTGGTGTAGTTGGCGGTCGCGCGTCCCAGCGCGGTGCGGGCGCCGTCGATCGAGCCGTCCTTGACCAGCTCGAACGCCTTGTTCGATATCTCGCCCAGGGTGACTGCGCCGCTCTGCGCGCTCCACAGCGCGAACGCCTTCAACGACGCCATCGAATGCTCGCTCTGGGCGAACGCGATCACGGATTTGGTGCCGAGCACGATCACGAAGGTCGCGCCGGCCCGCGCCACGCCGGCCACCGGCGCCAGGCAGCACAGCGCCACCGTGCAGACGGCCTGGACGTTGTTCCACGTCCGCGCGGCGCTGGTGAGCGCGGCGTCGGCGGCGGCGTTGTGGGCCTCGGCGGCGTCGAACTTGGCCCGGATCTCCCCCCATCGCCGGTCGCGCTGGGCCTGCATCGACGTGAGGAACCGCAGCTGAGCCGCGGGGTTCGACAGCAGGCCGCGATAGTCGGCCAGCATGTTGTTGTAGACCTGAAGCGCGGCCGCCCGGCGCTGGTTCGGCGTGAGGCGCTCGGTCACGCGCTGCGCCGAGCCGCCGGCCATTCCCAAGGCATTGCCCAGGCCCCAGAGCATGCCCGTCGACTCCGAGATGAGCAGGGTGTCGGAGGCGAGCACCCTCACGTAGGCGCAGGAATACAGGAACGCACCCAACTCCTTGGGGTCGACGAGCAACGTCTCGAAGGTCGGCTGGGATTGGGCCATGCGGTTTGTCCCGCGCGCGATGCGGGTCCTCGTCGGATCGGGCAACGCAACCGCGCCGGCGGGCGCGGCTGGCGGCGCGAAGTGTACGCCGTCGGCCGCGGGAAGAACACTCCCGGTCGGCGGACGGGTCCGCCACCCCCGGCCGGCGCAGGTGAAACGGAGCGTCGCGGCTTTCGGGTCCGGCATGGCGGCGCCTACTCTGTTGTTTCGGCACGGGCGATACCGTAGCGTCGCTGCGGGAAGGGCCCTCGGCGCCGGCGTCGACCGGGGCCGCACCGGACATCGCGGGAGGATCGACATGTCGCGCAGAATGATCGGCACGGGCGCGTCGCGCCGCGCTTTCATCGCCGGGACGACCGCCATGGCGGCCGGATCGCTCGGCCTTCCGTCGATCGGCGGCGCCCAGGCGAAGCCGGTCAAAGTCGGCCTCATCCATCCGGTCACCGGTTTCGTCGCCTACAACGGCCAGCAGAGCCGGCTTGGCGCGACGATGGCGATCGAGGACCTCAACCGGGCGGGCGGCGTCAAGTCGATGGGCGGCGCGAAGCTGGAGGCGGTGCTGGGCGACAGCCAGTCCAAGGTCGAGGTCGGGGTCAGCGAGGTCGAGAAGATGAACGAGGCCGGGGTCGCGGCCTATGTCGGCTGCTTCCAGAGTCCGGTCGGCATCGCCGCCACCCAGGCGGCCGCCAAGTACAACACGCCGTTCCTGATCGATGTCGGCGCGTCGGACCTGCTGGTCAAGCGCGGTCTGAAGAACGTTTTCCGCATGAAGCCGGGCTTCGGCCGGTGCGTCGACGACGGCATCGCGGCGCTCGGCGCCCTCAACAAGGGCGCCGGTGGCGGCGCCAAGACGGCGGTGATCGTGCACGAGAGCGGCGAGTTCGGCACCGGCACCGCCAAGCTGCTGGCCGGCAAGCTGCCGTCGATCGGCATCGAGGCGAAGGAGCTGATCGCGCACGACAATCCGACCCGCAATTTCGACAACATCGCGCTGCGCATCCGCTCGCTGGCGCCGCACATCGTCATGATGTCGAACTACGGCAACGAGTACATGCTGCTCGCCCGCACGCTGTTCCAGCAGAAGGTCGACCTGATGGGCATGTTCTCGGTGCTCGGCGGCGGCTTCAACTACAAGTTCGTCAAGGAGATGGCGGACGCCTCGCAGTACATGATGGACACCAACCATTGGTTCAATCCGCTCAGCGCGTCGGCGCAGGCGCTGAAGAAGCGGGTCGAGGCCGGCGGCGCCCTCTTCACTTTCGAGGTCTACCTTTCCTACACCAGCGTCGCGCTGCTGGCCGACGCGCTGGAGCGGGCCGGCTCGGCCGACAAGGAGAAGCTGATCGACGCGCTGGGCAAGTCGACTTTCAAGGCCGATCTGATGCCCTACGGCCCGACCAAGTTCGTCGACGGGCAGAACGAGGGCGGCCTTCCGGCGGTCATGCAGTCGCTCAAGGGCGAGATCGAGGTGGTCGCGCCGGCCCAGTTCGCCTCGGCCAAGGCGGTGTTCCCGCGGCCGAAATTCAACTGACCGGAAATCCGGCGGCCGGCGGACGGAAGCGCGCTCCCGGCCGGCCGGCGCGCGCGCCGCGATGACCCTCGACATCGCCTTCGCCGGCATCGTCAACGGGTTGATGGCGGGCGGCGTCTACGTGCTGGTCGCCGTCGGCCTGACGTTGATCTACGGCGTCCTGCACATCGTCAATTTCGCGCACGGCAGCCTGCTCATGCTGGCGATGTACGCGGTGCTCTACCTGTTCCGCCAGCCCGTCGGCCTCGATCCTTACCTCGCCTTGCCGGTCGTCGCCGGCGGCGCCTTCGCCTTTGGCTACGCGCTCTACCGCGGCGTCATCGGGCGCTTCAGCGGCGGCAAGGACGACAACATCCTGCTGATCACGCTGGGCCTGTCGATCATCATCGACAACGCCGCGCTGTTCCTGTTCACCGGCGACACCCAGACGATCGACGTGTCCTACGCCGGCCGTTTCGTCACGCTGGGCCCCGCGCTGCTGCCGCTGCCCAAGCTGATCTCGTTCGGCGCGTCGTTGCTGCTGTGCGCGCTGCTCGGCGCCTTCATCGCGCTGACGGACACGGGCAAGGCGATCCGCGCGGTCGCCAAGGAGCGCCAAGGCGCGCGCCTGGTCGGGATCGACGTCGAGAACGTGTTCGCCATCTCCTACGGCATCGGCGTCGCCTGCCTCGGCGCGGCCGCCTGTTTGCTCATGCCGTTCTTCTACGTCAGCCCGTCGTCGGGCCACGCCTTCGTGCTCATCGCATTCACCACGGTCGTGCTCGGCGGCATGGGCAGTTTCGCCGGCGCGCTGGTCGGCGGGCTGCTGATCGGGATCGTGGAATCGCTCGGAGGGCTGCGGTTCGGGGAGCAGCTCGGCCAGATCGGGATCCCGGCGGTGTTCATCGCCATCCTGCTGCTGCGGCCGGCCGGCCTGTTCGGGGAGCGGTGATGCCGCGGCGGGCGGCGATCTGGTGCGCGCTCGGCCTCGGCGCGGCCGTGGTCTATCCGCTGCTGTTCGGCGGGCCGGCGCCGCTGCTGTGGCGGTCGAGCTACGCCCTCAACGTCGCGTTCCTGATCCTGTTCGCGGCATTCATCGGCCAGAGCTGGAACGTCGCGGGCGGGTTCGCCGGCCAGACGTCGTTCGGCCATGTCGTGTTCTTCGGCACCGGCGCCTACGTGTCGACGATCCTGCACGTCACCTGGGGTTGGAACCCGTGGGCGGCCTGGCCGATGGCGGCCGCCGCTGGCGCCATCGTCGGCTGGCTCATCGCGACGCTGAGCTTCCGCGCGGGTCTTCGTGGCTCGTATTTCGCGCTGATCACGCTGGCCTTCGCCGAGGCGTTCCGGATCTTGGCCAACTCGGCGCCGTTCACGCGTGGCGGGCTGGGTATGCTGATCACCGCCGATCCACGGGCGGCGAACTTCCAGTTCCGCGATCCCGTCTGGTTCTACTACGTGGCGCTGGCGCTGTGCGTGGCGTCGCTGGCGCTGGCGTGGTGGCTGACGCGCTCGCGCTTCGGCGCCCGGCTCGTCGCCATCCGCGAGAACGAGGACGCCGCCCGCGCCCTGGGGATCGACGTGTTCCGCGAGAAGGTGCGGGCGCTGACGCTTTCCGGCGCGATGTGCGCGGCCGGCGGCACGGTGTACGCCCAGAAATACCTCTACATCGATCCGTCGATCGCGTTCGGCGTCGACAAATCCGTGGAGATGCTGCTGGTCAGCATGATCGGAGGGGCGGGCACGGTGTTCGGTCCGCTGATCGGCGCCACCGCGCTGCATCTCGTCGGCGAGGTCACGCGCGATCTTGGCAACATGGTGCCGGGCGTCAAGAACGCCCAGCCGCTGGCGCTGATCGTCTACGGCGTGATCCTGATCGCCATCGTGCGCTACCTGCCGGACGGGCTCATGAGCCTGTTCCGGCGCGCGCGACGTCGGGGCGGGGGCGCGTAGGCCTATGCTCATCGTCCGCGGCCTTACCAAGCGGTTCGGCGGCCTCACCGCCGTCGACGGGGCGTCGCTCGACGTGGACGAGGGCGCGATCGTCGGCTTGATCGGGCCGAACGGTGCCGGCAAGACGACGCTCTTCGCCACCATCGCCGGATTCCACAAGCCCGACGCCGGCGCGGTCTCGTTCCGGGGTGGCGACATCACGGGCCTGCCGCCGCACCGGATCTGCGCGCTGGGGATGGCGCGGACGTTCCAGATCACGCAGCCGTTCGCGCGCCTGTCGGTTCTCGACAACATCATGGTCGGCGCCTACCTGCGCACCGCCGAACGCCGCCGGGCCGAAAGCGCGGCCATGGACGTCGGCCGCCGTGTCGGCCTTGGCGACCGGTTGGATATGCCGGCGACCGATCTGACGGTCGCGGGCCGCAAGCGACTCGAACTCGCGCGCGCGCTGGCCACCGGGCCGGCGCTGCTGCTGCTCGACGAGGTGATGGCCGGCCTCAACCCGACGGAGGTCGACGAGATCGTAGCGGTCGTGCGCGGCATCCGCGCCGGCGGCGTGACGATCCTGCTGATCGAGCACGTCATGCAGGCGGTCGTCAGCCTGGCGGAGCGGGTCTACGTGCTGAACGACGGGCGGATGATCGCCGAGGGCGCGCCCGGCGCCATCGCCGCCGATCCCGCCGTCGTCGAGGCCTATCTCGGGCACGGCGCGGCGGGCCGGATGCGGGCGGGCGCCGGGCATGCTTGAGGTCGCCGGCCTGCGCGCCGGCTACGGCGCCGTCGAGATCCTGCGGGGGATCGACCTGATGGTCGGCGACGGCGAGATCGTGGCGTTGCTGGGCGCCAACGGCGCGGGGAAGTCGACGCTCAACAACAACATCTCGGGCATCCACAGGCCGTTCGCCGGCCGCGTGACGCTCGCCGGCCGCGACATCACCGGCGCGCCGCCGGCATCGATCGTCGCGGCGGGGTTGATCCAGGTCCCCGAGGGACGCCGCGTGTTCCCCGACATGAGCGTGCGCGAGAACCTCGAGCTCGGCGGATACCGCCGCGGTCGGGCCAATCGGGCGGCGAATCTCGAGCGCGTCGTCGACATCTTCCCGCGGCTGCGCGAGCGCTTCGCGCAGAAGGCCGGCACGTTGTCCGGCGGCGAGCAGCAGATGCTGGCGATCGGCCGTGGTTTGATGGGCGAGCCGCGCCTTCTGATCCTCGACGAACCGTCGTTAGGTCTGTCGCCGCTGCTGGTCGAGGAGATGTTCGCGCTGATCCGCCGCCTCAACGCCGACGGGCTGGCGATCCTGCTGGTGGAGCAGAACGTCGTGCAGTCGCTCGACATCGCCGCGCGCGCCTATGTGCTGGCGAACGGCGTGATCGCGATGTCGGGGCCCGCCCCCGAGCTGGCCGGCGACGCGGGGTTGCGGCGCGCCTATCTCGGGATGTGAGGCGCCGGTCACCGCCGTGACTCGGGTGGATGGCGGCGCTACCGTCCCCGCAATGGATCGGGAGGGACGAGCATGACGAAGCGTGTGATCGACGCCGACGGCCACATCTGCGAGCCGGCGGCGGTGTGGGACGAGTATGTCGAGCGGCGGCACCGGGCCGACACGATCCGCGTCGAGCGCGACGCCGAGGGGCTCGACTGGATCTCGATCAACGGCGTCATGCGCCGCAATCTGCGTCCTGCGGCCGCCTGCGTGCCATGGGGCATGGACGACCCGGAAAATGTGCCGACCTGGAATGACATCCTGCCGGGCTCCTACGAAGGCGGCGCGCGCGCCAAGGTCCTCGAGGAGGAGGGAATCGAACGGTCGCTGCTGTTCCCGTCGCTCTATCTGCTGGCGGGCGACATCGAGAGCCCCGACGTCGCCGCCGCCGCCTGCCACGGCTATAATGAGTGGATCGCCGACGTGCCGCGACGGGCGCGGCAAGCTCGCGGCCGTCGGCATCGTCCCGCTGCAGAGCGTCGAGGCGGCGGCGCGCGAGGCCGCGCACATCGCCAAGCTCGGACTTAAGGGTGTGTGCTTCCGGCCGGAGCGCTACAAGGGCATCGCGCTGTACGACGACCGGCTGCGGCCGTTCTGGGACACCGTGGCCGGCGAGGGCCTCTTCGCCGCGGTCCACGGCAGCTTCGGCTCGCTGATGCCGAGCTTCGCCACCAGCCGCTACGACAACATGTTCTTCACGCACATGATCTGCCATCCGTTTGAGCAGATGGCGGCGTGCCTCGACATCCTCGCCGGCGGGGTGCTGGACAGGCATCCGAACCTGCGCGTGGCCTTCCTCGAATCGGGCCTGGGCTGGCTGGAGTACTGGCTCGACCGGCTCGACGGCCATTTCGAGTCGATGCGCCACCACGTGCCCTGGCTCAAGCGCCGGCCGTCGGAGCTGTTCCGCGAGCGATGCTTCATCTCGATCGAGTCGGACGAGGCCGCGCGGCTGCCGCGGCTGAAGGAGCTGGGCTTGGACGGCTGCGTCATCTGGGGTGCCGATTTCCCGCACTACGACTGTACGTATCCCGGCGCCGTGACCGACCTAGAGGCGCATCTCGCGCCGTTGGATCCGGCGCTTGCCGATGCCGTGCGCTACCGCACGGCCGAACGGTTCCTCGGGCTCGCCTAGGCGGCGCGGCCGCCAAGCGTCACCGTTTCCGCCGCATGTCCGCGAACGGCGGCAGCGGCGCCTTCCATTTCCGCGACAACCGCGTCCGGTCGCCCGACCATTCGAACGGGTCGGCGCCGTGCACGCGCCAGAGCACGCGGTCCGAAAGCTCCAGCAGGCCGAAAGCGCCCGATGCTTCCCCGTCGGTCGTGAACGTCTCGGTCAGCGACTGCAGACTGAGATGCGCGACGCCGTCGACCGTCGTCAGCGAGTTCCAGTGCACATGGCCGGAGATCGACACGACCGGCACGGTGGCCTCGCGCAGCGCCGCGCGGACGCGGGCCACGGTCGGAAACGTCGCGTATTGCGGGTTGTTCTCGAACCAGAAATTGCCGGTCTGGGACTGCCCGGACAACGGCACGTGGCCCACGATCACCAGCGGTCGGTCGGCCGTGCGCACCGTCTCGGCCAGCCATTCCAGGTCGCTGTCGACCAGCGCGAAGGTGCCCGGCCAGTGGATGCGCGTGTCGGCGCGCCACACCACCAGCCGCCAGTCGCCGATGTCGCGGACCTCGTGGCCGGCGTTGCGGCGGAAGATCGAATCGTTGTCGGCGACCGTCAGGTAGTCGACGTCGTGGTTGCCGTCGACGTGGATGCGCGGCGCGGTGAACGGCGCGAACGCTTCCGCGACCTCGCGCTCGAGGACGAGGTCGGCCTCGCGCGAGACGTCGGAGATGCGGTCGCCCAGGTCGACGACGGCGTCGACGCGGGCCTCGGCGGCGAAGCGGCGGAACTCGTCGAGCAGGCCCAACGCCGCCGGCCCGTCCTTGGTGAGCGACTTCTTGCCGTGGTGGATGTCGGTGACGAAGGCGAGGCGGACGGCGTCGGCCATGGCGGCGGGCTCCGGAGGGCGGCGGGGATCGGGCGGATCCGACACCGCCGATGTTACATCGCCGCGACGGTCGCGCCAGCCGGGGGCATCAGCCTCCGCCGATCCCGAGGCCGAGGATCAGGTAGCTGAACGACTTGCCGTGGGAATCGAGGTTCAGCGAGGTGTTGACGCCGCCCTCGAGCGCGTCGCGCATCACGAAGTTGAGGCCGTGCAGATGGTCCATCTCGTGGCGCGCGACCTCGCCGCGCAACAGTTTGGGGAACGCCGCCTTCAGCCTCTCCACCGTCAACTCGCGCTTGAGCAGATCGTAGTCGGCGGGGTCGTAGACCCACACCGAGACGTTCGACGTGTCGCCCTTGTCGCCGGCGCGGGCGTGGGCGATGTCGTGGACGCGGCGGGGACGGCTCATGTCGTGAACATCCGGAAGGTCGGGCGGACCTGGTCGCGCGCGACGAGGGCGGAGTGGGTGACCACGCCGGGGCTGACGGCGCCGCGGAAGCCGCCACCGCCGGCCGGACCGCAGCACAACAGCGACTCGACCTCCCACAGCATGGTGTCGACATCGTCGCGGCGGCGCGAGCGCAGCGCCACGCGCAGCCGCACGTCGTCGGGCTCGGCGGCGTCCATCCGCCCGTCATGGGCGGTGCCGTGCAGCGCGTTGACCCCGACGAGGTCGATGCGCAGGTCGGCGGCGAATCCGTTGCGCCGCGTCAGCCGCGTGCGCACGATCTCCGCCGCCAGCGCGGCCCGGGCGCGCGTTGGGGCCGGCGTAGCTGATGCCGGCCTCCGCGAGCAGGCCGCCGTCGAAGCCGATCGTGACCTTGAGGCGGTCGGGGCGCCGTGCGCCGTCGGCGCCCTCGACGAGGACGCGATCGCGTCCTTCCTCCGCGATGCGGACGCCCGAGAAATCGGCGGTGACGTCGGGGGTGAGGTACGCCGCCGGATCGTGCACCTCGTACAGGAGCTGCTCCTTGACCGTCGCCATCGTGACGCAGCCGCCGGTGTCCGGCAGTTTTGAGATCGCGGCGCTGCCGTCGAGCGCCACCTCGGCCAGCGGGAAGCCGCAATCCGCGAGGTCAGGAACGTCCTTGAAGCCGGGGTCGGCGAAGTAGCCGCCGGTCACCTGCATGCCGCACTCCAGCAGATGGCCGACCAGCGTGCCGCGGCCGAGCAGCTGCCAGTCGTCCTGCGCCCAGTTGAAGCGGTGCACCAGCGGCGCCAGGAACAGCGACGGATCGGCGACCCGCCCCGTGATGATGACGTCGGCGCCGGCTTTCAGCGGCGGCAGAAGCGCCTCGATTCCGAGATAGGCGTTCGCGCCGACCACCGGCAGGCCGACGTCGTTGACGGTGCCCGCGCGGTCTATCAGCGGCGTGTCGGGGGGGACCTGCCGGCCGATGTCGTCGCCCTCGACGCAGGCGACGCGCAGGCCCGTCAGCCCGAGCTCGCGCGCGATGCCGACGGTGAGCTGCGCGGCGGCCAGCGGATTGGCGACGCCCATGTTGGTGACGATGGTGGTGCCGTTGCGCCGGCATGGCTCCAGCACCGCGCGCATGCGCTGCGCCAGCTGCGGATTGTAGCCCTTGCCGCCGTCCAGCATGCGGTCGCGGTGACCGAACGCCATGGTGCGCTCGCCGATGCACTCGAACACGAGGTAGTCCAGCCGGCCGCGCGTCGCGAGATCGACCGCCGGCTCCAGCCGGTCGGCCGAGAAGCCCGCGCCGCATCCGATCCGTACCGTCCGCGCCATCCGCCATCCTCCGCTCAACGCCTACGCCGGCCGCCGGCGCACCACAGCAATGCACCGCCCGGACGCGACGCCACGCCGTCGCGCCTCGGCGCATAGCGTCCCGACAATGTGACTGTCGTGCGGCGGAGAAATCGCGTGCGCGCGCGATTTTTTCCGGACCGCCTCAGCGCGCGGCGGCGACTGGCGGGCTGGTCGGCGGGCCCTTCAACTCGACCTGGTTGCCCTCGGGGTCGTCGAAGTAGATCGATGGTCCGGTGCCGTCGGCGCCGTAGCGTTCGACCGCGTCGCCGGCCCGCACGCCGTGGGCCGCGAGGCGCGCGCGGATGGCGTCGGCGTCGAACGGCCCGACCCGGAAACAGTAGTGGTCTATGTTGGCGCCACCGGCGTCCGGCGCGCGCGGCACGAGATCGAGCAGCGACGCGCCGGCGCGCAGCTGGATCAGGCCGATCGATGGAATCCGGCGCTCCTCCGCGCAGCCCAGCGCGTCGCGGTAGAACGCCGCGAGGCGCTCCGGGTCGCGCGCCCGCAGGACGATGTGGTCGATCCGTTCGATGGAGAAGGTCATGGCGTCCTCCGCGCCGCGGCGCGCTCAACGATACGACAGAACCGCGTCCAGCGCGCGCTCGACGACGGCGCGGCTGTCGATGTCGACCGCCACCGACGCGTTCGGAGCGGCCGCGATGCGGCCGGCGCCCGGCCGCAGGCGGCGCATGTCGCACAACGTCATGCCCCTGGTGTGCGTTCCCGCCAGCTCGACGCGCACGTCGGTCTCGACGAACCCCACCAGCGCGGGAAAGGCGTAGGGCATCAACGCGCAGACGTCGTGCATCGGCGCCACGTCGACGCCGTGGGCCGCGCGCTGGCGGCCGAGATAGAACGCCATCAGGTCGGCGATCGTCGCGGCGACGCGGCCGCCGCCGGCGCGCAGGAGCGCGATGTCGCCGCCGTCGAACCCTGTGCGGCGCGTGACGTTGAGGCCGACCATGCGGATCGGCGCCCCGGAGGCGAAGACCTCCGCCGCCGCCTCGGGATCGCAATGGACGTTGAACTCGGCGGCGGGCGTGATGTTGCCGCCGGTCGTCGAGCCGCCCATGACCGCGATCTCGCGGATCCAGCCGGCCAGGCGTGGTTCGCGCCGCAACGCCGTGGCGAGGTTGGTCTGCGGGCCGATGACGGCGACGACCAGTTCTCCGCGGTGACGCGAGGCGAGGTCGATGATGACGTCGACCGCGTGCGCGTCGACCGGGCGCCGGGACGGTGGGGGCAGGGTGGCGCCGTCCAGGCCGCTGGCGCCATGGACGTGGGCCGCTGTGGTCGGTGCCGCCGCCAGCGGCGCCGCGCATCCCCGCGCGACGGGGACGTCGATGCCCGCAAGCTCGAGAACGGCGAGCGCGTTGCGCGTGGTGTTCTCCAGCGTCGAGTTGCCGTGGACCGTCGTTACGGCCAGCAGATCGAGATGCCTCGCGGCGAACAGGAGCGCGACCGCGTCGTCGTGGCCGGGGTCGCAGTCGATCAGGATCCTCGCCGCCATGTCGACAGCCTCCGGCGGACGCCCGCCGTCACATCGCCGCGCGCTGGATCCGGCCCTCGTCGATGCCGACCGAGCGGGCGGCGGCGACGATGCTGGCCCAGGTGTCGTCGGCCAGCGGCACACCCTCGGCGCCGCGCTTGGCGCGCGCCGCGATCTCCGGCTCGCCGGGCACCAGGACGTCGACGCCGGCCTTGGCCGGCCTGGAGCTCTTCACGAACGTCGTGTAGCGGTCGACCTCGGGTCCGAAAAAGCCGGAGGGGTCGACCACCTTGGGATCGACGTAGAACGAGAACATGCCGTTGCTGAACGGCCGCCCCGTCGCGGTGGCCCCGTTGCCGGTGAGCGCGCCGCCCAGCAGTTCGCACATGAAGGCGAGGCCGGATCCCTTGTGGTCGCCGAAGGCGCGGATCGCGCCCTTGCCCTGCGAATGGACGCGCGGTCCGGCGGGCGTGTAGTCGCCGTAGAGCAGGTGCGGATCGCCGCTGGTGGCGCCGTCGGGCCCGATCAGCGCGTCGGACGGAATCTTCTTGCCGCCCTGGCTGGCGACGAGCACCTTGCCCTCGGCGACGATCGATGTGGCGAAGTCGAGGATCAGCGGGTCGCGGCCGTCGCGCGGAATGCCGACGGCGTACGGCGCCGTGGAGAAACGCCGCTCGACGCCGCCATAGGGCGCCACCAGAACGCTGCCGGCGGCGTTGACGAAATGCACCGATACCAGCCCGGCGGCGGCGGCCATCTCCGCCCAGTCGCCCGTTCGGCCGGTATGCGCGGCGTTGCGCAGGCCCACGGCCGAGAGCCCCATCCCGCGGCACTTCTCGATGCCGAGCTCGACGGCCTGCTGCCCCACCGTCTGGCCGAAGCCGAAATGCCCGTCGACGATCGCCAGCACCGGCGTCTCGACCACGATCGAGATCGTGGCGTCCGGCTTCGTCACGCCCTCGCGCAGGTTCTGCACGTAGCGCGGCACCCGGACGACGCCGTGGCTGTCGTGGCCCGTCAGGTTGGCCTCGACGAGGTACTTGCCGACCCGCGCGCCCTCGGCCGGCGAGCAGCCGGCGGCGGTGAAGATGTCGGCGATGAACCCGCTCAACGCGGGCGCGGCGATGGTGACGGTCATGGGGCCGGCGGCGCCTCAGACTTTCAGGTGCGGCTGCGCCATGTTCGCCACGTAGCCGCGGTTCCAGGTCGGGCTGATGACGACCTCGTTGATGCAGACGTGCGGCGGCAGGCACGCGATGTAGCGGATCAGGTCGCCGCAATCGTCGGACTGGACCATCTTGGCGCGGTCCTCGGCGCTGACGGGCACCGGCCGCTTGTCGAGGATCGGAGTCGCGACCTCGCCGGGGCAGACGACGCAGGAGCGGATGCCGTTGACGCACTCCTCCATGTTGATGGAGTGGCTCATGGCGACGGCGCCGTGCTTGGCGGCGTTGTAGGCCGAGCCGCTCAGCGGGCTGACCCAGCGGCCCGCCCACGACGCGGTGTGGATCAGCACGCCGTCCTTCTGCCGCCGCATCATCGGCAGCACGGCCAGCACGGCGTAGAAGGCGCCGTTGAGGTTGGCGCCGACGACGGTGTCGACGCCCTCCGGCGTGAGCTGCTTCCAGCTGCGCTCCGTCACGTTGAGGCCGGCGTTGTTGACGAGGATGTCGCAGCGCCCGAACTCGACCTCGATCTCCTTCGCGACGGCCGAGACCGTGGCGGCCTTCATCATGTCGCCCGGTTTGACGACGGCTTTGCCCTGGGCCGCCCGGATCGTCGCCGCGGTCTGCTCCAGCGGCTCCTTGCGCCGTCCGGTCAGGACGACCGTGGCGCCCTCGCGGGCGAGCGCCACCGCCGCCGCCTGGCCGATGCCCGTGCCCGCGCCCGTGACCCAGGCGATCTTGCCCTGCAACGCACCCATGATGCCCTCGCAATGTCGGAGTGGAAACGCGAGCGGCGCCCCTCGGGGCGCCGCCGGATCGTCTGTCGCCGCCCGGTCAGAGGACCTTGGCCGTCGAATCGTCGATCAGGTGCATGTTGTTGAGGTCCGCGAGCAGGCGCATCTTGCCGCCGTCCTTGGCGCCCGCGTTCGGATTGACGCGCCCGCAGATCTCGACGCCGTCGATGGTGAAGTACACCAGCGTCTCCATGCCCATCGGCTCGGTGACGTCGAGCGTCACCTCGAACTCGTGCTGGTTCGCCTCGACGTGGCGCGGCACCTCGGTGATGTGCTCCGGCCGCAGGCCGAAGAGCAGGCCGGACTTCGCCGCGTGCGCCTTGTAGCGCGCCGTCCGGTCGGCCGGCACCGGGAACACGATGTCCTTGCCGAGGCGCAGCCGCAGCGCGCCCGCGGCCTCCTCCAGCTTGCA
This sequence comes from Rhodospirillales bacterium, assembly GCA_016699855.1. NCBI lineage: Bacteria > Pseudomonadati > Pseudomonadota > Alphaproteobacteria > Rhodospirillales > Rhodospirillales bacterium. Next base: position 4,719,443 of record CP064988.1, read on the forward strand.
CGGGATGAAATTCATCGCCGGCGAGCCGATGAAGCCGGCCACGAACTTGGTGGCGGGCGCGTGGTAGAGGTCGTTCGGCGCGCCGACCTGCTCGATGATGCCTCCGTTCATGACGACGACGCGGTCGGCGAGCGTCATCGCCTCGACCTGGTCGTGCGTGACGTAGACGGTCGTCGTGCGCACCTTCTGGTGCACCTTCTTGATCTCGGTGCGCATCTGCACGCGCAGCTTGGCGTCGAGGTTCGACAGCGGCTCGTCGAACAGGAACACCTTCGGGTCGCGCACGATGGCGCGCCCCATGGCGACGCGCTGGCGCTGGCCGCCCGAGAGCTGCTTCGGCTTGCGCTCGAGCAGCTCGGTGATGTCGAGGATGCGCGCCGCCTCGTCGACGCGGCGCTTGATCTCGTCCTTGGCGACCTTCTTCAGCGTAAGGCCGAACGACATGTTCTCGTACACGCTCATGTGGGGGTAGAGCGCGTAGTTCTGGAACACCATCGCGATGTCGCGGTCCTTCGGCGGCACGTCGTTCACGACGTGGCCGCCGATCGCGATGTCGCCGTCGGTGATCTCCTCGAGGCCCGCGATCATGCGCAGTGTCGTGCTCTTGCCGCAGCCCGAAGGGCCGACGAGGACGACGAACTCCTTGTCGGCGATGTCGAGGTCGATCCCGCGGACCGCCAGTGTCTCGTCGTACTTCTTGACGACCTTGCGCAGCGTTACCTGGGCCATTTTCCCGCTATCCCTTCGTCGCGCCGGCGGTCAGGCCCGCGATGTAGTAGTCCATGAGGAAGGCGTAGATGATGAGCGGCGGCGCCGCGCCGAGGAGCGCGCCGGCCATGATCTGGCCCCAGTTGAACACGTCGCCCTTGATCAGCGTCGTCACGATGCCGACCGGAAGCACGAGCTCGCTGGTCGAGGTCGTGAACGCGAGCGGATAGAGGAACTGCGCCCACGATACGGTGAAGGCGAAGATGGTCGCCGCGATGATGCCCGGCAGGGCGACCGGGATGAAGATCTTGGTCAGCGTCTGCCAGTAGGTGGCGCCGTCGATCAGCGCCGCCTCGTCCAGCTCCTTGGGGATGCTGGCGAAGTAGCCGATCATGATCCAGGTGCAGAACGGCACCGTCAGCGTCGGATAGAGGATGATCAGCGTCCACCAGTTGTTCATCAGCTGGATGCCGAAGGTGTCGTTGACCCAGGCGAACATCTTGAACAGCGGGATGAACAGCAGCGTCTCGGGGATCAGGTAGGTGAGGAACACGCCGGTCGCCAGCGTCGCCGAGCCCCAGAACTTCATCCGCGCCAGCGCGAAGGCGGCGACGACGCTGATCACCATCGTCACCGTGACGACGCAGATAGACACGATCGCGGAATTGCGGAAGAAGCGCAGGAACACGTCCTGCGTGAGCAGGTCGTAGTAGTTGCCGATCGTCGGCGAGAACACCCACCAGGGATTGATCTCCGCCGAGATCTCCTGGCTCGTCTTGATCGACGTGATGAACATGTAGATCGGCGGCGTCAGGAAGAAGATCGCGAACAGGATCAGGAAGAAGTACGACCAGCGCAGAGCCCAGCGCCGGTCGCGCGACATGCTGCCGTAGCGCGGAGCCGCGGCGGGCTCCGGCGCGGCCGTGGCGGCGGCGGTCATGCCTCGTTACCCCTCTTTGTGATGTCGCGCAGGATGAACACGGCGGCGATCGCCAGGATCGGCACCATGAAGAGCGACACGCTGGCGCCGAGCGGGATGTCGCCGCTTTCGATGCCGACGCGGAACGCCCACGTACCGAAGATGTGCGTGCTGTTCAAGGGATCCCCTTTCGTGAGCACGCGCACGATGTCGAAGTTGGCGAAGGTGACGATCAGCGAGAACAGCGCCGTGATGGCGATGATGTTGCGCATCATCGGCAGGGTTACGTACCAGATGCGCTGCCACCACGTCGCGCCGTCGATGGCGGCGGCCTCGTAGAGCTGCTCCGGCACCGATTTGAGCGCCGCGAGGTACATGATCATGAAGAACGGCGCGCCGATCCAGACGTTGACGAGGATGACCGAGAAGCGCGCCCAGCCGGTCTCTCCGATCCACGGGATCGGCCCGATGCCCATCGGCTTCAGCAGCCAGTTGAAGGCGCTGTAGGAGGGGTCGAACAGCCACAGCCAGGCGAGCGTGCTCATCGCCGGCGGGATGACCCACGGCACCAGCAGCATGCCGCGCCACTTGCGCTGGCCCTTGCTCGGGATGTTGTGGACGAAGTGCGCGACGATGAAGCCGATCAACGCCTTGAAGATGACGGCGGTCACGGCGAACAGGCAGGACTGCCAGACCACCATCCAGAACGTCTCGCGCCCGAACAGGAACGTGAAGTTCCCCGGAGCCAAGAGCCAGCGTCCAGGAAGGGCCCATCGATTTCTTCAGCGTCGCGAGGAAGACCGCGTAGCCGGCGGGATAGGCGACCAGCAGGAAGATCAGGATGATCAGCGGCAGCGCCATCAGGAAGGCGATGGTCGATTTGCGCTGCATGAGCTTGTGGAGCCCGCTGCGCGAGTCCGCGATGTCACGCGCCGGCGCGGGCGCGGCGATGTCGGCCATGGATGGCTCCCGATTCTTGCTGCCGGTTGGGGGCGGGGGCGCCGCGGACGGCGCCCCCGCCGGAGCGGCGCGCGCCTACTGGCGCGTGAAGCCCTCGAGCTCCTTCTCGGCCCAGGCGATGGTCTTCTCCATCGTCTCGCCCTTGAAGTATCGGACGGCCATCTGGGTCTGGATGCCCTGGGTGTAGATCTGCTCGGCGATCTTGTGCGGCGCGGGCGCCGCGGCGATCGACAGGGTCTGGTGGTTGTGCGGGTTCGGGTAGTGGTAGAGCGTGCCCTTGGGCGGCCCTTCCTCGGCCCACGTCTTCAGCGTCGTGAGGTTCGAGAAGGACGGCAGATCGTAGCCGCCGCTGGCCGCCACCATCTTCTCGACGGCGCCGGCCTGGCTGAGGAACACCATCAGGCTCTTCGCCGCCGACTGGTTCTTGCTGAAGTTCCATGTGCCCCAGAAGAACGGCAGGAAGGGGCCGAACCGCCCGGCGGGCCCCGACGGGAAGCCGTGGCTCCAGCACTGCTCGGCGATCTTCGGCGCGTCGCGCTTGGCCACCGCCCAGGCGCTGGGCGGGTTCATGATCAACGTGCCCTTGCCCGACACCAGCCACTTGTTGTTCGAGGCGTCGTCCCAAGACGGGGCGTCCTCGGGCAGGAACGTCATGAGACGCTTGTAGTACTCCAGCGCCTTGCGGACGTTGTCGCTCTTGGCGGTCACGTCCCCCTTGGCGTTGACCAGCATCGCGCCGAAGCTGTGGAAGATCGCGCCGGCGGTATCGACGGAGTCCGACGTCGTGCCGAGGCCGATCCCGAAAGGAACGCCACCCTTGTGGCAGGCCTCGGCCGCCTTCATGAACGCGTCCAGCGTCCATCCGTCGGCCTTCGGCGCGGCGCCGGAGGGATACATCGCCTGGATGTCGAGCCCAGCGTGCTGCTTCAGCAGATCGATGCGCGTGCACGGACCCTTGATCTGGCTGCCGATGGTGGCGGGTACCGCCAGCCATTTTCCGTCGACTTTACCGAGGTATTCCACGGTGGCGTTGACGGCGCCGTTCTGCTTGATCAGCGGCTCCATCACGTCGTTCATCGGCACGAGCTGGGACGAGTACCGCGCCGGCAGCCAGGTCGAGAAGGCGAGCACGTCGTGGCCGGACCGCGCCTGGGACTCCGCGGCGGTCGTCAGCAGCAGCTTGTTGCCCTGCGACGTGATGTAGTCGATCGTGACCTCGACCTTCTCCTTCTCCGCCCATTCCTTGATCAGCGCCTCGCTGGTCTTGTTGGCGCCGGGCACCCAGTGGTCCCACAGGCCGAGCGAGAGCTTGCCGGCGGCGTGGGCGCCGCGCGTGAACGGCGCCGCCAGCGTCGCGGCCGTGACGGCCGTGGCTGCGCGGCCGAGCGTGCGTCGTGTGATTCTACGGGTCGACATCAAGTTTCCTCCACTTCCCTATGGCCGGCCGGCGGCCGGCGCGATCCTGATCGCCACTATATCCGCGGCGCGCGCTCTTGGATGGCGCTTCCGCTCCAATGCTAGCCACAATTGGCGCGCCGGGTCCATACCTCGATCGCGCATGACGGCCGCGACCCCGGCGTCGGGACGGTCCCGGATCAGCGGCGCGTCGCCAGCGCGACGCCGACCACGGTGACCGCCATGCCGGCGAGTTGGGCCGCCGACAGCCGCTCGTCGAACAGCAGGAACGCCTCGACGGCGACCAGCGGCGGCATCAGGTACATCAGCGCCGCCGCCCGCGACACCGCGCCGTGGCGGATCAGCAGGAGCAGCAGGCAGCTTGCGCCGATCGACATGCCCAGCACCGACCACGCCATCGTGGCCACGATCGTCGTGTTCCACTCGATGCGGAACGACTCGACCGCCAGCGCCACCGGCAGGGTGAAGATGAAGGCGCTGGTGAACTGCAGCGTCTGGGTCGAGAGCAGGTCCGAGCGCGCCAGGAAGCGCTTCTGGTAGAAGGCGCCCAGCGTCGCCGCCAGCATGCCGCCGGCGTTGATGGCGATCGGCGTCGCGACCGCCGCGAGATCGCCGGCTACGGGCCCGGCTAGCTTCGGCCACAGCACCAGGCCGATGCCGGCGAAACCGAGGACGACGCCGATCCATTGCGCGCGTCCGATCCGCTCGCCGATCAGCGCCGGCGCGAGCAGCGCGGTCAGTATGGGCTGGAGCGCGGCGATCAGGCCGGATATCCCCGCCGGGACGCCGTGCGCGATCGCCCACCAGACGCCGCCGAGGTGGATCGCGTGGAGCAGGAGTCCGCTCGCGAAGGCGTGGCCGACCTCCCGCGCGGTCCGCGGCCAGCGGGCGCCCAGCAGGACGCAGAGCGCGGCGAGCGCGATGGCGGAGAAGGCGTGGCGGAACGACAGGAAGGTAAGCGGCTCGGCGTGGTCGGCGCCGAAGCGGGCCGAGATCCAGCCGGTCGACCAGAGCAGCGCGAACAGCGTCGGCGCGAACCGGGTGAGGAACGTCGTCATTCCGCGTGGTCGCTATCGCAGGTGGCGGGCGCGCGCAAGCGGCGCCTGGTTCGTCGGCCTTGAACTCCGCGCCGGGGGCGGTGAGACTAGCTGTGGTTACCAGGAGGGGGGCGCGACATGAAGGCGCTGACGCGGGAGCAGGCCGACCAGTTCTGGCGCGACGGGTTCATCGTCGCGCCCGACGCCGTCACGCCGGCGCAGCTGGCGGCGCTGCGCGCGGAGATCGCCGGCTGGGTCGAGGAGAGCCGGCGGCACCTGACGCCGTTCGGACCGCCGACTATCGACGGCCGGCCGCGCTTCGACATGGGGGCCGAGCACTCCGCCGACCGGCCGGCGCTGCGGCGCGTCAACAATCCATCGGACATCTCGGCCGCGTACCTGGCGGCGATGCGCGACAGCCGCATGACCGACATGGTCGCCGACCTGATCGGTCCGGACGTCAAGTTCCACCACTGCAAGATCAACCTCAAGCTGACCGGCGCGAAGACCGAGGTGCTCTACCACCAGGATTTCGCGTACACGCCGCACACCAACGACGACATCGTCACCGCCCTGCTGTTCCTCGACGACATCGACGAAAGCAACGGCGCGCTGACCGTCGTGCCGGGCTCGCACCGCGGCGAGGTCCACTCGCTGTTCGACGGCGACACCTTCACCGGCGCCGTCGCGCCCGAGACCGAGAAGGCGCTGCTGGCGCGGAGCGTGCCGTGCCATGGCCGGGCCGGCGACGTGTGCCTGATGCACACCAAACTGGCGCACGGCTCGGAGCGTAACCGCGGCGACCGCGCGCGCGGCCTCTACATCTGCGTGTACACCGCCGCCGACGCCGTGCCGCTGGCGCGGAACCCGATGCCGAACACGCACGAGGGCGAAATCGTGCGCGGCAAGCCGGCGCGCGTCGCCCGGCTCACCGCGGGCGTCGTCGAGCTGCCTAACCAGCCGAAATCGGCGTCGTTCTTCACCGTGCAGGGACAGGCGTCGGCCAAGGCGGCGGAGTGACCGCCGGGCCGGCGCGATGAGCGGCGGCGATCCGGTCCCGGCGGTCCGCGAGGACGCCGCGACCGGCGACATTGCGCGGCTCTACGCAGACATCCGCGCGACGCTCGGCGTCCCGGTGGTCAACCTCGTGTGGCGCCATCTCGCGACCATCCCCGGCGCCCTCGAATGGTCGTGGAACTCGGTCCGTCCGGTCTATCTTGACGGTGCGGCGGCGGGCGCGGCGGCGGCGCTGCGGGACGCCATGCCGCTCGTCCCGGTCGCCGGCCTGCCGCGCGACGCCCTGCGCGCCGCCGGCGTCGACGCGGCGGCCGAGACCGCGATCCGCGGCGTTCTCGCCAGCTACGACCGCTCCAACACCATGAACCTGCTGACGCTGTCGGCGCTGCGCGCGCGGATCGACGGCGTCCCGGCGGAGCCGGCCCCGGCGCTGCACGCCGGCGGCGGCAACGACGCGCCGGACGCGCTGCCGCCGTTGCTGGCGCGGGACGAGATGGCGCCGGAGACCTGGAGGCTGGTTCTACGGCTCAACGCCCTGGGAGCCCGCGACGACGGGCGCATCGTCGCGAGCATGTACCGCCATCTGGCGCATTGGCCGCCGTTCCTGGCGCTGCTCTGGACGACGCTTTCGCCACCGGGCCAAGACGGGCGCCTGGTCGCGGCGATCGACGGCGTCCAGTCGCTGGCGGTGGCGCGCGCGCCGGCGCTGATCGGCCGGCTCGCGCCGCCGGCCGCCGCGCCGTCGACCGCGGCGCTCGACGCCACCCGACGCGCGCTCGACGATTTCATCGTCCACGCCATCGGCAAGATGGTGCCGGTCTGCCGCTCGATCCGCCTCGGGATGGAACCGTGACGGGCTGGACGGGCGGCTAGAGCAGATTCCCGTTAATCGCAGCCGTAGCCTGCATGGGCGAAGAAGTTTTGACAGTCCTGCGGCTTGAAGCTCCGTAGAGCGTCCGCGGTGGCGGCCTCGAGGGTGTCGATGGTCCTGGCCGCGAGCTTGCGGACGTGCGCCTTGGAGCTTGGCGAAGGCGTTCTCGATGGGGTTGAGATCCGGGGAGTAGGGCGGCAGGTAGAGCGGCGTCGCGCCGCTGGCCTCGATGGCCTGCCTGACGCCGGAGACCTTGTGGGCGGCGAGGTTGTCCATCACGACGATGTCGCCCGGGCGCAGGGCCGGGGCCAGCATCCGCTCGCACCATGCCCGGAAGGCGTCGCCGTCCATCGGCCCGTCGAGGACCATCGGGGCGAGGAAGCCGGCCAGCGTCAGCCCGCCGACGAAGGTCACGGTCTTCCAGTGTCCGTGGGGATGGCGGCGCGGCAGCGCCGGCCTCTGGGCGCCCAGCCGCGCAGGCGCGCCATCTTGGTCGACAGCCCGCTCTCGTCGATGAACACCAGCTTCGCGGCGGCGAGGCCGGGCTGGCCTTCCAGCCACGCCCGCCGGGCCTCCTTCACGTCCGGACGCTCCCGCTCGCTGGCGTGCGCGGTCTTTTTTATACGTCTGGCCGCGGCGGTCGAGGAACTTCCAGACCGCCGTCCGCACCACCCTCAACCCGCGCTCCGCCGCGAGCCGCTCGACCATCTCGTCGAGCGTCGTGTCGGGCTTCTCCTCCAGCGACCCCAGGATGAAGTCCGCGTGCGCGTCCAGCACCGAACCCTTCGGCTTGCCCTGCCTGGCCGGCCGCACGTCGCCCTGCGCGCGCTTCAGCCGGCCCCACGCGCCCGCCGTCGCCTTCCCGATCGAGAACCGGACCGCCGCCTCACCCGTCGACAGCCCGGCCTCCAACGCGGCGACCACCCGTTCCCGCAGATCCTGACTGTACGCCTTGCCCATCGACCCCTCCGACATCCGTCGAGGAATCGAATCATCTCCACCTCGCCTTGGGAATCCCCCGCGACTCGCGTTTCAGGGAATTCGCTCTAGAACTGCTCCGGCGCGCGGCCGCGTCCGTTGGCGTTGAGCCAGGTCTCGATTCCGACGATGGAATGGGCGGCGCCGGGATTGACCAGCGGCATCGGCAGGTTCCGGCAGCGGTTGCCGCAATGGATGCCGACGGCGCTGACCACGTCGGTGGGATGGCGGAAGTTGTAGGTGTAGGTGCCGCGGACCAGCCACTCGCCGATCTTCGCGCCGTCGCCGCCGATGACGCCGCCGGGGGTGACGGCGCCGCCGCTCGAGCCGGTCGGGTTCATGTGCGCGGCGCCGGGCGCGTTGAACGTGACGCCGGTGACGTCGAGCTCGCGCGCCACGAGCTGGGCGTAGGCTCCGCCGAGCGAATGGCCGCACACCTCGATCGTGCCGCGCTCGGCGGCCTGCGCCGCGATCCGCAGCGCCGTCGTGTAGTGCATCGTCACCGTGGCGCCGGTCAGGCCGATGCCGACCACGTCCTCGAGCAGGGTGTCCTGCAGATCGTCGGTGCCGGCGTAGGCGATCACCATGGTCTTGTTCACGGAGTAGATCTTGGCCGCGAAGTTGCCCTCGGTGATGACCCGCTGGACCATCGCCACCGGCGGTTTCGAGGTGGGCGTGTAGACGTCGTTGCACAGCGTCGCGTAGGTCGATAGCGGAGCGGCGGATGCCATTGGGTTCCCCTGTTGTCGCGTTCGGTCGTCGGATGGCGGAAGTCTACTCCGCCGCGCGCCGGGCGTCGGCGGCGCGCCATCCGCGCCACTCAGCCAGCGCCTGCTCCTGCGTCATGAACACCGCGCCGTGCTCGCGCAGGCGCAGGATCAGACGCTCCAGCATCATCATGCGGTGGCCTCGCCCGACGACGTGCGGATGGAACGTGTAGGTCAGGATGCCGCGATCCTGGATGCGGGTCATGTAGACGAAATCGTCGACGAAGTTCTCCAGCACGGCGGTGGCGTTCATCAGGCCCTGCTGGATCGCGCCGTTGGGGTTGCGCATGTACTCGAACGCGGGGAAGTCGTCGAGCGACCAGCTGATGGGGATCTCGACCAGCGGCGTCTCCACGCCCGGGCGGAACGGCGCCTCGAGCTCGGCCACGTCGCCCTGGCGCGCGAAGTACAAGTCGTAGTCGTGCGCCATCATCGAGCTGTCGTACTGGAAGCCGTGCTTCAGCAGCAGGTCGACGGTGTCGGGGCTGAGATCCCAGGCGGGCGATCGGTAGCCGCGCGCGGCCTTGCCCGAGACCTTCCGGATCAGCTCGTTGGCGCGGACCAGCTCGGCCTCCTCCTGCTCGCGTCCGAGCGAGGCGGGCGTGCGGTGCGTCCAGCCGTGGTGCGCCAGCTCGTGGCCGGCCTCGACGTAGAGGTCGACGCTGCGCCGCGCGCTCTCGATGGTGTGGCCCGGCGTGTAGAACGTCGCGGGCACCGAGTGGCGGGCGAGCAGATCGACGATGCGGGGGATCGCCACGATGTCGAACTCGCCGCGCGAGATCGGGGTCGGCGTCGTGAATCCGCGCGCGATCATCCCCGACATGTGGTCGTGGTCGAACGTGACGCAGGCGATATGGCGTCGCATGGCGGCTCCCCCCCGTGGCGTCGACGGCGGCCGGCGCCGACACCTTCGATCTTCGACCGCGGCGGCGCCTGAGGCAAGGGCGCGGCGCGGTTGCCATCGGGGATGGCGTTGTACATGATGCGCGCGGCGGCTCCGGGTACGGCGCCGCTGCGGGTTAAGGCGCGGACGGCTGGATATCGCCGGACACAAGCGCCGAACCGCGGGAGGAGGCGTATCGGGAGGGTTCCGCGTTGCATCTTGAACGCATGGCCACGGTCCTGGCCGCATCGTGCGCGGCCGGCGCGCGGCGGGGTTGAGCCGCATGTCTGGCGCGGCGCCGCAGCGCGCCGACGGCGTGACGCCGCACATCCTCACGGTGCGCGGCGCGTCCAAGAAGTTCGGCGGCGTCACGGCCGTGGAGGACGTCTCGCTCGAGGTCCCGACCGGCTCGATCCTGTCGGTGATCGGGCCGAACGGCGCCGGCAAGACCTCGCTGCTCAACATGATCTCGGGATTCTACAAGCCCGACAATGGCGAGATCCGCCTCGACGGCGTCGACATCACGCCGCGCCGGCCGAGCGAGATCGCGGCGCTGGGCGTCGCGCGCACGTTCCAGAACATCGCGCTGTTCAGCGGCCTGACGGTCCTCGACAACCTGATGCTCGGACGCCACGTGCGCATGAGGTCGGGCGTGGTGGCGAGCGCCATCTACTGGGGATCGGCGCGCCGCGAGGAGATCGAGCACCGCGCGCGCTGCGAGGAGATCATCGAGTTCCTCAAGCTCGAGGACCTGCGCAAGCAGCAGACGGCGGCCCTGTCGTACGGCCTGCGCAAGCGGGTCGAGCTCGGTCGCGCGCTCGCGCTCGAGCCGAAGGTGCTGCTGCTCGACGAACCGATGGGCGGCATGAACACCGACGAGAAGGAGGACATGGCGCGCTACATCCTCGACGTCAACCAGGAGCGCGGCGTCACCGTCGTGCTGATCGAGCACGACATGGGCGTGGTGATGGACATCTCCGACCACGTGGTGGTGCTCGACCGCGGCCGGCGGATCGGCGGCGGCACGCCGGCCGAGGTGCAGCGCGATCCGAGGGTCGTCGAGGCCTATCTCGGCACGTCGAAGGGAAGCGCCCGGGCATGAGCCTCCTCGATTCGCGGGAAACCGACACGCTGCCGAAGCTGATGCTCCGCAACGCGCGCCAATGGGCGTCGGCGCCGGCCATCCGCGAGAAGCACAGGGGGATCTGGCAGACCCACACCTGGGCGGACTACGCCCGCGAGGTGCGGGAATTCGCGCTCGGCCTCGAGGCGCTCGGGTTCGCGCGCGGCGACAAGCTGACGGTCGTCGGCGACAACCGACCGCGCCTCTACTGGGCCCAGCTCGCGGCGCAGGCGGTGGGCGGCGTCCCGGTGCCGGTCTACCAGGACTCGATCGCCAGCGAGATCGTCTACGTGCTGAACCACGCCGAGGTGTCCGTCGTGGTCGCCGAGGACCAGGAGCAGGTCGACAAGATCCTGTCCCTGCGCGCGCAGCTGCCGAACCTGCGCTGGATCGTCTACGACGACCCGCGGGGCATGGGCGCCTACCAGGACGATCCGATCATCAGGTCGTTCGGGGCGGTGCAGGCGGCCGGGCGCGAATTCGCCGGCGGCGAGGAGGCGTTCGCCGCCCACGTCGCCCGCGGCACGGCCTCCGACATCGCGATGATCGCCTACACGTCGGGCACGACGGGCAATCCGAAGGGCGTGATCCTGTCCCACGCCAACATGGTCGGGACGGCCGAGCGGTTCGCACAGGCCGAAGGGATCCGGTTTGGGGACGACTGGCTGGCCTATCTGCCGATGGCCTGGGTCGGCGACACCGAGTTCACCGTCGGCCTCGGACTGACGGTCGGGGCGATCGCGAACTGTCCGGAAGGGCCCGAGAGCGTCCAGCGCGACCTGCGAGAGATCGGGCCGACCGGCCTGGTCGCGCCGCCCCGGGTCTGGGAGAACATGCTGACCGACATCCAGATCAAGGCTGGCGACGCCTCTTCGCTCAAGCGGTCCGTGTTCGAGCGTTTCCGGGCGGCGGCCGAGCGGCGGCAGCTCCTCGAATCCGACGGGAAGGCCGTTCCGTTCGGGTTGCGCCTCGTCTGCGCCGTAGGCGAGCTCGCCGTCTACGGTCCGGTGCGGGACCAGCTCGGCCTGCGCCGGAACCGCACCGCCTACACGGGCGGTGCGCCCCTGGGTCCCGACACCTACCGGTTCTTCCGCTCGTTCGGCGTCAACCTGAAGCAGGTGTACGGGGCCACCGAGGCCTCCGCCCTGATCGCCTGCCAGCCGGACGCGCAGGCCCGTCCGGACACGGTCGGCCCTCCGCTGCCCGGCGTGCAGGTCCGCATCGACGACCGCGGCGAGGTGCTGGTCAAGGGACCGAACGTCTTCCAGGGCTATTTCAAGCAGGACGACGTCACGCGCGAGACGATCACGCCGGACGGCTGGTTGAGGACCGGGGACGCGGGCTTCGTCGATCCATCCGGGCACGTCGTGATCATCGACCGCGCCAAGGACGTCGGGAAGCTCGCGGACGGCACGCCGTTCGCGCCGCAGTTCGTCGAGAACAAGCTGAAGTTCAGCCCGTTCATCCGCGAAGCCGTCGCTTTCGGCGACCAGCGGCCGCATGTCGCGGCGATGGTCGCCATCGACATGGGCACCGTTGGTCCGTGGGCGGAGCGCAGGAACCTCGCCTACACCAGCTTCATGGACCTCAGCCGCAAGCCGGAGGTCGCCGGGCTGGTGCTCGAGGAGCTGGCCAAGATCAACCGCACCCTGCCGGAGGCCGCCCAGGTCCGCAGGATACTCCTGCTGAACAAGGAGCTGGACGCCGACGACGCGGAGCTGACGCGCACGCGCAAGGTGCGCCGCCGGTTCGTCGCGGAGAAGTACGCGGGCGTCATCGAGGCCTTCTACAACGGCGCCTCCAGCGTCGACGTGACCACCGAGATCACCTTCGAGGACGGCCGCAAGAGCGCGCTGTCGTCGACGATCGACATCCACGACGTGCCGCCGGCCGCCGGCGACCGCCGCGCCGCCTGACGGGAGGGTATCGCCTTGTCCGAGGATATGGGGTTCTTCTTCGCGCTCGTGCTGAACGGCGTGTCGATCGGCCTGATGTACACGCTGATCGCGCTCGGCTTCGTCCTCGTCTACAAGGCGACGGACGCGATCAATTTCGCGCAGGGCGAGTTCGTGATGCTCGCCGGCTTGGCCGGCGCCGTGTTCGTCGCCTTCGAGGGCATGCCGTTCGTCGGCGCCGCCCTCGCGACCATCGCCGTGATGGTCGGCTTCAGCTTCGGCCTCGAGCGCGTCGTGCTGCGGCCGCTCCTCGGCCGTCCCATCGTCGCCGTGATCATGGCGACGATCGGCCTGGCGGCGATCCTGCGCGGGCTTCCGCCGATCACTGTCGGCGCCGAGACCCGGGCGCTGCCGCTGCCGATCGGCGACGAGCCGATCGCCATCGGCCCGGCCACCCTGCCGCAGGTCCAGGCCGTGGGCATCGTGGTCTCGCTGGTGTTCCTGGGCGTCTTCTCGTGGTTCTTCCTGAAGAGCCGCATGGGCGTGGCGATGCGCGCCGTCGCCGACAACCAGCAGGTGGCGATGGCCATGGGCATCAACGTCGAGCGCTACTTCGCCCTCGCGTGGGCGATGGCCGGCGTCGTCTCGGCGCTGGGCGGCATCGTGTGGGGCGGCATGCTCGGCGTCGACACGCATCTCGCGCTGGTCGGGCTCAAGGTGTTCCCCGTGGTGATCCTCGGCGGGCTGGACTCGATCGTCGGCGCCGTCGTGGGCGGCCTGATCGTCGGCATCGTCGAGAGCCTCGCCGCCGGCTATCTCGATCCGTACGTCGGCGGCGGCACGAAGGATTTCGCGCCGTACGTCCTCATGATCGTCGCCTTGATGTTCCGGCCCTACGGAATATTCGGCAAGCGCAAGATCGAGCGCGTCTAGGGCCGGGGGGTACGATCAGATGTTCCATCGAGAGTCCGGCATCTTCAAGACGACCTACGCGGCCGACATGGCGCTCTATCCGCTGCCGGTCGCGCGGTGGACGGTGGCCGCGATCGCGTTGCTGTTCGTGGTCGTCGCCCCGATCGCGCTGCACGAATACTACCTCTCGATCATCAATCTGGTGTTCATCGCGATCGTCGGCGCGCTCGGCCTCAACATCCTCGTCGGCTACACCGGCCAGATATCGATCGGACACGCCGCTTTCATGTCGGTCGGGGCCTACACGGCCGCGAACTTCGCGGTCAAGTTCGGCCTGCCGTTCTGGATAACCCTGCCGCTCGGCGGTCTCATGGCGGCGGCGATCGGCGTGCTCGTCGGGATTCCGAGCCTGCGGATCAAGGGCTTGTACCTGGCGATCGCGACGCTGGCCGGACAGCTGATCATCGAGTGGACGATCAACCACGTTCCCGCGATCTCCGGTGGCGCGCAGGCGTCGATCGAGGTGCCGCGTCCGGACCTGTTCGGGTACGAGCTCAAGACCCCGCGACAGCTCTACTTCTTCCTGCTGTTCTTCGCCGTGGTGTCCATCGTCGCGACGCTCAATCTGGTGCGCAGCCGGATCGGCCGCATCTTCGTGGCCATCCGGGACCAGGACATCGCCGCCGAGATCATCGGGATCAACATCTTCCGTTGGAAGCTGGTCTCGTTCGCGATCTCGTCGTTCTACGCCGGGGTCTGCGGCGTCCTCTACACGTACTACTTCGGCATCGCGAACTACGAGCAGTTCCAGATCGTCGTCTCGATCGACTACCTCGCGATGATCATCATCGGCGGGCTGGGGTCGGTTCTGGGCACGATCCTCGGGGCCGCCTTCGTCACGCTGCTGCCGATCGTCATCCGCACGATCATGGAATCCTTCGGCGGCTACTTCTTCTCGGACGCGGAGCTGCCGGCGATCATCTCCGCGCTCCGGCTCATCCTGTTCGGCGGCCTCATCATCGTGTTCCTGGTCGTCGAGCCGGAAGGCCTGAACAGGCTCTGGCGCAATATCCGGAATTACTTCCGGGTCTGGCCGTTCTCCCACTAGGGGACGGCGAATCAGCAAAGGGAGGCTCTCATGCAGACGGTATCGAGGCGGTGGATCGCCGCGGCGGCTGCCGCCGGCGCGCTGGTCGCCGGGGGCGGCGCGGCGCACGCCCAGCAGAAGGAACTGGTCTTCGGCCTGCACTGCGACCGCACCGGCGCGACGCAGACCGTCGGCGTGTTCCTGTGTCCCGGCTACCACGACTACATCGCCCTGGTGAACAGCAAGGGCGGCGTGGAGGGATACCGGATCAAGGTCCTCGAGGTCGACAACGAGTACAAGGTGCCGCCGGCGATGGAGGCGCACGAGCGCTTCAAGAAGGAGGGCGCGATCCTGACCGGGCTCTACGGCACCCCGCACACCGCGGCGCTCACGAAGAAGCTCGAGGAGGACAAGATACTCGGGACGTCGCCCGGATTCGGCACCGCCGCCGCCGCCGACGGAAACCGGTATCCCTACGTCTTCCCGATCGCCGCCAGCTACTGGTCGCAGGCGACCGCCGCGGTGAAGTTCGCGAAGGACCGCCTCGGGGGCAACCTCAAGGGCAAGAAGATCGCCTACCTGTTCTACGACAACCCGGCCGGCAAGGAGCCGCTCGTCATCCTCGAGGATCTGGCGAAGGCCGAGGGCTTCGAGCTCCGCACGTTCGCGGTGCCGGCCCCGGGCGTCGAGATGGGCGCGCAGATCCTCGACATCACGGGGCGCTTCAAGCCCGACTTCGTGATCACCCACCTGTTCGGCCGCTCGCCGTCGGTCTCGATCAAGGAGCTGAAGGGCAAAGGCTTCCCGCTCAGCAAGGTGGTGGCGTTCGTCTGGGGCAGCTCCGAGGCCGACATCCAGGCGGCCGGCGGCATGGGGTTCGCCGAGGGCTACAACACGATCCAGTTCGCCGGCGTCGGCAAGGAGTATCCGGTCCACAAGCAGATCCTCGATATGTACAAGGCGCAGGGCAAGGCGCCGCCGAAGGAGATGGATTCGACGGTGCTCTACAACCGCGGGATCCTGATCGCGGCGCTGCACGTCGAGGCCGCGCGCAACGCCATCAAGGCCAAGGGTGGCGCGGTGCCGACCGGCGAGGAGGTCCGCAACGGCATGGAGAAGGTCAAGGGCTTCACGCTCGATGGGCTCGTGCCGCCGATGGAGATCACCCGGGCCGACCACGAGGGCGGCGGCTGGACGCAGGTCTGGACGGTCAAGGGCGGCAAGCTTGTGAAGTCGACGGAGTGGTTCCAAGCCTACCGCGACGTCATCAACAAGCACCTCGCGGCCGAGGCCAAGAAGTAGCGGCCTCGCCCGGCCGGGGCGGCGCCGAGGCGCCGCCCCGTTCCCTCCCGCACCGACACGGCGGTCACATGCTGGCGCTCAACAACATCGAGGTCGTCTACGACGGCGTCATCCTGATCCTGCGCGGTATCTCCGTGCGGGTCCGCGAGGGCACGATCACGACGATCCTCGGCGCCAACGGCGCCGGGAAGAGCACGACTCTGAAGGCGATCTCCGGGGTGCTGCGCAGCGAGCGCGGCGAGGTCACGAAGGGCAGCATCGAGCTGGCCGGCGCGCGGATAGACGGCATGCGCGCCTTCGACATCGCCCGGCTCGGACTGGTGCAGGTGTTCGAGGGCCGGCGGGTCTTCGAGCACCTCACCGTCGAGGAAAATCTCGTGGCTGGCGGGCACATACGCCGGGACTTCGCGCAGGTCCGCCGCGGGATCGAGCTCGTCTACGGCTATTTCCCGCGGCTGCGCGAGCGCCGCGGGCAGCTCTCCGGCTACCTCTCGGGCGGCGAGCAGCAGATGCTGGCGATCGGCCGCGCCCTGATGTCGGCGCCGAAGGTCGTGCTGCTCGACGAACCGTCCTCGGATTGGCGCCCCTGCTGATCGAGGAGATATTCGAGATCGTGAAGCGGCTCGTCGCGCAGGAGAGGCTGACGGTGCTCCTCGTCGAGCAGAACGCGACGGTGGCGCTCGAGATCGCCGACCACGGCTACGTCATGGAGAACGGCCGCATCGTCCTCGAAGGCAACGCCGAGCAGCTGCGGTCGAACTCCGACATCAAGGAGTTCTACCTGGGGCTCAACGAGGGCGGCGCGCGCAAATCCTACCGCGACGTCAAGCACTACAAGCGGCGCAAGCGCTGGCTTTCCTGACGGAGCCGGTGTCCAATCCCGCCCGGGTCCGGACGGAGGGGGCGATGGGCGCGGCCGACGATCTGAAACGCATGGTCTCCGAGGCGCGGCGGATGGTGGCGTTCACCGGCGCCGGCATCTCGACGGAATCGGGCATCCCCGACTTCCGGTCGCCCGGCGGCATCTGGACGCGGTACAAACCGATCGATTTCGGCGATTTCATCGCCTCGGAGGACGCCCGCCGCGAGTCCTGGCGGCGCAAGTTCGCCAGCGACGCCGTGATGCGCGCCGCGACGCCGAACGCCGGCCACCGCGCGCTCGCGCGCCTGGTCGAGGACGGCCGCATGTCGGCGGTGATCACGCAGAACGTCGACGGGCTGCACCAGGCCTCGGGCGTGCCCGACGCCAAGGTCATCGAGCTGCACGGCAACGCGACCTACGCGTCATGCTTGGATTGCGGCGAGCGGCACGAGCTGGAGTGGGTGCGGACGCTGTTCGAGGACGGCGAGACGCTGCCGGAATGCGTGAAGTGCGGCGGCATCGTGAAGACGGCGACGATCTCGTTCGGCCAGTCGATGCCCGAGGTCGAGATGGCGCGCGCCCGCGAGGCGGCGATGGCCTGCGACCTGCTCGTCGTGCTGGGCAGCTCGCTGGTCGTCTACCCGGCGGCGGGATTCCCGGTCATGGCCAAGCGCAACGGCGCGAAGCTGGTCATCCTGAACCGCGAACCGACCGACCAGGACGGGCTCGCCGACCTCGTCATCCACGACGAGATCGGCCCGACGATGAGCCGCGTCGTCGGCGTCAACTGACGGCCGCCGCGCGGCCGGCTCAGAACAGGTGGACGGCCTTCGGGATGAAGAGCCCGATCGCGGTGAACACCAGGCCGACGCCGCCGAGGCCGAGCGAGAACCATGTCAGGGCGGCCATGCCGGTGATGATTGTCGCCGACGCCAGCACGATCGCGATCTGGAACGCCGCCGACGCGACCTCGTAGTGGTGGTGCCGCGCCTCGGCGAGATCGCGCTTCCGCTCAGACGCCTGCGCCCTCGCCATCAGCTCCTTGCGGCCCTCGTTGGTCTCCGGCTCGCTCTCCCAGCGGGCGGCCTCGGCGCGCCAGCGGTCGATCCGGCCCTGCATCGATTTCTTCACCGCCGGATCGGTCTGGTGGTGCATCATCGTCTCCATCTCCTGGGCGGCGACCAGCACCGTCGTGCGGCGCACGGTCTTGCCCTGGAAGAACGCCCACAGGTTCGCCGCCTCGATGTTCGACGCCAAAGTCTGGGTCTGCGCCGCCTTGCCGAGCGTCTCGGAGATCGCGAGCATCAACGCCAGGACCGAGATGATGAGCGCGATGGTCTTGTTGCTGGCGCCGTGGTGCTCCGCGTGCTCGGCCTGCTCGTGCGGGGCGTGTCCGTGTCCGGCCATGGCTGCTCTCTCATGTCTGGCTAGGCGGTGTTGGCGGGGTGGTCGGCGCCTATATGAACGGGCCGGCGTGGCGGTTCAATGACGCCTTGTGGATGGCTCGGCGCGGTCCGGATCCGTCCACGCCGCCTTGCCGCGCTCCGGAGCCGGCGGTACGGTCGCGGCACCCCGCCGGGAAGCGGAACGCCGGCCCGCGCGCCCAATGATTGGAGAGCGATTCATGCAACGCAGGACCCTGATGCTTGGCGGCGCGACGGCGTTCGGCCTCGCCGCCACCGGCGCCTCGGCGCAGCAGGCCTTCTTCCGCATCGGCACCGGCGGCACCGGCGGCACCTACTATCCGATCGGCGGCATCATCGCCAACTCGGTGTCGACGGCGACCCTGTCGGCCAGCGCGGTGGCGACCAACGGCTCGGTCGGCAACGTCAACGCGATCAACGGCGGCAACCTGGAATCGGGCTTCTCCCAGTCCGACGTGGCGTTCTGGGCCCATAGCGGCACCGGCATCTACGAGGGCAAGCCGAAGGTCGAGTCCCTGCGGGCGATCGCGCGGCTCTATCCCGAGAGCTTCCACCTGGTGGCCCGCAAGGGCAGCGGCATCCGCTCCTTCACCGACCTCAAGGGCAAGCGCCTGTCGCTCGACGAACCCGGCTCGGGCACCTTGGTCGACGCCCGCCTGATCCTCGCCGCGCACGGAATGACCGAGAAGGACGTGCGCGCCGAGTACCTGAAGCCCGCAGCAATCCGCCGACAAGCTCAAGGACGGCGCGATCGACGCCTTCATCAGCGTGTCCGGCTATCCGCAGGGCGCGATCGCCGAGCTCGCTGCGACCTCGGGCATCGAGCTGATCCCGATCGAAGGGCCGGCGGTCGACAAGCTGCTCTCAAGAGCTACCCGTTCTTCGCCCAGGATGCGATCCCGGACGAGCGCCTACAAGGGGTCAAGGGCGCCAAGACGGTCAGCGTCAACGCCCTGTGGCTGACCTCGTCCAAGCAGTCCGACGCGCTGGTCTACGGCATCGTCCAGGCGCTGTGGAGCGACAAGACGCGCCAGCTCCTCGACGCCGGCCACGCCAAGGGCAAGTCGATCCAGCTGGCGCAGGCGACCGTCGGCCTCGGCATCCCCCTGCACGCCGGCGCGGAGAGGTTCTACCGCGAGAAGGGCGTCCTGAAGTAGGGCGCGGATCGCCTGGCGCGACCCCTGGGAGACCCGAGGGACGGCGCCGCGTTCGGGACGGGGTCCGTCGCTGCTCAGGGGCCGGGACGGGCCCCAGGACGGCATGGCGCATCAGATCTCGATCCTGAAGACGGCCGACATCGACCTCAAGGCGGAGAGCTGGATCGGGAGTTCGGCTTCCGCCCGCTCGCCCCATCCTGCCGCCGGCGTCGTGGATCGTCGCCGGCCTGCTGTTCGCGCTGTCCTGTTTCCACTTCTATACCGCGGGCTTCGGGCTGCTGCGCGAGACGACGCATCGCGGCATCCACATGGCCTTCGTCATCGGCCTGATCTTCCTGGTCTTCGCGCTGGTCAGGCGCAAGGCGGCCAAGGCGCGGCCGTCCTCGGCGCTCTCGCCCGGCGGCGTGCCGCTGTTCGACTGGCTGCTGATGGCCGCCACGGTCATCGCGGCGCTCGACATTCGCTCGTCTTTCATGATCTCGCCTTCCGCGTCGGCAACCGGCTGGTCCTCGACGTGATCATGGGCTCGGTGCTGATCGTTGCCGTGCTCGAGGCGACGCGGCGCACCATGGGCTGGGCGCTGGTGATCATCGCCAGCGTCTTCATCGTCTATGCGCTGGTCGGGCCATGGATGCCGGGCATCCTGGTTCACCCCGGCGCGTCATGGGCGCACCTGATCGAGCACCTCTATCTCGGCAGCAACGGCTTCTACGGCGTGCCGGTCGGCGTGGTCGCGACATACGTGTTCCACTTCGTCCTGTTCGGCGTGCTCGCCATGCGCATCGGGCTGGGCCAGCTGTTCCTCGATGTCGCGATGGCGGTCGCCGGGCGCTTCGCGGGCGGTCCGGCCAAGGTGGCGATCTTCGGCTCGGCGCTGTTCGGCATGATCTCCGGCAGCTCCGTGGCCAACGCCGTCACCGTGGGCTCGCTGACCATCCCGATGATGAACCGGCTGGGCTACAAGAGGCACTTCGCCGCCGGCGTCGAGGCCACCGCCAGCACCGGCGGGCAGATCACGCCGCCGGTCATGGGCGCCGCCGCATTCCTGATGGTCGAGTACCTGGGTCTGCCGTACCAGACGATCATCATCGCGGCGATCCTGCCGGCCTTCATGCATTTCTTCGGCGTCTTCGTGCAGACGCACTTCGAGGCCAAGAAGCAGGGCCTGCGCGGCCTGGCGCCGGAGGAGCTGCCGAACCTCCGGCAATCGCTGCGGCGCGACTGGCCGACCCTGATCCGCTCTTCGGCCTCCTCGCCGTGCTGTTCTCGGGCTTCACGCCCTATCTCGCGTCGGCCTGCTGCTGGCGCTGTGGTGGCTCAACAAGGCGCGGCGGCTGCACTGGGGCGAGCTGGTGGACGGCTTCATCGTCGGCGCGAAGTACGCGCTGGCTGTCGGCGCGGCGGCCGCCTGCGTCGGCATCATCATCGGCGTCGTCACGCTGAGCGGCGTGGGCTTCAAATTCGCCCATGTCACGGTCGAGGCCGCCAAAGCGCTGGCGTGCTCGGGCCCGGTCGCGGCGGTCGCGGGCGTGTTCGGCTACGCCGGCGGCGAGCAGGCGCTGGTGCTGCTCTTCACGCTGATGATGGTGGCGGTGATCTGCATCGTCATGGGCTGCGGCATCCCCACGACGTCGACCTACATCATCATGGTGGCGGTCGCGGCGCCGGCGCTGAAGATGATGGGCGTGCCCGACCTGGTGAGCCACTTCTTCGTCTTCTACTACGGCGTCCTGGCCGACATCACCCCGCCGGTGGCGCTGGCCGCCTATGCGGCGGCGGGCATGGCGGGAGCCGACCCGTTCAAGACCGGCAACACCGCGTTCCGCCTGGCGCTCGGCAAGGCGCTGGTGCCGTTCGTGTTCGTCTACTCGCCGACGCTGCTGCTGGTGGTTCCCGGATTCTCGTGGGGCGAGTTCGCCAGCACGCTGTTCGGCTGCCTCGTCGGCGTGACCATGCTGTCGGCCGCCTTCTCGGGCTTCATGCTGGCGCGGATGGCGCGGTGGGAATGCTGGCTGATCGGGCTGGCCTCTCTGCCGGTCGTCGCCCCGAGCATGACCGCGACGCTCGCCGGCCTGGCGATGGCGACGCCGGTGTTCATCCGCCAGATGGTCGCGTGGCGCCGCCCGGCGCCGGCGTGAGGGCGCGCCGCCGGCGCCGGATCTCGTAGAGGCAGACGGCCGTCGCGGCCGCGACGTTGAGCGAGTTCGAGGCGCCGTCCTGTGGGATCCTCACGATCCGGTCGCACACCGCCGCCGTCTCCGGCGACAATCCGCGCGCCTCGTTGCCGACCACCAGCGCGAGGGGGCCGTCGAGCGGCGCGGCGTCGAGCGTGGAGTCGGTGTCGAGGCTGGTGCCGACCACGGCCACGCCATCGGCGCGCAGCGCCACCAACGCCGCCGCGAGATCGTCGACTCGCACGATCCGCAGGCGGTTGACGGCGCCGGCCGAACTGCGCGCGGCCTGGCTGTTGACGCCGGTCTGGCCTGCCGCGCCGAGGACCACGCCGTCGACGCCGAACACCTCCGCCGAGCGCAGGGCGGCGCCGAGGTTGAACGAATCCATCACGCCGTCGAGCGCGAGCCAGAGGCCCGGCGTCCGCGCCGCGTAACGCAGGTCCGCCGGCGTCGCGTAAGGGTAGGGGCCGACGCGGATCGCGAAACCCTGGTGGTCGTCGGCGCCGCAGAGATTCGTCAGCCGGGCGCGCGGCGCGGTGTCGACGCGGAGATCGAGCGCCGCCGCGAGCCGGCGGTAGTCCGTGGCTGGCGCAGGAGCGACGTCGTCGGCGATCCAGGCCTCGAGGACGGGCCAGCGTCCCGCGCGCAAGGTTTCGAGCACGAGGTTGCGCCCCCACAGCCAGCTACGCTGATGATTGCCGAGGTACTGTCCGCCGCGTCGCGCCATCGATTCCGCCATCGCCTTCTATGGCCGCAGCATAGCGTGAATCGACGGCGCCGGCGGTGGTCCGCCGGCGTCGTGGCGTAGGCCGGCGCGGGCCGGCTACTTCGTTGGCCGAACCGCGATGTCGGTGACGTTCGCCGGCAGGCCCTCGATCCTGGCGCCCGCGGTTGCCTTGCCGCTGACGATGTCGACGCTGTGCAGCATGCCGCCGGCCAGCAGCCACGCGCGGTTGCCGCCGTTGCCGTCGGACTCGATGTCGAAGCCGATACCGCCGGTGGTCACCACGCCCAGCGCGCCGAGCGTGTTGAGGACGCCGTCGTTCGGCGGCGCCTGGCGCGCCAACGCGCCCAGTGCGCCGTCGATGTCGTAGAGCGTCGTCTCCTTGGCGCCCTTGAACGAGTTGACGTAGGCGCCGGCGCGGATCGCCGGTTTCGCGTCCTTGTTGGCGTCGGTGGCTGCGTATTTCAGCGCGCCGTCGGTGATGACGCCGCCGTCGTCGACGTTGGCGCGCAGATTCGTGCCTTCGCTGCCGATGATGCGCAGACGGTCGGCCACGGGATTGAAGTCGACGGTCGCGTGCGCGCCCGCGGGCAGCATCGTCTTCAGCGTGGATTTCTCGGTGGCTTTCCCTGTCTGGGTGTCGATGGTGACGACCTTGCCGTCGGCGGTGACGCCGTAGAGCATGCCGTCGGCCGGGCGCACGTCGATACCGACCAGGGGTCCCGCGCCGGTCACCGGCACGGTGCGCGTCACCTTGCGGGCGTCGGTGTCGATGATGACGAGGCTCTTGCCGTCGGCGAGGCCGACGAGGGTCGCCGCGAGGGACGGGGCCGCCGCCAGCCCGGCGGCGGCGATCGTGATGGCGGCGATCACGTGGGTCGGTCTGCTTGTCATGGATCCCTCCGGTTCTCTCGGTGTCGCGCGCCCAGGGGACGTCGCTGTTCGGTCTACGCGCCGCCGCCGCCGGGGGATGACCGGCTCACGCCCTTGTCACGGCGCGGGAGGATCGTGTGAGGCGCGACGGCCGGCGGGCGGCGATAAAGCGCGTGCAAGCCTGCATGCGGTCCGCTATTGACCGGCCGCGTTCGAAATCCCGCGACGAGGCCAGATCGACATGGCGGACGGCGACTCACGGATCCTTCAACTCGCGCCCGGCGACAATGTCGCGGTCGCGATCCACGAGATCGAGGCGGGCGAGACCGTGCGCATCCATGGCCGTGAGATCGCCGTTCCCCGGACGCTGCCCGTGGGCGGCAAATTCGCCGCGCGGCGCATCGAGACCGGGGAGCCGCTCGTCAAGTACGGCACGACGATCGGCCGCGCGACGGCCGACATCGCGGTCGGAGCGCCGCTGGATTCGACCAATACCGGCTGATTTCCGCCGTGGAGGCGTGATTCCCCCGCCGCGCGTTCCGCTCTAGGATCGCGCCGAACGGGGGGGGAGGCAAGCGCATGCGGCTCCGAGGCAAGAAGTGCGTCGTCACGGCGGCGGCGCAGGGGATCGGCGAGGCCACGGCGCGGGCCTTCGCGCGCGAGGGCGCCGAGGTGTTCGCCACCGATGTCGACATCGACAAGCTGACGCGCGCGCTGGGCGGCGTCGCCGGGATACGGCCGTCGCGGCTGGACGTGCTCGACAAGACCGCCATCGGGGTTCTGGCGCGGGCCACCGGGCCGGTCGACGTTCTCTTCAACTGCGCCGGGTTCGTCCATCACGGAACCGTGCTCGACGCCACCGACGAGCAGTGGGAGTTCGCCTTCGACCTCAACGTCCGCAGCATGTTCTGGACGATCCAGGCGTTCCTCCCGGCGATTCTGGAGTCCGGCCGGGGCGCCTCGATCGTCAACGTCGCTTCGGCGGCGTCGTCGCACAAGGGCGCGCCGCTGCGGTTCATCTACGGCACGACCAAGGCCGCCATCGTCGGGTTGACCAAGTCGGTCGCCGCCGATTTCGTGAAGCAGGGCGTGCGCTGCAACGCGATCTGTCCGGGAACCATCCAGACGCCGTCGCTCGACGACCGCATCGCGGCGATGGGCGGGGACGCCAGTATGTTCAAGGCCCGCCAGCCCGGCGGCCGGTTCGGCACGCCGGACGAGGTGGCGGCTCTGGCGGTCTATCTAGCCGGCGACGAGAGCGCCTTCACCACCGGTACGACGCACGTGATCGACGGCGGCTGGAGCGTATGACATGGCCGCGGGCCGGCACGCCGCGCGCGATATCGGCGCCGTCCTGGCCAAGGCGCCAGTCATCCCGGTCCTGACGCTGTCCGGAGCCGAGGACGGCGTTCCGGTGGCGCGGGCCTTGGTCACCGGCGGACTGAGGGTGCTGGAGATCACCCTCAGGACGGATGGCGCGTTGGAGGCGCTACGGGCGATCGTGGCCGAGGTGCCGGAGGCCATCGCGGGGGTCGGCACCGTGCTGGCGCCAAGCCAGTTCGCGGAGGCGCAGCGAGCCGGCGCTCAGTTCGCGGTCAGTCCCGGTCATACCACGGCGCTGCTCGACGCCGCCCGGGCGGTAGATCTGCCCTACTTGCCCGGGGTGGCGACGGTCTCGGAGGCCATGGAGTTGGCGGAACGGGGCTACAGGTACCTCAAGTTCTTTCCCGCGGCCTCGGCGGGTGGAACGGATGCGCTTCGGCAGATCGCGGGCCCCTTGCCGGATTTACGGTTCTGTCCGACCGGCGGCATCGACGACCGCACGGCCGCCGCCTATCTCGCGCTTCCGAACGTGGCCTGTGTGGGGGGATCGTGGCCCGCTCCAGCGTCCGCGATCGGCGCCCGCGACTGGCCCCGTATCGAAGCGCTCGCCGCCGCCGCCGCCGCCTTGACGCGCGCCGTGGGGGCGGTGGATTGACGCCGGTCAATGCCGGCGGAGGACGCGGCCGGGAAAATGAAGCCAGCGTCACGGTGGCGTGAATCGGCGTCTTGTGTCATGTAAAGGCCCGATTTTGGTCCGGCGGGCGTCGCCGGTGCAAATTGACCGGAGCGACTCATCTATGACCGGGCGTGGGTTCTGGCGGGCGCTATGGGCGGCCGGCGTCCTTGTCTGCGCCACGGGTGGCTCGGCGGTCGCGGCCGATCCGCCGGTCGCCATCATACTGAACTCCGAAGAAGCGTCGATGAGCATCGTCGACCGTCTCATGATGCAGGAGGTCGACAGGCGCCCGCTCGGACGTGAACCGCACCACCTCATCCTCACGCCGGACGGCAAGGATCTGATCGTCGCGTCGACGGTGACCAACGAGCTGGTGTTCCTCGATCCGGTCACCGCGGTCGAGCGGAAGCGCATCCGCAACATCCTCGACCCCTACCAGCTCGGGTTCAGCCCCGACGGGAAATGGTTCGTGACCGCGGCGTTCCGCATGAACCACGTGGACATATACGAGGCGAAGGATTTCAAGCTGGTGAAGCGCATCGCGCTGCACACGCTGCCAAGCCACATGGCTTTCAGCAAGGACAGCTCTTCGGTCTATTTCACAGTCCAAGGCTCCAACCAGGTCGCTGCGGTGTCGCTGGAGCGCCAGGAGATCATGTGGAGTCTCGACGTCGGCGATTCGCCGGCGGGGATCTTCGTCCTTCCGGACCAGAAGCGGCTGCTGGTTGGGCTGACGGGCGAGGACGCCGTCGTCGTCGTCGACATGGCGCGGAAGGAGGTCGTGAAGCGCATCACGACGGGCCGGGGCGCGCACAACCTCTTTCGGACGCCGGATCCGAAGCGCGTGATGGTCTCCAACCGGATCGAGGGCACCATCGGCGTGATCGACGTCGAGAAGCTCGAGCTGGTCGACACCATCAAGGTCCCCGGCGGGCCGGACGATCTCGATTTCACGCCCGACGGCAAGCAGATCTGGGTCACGCTGCGCTGGCGCCGCAAGGTGGCGGTCGTCGATCTCGCGACCCGCAAGGTGGTCGGCACGGTCAACGTCGGCCGTTCGCCGCACGGCCTCTACCTCAACGGCCCGCATACGGTGTCGCGGTCGCGCGACGCGCCGCCGGAGGCGCCGCCGGCGCGCACCGCCGAGGAAAAGGGCCGCCAGTAGGCGGCCCCGCGGCACGGAGAGCGCGATGCGCTGGTTGCTGGATTTCTGGATCGAGGTCCAGGCTTGGATCCTGGAGACGATCGTCAATCCCGCGCTCTTCAAGCTCGGGCTGATGACGTTCCTCGACGACGCGCCGGCGCTGGTCGAGATCGTCATGCTCGGCGTCGTCCAGATCGCGGTGATCGCCTGCGTGTTCATGCCGCTGGAGCGTCTGGCGCCCGCCGAGCGGTGGCCGGACCACAAGCTGGCGCGGGTCGACGTCGTCTACACCCTCCTGAACAAGCTCGGCGTCATGCCGCTTCTGGTGTTCCTCGTCCTCTACGATCTCAACGACCTGCTGCTCGACGCGGTGCGCGAGCACGGGCTCGTGATGCCGACGATCGAGCTGCATGTCCCCTGGCTGCGCGACAAGCCGCTCCTGCTGTTCGCGATCTACTTCCTCGTCTACGATTTCGCCGGATACTGGCTGCACCGCATGCAGCACGGATTCCGCTGGTGGTGGGCGCTGCACAGCCTGCACCACAGCCAGCGCCAGATGACGTGCTGGTCCGACGACCGCAACCACGTCCTCGACGACCTGCTGACGTCGCTGTATTTCGCGTTCGTCGCGCTCGCGATCGGCGTCGCGCCCGGCCAGTTCGTGATGATCCTGCTGCTGGGCCGGCTGATCGAGAGTTTCTCGCACATCAACCTGCGCTTCGGCTTCGGGCGCTACCTCGACAAGGTCGTCGTCGATCCGTGGTTCCACCGCACGCACCACGCCATGGCCAGCCCGGCGGAACCGCATATCCACGACCGCAATTTCGGGACGGTCCTGCCGGTCTGGGACCTGCTGTTCCGCACCGCCGTCTACGACTACAAGCCGCGGCCGACCGGGGTCGACGACTCCGCCGACGCCGACAACGGCAAGGGCTGGATCGGCCAGCAGGTCGCCGGCTTCGCCCGGCTCGGCCGCGCGCTGATCGCCATGGTGCGGCCGCGCGCGGTGCGGGCGCCGGCCGAGTAGGGCGTCAGACGCCGTCGCGGCGCTCCAGCGCGGCGATGACGTCGGCGCGGCGCGGGATCGGCGCCACGGCGCCGAAGCCGGTCGTCGACAACGCCGCCGCCGCGTTGGCGTAGATGGCGGCCGCGAACGGATCGTCGCCGGCCAGCGTGCGCGCCAGGAACGCGCCCGCGAAGGTGTCGCCGGCGCCGGTGGCGTCCACCGCGTCGACCCGCCGCGGTGCGATCCGCCGCCGTTCCCGCGGCGTGGCGACCAGGGCGCCGGCGGCGCCGAGCTTCAGCGCGACCAGCGACGGACCCAGCGTGAGATAGAAATCGGCGATCGCGTCGGCGTCGGCCAGACCGGTCAACGCGGTGGCGTCGTCGAAGCTGGGCAGGGCGATGTCGCAGCGCGCGATGGCGGCGTGGATCGTCTCGCGCGCCGCGTCGATGCTCCACAGCTTGAGCCGCAGATTGGTGTCGTAGGCGATCCGGCCGCCGGCGCGCCGGACGATGTCGATGGCGGCGAACCCCGCGTCCCGGGCCGTGGCGGAGATCGCCTGGCTGATGCCGGAGAGGTGCAGCATCCGGGCGCCGGCGAGAAACGCCGCCGGCAGATCGGCGGCCGCCATCAGGCTGGCGGCCGAGCCGCGGCGCAGGAACGAGAAGCTGTGGCCGGTCGCGGCGTGGGTGGCGAAATACGCCGCCGTGTGGCCGTCGTCGCGCCGCGCCACGCCGGCGTGGTCGACGCCCTCGCGCGTCCACAGCTCGACGAACAGGTCACCGAACGCGTCGCGGCCCAGCGCCGTGACGTAGCCGACCGACGCTCCTTGCCGCGCCGCGGCGATGGCGGCGTTCGAGGTGTCGCCGCCGAACCCCTGCAGCCAGCGCGTGCCGCCGGGCTCGGTCTGGTTGAACTCGACCATCGGCTCGCCGAGGCAGACGAGGTCGGGCGTCGCTTTGGCCATTCGGCGCGCTCCGGTGGCGGTGGTGGTTGCGGACCCGTCCGGCGACGGGTACCGATGGCGTAACAGAAGCGCGCGCCGCACGGCAATGGCGCGCCGCGAGGAGGGGGGACGCGGTGTCGATGTTCGCGGGCGGCGCGGCGGCCGGCGTCCCCTACATGCTGCTGGCGATGCTGGTGTTCTCGGCCAACGACGCGCTGGCCAAGCACGTCGCCGCGCTCTGCCCGCTGATCCAGCTCCTGTTCATCCGCAATCTCGGCGCCGCGCTGATCGTCGTGCCGCGGGTCCACGCCTATGGCTGGCTGCGGGCGCTGGCGGTGCCGCGTATCGGCCTGCACGCGCTGCGCGGCGCGCTGATCCTGATCGAGCTGGCGCTGTTCTACACCGCCGTGCCGCTGATCCCGCTGGCCGACACGCTGACGATCTACCAGGCGTCCCCGATCCTGACGACGGCGCTGGCGGTGCCGATCCTCGGCGAGCGGGTCGGCTGGCGGCGCTGGACCGCCGTCGCCGTCGGTTTCGTCGGCGTGGTCCTGGTCATGCGGCCGGGCGGCGCCGAGGGGTCGATGGCGCATCTCATCGCGCTGGCCGGGGCGGTGGTGTACGCGGGGGTGACGCTGCTCACGCGTCTGCTGCGCGACGCGGGACCGGTGCCGATGATCGCCTGGCATGTCGGCGGCACCCTGCTGGCGGTGGCGCTGGCGGCGCCGTTCTTCTGGCGGCCGATCGATTGGACGACCGCGGTCCTGATCGCGATCATGGGCGTGGTGTCGACCGGCGGACACGTCCTGAACAACCGGTCGCTGGCGCTGTCGCCGGCCTCCGTGGTGATGCCGTTCCACTACACGCAGATCGTCTGGGGGATCGTGTTCGGCTGGCTGATCTGGCGCGACACGCCCGACGGCTGGATGCTGTCCGGCGCGGCCCTGATCGTCGCCAGCGGCCTGTTCATCATGTACCGCGAGCGGGTCGTGCGCGGCGGTGGCGCCTAGCGGCCGCACGGCGATCTGGCGTCGCGCTCCGGATGGTGGAATGCTGCGCCAAACCGCGCCGGCGGCGACCGGCGCCAACGGCCCCGCCGGAAGCGGGGCGGCGACGGGGAGAGGACGCTTGAAGCCCGACATCCTTCTGGTCGTGCCGCTGATCGACAGCGCGATGGCCGCGCTCGACGAGCGTTTCACCGTGCACCGCCTGTGGGAGGCCGCCGATCCGGCGGCGTTCGCGGCGTCGGTCGCCGACCGCGTGCGCGGTCTCGCCACCACCGGCGCGACCGGCGTGAAGGGCGATCTGATCGCGCGGCTGCCGAGGCTCGAGGCGGTCGCGTCCTACGGCGTCGGCGTCGACGCCATCGATCTGGCGGCCTGCCGGGCGCGCGGCATCGGCGTGTCGAACACGCCGGACGTGCTGACCCAGGAGGTCGCGGATTTCGGCATGGCGCTGCTGCTGGCCGCGGCGCGGCGCATCCCGCAGGCCGACGCCTACGTGCGCCGCGGCGACTACCGCCGCGACGGCAAGGACATGTATCCGCTGACGACGCGGGCGCGGGGCAAGCGCGTCGGCGTGGTCGGCATGGGCGCGATCGGAAGCGCCTTCGCGAAGCTGTGCGGCGCCTTCGATATGAAGGTGTCGTGGCACGGACCGAGGCCGAAGCCCGGCGTGCCGCACCCCTACGTCGCCGATCTGTCGACGCTGGCGGCCGAGGTCGATTTCCTCGTGCTGACCTGCAAGGGCGGGCCGGACACCGCCGGGTTGGTCGACGCCGCCGTGCTGCGCGCGCTCGGACCCAAGGGCACGCTTGTCAACATCGCGCGCGGCAGCGTGGTCGACGAGAGGGCGCTGGTGGCCGCGCTGGCATCCGGCGAGCTCGGCGCCGCCGCGCTCGACGTGCACGCCGACGAGCCGAACGCCGCGCCGGAGCTGTTCGCGATGGACAACGTCGTGATCCAGCCGCACGTCGCCAGCGGCACGCACGAGACGCGCGGCGCGATGGGCCAGCTGGTGGTCGACAATCTGGCGGCGTGGTTTTCGGAACGGCGGCTGCTGACGCCGGTCACCTGAGGCGCGCGGAGCGCCGCGGAAGCGAGGGGAAGCGAGATGGCGAAGGGCAACGGGAAGAGCGACGGCAAGCGCCGTCTGCGCAGCCGCGAGTGGTTCGACAGCGCGAGCGATCCGACGATGACGGCGCTCTATCTCGAGCGCTACATGAATTTCGGCCTGACGCTGGCCGAGCTGCGCGGCGGCCGGCCGATCATCGGCATCGCCCAGACCGGCAGCGACCTGTCGCCCTGCAACCGCCACCACCTCGACCTGGCGTGGCGCGTGCGCGACGGCATCCGCGACGCCGGCGGCATCCCGATCGAGTTCCCGGTGCATCCCATCCAGGAATCGGGCAAGCGGCCGACGGCGGCGCTCGACCGCAACCTCGCCTACCTCAGCCTCGTGGAGTGCCTCTACGGCTACTTCTTCGACGGCGTCGTGCTGACCACGGGCTGCGACAAGACCACGCCGGCGATGATCATGGGCGCGGCCACCGTCGACATCCCGGCCATCGTGCTGTCGGGCGGCCCGATGCTCGACGGCCATTTCGGCGGCGGATTGTCTGGTTCCGGCACGATCGTGTGGTACGCCCGCCAGGAGCTGGCGGCCGGACGCATCGACATGGAGCAGTTCGTCGAGATGGTGGCGACGGCGGCGCCCAGCGTCGGTCACTGCAACACCATGGGCACGGCGCTGTCGATGAACAGCATGGCCGAGGCGCTGGGCATGTCGCTGCCGGGCTGCGCGTCGATCCCGGGCCCGTACCGCGAGCGCGGCCAGATGGCCTACGAGACCGGCCGGCGCATCGTCGACATGGTGTGGGAGGATCTTCGGCCGTCGAAGATCCTGACGCGCAAGGCGTTCGAGAACGCCATCGTCGCCGCCAGCGCGCTCGGCGCCTCGACCAACTGCCCGCCGCACGTCAACGCCATCGCCCGCCACGCCGGCGTCAAGCTCGAGATCGGCGACTGGGAAAAGATCGGCTACGACATCCCGCTGCTGGTCAACTGCATGCCCGCCGGCAAGTACCTCGGCGAGGCGTTCCACCGCGCCGGCGGCGTGCCGACGGTGATGGCCGAGCTGCTGCGCAAGGGCAAGATACACGGCGACGCCATGACGGTCAGCGGCAGGACGATGGCCCGCAACGTCAAGTCGGCGGCGCCGGTCGACCACGAGGTGATCAAGTCCTACGACAAGCCGATGCTCGGCCAGGCGGGGTTCGCGGTGCTGTCCGGCAACCTGTTCGACTCCGCGATCATGAAGACCTCGGTGATCTCGCCGGAGTTCCGCAAGAAGTACCTCCAGCGCAAGGGCGACCGGGACGCGTTCGAGGGCAACGCGGTCGTGTTCGACGGCCCGGAGGACTACCACCACCGCATCAACGACCCGAAGCTGCCGATCGACGAGAACAGCATCCTGTTCGTGCGCTACACCGGACCGATCGGGTATCCCGGCGCCGCCGAGGTGGTGAACATGCTGCCGCCGGACCGGCTGGTGAAAGGCGGCATCCTGCTGCTGCCCTGCGTCGGCGACGGGCGGCAGAGCGGCACCTCGGCCAGCCCCTCGATCCTCAACGCCTCGCCCGAGGCGGCGGTCGGCGGCGGGCTGGCGCTGCTCAAGACCGGCGACAAGGTGCGCGTCGACCTCAAGAAACGCACCGCCAACATCATGATCGACGCCAAGGAGCTGGAGGCGCGCCGCAAGGCGTGGAAGCCGAACTATCCCGCCAGCCAGACGCCGTGGCAGGAGCTGCAGCGCAAGTTCGTCGGCCAGCTCGACACCGGCGCCTGCCTCGACTTCGCGATCGATTTCCAGCGCATCGCCGAGAAGAAGGGCGTGCCGCGGCACTCGCACTGAGCGGCGGAACGGACGGGGCGCCGCGACGGCGCCCCGCGCCGCGTCAGCCCGGCTGCGGCGAGCGGATCTTCAACGCCCAGAGGACGCCGAGCGTGGCGCCCTTGACGCGCGGCAGCAGCCACAGGCACAGGCCGAGGCCGAGCGGCAGCCAGAGGACGGCGTGGACCCAGAGATCCGGTTCGTAGAGTTTCTCGACCAGCAGGACCAGCGGCACCACGATGTGGCCGACGATGAAGATCACGAAATAGGCCGGCGCGTCGTCGGCGCGGTAGGCCGAGAACTTCTCGCCGCAGGCCGGGCAGGCGCTGCGCAGCTTCAGATAGGCGCTGAACAGGCCGCCTTCGCCGCAATTCGGGCAGCGGCCGAACAGCCCGCGCCGTAGCGAGGCCGGCCAGTCGCGGTCGGCGTCGTCGTTGGGGGGGATCTGCGGCATCGGCCTCTCCGGCGGCTCCGTGGACGATTGATATAGGCCTTCGCGTCGGCTCGCGTCAGGGGGCCCGCCGTGCGGCGTCTTGTCCCTGCGTCCGTCGTAGGATAACGCAGTCGCGGAACGACGGCACGGGGCGGGGACGCATGGAAGCCGAACTTGCGAAGCGGGACTACGATCCGGACGCGCGGGGTCCGTTGACCGGGCTGCGGGTGCTGGATCTGGCGCGACTGGTCGCCGGCAACACCGTCACCCAGATGCTGGGCGACTACGGCGCCGAGGTGATCAAGGTCGAGCCGCCGGCCGGCGACACGCTGCGCGCCTGGCGGGTCAAGGGCGTCGAGACCAACTGGAAGATCTTCTCGCGCAACAAGAGGAGCCTGGCGGTCGACTTCCGCAAGAAGCCCGTGCGCGACATCCTGCTGAAGCTGGCGGCCGGCAGCGCCGTCCTCGTCGAGAGCTTCCGGCCCGGCACCTTGGAGAAGATGGGGCTCGGACCGGACGTCCTCCTGGCGGCCAACCCGAAGCTGATCATCGTGCGGATCACCGGGTGGGGCCAGACCGGCCCGTACAGCCACCGGCCCGGCTTCGGCACGCTGGTCGAGGGCATGAGCGGATTCGCCTCGATGAACGGATTCGAGGACCGCGAGCCGGTGCTGCCGCCGATGTACCTCGCCGACACCATCGCCGGTCTGACCGGCGCCGCCGCCGTGATGATGGCGTTGCGCGAGGTCGAGGTGAACGGCGGCAAAGGGCAGGTGATCGATCTGCCGCTGCTCGATCCGCTGTTCAACGCGCTCGGACCGCAGGCCGCCAACCACCGGCTCACCGGCAAGATCAAGATCCGCACCGGCAGCCGCTCGACCAACGCGGCCCCGCGCAACGTCTACCGCACGAAGGACGATGCCTGGGTCTGCCTCTCGGCGTCGACCCAGGGCATGACCGAACGGCTGTTCCGCGCCATCGGCCGGGCCGACCTGATCGAGGATCCGCGCTACCGCACCAACGACGACCGCGTGCGCCACGGCGAGGAGCTCGACGCCATCATCGGCGCCTTCTGCGGCGCGCGCACCCTCGACGAGAACGTCGCCTTCTTCGACAAGGCGGAGGTCACCATCGGCCCGGTCTACGACGTGGCGCGCATCCTCAAGGACCCGCACTTCATCGACCGCGGAATCCTGGCGGACTATCCCGACGACGAGGTCGGCCGGTTCGCCATGCACGCCGTCACGCCGCGGCTGATGGGCACGCCGGGATCGATCCGCGCGCCGGCGCCGGCGCTGGGCGCCGACAATCGCGCGATCCTCGCCGGCATCGGAATCTCGGGCGAGGCGTACGACGCGCTGGCCCGCGACAAGGTCGTGATCGACGCGCCTTCGGGCGACGGGGAGGAGGGCTGATGAACGCCGCCAAGGAGCTGCCGGTCTGGCGCTCGCTGCTCTACGTGCCGGTCAACGTCGAGAAGTTCGTCGACAAGGCGCACACCAGCGGCGCCGACGTGGTCCAGCTCGACCTCGAGGACAGCGTGCC
This sequence comes from Rhodospirillales bacterium, assembly GCA_016699855.1. Lineage (NCBI taxonomy): Bacteria > Pseudomonadati > Pseudomonadota > Alphaproteobacteria > Rhodospirillales > Rhodospirillales bacterium. Next base: position 4,753,493 of record CP064988.1, read on the forward strand.
GCCCTCGGCCAAGGACCACGCCCGCACGCTGGTGGCCGCGTCGGCCCAGCGCGTGCGCCGGGCCGGGGCCGACGTGGTCGTGCGCATCAACCGGCCGATCGACATGGCCGTCCGCGATCTCGAGGCGTCGGTCGGCCCGCTGGTCGACGGCATCGCCGTCACCAAGGTCGAGGGACCGGACCACGTGCGCCTGCTCGACGAGCTGGTGTCGGAACTGGAGGCCAAGCGCGGTCTGCGGGAGGGCCACACCAAGTTCATCGTCATGATCGAGACGCCGGCGACGTACTTCAACATGCCGGCGGTGGCGGCGTCGGCGGCGCGCATCGTCGCGATGAGCATCGGCGGCGAGGATTTCGCCTCGGAGGTCGGCATGGAGCCGACCGAGGAGACGCTGCAGCTCCCCAAGCAGACCATGATCTACGCCGCGAAATCGGCGGGGCTGATGCCGTTCGGCTACATCGCCAGCGTCGCGGGATTCGGCGACTGGGACGGCTTCCGCCGCATGGTGCGCCGTTCCCGCCAGTTCGGCTTCATGGGCGCGAGCTGCATCCATCCGGGCCAGGTGCCGATCGTCAACGAGGAGTACACGCCCTCCGCCGAGGAGGTGGCGTTCGCGCGCCGCATCATCGAGGAGGACCGCAAGCACGCCGCCGCCGGCCGCGCCTCCTTCGCCGTCGACGGCAAGATGATCGACATCCCCGTCATCCGCCGCGCCGAGACGCTGGTGAGGCGCGCCGAGGCGATCGCGGCCCGCGAGGCGGTCAAGAAGGCGGCGCTGGGCGGCTAGCGCGGCGGGCGCCACCATCGACGCGGTGGCGGGCCTACGCGAACGGATCCTCGACCTTCGGCCAGAACGGCGTCGTGCGCTTGGTGTAGGGCAGACGGGCGTAGGCCGGCTCCGACGCGCCGGGCGTGGTGCAGTAGAGCGTCTCGCGCGCGATCGGCGCGAAGCCGTTGTAGAAGTGCTGCGCCGATTTCACGACGACGATCCGGTAGGCGGTCGGATCGATGCCGAGCGCGCGGAAGGCGTCGGCGTGGAAGGTCTGCGTGCGGTGCGTGTTGATGGCGATGTCGATCTCCGGCGACGACAGCCACGCCACGTCGCCCAGCGGCGCCATCACCGGTCCGTAGGGCTGCATGACGTCGCGGGCGATCTTGCGCACGGTGACCCGGAGATCGACCGGATCGCCGCTGCATTTGCCGCTCTTGCCGCCGAGCCGCATGTCCAGCGTGGCGCCCTCGCCGGCCTCCTCGGCGATGCGGAACGCCATCGGATCCCACATCACGCCGAACAGGGTCGGGCCGGCGCGGCGCTCGAGGATGGCGCGCAGCAGGAACGTGGCGTCGCCGGGCGCGCCGCTGCCGGGATTGTCGGCGCGGTCGGCGATCACCACCGTGCCCTCGTTGTGCGTGCCGGCGCGGTCGAGCGCCTCGGCCGGCGTCAGGAACCGGGTGGCGTAGTTGTGCCGCTCGGCGAACAGCTCGCCCGCGAGCTGGGCCGCCAGCCGCCCGGCCTTGGCGGCGTCGCCGTCGGCCACGACCAGCATGCGGGCACCGACGTCCTCGACGTCGGCGAACGCGAAGCCGTGCGCCAGGGACACCGACAGGATGCCGTCCTTGCCCTCGAGCGACGCCATCCTGGCGACGAAGCTCTTCATCGGCTCCACCGGCGTGCGGAACGAGCCCATCATGCGGCAGTCGTGACGGACCATGACCGGGCGGGTCTTCCCCTCCGCGGCGTCGGCGCAGATCGCGAACAGCTCGGCGGCGCGTTCCATCGGATCGATGTGCGGGTACTCCTTGTAGATGACGATGGCCGTGGCGGCCGAGAGCATCGCCGCCGACAGATGGCAGTGCAGGTCGAGTTCGGCACCGATCGCGACCTTCGGGCCGACCAGGGCGCGGACGCGCGTCAGCAGGTCGCCTTCGCAATCGTCATACCCGTCCGCGACCATGGCGCCGTGGAGGTTGAGCAGCACGATGTCGAACGGTCCGGCGGCCCGGATAGACTCCAGGATCTCGTCGCGGAAATCCTCGTAGACGCGGCGCACGGTCGTGCCCGACGGCGCGGCGAAGGTGAGCAATCCCTCCACCACCGCCCAGCCGCGTGCCTCGGCGTCGCGGCGCCAGACATGGAGCGGCCCCGAGAAGGACGAGGGAGGATGCTTCGTGGCGTCGCCCCGGAAGATGCCGAACGCCTCGTAGGCCCGCCGGCCGGTCGGGAACGGCACGAACATGTTGGTCTCGGTGCCGAATCCGGCGATGAACACGCGCAACGTCAGCCTCCTGTGGTCGGCCGGAGCGTAGCCCTCCGGTCGCGGGCTTGCTAGGCTTGGACGCCGCCAACCGACGCGCGGACGGAGCGCCATGCCCACTTTCGATATCGTCTCCAAGACCGATCTGGCCGAGGTCGACAACGCGCTCGACGGCGTCCGCCGCGAGATCTCCACGCGCTTCGACTTCAAGGGCAGCGCGGTGACGCTGGAGCGCAAGGACGAGGCGATCACCATCCTCGCCGACGACGCGCTCAAGCTGAAGCAGGTGCAGGAGCTGGTGAAGGGCTACTTCGCGCGGCGCAAACTCGATGGAAGGGCGCTGGAGTTCAAGGACCACGAGCGGGCGTCGGGCAACGCCGTCCGCCAGACCGTGGTCGTCAAACAAGGGATCGACCGCGAGGCCGCGAAGACGATCGTCAAGGCGATCAAGGACTCGAAGATGAAGGTCCAGGCGGCGATCCAGGGCGACGAGCTTCGGCTGACGGGCAAGAAGCGCGACGACCTGCAGGAGGCCATCGCCCTCGTGCGCAAGCTCGACATCGACCGGCCGCTGCAGTTCGTGAATTTCCGTGACTGACGGCGCCGCGACGCGCGCGGGGGGGCCGGTCGTCGGCGCCATCGTGGCGCTGCGCCGGCTCGGCGAGGCGTGGCGCGGGCCGCTGATGGTCCTCTGGGGGCTCGGCCTCGTGGTCCTGGCGTTCCTCTACTGGGCGCCGTCGATGACGCCGCCGACCAGCGTCGCCGGCGTCGAGCTCGGCCTCGACAAGCTGTTCCACGCCGCCGCGCACGCGGGCTTCGTCTGCCTGCCGCTGGCGATCCTCGCCGACGGTCCGCTCCGTCGCGGCACCGTCGCGCTGGCGCTGCTCGTCGCGGTCGGCTTCGAGCTGGGCCAGCTCTGGGCGCCGGGCCGCAGCTTCGGTGCGTCCGATCTCGCCGCCAACGCGCTCGGCGCCGCCTTCGGCGTGTGGCTGGGTGGCGTCGTCCGACGGCTCTAGACGAGGCTCGCCGCGCGTTCCGAGACAGTGTCATCCCGAGCGCAGCGAGGGATCTAGGCGGCCTCCCTTGGATCCCTCGCTGCGCTCGCGACGATAGAAGGAGCGCGCCAGCCGATCGGCCCGCGCTAGCCGCGCTTGGCGCGGTCCGCCGCGTTGGTCGACTGGATCGCCTCGCGGATCTTGCGCCAGTGGTCCTCGTCGTAGGCCAGCATGTGCGAGAACGTGCCGTTGCCCATGATGCCCATGCCGCCGTCGATGGCGACGACCTCGCCGTTGATGTAGGCGACCTCGTCGGACATCAGGAACGCCGCCATGTTCGCCAGTTCGTGCGGCCGGCCGACCCGGCCCATCGGGTTGCGCGTCTTGTAGGGATCCTCGGCGCCATCGCCCATCGGACTGAGGCGCGCCCAGGCGCCCTCGGTCGGGAACGGCCCCGGCGCGATGGCGTTCAGGCGGATGCCGTGGCGGGCCCATTCGACCGCCAGGCTCTGGGTCATGACCGCGACGCCCGCCTTGGACATCGCCGAGGGCACGACGAACGGGCTGCCGGTCCACACCCACGTGGTGAGGATCGACAGCACGCTGGCCGCGCGACCCTCCGCGATCCAGCGCCGGCCGCAGGCGTTGGTCATGTAGAAGGTGCCGTGGAACACGATGTTGGCGATGGCGTCGAAGGCGCGCGGGCTCAGATCCTTGGTCTGCGAGATGAAGTTGCCGGCGGCGTTGTTGACCAGACCGTCGAGCGGGCCGACCTCGCGCCAGATCGCGTCGATGGTCTCCTCCACCGCCGACGCCACCTTGATGTCGCAGCCGTAGGTGTCCACGCGGCGCCCGGGATGGCGCGCCATCGCGGCGTCCGCCGCTTCCTTGAGCACGCCGCCGCGGCGGCCGAGGATGACGCAGTCGGCGCCGAGCTCGACGAATTTCTCCATCATGAGCCGGCCGAGGCCCGAGCCTCCGCCCGTCACGAGGAAGCGCTTGCCCTTGAACAGATCGGTCCTGAACATCGCGTCCTCCATCGTCCGGATCGTCGTGGTCGAGCATTAGATCGGCGGCCGCGTTTCGTCGAGCGGCGGGCCGGCGCGCATTTGAGGCTGTTCACGGCCGGCGCGATCGGTGCTAGAGTTTTGTGGGGACAAGAATAATGGGGATCGGCGTATGGCGATCCAGCAAAGCGAACAGGGTGGGATGAGTCCGGAGACGGTCGAGTTCCGCGGTAGAGTGAAGTGGTTCAACGCGACCAAGGGCTACGGATTCCTGACTGTGGAGCCGGGCGGCGCGGACGCGTTCCTGCACGTCACGATCCTGCGCCAGGTCGGGCACGAGGACATCGCGCCGGGGGTGACCCTGGGCTGCCACGCCACGCGCGGACCCAAAGGCCTCCAGATCATGCGCATCGTGTCAGTCGACCTGTCGACCGCCGGACCGATGCCGCGCGCCGACGCCGGCACGCCACCCTCCGCTGACGACGATCCCGGTGAAGATTTCGAGCCCGGCCAGGTCAAGTGGTACAACGCCGAGCGCGGCTATGGCTTCGTGTGTCCGGCGTCCAGCGGCAAGGACGTGTTCGTGCACGCCGCCACGCTGCGCAAGAACGGCATCGAAGGGCTGACTCCCGGGCAGAACGTGCGCGTGCGCGTCGCGCAGGGACCCAAGGGCCTGCAGGTCGCCGATATCCGCGTCGGCTGACGCGCCGCGCGGCGCGTATCAGCGGATCTCCCTGACGTAGGAATCGACGGGCACGTCGCGCTTGATCAGGCCGCGCCCCTTGAGGAATTTCGCGAAGGTCTCGTAGCGGGCGCGGTCCAGCGCCGCCGGATCGGCGGCCAGCAGCGGCAGGGTGTCCTTCCATGCCCGGCGGTTCAGTTCGTTGGCGACCTCCTTGCCGCCGTAGGCCGCGAACGCCGCCCACGCCGCGTCGGGGTTCGCCCGCAGCCACTCCGTCGCCTCGCGGATGGCGGCGAGGATGTTCCGGGTGCGCGCCACGTCGAGCGACGACGCGCGCGCGACGAGGATCAGCTCGTCGTACATCGGCACGCCGTAGGTCTCGACCATGAACGCCACGCCCTTGAGCTTCTCGATCTCGAGATCGTTGAGCTCGAAGTTGCGGAAGGCGCCGATGACCGCGTCGACCTGCTTCGATTTCAGCGCCGTCGTCAGCGCGAAATTGACGTTCACCAGGGTCACGTCCTTGAGCGTCAGCCCCGCGGTCTCCAGCATCGCGGCGAGGATCGCGTCCTCGAATCCGGCCACCGAGTAGCCGACCTTGCGGCCCTTGAGATCGGGCAGCGTGCGGATCGGTCCGCCGGCGAGCGCGACCAGCGAATTGAGCGGCCGGTCGACCAGCGCGCCCACGCGGACCAGCGGCAGCGCGTCGCTGGCGCGGTCGCTGCCGGCGACGAAGAGCTGGAGCTGCGGCTGGTAGGAGACGGCGTAGTCCCCCTTGCCGGCGGCCACCAGCTTCGGAGGGGCGCTGGGATCGGCGGGCACGATCAGATCGACCTCCAGCCCGCGCTTGGCGAACAGCCCGCGCGTCTTGGCGATCACCAGCGCGGCGTGGTCGGGATTGAGGAACCAGTCCAGCAGGATCGTCACCTTGTCGGCGGCGCGGGCGGCGCCCGACGCGAGGAACGGGACGCCCAGCGACAGGGCGGCGACGGCGTGGCGGCGATGAAGGGTCATCGGTCTCTCTCCTCGAGTAAGCGTCGATTCGAATGTCTCAGGGTTGGCGCGGCACCCACGGCATGGCGCGGCGCAGGACGGCGTCCACGGCGGCGTAGAGCGCCACGCCGATGGCGCAGAGCGTCACCAGCGCCGCGAAGGCCAGCGGCGCCTGGCCGCGCGCCAGCTGCTGCATCATCACGTAGCCGAGCCCGGCGCTGGCGCCGACCCATTCGCCGATCACCGCGCCGATCGGCGCGACGGTGGCCGCCACGCGCACGCCGGACGCGAAGGCGGGCAGGGCGGCCGGCAGCCGCACGCGCAGCAGGATCGCGGCCGGCCGCGCGTCCATCGTGCGCGCCAGATCGATCAGCGCCGGATCGACCCGCCGCAAACCGTCGAACGTGGCGCTGGCTACCGGGAAGAAGATCACCAGGGTCGCCATCGCGACCTTCGAGGCCATGCCGTAGCCCAGCCACAGCACCAGCAGCGGCGCGATCGCGAACACCGGCAGCGACTGGCTGATCACCAGCGTCGGCAGGCCCCACGCGCGCGCCGCCGGGAAGCGCGCCATTGTCAGCGCGATCGCCACGCCCAGGCCAACGCCCAATGCCAGCCCCAGTCCGATCTCGGCCAGCGTGTAGGCCGCGTGCTCGAGCAGCAGATCGCCGCGGGCCGCGAACTCCTCCGCGACGATCGACGGCGGCGGCAGGATGTAGTGCGGCAGGTCGAACGCGCGCACCGCCGCCTCCCACAGCGCGACGAGTCCGGCCAGCGGCAGCAGCGCGCGCAGTACCCGCATCACGCGGCCTCGCCCAGCGGATGGCGCGCGGCGAGCCGCCGCAGCAACGCCGCCTGCAACGCCAGCGTCGCGTCGGCGTCGGCCGCCCGTGGCGTCGGCGCGGCGTCGGCCGGGATCGCGACGCGCTCGACGGTGGCCGGCGCGCCCGCCATCATGAGGATCTCGTCGCCCAGGCGCGCGGCCTCCAGCGGATCGTGCGTGACTAGCAGGACGGTCCTGCCGGCGAGGTGGCTTGCGGCCAGGTCCTGCAACCGCAGCCGCGTCAGCGCGTCGAGCTGGCCGAACGGCTCGTCCATCAGCACGACAGGCCGGTCCTCGACCAGGGTGCGAGCCAACGCCACGCGTTGACGCATGCCACCCGACAGCGCGTCCGGCGGCGAGTCGAGCCGCGTGCCCAATCCGAAAGCCCGCAGCAGCGCCGTCGCCCGCCCGCGCGCCGCCGCCAGCGGCGCGGCTTCTCCACGCAGCCGGAATCCCAGCGCCGCGTTGTCGCGCGCCGACAACCATGGCAGCAGCAGATCGGTCTGGCCCATCCACGCCAGCCGGCCGGCCAACGGCGCGCCGTCGCCGGCCGTCACGGCCGCGGTCAGCGTCTCGGCGGCCTCCGCAGTGCCCCGTCCGCCGTTTTCGGCGGACGGCCCGAGGCCGGCGATCAGGCGCAACAGCGAGCTCTTGCCAACCCCTGACGCGCCTAGAAGACAGGTCGTGCGTCCGGCGGCGACGTCGAGCGACAGGCCGTCGAACACCGTCAACCCGGCGTAGGACAGACGCGCGTCGTGGATATGGAGGGAGGGCGCCCCCTTGGAAGGCGCCGTGGCCGCAGACATCGTTCACCCGTCCCTACGCCGGTCCGAACCGGATCAGGTTCCGGGGTCGTCCCTCTCAGGACCTCTCAGCCGATCGCTCGGCTCCCCCCGGTGACTCGCAGACGCGCGGACTATGGTCGGGCGGCGGGGGCCCCGCAACGCCTTTGTTTCGCCGCGCCGGGCCGGGTAAAGTGCCGCCATGAGCGCATGGAAGCACAAAGTGATCACCGGCGTCATGGCGCTGGGACTCGTCGGCGGGACGCTGCCGATGCTGCTGCCGTCGGGCGGCGGCGCCCAGGCCCCGGCCGCGACGCCGTCGGCGCCGCCGCTGCCCGGCGCGCCGTCGCCGATGGCGTTCGACCGCTCGACCCTGACCATCGAGACCAGCGTCGGCGAGCGGAAATTCGACGTCGAACTGGCGCTGACGCCGGAACAGCATCAGCGCGGCCTGATGTTCCGCAAGTCGATGGGCGCGATGGAGGGCATGCTGTTCGACAACGGCGTCGAGCGGCCCACGGCGTTCTGGATGGCCAACACGTTGATCCCGTTGGACATGCTGTTCATCGCCGGCGACGGCACGATCGTGCGCATCCACCCCAACGCCGTCCCATTGTCGACCGACACCATACCGTCGGGGGCGCCGGTCAGGGGCGTGCTTGAGCTCAACGGCGGCGCCGCCCGCATGCTCGGCATCAAGCCCGGCGACAAGGTCCGTCACGCCATCTTCGGCAACGCGAAGTAGCGCCGCGCCGGACACCGACGATCCGATCCGGCGGCCGCGCGTCACGGTCTTGCGGCCGCCACGTCGCGCCATCCGGGAATTCGTCACGCCTCCGCAAATTGTTACGCGCGATATCGGGGGCAACGCGGCTCACAGGCGGGGTACGTGGTCCCGCGGGGACCGCGTGCCGGTCTCCGCCGGACGCGCCCGGCGTCTTGGAGGCGGCGCTAGCCTGCCGGCCGCCGCGCGGCCGATCGGCCGGGGCGAGCGGGTGCTCGACCGGGTTGGTCAGGCCGCGTTCGCCGCGGCTTCGATCCGGATGTGCTCGCGGCGGCGCAGCCGGGCGGCGTCCAGCAGCATACGGGCCGCCCATCGGTAGACGTTCCGGCGGCGGACGAGGTCGCGCATCATCAGCATCCGCTCGCGCTGCTCGGTCGCGGTCATCCTCAGGGCGGCGTCGAACGCCTTCGCCATCCCCTGGGTGTCGTAGGGGTTCACGATCAGCGCCTCCGACAGCTCCTGCGCGGCGCCGGCGAACGTCGAGAGGATGAGGACGCCGTGCTCGTCGTCGCGCGCGGCGACGAACTCCTTGGCGACGAGGTTCATCCCGTCGTGCAGGCTCGACACGACGCACATGTCGGCGGCGCGGAACAGCTCGAAGATCTCGTTCGGCTCGTGGTGGCGCACGATCAGCAGGATCGGCTTGTAGCCGTCGTCGCCATGGCGGGCGTTGACCTCCTCGGCGAGGCGCTCGGCCTCGACGTGGAGGGCGCTGTAGGCGTCGAGCTTGCCGCGCGTCGGCGCCGCGACCTGGATGAACGTGAGCTTGCGGCGCCATTCCGGCTGCCGCGTGAGCAGATTGTCGACCGCGCGGATGCGGTCGAGGATGCCCTTGGTGTAGTCGAAGCGCTCGATGCCGACGGCGACGCGCATCTCGGGATCGAGCCCGTGTCGCCGGCGCACCGCCGCGCGGCACTCGTTCACCGACGCCTGCGAGGCCAGCGCCGCGGGCGGCCACTCGATCGAGATCGGATAGGGCCGGACCGTCGTCTCGCCGCCGCCGAGCGCGACCGAGGCGCGCTCGCGGTCGATCCGGCTCTCCATGAAGCGGTCGACCGCCTCGAGGAAATTGTTGCAGTGGAGCTGGGTGTGGAAGCCGAGGATCGTGCTGCCCAGCAGGCCGTCGATGATCGCTTCCCGCCACGGACAGATGCTGAACGTCTCGGCGTTGGGCCAAGGGATGTGCCAGAAGGTAAGGATGGTCGCCCGCGGCAGCCGCTCGCGGATCATGCGGGGCAGCAGCGCGAAGTGGTAGTCTTGGACGAGCACGACGGGGTCGTCGCAGCCCGCCTCCTCGACCACCGCGTCGGCGAACCGCCGGTTGACCGCGACGTAGCGGGCCCAGTCCTCATCGCGGAAGACGGGCCGCACGAAGGCGATGTGGCAGAGCGGCCAGAGCCCCTCGTTGGCGGCGCCGTAATAGTAGCCGTCCTGCTCGTCGTCCGACAACCAGACGCGGCGCAAAGTGTACGCCGGCGCCGCCGGAGGCACGCCCAGACGGTCGTGGGCGTCGACCGTCTCGCGGTCGGCCGTGCCGCTGCCGTGCGCGATCCAGGTCCCACCGCAGGCGCGCATCACCGGCTCCAGCGCGGCCACTAAGCCGCTGGCGGGCACCTGGAGCGCGACGCCGCCGGCGTCGGCGCGGTTGTGGATGTAGGGTTCGCGGTTCGACACGACGAGCACCTTGGTGTCCGGCAGCTCGTCGGCCAGCAGCCTGTGCAGGGTGCGCGGCGACCACTCGACGTGGAATCCGTCGTCGGCGTTGCGGTCCTCCCGGATCTCGTCGAGCAGGGCGCGCATCTCGCGGCCGACGGGGAAGTCGTCGCGCGGCTTCGCCGGACCGCCGGCTTGGTCGCGCGCCTCGGCGATGGCGCGCCGGATCGAGCGTGTCCATGCGCGCATCAGGGCGACGATGGTCACCGTCGAGAGGAGGCCGAGTCCGACGGCGACGCCGACCAGCGACAGCACCGTGTAGAAGCGCGCCGAGCGCGCCCGCTGTTCGATGAAGGCGAGGTCGTGGACCACGAGCAGATGGCCCGCCGCCGCGCCGACCGCCATCGGAAACACGCTGACGTGGATCCGGCGGTCGCCGGTGGTGAGCGTGGTGAACGTCTCGCCCGGACCACGGGCGAGATCGCCGCAGCCGACCTCCCTAGGCATCAGGCGCGTGGCGTGGCGCAGCGCGCCGTCCGCCGCGCAGAAGCCGAGCGCCGTGAGCCGCTCGTCCTCGGACAGGCGCTCGAAGTATCCGACCGGATCGAACCCAGGGACGACCACCTGGCCGCCCGCGAGATGGGCGCGGACCGAGTGCTGGACGAGGCGCGCCCGCAGTTCGACGTCGCGGCGCGACCACCCCTCGACCATGGTCGAGGCGAGGGGCGCCAGAAGGATGATGAGGAGGAGCGACGCGACGGTCGCGATGGCGACGTACCGCGCGAGCGAACTGCGGAGGAACTCCATGGTCGCGGCGCGCCGCGCCAGACCGGCGGCGGCGATGAAGGGGGACGTGCGGAGTCTCATCGAGCGCCCTCCCAGCCCTTCGACAGACGCATCGCGGCGACGATGATGCCGACCATCGAGTAGGTCTGCGGGAAGTTGCCCCACAGCTCGCCGGTCGCCGGATCGATGTCCTCCGACAGCAGGCCGACGTGGTTCCGCCGCGCCAGAAGCGCCTCGAAGATCCGGCGGGCCTCCTCGAGCCGTCCGACGGCGGCGAGCGCGTCGACGTACCAGAACGTGCAGATCGTGAACGACACGGAGGGCGCGCCGAAATCGTCGGGGGCGGCGTAGCGCAGCAGGTAGCCGTTACGACCGAGACGCCGGCCGACCACGTCGACGGTGGCCACGAAGCGCTCGTCCGAGGCGGAGACGATGCCGAACTCGTGCATCAGCAGCACGCTGGCGTCGATCTCATCGGAGTCGAGGCTGCCCGTGAAGCAGCCCAGATCTGGGTTCCAGGCGCGCGCGAGGATCGTCTCGCGCAACGCGTCGGCGGCGTCGCGCCAGTGGGCGGCGCGCGCGCCGAGCCCGAGCTTCGTGGCGATCCGCGCCAGGCGGTCGCAGGCGACCCACGACATGGCCGCCGAATGGGTGTGGATCCGGGCGCGGCCGCGGTACTCCCAGATGCCCGCGTCGGGCATCAGCGCCCGCTCGAGAGCGCTCGCGCCGAGCGGCTCCAGCATCTCGAACAACGCCTGGCCGCCCATGTCCGGCAGGCGTTCGTCGACGAACATCTGCGACGCGGCCAGGAGGACGCTGCCGTAGACGTCGTGCTGCACCTGCTCGGCGGCGGCGTTGCCGACGCGGACGGGGCCGTGTCCGCGGTAGCCGCGCAGCGCCGGCGCGACGCGCTCGTCGAGCCGCGATTCCGGCACCACCGCGTAGACCGGCTTCAGGTCGGGTCCGCGCTCCATGGCGATGACGTTGGTGACGTACTCGATGAAGCGTTCCATCGTGCGCGTCGCGCCCACCCTGTTGAGCGCGTGCACGGTGAAGAACGCGTCTCGGATCCAGCAATAGCGGTAGTCCCAGTTGCGCGGCGTGTCCGGCGCCTCCGGGATCGAGGTGGTGAGCGCCGCGACGATGGCGCCGGTCTCCTCGAAGCTGCACAGCTTCAGGGTGATGGCGGCGCGGATCACCGCCTCCTGCCATTCGTACGGGACGTTCAGATTGCGCACCCAGTCGCGCCAGTGCTCGCGCGTCAGATCGTGGAACTCGCGCCCGACGCGGGCGATGGAATCAGGCAGCGTCTCGTCGGCGTGGACGACGAACGTCACCGGCCGGGCGAGCACGAAGGCGCTCTCGCCGGCGACGTAGCTGACCGGCGCGTCGGTGGTCAGGCGGATCGAACCGGCGTCGCTGACATAGCGCATGTGGTTGCTGCCCGGCACGGCCGTCGCGTGGACGGCGCCGTAGTCCATCCGTGGACGCATCCGGACACGGATGCGGCACAGCCCAGAGAGCGGCTCGACGCGGCGCACGATCGCCGGCGGCCGGTACGTCCGGCCGTGCTGCTGGAAGCGCGGCGCGAAATCGGTGATCGCGAAGGACGCGCCCGTCGACGAGGTGACCACCGTCCGCACGATCGCCGTGTTGCGCTCGTACGTCTGCTCCGTCGTCGATTCCTCGTCGAAGCCGATGGAAAAGTAGCCGCCCGCCGGATCGTCGCCGTCGACGAGGGCGCAGAAAACGGGGTCGCCGTCGATGCGCGGCCAGCAGGCCCAGACGAAGGTGCCGCGGCGGTCGAGCAGCGCCGCGATGTTGCCGTTGCCGATGACCGCGAGATCGAGGGATGGCCTTGGGATCATGCCGGGAGCCTCGCCGCGAGCGCCGCCAGCCACGACCGCACGGCCGACGGACCGTTGAAATCGCTATCCGCCGCCGCGAACAACTCGCCGGCGACCCGCAGCGCGCCGCCGCCGAGGCGTCGGGCCGCGTCGAACGCGGAGAGGTCCGAGAAATCGTCGCCAATCATAAGCGGACGCCGCCCTGCGAACGGCGCGAGCCGCGACAGCGTCTCCAGCGCCGTGCCCTTGGACACGTGCTTCGGGACGATCTCGATGACCTTCCGGCCGGCGCAGAGGATCAGATGGTCGGGCCCGTCGGCGAGGATGCGGCGCAGCGCGGACTCGACCATGGGCTCGGCGGCGGGGGCCAGCCTGTAGTGGACGGCGATGGAGCAGGGCTTCTGTTCGATGACGATCCCCGGCGCGATATCCTCGAGCCGGCGCACGGCGTCGCGCACCGCGCCGTCCAGCGGCGCCGCGAGATCCACCGGTTCCCGACCGCGTTCCGTGCGGATCTCGGCGCCGTGCACGCCCGCGACGAGAAGGGTCGACGGCGCGAGAAGGCGGTCGATATCCGACACCGGGCGGCCCGTGATGATCGCCAACGCCCCGCCGAGGCCCGTCTGAAGGCGTTGGAGGAGCGGCACCAGACCGTCCGGGACGCGGACCGCGTCGGGAGTCGGCGCGATATCGATCAACGTGCCGTCGAGGTCGAGGAACAAAGCGCAGTCGAGTGCGTCTTCGAACCGCATCGACATTAACTTTGGGTCCAGGGCCGGCGGGCGCAAGGTCGGGCCGCCGCGTCGGCATGAATCGGCGTTTATCCGGATTGCCGGGCGCGGGCCCGCCGCGCCGTCGGGTTCCGGCGCCACAGCGGCTTCGTCGCTTCCAGCAGCAGGAACACGACGACGCCGGCGGCGAGCGTCACGGCGAGGTCGTCGGCGTGCAGCGGACCGAAGCGGAAGAGGTCGCGCGCCCACGCCCACAGCAGCGTGACCGCCAGCAGCGCGGCGACGGCCGACAGGACCCAGACGAGAGCGGGATTCGGGCGGATCAACGCGGTGACCGGGGACGCGCTGAACGAGCGGTTGACGAAGATCAGGCTGATGATCGTCAGCACGAGCGAGAAGAACGTCAGAGCGCGGACCTCCGACTCGGGCATGCCGCGCTGCAGGGCGGCGAGGAATATCCCGGCGACGAGCGCCAGCGCGAGCATCCCCTGCGAGAGGCTCCACGCGATCAACCGGGCGGGGAAGAGGGGTTCGTCGGGTGACCTCGGCGGGCGCCGCATCACGTCCTCCTCCTCGGTCTCGGCCTCGAACACCAGCGAGCAGACAGGATCGATCACCATCTCGAGGAACGCGATGTGCATCGGGCCCGAACAGGAGCGGCAGCCCGAACAGGAGCGGCAGCAGCGCCAGCCCGGCGATCGGCACGTGGACGGCGAAGATGAACCCCATCGCCTTGCGCAGATTGTCGTAGATCCGTCGCCCCAGCAGAATCGACTTCACGATCGAGCCGAAATCGTCGTCGAGCAGCACGATGGACGACGCCTCGCGCGCCACGTCGGTGCCGCGCCCGCCCATGGCGATGCCGATATGCGCCGCCTTCAGCGACGGCGCGTCGTTGACGCCGTCGCCGGTCATGGCGACGATCTCGCCGTTCGCCTTCAACGCCTCGACGATGCGCAGCTTCTGTTCCGGCATGATGCGCGCGAACACCGTCGTCGCGCGCACCCGCTCGCGTAGAGCGGCGTCGTCCAGTGCCGCCAGCTCGTCGCCGGTCGCCACGTCCCGGCCCTCGATGCCGGCCTGCCGCGCGATGGCGCGCGCCGTCGCCGGATAGTCGCCGGTGATCATCACCACCCGGATGCCGGCCGAGCGGCAGTCCGCCACCGCCGCCGGCACGCTCGCGCGCAGCGGATCGGCCAGCCCGGCGAGGCCGACGAACTCGAACGCGAAGTCGCGCGGCGAGTCGGGCAAGGCCGTCCCGGTGAACGACGCGCGGGCCACGCCCAGCACGCGCAACCCTTCGGCGGCCATCGAATCCACGGTCGTGGTCAGCGCGGCGGCCGCCGCGGCGTCGAGACGGCACAGATCGGCGATGGCCTCCGGCGCGCCCTTGGCCGCGACGACGATGCCCTCGGCGCCAGCGGCCGGCCGCCACGCCTGCGTCATGGCGAGGAGGTCCGGCCGCAGGCCGTAGGCGCGTTCGAGCGTCCACCCGGCGTCCGGCATGCGCCCGGTCCCGGCGGGCTCCGCGCCGCCGAGCGCGTGGAACGCCTTGTCCATGGGATCGAACGGTTCGCGCGCGCTGGCGAGCAGGCCGGCCGCGGCGATGTCGTGGAATCCCGCCGCGAGTGTCGCGCCTGATGCGTCGGTGAGCCGGAGGATCCCGCCGCCGGCGGGTCGCAGCTCGGCGATCCTCATCCGGTTCTCGGTCAGCGTGCCGGTCTTGTCCGTGCACAGCACGGTCGCGGATCCGAGCGTCTCGATGGCGGCGGCGCGCCGCGTCAGGACCCGCGCGCGCGAAATGCGCCAGGCGCCCATCGCCATGAAGATGGTGAGCACCACCGGGAACTCTTCCGGGAGCATCGACATGCCCAGCGCGATGCCGGCCAGCACCGCGTCGAGCCAGCCGCCCCTCAGGGTGCCGTAGAGCAGGACGGCGAGGACGCTCACGGCGCCGCCGCCGGCGGTGCACGCCCACACCAGCCGGCGCGTCTGCGCCCGCAGCCGCGGCGGCTCCGTCTCCAGGGCGCCCAGCGACTGGCCGATCCTGCCGATCTCGCTGCGCGCGCCGGTCGCCGTCACCTCGCCGGTCCCCGTGCCCCGCACGATCAGCGATCCGGAGAAGACGAACGGCAGGTCGTCGCCGCCCGGTCGGGGGGCCTCCGATGGAGCGACTCCGGCGCGGGCGGCTTTGCGCACGGGTACGGACTCTCCCGTCAGCAGCGATTCGTCGGTCTGCAGGTCGTGGGCGTCGACGAGGACGGCGTCGGCCGGCACGCGGTCGCCTTCCGCGAGGACGACGATGTCGCCGCGCACGACGTCGCGGCCGGCGATGCGCTTGCGCTCGCCGTCGCGCACGACCAGGGCGCGCGGGCTGGTGAGGTCGCGCAGCGCCTCGAGCACCTTTTCGGTGCGCGTCTCCTGGATCACGGTGATGGCGACCGAGAGGACCGCGAAGCCGAGCAGGATGACGGCGTCCTTCGGCTCTCCGAGCGCGAGGTAGATGGCGCCGCCGCCCAGCAGCAGCGCCAGCATCGGCTCGCGCAGGACCTCGAGCACGATGCGCAGCGGCGTGCGCTTGTCCGGCCGCGGCAGCTCGTTGGGTCCTTCGGCCCGCAGGCGGGCGCGGGCCTCCTCATCGCGGAGGCCGCGTGGAAGCCCCGTCGATGGCGCCGCGCCGGGCATGTCGGTCGTCCGATTCCTGTTGCCGAAACGCGATGGGCGGCCCGCGGGCCGCCCAGGATGGAGCGCCCGATGGCCGCCACGGCCACCGGGAGGGACGGCGGCGCTACTCCGCCGCCATCTTCGGGGTCGCCGCGTCGATCGCGGCCGACAGGCGCGGCGGCGACAGCGGCAGGTCGACGACGCGCACGCCGGTGGCGCGGGCGACGGCGTTGCCGACGGTCGCCAGCGGCGGAACGATCGGCACCTCGCCGACGCCGCGCACGCCGTAGGGATGGTGCGGGTTGGGCACCTCCACGACGATGGTCTCGATCATCGGCAGGTCCGACGCCACCGGGATGCGGTAGTCGAGGAAGCCGGCGTTATCGAGTCTGCCCTTGGCGTTGTAGATGTACTCCTCGTTCAGCGCCCAGCCGATGCCCTGCACGGCGCCGCCCTGCATCTGGCCCTCGACGTAGCTGGGATGGATCGCTGTGCCGACGTCCTGCACCGCGGTGTAGCGGTCGATGGTGACGATGCCGGTGTCGCGGTCGACCGCGAGGTCGCAGATGTGCACGCCGAAGCCGGGTCCGGCGCCCTGCGCGTTGAGCTGGGCGTGGCCGTTGATCGGGCCGCCGGTCTTGCCGGCGGTGGCCGCCAGCTGGGCCAGCGACAGCGGGTCGAACTCGCCGACGTTGCTGCTCGCCGGCTTGGCCATGCCGTCCTCCCAGACCACGCCCTCGGGATCGACGCCCCAGGTCTTGGCGGCGCGGATCTTGAGGTCGCGGATCATGTCCTTGACCGAGTTCACCACCGCCAGGCCGGTGGCGAAGGTCACGCGGCTGCCGCCGGTGACGAAGTTGAACCCGATCGAGGCGGTGTCGGCGACGATCGGACGGACCTTGTCGTAGTCGACGCCGAGCTCCTCGGCCGCCATCATGGCGAGCGAGGCGCGCGAGCCGCCGATGTCGGGGTTGCCCGAGATGATCGTGACCGTGCCGTCCTCGGCGACGTGGGCGGCGGCGCTGGAATCGGCGCCGACGTTGAACCAGAAGCCGGCCGCGACGCCGCGCGCCATGCCCGGCTTGACCTTGCTCTTGTAGTGGGCGGAGTTCTTCGCCGCCTCGAGGCACTCGACGAAGCCGATGACGTCGAAGGTCGGGCCGTAGCTGGTCTTGGTGCCCTTCTTCGCCGCGTTCTTCAGGCGCAGGTCGATCGGATCCATGCGCAGCTCCTGCGCCAGGATGTCGAGCGTCGATTCGACGCCCCACGCCGTGATCGGCGCGCCGGGCGCGCGGTAGGCCGCGACCTTGGGCCGGTTGCTGACGACGTCGTAGCCCGTGACCTTGATGTTCGGGATGTCGTAGCAGGCGAAGCTGGTCCAGCACGCCGGTCCCAGCGGCGAGCCGGGGAAGGCGCCGGCCTGCAGCGCGACGGTGCACTCGGCGGCGACGATGGTGCCGTCGCGCTTGGCGCCGATCTTGACCTTGACGGTGCCGCCGGGGGCGGGGCCCGAGGCGCGGAACACGTCCTCGCGGCTCATCACCATCTTCACGGGCTTGCCGGATTTGCGCGACAGCAGCACCGCGATCGGCTCGAGGTAGACCACCGTCTTCCCGCCGAAGCCGCCGCCGATCTCGGTCGGCACGACGCGGATCTGCGAGGTCTCGATGTTGAGCAGGCGGCTGACGAAGCCGCGCACCTGGAAGTGGCCCTGGGTGCTGGCCCAGATCTGCACCTGGCCGTCCTCGGCGGCGCTGGCCAGCGTCGCGTGCGGCTCGATGTAGCCCTGGTGCACGGCCTGGGTGGTGTAGTCGCGCTCGACGACGACCTCGGCCTGGGCGAAGCCGGCGGCGGTGTCGCCCTTGGCGTTGTCCATGCGCTTGGCGATGTTCGACGCCTTGGTCGGCGCCGGCTTGACGCCTTCGGTGAAGAGGTGGTCATGCAGGACGGGGGCGCCGTCCTTCATCGCCTCGTCGACGTCGATGACGTGCGGCAGCACCTCGTAGTCGACCTTGATCAGGGCGAGCGCCGCCTTGGCGACGGCCTCCGTGGTGGCGGCGACGGCGGCGACGGGATGGCTCTCGAACAGGACCTTCTCGCGCGCCATGACGCCGCGCGTGATGTCGCGCAGGTTCACCTGCATCTCGCCGGTCGGGACGATCATGTTGGGCTGGTCGGGGAAGTCCTTCGACGTCACAACCGCCTTCACGCCCGGCAGCGCCTCGGCCGCCGAGGTGTCGATCGACCTGATGATGGCGTGGGCGTGCGGGCTACGCAGCACCTTGCCGACGAGCTGGCCGGGCATGTTGAAGTCGGCGCCGAAACGGGCGCGTCCGGTCACCTTGTCGGCGCCGTCCGGGCGGTCGGGACGCGTGCCGATCCACTTGTAGACTGGCTTGCTCATCGCGCTGTCTCCCTCATGTCGGCGGCCACTTCCATGACCGCGCGGATGATCTTGTCGTAGCCGGTGCAGCGGCAGAGGTTGCCGGCGAGCCAGTACCTCACCTCGGTCTCGGTCGGGTTCTTGTTGCGCGCCAGCAGCGCCCGCGCGGCGACGAGGACGCCGGGCGTGCAGATGCCGCACTGGAGCGCCGCGAACTCGACGAACTTCTTCTGCAGGGCGTGGAGCTGGTCGCCCTTGGCCATGCCCTCGATGGTCTCGATGCGCTTGCCCTCGGCCTCCGGCGCCAGCACGAGGCAGCTGCACACCAGCCGGTCGTCGATCGTGACGCTGCACGCGCCGCAGTCGCCCGAGCCGCAGCCCTCCTTGGTGCCGGTCAGGCCGAGCTGGTCGCGCAGCACGTCGAGGACGGTCTGCGAGGCGTCGCACAGGAACTCGACCGGCTCGCCGTTGATGGTGGTGGTGACGTGCGTCTTAGCCATGGTTAGCGCCCTCCCGCGCGTTCGGCCGCGATGGCCGTGGCGCGCTTCAGAAGAACGCCGGCGATCTTGGTTCGGTAGACGATGGTGCCGCGCTTGTCGTCGATCGGTTTGCAGGCGGCGCGGCAGGCGGCGGCGGCGGCCTCCAGCGCCTTGTCGTCGAGCTTGGAGCCGACCAGCGCCTTGCCGGCGGCCTCGACCAGCAGCACGGTCGGCGCCACGGCGCCGAGGCCGACGCGGGCGGCGACGCAGACGCCGTCCTTCATCGTCAGGCTGACGCCGCAGCCGACGACCGCGATGTCCATCTCGGTGCGCGGGATCAGCCGCAGATAGGCGTCGCCCGACCCGGCGGGACGCGCCGGCAAAGTGATGCTGACGACGATCTCGCCCGGCTCGAGCGTGGTGCGGCCCGGTCCGGCGTGGATCTTCTCAACCGGCACCTCGCGGCGCCCCTTCGGTCCTTGGATCGTGACCGTCGCGTCGGCGGCGACCAGCGCCGGCACGCTGTCGGCGGCGGGCGAGGCGTTGCACAGATTGCCGCCGGCCGAGGCGCGGCCCTGGATCTGCTTGGAGCCGATCAGGTTGATGGCCTCGACCACGCCCGGCCACGCCTTCTTGAGCGCGGCGTGCTCGCCGATGACGGCGCCCGACACTGCCGCGCCGATCCGGAACGACCCGGCCTTCTCCTCGATCGTCGTCATCTCGGCGATCTTCTTGACGTCGACGATGGAGGTCGCCTTGAGCACGCCGGCGCGAAGCTGCACCAGCAGATCTGTGCCGCCGGCCAGGATGCGGCCGGCGCCCTTGGCGGCGACCATCGCCCCCACGGCTTCGTCCAGCGTGCTTGGCGCGCTGTAGCTTAGATCGGTCATCTTTGGTTCCCGTTGGTGTTTCCGGTCCCCGACGGCTCCCGTTGATCCGGGAGTCCGGTCTGGATCGCCGCCACTATGGCGGCTCGCGCGGGGCCCTGCAAACCGCGTTTTCGGGACGCCGCCGTTCGGGAATTGCCGTTTCGGCGGGCCGAGGTCAGGATCGGCGTCCCGCAACGCACAGGCAGGGGCGCGCGATCATGAAGGCCTTCGTCAACGCCACCGACACGTTCAAGGAACTGGCGGGCATCTATCTCGCCTTCGTCGGCGTCGCCGCCGTCGTGTTCCATTTCGCCGAGGACAAGCCGCTGCTCGACTCGCTGTGGTGGGCGTTCGTGACGGCGATGACCGTCGGCTACGGCGATTTCGCGCCGGTCACGCTGATCGGACGCATCAACGGCGTGATCCTGATGCACGTCGCGCCCTTGATCATCATCCCGCTGGTGGTCGCGCGCCTGCTCGACAAGGTGATGGTCGACCACGACGCGTTCACCCACCACGAGCAGGAGGCCCTGAAGGCCGAGATCGCGGCCATGCGCGGCGACCTCGCCGAGCTCAAGGCGGCGCTGCTGGCCAAGGCCGCCGAGCGGTAGCGGCCGCGCGGGTTGCCTCAGATGATGGTTCAGGTTAAGTTAAAGTGATTTCACAGAATTGATTGTTCGAAGGTTTCGAAACATGCATATGCCGTTGATGAGGCAGGAGAATCTCGCTGCGACCTCGATGCGCGACGCGCCGATCGACCCAGGCTGGATTCTGGCTGGCGAACCCCGCGCACGGGTCGCGTCGCTGTCACGGCACACCGACGACACGGCGTGGACCGACCTGTGGGATTGCACCGCCGGCGCGTTCGAGTGGCGCTACGATGTCGATGAGACGATCCATGTTGTCGACGGCGCCGCCGAGCTGACCGATGATTCCGGCCGGACCTGGTCGCTGCGGGCGGGCGACGTGGCGTCGTTCCGTGCCGGCAGCCGGGTCCGCTGGGTCATCCCCGACTACGTCCGCAAGGTCGCCTTCTGCCAGCACCGCGTGCCGCGGCCGCTGGTGCCGTTGATGACGGTGGATCGCCGGCTACGTGAGCGGCCGCGCTGGCGCCAAGCCGCCGCGACGATGGCGGGGATGCTGACCGCCGCGACCGCCGTCGCGCTGGTCGTCGACTAGCGCCGTTCCATCATCAGCCGGATTTGCGGACCGCTCATCGCGGCCCCATGTTGACGTCGTAGGCCGCGCGGGACGGCGGCCGTCGACGGGAGCGTCATGACCGACACGCGGATCGAGACCGACTCGCTGGGCGAGGTGGCGGTGCCGGCGTCGCGCTACTGGGGCGCCCAGACGCAGCGCAGCCTGGAGAATTTCCGGATCGGCGGCGAGCGCATGCCGGCGGCGCTGATCGCCGCGCTGGGCGTGCAGAAGAAGGCCGCCGCGCTGGCCAACCATGAACTGGGCCTTCTGCCGGCGGATCTCGCCGGCGCCATCGTGGCCGCCACCGACGAGGTGGTCGACGGCCGGCTCGCCGACGAGTTCCCGCTTGCCGTCTGGCAAACCGGCTCCGGCACGCAGACCAACATGAACGCCAACGAGGTGATCGCCAACCGCGCCTGCGAGCTGCTGGGCGCGCCGCGCGGCCGCAAGAGCCCGGTGCATCCCAACGACCACGTCAATCTCGGCCAGTCCTCGAACGATTCGATCCCCACGGCGATGCACATCGCCGCCGCGCGCGAGGTCGAGGGACGGCTGAAGCCGGCGCTGCGCGAGTTGCGTGACACGATCGCCGCGCGCGCGACGGCGTTCGCGGACATCGTGAAGATCGGCCGCACGCATCTGCAGGACGCCACCCCGGTGACGCTGGGGCAGGAGTTCGGCGGCTGGGCGCGCCAGGTCGCGCTGGGGATCGAACGGCTCGACGCCGCGATGCCGCGCGTCATGGAATTGGCGCAGGGCGGCACCGCCGTCGGCACCGGCCTCAACGCCGATCCGCGCTTCCCGGCGCTGTTCGCCGCCAAGACCGCCGAACTCACCGGCCTGCCGTTCCGTCCGGCGGTGGATTTCTTCGAGGCGCTCGGGGGCAACGACGCGCTGGTCGAGTTGTCGGGCGCGCTCAACACCATCGCGGTCTCGCTGCACAAGATCGCCAACGACGTGCGCCTGCTCGGCTCCGGCCCGCGCGCCGGTCTGGGCGAGCTGCGGCTGCCGGAGAACGAGCCCGGCTCGTCGATCATGCCCGGCAAGGTCAACCCGACCCAGGCCGAGGCGTTGACGATGGTCGCGGCCCGCGTCATCGGCAACCACGTCACGGTGACGTTCGCCGGCGCGAGCGGACACCTCCAGCTCAACGTCTACAAGCCGGTGATCGCCGACGCCGTGCTGCAGTCGATCCGGCTGCTGGCCGACGCCGCGGAGAGCTTCGCGCGCAACTGCGTCGCCGGCATCGAGCCCGACCTCGGGCGCATCGACGAATTGCTGCGGCGCTCGCTGATGCTGGTGACGGCGCTCAACCCCCATATCGGCTACGACAAGGCCGCCAAGATCGCGCGCGCCGCCCATATCGGCGGCCTCTCGCTGCGCGACGCCGCCATCGCCTCGGGCTTCGTGACCGCCGCGCAGTTCGACGCCTGGGTGGTGCCGTCCGACATGACCGGGCCGGCGCGCGAGGGGTGAGGTCGCCGCTTACCCACATTGGCCGCGCGCCGGACGGCGGATAGCATCGCGTCGGCGGGCGGCGGTATCTGGTTCGACGAAGCCCCTCACCCCGGCCCTCTCCCCCTCGTCAGGGGGAGAGGGGGGCATGAACGCGCTTCGCGGCGCGTTCTTCCTCCTTCTCCCCCTCGTTGGGGGGAGAGGGGGTATGAACACGCTTCGCGGCGCGTTCTTCCTCCTTCTCCCCCTCGTCGGGGCGGAAGGGGGGATGAACGCGCTTCGCGGCGGGTTCTTCCTCCCTCTCCCCGCGCAGGCGGGGAGAGGGTCGGGGTGAGGGGCTTCCTGCCCGCCGGGGAATGCGAAGCGATAGGGGGGGGAGACGGCATGGCCGAGGTGCTCAGCGACATCGAGATCGCGCGGCGGGCGACGCCGCGTCGGCTGGTCGAGGTGGCGGCGAAGATCGGGATCGGCGACGACGCGCTGGAGCCCTACGGACGCACCAAGGCGAAGGTCGACCTCGCCGCGCTGCCCGGCCTCGCGGCGGCGAAGCCGGGCCATCTGATCCTCGTCACCGCGATCAATCCCACGGCGGCGGGCGAGGGCAAGACCACCACCACGATCGGGCTGGGCGACGCGCTCAACCGCATCGGCAAGCGCACGGCGATCGCGCTGCGCGAGCCCAGCCTCGGGCCGTGCTTCGGCCAGAAGGGCGGCGCCACCGGCGGCGGCTACGCCCAGGTCGTGCCGATGGCCGAGATCAACCTCCACTTCACCGGCGATTTCCACGCCATCACCACGGCGCCCAACCTGCTCGCGGCGATGCTGGACAACCACGTCTACTGGGGCAACGCGCTGGGCATCGATTCGCGGCGCGTGTTCTGGCCGCGCGCCATGGACATGAACGACCGCGCGCTGCGCGACGTCGTGCTCAGCCTCGGCGGCGTCGCCAACGGCTTCCCGCGGCAGGGCCGGTTCGACATCACCACGGCGTCCGAGGTGATGGCCATCCTCTGCCTGGCGCGCGACCTGAAGGACCTCGAGGCGCGGCTGGCGCGCATCGTCGTCGCCGAGACCCGCGACGGCAGGATGGTGACCGCCGGCGACCTGAAGGCCGCGCCGGCGATGGCCGCGATCCTCAAGGACGCCGCCAAGCCCAACCTCGTGCAGACGCTCGAGGGCAATCCGGTGCTGGTCCATGGCGGCCCCTTCGCCAACATCGCGCACGGCTGCAACTCGCTCATCGCGACCCGCGCGGCGCTGGGGCTGGCCGACTACGTCGTCACCGAGGCCGGCTTCGGCGCCGATCTCGGGGCCGAGAAGTTCCTCGATATCAAGTGCCGCGTCGGCGGCCTGAAGCCGGCGCTCGCCGTGGTGGTGGCGACGGTGCGGGCGTTGAAGCTGCACGGCGGCGCCGACGCCAAGGCGCTGGGCGCCGAGAACCTCGACGCCGTCGCCAAGGGTCTCCCCAACCTGCTGCGCCACGTCGAGAACCTGGCCAAGTTCGGCCTGCCGGTGCTGGTCGGCATCAACCGCTTCACCTCGGACACGCCCGCCGAGCTGGCGCTGATCGAGGCCAAATGCGCCGAGGCCGGCGCCAAGGCGATCCTGTGCGAGCACTGGGCGAAGGGCGGGGAGGGCGCCGAGGCGCTGGCGCGCGAGGCCGTCGCCGTGATCGACAAGGGCGCCGCGAAATTCGCGCCGCTCTATCCCGACGACATGCCGCTGCTCGACAAGATCGGCGTCGTCGCGCGCGAGGTCTACCGCGCCGCCGGCGTCGCGCCGACCGCGGCGGTGCGCAACCGCGCCGCCGCGCTGGAGGCGGCCGGCTTCGGCAAGCTGCCGGTGTGCATCGCCAAGACGCAGTACAGCTTCGCCGCCGACCCGGCGCTGCGCGGCGCGCCGACCGGCCACACCCTGCCGATCCGCGAGCTGCGGCTCTCGGCCGGCGCCGGCTTCGTGGTCGCGCTGGCCGGCGACATCATGACCATGCCCGGCTTGCCGCGGGTGCCGGCCGCCGAGCGCATCCACCTGATGGCCGACGGCGAGATCGACGGCATCTTCTAAGCGCGGACCGACGCGGAGCGGCGCGATGGCGACGCTGGTGGCGATGTGCGGTTTGGCGTTCTCCGGCAAATCGACCATCGCGCGGCTTCTGGCCGACGCGCTCGACGCGCCGAGGATCAGCCTCGACGCGATCAACGAGGAGCGTGGTCTCGACGGCGGCGCCGGCATTCCCGACGCCGAATGGGAGGCGACCAGCCGGATCGCCGTCACGCGCCTGCGCGCCGCGCTCGCGGCCGGCCGGCACGCCGTGCTCGACGACACGCTCTCGCACCGCTTCCTGCGCGACCGCTACCGCGCCGTCGCGGCGGAGGCGGGCGCGGCCTTCGCGTTGGTGTTCGTCGACACGCCGCTGGACGAGATCCGGCGCCGGCGTCGGCTCAACGACGCCGAGCGTGGTCGTCCGACGATCGCCGACACCGTATTCGACCACCACGCGGCGCGCTTCGAGCGTCCCGCCGACGACGAGATCGCGATCCGCATCGCGGGCGCGGCCGACATCGACTCGCTGCTCGCCAACCCGTCCCGCGCGCTCGTCGCCCGCTAAAGCGAATCGGCTGCCGGTGCGCTCAGACCGGTCCAGCCGCTCCGGACCCCACTGTCATCCCGAGCGCCGCGAGGGATCCAGGCGCCGCCCCTGGATCCCTCGCGGCGCTCGGGATGACAGTGGTGCGCCGTTCGCGACAACGGTGGTGGGGTGTCGGAGAACGCCGGTCGGTGTGCTGCGACGGAGCGACCAGCGCGCCGTCGATCAATTCGCCTTGAACGCGTGCGCCTTGAGCGCCTCCAGCGGCACGATGCCCAGGGTCGCGCGGTGGGTCGCTTCGAGGATCACGGCGGGGGCGGCGTCGGCCTCCCACGCCTCGCGCCAGCGCGCCGCGCACAGGCACCAGCGGTCGCCCGGCTTCAGCCCGGCGAAGCCGAAGCGCGGCATCGGCGTCGAGAGGTCGTTGCCGGCCGCCTTCGAGAAGGCGAGGAACGCCTCGGTCATCACGGCGCAGACCGTGTGCAGGCCGGTGTCCTCGCGGCCGGTGTTGCAGCAGCCGTCGCGGAAGAAGCCGGTCAGCGGCTCGGCCGAGCACGGCGCCAGCGGCCCGCCCAGCACGTTGATCGAGGGGGCGCGGCCGTCGCCGCCGCGGCGGTCGGGCGTCTGGTCGAACATCGGATACTCCCTGCTGCCCCGTCGCATGCACCCGCCGCCGGTCCGGCGCAAGCTGGACCGGTCGGCCGCTGGCGGTCGGGCGCAAGCCCGACCGATCCCCGCCGCCGGTCGCGCGCAAGCCGGACCGGTCGGCCGCTGGCGGCCGGCGGCGCGGCGCGACCTGGTTCCCTTGCCGCCGCGCGCCGAAATGCCCCCTTCCGGCGCCGCCGCGGCGCTGGTAGATAACCGCGCGACGAAAAGGGCTTCCGCGCGCGGGAGCGTCCGAGGGATCGGGGCGTAGCTCAGCCTGGTAGAGCGCTTGCCTTGGGCGCAAGAGGCCGTCGGTTCGAATCCGGCCGCCCCGACCATCCCGCGGGCGCCGCGCCGGCACAGGAAACGGGTCTGGAACGATGCAGGTCAGGATCTTCAAACCCGCCAAGACCGCGATGCAGTCCGGCGTCGGCAACGCCCAGGAGTGGGTGATCGAGAGCGAGCCGGAGGCGGTCGAGACCGATCCCCTCATGGGCTGGACCAGTTCGCGCGACATGATGGGCCAGGTGCGCCTGACCTTCGCCACGAAGGACGAGGCGGTGGCCTACGCCACGAAGAAGGGCTGGCTGTACACCGTCTCCGAGCCCAAGGCGCGCGCCGTGCGGCCCAAGGCCTACGCCGACAATTTCGCCTTCGGCCGGGTCGGCCGCTGGACGCACTGACCTCGCCGCCGGCGCGCCGAGGCGCCGCCGGTGTGGTATCCTGCGGCCGCGCGGGCGCCCGTAGCTCAGTGGATAGAGCAACCGCCTTCTAAGCGGTAGGTCGCAGGTTCGATCCCTGCCGGGCGCGCCATCAGCCCAACTCGCACGGAATTTTCGTGGCCATATCCGATCCCGCCGCCGTCGCGGCCGAACTGCTGACGGTGCGCGATTTCCTGCGCTACGCCGTCAGCCGCTTCAACGCCGCCGGCATCGCCTACGGCCACGGCACCGGCGGCGCGCTGGACGAGGCGGCGTTCCTGATCCTCGAGACCCTGCGCCTGCCGATCGACCAGCTCGATCCGTTCCTCGACGCGCGCCTCACCGCGCCGGAGCGGTTGCGCCTGGCGGAGGTGGTCGAAGCGCGGGTCGCCACCCGCAAACCCGCCGCCTATCTGACGGGACGCGCCTACATCCAGGGCGTGCCGTTCCATGTCGACGAGCGGGTGATCGTGCCGCGCTCGTTCATCGGCGAGCTGCTGTTCTCCGACCTGATCGGCGGCGAGGGCTTCGCGCTGGTCGAGGATCCCGACGCCGTGGGCCGCGTGCTCGATCTCTGCACCGGCTCGGGATGCCTGGCGATCCTCGCGGCGCGGGTGTTCCCCAACGCGCGGATCGACGCCGTCGAGCTGTCGCCGGACGCCGCCGCCGTCGCGCGCCGCAATATCGACGAGAGCGGCGAGGGCGGGCGCATCGAGCTGCTCCAGGGCGACCTGTTCGCGCCGGTGGCGGGGCGGCGCTACGATCTGATCCTGACCAACCCGCCCTATGTCGACGCCGCGGCGATGGCGGCGCTGCCGCCGGAGTACCGGCACGAGCCGGCGATGGCGCTGGCCGGCGGCGACGATGGGCTGGACATCGTGCGGCGCATCCTCGCGGCGGCGCCCGGTCATCTGACGCCCGACGGCGGCCTGCTGTGCGAGATCGGCACCGGTCGCGAGATCCTCGAGGCCGAGCATCCCCACTGGCCGTTCTTCTGGCCGGACACCGCCGAGAGCGCCGGCGAGGTGTTCTGGCTCACGGCCGCCGCGATGCGGCCCGCGCCCGCGAAGGCGAAGCGGCGGACGCCGCGGCCGGCCTGATCAGCGCGGCGGCTTGGCGGAACGGCGGCGCAGCAGCGGATTGAGCCAGCGGCCCACCGGCCCGGTGAGCACGATCGACGCCTCGGACACCGCGAGGCAGACGCACGCCTCGACACCGTCGACGGCGGGGCGGTGGTCCAGCGACGCGTCGGCGACGCAGATGTCGCCGGCGGCGTAGCGGCGCTCGCCGTCGTTGAACGCGCCGGAGATCACCAGGGTGTATTCGACGCCCTCGTGGGTGTGGCGCGGAATCGCCCGGCCGGCGCCGATCCGCATCAGCGCGGCGTTGTGGCGCCCGTCGCGCAGGGGCAGCGCGATCTCCTCGACGCCGGGCATGACGCGGCTCCACGCCGCGCCCTCGGGCACGTAGGCGCGCACCGCCGGCGGCAGCCCGGCGAGCGGACCGGGCGCCGCGTCCGGAGCGGCCGCCTCGTCCGCGTCGTCGAGCCGGGCCAGGACCGCGGCGAGCGCGCCGTCATCCATCGGCGCGGCGGGGGTCGCGGCCAGCATCGCGCCGCCGACCGCCTCGAGATCGGCGACCAGCTCCAGCGATTCGGGTGCGAGCGACAGATGGCAGGCGACGACGAGGGCCGGTCCCTCCGGCAGGGCCCCGGTCGCGTAGTCCAGCAGCATCTCCGCCGGCGCGGGGTGCGACGTCATGCGTGGTCTCCGTGTAACGCCGACCGCAGCCGCGCGAGGGCGAGGCGGATCCGCGACTTGACCGTGCCCATCGGCAGGCCGAGCTCGGCGGCGATCTCGAGATGGGTCTTGTCCTCGAAGTAGGCCTTCTGGAGCACGGCGGCCTGCTCGGGCGGCAGCCGCGGCAGCGCCTCCCGCAGCCGGTCGTGCGACTGCGCCGTGATCGCGGCGTCCTCGGCCGCCGGCTCATGGTCGTCGGCGAACAGCGCCAGCTCGTCGGCGTCCTGCGGCGGCCGGCCGTCGCGGCGGAACATGTCGATCCGCTTGTTGCGCGCGATGGTGAACACCCAGGTCGACGCCGCCGCCTTGCGGCGGTCGAATGTCGCCGCCCGCCGCCACACCGCGATCATCGTCTCCTGCGCGACCTCCTGGGCGGCGTCGGGATCGGCGCCGCCGCGCATGGTGAAGGCCTTGATCCTGGGGGCGAAGAAGCGGAACAGCTCGCCGAAGGCCGCCCGGTCGCGCCGGACGACGGCGGCGATCAGCTCGCACGCCCAAGGGTCGCCGCCGGGCTCGAGCCCCTCACGACGCTGCGGCGCGCGTCCATCGTCCATGCGGTGGATCCCGATTCCGGCCCACGCGCGCGGCGCGCGGATGAAGCCGACGGCTCCGACCATAGCGACGACGCTCCTGGGTTCGCAATCGCTCATTTACGTCCGCGCGCGCGCTCCGGATCACCGGCCGCCGCCGGCGCGGGAACCGGCGTTCCGCCGCGGCGTTGACCGGACGGGCGTGCGACGGCGCCGCGTGATCCGCCGCCGCCGGACGCCCGTAGAACCGCCAGCCGCACCAATGGAGGACGCACCATGCGCGCAACGACACGCCGCGGCCTCGCCGCGATGATCGCGTCGGTCGCCGCCGCCCCGTCGTGGGCGGTCGTACCGCCGTCGCGGCGCATCGCGTTCGACGTCGTGCGACGTGGCTCGCGCATCGGCGCGCACACCATCGATTTCCGCGACGAGGCCGGCGCGCTGGTCGTCGACATCGCGCTCGACATCGTCGTGCGCGCCGGGCCGATCGCGGTGTTCCGCTATCGGCACCGCGCGACCGAACGCTGGCGCGACGGTGCGTTCCTGTCCCTGGTCTCCCGCACCGACGACGACGGCACGGCCGCGTTCGCGAACGTCGAGCGCCGCGCCGACGGGCTTCTGGCCGTCGAAGGATCGAAGTCCGGCCGCGTGACCGCGCCGGCCGCCGCGCTTCCGGCCACCCACTGGAACTACCGGCAGCTCTCGGCGCCGATGATCAACCCGCAGCACGGCGAGGTGCTGACGCCGGCCGTGCTCGATCGCGGCGAGGAGACGCTGGCGGACGGCGCGGCGCGGCGCGCGCCCGGCGGTTCGCGATCACCGGGCCGGCGCCGCTCGATCTCTGGTACGACGAGGCGCGGATCTGGCGCGCGCTCGCGTTCAAGGCGCAGGACGGCTCGGCCGTCACCTACGTCGCGGTCTAGCGCGGCGTCAGCCCGCCGTCAGCGCCTCGTCGAGCGAGCGGTGGAAGTCGTGCAGGCCGGGCTCGTTGCGGCCGAACACGACGTGGCTCTGCGCGCCGCTTGAGAAGCCCTGCTGGATCGTGCGCGCCATCGGGAAGTCCTCGGCGTGCACGGTGCCGCGCACGATGTCCCAGTTCTTGTTCCACTTCGCGCGGTCGGAGTCGGTGACCGTCTTCTCCGGGCTCAGCAGCCACAGCCGCACGACGCAGCGGTTGGGGTCGTCGCCGTCGGGCACGGCGGTCCAGAACTCGACGTGGTCGCGCTGCCACACCACGACGGCGTTGGGGAACACGCGGTGGATGCCGACGATGTGGCCGGCGACGTCGCGCTCGGCCGACGGCGTGTCGGCGAGCGCCGCCAGGAACGTCATCCGCGGCGC
Source organism: Rhodospirillales bacterium (assembly GCA_016699855.1). Lineage (NCBI taxonomy): Bacteria > Pseudomonadati > Pseudomonadota > Alphaproteobacteria > Rhodospirillales > Rhodospirillales bacterium. The sequence continues at coordinate 4,783,484 of CP064988.1, forward strand.
CACGAAGCGGCCATGCCGTCCCAGCCGCTCGTAGATGCCGCCGCGCCCCTCGATGAACCGCCCCACGGTCCTCGAGTGCAGGTAGGGCACGTGGTAGAGTTCGAGGAAGGTGTCGACCACCAGCTTCCAGTTCAACGCCTCGCCGAAGCGCTCGAAGCGGAACACGCCGGCCTCGGCGATTCTCATTTCCGCCAGCACCGGCCCGATGGGGCCGAGGAACGCATCGATGTCGATCGGCGGTCCGGCGGTCGGCGTCACCCAGACCAGCCCGTGGCGTTCCGCGACCGGCAGCGCGACCAATCCCGACGCGGCGCGGTCGAGATTCGGGAACCCCTCGGCGCCGGGCACGTGGCGCAGGGCGCCGTCGCCACCGTAGACCCAGGAGTGGAACTTGCAGGTGAAGGTCGGGCGGCGGCCGCATTCCTCGTCGACCACGCGGCAACCGCGGTGGCGGCAGACGTTGTGGAACGCCTTGAGGGTTCCGTCGCTCTGGCGCGTCAGCAGGATCGACAGGCCGTCGATGTCGACGACGCGGAAATCGCCGGGCGACTCCATCTCGCTCGACGCCGCCACGATCAGCGGCGTGCGCCGGAACAACGTCGCGCGCTCGCGGGCGGCGTGGGCGGGATCGATGTAGTGCGCGACCGGCTGGCGGTACTCGCGCCGCTCGAGCTGGGTGGTGTCGGCCTTGAGCATGGCGATCATGCGATCGCCCCAGGCGGCTTGGGTCGCGGTGTCCATGGCGGTGTCCTCTGGCCATTCTTCTAACCGACCAATCGGTCGGTTTCCAGCCCCAATCGGATCACGGGGGCTTCCGGCGCGGCGACCGGTTGTCGGCGCGCCGCATAGGCCCTAAGGGTGCGGGGGTGGAGGGATGGCATGAAGGTTCTGTTCTGCGGCGACATCGTCGGCCGCGCCGGGCGCGATGTCGTGGTCAAGGAGGTGCCGCGGCTGCGCGCGCGCCTGGGGCTCGATTTCGTGGTCGTGAACGGCGAGAACGCCGCCGCCGGCTTCGGCATCACCGCCAAGATCTGCCAGGACCTGCACGAGGCCGGGGTCGACGTGATCACCGGCGGCAACCACTCCTGGGACAACAAGGACGCCATCGCCTACATCGCGCAGGACCGCCGGCTGCTGCGGCCGGTCAACTTCCCGCCGGGCACGCCGGGCTTCGGATCGGGAGTCTACGAGACCGCCAGGCGCAAACGCGTGGCCGTGATCAACGTGATGTGCCGCCTGTTCATGGACGCGCTCGACGATCCGTTCCAGGCGCTCGAGGCGCAGTTCAAGACGCACCGGCTGGCCGCCAACGCCGACTTCGTCCTCGTCGACGTCCATGGCGAGGCGACCAGCGAGAAGCAGGTGATCGGCTATTTCTGCGACGGCCGCGCCTCGCTGGTGGTCGGCACCCACACCCACGTGCCCACCGCCGACGCGCGTCTGTTGCCGAAGGGCACGGCCTACCAGACCGACGCGGGCATGTGCGGCGACTACGACTCGGTGATCGGCATGAAGAAGGAGATCGCCATGCCGCGCATGATCCGGAAGATGCCGGGTGACCGCTTGGCGCCGGCGGAGGGCGAGGCGACACTGTGCGCGGTCTATGTCGAGACCGACGACCGCACCGGCTTGGCGGTGAAAATCGCGCCGATTCGGATTGGCGGACAGCTGGCGTCGGCTGAGAATGTCTAAATTTATAAAATATCGAATAATATTAATTAGATAAGATATTTTATTAAACTAATAATCCACTTCATTTTCGCTTTACACAAAGTCGACGCCGCGTCAACGGAAGACACGAGATTCTGTCCATATTTCTAATTTAATACATTAATAAAACTCGCTAATTCATTGAATTATATAAATGAATATAGATCATAAACCGCCTTAAATTGACCATCATCAGACGCCGGCCCCGTCAGCGCGCGGCCCGTCTTTGTTCCGTCCGATCAGTATCTTGGGGATGAAGCGGCCATCACAACCCATTAGAGGTATGGCGTAAATCGCTGTTGACGCCAACCCGAAAAGAATCAAAAGTCTTTGTTATTGAACGGTTTTTCACCGAAATCGTTCTCCGATGTTCCGAGTTAGAGGGGGCGTCGGAACCACGGTTCCGACGTTTTTTGGCGGGGGTCTCGTACCCCCGCCCTTTTTTTCTGCACAGTCTGTGGAAAAGCGCCTCCGACGGACGTCGCCATCTAGTCGATATCCACGACCACGTGGCCGATCTTCGTCCCCGCCTCGACGCAACGATGCGCGTCGGCGATGCGCGCCAACGGAAAGCGTTCGGCGATGGCGAAACGCGCGCCGGTGGAATTCGCGGCGCTGGCGACACCCTTGTCGGCCACCCAGCGTTCGATGTCGCGCACGCAGCGCGCGCGTTGCGCCGGCGTGATCGTGTACATCAGCACCGGCCTTAGCAGCAGGTTCTTCAGGATCGTCGGGAAGAACGGCAGATCCACCTTGGGCGTCTTCGAGCCGTAGTACACGAGGATGCCCTCGTCGCGCAGGACCGCCAGGTTCGTCGCCATGTTCTCGCCGAGCTCGACCTCGACGACGCGGTGCACGCCGGCGCCTGACGTGATCGCGCGCACCCGCGCGACCACGTCCTCGGTCCGGTAGTTGATCACGTGGTCGGCGCCGGCCGCCTTGGCGTGCGCCGCCTTCTCCGGCCCGCTGACGGTGGTGATCACCTCGGCGCCCGCCCAGCGCGCGAGCTGGATGGCGTAGTGGCCGACCACGCCGGCGCCGCCCGACACCAGGACGGTCTCGCCGGTCGGCGCGCCGTCGGCGAACAAGCAGCGATGCGCGGTGATCACCGGGATGGCGAGGCAGGCGCCCTGCGCGAAATCCAGCGCCGACGGCAGCGGCACGGCCATCTCCGACGGCACGGCGCAGAGCTGCGCGGCGGTGCCGTTCCACCGGCCGTAGGCGGCGTTCCACAGCCAGACGCGCTGGCCGATCCGAGCCGCCGGCACGCCGGCGCCGACCGCGACGATCTCGCCGGCGGCGTCGCTGTGCGGGATCTGGCGGGGGATCGTCATCTTGGCGCGCAGGCCCATCCGGGTCTTCACGTCCGATGGGTTGACCGCCGAGGCGCGGATGCGCACCAGCACCTCGCCGGCGGCGGGGACGGGGTCGGGCAGGTCGCCGACCACCAGCACCTCGTCGGCGGGGCCGTTACGGTCGTACCAGGCGGCTTTCATCTCGATGTCCTTCGGTGATCGTAGGGCGTGGCCGGGCGGCCGACGCGGGGGGATGGCGGGCGGATCACGGCTTCGGCGCGTTCGCGGCCAGCAGGGCCAGCGCGCGCGCCATCGTCTCCGGTCCCGCCGAAGCCGGCGTGCCGGCGTCGAACGGCGGGTCCGGCGCGTATTCGATGGCGAGCTGCAGGGCCCTCGCGGTCGGCTCGTCGACCAGCCGCGCCGCCAGCGTCAGCGCCATGTCGATGCCGGCCGACACGCCGGCGGCGGTGACGTACTTGCCGTGCTCGACCACGCGCTGTTCGACCGGCATGGCGCCGAGGCGGCGCAGGGCGTTCATCGCCGCCCAGTGCGTCGTGGCGCGCCGATCCTTCAGCAGCCCCGCGGCGGCGAGGATCACCGCGCCGGTGCACACCGACGTGGTCCAGCGCGTCGTGGCGTCGACCGCGCGCAGCCAGTCGAGCGTCCGGGGATCGGCGACCTGCGGTCGCACGTCGCCGGCGCCGGGCACGACCAGCACGTCGGCGCGCGCCACGTCGGCCATGGCGCGCAGCCCGTCGAACTTGAGGCCGGTGTCGGTGGTCACCGCGCCGCCATCGCGCGCCACCGGGAACGCGCGCGCGCCGGGCAGGCGCGACAGCACTTCCCATGGGCCGATCGCGTCGAGCGTGGTCATGCCGTCGTAGAACAGGAAGACGATGTCCATTTGGCTCCGTCCGTGGTCAACGCCGCCACTCTTGCATCGGCGGCGCCGGCCGGCTACCTCCGGCGCCGGCCGACGACGGATACAGGCTTCGCCCATGCGGGACGACGCCATCCGTGGTATGAGGCCGGCGCAGTCAACCACAGGATATCGGAACCGGGCCATGGCGGGCCATTCCCAATTCAAGAACATCATGCACCGCAAGGGCGCGCAGGACGCCCGCCGTGCCAAGGTCTTCACCAAGCTGCTGCGCGAGATCACGACGGCGGCGCGCAGCGGCCTGCCCGATCCGGCGTCGAATCCGCGTCTGCGCGCCGCCGTGATCGCGGCGCGCGAGGCCAACATGTCGAAGGACACCGTCGACCGCGCGATCAAGCGGGCCTCCGGCGCCGACGGCGACGCGAACTACGAGGAGATGCGCTACGAGGGCTACGGTCCCGGCGGCGTCGCGGTGATCGTCGAGGCCCTGACCGACAACCGCAACCGCACCGCGTCGGACGTCCGTTCGACCTTCGCCAAATACGGCGGCAATCTCGGCGAGACCGGCAGCGTCGCCTTCATGTTCGACCGCGTCGGCGAGTTCCGCTTCAAGCTGGCGGTCGGATCGGCCGACGAGGTGCTCGAGAAGGCGATCGACGCCGGCGCCGACGACGTGCAGACGGTCGAGGGCGAGGACGGCCACCACGAGATCGTCTGCGCCCAGGATTCGTACAACGCGGTGCGCGAGGCGCTCGAGAAGTCGCTGGGGGCGCCGACCAGCGCCAAGCTGGTGTGGCGGCCCCGGACCGGCGCGCCGGTCGAGGGCGAGACGGCGCAGACGCTGATGAAGCTGATCGGCGCGCTCGACGACAACGACGACGTGCAGACCGTGTTCGCCAATTTCGAGATGTCCGACGCCACGCTGGCGTCGCTGGCGGGATGAGGATCGCGATGTGACCGGGCCGGCGTCGCCCGACCTCTCCACCACGCCCGCGCCGCGGCGCGCGCCGGGCGCGGGGAGGCGCGGCCGATGCGGCTGATCGGACTCGATCCGGGATTGCGCAACACCGGCTGGGGCGTGATCGAGTCGGAGGGCAACCGGCTGCGCTACGTCGCGTGCGGCGTGGTGCATTCCGACGAGGCGCTGCCGCTGGCGTCGCGGCTGTGCCAGCTGTTCGACGGCGTGACGGCGGTGATCGCGGAGTGGGCGCCGCTCGAGGCGGCGGTCGAGGAGACCTTCGTCAACAAGAACCCGAACTCGACCCTGAAGCTCGGCCAGGCGCGCGGCGCGGTGCTGCTGGCGCCGGCCAAGCGCGGCCTGCCGGCGTTCGAGTACGGCGCCAACCACATCAAGAAATCCGTGGTCGGCGTCGGCCACGCCGACAAGGTCCAGGTCGAGATGATGGTGCGCCGGCTGCTGCCCGGCAGCGACGCGGTCGCGGACGCCGCCGACGCGCTGGCGGTGGCGATCTGCCACGCCCACAACCGGTCGTCGATCGACCGCTGGAAGGCCGGCGAGACCACCGCCGGCGACGAGTCCGGCGGCGAGGTCGGCGCGGTGCGCGGCGGACGGATCGGCGCCGGCCGCGGCCGCAGCGGCGTGCGCGGCTCGCAGGCGGAGTGGGAGCGCCGCATCCTCGCGCGCGCTTCCGACGGGAAGCCCGGACGATGATCGGCAAGCTGCGCGGCGTCGTGGATTCGGTGGCCGACGATTCCTGCGTCGTCGACGTCAACGGCGTCGGCTACGTCGTGCACGCGTCGGGCCGCACGCTGCGCGAGCTGGCGTCCGGCGCGCCGGCGACGCTGCTGATCGAGACGATCGTGCGCGAGGACGCGATCTCGCTCTACGGCTTCCTCGCCGCCGCCGAGCGCGACTGGTTCCGCATCCTCACGACCGTGCAGGGCGTCGGCGCCCGCGTCGCGCTGTCGCTGCTGTCGACCCTGGCGCCGGAGCAGCTCGCCTCGGCCATCGTGGCGCAGGACCGCGCCGCGCTGAGCCGCGCGCCCGGCGTCGGCCCCAAGCTCGCGGCGCGTCTGGTGACGGAGTTGAAGGACAAGGCCGTCGCCTGGGGCGCGACGCCGGGGGCGCGGCCGGCCACGTCGACCTCGAGCGCCGATGAGACGCCCGCCGCGCCGTCGGTCAACGAGGACGCGGTCTCGGCGCTGGTCAATCTCGGCTACCGCCGCATGGAGGCGTTCGCCGCCGTCGCCAAGGTCGCGCAGCGCCTCGGCGACGGGGCGCGGATCGACGCGCTGATCCGCGAGGGATTGCGCGAACTCGGCCGTTGAGCCGCGCCCGCGCGGACTAGCCGCCCTGCGGCTCGCGCGGCCACGTTCCGCTTGAGCGCGGCGCGCCCGGCGGTTCCAATCGCGCCGGCAACGAACCGGGGCGGAAACCAACTCCATGAGCAGAAGTCTTCTGATCGCCAACCGCGGCGAGATCGCCATCCGCGTCGCGCGCACCGCGGCGGAGAAGGGCTGGCGCACCGTCGCGATCCATTCCGAGGACGATTCCGCCTCGCTGCATCTGCGCCGCGCCGACGCCGTGTTCGCGCTGCGCGGCGCCGGCGTGCCGCCCTATCTCGACATCGCCCAGATCGTCGCGGCGGCGCGCGAGACCGGCTGCGACGCGGTCCATCCCGGCTACGGCTTCCTCAGCGAGAACGGCGATTTCGCGCGCGCATGCGAGGCCGCGGGACTGATCTTCGTCGGACCGCGGCCGGAGACGCTGGACCTGTTCGGCGACAAGGGCCGCGCCCGCGATCTGGCGGCGCGTTGCGGCGTTCCACTGGTGCCGGGCATCTCGGGACCGACGACGCTGGAGCAGGCGCGGGCGTTCCTCGCCGCGCAGGGCGGCGCCGGAATCATGATCAAGGCGGTGGCCGGCGGCGGCGGGCGCGGCATGCGGCCGGTCCACGACGCCACCGAGCTCGACGCCGCCTTCGCGATCTGCGGCGCCGAGGCGCTGCAGGCGTTCGGCAACGGCGCCGTCTACGTCGAGCGGCTGTTCCCGCGCGCGCGCCATATCGAGGTGCAGATCGTCGGCGACGGCACCGGCGCCGTGGCGCATCTGTGGGAGCGGGAGTGCAGCCTCCAGCGCCAGCGCCAGAAGATCGTCGAGATCGCGCCGGCGCCGGACCTCGCCGACGGCGTGCGGCGGCGTCTGCTCGACGCCTCGCTGCGCCTCGCCGCCGAGGCCCGCTACCGCGGCGTCGGCACGTTCGAGTTCCTGGTCGACGCCGACGACCGGGGCGATTCCGCCGAGGTCGCGTTCATCGAGGCCAACGCCCGTCTGCAGGTCGAGCACACCGTGACCGAGGAGGTCACCGGCGTCGACCTCGTCGCGGCCCAGCTCGACATCGCCGGGGGCCGCACGCTTGCCGAGATCGGCCTGCGCCAGGTCGACGTGCCGTCGCCGCGCGGCATGGCCGTGCAGGTGCGCGTCAACATGGAGACCATGGCCGCCGATGGCGCGGTGAAGCCGGCCGGCGGCACGCTGACGGCGTTCGAACCGCCTTCGGGTCCGGGCGTCCGCGTCGACACCTTCGGCTACGGCGGCTACCGCACCAGCCCGCGCTTCGACTCGCTGCTGGCGAAGGTGATCGTCCACCACCCCTCGGGCAGCTTCGCCGACGCCGCGGCCAAGACCTACCGGGCGCTGTCGGAGTTCCGCATCGGCGGCGTGGCGACGAACCTGCCGTTCCTCCAGAGCGTGCTGCGCCATCCCGACGTGGTGGCAGGCCGCGGCCACACGCGTTTCGTCGAGCAGAACCTGCCGGCGCTGCTGGCGTCCGATGGACCGGACCATCCGCGCATGTATGTCGAGGTCGCCGGCGCCGCGGCGCCGCGCCGCGCCGGAGTCAGGGTCGCCAGCGACGATCCGCTGGCGGTGCTGGCGCTGGGCCGCGGCGAGGCCGTGGCGCTCGACGCGGGCGTCGCGGACATGGCCGCGCCCGATGGCGGCGACATCGCCGGCCCCGAGGGGACGGTGCCGATGCCGGCGCCGCTGCAGGGCACGATCGTCGGCATCGACGTGGCCGAGGGCGATGTCGTGCGGCCCGGTCAGCAGGTGCTGATCATGGAGTCGATGAAGATGCAGCACGTCGTCAAGGCGACGACCGGCGGCACGCTGCGCGCGCTGACGGTGGCGGCCGGCGACACGGTGTTCGAGGGCCATCCGCTGGCGTTCATCGAGCCCGACGCCACCGTCGGCGCCGCCGAGGAGGCGGAGGCCGTGGTCGACCTCGACGCCATTCGGCCCGACCTCGCGGAGGTGCTGGAGCGTCAGGCCGTCACGCGCGACGCGGCGCGGCCCGACGCCGTGGCGCGGCGGCGGAAGACGAAGCAACGCACGACGCGCGAGAACATCGAGGATCTGTGCGACCCCGGATCGTTCGTCGAGTACGGCTCGCTGGTCGTGGCGGCGCGGCGCCAGCGCAACACGCTCGACGAGCTGATCCGCACGACCCAGGCCGACGGCCTCGTCACCGGGCTGGGCCGCGTCAACGGCCATCTGTTCGCCGACGACGCCGCGCGGATCATCGCGATGTCCTACGACTACACCGTGCTGGCCGGCACGCAGGGCAAGAAGAACCACCAGAAGAAGGACCGCATGTTCGAGCTGGCGGCGAAGTGGCGGCTGCCGATGGTGCTGTTCGCCGAGGGCGGCGGCGGCCGGCCCGGCGACACCGACACGGTCTATGCCGCCAACCTGATCACGACCGCCTTCAACCTGTTCGCCAAGCTCAGCGGGCTGGTGCCGCTGGTGGGCGTCGTCTCCGGCCGCTGCTTCGCCGGCAACGCCGTTCTGGCCGGTTGCTGCGACGTCATCATCGCCACGGAGAACGCCAATCTCGGCATGGGCGGGCCGGCGATGATCGAGGGCGGCGGGCTGGGCGTGTTCCGGCCGCAGGAGGTCGGCCCGATGGACGTGCAGACCCGCAACGGCGTGGTCGACGTGCTGGTGCCGGACGAGGCCGCGGCCGTCGCCACGGCGAAGAAGTACCTGTCGTATTTCCAGGGCGCGACGGCGGACTGGAGCTGCGCCGACCAACGGATCCTGCGACGGTTGATCCCGGAGAACCGGCTGCGCGTCTACGACGTGCGCAAGGTGATCGAGACGCTGGCCGACACCGGGTCGGTGCTGGAGCTGCGGCCGAAATTCGGGCTCGGCATGATCACGGCCTTCGCGCGCATCGAGGGAAGGCCGATCGGGCTGGTCGCCAACAACCCCATGCATCTCGGCGGCGCCATCGACAGCGAGGGGGCCGACAAGGCGGCGCGCTTCATGCAGCTCTGCGACGCCTTCGACATCCCGATCCTGTCGTTGTGCGACACGCCCGGCAACATGGTGGGTCCGGAGGCGGAGAAGGCGGCGCTGGTGCGCCATTGCTGCCGCCCGTTCGTGGTCAGCGCCAACGTCACCGTGCCGGTGTTCTCGGTGACGTTGCGCAAGGCCTACGGGCTGGGCGCGCAGAGCATGGCCGGCGGCGGATTCCACGCGCCGTTCTTCGCGATCTCGTGGCCGACCGGCGAGTTCGGCGGCATGGGGCTGGAGGGCGCGGTCAAGCTGGGCTACCGCAACGAGCTCGCGGCGATCGCCGATCCGGCGGAGCGCAAGGCGACCTACGACAAGATGGTCGCGGGCATGTACGAGCGCGGCAAGGCGTTGAGCACGGCGTCCTTGTTCGAGCTCGACGATGTCATCGACCCGGCCGACACGCGGCGCTGGATCATGGCCGGCCTGCGCTCGGCGCCGCCGGTGCCGCCGCGCACGGGCAAGAAGCGGCCCTTCATCGACACGTGGTGAGGCCGCCTCCGGCCCGCGCCGGAGACGGCCCCGCCGACGCCGCGGTTCAGATCAGCTTGAAGATCGCCAGCGCGATCGCCGCCTGCGCGAGCCAGCCGGCGGTCCAGATGAAGGTGCGCGCGACCGGGACGCCGGCGGTGTAGACGACGGCGTGCGCCAGCCGCGTCCAGAACACCACGGCGCAGGCCGTGGCCGTCGTGGCGCTGGTGGCGCCGGTCTGCTGCGCCACCAGCACCAGCGGCGCGAACACGACGAGGCCCTCGACCGCGTTGGTGTGGGCGGCCATCAGGCGCTTGGCCCAGGTCGATTGCGGCTTGTCCGCCGGGCTGTGGTTGCCCATCGCGGGAAGCAGGCCGCGCACCGCCACCCGGTCGAGGATGTAGGGGACCCAGAGGACCCCGGTCAGGATGGCGGTCAGGGTCAGCCAGTACAGTTCCTTGGACATCGTCGCGCTCCCGCGTTGTCGGCCGCCGGCGTGCGGCCCCGGCGGTGGCGGCGCGCCGCCGGGGCGTCCCTCCGGGGCCGGCGGCGCGTCGCCGATGTTGGCCGCGGCCGCGTCGATCCCGTATGGTCGGCCGTCATCATCGTGGAATCGGGAATGAGCGCAATTACGCAGGACGTAATGGCCGGCGCGTCGCGGACGCCGGCCGACGGCGGTTTCGGCCGCGGCCTCAGGACGTGGCGCGAGCGCCGCGGCATGTCGCAGCTCGCGCTCGCCGGCGTCGCCAACAGCTCGCAGCGCCATCTCAGCTTCCTCGAATCCGGCCGCGCCCGGCCGAGCCGCGAGATGGCGCTGCGGCTGGCGGTGGCGCTCGACGTGCCGTTGCGCGAGCAGAACGCGCTGCTGCTGGCGGCCGGCTTCGCGCCGGCGTGGCGCGAGGGCGGCCTCGCCGCGCCGGACGCGCGCAGCATCGACGACGCCGTCGCCCGCATGCTGCGCCAGCAGGAGCCGTTCCCGGCCGTCGTGGTCGACTGCAACTGGAACCTGCTGCGCGCCAACGACGCCACGTTCCGCCTGCTCAAGTTCCTCACCGGCCGCGCGCCGGCGGGCGCGCCGCCGGGCAATCTGCTGGAGGGGCTGCTGTCGCCGGAAGGGTTGCGGCCGTTCCTGGTCAACTGGCGCGAGACGGCGCTCCACCTCCTGCGCGGCCTGCGCAGCGATCCGGTGCTCGACGGCTCGGCCGAGACGCGGGCCTTGGTGCGGCGCCTGGAGGGCGCGCCGGAGATCGCGGCGCTGCTGAAGGCGCCGCCGCCGCCCGATCCGGCGGGCCCGGTGCTGCCGCTTCATTTCCGCAAAGGGACCACCGACATCCGGCTGTTCACCGTGATGGCGACGCTGGGCTCGCCGCGCGACGTGGCGCTGCAGGAGACGATGGTCGAGTTCTTCTTCCCGATGGATTCGGCCACGGCGGCGCTGTTCCGGAAATGGGCGAAGCGCAAGTGACGATGGCGGCGCGCCGGCGGCCGCGGTTGCGCGGCGGCGGCGTATCTGTGACCATTCCGGCGGTACGGGGAGCGTGATGGCGTCTGACGAACGATCGAGCGACGAGCCGGCGGCCGCGCCAGCCGAGACGCCGCCGGAGTCCGCGCCGCCGCCCTCGACGCCCTTCGAATCCGCGGCGCCCGCGGTCGCGCCGCCGCCGCGCGTGGCACCGTCCGACGATCCGTTCGGGCCGCTGCCGGCCGGCGCGCTGGTCGGCAAGTACGAGATCGCGGGCATCCTCGGCCAGGGCGCGTTCGGCATCACGTATCTCGCGCGGGACACGCAACTGCGCCGCGACGTGGCGGTCAAGGAGTACCTGCCGACCGCCTTCGCCAAGCGCCAGGGCGGCAGCACCGTGGTGCCGCGCTCGCAGCACACCGCCGACGATTTCCAGTGGGGCCGCGACCGCTTCGTCGATGAGGCCCGCACGCTGGCGTCGCTCGAGGACGCGCCGGGCATCGTCAACGTGCACGACTTCATGGAGGCCAACGGCACGGCCTACATGGTGATGGCGCTGGTGCGCGGCGAGACGGTCGAGGCGCGCCTCAAGCGCGAGACGCGCCTGCCGGAGGCGGTCATCGCCAGGATGCTGCCACCGCTGCTCGACGGTCTGGAGCTGGTGCACGCGGCGGGCTTCCTGCACCGCGACATCAAGCCAGCCAACATCCTGCTCGATCCGGCCGGCCGGCCGACGCTGATCGATTTCGGCGCCTCGCGCGTGGCGCTGGAAGCGCGCACGCAGGTGATGACGGCGGTCTACACGCCAGGCTACGCGCCGTTCGAGCAGTCGAGCTCGGCCAAGCAGGGGCCGTGGACCGACGTCTACGCGCTGTGCGCCACGCTCTACCACTGCGTCGACGGCTCCCCGCCGCCATCCGCGATCGACCGCATGGTCGAGGAGCGGCTCAAACCGGCCGCGGAGATGGGCAAGGGCCGTTACGCGCCGGCGCTGCTGGCGGGGATCGACGCCGGCCTGAAGCTGCGCGCGCCCGACCGTCCGCAGACCATCGCCGATCTGCGGCGCGTGTTTAAGGGATTCGGCGGCACCGGATCGCCGCATCATGCGACGGCGCACCCGGCGCCCGCCGACGATCGGGCGGCGGCGCGACGCGGCCGCGCGCCGATGTGGATCGCCGCCGGCGTCGCGGCGCTGGCGCGCGCCGGCGGCGGCGCGTGGTACGCGACCCGTCCGCCGACCGATCTCGATCTCGCCAGCGAGCGCGCGCGTCGCGTCGCCGCCGACGAGAAGGCGCGGACGGACGCCGAGGCGGCGCGCCGGGCCGCGGCCGCCGAAGCCGAACGCAAGGCAGCGGCCGAGACGACGGAGCGGCAGCGCGTGGCCGATGATGCGGCGCGCAAGGCGGAAGCCGAGCGGATCGCCGCGGAGGCGGCGGCGCGTCAACGCATCGCCGCCGAGATCGCGCGCAACACCGAGGCCCAGAAGGCCGCCGCCGAGGAGGCAGAGCGGCAGCGCGTCGCCGCCGAGGTGGCGCGAAGGGCCGCGGCCGACAAAGCGGCGGCGGAGGAGGCCGAGCGCCAGCGCGTGGCGGCCGAGACCGAGCGTAAGGCTGCGGCGGAGAAGGCCGCCGCGGAGGAGGCCGAACGCCAGCGCGCCGCCGCGGTCGAGGCCGCTCGCAAGGCCGCGGCCGACAAGGCGGCGGCGGAGGAAGCCGAGCGTCAGCGCCTTGCGACCGAGGCGGCGCGCAGGGCCGCCGCGGAGAAGGCGGCCGCCGAGGAGGCGGAGCGTCAGCGGGCGGCGGCGGCCGAGGCCGTCCGCAAGGCCGAGGAGGAGAAGGCGAGGGCGCTCGCCGACGCCAGGCGGCAGGGCGAGGCCGCGGAGGCGGCGTTGCGTCTGACGGAGGCCGATCGCAAAAGGATTCAGATCGCGCTGACGTCGCTGGGGCACAACACCCAGGGCAGCGACGGCGCGTTCGGTCCGCGGTCGCGGGCGATGATCGCGGCGTGGCAGAAATCGCGCAACGAGGCCGAGACCGGGTACCTGACGGCGCCGCAGCTGGCGGCGTTGCGGACGCAGGCGGCGCCGGCGCTGGCGCGGTACGACGAGGAGCAGAAGAAAGCGGAGGAGGACGCGAAGCGCCAGGCCGAGGAGAAGGTCAAGCGCGAGGAGGAGGAGCGCCGCCGGGCGGCCGCGTCCGCCGCGGCGCCACCCGCGCGTCCGGCGCCGGCCGCGCCCGCGGAGACCCCGGCACCGCGCGCGGCGGCGGCCCTGCCGCCGGGTGGCGTGGACGGCGCGTGGAGCGGGATGGTGGATTGCGCGCCGGGGCTGCGCGAGACCGTCTCGTTCAACATCGTCGGCGGCGCCGGCATCGCGCGCCTCGCCGCCAGCCAGGGCGCGCTGGTCCTGCGCGTCGCCGGCACCAACGCCAACGCGCAGATGACCTGGCGCGACGCCGCCGGGGTCGACTACGAGGGCACGGCCGCCGGCGTCGTCGCTGGTGCCAGCATCCGGCTCCAGGGCGCCGCCCGCGGCGGCGGCCGGGCGTCGACCTGCGCGGTGACGTTGACGCGGCGCTGACATCGTCCCGTTCTTGCGCGCGGCCGCGGTATCTGTGACGATCCCGACGTTGCGGGGAGCGTGATGGTCTCTGATGATCGGCCTACCGCCGCGGAACCGCGCGGCGGACCGGATGCCGACGACCCGTTCGGGCCGTTGGCCATCGGCGCGCGGATCGGCAAGTACGAGATCGTCGAGGTGCTGGGCCAGGGCGGCTTCGGCATCACCTACCTGGCGCGCGACACGCAGTTGCGGCGCGACGTGGCGGTCAAGGAGTACCTGCCGACCAGCTTCGCCAAACGCCAGGGCGGCAGCACCGTGCTGCCGCGCTCGACCCATGTCAGTGACGATTTCCTGTGGGGCCGCGAGCGGTTCCTCGACGAGGCGCGCACCCTCGCGACCTTGGAGGACGCGCCGGGCATCGTCGACGTCTACGACTTCATGGAGGCCAACGGCACCGCCTACATGGTGATGGCGCTGGTGCGCGGCGAGACGGTGGAGGCGCGCATCAAGCGCGACCGCCGCCTGCCCCAGCCGACCATCGAGCTGCTGCTGTACCCGCTGCTCGACGGTCTGGAGCTGGTGCACGCGGCGGGCTTCCTGCACCGCGACATCAAGCCGGCCAACATCCTGATCGACACGGCGGGCCGGCCCGTGCTGATCGATTTCGGCGCGTCGCGCGCGGCGCTGCAGGGCCGCACCCAGGCGCTGACGGCGGTCTACACGCCGGGCTACGCCGCCTACGAGCAGTCGACCTCGGCCAAGCAGGGCCCGGCGACCGACATCTACGCCTTGTGCGCGACGCTCTACCACTGCGTCACCGGCACACCGCCGCCGGCGGCGAGCGACCGGATGATGGACGACGACATCGTGCCGGCGGTGGAGGCGGGCAAGGGCCGCTACGCGCCCAGCCTGCTGGCGGCGATCGACGCGGGGTTGAAGCTGCGCGCGTCGGAGCGGCCGCAGACCATCGCGGATCTGCGCCGCGTCCTGTCGGGTCACGGCGCGGGCGCGGTGGCGGGCGCGCCGGCGGCGGCGACGCGCGAGATGGAGCCGGTGGCGCAGACCCGGCGGATGGAGGAGCCCGCGCCGCGCGCGGCGGCGGCGGCGCCCAAGCGTTCGCGCGTCGGACTGATCGCGGCCGGGGTGGCCGCGCTCGCGCTGGCCGCCGGCGGCGGCTGGTACGCGACGCGCCCGGCGCCGGCCCCCGAGGCGGTCAGCGTCGAGGAGACGCTGCGTCGGGCGGAGGACGAGCAGCGGCGCCAGGCGGCTGTCGTGGCGCGGCTGCGCGAGGAGGAGGCCAAGCGCAAGGCCGAGGAGGAGCAACGGCTGCGGATCGAGAACGCGCGCCGCCAGGCCGAGGAGGACGAGAAGCGCCGCATCGCCGAGGAGGCGCGTCAGCGGATCGAGGCCGAGGCGGCGCGCAAGGCCGCCGAGGAGAAGGCCGCCGCCGACGCGGTGGCGCGGCGGAAGGCGGAGGAGGAGGCGAAGGTCCGCGCCGAGGCCGAGGCCGTGCGCAAGGCGGCCGCCGACAAGGCCGCGGCGGAGGAGGCCGAGCGTCAGCGCGTCGCCGCCGCCGCCGAGGCGGAACGGCGCCGGGCGGCCGAGGAGGTGGCGCGCCGGGCGGCGGCCGAGGAGGCCGAGCGTCGGCGCATCGCGGCCGAGGCGTCGCGCAAAGTCGTCGAGGAGAGGGCGGCCATCGATGCCGCCGCCCGTCGCAAGGCGGAGGATGAAGCGAAGGCCCGCGCCGAGGTCGAG
Organism: Rhodospirillales bacterium; assembly: GCA_016699855.1. NCBI lineage: Bacteria > Pseudomonadati > Pseudomonadota > Alphaproteobacteria > Rhodospirillales > Rhodospirillales bacterium. Next base: position 4,798,934 of record CP064988.1, read on the forward strand.
GCCGCGCGCCGCCGCGAGGAGGAAGCGCGGATCGCGGCGGAGGAGAAAGCGAAGGCCGAGCGGTTGGCGCAGGAGAAGGCGCTGGCGGAGGCGAAGACGCTGGCCGAGGCCGAGGCGGCGCGGAAGGTGGCGGAGGAGAAGGCCGCGGCGGAGGCGGCGGAGCGCCGCAAGGCGGAGGAGACCGCGAAGTCCGCCGCTGAGATCAAGAAGCAGGCCGAGGCCGCCGAGGTCGCGCTGCGTCTGTCCGAGATCGACCGCAAGCGCGTGCAGGTCGCGCTGACATCGCTGGGCCACAACACCGGCGGCAGCGACGGCGCGTTCGGCCCGCGTTCGCGGGCGATGATCGCGGCGTGGCAGAAGTCGCGCAACGAGACGGACACGGGGTATCTGACGGCGCCGCAGTTCACGGCCCTGCGGACGCAGGCGGCGCCGGCCATCGCGCGCTGGGACGAGGAGCAGAAGAAGGAGGAGGAGGCCAAGCGCAAGGCCGAGGAGGAGGCCAAGCGTCTGGCCGAGGAAAAAGCGAAACGCGAGGAGGAGGAGCGCAAGCGCCAGGCGGCGGCTCCTCCACCGGCGCAAGCCCGGCCGGCCCAGACGGAGACGCCGCTGCCGACGCCCGGCATGCGCAACGTCGTCGGCGCGCAGCCCCCGGCCGCCGCGCCGGCTCCGGCGCAGACGGCGGCGGCGGCCGTGCCGCCCGGCGGTGGCACGTGGCGTGGCTTCTGGGGGTGCGTGTCGCCGCAGGCGGACACCGGCACGTTCCGGCATGAGGTCGCGATTCCGATGTCCGGCGGTCGCGGCTCGATGAGCGCGTATGGTAGCACCATCACGCTCGAGATATCCGGCACCCAGGCGCGCTTCCGCCGCTCCGGCGTGAACAAGCGCGGACAGGATGTCTCCCACTCCATGAGCGGCGTCGTGAACGGCGATGTCATGGTGCTGAACGGCGCGAATGATCGCGTGACGTTGGGCGAGAAGTGCTCGGGCCGATTCAAGCTGAGTCCATAGCGAGACTTGCCGCCGCGCGCGGCCTGGGCGAAACTCGCGCGCCAGCGAGAGAACCGCCATCGAAAACGACCGCCCCGCGGCGCCGCCGATACCAGACCAGCACGCCGACGAGGATGACACCCAGGGCGCGCTGCGGGCCGGCATGGTCGTGGGCAAGTACGAGATCGTCGAGGTCCTGGGCCAGGGCGGCTTCGGCATCACCTACCGCGCCCGCGACACGCGGCTGGGCCGCGATGTCGCGCTGAAGGAATATCTGCCGACCAGCTTCGCGATCCGACAGAGCAACGGCACGGTGCTGCCGCGCTCGACGCGGGTGGCCGAGGATTTCCGCTGGGGCCGCGAACGGTTCCTCGACGAGGCGAAGACGCTGGCGACGCTGGAGGACGCCCCGGGCATCGTCAACGTCTACGACTTCATGGAGGCGAACGGCACGGCGTACATGGTGATGGCGCTGCTGCGCGGCGGGACGCTGGAGGCGCGGCTGAAGCGCGACGGCCGGCTGCCGCAGCCGGCCATCGAGCTGCTGCTGTATCCGCTGCTCGACGGTCTGGAGCGCGTCCACGCGGCCGGCTTCCTGCACCGCGACATCAAGCCGGGGAACATCCTGCTCGACGCCGACGGTCGTCCGACCTTGATCGACTTCGGCGCCTCGCGCATGGCGCTGCAGGGCCGCACGCAGGCGATGACGGCGATCTACACGCCGGGCTACGCGCCGTTCGAGCAGTCGACCTCGGCCCGGCAGGGACCGGCGACGGACATCTACGCGCTGTGCGCCACGCTGTACCACTGCGTGACCGGCGCGCCGCCGCCGGCGGCCAGCGACCGGATGATGGACGACGATCTGGTGCCGGCGGCGGAGGCGGGCAAGGGCCGCTACGCGCCGAGCCTGCTGGCGGCGATCGACGCGGGGCTGCGGCTGCGGCCGGCCGAGCGTCCGCAGACGATCGCGGATCTGCGCCGCGTGTTGTCCGGTGGCGGCGGCGGCGCGGCGGCGATGCCCGGCGCGGCGACGCGCGAGATGGAGCCGGTGGCGCAGACCCGGCGGATCGACGAGCCCGCGGCCCGGCGCCGGCCGCGAGCCGCATTGGTCGCGGCCGGTATCGCGGCGCTGGCGCTGGCCGCCGGTGGCGGCTGGTACGCGACGCGTCCGGCGCCCGCGCCCGTGGCGGAGACGGTCAGCGTCGAGGAGACGCTGCGCCGGGCGGAGGAGGAGCAGCGCCGCCAGGCGGCGATCGTGGCCCGTCTGCGCGAGGAGGAGGCCGCCCGCAAGGCGGCGGAGGAGCAACGGCTGCGGATCGAGAACGCGCGCCGCCAGGCCGAGGAGGACGAGCGCCGGCGCATCGCCGAGGAGGCGCGGCAGCGGATCGAGGCCGAGGTGGCGCGCAAGGCGGCGGAGGAGAAGGCCGCCGTCGAGGCCGAGGTACGCCGCAAGGCCGAGGAGGAGGCGAAGGTCCGCGCCGAGGCCGAGGCGGCGCGCAAAGCCGCGGCCGACAAGGTGGCGGCGGAGGAGGCCGAACGTCAGCGGGCCGCGGCCGCTGTACAGGCGGAGCGCCGTCGCGTCGCGGAGGACGCCGCGCGTCGTGCGGCGGCGGAGGAGGCGGACCGTCGTCGGGTGGCCGAGGAGGTGGCGCGCAAGGCGGCGGCGGAGAAGGCCGCCGTCGAGGCCGAGGCGCGCCGCAAGGCCGACGAGGAGGCGAAGCTGCGCGCCGAGGCCGAGGCGGCGCGCCGCCGCGAGGAGGAAGCGCGGATAGCGGCCGAGGAGAAGGCGAAGGCCGAGCGGTTGGCGCAAGAGAAGGCGCTGGCGGAGGCGAAGACGCTGGCCGAGGCCGAGGCGTCTCGCAAGGCCGAGGAGGAGAAGCGTCGCGCGGCGGAGGAGACCGCGAAATCGGCGGGGGAGATCAAGCGTCAGGCGGAGGCCGCCGAGGCCGCGCTGCGGCTGTCGGTCGAGGACCGCAAGCGGGTGCAGGTGGCGTTGACGTCGGTGGGCCACAACACGGCGGGGACGGACGGCGCGCTCGGCCCGCGCTCGCGGGCGATGATCGGCGCGTGGCAAAAATCGCGCAACGAGCCCGACACCGGCTATCTGACGGCGCCGCAGCTGACGGCGCTGCGCACGCAGGCGGCGCCGGCGCTGGCGCGCTACGACGAGGAGCAGAAGAAGCTGGAGGAGGACAAGCGCAAGGTCGAGGAGGACGCCAAGCGCGTGGCCGAGGAGAAGGCCAAGCGCGAGGAGGAGGAGCGCAAGCGTACGCCGCCCGCCGCGACGGCGCCTCCGGCGCAGACCGCCGCCGCCGCGCCCGCCGGCACCGGCCCGGATCAACGCTGCTTCGAGCTGATGGAGTACTACAGCGCCAGGGTCGGCAAATTCGGCGGCCCGCCGCCGGGTCGCGTCGAACGTGCGCTGGGCGAACAGGAGTGCCGGAAGGGCAATCTGGCGGCCGGCCATCGATTGCTTGAGCAGGCGATCAGGATCGCCAACCTCCCGGTTCCCGGATCGGCCGGACCACCGGCCGCCGCGGCCCCCGCGGCGGCACCGACGGCCTCTGCGGCGCCCGCCGGCGCGATCGACGGCACGTATAGCGGCAACCACTGCTCCGCGAACGTCAACCAGCCGGAGCGCTGCGTGCTGGTCGTGCTCGTCCTGCAGGGCGGCGCCGGCACCTACAACTGGCCGGTCGGCCGCTGCGGCAAGCTCGGGTCGATCACCGTGCGCGCCGATTCGGGCGGAACGATCTCGGGGACGCGGTCGGCGTTCTCGGAGCACTGCGACGCCAGGAACGACCGCGTCTGGGGCCAGGTCTCCGGCGGCCGCATGTCGCTACAGGGAACCGACACGACATACCGGGCGACCCTGACCCGGAAGTAGGTCGATGCGCCGGCCTGCGGGTGCGCCGCTATGCGCCCGCGGCGGCGCGTGTTAGAAAGCGCGACCCTCAGTCCTGTCGCAAGACGGACCAAATGAAACCGAAATCGCGCCCGTCCCCATGACCGCCAAGGACGCCGACCGCCTCGTCTCGCGCGCCCGCAGCGACGAGGACGCCGCCGAGCTCAAGCTGCGGCCGCAGATCCTCGACGATTTCGTCGGCCAGCGGCAGGTGCGCGAGAACCTCAAGGTGTTCATCTCCGCCGCGCGCGCGCGCGGCGAGCCGCTCGACCACACGCTGTTCCACGGCCCGCCCGGGCTGGGCAAGACGACGCTGTCGCAGATCGTCGCCAAGGAGATGGGCGCGGGCTTTCGCGCCACGTCGGGGCCGGTGATCGCCAAGGCCGGCGATCTCGCCTCGATGCTCACCAACCTCGAGCGTGGCGACGTGTTCTTCATCGACGAGATCCACCGCCTCAATCCGGCGGTCGAGGAGATCCTCTACTCGGCGATGGAGGATTTCCACCTCGACATCATGATCGGCGAGGGTCCGGCGGCGCGCTCCGTGCGCATCGATCTGCCGCCGTTCACTCTGGTCGGCGCCACGACGCGCTCCGGCCTGATGACGACGCCGTTGCGCGAGCGCTTCGGCATCCCGCTGCGGCTCGATTTCTACACCGCGGAGGAGCTCGAGACGATCGTGCGCCGCGCCAGCCGGGTGCTGTCGGTCACGCTGACCGACGACGGCGCGACCGAGGTCGCGCGCCGCTCGCGCGGCACGCCGCGCGTCGCCAACCGGCTGCTGCGCCGCGTGCGCGATTTCGCGTCGGTCGCCGGCGCCGCGGTGATCGACGCCAAGGCGGCCGACGCGGCGCTGACGCGGCTGGAGGTCGACCGTCTCGGCCTCGACATGATGGACCGGCGCTACCTGGCCTTGATCGCCGAGAGCTACGGCGGCGGACCGGTCGGGGTCGAGACGATCTCGGCGGCGCTCAGCGAGCAGCGCGACGTCATCGAGGACGTGATCGAGCCGTATCTGATGCAGCTCGGCCTGCTGATGCGCACGCCGCGCGGCCGCGTGCTGGCCGAGGGCGGCTGGCGCCACATCGGCATGCGGATGCCGAAATCGGCGCGCTCGCAGCTCGACCTGCTGGACCGCGTCGACGGCGCCGCGGCGCCCGGAGGCGGCGGCGGGGAGGACGCGACGTGACGCCGACGGCGTCGCCACGCGCGGCCCCGCACGTGCTGCCGCTGCGCGTCTACTACGAGGACACCGACGCCGGCGGCGTCGTCTACCACGCGTCGTACCTGCGCTACATGGAGCGCGGCCGCACCGAGCTGCTGCGGACGCTGGGGCACGACCTCGCCGCGTTCCGCGCCGGCACCGGGGTCAACTGGACCGTCCGCCGGCTGGCGATCGACTACCTCCGGCCCGGCCGGCTCGACGACGCGCTGGAGGTCGTCACCACGGTCGCCGCGTTGCGAGGCGCCTCGGTCGATCTGGTCCAGCGCCTGCGACTCGCCGATGGCGCCGGAACCGGTCCGCTGCTAAGTGACGCGACATTGACCATGGCCTGCATGGGCTCCGACGGGAGACCCGTGCGCCTGCCGACCGACGCCCGCGCGGCGTTGCTCCGGCACCTGCCCGTGTCTGAGGCGGCCGCGCCAAACCCTTGACCGTGTTGCGTAATTGCCACATGAGCCGCCGCGTTGGCGCCATATTCGGCCCTTAGTCCTTAACCGAAGCATCGGAGTTTCGATGGATCCCCTGATACAACTCGCGCAGGCCGTTCCCGCTCCGGCGCCGGTGCCGTCGACGACGCTGCCGCCGCCGCCGGGCACCGGTCCGGCCATAGCGGGTCCCCTGACCTCGGCGGCGGGTTCGGTCGACGTGTCGTTCGTCGGCATGTTCCTGCACGCCCACCTCGTCGTCCAGCTCGTGATGATCCTGCTGCTGCTGGCGTCGGTGTGGTGCTGGGCCATCATCATCGAGAAGACGCTGAAGATGCGCCGGCTGCGCCGCCAGGCCGAGGCGTTCGAGGACACGTTCTGGTCGGGCGTCTCGCTCGACGACCTCTACGACCGGATCGGCTCGAAGCCCGACGAGCCGTTGTCGAGCGTGTTCTCGGGCGCGATGCGGGAATGGCGGCGGTCGTTGTCGAAGGGCCTCGCCACCACGATCAGCGCCCGCCAGAACCTGCAGGCGCGCATCGAGCAGGTGATGGCCGTCACCGTGCAGCGCGAGATGGAGGCGATCGAGAAGCGGATGACGGTGCTGGCGTCGACCGGTTCGGCGGCGCCGTTCGTCGGCCTGTTCGGCACGGTGTGGGGCATCATGACGTCGTTCCGCTCGATCGCGGCGTCCAAGAACACGTCGCTCGCCGTCGTCGCGCCGGGCATCGCCGAGGCGCTGTTCGCCACCGCGCTCGGCCTCGTCGCCGCGATCCCGGCGGTGCTGGCCTACAACAAGATCAGCAGCGAGATCGGCCGCTACGGCCAGCGCCTCGAGAACTTCGCGCAGGAGTTCGTCACCATCCTGTCGCGGCAGCTCGAGGAGCAGGGCTGATGGCCGTCAAGATGGGCGGCGCGATGCAGACCGGCGGCGGCAGCCGTTTCCGCCGCCGCGTCTACACGCCGATGTCGGAGATCAACGTCACGCCGTTCGTCGACGTCATGCTGGTGCTGCTCATCGTGTTCATGATCTCGGCGCCGCTGCTCAACGTCGGCATCAACGTGGACCTGCCGAAGATCACCGCCGATCCCGTGACCTCGCAGCAGCAGCCCGTGGTCATCACCGTCGACAAGTCGGGATCTCTGTACATCGGCCAGGACAGCGAGACGAAGTACGACGTCGAGGAGCTGGTCGCCAAGCTCAAGGCCATCAGCAAGGAGAAGGCGGAGGAACGCATCTTCGTGCGCGCCGACCAGACCGTGAACTACGGCCGCGTGATGGAGGCGTTCTCCGCGATCCGCAACGCCGGCTTCACCAAGGCGGCGCTGGTCGCCGACATGTCGGGCGGCGGCAAGCCGGCGGCGGCGCCGGCCGGCGGCGCCGCGCCGAAGGCGGCCGCTCCGGCGGCGCCGTCGACGCCGGCGCGCAAGAACTGAGCGGGGCGGGAGCGGAGCGCCGATGCGCGGACGCGACACGAGGGACGACGATTTCCGCACGCCGGCCGTGATCTCCAGCGGCGTGCACGTCGTGCTGCTCGTGGTCGCGATCTTCGGCCTGCCGGCGCTGACCAGCCATCGTCCCGAGGACCTGCCGCTCGACGTCCCCGTGGTCGACCCCGAGGAGATCGCCAAGATGTCGGCGGCGCCCAAGGTGGGTCCGCGGCCGCCGCCGCAGCCGCGCGAACTGCCGGTCCGCGAGGAGCCGACGCCGCCGCCGCCGGCGCGCACCCAGGACTCGGCGCCGAAGCCCGAGCCGAAGCCGCCGGAGACGCAGCAGGCGACGGTGACGCCGCCGCCGACGCCGCCGAAGCCGCCGGAGATCAAGAAGCCGGAACCGCCGAAGGTCGAGACGCCGAAGCAGCCCGACGCCGAGTCGCTGAAGCCGATCCCCGAACCGCCCAAGCCCGAGGTCAAGAAGCCGGAGCCGCCCAAGCCGCCGGAACCGCCGAAGCCGGAGGTCAAGAAGCCCGAACCGCCCAAGCCGCCGCAACCTCCGGCGCAGCCGGCGCAGAAGCCGCCGCCGCCGCGCAAGACGCTCGACGACATCCTCAGCACCGCCACGCAGCAGGACAACCGCCGCACGCCGCCGGGCCCGCAGACGCCGGAGTCGCGCCAGCCGCCGCAGCCGCCGGCGCGCGCGCCGCAGACCGCCACGGCGTTCGCCGCCAAGCTGACGGCGAGCGAGACGGCGGCGATGGCCGACCGCGTGCGGCCGTGCTGGAACGTCAACGCCGGCGCCCGCGACGCCGCCCAGCAGGTGGTCGAGATCGTCGTCGACATGCGGCCCGACGGCACGGTGTCGGCGGTCAAGATCGCCGACGAGGGCCGCGCCCAGCGCGACGCCACCTACGGCGCCTTCGCGTACGCCGCGCAGCGCGCCGTGCTCAATCCGCGTTGCCAGCCTTTGCCTTTCCCGGCGGGCAAGTATGATCAGCTCAAGCGTTTCGTGTTCCGTTTCGATCCGCGGGACATGTTGTGATCGGCCGTAGAACGAGGGGAATCCCGATGGACCAAGCCGGACCCGGCATCCTGACGCGCCGCGGCGCCGCCGCGACCATGGCCGGCGCCGCCGCCGCCGCCGTGGCGTCGTCGGCGGTCGCGCAGCAGCGCGGCCTGCCCGTCATCGACGTGACGCGGCCGAACAGCGAGCCGGTGACGATCGCCGTCACCGATTTCGTCGGCGAGGGCGTCGGCGCGCAGATCGCGCAGGTCATCACCGCGGACCTCGAGCGCTCCGGATTGTTCCGGCCGATCGACAAGGCCGCGTTCATCGAGAAGATCACCGATCCGAACCGCGCGCCGCGCTTCCGCGACTGGATGGCGATCAACGCCCAGGCGCTGGTCACCGGCGCCGCCACGCAGCAGGCCGACGGCCGGCTGCGGGTGGAGTTCCGGCTGTGGGACGTGGCCGCCGGCGCGCAGGCGGTGGGGCGCTCGTACTTCACGCAGTCCGCCAACTGGCGCCGCATCGCGCACATCGTCGCCGACGAGATCTGGAAGAAGATCACCGGCGAGGGCGGATTCTTCGACACCCGCGTCGTCTACGTCGCCGAGAGCGGCCCCGGCACCGCGCGCGTCAAGCGGCTGGCGATCATGGACCAGGACGGCGCCAACCACCGCTTCCTGACCGACGGCCGCGCGCTGGTGCTGACGCCGCGCTTCTCGCCGACCCTGCAGGAGGTCGTCTACATGTCGTACGCCTCCGGCGCGCCGCAGGTCTACGTCATGAACGTCGACTCCGGCCGCCAGGAGCTGCTCGGCAACTTTCCCGGCATGACCTTCGCGCCGCGCTTCTCGCCCGACGGCAACCGCGTCGTGATGAGCCTGTCGGCCGACGGCAACTCCGACATCTACTCGATGGACGTCCGGTCGCGCTCGATGTCGCGGCTGACCAACCATCCCTCGATCGACACCTCGCCGAGCTACTCGCCCGACGGCTCGCAGATCGTGTTCGCGTCGGACCGCGGCGGCAGCCAGCAGATCTACATCATGGGCTCGGGCGGCGGCGACGGCAGGCGCGTCAGCTTCGGGTCCGGGCGCTACAGCACGCCGGTCTGGTCGCCGCGCGGCGACCTGATCGCCTTCACCAAGCAGGACGGCGGCAGCTTCTCGATCGGCGTCATGCGGATCGACGGATCGGGCGAGCGCATCCTGGCGTCGAGCTATCTCGACGAGGGGCCGACCTGGGCCCCCAACGGGCGGTTCCTGATGTTCTTCCGCCAGGCGCCGAACGCCGGCGGCCGTCCCGGCGCGGTGCGCCTGTACATGGTCGACATGACCGGACAGAATCTGCGGCCCGTGCCGACGCCGACCGACGCGTCGGATCCGGCGTGGTCGCCGCTGATTCCGCAGTAGGAGTCGAGTAAACGGTCAATTGCGCCGGCGCCGCGTCGCCTTGTATGGCGGGGAGGCGCTGTCTATCATGGCCGAAGCGCCGGCCGGTCGCGCGCGGATGCGAATTCCCCGCGGTTTCCGGTCTTTCTTGAACGCGATCAAGCGGCCGCCACGCGGCGGGCGCGCGGGAGAACGACAATGCGGATGCGGATCATCGGGGCGCTGGCGGCGCTGCTTCTCGTCGCGGCGTGCAGCAGCACCGAGCCGGCCCAGCCCGGCGGCGCCACGGCCACGGCGGCACCGGGATCGCTCGCCCACTTCCAGCAGGTCGCCGGCGACCGCGTCTATTTCGAGACCGACCAGTCGACCCTGACCACCGACGCCCGCGCCACGCTCGACAAGCAGGCGGCGTGGCTGAAGCAGTACGGCGACCGCTACGGCACGTTCATGATCGAGGGCCACGCCGACGAGCGCGGCACGCGCGAGTACAACCTGGCGCTCGGCGCCCGACGCTCGACGGCGGCGCGCGCCTACCTCGCGACCCAGGGCGTCTCCGGCGCGAAGCTCAAGACCACCAGCTACGGCAAGGAGCGTCCCGAGATCGTCGGCAGCGACGAGGGCGCCTGGTCGCGCAACCGCCGCGCCGTGACCGTGCCGCAGTAGAATTCCCGGCATCCCGCCGACGACGGCCCGCCGCGAGGCGGGCCGTTTCGATTCCGCCCGGGGCGAGCGTGGCGTGGCTCCGCCCGGGGCGAGCGTGGCGTGGCCGGCCGGCAACACGGGCGGCGAATCTCGACCAGCGGTCCAAGCGCCCCGGTTTCGCCGCCGTTCCGCCGGACGTCGGGCCCATTCCGCGGCCAGCGTGGCGGGCGCCGGACGTCGCAACGCCGGCTCCCATGGAGAGATCGACCATGCAACGCAGACGGATTCTCGGCCTCGCGCCGGCGCTTCTCGCGGTCGCGGCCTGCGGCGCCACGCCGGAGGCGCCGGGCGGCGCCACCGGCACGGCGGCGCCGGGCTCGCCCGAGCATTTCATGCAGTCCGCGGGCGACCGCGTGTTCTTCGAGCTCGACAGCTGGACGCTGACGCCGGTGGCGCGCGAGACGCTGACGCGCCAGGCGGCGTGGCTCAAGCAGTACGGCGAGCGCTACCCCGTCGTGACGATCGAGGGCCACGCCGACGAGCGCGGCACGCGCGAGTACAACATCGCGCTGGGCGAGCGCCGCGCCGCCGCGGCGCGCGACTTCCTCGCCGCCGGCGGCGTGGCGCGCGGCAAGCTCAGGATCGTGAGCTTCGGCAAGGAGCGGCCGGAGATCGTCGGCAACGACGAGGGCTCGTGGTCGCGCAACCGCCGCGCCGTGACGACGTTGCGCTGACGCCGCGCGGCGTCTTGATCGCCGCCGGCGCGTTGTCGATAGTGGGTTTCCGCGCGCCCCGCGCGGAACGGTCCGGAGTCCACCATGAACGGAATCGTCAGAGCCGGGTTCCTCGCCGCCGGCCTCGCCACGGCGGCCGCGGCGTCGTTCGCGTCCGCGCCGGCGTCCGCGCAGGGGACCTACCGCACGGAGGAGCGCTTCATCGAGATGGAGCGCCTGATCACCCAGCTCACCGGCCAGGTCGAGCGCCTGCAGAACCAGGTCCAGCAGCTCCAGCAGCAGATGGAGCGCCAGCAGGCCGACTACGATTTCCGCCTGCGCGAGCTCGAGGGCAAGGGTGGCGGCGCCCGTCCGCCGGGTGGCGCCGCGCCGCGGCCGCCGGCCGGCGGCGCCTACGTGACGCCGCCCGCCGCCCCCGGTGGGCTGTCGCGGGGACAGGTCACCGACACGCGGCCCCTCGGCGGCGCCGTGATCCCGCCGCCGGGCGGCGCCGGCCTGCCGCCGGCGCCACCGCCGCCACCGCCGCCAACCGCCGGGACGGGGACGCCGGAGCAGACCTACAACACCGCGCTCTCGGCGATGGGCAACAGCGACTACGCCGGCGCCGAGCGCGGCTTCCGCGATTTCCTGACGCGCTTTCCACGCCACGGGCTGGCCGGCAGCGCGCAGTACTGGCTGGGCGAGACCCACTACATCCGCCGCGACTACGCCGCCGCCGCCGCGGCCTTCGCCAACGGCTACAAGAACTACCGCACCAGCCCGAAGGGGCCCGACAACCTGCTGAAGCTCGGCATGTCGCTGCAGGCGACCGGCAAATCCGAGGACGCCTGCGTCGTCTACGGCCAGTTCCCGCAGGTCTATCCCAACGCCAACGACGTGCTGAAGCGCCGCGTCGCCGCCGAGCGCCAACGCAGCCGCTGCGGCTGATCGGCGACGTCGCGGGCGCCGGGGCCTCGCGCGCCGCTTCCGCGGGCGCGCCGGCGGGGGCATCATCGGCGCATGCCCGGCGCCACATCGAGGACATCGGCGACGCCCGTCGCCGCCGCCGAGTTCGCGGCGCTGATGCGGCCGTTCGAGCCGTTCGAACGCCATCCGCTGCTCGCCGTGGCCGTGTCGGGCGGCCGCGACTCGCTGGCGCTGGCGCTGCTGGCGCGCGAATGGGCGCGCGGCCGCGGCGGCGACATCGTGGCGCTCGTCGTCGACCACGGGCTGCGGCGCGAATCGGCCGACGAGGCGGCGCGGGTGCGCGGCTGGATGGCGGCGCGCGGCATCGCCTGCGAGACGCTGGCATGGCGGCCGTCGCCGCCGCGGCGCACCGGGATCCAGACGGCCGCCCGCGACGCGCGCTACGCGCTGCTGTTCGGCTGGTGCGTCGACAACGGCGCGCTGCATCTGCTGACCGCCCACCAGGCCGACGACCAGGCCGAGACCCACGCGCTGCGCGCGGCGCGCGGCAGCGGGCCCGACGGGCTGGCCGGCATGTCGGCGGTGGTCGAGCGGCCCGGGGCGCGGCTGCTGCGTCCGCTCCTGCCCGTCCCGCGGGCGCGGCTGACGGCCACCCTTCTCGGGCGCGGTCAGGCGTGGCTCGACGATCCCAGCAACGCCGATCCGCGCTTCGCGCGCGCGAAGCTGCGGCGCGACGGGCTGCCGGCGCCGCGCGTGGTGGTGCTGCGCCGTGTCGGACGGCTGGCGCTCGAGCGCGCCCGCATGGACGCCAGGGTCGCCGCGGCGATGGCCGGCTGCGCGTGGCTGCATCCGCTGGGCGGCGCCTATGTCGACGCCGGCGCGTTCGCGGCGCTTGACGCGCCGGTCGCCGCGCGCGTGCTGGCGCGGCTGGTCGTCGCGGTCGCCGGCGCCGAACATGCGCCGCGGCTGCCGCGGATCGAACGCGCCGCGGCGGCGCTGCGTCGCGCCGGTACGACGACGGGGCTGACCGTCGGTGGATGCCGAGTCGTCTGGCGGGGCGGCGGCTGGCTGGTCGCGCGCGAGGCCGGTGGCGCGACCGACGGACGTTTCACGCGGTCGGCGGCGGACCTCTCCCCCTCGGCGGGCGCACCCGTCGTCGGACTGGCGCGACCCATTGCCGAGGCATGGCCGGCGACGCCGGGACTGGCCGTGCTGACGGCCGGGCTGGGGCCGGTGTCGCGGGTCGGCGGCGTGGACATCGAGGGCGGCCGCGGCGTTCCGGAAGCGGGCGCCGGGCCATCCGTCTGCTTCCGACCCCGGCAACCGGCCGCCGGCGCGCCGTTCGTCCCTTGCATCGCCGCGCCGGACGACCAAATAGAGCGGACGAAATCTGTGCCCGGCGCCTCTTGAATCGGGTATAAGCTATTGAATTGGCATCCAACCGTCCGGAACAGGCCCCAGTGAACCTCTTCAACCGCAACGCCGCCCTCTGGGTGGTCATCCTGCTGCTGCTGGCGCTGCTCTACACCGTGTTCCAGAGCGGCGTCGGGCGCGGCAATGTCGAGGCGTGGTCGTATTCCAACTTCCTGTCGCGCGTGGAGTCGGACCAGGTCGAGAGCGTCCGCATCGAGGGCAACCGGATCAGCGGCCGGACCAAGACCGGCCAGACCTTCTCGACCTACGCGCCGAACGATCCCGGCCTGGTCGACCGTCTGCGCGGCAAGGTCGAGAAGATCGACGCCGGCCCGCCGGACGAGGGCGTCAACATCGGCTCGGCGCTGATCAACTGGCTGCCGCTGCTGGTGCTGGTGGGCGTCTACATCGTGTTCATGCGCCAGATGCAGGGCAACGGCCGCGGCGGCGCCATGGGCTTCGGCAAGAGCCGGGCGCGGCTGCTGACCGAGAAGCAGGGCCGGGTGACCTTCGACGACGTCGCCGGCATCGAGGAGGCCAAGGGCGAGCTCGAGGAGATCGTCGACTTCCTGAAGGACCCGCAGAAATTCCAGCGGCTGGGCGGCAAGATCCCCAAGGGCTGCCTGCTGATCGGCTCGCCCGGCACCGGCAAGACGCTGCTGGCGCGCGCCATCGCCGGCGAGGCCAACGTGCCGTTCTTCACGATCTCCGGTTCGGACTTCGTCGAGATGTTCGTCGGCGTCGGCGCCAGCCGCGTGCGCGACATGTTCGAGCAGGCCAAGAAGAACGCGCCCTGCATCATCTTCATCGACGAGATCGACGCCGTCGGCCGCCATCGCGGCGCCGGCCTCGGCGGCGGCAACGACGAGCGCGAGCAGACGCTGAACCAGCTGCTGGTCGAGATGGACGGGTTCGAGGCCAACGAGGGCATCATCCTGATCGCCGCGACCAACCGTCCCGACGTGCTCGACCCGGCGCTGCTGCGTCCCGGCCGCTTCGACCGCCAGATCATGGTGCCGAACCCGGACGTCAACGGACGCGAGAAGATCCTCAAGGTCCATCTGCGCAAGGTGCCGATCGCGCCCGACGTCGATCCCAAGGTGATCGCCCGCGGCACGCCCGGCTTCTCCGGCGCCGACCTCGCCAACCTGGTCAACGAGGCCGCGCTGCGCGCCGCGCGCCTGGGCAAGCGCCTCGTGACCATGGGCGACATGGAATTCGCCAAGGACAAGGTGCTGATGGGCGCCGAGCGCCGCTCCATGGCCATGACCGAGGACGAGAAGAAGCTCACCGCCTACCACGAGGCCGGCCACGCGCTGGTCGCGCTGGCGGTGCCCAAGGCCGATCCGCTGCACAAGGTCACGATCATCCCGCGCGGCCGCGCGCTGGGCGTGACGATGCAGCTGCCGGAGCGCGACCACACCAACTACAGCAAGGTCTTCCTCGAGTCGCGGCTGGCGATCCTGTTCGGCGGCCGTCTGGCCGAGGAGATGATCTTCGGCGCGGAGAACGTCACGACCGGCGCGTCCAACGACATCCAGGTCGCGACGCAGACCGCGCGCGGCATGGTCACCGCGTTCGGCATGTCGGAGAAGCTCGGCCGCGTCCGCTACCAGGCGAACGAGCAGGAGGTCTTCCTCGGCCACTCCGTGACCCAGACGCAGAACGTGTCGGAGGCGACGGCGCAGGTCATCGACCAGGAGGTCCGCCGCCTGATCGAGGAGGCCGAGGCGAAGGCGCGCGCCGTCCTGACGGAGCGCTTCGAGGACCTGAAGAAGATCGCGGTGGGGCTGCTGGAGTACGAGACGCTGTCGGGCGAGGAGATCCGCACGCTGCTCGAGGGCGGCAAGATCGTGCGCGACGAGACCGGCGGCGCCGGACCCGCCGGCAAGGGCCGCCGCGCCTCGGTGCCGACCAGCGACGCCGGCGCCAAGGCGGCCGAGCCGACCGGCGATCCCGCGCCGCAGCCCGGCGCCTGACGGAGCGGGGTGGGCGCCGCCCGCCGGTCGAGCGGGGCGGGCGCCGCCCGCCCGTCCGCTAACCGCGGCGGAGGATTGCCGCGAGGCAGACCAACGGGCTGACGAGCCAGACCGGCGCCGCCAGCGATACTGTCATCCCGAGCGCAGCGAGGGTGTGGATTCACATTCGAGGCGCAACAGTTTGTGGAAGAAGACCTCGGCCGGGGACCTGAAGGCGAGGCACTTGCGGGGCGTGTTGTTGTAGGCGGCAATCGCGGCGTCGAGGCGGTCGAGAGTGATCGTGTCGAGGTCGGTCTTGCGTGGCAAGCGTCCGCGCAGGCGTCCGATGGCGTTCTCGACGCCGCCCTTCTGCCACGGGCTGTGGGGTCGCAGAAGAAGGCGCGGAGGCCGAGGGCGTCGGCGAGCGAGCCGTGGCGGGCGAACTCCGTGCCGTTGTCGAAGGTGATGGTGCGTCGCAGGCGGGGATCGAGCCGCTGGAACCAGGGCGAGAAGCCGCTCGGCGACGGGTCCGGGGAGCTTGCCGGGCTGGTGCGCCGCCAGGACCAGACGGGACTTGCGTTCGTGGGCGACGAGGATGGTCCGGCCGGGCGTGGCGAACGACATGAGGTCGCCCTCCCAGTGGCCGAAGGTGCGGCGGCCGTCGACGCCGGGGGCCGTAGATCGATGGGGACGCGGCCCTTGATGAGATCGTCGACGGAGCGTTTGCGCCGTCCGAGCCGGCCGGCGGCGGTGCTTGCGGCGCGGCAGGTAGTTGCGCCAGGCGGCGTCGTTGGTGCGACGGCGCTGGGCGTGGATGAAGCGGTAGATGCTCTCGTGGCTGATGCTGGCGGCGCGCTCGCGTCCGAGGCGGCCGGCGACCTGCTCGGGCGACCAGCCCTGGGCGAGGCGCCCGAGGACGAGGCCGCGCAGGTCCGCGTCGCGTTCGAGGCGGGAGCCGGTCCATCGCCGGGCGCGGGCCTGCTCCTGGGCGTAGGCCGGCCTGTAGCCGACCGTGGTCCCGCTGTTGCGCCTCAGCTCGCGCGAGATGGTCGATGGCGCGCGATCCACAGCTGCAGCGATCTGGCGGATCGACTGGCCGGCTTGTCGAAGGCGGGCAATCTCGCACCGCTCGTCGAGGTCGAGGTGGTCGTATCGTGTACCCATGGCAACACCTTAAGCTGGTGTTGCGCCTCGTTTGTGAACTCAGGGGGATCTTTCCGCTGCCACAAGATCCCTCGCTACGCTTGGGATGACGGACAAGCCGTTGGCGTCGTTGAAAAGGCGCTGGGGTCAGGCCTGCAAAACGGCAAATTTTCCCACCCATTCGCCGCCGAAAAATGCCGTTTTGCAGGCCTGACCCCAAAGCGTCCTCCCCCGTCCGCGGGGGAGAAGATGGCGCCTCGCGCCGGATGAGGGGCGCGGCGCCGCGGCCACGCGCGATCATCGCCATCACCTTGGGGTCAGGCCTGCAAAACGGCAAATTTTCCGACCGCCCTTCGTCGAAAAATGCCGTTTTGCAGGCCTGACCCCAAAGCGTCCGACGCGCTGTTTGAAGCGTGGAGCCACCGACAGCGATACCGTCATCCCGAGCGCAGCGAGGGATCTTGAGGCGGCGGAAAGATCCCTCGCTCCGCTCGCGATGACGAACCCGCCACACCCGCGCCTTGCGACCGCGTCGCCGGCCCGATAGCGTCGCCGCAGCCACCGCCGCTCCGGAGGCCGCCCTGTCCCGGTCGTCCGCTCCCGCCCTCCCGGCAACGTCATCCGCGCATCACCGCGCCGCCCACGCCCACGCGGTGATCGACGGCGAGCTGACGGTGGGCCAGTTCATCGCCTTCACGATGTTCGCCAACCACGTGATCCAGCCGATCCTGCGGCTGAGCCAGATGTGGCAGGACTTCCAGCAGGTCCGCATCTCGGTCAACCGGCTGGGCGACATCCTCAACACCCCCACCGAGCCGACCTACAAGGCCGGCCGGGTCGTGCTGCCGCCGATCCGCGGCGACATCGAGTTCGACGCCGTCACCTTCCGCTACCGCTCCGACGGCCCGGAGGTGCTGCGACGGCTGTCCCTGAAGATCCCCGCCGGACAGGTGATCGGCATCACCGGCGCCTCGGGCTCGGGCAAGAGCACCCTGGCCAAGCTGGTGCAGCGGCTGTACGTGCCGGAATCGGGTCGGGTGCTGGTGGACGGGGTCGACCTGGCGCTGATCGACCCGGCGTGGCTGCGGCGGCAGGTCGGCGTGGTGCCGCAGGAATCGGTGCTGTTCAACCGCTCCGTCCGGGACAACATCGCGCTGGCCGACCGCACGGTGTCGATGGACCGCATCGTCCAAGCGGCGACGATGGCCGGGGCGCACGAGTTCATCCTCCAGATGCCGGAGGGCTACGACACGCAGATCGAGGAGCGCGGGATGAACCTGTCCGGCGGCCAGCGTCAGCGCATCGCGATCGCGCGGGCGCTGCTGATGGACCCGCGCATCCTGATCTTCGACGAGGCGACGAGCGCGCTGGACGCGGAGACGGAGGCGATCGTGCAGGACAACATGGCGGAGATCGTGAGGGGCCGGACGGTCGTCGTCATCGCACACAGAGAGTCGGCGTTGCGCATATGCGACAAGATTCTCAGTCTGAGCGAGGCAGGGAAGTCAGATCCGCGACCTGCCGTGGACCGACAGAGCGGCGCGCACGATCGAGGAGGAAGTCTATGAAAGAACGCGCAGACGCATGGAGCCGCGGCGCTTCAGAGTGGCCGAGCTTTGGAGAAACACTGTGCCAGTGAGCACCACGAAGATTCGCTGGTTGGCACTGGCGATAGTGGGAGGAATTTCAGTGTCCTGCACAACTCGAAACTTAAAGCCCAGCGCTTCTGAAATAGACCTCTTCAAATCCGTCGGAATGAAGGCGTCTGCCTACGACGCTGTTATAGAAAGTGTTGAACCAAGACCGATTTGGCGTGAAAAAAACCTGTCGATTGAAATCGACCTAGATACAAGTCATCCCTGCTCAGTAAAAGTCGCGGACGAAGCAGTTAAGTTTACAAAAAGTCTTGAGAATCTATTTGGCTTTACCTTTATAATAACAAGGCACGACGCGTATGCCAACAACTTCGTGTTGTTCAGAATATTCAGTGGAGAGACTTTCGCGAGCGCCAACAAAGACCAAGACCAGCTCATCGTAGAAAGTGGAGCGGATCCCACTGAGGTGATTGGACGAGGATCCGCTGAGAATGCGAGGCTAAGAAACATGCAGATAACACTCCGAACGCCCGAGGCACACGAACGAGGAGTATGTCCGACAGAGGAGTTCTCCAATGTCCTGCTCTTCTTTTCTGGACCGTTTTTCCTCTCTCCCCTTAGTGACGAGCGTGTCAAGATCACGTCGGATCAGCGTAGGACTATCAGATTGCTTCTTTGGTCAATGGCCTACAACGACAGAGGATACAATCCGAAAGCTGATAGGGCTACGCAACGACGGTTGTTTCTCGAATACATAAGGGTTCTCGAAGCATCATCGCGGTAGTGCATACCGTAACTGATGATCGAAGGTGACGCAGTGGCCGTGATATTTAGATCCTACCCGATTGGTGACGGGGTCAGGCCTGCAAAACGGCAAATTTTTCCGGCCGTCGCGCGCGAGGAATGCCGCTTTGCAGGCCTGACCCTGAAGCCGCTGAAGCTGCGGACGTGTTCGTCGTGAAGACGACGCCCCCTCATCCCGCCGCGGCTGCCGCGGCGTACCTTCGGGCACCGTCTCGCCCGAGGACGGAGGAGAAGGGTGGGGAATGGGGCGTATGCGTTGGCCCGCCCGCAGGACCGGGAGAAGGGACCATGCATCGCCGACCGCGGGTTCCTTTCGCGTCGAGAGGCGCGACGGTTCACCCGCCGCCCCGCGCATCGGTTCCCGGCCCTTTCGACCGGCCGGGGGGGCCGTCGCCGACGCCGCGGATCGTCGCCGAGGCGCCGGCCACGACCTACCGGGTCGCCGAACGCGCTCCGGGTCCGGGCGCCGGGCGGCGCGGGCTGCCGCGCCGGCGCCGGCGCGCGGTCCACGCCCCGGTCGGCGTCCCGTTCAGCGGCGAGAGACGGGCGCGCCGGACGCGTCGTCGCCGCTGACGCCGCCCGCCGGCGTCGCGTTCCCCGGCCGGTCGCCGCCGAGCCGGGCGGGCGGGGATGGCGCGTTACGCGTCGACTCCGAGGTGAGCGGTCGGGCGGGCGCCACACGCCGATATCTGGTCGGTACGGACGATCGTACCCGCGGCATCCAGTGGGGCCGCGGTCATTTTGTATATTGTATGCAAAATACAATATACAAACGCCGGCGGAACGGGGACGGCGCGCCCGCGAAGGCGTTTCGACGCTGATTTCGCGGGCTTCTGGAATCGTCCGGCGCGTCGGCGCGGGTCGCCAAAATCGGCCGATTCCGTCACGCCGTCCGGCGCCGCCTCAGCCGCGCGAACGCCAGTGCGGATCGACCGTGTGGGCGTGGTTCAGCGGGCCGTGGCCGGCGCCGAAGCCCGGCGCGGTCTCGATGGCGCGGCGCACGTAGTCGCGCGCGCGCGCCACGGCCTCGGCCAGCGTCAGGCCCTGCGCCAGCCCGCAGGCGATCGCCGACGCCAGGGTGCAGCCCGTGCCGTGGGTGTGGCGCGTCGCGACGCGGCGGTGCGTGAAGCGCTGGACGCCGTCGGCGGTGACCAGCAGGTCGACGACCTCGTCGCCGCTCTCCATGTGGCCGCCCTTCATCAGGATCGCGCGCGGTCCCGACGACAGCAGCTTCCCGCCGGCGCGGCGCATGGCGGCCTCGTCGCCGATGGCGAAGCCCACCAGCGCCTCGGCCTCCGGCACGTTCGGCGTCGCCACGGTGGCGAGCGGCAGCAGCTTCTCGATCAGCGTGCGCTGCGCGTCGTCGCGCAGCAGCTTGTGGCCGCCCTTGGCGACCATCACCGGATCGACCACCAGCGGCGCGCCCGGCGCGTGTCGCTTCAGCGCGGCGGCGACCGTCTCGATGATCTCCGGCGTCGCCAGCATGCCGGTCTTGATCGCGTCGACGCCGAGATCGGACGCCACGACCTTGATCTGGCGCGCGACGAAATCGGGATCGACCGGCAGCACGCCGTGCACGCCGAGCGTGTTCTGCGCCGTCAGCGCCGTGATCGCCGTCATGGCGAAGCCGTCGAGCGCGGTCACGGCCTTGATGTCGGCCTGGATGCCGGCGCCGCCGCCGGAATCGGAGCCGGCGACGATCAGCACGCGTCCCTTCATGGATCGTCCTTCCGCCGCGCTCAGGCGGCGCGCGGCGCGGCGGCCGACGCGATGATCTCGACCAGCCCGTCGACGACGCGCGCGACGGCGTCGGGATCGTCGCCCTCGGCCATGACGCGGATCAGCGGCTCGGTGCCGGATTTGCGCACCAGCAGGCGTCCGTCGGCGCCGAACGACGCCTCGGCCTCGGCCAGCGCGCGCGCCACCGGCGCGGAGTCGAGCACGGCGTTGGCGTTGGTCCCGGCGGGCAGGCGCACGTTGCGCAGGATCTGCGGCACCGGCGTGAAGCGGCGGCAGACCTCGGACACCGGCCGGCCCGTGGCGGCGACGCTGGCGAGCACCTGCAGCGCGGCCATCAGCCCGTCGCCGGTGGTCGCGAAGTCGGTCATGATGAGATGGCCCGACTGCTCGCCACCGAGGTTGAAGCCGCCCTCGCGCATCCGCTCCAGCACGTAGCGGTCGCCGATGGCGGTGCGCTCCAGCGTGATGCCGCGCGACGCCAGGAAGCGCTCGAGGCCGAGATTGGACATCGCGGTGGCCACGACGCCGCCGCCGCGCAGCCGGCCGTCGGCGGCCCACGACTCCGCGATCGCGGCCATGATCTGGTCGCCGTCGATCACCTCGCCGCGCTCGTCGACCAGCACGAGGCGGTCGGCGTCGCCGTCGAGCGCCAGCCCGACATCGGCGCCGCGTTCCTGCACGGTCTCCGCCAGCCCCTCGGGATGGGTCGAGCCGCAATCGCGGTTGATGTTGAAGCCGTCGGGCGACACGCCGAGCTCGATCACCGTCGCGCCGAGCTCCGACAGCACCCGCGGCGCCACCCGGTAGGCCGCGCCGTTGGCGCAGTCGACCGCGATCTTCAGGCCTTCGAGCGTCGACGTGCGCGGGAAGGTCGCCTTCACCGCCTCGATGTAGCGGCCGCCGGCGTCGTCGATCCGCCGGGCGCGGCCCAGCGCGCGGCTCTCGGCGCGGCGCGGCGTCAGGTCGGTCGCCATCAGCGCCTCGATCTCGGCCTCGATCTCGTCCGACAGCTTGAAGCCGTCCGGCCCGAAGAATTTGACGCCGTTGTCGTGGAACGGATTGTGCGAGGCCGAGATCATGACGCCGAGATCGGCGCGCATGGAGCGCGTGAGATGGCCGACCGCCGGCGTCGGCACGGGGCCGAGCAGCTGCACGTCCATGCCGATCGACAGGAAGCCGGCGGTCATCGCCTGCTCGATCATGTAGCCGCTGAGCCGCGTGTCCTTGCCGATCACCACGAGATGGCGGTGGTCGCCGCGCTCGAAGCGCGCGCCCGCCGCCATGCCCAGCCGCAGCGCCGTCTCGGCCGTCATCGGCTCCAGATTGGCGCGGCCGCGCACGCCATCCGTCCCGAACAATTTCCGTGTCATGTCAATATCTTACATCTCCGGCCCGCGGCTTTCCAGTGGCCGGATTCCGCCCCCAAACCCGTCTCGACGCCGCCATGATCGTTGGCGATAGAGGCGTCATCATGGAGTTGGGTCGCTTGCCGCCGTCGCATGCGGGTGAGAGAATTGTGGAAACGGGCGCGGATCGTTCGCTGTGGCGCCCGACGCGGGGAGGTCGACGCGCGTCGCCGCCGGTCAACGGCCGGGTCGTGTAGTCCAAGATGACAGAGGAATGATGTACGCGTCGATCGGGATGTCCGCAGGCTGGCGCCGCACCGCGCGCGCGCTGGCGCTCTGCCTCGCCGCGTCCGCGCCGCAGGCCTTCGCGCAATCGCCGCCGACCGCGCCGACGCCGCAGACCGCCGCCGCACCGAGATCGGCGCACGCCGACGTGCCGGGCCGCGTCAAGATCACCATGCAGGCGGCGTTCAATCCCGGCGTGTCGGTGCTCGGCGAGTCGGCCAAGCAGTTCGCCCGCTCGCTGCGCGCGATGTCGGGCGGCGCCGTCGTCGTCAGGATTCTGGAGGCCGGCGCGCGCGCGCCGACCGTCGACCTGCTCGACGCGGTGGTCCGCGGCGACGTCGAGGCGGCGTTCACGACGCCGTTCTACGCCGCGTCGAAGGCGCCGGCGCTCCTGCTGTTCGCGGCCGTGCCGTTCGGTCCGACCGAGCACGAGTACGTCTCGTGGATGATCGACGGCGACGGCGGCAAGCTCCACCGCGGCATCTACGAACGGCTCGGGGTCCACGCGTTGATGTGCGGCGTCGCCGGACCGGAGGCGGGCGGCTGGTTCCGCAACGAGGTGACGACGGTCGCCGACCTCAAGGGCCAGCGCGTGCGCTACGTCGGCCTCGGCGGCGACGTCATGGCGCGCTTCGGCGCCGAGATCGTCACGGTGCCGGCCGGCGAGCTGTTCCACAAGCTGCAGGAGGGAAGGCTCGACGCCGCCGAGTTCTCGATGCCGTCGGTCGACCGCGCGATCGGCTTCGAGAAGCTCTCGATGATCTACTACTTCCCCGGCTGGCACCAACCGGCGACGGTGCTCGATTTCTACATGCGCAAGGACGCCTGGGACGCGCTGGGCCCGGACCGGCAGGCGCAGATCGAGATCGCCTGCCGCGCCAACATCGCGTGGACGCTGTCGCGCGGCCCCGCCGAGCAGGCCCGCGCGCTCGACTTCTTCCGCAAGCAGGGCGTGTCGATCCGGCGCTGGCCGGCCTCGGTGCTCGACGCCTTCCGCGAGACGTCGTCGGACGTGCTGCGCGAGCGCGCCGACAAGGATCCCGAATTCAAGCTCGTGCTCGACAACCTGCGCCAGTTCCTCGACGGACCGCGCGCCTGGTCGCGCCTGTCGCGGCCCTGAGGCCGCGGCGCGGCGCTCAGCCGCCGCCGTCGCCGCCGCCGGAGCCCTGGCCGCCGTCGCCGCTGCCGGGATGGCCGGGCGGGCCGCCGCCGCCCAGAGTGCGGACGTTGCGGCGGATGTCCTGGATGCGGCGGCGGTCGTCGGTGAAGTCGGGCGTTCCGTCGCGGCGCAGGAGGATGTTGCGGATCGGCGCCAGCAGCCGGCGCTGCCGCTCGGTCAGGTCGATGGTCTCGCGGATCGAGCCGTCCGGTCCCAGCACCACGACGTCGCCGTTCCTGTCCATGCGCACGGTGCGGCCGCGGGCCTGGATGTCGAGGCCGCCCTCGATCAGCTGGACGACCACGGTGCCGTCGGCCTCGACGATCAGGTCGAAGATCGTGCCGCGGACTCCGATCGTGCCCGCCGGCGTGCGCACCTGGTACGACTGGCTCGGCATGTTGCCGCTGACGAACCGGAACACGCCCCTGGCGGCGTTGATCGACGCGGTCGAGCCGCCGCGCGCCGGATCGTAGACGAAGCGGTCGAGGGTGACGCGGGAGTCGGGGCCGACGGTCAACGACGTCTCGTCGCGGAACACGATCTGCCCCTTGCTCAGCGCGGCGGTGGCGATCTCCTCGTTGGCGTGCACGCGGTCGCCGGTTCTCAAGTCGCGGCTCGAGACCGAGCCCGTCACTTTGTTGACCACGGCCGCGGCGGTGCCGATGTCGGCCGGGCCCTGCGCGCGCGCGTCGACGGACGCAGCCAACACCATGGCCAAGGCCAGCGCCGCCGCCCGCTTCGTCCCCGTGCGGGTCGTTGAGTTGATCGACGTCACGTTCACCACCGTTTGACGGGCTCGCGGCCGGTCATTTTATGAGTGTATACTCATTATATCCTGCGCGGCCGTCGCTTGCAATGGACCTCCGCCGCCGACGTCGATTCAAGGGCTGGTCTGGGGCGGACGTGGAACGATGCGGCGGCGGCGGCGTAGATCCGCCGGGTCGTCCTCGATAGCGCCGCCCAGCGCCGCCTGGTCGCGGATCGCGTTCAGCCGCCGCTGGTCCTGGAGGCGCAGTCCGTCGAACAGCTTCAGCATCTTGCCGTCCGGGCCGAACAGCCCGCTCGCGCCACGCCGGTCGAGTCGCGTGGCGCCCGCGCCGCCGGCGCGAGGCCGGAAGTCGACCGCGCCCTCGACGAGGTGCAGCATGGTCGTGCCGTCCTCCTCGACGACGAGGTCGAAGATCGTGCCGCGGACGCCGATCGCGCCCGCCGGCGTGCGGATCACGTAGGCCTGGCTCGGGAGGTTGCCGCTGACGAAACGCAGCGCGCCGCGGGTCATGGACAGGGTGACGGATGGGGCGCCGCGCGCGGGATCGTAGACGAACCGGTCGAGCGTCACGTTGGACGCCTCGCCGACCGTGAGCACCGTCTCGTCGCGGAACAGCAGCTGGCTGCGCGACGCCGGGCCCGTCGATATCCGTTCGTCGACATGGACCTTGTCGCCGAGGCGCAGGGTGCGGCCGCCGACCGAGCCCTCGACCTTGTTGACGACGGTCGACGCCACGCCGATGTCGTCGACGGCCGAGGCCGGCGCCGCCGTCGCGGCGCATCCGATCGCGAGGAGCAGGACCGCGCCGCCGCGGTGGAGGGACACGTCGACGCCCTCAGAACTCGACGATGACGTTGAGGCCGAAGCGGTGGTTGTCGTAGCTGTACGCGCGGTAGTTCGAGCGCGATCGGTCGAAATCGTAGCTGACGACCGCCGTGATCGAACGGTCGAGGAACTCCGATCCTGCGATCTTCAAACCGGGAAGGGCGCGCCAGTCGCTGCGGTGGCCGCGGTCGGTCGGGATCGCGCCGCTCGGGCGGCCGGCGTAGCTGCGCACGTCGAGCGACAGTTCGGGGATCAGATAGATCGTGCGGAATCCAAGCGCGCGCTGCGCGATCGGCACCGTGTACGCCAGCGTCGCTCCGGTCTGCGTGAACGTTTCCTCCCCGGTGTTGATACGCGCGTCGTAGAACACGACGAACGGCTCGAGGGAGACCGTGTCGCTGCGCGTGAACACGCCGTCCCAGCCCATCTCCATCCGGCCGGCATAGACCCAGGCGTCGCGGGCGTTGTCGCTCTTGCGGAAGTTCGTGCGTCCGAATCCGACGCGGGCCGTCTTCACCCAGCCGGTCTGGAAGTCGAGGTCGACGGCGACGCCGACGGAGTGGAAAAGCTGATGGTACCCCGAGAAGCCAAGGTCGGCGTACAGGCCGGGCCGGACCTTGACGCCCTGGTCGACGACGAAGACCGGTCCGCTGTCCACCGCGCCGTACTGGAAATCGCGCTTCGACGAACGGACGTGGAAATCCCCGTAGAACTGGGCCTTGCTGCGCCAGCGCTGCGACCCAAAAAAACGTTCGTCGTCGATGCGCAACGTGCCGACGCCGGCGAAATCGTCGCTGCCGCCAAGCTGGCGCGTGCTGATCGTGGAGGGCGAGAGCTGCTGGTTCGCGGCAGATGCGTTGGTCTCGAACAAACCGCCGAACCCGGCGCGCAGACGCGTGAACGGCGGGTCGGCGTTCAGCTTCAGACGTTCGTAGCCGCGCCGCGCGACGTCGTCGCGGGGGTCGTTCAGCAGCATGCGCTCGTAGGCGGCGAGCGCCTTGCGCGGCTGGCCTGCGTCCTCCGCCGCCTTGGCGTAGCGAAGATTGGCCTCGCGGTCGGCCGGGTTGGCGAGAACCGACTGGAACGCGCGCTCGAGCTCGGTTTGGAGCGCGGCGGGCGCGGGCGCCGCCGCTGCGGGGACGCGCTGGGCCATGGGCGCCGCGACCGGGAGCGCCAACGCGGCGAGGCCGAGGAACAGGACGGATCGCACAGAACGCCGCATCTCTTCACGCTCCTGCCGCCGGCCGGGCCGACACGCCGAGGTGGCGCGTCCTGCCGCCAGATCTGGCGCCGGCCAGGGACGGGACAATCGGCAAATGCTCGCATGATTCGTGAAGCCATTCAATCCGCGCCCGCCCGCGGCCGGCCCGGGAAACCGGATGTGAACGCGATATCCGTTGATCTTCGCGCGGTTTGGGAGGACCGTTGAACGGTCGGCGCGAGGCGCCGATCGTCGCTGCGCGGCGTCGGCGGAGAACGAAACCCCGCCGCGCCCGTCGCGTAGCATCGTGGAGTCCAGCGCGGTCCGGGGTCTCTTCCCGACGCCCGATCGGTCCACGGCGCCAGAAGAGGCTTCCCGCGCGCGATGCGGAGGAGGAAGCCATGTTCGTGTCCGACATCCTCGTGCACAAGGGCGACCGGATCGTCTCGGTCGCGCCGGGCGATTCACTGGTGTCCGCCATCGCCACCCTGTCCGCCAGGCGCATCGGCGCGGTGCTGGTGCTCGACCGCGGTGGCGCCCCTGTGGGCATCCTCTCTGAACGGGACATCCTGCACGCCGTGGCGGACGATGGCGCGACGGCGTTGGCGGGGCGGGTCGCCGACGTCATGTCGTCGCCCGTGGTCTGCTGCGACCGGGACGACACCGTCGAGCGGGCGATGGAACTCATGACCGAGGGTCGGTTCCGGCATCTGCCGGTGCTGGGCGGGGGCGTCCTCGTCGGCCTCATCTCGATCGGCGACGTCGTCAAATGGCGTCTGAGCGAGATCCGCCAGGAGGCGGAAGACCTCCGCCAATACATCGCCGCAGCGTGAATCCTGCGCCAAGGCTTGACGCCCGCGCCCGCGCAATGCGGGTCGCGGGCGCGACTCTCGGTAGGTGTTAAATCTCTGAAATAATTAAAGATATCAGCGCATTTAGATATTTTCCTATAGTTGAAAATACTCCGTGTTTTTACATTAAAAAATTATCATTACCTGTTGAAATAACTGACAAACAATTAAACTTACATGTGAATATATTGTTAATTGACTGATATAAAACAATAAGTTATTTTTCGTTTTGAAGATTCTAGTTTGTCATCGGGATCTAGCCGGTCCCGGGAAAGCGCCGGATCATCGTATGGTGCGTGTTTATCTCCTCGGCGGCTGCCGTGTGACGCTTTCGAACGGGACCGACGCGACCCCACGGGCCAAGAAGACCCGGGCCGTCCTCGCGTTCCTGTGCCTGACGCCGGATGCCTCCGCGACGCGTGAGCGGATCGCTGGACTGGTCTGGAGCGACCGTCTGGAGGAGCAGGCGCGCGGCTCGCTGCGACAGTCGATCACCGAGCTCCGCGCCCTCTTCCAGGGCGAGGACGCGGAGGCGATCCATATCGATCGCGACGTCATGCGCATCGATCTGGAGCGCACATGGATCGACGCCCGCGAGGTCGAGCGCTGCGGCGAGGGCAGCGCCGAGGACAAGCGGAAGATCGCGGAACTATACCGGGGCGACCTGCTGGCCGACCTGTCGGCCATCGGCGGCGCCTTCCAGGACTGGCTCTACGGCGAGCGGGCGTGGCGCCGCGAGCAGGCGTTCGGCGCGATGGCCAGCGCGATGCGCGACCTTATGGGCGCCCGCGAGTTCGCCGCGTCCGAATCGGTCGCGCGCCATATGCTCGCGCTCGAGCCGTCGCACGAGGAGGCGCACCGCGGCCTGATGGAGGCCTACGCCCGGGCGGGGGACAAGGCCGCCGCGCTGCGCCAGTTCCAGGTCTGCGTCGACGCCTTGAAGCGCACCCTGGACGCGAAGCCGGGTCAGGCGACGATCCAGCTCTACGACCGTATCCGCGGGGACCGGCTGGACGGCGATTCGCCGACCGCGACCGAACTGCCGGCCGCGGCGCCGGCGGCGGTCGCGGCGCCCGCGGTCGCGGACCCCATGGTCGAGACGCTGCCGGTGGCCGTGCTTCCGTTCCGCAACGTCGGGGGCGAGCCCGAGCAGGAGTATCTCGGCGAGGGTTTCGCCGAGGACATCGTCGACGGTCTGTCGCGGTTCAAGTGGCTGTCGGTGATCCCCACGGGGTCGACGGGCGTGCCTCGTGGACAGGACGTCGATTCGCGCGAGATCGGCAAGCGGCTCGGCGTCCGCTACGCGATCGAGGGCACGGTGCGTCGCCAGGGCGGCATCGTGCGCATCGGCGTGCGGCTGGTGGACTGCGACGACGGCCGGGCGATCTGGTCGGACCAGCGCACCGTCGAGTTCGCGAACCTGTTCGATCTGCAGGACGAGATCGTCCGTGGGGTGGTCGGCCAGCTCAACCCGAAGATTCTCCAGGCCGAGGTCGACCGGGTGCGCCGGCGCCCGCCCGACAACGCCAACGCCTACGATTCGGTGCTGCGCGCCGTTCCGCTGATCTACCAGGCGTCGCCGACGGCGTTCCGCACGGCCGGGGAATTTCTCGAGCGGGCGCTGCGTTTGGATCCGGACTACGCCCACGCCCATGCCTGGATGTCGTTCTGGCATCTGATGGGGGTCGGGCAGGGCTGGGTTCCAGACCGCGACGCAAGCAGCCGCCTGGCCGAGCAGCACGCGCGCCGCGCCGTGGACCTCGATCCCGACGACCCGATGGGCCTGTCGTTCGCCGGTCACGTCGAAGCGTTCCTGCACCGCGATTTCGACGTGGCAGAGCATTTCCACGCGCGCTCGCTGGCGGCGAATCCGAATTTCGGCTGGGGCTGGGCGCTCAGCGCACTGGTCTCGGCCTACCGGGGCCACAGCGACAAGGCGCTGGAGTCGATGGAGCGATACCGGAAGTTGTCGCCCTACGACCCGTTTCGCTTCTTCTGGGAGAACGTGACGGTCATCGCGCTCACGCTGGCCGGGCGCTACAATGACGCGATCTCGGCGGCGCAGCCGATCCTGCGCGAGCATCCGACCTTCGCTGCCGCCTACCCGCCGGTCATCGCCAGCTTGGGTCAACTTGGCAAAGCGGATGAAGCTGCGGCTTTGGTCAAGAAACTCCGCGAACTCCAGTCAGGATTTAGTATTTCGTCGTTCGTGGCCACCTATCCGTTGGAGCGGGCCGAGGATAAGGCGAAGTATATCGCCGGCTTCCGGGCGGCCGGCGTTCCGGAATCCTGAGGATTTACTCTCGATTCCGCCCTTAGCGGGTGTCGCGCGCGCCGTTTTGGAGCGGTGCATTTCCTGCGACAATCTCAATTTTCGCAACACGTTAGCGATTAATTAACGGCGCGGGAGGTGCCGTCAAAGAGAATGTGAAAGAGCCACACATGGGGGTGGCGTCGGTTATTGGGCGGGTCGCCCGACTGTTTGCACCAGTCGGTCGCTCGGTTTCCGGCGAGTACATCGAGGAGGATGCAGATATGTCCGGGATGTCCCGCGACTGCGGTCGTGTACGCGTGGGTATGATGGCGCCGGTGTTCGGCGCCACGAAGGTCAAGCTCGGCATGATGGCGCCGTCGTTCGGCGCGACCAAGGTCAAGCTCGGCATGATGGCGCCGTCGTTCGGCGCGACCAAGGTCAAGCTTGGCATGATGGCGCCGTCGTTCGGCGCCACGAAGGTCAAGCTCGGCATGATGGCGCCGTCGTTCGGCGCGACCAAGGTCAAGCTCGGCATGATGGCGCCGTCGTTCGGCGCCACGAAGGTCAAGCTCGGCATGATGGCGCCGTCGTTCGGCGCGACCAAGGTCAAGCTCGGCATGATGGCGCCGTCGTTCGGCGCCACGAAGGTCAAGCTCGGCATGATGGCGCCGTCGTTCGGCGCGACCAAGGTCAAGTTCGGCATGATGTCGCCGTCGTTCGGCGCCACGAAGGTCAAGTTCGGCATGATGTCGCCGTCGTTCGGCGCCACGAAGGTCAAGTTCGGCATGATGGCGCCGGCGTTCTAACCAACGCCGCGTCGAATTCTGGAAAGGGCGGCCACCGCGACGTGGTCGCCCTTTTCTTTGTCCGGACGCGCGCCGACGCGGTTCCGGAGAGGGCCGCATTGATCTAGATGATCGACGTTGCCGTCGACGACGGGTAAAAAAGCCGTCATGAGCGACTCGAAGAAGCCCGGTTCGACCGGTCCGGCGATCACTTTCTATCGCATGGTCCCGACGGCCCGCCCGCCAATGCGCGCCGATCCGGCTGCCGGCGGCACATTTCCGACGCGCGCCTTCCGGTACTGCGAGCCGATGCGCGCCGCGTCTGCGTTCGGCTGGTACCTCTTCCCGCCCATGGACTTCCAGGTCATGTGGGACGGACGCGAGACGTTCTGGGCGCACGAGGCCGCCGGGGGCCAGTGGATGCCGCTCCACCAGGAGCAGTTCCCGGATTTCTCCGACCATTTCGACGAGCGCGTCCCGGAGGATTGCAAGGGCTTCGCGCTGCCGTTCCTCGGCGCCCCCAACGAGCCCGGCTTGTTGCAGATCTGGAGCGGCTACGTCGCCCGCACCGAGCCCGGCTGGAGCGTGCTCTCGCGGCCGCTGGCGAATTTTCCCCGTCCGTCCGGCTACGAGGCCTACGAGGGCATCATCGAGACCGACCGCTGGTTCGGCCCGATCTTCACCAACGTCCGGCTGACCCGGACCCACGTGCCGATCCATTTCCGCACCGAGGTGCCGTTGCTGCAGCTCCAGCCGTTGCCGCGCTGGCTCTACGCCGACGACGTCTTGGAGAAGTTCGGACTGGTCGAGAAACTCGAGGACTTCACGGCGGAGGACTGGGACCGGTTCCGCAAGACCATCGTCAATCCAATGAACGACGAGAACCGGCCGCGCGGCGAATACGCCGGCGCCGCCCGCAAACGCCGTAAGCGCGAAGATAGCTGACCGCCGCAGCGCCACCGGCCGTGGCCGCATTTCGACCGTGGTGCCGGCCAGCCCGCGCTGGCGCGGGCGCTGGCGCGTGGCTATGCTGCGCGCCGATCGAAACCGACAGCGCTGAGAGGGAGTGAGCCGATATGGCCGCGAAGAAGAAGGCCGCCGGAAAGAAGGCGAAATTCCACCCCAACCCGACCCTCGACAAGACCCGGATGCCCAGCCGGCACACGACGGTCGGGCCGGAACGCGCGCCGCACCGCTCGTACCTCTACGCCATGGGACTGACCGAGAAGCAGATCGGCCAGCCGCTGGTCGGCGTGGCGACCTGCTGGAACGAGGCGGCGCCCTGCAACATCTCGTTATCGCGCCAGGCGCAGGCCGTGAAACTCGGGGTCGACGCCGCCGGCGGCACGCCGCGCGAATTCACGACGATCACGGTCACCGACGGAATCGCGATGGGCCACCAGGGGATGAAATCCTCGTTGGCCAGCCGCGACCTGATCGCCGATTCGGTCGAGTTGACGATGCGCGGCCACTGCTACGACGCCATGGTCACGCTGGCCGGCTGCGACAAGTCGCTCCCGGGCATGATGATGGCGATGCTGCGCCTGAACGTGCCGTCGGTGTTCATGTACGGCGGCTCGATCCTGCCGGGCACGTTCCGCGGCCGCGACATCACCGTGGTCGACCTGTTCGAGGGCGTCGGCATGCACGCCGCCGGCAAGTTCAGCGACGCCGACCTGCACGAGATGGAGTGCGCGGCCTGTCCGTCGGCGGGATCCTGCGGCGGCCAGTTCACCGCCAACACGATGGCGTGCGTGTCCGAGGCGATCGGCCTGGCGCTGCCGGGCTCGGCCGGCGCGCCGGCGCCTTACGAGAGCCGCGACGAGTACGCCAAGGCCTCGGGCGAGGCGGCCATGAACCTGCTGCGCCTCGGCATCCGGCCGCGCGACATCTGCACCCGCGAGGCGTTCGAGAACGCCGCCACCGTGGTCGCGGCCACCGGCGGCTCGACCAACGCCGGCCTGCACCTTCCGGCGATGGCGCACGAGGCGGGCATCAAGTTCGACCTTCACGACGTGGCGCGCATCTTCAAGCGGACGCCGTACATCGCCGACCTCAAGCCCGGCGGCAAATACGTCGCGCTCGACATGCACCGCATCGGCGGCATCCCCGTGGTGATCAAGGAGCTGCTCGACAACGGGCTGCTGCACGGCGACTGCATCACGGCCACCGGCAAGACTCTGGCCGAGAACCACAAGGACGTGAAGTTCCCCGAGGACCAGGACGTCGTCTATCGCGTGAAGAACTGCATCACGCCGACCGGCGGCGTGGTCGGCCTCAAGGGCAACCTCGCCAGCGACGGCGCCATCGTGAAGGTCGCCGGCATGCAGCGGCTGGTGTTCGCGGTCCCCGCGCGCTGCTTCGACAGCGAGGAGGAGGCGTTCCAGGCCGTCGTGAAGGGCAAGTTCAAGGAGGGCGAGGTCATCGTCATCCGCTACGAGGGGCCGAAGGGCGGACCGGGCATGCGCGAGATGCTGGCGACCACGGCCGCGCTCTACGGCCTGGGCGTCGGCGAGAAGGTGGCGCTGATCACCGACGGCCGGTTCTCCGGCGGCACCCGCGGCTTCTGCGTCGGCCATGTCGGCCCGGAGGCCGCGGTCGGCGGCCCGATCGGGCTGCTGAAGAACGGCGACATCATCGTGATCGACGCGGTGAAGGGCCGGCTCGATGTCGAGCTCACGAACAAGGAGCTCAAGGCGCGGCGCAAAGTGGAAGCCGCGCAAGACCGACTACCAGTCGGGCGCGCTGTGGAAGTACGCGCAACTCGTGGGACCGGCGGTCGATGGCGCGCTGACCCATCCCGGCGGCAAGAAGGAAAGCCACACCTACGCCGACATCTGACGGCGCGGTCGGCCTATCGTTCGGAGGAAGGCGCGCGGCCCGGACCGCGCGCCTTTTTCTTCGGCGTCAGGACGAGGTCGTAGGCGATCCGGAGCAGGCGCGCGACCTGGCGCCGGTCGGCGCGCGCCAGCTCGACGAACGTCCAGCCCTGCCGGCCCCACGCACCGGGCACGGCGCTCGCCGACTGTGGATCGAGATCGGTCAGGGCCAGACGTTCGTCGATCGGCAGCTTGACGACCATGCGGCGGTCGGCGGGATGCAGCGTCGCGAAGATCCGGCCTTTGATCCGGTAGGACGGCCTGCCCCTGTGGTCGCGCTCTTCCGCGCCGGGGAGCGCCAGCGCGAGCTCGCCGGCCGTCGCGAGCGGCGTCATCACCCGCCCTGGAGCATCGCCGTCCAGCGGCGCTGCATCTCGGCCGGCGTCAGCCGCTCGATCTGGGTCGCGATCGACCATTGGTGCCCGAACGGATCGGCGATCGTGCCCATCCTGTTGCCGTGGAACTCGTCGGCGACGGCGCGCACCAGCGTGGCGCCGGCGGCGATGGCGCGCGCGACCATGGCGTCGACGTCGGGCACGGAGAGATGGAGCTTGACCGGCGAACCGCCGATCGACGCCGGACCGAGCGCGCCGAAATCGGGATACTCGTCGGCCAGCATGATCATCGAGGAGCCGATCCGCAGCTCGGCGTGGCCGACGCGGCCGTCGTTGGGATCGACGAGGCGGTAGATCTCCTCGGCGCCGAAGGCGGCTTTGTAGAAATCGATCGCCTCGGCGCCGCCCTTCACGACGAGGTGGGGGGCGACGGTGTGGAAGCCGGTCGGGATCGGATCGATTTCGGCCATGGTGGACCATCCGGCTTTCGTGGATAATATAAACGTTACGTACCGTTTCATTAATGACCGCCAAAGTCAACCCGACCTCGACGCCGTCACCCCGGACCCGCGGCCGCCCGCGCAGCGAAGCCGCGCGCTCGGCGATCCTGCGGGCCGCCCGGGAGTTGATGGAGCGCGGCGGGCCGGCGGCCGTGACCATGGAGGGTGTCGCCGAGCGCGCCGGGGTCGGCAAACCGACGGTCTACCGCTGGTGGCCGGACCGGCACGCGGTGGCGATGGCGGCGCTGATCGAGCTGGCGCCGGCCGACGAGGGTCCCTCGGCGTCGGCCAAGCCCGCGCTCGAGCGGCTACGCGCGCAACTCCGCCGCGTCGCGACGGTGTTCACCACGCCGGTCGGGCGTCTGGCGGCGATGATGATCGCCAGCGCGTCGGGCGACACCGAGCACGCCAAGGCGTTCCGCCACCATTTCGTGCTCGCCCGGCGCGCCGAGGGCGCGGCGCTTCTGGCCGCGGCGATCGCGGCGGGCGAATTGCGGGGCGACGTCGATGTCGAGGTCGCGGCCGACGCGATCTACGGCCCGCTGTTCTTCCGCCTGCTGCTGGGGCACGCGCCGCCGGACCGCGCCTTCGTCGACCGGCTGCTCGACCAGGCCGTCGCGGGACTGCGCTGAACGGGCTTCCACGGGCCGTGGAAGGCGATAAGCTTCCATCAAAGGGAGACGCGCCAATGGCTCAGATCGGACGCCGCGCATTGACGGCCGGAATCGCGGGCGCCGTCGCGGCGCCGGCGTCCGCGCTGGAACCATGGCCGTCGAAGCCGGTCCGGATCGTCGTGCCGTTCAACGCCGGCGGCGCCATCGACGCGCTGGTCCGCGTGGTCTCCGAACCTCTGGGCCAGCGTCTGAAGCAGCAGATCCTCGTCGACGCCAAACCCGGCGCCAACACGATCCTCGGATCGGACCTCGTCGCCAAGGCGGCGCCCGACGGCCACACGTTCCTGATCACCACCAACTCGACGCACACCAACAATCCCACGCTCTACAGGACGTTGCCGTTCGATCCGGCGAAGGACCTCGTGCCGGTGACGCTGGTCTCGATGGGATCGATCCTCGTCGCCGCCAAGGCCGACGCGCCGTTCACCGATCTTAAGGGCATGGCCGCGTGGGCCAAGGCGCTGGGCCGGCCGGTCACCTACGGTAGCTGGGGCATCGGCTCGTCCGGCCATCTCTACGGGCTGATGTTCGAGAAGGCGCTCGGCGGACAATGGAGCCACGTGCCCTACCGCGGCGACGTGCCGGCGCTGCAGGACGTCGGCAACGGCACGCTCGACATCACATGGGCGAGTCCGGCCAGCGCGAAGACGCAGATCGCGGCCGGCCGCGTGAAGCCGATCGCCGCCGCCGGCGCGGCGCGCGGCCTGGCGATGCCCGATCTGTCCACCTTCGCCGAGCAGGGCTTCGCCGGCTTCGATCTGCGGCTGTTCGTGGCCGCCTACGCGCCGGCCGGCACGCCGGCGTCGATCATCGGGCGCATGCGCGAGGAGATCGCGGCCATCGTCGCGATGCCGGACGTGCGCGAGAAGCTCGTGCAGCAGGGCCAGACGCCGGTCGGTTCGACGACCGACGAACTGGCGGCGGTTCTCGCGCGCGAGACGCCGATCTGGGCGGCGTTGATCCGCGAGTCGGGCGCCAAGGTGGACTGAGGCGTGCTGGTGGGGGAGGAGCAGGGCATGGATGTCGCGACGCGGGGACCGGTCGACGCCGGGACCGCCTACGGATTGGCGGCGCCGACCTACGACGCGCGTCTCACCGAGGTCGGCCGCGGCACGCCGATGGGCGAGCTGTTGCGGCGCTACTGGCATCCCGTCGGGCTGGCCGCGGACGCCGGCGCCACGCCACGTCCGATCCGCGCGCTGGGCGAGGACCTGATCCTGTTCCGTGACGGCGCCGGCCGCGCGGGGATCGTCTATCCGCGCTGCTGCCACCGCGGCACGACGCTGTACTACGGCAAGATCGAGGAGCGCGGCATCCGCTGCTGCTACCACGGCTGGCTTTTCGACGTGGAGGGCCGCTGCCTCGAGATGCCGTGCGAGCCCAATCCGACGGGCCCGCTGTGCCAGCGCGTGCGCCAGCCCTGGTACCCGGTCGAGGAACGCTACGGGCTGGTCTTCGCCTACATGGGTCCGCCGGAGCGCAAGCCCGTGCTGCCGCGCTACGAGCCGCTGGAGGTCATGGGACCGGGCGAGTTCGTCGAGACCGACGATTCCAGCATCGGTAGCGGCGGCATCCAGATCGCGCCCTGCAACTGGCTGCAGCATTTCGAGAACGTCGTCGATCCCTACCACGTGCCGATCCTGCACGGCTCGTTCAGCGGCCCGCAATTCGCGCAGCAGATGATGGGATTCCCCAAAGTGAGGTTCGAGTACGGTCCGTTCGGCGTGAAGGCGACCTCCGTTCGTAGTTTGCCGGACGGCCGCAAGTACCGTCGCGTGACCGAGGCCGCGCTGCCGACGCTGCGCGTGGTCGCCAACCCACAGGTCGGGGAGCGCTACGGCATGGTCGAGTCGATCGGCTGGACCTTGCCGATCGACGACACGCACTACCGCATCTACGTCGCCGGCCGCGTGCGCGAGGCGGGCGAACTGCGCAAGTTCAAGTCGCGCTACAACGGCAAGACCTGGGCCGAGCTGACCGAAGCCGAGCACCAGATATTCCCCGGTGACACCGAGGCCCAGGTCGGGCAGGGCGCGATCACCTTCCATTCCGAGGAGCATCTCGCGTCGAGCGACCAGGGCGTCTCGATGCTGCGCATCCTGCTGCGCAAGCAGCTCGACGTGGTCGCGGCCGGCGGCGATCCGCTCGGCGTCGCGTTCGACGCGGATGGCGCGCTGCTGAAATTCGACGCCGGCCAGTACCTCGAGTGAGCGCGGCGCGCGGGGAGGCGCGATGGAGATCCTGATCCTGACGTTGTTCGGGATCGTCGGCGTCGCCGTGGTAGGCGCGATCGCCGCGGTCGCGTGGATGGCGATCCGTCACGGGCGCGAGTCCGGGACGGGCGACGGCGGCCACGACTCCGGCGCGCCGAGCACGTTTCTCAGCGAGGCCGGCGCCGGCTCCGACGCGGGCACCGCTTCGCCATCGGAGACGGCCGACAGCGCGACGACGTCGGACAGCGCGGACAACCGCGCCTCCAGCGATAGCGGATCGAGCGACAGCGGTTCCAGCGACAGCGGCGGCAGCAGCGAGTAGCCGGCGGTCAGGCGGGCGGCGGCCCTAGCTCGCACCAGACCGGAACGTGGTCCGACGGCTCGGCCCGTCCGCGTTCGGCGCGGTCGATGCCGCACGCCACCAGCCGGTCGACCGCCTGCGGCGAGAGCAGCAGGTGGTCGATGCGCAGGCCGTGGTCGCGGTTCCACGCGCCGCCCTGATAGTCCCAGAAGCTGTAGGCGTGATCGGCCGGGTGCAGCGTCCGGAAGGCGTCGGCGTAGCCGAGGTTGAGGATGCTCCGGAACGCCGCGCGCGACTCGGGCCGGCACAGCGCGTCGTCCGCCCAGCCGACCGGATCGTAGACGTCGGCGTCGGTCGGGCAGACGTTGTAGTCGCCGCCGAGCACGACCGCCTCGCCGGTCGCCAGCAACGCCTTGGCGCGGTCGCGCAGGCGCGCCATGAAGCCGAGCTTGTACGGCAGCTTCTCGCTGTCGACAGGATTGCCGTTCGGCAGATAGATGCCGCCGATCCGCACCGGCCCGTCGGGGCCGGTCACCCTGGCCTCGATGTAGCGCGACTGCGCGTCGGAATCGTCGCCGGGCAGCGCGCGCAGGTCGACGTCGAACGGATGCCGCGACAGCAGGGCGACGCCGTTGAACGTCTTCTGGCCGACGATCTCGCAGCGGTAGCCGGCGGCCTCGATCCCGTCGCGCGGGAACTGGTCCGCGACGCACTTGATCTCCTGAAGCACGACGACGTCAGGCTTGGCGCGGCCGAGCCAGTCGATCAGATGGCCGGCGCGTTTGCGGATCGAATTGACGTTCCAGGTCGCGATCTTCATCGCGCGACTATGGCCGCGCGCGCCCGCGATGTGAAGGCGCGGCCGTGCGCGCGGGACGGCGGATCAGGTGCTGAACGAGTTGCCGCAGCCGCAGGACGAGGTGGCGTTGGGATTGCGGATCTGGAACGTGGCGCCGACCATCTCGGTCACGTAGTCGATCTCGCTGCCCTTGAGCAGCTCCAGCGAGGTGCTGTCGATCAGCACGCGCGCGCCGTCGCGTTCGATCAGGACGTCGTCCTCGTTCACGCTGGTGTCGAAGTCGATATTGTATTGGAAGCCCGAGCAGCCGCCGCCGAGCACGGCGACGCGGAGTTTGGCCTCCGCGGGCTCGCGTCCCAGCAGGAAGGCGATGCGGCGGGCGGCGCTCTCGGTGACGATGACGGACGGTTCGACGCTGGCCATGGGCACTCCTGTGGCACGGAAACAGCGTACCACGTTCTTCACGCTTTAGATTGATCGCGCTCCGCGTCCTGTCAACCTCCGGTCGGCAGGATCGACGCTAAATCGTGATGGATCGCCGGGACGCGGGCGGATATCATTGATTTTGCGGGGAAATTCCGCCCGGACCGCCGCCATAGGACCGTCGACCGCATGTCCGACACCGTCGTCCCACCCGCCGCGCCGCCGTCGCCGATGCCGCTGTTCTACACGCGGCCGAGGCCGGTCGAGCCCGCCGCGCACGGCGCCAAGGCGCTGCGCGACGACCCCGACCATGGTTTCGCGGCCACGACCAACGCCGTGCCGCTCAACGGGGTCGAGTTCGGTCTGGCGCAGCGCAGCTATCCGATCGTGTTCTCCGGCCAGGGGGCGCCGTTTCCGGTCGCGATCCTCGGCCTGCGCACCGACGAGAACCTGTTCGTGACGCCGGCGCGCCGCTGGATCGAGGGCGTCTACGTCCCGGCCTATGTCAGGCGCTATCCCTTCATCTTCATCGAGGCCGCCAACGGGCAGCTCATCCTCGCGGTCGACGAGGGCGGCGATTTTCTCGTGCCGGAGGGTCGCCAAAGGCTGTTCGACGCCGACGGCAAGCCGACCCAGCTCGTCGCCAACGCTTTGAAGTACTGCGGCGCCTACCAACGCAACCACAAGGCCACGGTCGATTTCGTGGCCGCGCTCAGGGCCGAGAAGCTCCTGGTCGAAAACCGCGCCCAGGCGACCATCGCCGGCGGCGAGCGGATCGCGCTGGCCGGATTCACCGTGGTCGACGAGGCGCGCTTCAACAAGCTGCCGGCCGAGACGCTGCTGGCGTGGCGCGACAGGGGCTGGCTGGCCTGGATCTACGCCCATCTGATGTCGTTCGCGGCCTGGGACCTGCTCGCCGCCGCCGCCGCCGAGCGCAAGAAGCCGGCCTGAGCGCCGCCCGCGGCATTTCGATCGGCTTCAATCCGTCCGTCATCCCGAGCGCAGCGAGGGATCTTTCGACGGCGGAAAGATCCCTCGCTGCGCTCGGGATGACGGCACGCGATCGCGAGCGGCGTGCATCCGTCCGATCATGGGATTTTACCGCGGCCGCTCCCACGGCGGCGGCTCGTCGACCGCCGATAGGTGGCGGAGCCGGTCGAGAGCGGCCTGGAGGATCCACGCCGCCGCGCCGGCGTCGATGCGCGAATCCCGCCGCCGACGCGACATGTCGTAGGCGTCGATCATCGTGCGCTCCACACCGGCGGTGCTCAGGCGCTCGTCCTGGAAGACCATCGGCAGATCGGCGAAACGACGGCCGCCGCCGGTGTCGAGCGGCATCGACGCGAGGTTGGCCGCGAACTGGCGCACGGACTGGCAGCGCGGACCCTCGGTGCCGTCCATGTTCAACGGCAGGCCGATCACCAGCGCCGCGACGCCCTCGCGCGCGACGATCGCGGCCAGCGCGGCCGCGTCCTTGCCGAACTTGACGCGCGCGATGGTCTCGAGCGGCGAGGTGAACTGGCGCCGGATGTCGGACGTGGCGAGTCCGATGGTCTTCGTGCCGACGTCGAGCCCCATCAAACGGCCCTCGGCCGGCAGGATCGCGCTCAACGCGTCGAGATCGACGATCGCCATGCGCGCCGCTTGTCGGAATCGGTGAGGGTGGTGTCGCGCGACGCCATCGCGGCGTCGGCCCAGTCGGCGGCGGTCGTGGCGATGTCGCGCCACATCCCCTGGCCGAGCACCCAGTGGCAGGCCTCCGCGAATTCGCGGTGCTCGGCGACGTGGGCGTATTTCGCGGCGACACGCCGGACCATGCCGGGCGGCGTGAGGCGGTCCTGGCCGGCGCCGATCACCAGCATCGGACAGGTGACGTCCTTCGCGTCGACGCGCGCGGCGTGGCGCCGGTCGAACAGCGGCAGCGCGATCTCCAGCAGCGCGCGGCCGGATTCGTGGACGAACCGCCCG
The DNA here is from genome assembly GCA_016699855.1 of Rhodospirillales bacterium. Taxonomy (NCBI): domain Bacteria; kingdom Pseudomonadati; phylum Pseudomonadota; class Alphaproteobacteria; order Rhodospirillales; species Rhodospirillales bacterium. The sequence goes on from CP064988.1 coordinate 4,838,812, forward strand.
TATTCACGGCCGCTCTCCTGCCGGTCGGGGCAGGTGTTGAAGGCCCCGTACATCGCGTCCTCGAAGCTGGGTCGGTGCGGCCGCGCCCACCAGCGCCAGCGGCTCTGCGTCCGCAGGAACGCGCGCACCGCGCTGGGGTAGAGCTTGAAGATGCCCTCCGGCGCGGCCGGGCAGAGCAGCACGGCGGCGGCGCAGAGCTGGCGCGCCGCCAGCTTCTGGGCCAGCAGGCCGCCCATCGAATGGCCGATGACCAGCGGCTTCGACGGCAGGTTGGCGATGCGCGATTCGAGATCGTCGACGTAGTCCAGCAGCGACGTCGCCCCCAGCGCCGCCGGCGGGTCCAGCGGCGGCGCGTCGTGGTGGCGCAGCGTCGGCGTCATGACGGTCCAACCGCGCTCCTCCAGGAACGCGCGCCAATGCCGCCAGACATGCGGCGTGCCCCACATGCCGTGGATGAGAACGGCTACCTTGTCCACGATCCCCGTCGCCGCGATGCCAGTCAAATCAAAGAGTTAGCGCCATCATGGTAGTGCATGCGCAGGATCGACGGAAGCGCCGCGAGGGACCCGGCCTCACTTCTGCGCGACGAACCCGTCGCGGGTCGGCACGAAGACATCGGTGCGCCGGTCGCGCCGTCCACTGGCGCAGTCGACCTCCTCGTGGTCGATGGCGATGGCGGCGCCGCCGCCCTTGGCCTCGACCATCTTCGCCGCCGCCGCCGTCAGCAGCCGCTGCACGCCCTTCGGTCCGGCGAAGGCGCAGCCGCGCCCGTTGGCGTCGAACGGCGCGGCGTAGAGCGTCTGCGTCTTCCCGCTCGCCAGATCCGTCGCGCGGTAGCTGCGCAGGGTGACGCCGCGGTCCGGCGCGCTGGCGACGTGGAACAGCGAGCGGCCGCCGCCGGGCCGGCCGACGAGCACCGGCGCCTCGATCAGGCCCTCGAGCACGAGCCGGGCCGAGACGTTGTCCTTGGTGAGGTCGAGCGCGTAGACGCGGCTGTCCAGCGCGGTGGCGTCGACCAGGCCGAGCAGCATCCGCCGGTCGTCGATCCTGCAGGAGAAGTCGATCAGGTGGCGGCCGCTGAGGCCCTCCTGGCGCAACCAGCCGACCACGCGCTTGCGGATCTCGTCGGACATCGGGAAGAGCTGCTTCGGCGCGCACACGACCGGCGCCGGCACCGCCGACTCGGACGGCGGCGCGGCCGGTTTCGCGGGCGGCGCCTGGGCCGCGGCCGTGCCGGCGGCCGCCATCAGGAGCGCGGCGAAGGAAGATCGGAGGAACGCGGAAGCCGGCATGCGGTCGGAGCCCTGGTGCGGACGGATTGGGCGCCGACCATATACCGGAACCGCGGCCGCGCCGGTGGCGATTTCCGTGGTCGGCCGGCGCGTGCCCCGGCACACTCCGCGCGAAACATTGAACGGACGGGAGGACGCGATGGCGGACGGTGGAATCGAGGCGGTGCGGGCGAAGATCGCGGCGCTGCCGCCGTCGCACGGCCAGCCCGTGGAGGCGCTGCGGGCGCTGTACGACAAGGCGGTGCGCGCGTTCCCGGTCGGCGACGACGTCGCGGTCGAGGCGGCGACCATCGGCGGCGTGCCGGCCGAACGGGTGACGCCCATAGGCGTCGCCACCGATTCCTGCCTGATCTATCTGCACGGCGGCGGCTACGCGATCGGATCGCCGCGCTCGCACCGCCACCTCGCCGCCGCCATCGCCCGCGCCGCCGGCATCGCGGCGGTGGTGCCGGAGTACCGGCTGGCGCCGGAGAACGCGTTCCCCGCGGCGGTCGACGACGCGCTCGCGGTCTACCGCGCGGTGCTCGACGGCGGTGTCGCGCCGGCGCGGGTGGCGATCGCCGGCGACTCGGCGGGCGGCGGTCTCACGGTCGCGTTGATGCTCGCCGCCCGAGCCGCCGGACTGCCGATGCCCGCCGCGGGGGTCTGCATCTCGCCGTGGACCGACATGACCGCCGCCGGCGCCAGCCACCGCGACAAGGCCGATGTCGATCCGCTCGTGAAGGGCCCGGATCTGGCGCGCTGGCGCGACGCCTACCTCGCCGGCGCCGACACGCGGACGCCGCTGGCCTCGCCGCTGCACGCCGATCTGGCGGGATTGCCGCCGCTCTTGATCCAGGTCGGCGGGGACGAGGTGCTGCTCGACGATTCGCGCGCGCTGGCGCGCCGCGCCACGGCCGCCGGCGTCGACGCGCGGCTGGAGGAATGGCCCGGGATGATCCACGTGTGGCACTGGTACTGGCCGATGCTGGCGGAGGGCGGGCGCGCCATCGACGGAATCGGCGCCTTCCTGCGCGGGCGCCTCGCGGCCTGACGCGGCGGCGCGGCCCTTGCAGCGAGCCCCCCAAACCGGCTAGGTGCGGGCGCGAAATCAGCGAGGGTTGTCCCATGTCGATCGACGCCGGAACGGTGGCCAAAATCGCCAAGCTGGCCCGGGTGAAGGTGCCGGAGGAGGAGCGCGCGCGGCTGGCCGGCGAGCTCTCCGGCATCATGACGTGGATCGAGCAGCTCAACGAGGTCGACACCGCCGGCGTCGAGCCGCTGGCCAGCGTGTCGGCCGTCACCCTGCCGATGCGCGCCGACACCGTGACGGACGGTGGCATCGCCGCGCGGGTTCTCGCCAACGCGCCGGGCGGCGCGGTCTACCTCGACCCGGCCGATCCGAACGCCGGCGGCTTCTTCACGGTGCCCAAGGTCGTGGAGTGACGCGCGACACGCGACACCTCCGCCTCAGCCTATCGTCCTCCGGATTGTGAAATGACAGCGCTCACCGACCTGACCATCGGCGACATGACGGCGGCGCTCGCCAAGGGCGAGACCTCCGCGACCGAGGTCGCGACGGCCTTCGTCGGCCGCATGGAGGCGCATCGCGGCCTCAACGCCTTCATCACCGAGACGCCCGACCGCGCGCTGGACATGGCGAAGGCATCGGACGCGCGGCGCGCGCGCGGCGAGGCCGGGCTGCTCGAGGGCCTGCCGCTCGGCATCAAGGACCTGTTCTGCACCGAGGGCGTGCAGACCACCGCCGGCTCGGCCATCCTCGAGGGCTTCAAGCCGACCTACGAGTCGACCGTCACCGCCAACCTCTGGAAGGCCGGCGCGGTCATGCTGGGCAAGCTCAACCTGGACGAGTTCGCCATGGGCTCGTCGAACATGACCAGCGCCTACGGCATGGTCGAGAACCCGTGGAAGCGGGCCGGCGACAACCGCAAGCTGGTGCCCGGCGGCAGCTCCGGCGGCTCGGCGGCGGCGGTCGCGGCGCGCATCGCGCCGGGCTCGACCGGCACCGACACCGGCGGCTCGATCCGCCAGCCCGCCAGCTTCTGCGGTGTCGTCGGCATGAAGCCGACCTACGGCCGCTGCTCGCGCTGGGGCATCGTCGCCTTCGCGTCGTCGCTCGACCAGGCAGGGCCGTTCGCGCGCACGGTCAAGGACACCGCGCTGCTGCTCGGCGCGATGGCCGGCCACGATCCCAAGGACTCGACCTCGGCGCCACTGAAGGTGCCGGATTTCGCCGCCGCCTGCGCGGGCGGCGTGCGCGGGTTGAAGGTCGGAATCCCGAGGGAGTACCGCGTCGACGGCATGTCGCCGGAGATCGACGCGTTGTGGTCGCGCGGCGTCGAGATGCTGAGGGACGCCGGCGCGACGCCGGTCGACATCTCGCTGCCGCACACGAAATACGCGCTGGCGACCTACTACATCATCGCGCCGGCCGAGTGCTCCTCGAACCTCGCGCGCTACGACGGCGTGCGCTTCGGCAAGCGCGTGCCCGGCAAGGACCTGCAGGAGATGTATGAGAACACGCGCGGCGCCGGCTTCGGCGCCGAGACGCGGCGGCGCATCCTGATCGGCACCTACGTGCTCTCGGCCGGCTACTACGACGCCTACTACAAGAAGGCGCAGCAGGTCCGCGCCCTGATCGCGCGCGACTTCCAGCGCGCCTTCGAGCTGTGCGACTTGATCCTGACGCCGACCGCGCCGACGGCGGCGTTCGCGGCCGGCGAGAAGATGGACGATCCCGTCACGATGTACCTCAACGACGTCTTCACCGTGCCGACCTCGATGGCCGGCCTGCCGGGCATCTCGCTGCCGGCCGGTCTCGACAAGGACGGGCTGCCCCTCGGACTGCAGCTCATCGGCCGCGCCTTCGACGAGGAGACGCTGTTCCGCGCCGCCTCGGCGCTGGAGACGGCGGCGGGCTTCGCCGGGCGGCCTGTGGGGTACTGACGACATGTTCCACCGCGGCCGGCTTCGGATCGTCAGCGAGGTGACGACCGACCCGGTCCGGGTGCGGCTGCGCACGGTTTCCGTCAACACGTTCTACGTCGCGCTGGGTGACGCCGATCTCGCCGAGCTGCGTTCGATCGCGTCGCCGGAACGCCGCCTGGACTTCGTCTTCGACAACGCCGACGCGCGCTGGACGGGCTACGACTACCTCTACATCGAAAGTCAGGCCGAGACGATCCACCGGCTGCTCGTGCGCCATCCACCGGTGGAGCGGCTCGACACGGCGTTCGGACCGGCGCCGGAGCGCCATGTGGTGTTCGGCCACGAGGCGCTCGTCGAATGGTATAGTGTCCGGCATTCCGCGATCGTGCTGGAGGGGCAGATCAACGACGAGGCACCGATTCCCGGCGACCGGTTGGATGCCGATTGGCTCAGGCCGAACGGCGACGGCGTGCGGCGTCGCTATCGGCTCGGTTTGATCGAGAACGAGCGTATGCCCGAGGCCGCCGGCGCCATGCCGGACGCGACGCTCGACGAGTTCACGATCGGCTACCGCGCGCACGCCGACCCCCACGACGCGGCGTTCGGGCCCGACGACTGCCGTATCGCCTATGGCTTCTATCTCGGCGTCCAGCGCTTCCTGCGCCGGCACGCCGCGACGGGCAAGCACGTGGTCATCGCCCGCGAGATCTGAAGGCGGGGAGCGGTATTCGCGTGATGGCCGAGGCGTCGCGACGGGTGGCATGTTGGATCCGGGACCGGATCTGTTGACGTATCCGTTCGCTGCAGGGGAGGGGGAGCGATGTTCCGACGTGGCCTGGTGCGGATCGCGATGGACCGCACGGCGGGCGATCCCGAGCACATGTTCCGCTCGATCCCGACGCACGCGTTCCATGTCGCGCTCGACGACGGCGACCTCGCGTCGTTGCGCGCCATCGCCGATCCGCGGGCGCGCGTCGACTTCGTGTTCGGCAACGCCGACGGCCGCTGGGCGGGCGACGACTATTGCTACATCGAGGATTGCTGGGACGCCATCCACCGTCTGATGACGTGGCATCCGCCGGTGGACTGCATCGACTGGACCTACGGCGAGGCGCCGCTGCGCCACGTCGTCGCCGGGGTCGAGCCGATCGTGGACGCCCTCCTCGTCAAGGACGTGCCGCTGGGCGTGATGCGGGCCGATGGCGTGGATCCGCCACCGCCGACGCCCGACGGCGAGAAGGCGCCGCGCACCTACCGGATCGGCCTGATCGGCGCGGCCGACACGCGCACCGTCGCCGAGGCGATGCCGGAGGTCGGATACGGGGACTTCGAGACCGGCTACGCCGCGCATTGTCCGCCGTCCTGGCCGATGTACGGCCCGCGCGACGCGCGCTTCTGCTTCGACGCCTATCGCCGGCTGCGGCGGTTCTTCGCGCGGCACGCCGGCGCCGGCAAGCACATCGTCGCGGCGATCGAGGAGTGACGCCGGCCGCGGGCGGCGTCAGAATGGCGGTGCCCGAGCAGGGGGAGCCAGCGATGCCCGACACGACGACGCCCGTCCGCTTCCGCGACCGGCATATCCGCTTCGCCAACGGCGCCGCCGGCCGCTCCATCGAGATCGCCAGCGCCAATCCGCGCAACTACCACCAGCTCGTGAGCGACCCCGGCGCCATGCCGCCGGTGACCATCGACGGCAAGCTGTTCCTACCGCCCGGCGCGACGGGAAGGGTGCCCGTGGTGATGGTGGTTCCGGGCAGCCTGAGCGTCGCGCCGTCGCATCTGGCGCACGCCGAGACGTTCAACGGCATGGGGTTCGCGAGCTTCGTGCTCGACCCCTTCGGGGCGCGCGGCGTCACGTCGACCGTCGCCAACCAGACGCAGTTCTCGTTCGCCGCCAGCGCGCTGGACGTGATGCGCGCGGTCAGGGCGCTGTCGGCGCTGCCGGAGATCGATCCCGCCCGGATCGGCCTGCAAGGCCATAGCCGGGGCGGCTCGGCGGTGCTGATGGCCGCCATGACGCGCCTCAACGCCGGCCAGCTCGGCGGCGCGCGCATTCGCGCGGTGCTGGCGGGCTATCCGTGGTGCGGCCACCAGCCGGTCGTGCCGGACGTCGGCGGCGCTGAGATCCGCACCTTGATCGGCGATCGCGACGAATGGTGCTCGGCGCAGCAGGCGCAGGGTTTCACGCAGGCGATCCGGCTGCGCGGCGGGGCGGCGTCGATCCGCATCGTGCCCGGCGCGGCGCACAGCTTCGACCGGCGCGAGCCGATCCAGCGCATCGACAACGCCTCGGTCGCGCCGGGGGCGCCGACCGCCTATCTGGCCAACGACGGCGCGATGATCCATCCGGCGACAGGCGTCGCCGATCCGGCGCTGACCGACCGCGACGTCATGATCTACGGGATCAAGGCGGGTTACGGCGTCAAGGGCGCGACGATCGGCAGCCGGGACGACCAGGCCGACCTGTTCCGCGACGACATGATGGCGTTCTTCGGCCGGACGCTGGCGGGGTGATCGCCCCGCGTCACGCCGCCGGCGTGGGCGCGCGCTTCGCGGCGGTACGCCGCCGCGCGAGATCGTTGAACCAGTCGCGCGCCGGCACCTCGATGAAGCGGTAGGTGACGGCCGAGAGGCCGAGGGCGAGGGCGACGTAGACGACCGTCAGCGCGTCCATGATCCACGGATCTCCGACGTCGAAGACGTAGACCGTCTCGCCCATGTCCTTGCGCACGACGCGGCCCATGACGGCGCCGGTCGCGTATTCCACGCCGCGCCAGGCGAACACCATCGCCATCAGCGCGAACACGTGGACCATGTAGAGCGAGTAGGAGCGCTCGCCCAGCCAGCGCAGCGGCGCCGCCGTCATGAACCGCGAGATGGCGCCGCCGTGGTGCGCGAACCCCCAGACGACCCAGGCGAAGAACAGCGGCGAGAGCACGGCGGCGGGCGAACGCCCGAGCTGCGTCACGAACGCGATGGTCGCGACCACGGCGAGGGCCTCCCGGGCGGTCCGGTCGCCGGCCGGCTTCGGCGCGGCCTCGAACGCGCGGTGCAGCAGGTGGCCGCAGAAGAAGCCGTAGACGCAGCGGAACAGCCCGAAATCGTAGGTCACGTCCATGTTCCAGCGCGCCAGCGTGATGAGGCCGAGCAGTCCGCCGATCGCCAGCGCGAGGGCCGGTACCAGCGCGCGGCCGCGGGCCGCGACGCAGACCACGGCGAACAGGGCGTAGGTGTAGAACTCCGAGCCGATGCTCCAGCTCGGCCAGTTCCAGAAATGCGCGTCGAGCTTGCCGACGCCGTTCAGCATCAGGAGAACCGCCGGCACGGTGTCGGGCTGCCACTTCGCGATGAACGGTTCGACGAGGTGGGTGCGCAGTCCGGCCGGCAGCAGCGCCGCCGCCAACGCGGCCACGGCGATCATCGCGAGCAGCGTCGCGGCGTGGAGCGGCCAGACCCGGCCGAAGCGCCGGATCAGGAAGGCGAGGACGTCGTCCGTCGATTCGAGGCGCTTGGCGTAGGCGTGGGTGATGACGAAACCGCTGAGGACGAAGAAGAAATCGACGAACAGATAGCCGTGCGTGACGATCGGCAGATGCAGCAGATGGCTGGTGAATGTCGCGTGGTAGAGGACGACCATCAGCGCGCAGACTCCGCGCCAGCTATCGAGGTTTAAAAATCACATAAAATCAACTTATTATTGGATAATTCTCATGTAAATTAGCATGGTTCCGCCGACGCGGCAATCTGGAGCGGATCGGCGCCGAACCAAGGGCGGTTGGCGCGCGCCGTCGGCTGCGGGCATGATGGACGGTGCGGTGTGCCGGAAGGTGGGGGATCGAGATGCGTTGGACGTGTTGCGTGGTCGTGGCTGGATTGGTGGCCGCCGGCGCCGCCCAGGCGCAACAGGATCGCCCGTCGGGCTGGATCGCCGACCCCCGCTCCGGGTGCCAAGTGTGGAACAATTTTCCGCAGGAGGACGAGCGGATCGAGTGGGAGGGGCCTTGCGTGGATGGCTACGCCCATGGCCGCGGCACGCTGCGCTGGTACTCGAAGGGCGATAACTACGAGACCCAGGAGGGCGAGTTCCGCGCCGGCAAGCTCGACGGCTGGGTGGTCTCCAAGGACGACGAGGGCACGTTCGAAGGCGAGTTCCGTGACAATTTGCCGAACGGCGAGGGCACGCGGCGTCTCAACGATGGCGAGGTCTACTCGGGCCGCTGGCGCGACGGGTGCTTCGACCAGGGCGGCCGGCGCGCCTTCTATTTCACCACGCTGGAGAAGTGCGGGTTTCCGCCGCCGGGGCGTTCGATTTGACGCGGTGACGCGCGATCTCGTTTTGCAACTAATGATAGATAGAACATATCATGAATACCGGATAGCGTGCATTCCGTCGACAATGATGGAGATGACGCCATGTCCCAGCTGGCCACGTTGTTCGCGATCACGCGCGAGGAGCTCGACGCGTTGATGGCCCTGCCCGAGGAGGACCGGGTGGAGCACATGTACGAGAACATCATGGAGACGCTCTTCGGTACGCCGCGCGCGTGCGAGCTCGAGAAATCGTGGTTCGGCATCCATCGCGTCCTCACCGGGCCGGGGGAGCGGGACGACCCGTACGATATCGACGAGAAGGCCGGTGCCGAACCGCTGAAGGTCGGTGTCTGCGGCGGCGCGCCGCTGTGCCCGCGGACGTGCATGTGCTGGCGTTGACGACGCCGGCGCAGGCGGGGGCGTTCGCGGCCGCTGTCGCCGGATGGGACGAGGCGGCGTTCAACGCTGCCTACGACCGCAACGCCGCCGCCACGATGGCGCCCCGTTTCGGCGAGGAGTACCGCGAGTTCTGCTTCGAGCACTTCAAGAACCTCCGCGACCTCCACGCCCGCGCCGCGGCGGCCGGACACCACGTCCTGTTCTCGGGCGACCTTTGAGCCCGCGCGCCGTCGCGCGGCATGGACAGGACGCGCCGGAGTGACTAGGTACAGGCCGTTTCCACGCGCGCGGGGGACCCGCTGACCATGTCTCTGATCAAGGGCGAGACGGGCGACTGGGAGATCGTGATGGGCCTCGAGGTCCACGCCCAGGTCGTATCCGAATCCAAGCTGTTCTCGGGGGCGCCCACGACGTTCGGCGCCGATCCCAACACGCAGGTGTCGCTGGTCGACGCCGCCATGCCGGGCATGCTGCCGGTGATCAACGAGCGCTGCGTCGAGCAGGCCGTGCGCACCGGGCTGGGCCTGAACGCGAAAATCAACCTGCGCTCGTTCTTCGACCGCAAGAACTACTTCTACGCCGACCTTCCGGCGGGCTACCAGATCTCGCAGTACAAGGACCCGATCGTCGGCGAAGGCGAGGTCGAGATCGAGCTCAAGGACGGCGCCGTCAAGCGCGTCGGCATCGAGCGGCTTCATCTCGAGCAGGACGCCGGCAAGTCGCTGCACGATCAGCACCCGACCCAGACCTACGTCGACCTCAACCGCGCCGGGGTCGCGCTGATGGAGATCGTGTCGCGGCCGGACATGCGCGACGCCGACGAGGCGGCGGCCTACCTGACCAAGCTGCGCTCGATCCTGCGCTATCTCGGCACCTGCGACGGCAACATGGAGGAGGGCTCCATGCGCTGCGACGTGAACGTCTCGGTGCGCCGTCCCGGCGGCGAGCTGGGCACGCGCTGCGAGATCAAGAACGTCAACTCGATCCGTTTCGTGAAGCAGGCGATCGAGTACGAGGCGCGCCGCCAGGTCGAGATCATCGAGGGCGGCGGCAAGATCGTCCAGGAGACGCGCCTGTTCGATCCCGGCAAGGGCGAGACGCGCTCGATGCGTTCCAAGGAGGACGCGCACGACTACCGCTACTTCCCCGACCCCGACCTGCTGCCGCTGGTGCTCGAGCCGGATTTCGTCGCGCGCATCAAGGCGTCGTTGCCGGAGCTGCCCGACGCCAAGAAGGCGCGCTTCGCCAAGGCGTACGGCCTGTCGTCCTACGACGCCGGCGTGCTGGTCGCCGAGCGCGAGACCGCCGATTTCTTCGAGGCCGTCGCCAAAGGCCGCGACGGCAAGCAGGCGGCCAACTGGGTGACCGGCGATTTCTTCGCCATGCTCAACCGGCGCGGCGCCACGATCGCGGCCAGCCCGGTCAGCGCCGCGCATCTCGGCAAGCTGCTCGACCTGATCGCCGACGGCACCGTTTCCGGACGCACCGCCAAGGACCTGTTCCTGGCGATGGAGGAGACCGGCAGGGATCCGGCCGTCCTCGTCGAGGAGCGCGGCCTCAAGCAGGTCACCGACACCGGCGCCATCGAGGCGGCGGTCGCCAAGGTCGTGGCCGACAACCCCGCCAAGGTCGCGGAGTACAAGGCCAAGCCGACGCTGTTCGGCTGGTTCGTCGGGCAGGTGATGAAATCGACCGGCGGCAAGGCCAACCCGAAGGCCGTCAACGAGATCCTGAGGAAGGCGCTCGACGCCTGAGGCGGCGCCGGCTCAGGCCGCGGTGAACTCGATCATCGCGCCGCAGGCCTGTCCCGGCGCGACCAGCACGTTGCTGTCGCCCAACGTGAAGCCGACGCCGTTGAACGACAGCGTGCCGACGAGGCGCGCGCGGTCCATCACCTCGATCGACAGGCCGGCGTAGGCCGGCAGCTTGCGCGCCCGCGGCAGCGTCTCGGGGCCGTACATCTCGCCGAACCGCCGCGGCGTCAGCACGCGCAACTCGACGTCGCGGGCGCGCACGTGGGCCGCGTCGCGCTCGTCCAGCGTCGGCGTGGCGCCCCAATCCTCGACGTAGCGCGCAGCGATGGCGCGGGGATTGTCGTCGATGGCGAGGATCGCGCGCAGCCGCGCGGCGCCATTGGCATGCGCCCGCCACTCGGCGCGGTGGAAATGCTGGACCGTGCGGTGCTGGCAGGGGTTCCAGTACAGCGGCGCCCGGCCCCAGGCCGGCAGGCACACCGAGAACGACACGTCGAGCGCCTGGCCCGACGGCAGCGGCCAGGCGCGGCGCATGTCGATCGTGGCGCCGGGGTCGAAGCCACCGGCGCGCAGCGCGGCCTCGGCCGCCCGGCAATCGGCGACGCCGACCACGCTCGACACGACGCCCTCGGGACCGCCCAGCAGGTTCTCCATGAAGGGTGGCGCCAGCGCGCGGTCGGTGAAGCCCAGCAGCTCGATGTAGTTGGCGGCGTCGCCGTAGACCGGCGTCAGGCAGACGCACCGGTTGCGCATGCCCGGCAGGTCGCTGGCCGGCGCGACGGTGAAGCCGAGACGCTCGAACTGGAAGGCCGCGCGCTCGACGTCGCGCACGCCGATCATGGCGTGGTCGATGTCGACGATGTCGATGGCCATGGCGCGGCGGGGTCCTTCGCGGGGTGTGGTCGTCGGGGCGCGCACAATGGCGGCGGCCACGGATTCGGGCAAGCGCCGCGCTACGGTGCGCCGGCCATCGCCTTCCAGCTCGCCTCGACGTCGGCCTGCGCCAGGTCGCGGGTGATGAACACCAGCCGCGAGCGGCGGTCGCCGTCCGGCCACCGCGCCAGCAGCGTGGGCGGGTGGAACACGTCGTGGACGCCATGGACCACCAGCGGGCGGTCCTCGCCCGCGACGTCGAGCACGCCCTTCACCCGCAGCAAGCGGTCGGCCCAGCTCCGCCGCACCGCCATCATCCAAGGGTTGAACACGTCCCAGTCCAGCGGCTCGCGCCACGTCAGACAGAAGCTGCCGATGCGGGAGTCGTGCCGGCTGCGGTCGACGGCCGGCCCGTGGTCGTGGCCGGCGTGCGTGTGGTCGCCGTGATCGCCGTGGTCGTGCCCGTGCCCATGCCCATGCCCATGGTCGTGCGACTCGGCGGCGATCCAGTCACGCACGCGGTCGGTCTTGCCCTCGGGGTCGAACGGACCGGCGTCGAACAGCAACGCCGGGTCGATGTCGCCGCCCCGCACCTCGTGCCGGCGCGCGCCGGGATTGAGCGCGGTCAACCTCGCGTCGAGGCCGGTGCGTCCGGCCGGGTCGGCGATGTCGCTCTTGGTCAGCAGCAGCCGGTCGGCGACGGCGGCCTGCTTCACCGCCTCCGGATGCTCGTCGAGCTGGGCGGCGCCGTGGACGGCGTCGACGGTCGTGACCACCGCGTCGAGCCGGTAGTCGTGCGCGGTCATCGGGTTGTTGAGCATCAGCGCCAGGATCGGCGCCGGATCGGCCAGGCCCGTGGTCTCTACCAGCACGCGGTCGAACGGCGGCATGGCGCCGCGCTGCCGGCGCGCCGCGATGTCGCGCAGCGTGCGCTCGAGGTCGCCCTTGATCGTGCAGCAGACGCAGCCGGACTGCAGCAGCACCATCTCGCCGTCGACCGATTCGACGAACATGTGGTCGAGGCCGACCTCGCCGAACTCGTTCACCAGCACCAGGCTGCGCGCCATCCTGGGATCGCGCAGCACGCGGTTGAGCAGGGTGGTCTTGCCGCTGCCGAGGAAGCCGGTGATCAGCGCCACCGGCGTGCGCGCGGCCGATTTATCGTCGTCGAACAAGCCCATGCGCGAACGCTCCGGAAGTGGGTCGCGAAACCGGGTGTGCAAAGTCCCGCGACGTTAACACAACCGCGGCTTGACTTCCCGCGCGGGGGCGACCGAAGCTGGCATCGAGGATGCGGGGAACCCGGCCGCCACGAGAGCGGCGACGCATTCGATGGAGGTACGCCATGGACTCACGCTATCTCGACACCAACGCATCCGCCGACGAGCCGGAGAATCCGGAGCGTCGCAGTTTCCTGACCGGCGCCGGGGTGGCCGGCGGAGCCGTCGCGGCCGGCGTGCTGCTGGCGCAGGCGGCGCAGGCGCAGACGCCGATGCCGGCCTTGACCGACAAGGTGTGGTGGCCGCATCCGCGCTGGGGCAAGGACGACCAGGCCGGCGCGTCCAACTGGATCACGCCCGCGAAGGTCCTCGACGCGGTGAAGATGATCAAGGACGGCAAGATCTACCGCATCGGCCGGGTGTACGAATCGGCGATGCCCAAGTTCGGCGAGCGCGCTTTCACGCTGCGGATTCCCGGCGCGCCGACGGGCGGTCCGTTCGGTGCCAACAAGCTGATCTACCATGACGAGTTCCTCGCCACCGAGGGCGGCCAGACGGGCACGCAGTTCGACGCCCTCGGCCACATCGGCATCCAGATGGGCAAGGACGGCGACAAGAACGAGATGCGCTACTACAACGGCTTCACCGAGCAGGAGATCGCGACCGCCTACGGACTGACGAAGATCGGCATCGAGCACGTCAAACCGTTCTTCACCCGCGGCCATCTGTTCGACATCGAGGCGGTGAAGGGCAAGATGATGGAGGCCGGCGAGGAGATCAAAGTCGCCGACCTGCGCGCCGCGATGCAGAAACAGGGCATGAACGAGGCGGACATCAAGGACGGCGACGCCGTGTTCTTCAACACCGGCTGGGGCAAGCTGTGGATGAAGAACAACGACAAGTTCAACGCCGGAGAGCCGGGCATCGGCCTCGAGGTCGCCAAGTGGTGCGTCGAGAAGAACGTCTGCCTCACCGGCGGCGACACCTGGGCGACCGAGGTGGTTCCGAACCCCGACAAGAACCTCGCCTTCGCCGTGCACGGCGAGCTGATCACCAAGCACGGCATCTTCAACCACGAGAACCTGAACTTCGAGGCGCTGATCGCCGACCGGAAGTACCAGTTCGCCTACATCTTCTCGCCGGCCCCGATCAAGGGCGCGACGGGATCGAACGGCGGACCGATCGCGGTGACCTGACACGATCCGCCATCGCACGGCACGGAACCCCGCCGGAGCGATCCGGCGGGGTTTTCCATGCCCGCGTGGAAGGTCAGGCCGGTGCGGCCGCCGGTGGCGGCGGCGGCGCCACGCGGATCGGTCGGAAGCTGAGCGCGATGGCCACAGCGCCGAGCCCGATCGCGAACGAGCCGACATGGAGCCAGCCGTAGCCGCCGAACGAATCGAACAGATGGCCGCCGGCCCAGGGTCCGAGCGCCATGCCGAGGCTGGCGGCCATCGACACCGCGCCGAACACCGTGCCCATGACGCGCGGCCCGAAATAGTCGCGCACCAGGATCGCGTAGAGCGGCATGACGCCGCCATAGGCGATGCCGAACACGATCGACAAGGCGTAGAACGCGCCGAGGTCGCTGACGAAGACGTAGGCGCCGGCGCCCATCGCCTGCACCAGCAGGCCGGCGACCAGCGTCGGACGCGCGCCGACGCGGTCGGCGGTGATGCCCAGCAGGATGCGGCCGGCGAGTCCCGACAGGCCGGCGAGGCTGTAGACGCTGACGGCGGCCATCGCGCCGATGCCGCAGCCGATGGCGTAGGTCACCATGTGGAAGATCGGGCCGGAATGCGCCGCGCAGCACGCGAAATGGGTGAGCGCGATGGCGATGAACTGCGGCGTGCGGAAGGCCTGCGTCGCGGTCAGCGTGTAGCCGTCGGACGCGGCGGCCGCGCCGGGACCGCCGGCGGACGCCGCCGACGGTGGCGAACGGATCAGCAGGGCGGCGGGCACGAGCAGCGCCCATGCCGTGACCCCGACGACCAGCATCGCGGTGCGCCAGTCGTAGTTGTCGATCAGCAGCCGCACGAACGGCGCCACGGTGAGCGGCGCCACGCCCATGCCGGCGGAGATCAGCGCCACGGCGAGGCTGCGGTTGTTCTCGAACCAGCCCGACGCCGTCGCCATCAAGGGCGCGTAGAAGCTGCCGACCGCGACGCCGACGACGACGCCGAACAGGATCTGGAACTGGAGCAGGGACTGGGCCTGGCTCGCCGCGACGAGGCCGGCGCCGAGCAGCAGGCTGCCCGCCAGCGTGACGACGCGCGCGCCATAGCGGTCCGACAACGCGCCCCAGGCGAGCGTCGCCAGACCCATCGCGAGGAAGTCGATCGTCGCCGCCGTCGAGATGCCGGCCCGCGACCAGCCTGTCGCAGCGCCGATCGGCTCGAGGAACACCGCCAGCGAGAACATCGCGCCCATGCTGACGCAGGTCATCAGCATGCCCGCCGCGACCACGACCCTGCCGTACGATGAACCCATGGCGACCGCTCCCCGGGCGTGGTCCAATCGCCGCCGCGCGGCGATTCCGGCGGACGGATCCCGCCACCGGTACGGCAGCATAGCGCCGTCGGTGCGGCGGGACACGCCGTATCATGGGGCCGGGCGGGGAGCGGGCGATGGCGAGGATCGGCAAGACCGCGGCGGCGGACGCGTATTTCGAGGCGTTCCGGCGGGCCCGGGGCGTCGCCGACCCGGCCTACGACCTCGCCCGCTTCGGCGATTCGCCGGGGCTGGCGGACGAGCTGCTGGAGCTGGTGCTCTCCGGCGTGAAGCGCGCCACCGCGTATCTGCTCCGCGACGTCGAGGCCGGTCTCGAGGACATGGGCCGGGTCGGCGCGCACGTCGTGGCGCTCGACGGCGCCGGGACGCCGCGCTGCGTCTGGCGCACGACCGACATCGCCGTGAAGCCGTTGATCGAGGTCGACGACGCGTTCGCCCGGGACGAGGGCGAGGGCGACGGCAGCCGCGCCTACTGGCTCGCGGCGCACCGGGAGTATTTCGCGCGCGAGGCGGCGCGGCGCGGATTCGCGTTCGACGACCGCTCGCCCACGGTGTTCGAGCGGTTCACGATCGTTTGGCCGCCCGAGCGCGCCGACGTGTGAGCGCCGCACCGGCGGTTGTCGCGGCGCGACCGCCGCGTTACGGTTCCAAGACAAGAAGCCGGGGAGGGATGTCATGAGGCGCGCGATTTCGCTGGCGGCGACGATGGCCGCGTTGACGCTGGCGACCGGCGCCATGGCGCAGGGACTGCCGCGCACCGGCAAGGCCGAGGAGGTCGGCCTGTCCACCGACCGTCTGAAGCGGCTGACCGAGCGCATGAAGCTGGGTGTCGAGAAGAACGAGATCCCCGGCGCCGTGGTGCTGATCGGCCGCAACGGCAAGGTCGCGTACTACGAATCGTTCGGCTTCCGCGACAAGGAGGCGAAGTCGCCGATGAAGGGTGACGCGATCTTCCGCATCGCGTCGATGACCAAGCCCATGGTGTCGCTGGCGATCATGATGCTGGCCGAGGAGGGCAAGCTGTCGATCGCCTATCCGGCGTCGCGCTACCTCCCGGAGTTCAAGGACCTCCAGGTCGGCGTCGAGAAGCGGAAGGACGACGGCACCATCGAGGTCGTGATGGAGAAGCCGCGCCGCGAGATGACGGTGCAGGACCTGCTGCGCCATACCTCCGGTCTCACCTACGGCGCGCCGACCGGCGGGCCGCTGAAGCGTGCGTATATCGACTCGAAGGTCGCCGACCGCGACCAGACCAACGCCGAGATGATCACCAAGCTGTCGAAGCTGCCGTTGGTCCACCAGCCGGGCACGACGTGGGAGTACGGCATGTCGACCGACGTGCTTGGCCGCATCGTCGAGGTCGTGAGCGGCATGCCGCTCGACAAGTTCATCGCCGAGCGCATCGCCAAGCCGCTCAAGATGACCGACACCGCCTTTTCGGTGGAGGCCTCCAAGGCCGACCGCGGCGCGCGTCCGCAGGCCGAGGGCCCGAAAAACGAGGTGCCGAACGTCCCGGCGGTGACCGTCGACTTCAAATGGAAGTCGGGCGGTGGCGGCATGGTGTCGACGGCGGCCGACTACGCGCGGCTGTGCCAGTTCTTCTTGAACGGCGGCGCGCTCGACGGCGTGCGGCTGGTGTCGCGCAAGACGATCGAGCTGATGACGGCCGACCACCTGCCGCCGGGCACGGCGATGGGACGCGACATGTTCCGCTTCGAGGCGTTGCTGCCGTCACCCGAGGTCGGCCAGGGTTTCGGACTCGGCTTCGCGGTGCGCACCGAGGCCGGCCGCAACCCGTTGCACGGCTCGGTCGGCGACTATTTCTGGGGCGGGGCGTACGGCACCTACTTCTGGATCGACCCGAAGGAGAAGCTGTTCGCGATCCTGATGATGCAGTCGCCGGACGCGCGCCTCTCCTACCGCTGGCTGATGCGCGAGCTCGTCTACCAGGCGGTGGTCAATTGAGCGCGGCGACGCGGTGAGCGGAGGCGCTGAGGTGCTCCGGTCCGCGTCCATGGCGGTGGCGTTCCTGGTCGGGCTGGCGTCGCCGGCCGCCGGCCAGGGGCTGCCGTGGGCGAAGACGGCGGAGGATGTCGGCGTCTCGACGGTCCGCCTGCGGGGTTTGACGGACCGGCTGCGCGAGGGCGTCCGGGGCGGCGAGATCCCCGGCGCGGTGGCGATCGTCGTACGCAACGGCAAGGTCGTCTATTTCGAGTCGTTCGGCTTCCGCGACCGTGAGGCCCGGGCGTCGATGAAGGTCGACTCGATCTTCCGCATCGCGTCGATGACCAAGCCCGTCGTGTCGCTCGCCGTCATGATGCTGGCCGAGGAGGGCCGGCTGTCGATCGCGGAGCCGGCGTCGAAATACCTCCCAGAGCTCAAGGACCTCAAGGTCGGCGTCGAGCGGCGCCGCGACGACGGCGCGGTCGAGCTCGAGCTCGTGCCGGCCCGGCGCGAGATGACGATCCACGACCTCCTGCGCCACACCTCCGGTCTGACCTACGGCGTGTTCGACGATTCGGCGGTCGACCGGATGTACCTCGCCGCCAACGTGACCGACGGCGGGCAGACCAACGCCGAGCTGGTGTCGAAGCTCGCCAAGCTGCCGCTCAAGCACCAGCCCGGCACGACGTGGGAGTACAGCCTCTCGACCGACGTGCTGGGCCGCCTCGTCGAGGTCGTGAGCGGACAGGCGCTCGACGAGTTCGTGGCCGAGCGGATCACCGGGCCGTTGAAGATGCCGGACACGGGCTTCCACGTCGACGACTCCCGGCGCGACCGCGTGGCGCAGCCGATGGTCGATCCCAGGACCGGCAGGCGCATGGCGCTGCGCCGGGTGGACGAGCGCCCGAGATGGCTGTCCGGCGGCGGCGGCATGTTGTCGACGGCGGCGGACTACGCGCGGTTCGGCCAGTTCTGGCTCAACGGCGGACAGCTCGACGGCGTCCGCCTGCTGTCGCGCAAATCTGTCGAGCTGATGACCGCCAACCACCTGCCGCCGGGCACCGCCTTCACGCCGGCCGTGAACCCGGGCTGGGGCGAGATGGCGCCGTCGCCGGAGGCGGGACAGGGCTTCGGGCTCGGTTTCGCGACGCGCCGCGGCGCCGGCGGCAACCCGCTGCACGGCTCGTCGATGGAGTACTATTGGGCCGGCGCGATGGGCACGAGTTTCGTGATCGATCCGGCGGAGCGGCTGGTGGCGGTGCTGATGATCCAGGCGCCGGCCCAGATGGCGCCGTACCGCGCCATGATGCGCCAGCACGTCGCCGCGGCGCTGGTCGATTGACCGGGCGGGCGCGTCCGGGAGCGGGGAGGAGCGGCATGCGCAGACGTGGGTTCATGGCGGCGGTCACGGCCGTGGCGGCGCCGGCGCCGTTCGCGCGGGCGCAGGAACCGATGCCGATCTTCGACGCGCACATACACTACAGCCACGACGCCTGGGACGTGGTGCCGCCGAAGGAGGCCATCGCCATCCTCAAGCGCGCCGGCGTGCGCCGGGCGATGGTGTCGAGCTCGAACGACGACGGCACGCAGATGCTCCACGCCGAGGCGCCGGACATGATCGTGCCGGAGCTGCGGCCCTACCGCCGGCGCGGCGAGCTCTCGACCTGGGTGCGCGAGGAGGCCGTGATCCGCGAGATGGAGACGCGGCTCAAGAAGTACCGCTACGTCGCGATCGGCGAGTTCCACCTCTACGGAGCCGACGCCGAGCTGCCGGTGCCGCGGCGCATGGTGGAGCTGGCGCGCCAGTACAAGTTGTTCCTGCACGCGCATTCCGACATCGACGCGGTCGAGCGCCTGCTCAAGCTCGATCCCGGGGCGCGCGTGCTGTGGGCGCATTCCGGTTTCGCCGGGCCGGAGGAGGTCCGCGCGATGCTGCGCAAGCACAGGAACCTGTGGTGCGATCTCGCCTTCCGCGGCGACCACGCGTCGGGCGACAAGGTCGAGCCCGCCTGGCGCGAGGCGTTCCTCGAGTTTCCCGACCGTTTCCTCGTCGGCACCGACACCTTCACGCCCGAGCGCTGGCACTACATCCCGGAGCACGCCAATTTCTCGCGCGCCTGGCTGTCGGACCTGCCGAAGGAAGTGGCCGAACGGATCGGCTGGCGCAACGGCGAGGAGGTCTTCGGCCGCATGATGGGAGCGGCGCGGTGACGCTCCGAGTGGCGGTGTCTGCGGCGTCGGCCGTGGCGCTCATGGCGGGCGCGGCGGCGGCCTGCGAGATTCCGCCGGCGCTCGCCGACGGGCGCCGCGTCGAGTCGGCGGGCTACCTCGTGGTCTACCGGACGGCGCCGGCGCCGATCGCGGTCGGCGGCCGCTTCGACGTCGAACTGGCGGTCTGCCCCGCGGCGGGCAAGGCGCCGGTGCGCGGCGCGACGGTCGACGCGACGATGCCGGAGCACCGCCACGGCATGAACTACCGGCCGGAGATGACGACGCTCGGGCCCGGCCGCTACCGGGCCGCCGGCCTGTTGTTCCACATGCCCGGCCTGTGGCGCGTCGAGTTCAAGCTGGCGACGGCGAGCGGAACCGTCGTCGTCGGCGAGTCGCTGACGGTCGACTGATGGCGCCGCGCGCCGCGCTGGTGGTGGCGTTCGCGGCGGCGCTGGCGGTGGCGTGCGGGCTCGTCCACGCGCAACCGGCGTCCGACGACGCCGCGCGCCTCAGCGACGCCGAGCGCCGGCGCGTCCTCCAGCACGGGCCGTGGCCGCCGGCGCCGGCGCGCGACCCCAGCAACCGCGTCTCGGCCGTGCCCGCGGCCATCGCGCTCGGGGAGATCCTGTTCTTCGATCCGCGCCTCTCCGGCGATGGTGGCACGAGCTGCGCGACATGCCATCGGCCGGACCGCGACTGGACGGACGGCCGCGCGCGCGGGATGGGACATGCGGAGTCCGATCGCAACACCTCCAGCCTGTGGAACGTCGGGCACGGCCGCTGGTTCGGCTGGGGCGGGGCCGGCGACAGCCTGTGGGCGCAGAGCGTGCGGCCGATCCTCGACGCCGCCGAGATGGGCGCCTCGCCGGCCGTCGTCGCGGCGCGCGTGCGGGCGGATCCCGAGCTTTCATGCAGGTACGCGGCGGTCTTCGGCGCCGCGCCGACGGACATGGACGACGACGCGCTGCTGGTCGCCACCGGCAAGGCGCTCGCCGCGTTCCAGGAGACCCTCGTGAGCGGCCGGACTCCGTTCGACGATTTCCGCGACGCGCTGGCGCGCGGCGACACCCCCGCCGACGCGGCCTACCCGGCGGTGGCGCGGCGCGGACTCAAGATCTTCGTCGGCCGCGGCAATTGCTCGGTCTGCCATTTCGGGCCGCGTTTCACCAACGACGAGTTCGCGGACATCGGCATGCGGTTCTTCACCGGACCGGGACGCGTCGATTCGGGACGGCACGCCGGGCTGGCGGCGCTGCGCGCCAATCCGCTCAATCTACTGGGCCGCCACAACGACGACGCCACGGGCGCCGCGGCGGTGAAGACGCGCACCGTCGAGGCGCAGCACCGAAATTTCGGCGAGTTCAAGGTGCCGGGTCTGCGCAACGTCGCCCGCACGGCGCCGTACATGCACGCCGGGTCGATCGCCGATCTGCGCGGCGTCGTCGCCCACTATTCCGACATCGACGAGGACCGCCTGCACGCCGACGGCGAGCGCATCCTGAAGCCGTTGCGGCTGGACGCCGGCGAGATCGACGATCTGCTGGCGTTCCTCGAATCGTTGAACGACCGCCGCGCGTCCGTCGCGCGCCCGCCGCCGGCGCCCTGCCGCTGAGCGGTCAGTCCAACGGGCCGCCGCCACGGTCCGTCGGCGCCGCCGGCCGGCCGGGCGCGAGCGGCAGGACGATCGGCGCCTCGACCAGCCGCGCCGACGTCGCCGGTGGCGCGGGCGCGTCGTCGGCGAGCCCGCGCGTCGAGCGGACGGCCGGCACGGCGAGCGGATACACCGTCAGCGCCCCATCGCGGTCGATGTGCAGTTTCAGCGCGCATTTGTGGCCGGCGATGCGCAGCGCCGAGAACGCCTCGTTCTCGTGCAGGCCGAAGACGTCGAGGCAGATCAGCAGATAGATCCCGAAGACGGTGGCGCCGGCCACGCCGCAGGCGAGCGCGACCGCGACGTGCTCCAGCGCAAGCAGCGGCTGCGCGCGCGTGAAGGCGCCGAGATGCGCCAGCGCCACCGTCACGGCGATGCCGGCGAGGATCTGCGCCAGTGTGTGGGCGGCGCCGAGCGCGACGCGGCGCGCGCCGCGGCAGGGCGCGAAGCCGTAGAGCCCGCCCCATACCGCCAGCGCGATCAGCATGACGCCGGGCGAGGCGCCGGCGAACAGCACCCACTGCACGAGGATGTCCCACGGCGACTGGCCGGGGCGGGTGAGGGCGTCGTGGAAGGTCTTGTACTCGGCGCTCGCCGGCGGCACCCACGACGCCAGCCAGTTCACCGTCAGCCAAATGCCGGCGATCGCGCCGGTCAGCTTCCAGTTGATCGCCGCGAAGCCGAGATTGGCGAAGCCGAGCCGGAACGAGGTCCGCGCGTCAGGGAAGACCGCCGGCGCGCCGGTGCGCGGATCGGTGGCGCGAGTGAACAGGCGCTGGTGCCGGCCGGGCTCCGCGTCGGCGGGCCACTCGTCGCCGCGGCGCGTGCCGCGCGCGCCGACCGCCTCGTGCTCGCGGTTGTCGCGCGCCGCGCGCGCCGCCTCGGGGACGCGCGAATTCGGCGGCGGCGTGTCCCAGGCAATGGCGCGCCGCTCCGGCAGCAGATGGGTCGGATGCAGGAACGCGCCGCCGCCGCCGGCGGTGATGTAGTGGCGGACCACGCCGTCGGGCAGCGGCGCGCCGGTGAAGTCGACGCCGGGGTGGCGCTCGACGTAGCGCGCGTAGTGGTGGTTGTCGCCGGTGACGACGAGGCGGAGCTGGTGGCCGCGCTCGCGGCAGACCACGTTCTCGAGGAAGGCGTGGTTGCGGAACCCCTCCTCGGGATCGGCCGGATCGGCCAGAAGCCAGTCCGGCCGGCCGGTGCACAGGATCACGTTGGCGCCGTCGGGCATCCAGCGCCGCGCGACGGTGGCGAAAAAGTCGATCTGCGGCTGGTCGATGTAGCCCTCGAGCTGGACGTCCACGCCCCACAGCCACCAATTATGCGGCAGGCGCAGAGCGAAGTAGCTGCGCACCTGGCGGGCGCGACGGCCGCCGACCAGCCGGCCGCGGGCGCGCGCCTGGTCGACCCACGGCGACAGCGGCTGGCGGGTGCAGAAGATCGCCATGAACGACCGCAACCCGTCGTACCAGTCGTGGTTGCCGGGGATCGCGAACACGTCCGGGGTGGCCGCATGGCCGGCGTCGCCGCGCGCCGCCGCGCCATGCGTCCAGGCGAGGTCGAATGGCGCCTGCAGCCGCTCGCGGTAGGCCTCGCGCGAGGCGGTCGGATAGACCTGGTCGCCGCCGAGGATCAACGCATGGCCGACGGGCAGGGGATCGGCGACGCCGTCCGGATCGGGCAGCCGCACCGGCTCGGCCAGCAACCGCGCCATGGCGTAGGTCGGATCCCAGCCGTCGCCGGTGTCGGCGAGGAAGTCGAGCCAGATCTCGTCGCGGCCGGCGTAGTCCATCGCCGGGTCGATCCGGTCGATGTCGAGCGCGCGCTGCCCGGCGGCGGTCTCGCGGCGGTCGGCGAACTCGCCGAACAGCGTCGACACGACGACGCGGAAGGCCGTGTCGAGCAGCATCGCCGGCTCGTACCAGCCCGTCATCCTGTGGCGCCGCATGCGGACCGCTCCCGATTGCCGCTCTTCCGGCGATGGCCTAGTGTCCCGGCGTCCCGACCCCCCGTCAAACGCGCCGCCGCGCGCCGCGAGGCTTCCGATGATCGATTTCTACACCTGGTCCACGCCCAACGGCCGCAAGATCAGCATCATGCTGGAGGAGTGCGGCCTGCCGTACACCGTCCACAAGGTCGACATCACCAAGAACGAGCAGTTCAAGCCCGATTTCCTGAAGGTCAGCCCGAACAACAAGATCCCGGGCATCGTCGACCGCGAGGGACCCGGCGGGAAGCCGTACGCCTGCTTCGAGTCCGGCGCGATCCTGCTGTACCTCGCCGACAAGGCCGGCAAGTTCCTGCCGGAGGACAAGGCCGCGCGCTTCGACGCGATCCAGTGGCTGATGTGGCAGATGGGCGGCTTCGGCCCGATGCTGGGGCAGACGCACCACTTCGTGCGCTTCGCCTCGGAGCAGGTGCCCTACGCGATCAAGCGCTTCAGCGAGGAGACCGCGCGGCTGTACGGCGTGCTCGACAAGCGACTGGCGGAGCACGCCTACACCGGTGGCGCCGACTACACGGTCGCCGACATGGCGATCTATCCGTGGGCGGCGCGCCACGAATGGCACCGCATCGATCTCGCGGCGTTCCCCAACGTGCGGCGCTGGTACGACGAGGTCGGCGCGCGTCCGGCGGTGAAGAAGGGAATGGCCGTTCCGGCGTGACCCGCGGCGCCGTGAGCAGCGCGGCAAGTCGTTGATTCGACGCGATAATCGGACCCGCTGATTGACAGGAGCGGGACCGGCGGCTAGAACCCGCCTCGCATCCGCCGTGGAAGTTTGTCGCTCGGGCCTAATTACGGAACCTGCGGAGGGGTGGCCGAGCGGCTGAAGGCGGCGGTTTGCTAAACCGTTATAGGGCCTTAAACCCCTATCGAGGGTTCGAATCCCTTCCCCTCCGCCACTATCCCGCGCCGCCGATCATGCGCCGGGACGTGGTCCGCTCAGTCGTCCCGACGCCAGGCGCCGAGCAGGAAGCGCGGACGCCCGCCGCCGTCCCCGCCACCGGTCGCCGGCTTGTCGGAGGCATCGAGGCCACGGTGGCCCATCCAACGCTCGATCAGCAGGCGCGCGACATAGCCGATCACGAGGAACGTTCCGAAGTAGAGCACCGCCGTCCAGAACGCGCGCATCGCGGAACTCTCCCGAGGCCGGGCGATTTCCACGCTCGTCGGCGGCTCCACCCGTCAATAGTCCCGCACGCATCGCCGCGTAAACCGATCATCCGCGGCTCGGGCCGCGGCGCCGGGCGTCGCCACGAACCGCGTCGCCCTCATGAAATCACGCGCGGCCCCGAATCCCGCCGTCCGCCGGACACCCGTCGGCCACACTCGGTCGCCACTCTATGGCCATCGCACAGCGCGCCGATCACCGGGCCGCGCGGCGGTTCGAACGGCGCGGCGCCACGTCGCCGCGCGCGTGTCGAGGTCGGGAGGGCTCCATGAAACGCTCGTTCGCGCTCGCGCTCGCCGTGTTCGGCCTCGCCGCCTGCCAGCCGGATCCCGGCTACCATGGGCAGTACGGCTCCTATCCGTCGTCGAGCTACGGCGGCGGCTATCAGCAGCCGGTCTACGGCTACCAGCAGCCGGGATACGGCTATCAGCAGCCGCGCTACGGCTCCCAGCCGTCGCGCTACGACCAGCAGCGGAAAATCGACTACGAGCGTCGGACCTACGGCTACCACCGCGAGTTCTGCGGAAGCGGCTCGCGCTCCCGTGATTGCGTGCGGGCGCCCGAGACGACGCCTCCGCCGCCGGGTCCGTAGACGGTCGACGGATGGACGACGCGCCTGCCCGCGATCACGTCCGGGAGCTGCCCATGATCGATCCCGGGACGCTGTGACGCGAACGCCCGCCTACGACGCGGTCAGTCACGGTCGATGGCGACGGCCTTGATCAGCGCGACCACCTTCAGGCCCGGACGCAGCGCCAGCTCCTCGGCGGCGCGCGCGCTGACGCGCGACCACAGCGGCGCGCCGATGTCGAGGCGCACGTCGACGACGAAACCCTCGGCGGCCGGTCGCACGAGCTCCGCTACGGTCGCCTCCAGCCGGTTCTGTATGCTGATGGCGCGCGGCGGCTCCAGCGCCAGCGCTATGTCGCGCGCCAGCACGCGCAGCCGCACCTCGGCGCCGATGGGCAGGTCGATCGCCGGTGCCACCAGCTCGCGGCCGGCGCCGATCTCAAGAACGGTCAATCCGAACGCCGGGTCGTGGCGGCGCACCGCCGCGCGCAGCACGGTCGCGGGTCCGTGCGCGTCGCCGACCGCGTCGCCGCTGAGAATGTCCTCGACCGGACCGATGGCCGCGACCCGGCCGCCGTCGACGCGCACCACGGCGCGCGCCAGCCGCACGACCTCCTCGACGGCGTGGCTGACGTAGAGGATCGGCAGCGCGAAGCGGTCGCGCAGGCGCTCGATATAGGGCAGCAGCTCGGACTTGCGCTCGCGGTCCAGCGCCGCCAGCGGCTCGTCCATCAGCAGCGCCCGCGGTTGCGACAGCAGCGCCCGGCCGATGGCGACGCGCTGGCGCTCGCCGCCGGACAGCGTGCCCGGCCGCCGCGCCAGCAGCGGCGCGATGCCGAGCAGGGCGACGACCTCGTCGAACGCCGCGATGCGGGCGGCGCCTCGCGCGCGCCGCTCGCCGTAGCGCAGATTGGCCTCGACGGTGAGATGCGGGAATAGCCGCGCGTCCTGGAACACGTAGCCCAGCCGCCGGCGCTCCGGCGGCACGTCGATTCCGCGGGCCGCGTCGAACACGGTCTCGCCATCGATGGCGATGCGGCCGCTGAGGGGACGCCGCAATCCGGCGACGCAGTCGATGATCGTCGACTTGCCGGCGCCGGAGCGGCCGAACAGCGCGGTCACGCTGCCGGCCGGCGCGTCGAACGCGGCCTCGAGGTCGAAGGCGCCGACACGCAGGGCGATGTCGACCTCGATCACGACGCCGCCCCGATGCGCCGCGCCAGCGCGCGGTTGAGCCACTCCGCGCCGGCCAGCGCCAGCAGCGCCACGACGATCGACACCATGGTCAGGCGCAGCGCCGGCCCGTCGCCGCCCGGCACCTGGGTGTAGGCGTAGATCGCCAACGGCAGCGTGCGCGTCTCGCCGGGGATGTTCGACACGAAGGTGATGGTGGCGCCGAACTCGCCAAGGGAGCGCGCGAAGCTGAGCACCGCGCCGGCCAGCACGCCCGGCGCCATCAACGGCAGGGTGATAGTCAGGAACACCTGCCATGGCGGCGCGCCGAGGGTGCGGGCGGCCTGCTCGAGGCGGCGGTCGACGGCCTGCGCCGACAGCCGGATCGCCTGCGTCATCAGCGGGAAGCCCATGACGGCGGCGGCCAGCGCCGCGCCGCGCCACGAGAACGAGAAATCGATCCCCAACCACTCGCGCAGCGGCGCGCCAAGCGGTCCCTTGGGCGCCAGCAGCAGCAGCAGCCCGAAGCCCACCACGACCGGCGGCAGCACCAGCGGCAGGTGCACCACCGCGTCGACCACGGCCTTGCCGGGGAAGTCGCGCCGCGCCAGCAGCCAGCCCGCGGCGATCGCCGGCACGAGGCTGACGCCGACGCTCCACGCGGCGACCTTCATGCTCAGGAGAAGGACGCCGAATTCCTCGGCGGACAGGATCATCCGGCGATCCTAGCCCGGACGCCGCCGTCGCGGCGTGGCCGGAGTCACGGCGGCCGCGTCCGTCACGGCGACGGCGGCGGGCCGAAGCCGGCCTCGGCCAGCACCGCCTGCGATTCCGGCGTCATCAGGAAGTCGAGGAACGCCTTGGCGCGCGCGCTCTTGGCGTTCGTGGTGACGGCCATGGGGTAGACGATCGGCGGATGGCTGCCGGCGGGGAAGCGCGTGACGACCCGCACCTTCGGCTCGACCGCGGCGTCGGTGGCGTAGACGATTCCCAGCGGCGCCGCGCCGCGGGCGACGAAGGCCATGGCGTCGCGCACGTTCTCCGCCGACGCCAGACGCGGCACCAGGGCGTCCCAGACGCCGTAGTGGGTCATCGCGGCCTTGGCGTAGCGGCCCGCCGGCACGGCCACCGGATCGGCGATGGAGAGCCTGCCGTCGCCCAGCGCCGCGAGGAGCGGGAAGCCCGGTGCCGGCGTCAGGGTGACCGTGGTTCCGGCCGGCGCGATCAGCGCCAGCACGTTGGTCGCCAGCGCGCGCTGCGTCTCGACCACCACGGCTTTGCGATCGACGACGTATCTCATCCACGGCTCGTCGGCCGAGATGAACACGTCGCCCGGCGCGCCGCTCTCGATCTGGCGCGCCAGCGCCGAGGAGGCGGCGTAGACCGCCACGCATTTCGGCTCCCCCTTCGCGGCCCACGCCGCGCACAGCTTGTCGAGAACGTTCGAGAGGCTGGCGGCGGCAAGCACGCGCAGCTCCCCCGGCTGCGCCGCGGCGGGAATGGACGCCAGAACCACCGCGCCGGAAAGAGCCGCGGCGCCGAGCCAGCGGCGCGCCCGGTCGGTCATGGTCGTCGCCGTCATCCCGGCCGCGCTCCTGTCGATATATCCATCTGGATATATCGCATGCGCGCCATCGGCGGCGCAAGCGCGTGGACCTCGCGCCCTTGGCGGCCGGCGGTGGGAATGCTCTAGTCCCGCCATGGCGAGGCTCACCCTGCGCATCGAGTTCGGCGGCGAGGACGCCGTCGGTCCCGGCAAGATCCGGCTGCTCGAGCTGATCGATTCGAGCGGGTCGATCTCGGCCGCCGGGCGCGAGATGGGCATGTCCTACCGGCGGGCCTGGCTGCTGATCGACGAGGTCAACCGCTGCTTCCGCCGGCCGGTGGTCGAGAAGCGCGCCGGCGGCAGCCGCGGCGGCGGCGCAGCGTTGACGCCGTTCGGCCAGTCGCTGGTCAAGCACTACCGCGCGGTCGAGGTCAAAGCCGCCGCCGCCGCCGCCCCCCACCTGCGCGCGCTGCACGGGGAACTTCTGGTCGGCGCCGATGCGGCCCGGCGCCGGAGGGCCGGCTAGCGCCGCCGCGGCGACACCCGCCCTGCGTAGTATCCGATTGGATATCGCGCGCTCAGTGCCCGCCCGCCACCGCGCCGGCCGCCGTCAGCGCGGCCTTGCGCGCGGACGCCATGTCGTAGGACCGGTGCATCATGATGCGCTGCGCGTTCAGCCCGCCGCCGGCCTGCAGCGCCACGACCTGCTGCCAGCCGCCATAGGCGTCGGCGGTGAGGTCGCGGATCAGATTGTAGACGCGCATCCGCGTCTCGACGTCGACGTCGGGCTTGGTGTGCAGGTACTTGCGCAGCAGCGGCCCGGTCTCGGCGTGGCGCAGGTCGCCCTCCAGCGGCAGCGTCAGCACCAGCCCGCCGCCGAGGTCGTGCAGGCAGCGCACGGCGGCGTGGAAATTGGCGGCGTAGTGGTATTGGCCACGTTCACCGCCAGCGTGTTCGGGTGGATCATGCCGGTCGGCGTGGTCTCGTAGTTGCGGCAGGCGTAGTCCAGCGCCATGCGCAGCATCTCGGCGTAGTTGATCAGCTCCGAGACGGTGTTCTGCGCCACCGGATCGCGCTCCTTGCCCTGCTGCTCGATCACGAGCTGGGCGAGGCCCACGAAGATGCGCGACAGCTTGACCGCCTCGACCAGCCCGCCGGTGCGCTCCCACAGGCCGAGCGACTGCGCGAAGACGGTCGCCAGCGGCACCTCGCCGGCGAGGAACACGCGCTCCCACGGCACGAAGACGTCGTCGAACACCACGAAGCCCTCGGGCATGGAGTGGTGCGCGCTGGCCGGATAGTCGAAGGCGTTGAGCCGCGGCGGCGCGAAGCTGCGGTTGATGACCTTCACGCCGGGCGCGTTGACGGGGATGGAGAACGAGACGGCGTAGTCGGTCTCGTCCTGGCGCATGCCCTTGGTCGGCATCACGACGAGCTCGTGGATCAGCGAGGCGCCGGTGATGTGCAGCTTGGCGCCGCGCACGACGATGCCGTCGCCGCGCCGCTCGACGATGCGCAGGTAG
The DNA here is from genome assembly GCA_016699855.1 of Rhodospirillales bacterium. Classification (NCBI taxonomy): domain Bacteria; kingdom Pseudomonadati; phylum Pseudomonadota; class Alphaproteobacteria; order Rhodospirillales; species Rhodospirillales bacterium. The sequence goes on from CP064988.1 coordinate 4,867,891, forward strand.
AGATCGGGATCGTCCTGCTCGTGGGCGCGGCGCTTGCGGTCGCCCTTGGCGTCGGTGATGACCTCGGCGGCGCGCAGGTCGTTGTCGCGCGCGTGGCGGTACATCGCCTCGATGTTGTCGGCGTAGCGCGGGTTCACGCGCCGCACGGCGTCGGTGACGCTCATCAGCGCCATGTAGACGCTCGAGGTGCCGCCGACGATCGACAGGTCGGTCATCATCGCGATGCGCGCGTCGAGGTCTTCGGAGTTGCGCGGCACCTGGTAGATGCGGTGCGCGCGCTCGCCGGTCTCCGTGACGTAGGTCAGGCGCTCGCGGCGGGCCGGATCGGCGAGGTCGTAGTCGCGCGCCGCCACCGCCAGCGGCACCCGGAACCGGGGATGCGTCGTGACGTCCGCGATCGATTCGCCGTCCCACCATGTCGCGCGGCCGTCGCGCAGGCTGGCGGCGTATTCCGCCGGTGTCTTCAACGCCATCGAGTCCTCCCTGTTCCGCGCGATGGTGCGGCGGCGGGGGAGAGCGGGTCAACCGGCGAACCGTCAGACGTGCCCCGCGCGCGCCGTGCCCACTGGCGTCCGGCCGCGAAGGCGCGCAATCTCCAGTCCAAACACCGCCCAGGGAGGAACCATGATCATCAGGCGTCTCGTGCTGGCGGCCGTCGCCGGCGTGGCATCCATCGGCGTCGCGCAGGCGCAGGCGCCGGCGTTTCCGAACCGTCCGATCACGCTGGTCGTGCCGTTCCCGGCCGGCGGGCCGTCGGACATCTTCGGCCGTCTGCTGGCCAAGGGCATGTCGGAGCGCCTCGGCCAGCCCGTCGTGATCGAGAACAAGAGCGGCGCCGGCGGCGTCATCGGCATGGATTTCGTCGTCAAGGCGCCGCCGGACGGGCACGTGATCGGCCTGGCGAGCCCCAGCGCCATCGTGCTCAATCCGCAGCTCGTGCCCAAGATGCCGTACGACGCGCGCAAGGATCTCGCGCCGCTCACGCTCGTGTCGCGCGTCCAGGAGGTGATCGGCACGCATCCCGATCTCGGCGTCTCGACCGCGAAGGAGCTGGCGGCCAAGGCCAAGGCGGCGCCGGGCAAGATCACCTACGGCTCCGCCGGCACCGGCGGCATCACGCATCTGGCCGCGCTGCTGTTCAACCGCGAGACCGGCGTCGACACGCTGCACGTGCCCTACCAGGCGCGGCGCCGGCGGTCACCGACCTTCTCGGCGGGCAGGTCAACTTCGTGATCCTCGACATCACGGTGCTGCTGCCGCACATCCGCGCCGGCAAGATCAAGCCGGTCATGATCACCAGCGACACGCGCGCCAAGCTTCTGCCGGACGTCCAGAGCGCCGTCGACGCGGGCCTTCCGAAGGTGAACTCCGACAACTGGTACGCGCTGTTCACCGGCGCCGGCGTGCCGGCGGCGGCGCGGGCGCGTCTCGCCGCGGCGGCGGCGGAGACCCTGCGGACCCCGGAGCTGATCGAGGAGTACGCCAAGCTCGGCGCGCTCTCGGCCCCGACGACGCCCGAGGGGCTGGCGAAGCACATCGACGAGGAATGGACGAAGTGGGGCGCCATCATCAAGGCGGCCAACATCAAGCTGGATTGAGGCGGCGCGGAATCAGGCGCCGACGGACTCCAGGAACCCGCGGATCGCCGCCGCGACCAGGGCCGGCGCCTGCGCCGGCATGAAATGGGCGGTGTCCAGGATGTCGTAGCGCGCGCCGGGGATGGCGCGGGCCACCGGCTCCACCACGGCCGGCGGGCGCACCTGGTCGTAGCGGCCCGCCAGCACGAGGACCGGACAGGCCAGACGCGCGAGGTCGCGCTCCATGTCGAGCGCCACCAGCATGCGGAAGATCGCGGCCAGGCTGGCGGGATCGTTGCCCAGCCAGCGCGCGCGGAACGCCTCGAAGCGCGCGACGTCGCCGCGCATGACCGGCGGCCACGACGCGTCGAGCCCGTTGGCCGCCAGCGGCCGCATGCCGTGCGTCTCGATCGCCGCGGCGCGCTCGATGGTGGCCGCGCGCCGCTCCGGCGTCAGGCCGATGGCCGGGGCCATCGCGACCACCGCCGAAATCCGGCCGGGATGGCGCAGGGCGAAGCGCAGGCAGATCGCCGCGCCGACGGCGCCGCCGGCCAGCGCGACCTTTCCGACGATCCCGACGGCGTCGAGCAGCGCGGCGATGTCGTCGGCCACGACGTCGATATCGGCGGCGCCGCGGATCTTCTCCGACAGGCCGGCGCCGCGGGTGTCGAAGCGCAGCACGCGCCGGTCGCGGGCCAGCGCCGGGGCGACCTCGTCCCAGCTCTCCAGCGTCGCGCCCATCTCGTGCACCAGCACGACCGCGCGCGGGCCGCTTCCCGTGACTTCGTAGCGCAGCGCCGCGCCGTTTACCTCGCGATACTCCATCGCTCAGCCCGTGCGCACGACGGCGCCGTCCGGCAGGTCGGGCGTGACCAGCGGCCGGCAGTCCGCCGGTATCTCGATCGGCGCGCCGGTGCGCGCGCGCAACGCGTCGGCGCCGACCGAGGCGAGGATCTCGCGCGCGACGAAGCCCGCCGGCGTCACGTCGACGACCGCGATGTCGGTGTAGATGCGCGTGACGCAGCGCACCGCCGTCAACGGCAGGGCGCAGGCGGCCAGCAACCGCGGCGCGCCGCCGCGGGTGTTGTGCTCCATGATCACCCGCGTCTCCTTGGCGCCGACCGCGAGGTCCATCGCGCCGCCGACCAGCGGTCCTTTGTGCGGGATGCGCGAATCCCAGTTGGCGAGATCGCCGTTGGTCGCCACCTCGAACGCGCCGAGGATGGTGACGTCGATATGGCCGCCGCGGATCATGCCGAACGACCAGACGGAATCGACGATGGTGCCGCCCGTCCGCAGCGTGATCGGCCGGCTGCCGGCGTCGACCAGGTCGGTGTCCATGGCGTCGCCCTCGGCGGCGGGGCCGACGCCGACCACGCCGTTCTCGGACTGGAAGAACACGTCGCGGCCGGCCGGCAGGTGGTCGGACACCAGCACCGGCATGCCGATGCCGAGATTGACGACCGAGCCGTCGGCGATGTCCTGCGCCGCGCGCCACGCCATCTGGTTGCGGTTCAACGCCGTCATCGTCAGCTCCCCACCGCCACGACGCGGTCGACGTAGAGGCCCGGCAGCTGCACGCGCTCCGGCGCCAGCGGCGCCTCCTGCGCGGTCCGCACCTCGGCCACCGTCAGCTTCGCGGCCGTCGCCATGGCGGGGCCGAAATTGGCCTGCGCGTAGCGGAACACGAGGTTGCCGAAGCGGTCGGCGACGTCGGCGCGCACCAGCGCCAGGTCGCCGGCGATGGCCGTCTCCAGCACGTGGTCGCGGTCGCCGAAGCGCCTGACCTCCTTGCCCTTCGCCAGCTCGGTGCCGAAGCCGACCGGCGAGTAGAAGGCGGGGATGCCGGCGCCGCCGGCGCGGATGCGCTCGGCGAAGGTGCCCTGCGGCAGGCACTCCAGCTCGATCTTGCCGTCGCGCCACAACGTCTCGAACACCGACAGGCCCTTGTCGCGGCCGCGCGCCGCGCTGGCGATGACCTTGCGCACCATGCCGGCCTCGATCAGCTCGTGCGTCAGCGACAGGCGGTGGGTCGCGGAGTTGACGACCAGCGTCAGATCGCGCGGTCCGCGTTCGCGCAGGGCGCGCAGCAGCACGTTGGGAAACCCGGCGCCGCCGAAGCCGGAGACGAACACCGTGGCGCCGTCGCCCACGCCCTCCATCGCCGCCGCCGCGTCGGCCACCCGTTTGTCGATCGCCATGCGCCGTCACCACCGGGCGCGCGCCCGGCCTCCCTCAATACGCGTCGACATGTTCCGTCGCCGCGACCGACGGCCGCGCCGCGAAATCCGCGTGCCACGCCGCGAGCGCCGGCCGGCCGCTCCGCCACGAATCCTCGGCGAAGCGGAAATCGAGATACGACAGCGCGCAGCCGATCGCGACATGGCCGATGTCGTACGGGATCGCGGCCAATGCCGGGGCCATCGCCTCCAGCGCCGCGAGGATCGCGTCGCGCTTGAGTGCGAAGCCGGCCATCAACTCGGGCGACCGGCGCGCCTCGGGCCTGGCGCGCTCCGACAGCCGCAGGATCAGCATGTCCATCGCGCCATCGCCCAACGCCTGGCGCCGCAGCGCGTCGACGCGCCGCGCGGGATCGACGGGGAACAGGCGCCGGCCGGCGTGCAGCGTGTCGAGGAATTCGCAGATCACGCGGGAATCGTAGAGCGCGGCGCCGTCATCGAGCAGCAGGGTCGGCAGCTTGCCGAGTGGATTGAGCGTCATCAGCTCGCGGTTCGGGTTCGCCGCCGCCACGATCGTGCGCTCGCAGACGATGCGTCCGGCCACGCCGGTCTCGTGCGCGACCACCATCACCTTGCGCACGAACGGCGAACGCGACGACCAGAACAGCTTCATGGATCTCCCCCGGCGCCCCCGGCGCCGGCGCGGATGCTGGACCGGCCGCCGTCTGCGCACAACCGCGTTGTCGCGGCGGCGGCGGGGGCGCCACTGCGGCGGCGGGGGCGCTGCCGCGGCGGCGGCTTGCGCGACGCGCAGCGCCGGTTGAAGGTCGCCGCCGGATAGCCGCGGGGAGGCGGCGCGCGATGAACGACATTCCCGAGAATCAGATTCCCGGCTTCTACCACCGCCGCGTCGGCGACCTGCTGGTCACCGCCGTCAGCGACGGCTATCTCGACGGCAATCTCGACGTGCTCCTGAACATCCCGCCGGACGAGCTGCGGGAGCTGCTCAGCGCGTCGTTCCGCCCGACGACGGGGCGGCGCACCTCGGTCAACACCTTCATCGTGCGCGCGCCGGGACGCGCGCCGGTGGCGATCGACGCCGGCTCCGGCAACTACCTCGCGGCGACCGCCGGCCGGCAGCGGGCCAATCTCGCGGCCGCCGGGATCGATCCCGCCGCTGTTGGTTCGGTGCTGCTGACGCACATGCATCCCGACCATTCCGGAGGGCTGTTCGACGTCGCGGCCGGCGCGTTCCTGTTCCCCAACGCCGAGCTGGTGGCGCACGAGGACGAGCTGCCGCACTGGCAGGACGACGCCGCGATGGCGCGCGCCAACGAGCGCTTCCGCAAGACCTTCTTCATGCAGGCGCGCGAGCAGGTCGGTCCCTACGCCAAACGCCTGCGCACGTTCCGGGACGGCGAGGTGCTGCCGGGCATCACCGCGATCCCGTGCCCCGGCCACACGCCGGGCCACACCTCCTACCTGATACATTCCGGCGCCGAGTCGCTGCTGATCTGGGGCGACACCGTGCACGTGCCGGAGGTGCAGATCCCCCGGCCGGAGGTCGCGATCGCCTTCGACACCGATCCCGACGCCGCCATGGCGACGCGCCGGCGCGTGTTCGACATGGCCGCCAGCGACAGGCTGCTGGTCGCCGGCATGCATCTGCATTTCCCCGGCTTCGGCCGCATCGCCCGGCGCGGCGACGGGTTCGCGCTGGTGCCCGAACCCTGGGCGTTCACGCTGTGACGGCGCGGCGCCCGACGGAAGCGAGGGGATCGCCGAGATGATCGAGATCCCCGCGGTCTACATGGATCTGCTGCTGGAGAAGCGGGCCTTCGCGCACCTGGCGACGGTGATGCCCGACGGTTCGCCGCAGAACACGCCGGTGTGGTTCGATTTCGTCGATGGCCGGATCCGGGTGAACTCGGCGCTCGGGCGGACCAAGACCCGGAACATGAAGGTCGGCGCCAAGGTCGCCCTGTCGATCATGGATCCCGACGATCCCGACCGCTACGTCCAGCTGCGCGGCACGGTGGCGCGCGTGCGGCAGGACGATGTCGCGGCCGCGCATATCGACCAGCTCGCCCACAAGTACCTCGGCCTCGACAAGAACCCCTACGCGAAGTCAGGCGACGTGCGGGTGATGTTCGAGATCGCGGTGTTCTCCGTCCAGGGGATGAGCTGATCGGCGCGCCGCCGCCGGCGGGCGATTGAATCGCCGGCGGCGGAATGCGAAGCTTCAGGATCGACGCGCCCCGGAGCGAGACTCCGGGGCGGTTCATTTCGGGGGTAGGCGGATGAAGGCGGAGACGGTCGAACCGGTGGAGATGCTGCGCCGGCTGGTGGCGTTCGACACGACATCGCGCCACTCCAACATGGCGTTGATCGACTACGTGCGCGGCTATCTCGAGGGGCACGGCGTCGCCTCGACGCTGGTGCCCAACGAGGACGGCACCAAGGCCAACCTCTACGCCACGATCGGGCCGAACGTGGAGGGCGGCATCGTGCTGTCCGGCCACACCGACGTCGTGCCGGTCGACGGCCAGCCCTGGGAGACCGATCCCTGGGAGCTGACGGAGAAGGGCGGCAAGCTCTTCGCCCGCGGCACCTGCGACATGAAGGCGTTCTCGGCGGTGGCGCTGGCGCTGGTGCCGGCGTTCCAGGCGGCCGGGATGAAGGTGCCGGTGCACCTCGCGTTGTCCTACGACGAGGAGATCGGCTGCCTCGGCGCGCATTCGCTGGTCGAGCGGCTGATGGGCGACGTGCCCCGGCCGCGCGCCGTGATCGTCGGCGAGCCGACCATGATGGGCGTCGTCGACGCGCAGAACTGGGGTGGCGGCCTGATCACCACGTTCACCGGGTTCGAGGCGCACTCGTCGATGACCCATCTCGGGGTCAGCGCCATCCACTTCGCCGGCGACTTCATCCATTTCCTGAACGGTATCCAGGAGGAGATGGAGCGGCGGCCGCGGCGGACCGACATCGACACGCTGCCCGGACACACCACGATCAACGTCGGCATCATCCACGGCGGCACCGCCGGCAACATCCTGGCGCGCGAATGCGTCGTGAACTGGGGCTACCGCACGCTGCCGGGCGACGACGCGATGGAGGTGCAGCGCCGCGCCGAGGCGTACATCGCAGAGACGTTGCTGCCGGCGATGCGCCGCCGCCACCCCGACGCGGACATCCAGACGCGGCGCCGCTCCCTCGTGCCCGGCATCACGCCGGAGGATAACCGGGAGGCGGCCGCGCTGGCGCTGCGCTGGACCGGCGGCAACCGGACCTACGCCGTGCCCTACGGCACCGAGGCCGGCATCTTCCGGGCGGCGGGGATCCCGACGGTGATCTGCGGTCCCGGCGACATCGCCCAGGCGCACCAGCCGAACGAGTTCATCCTCGCGTCGCAGGTCGCGGCCTGCGAGACGTTCATGCGTCGTCTGATGGCGTGGGGCGCGGCGCCGTCGTAGCGGCGTCTTCCGCCGCCGACCAGCCGAGCCGGCGCAGCGCGTCACGCATGTGCGGTGGCGGCGGCGCGCTGACGTCGACCACAGGTTTTCCCTCGCGGATCGGCACGACGATGCGGCGGGCGTGCAGATGCAACGGCGCCCGCGCGGAATCGTCGGCCGGTCCGTAGAGCGGATCGCCGACGATCGGGCAGCCCAGCGCGGCGCAATGCACCCGGACCTGGTGCGTCCGCCCGGTCCGCGGGCGCAGTTCCAGCCATGTCAGGCCGTCGGCCGCGCCCAGCGCGCGGTATCCGGTGACCGCGGTCTGGCCGGCCGGATCGACGATCACGCGCCAGCCGCCGTCACGGCGCGTGGTCTTGAGCAGCGGCGCGGCGATCTCGCCCTCGGCTTGGGCTGGCGCCCCGCGCACGACGGCCCAGTAGGTCTTCTCGACCTTGCCCTCGGCGAACAGCATCCCGAGCTTGCGCAGCGCCTTGGGGTGGCGGCCGAGCACGAGGCAGCCGCTGGTGTCGCGATCGAGGCGGTGGGCGAGGCCCGGCGGACGCGACCAGCCGAAGCGCAGCGCGTCGAACGCCTGCTCCAGATTGGCGCCGCCGCCGGGGCCGCCATGGACCGCGATGCCCGGCGGCTTGTCGATCACCAGCATCAGCCCGTCGCGGTACAGCACGCGCGCCTGCAGGTCGGCGGCGGTCGCCGCGGCGACGCGCCCCGGCGCCGGCGGTCCCGCGCGTCGCGGCCGGGGCGGCGGACGGCTCATACCCCCAGCACCAGCGGCGAGACCATGTTGCGCAGCGTCTTCACGATGGCGTGGCCGACCAGCAGCCCGGTCTTGGGATTCTCGGGGCTGGGCACGAGGTCCTCGACGAAGCTCATCGATCCCAGCGCGCCGCGCGCGTGGATCTCGCAGATATGGGTGGTGATCGTCGGATCGGCGACGATGACGACGCGGGTGCGGTCGAGACCGATGCCGGCCAGGGCCGTGGCGGCCGAGATGTTGACGTTCTGGGGATAGAGGCGGGCGCCTTCGCGCACCGGGCCGTCGAACACGACCGTCGGCACCGTCAACGCGTCGAGATCGACCAGCGTCTCGGCGATGGTGCCCTTCCATGCCGACGGATCCTTGCGGACGGTGATCGTGACCTCGTCGAGCCCGCCTTGCGCCAGCGACGCCAGCATGTCGAGCCCGCCGATGCCGGCGGACGGCAGGTACACGCGCTTGCCATTGGCGCGCGCCGCGGCGACGACCCGGTCGAGCAGGGACGCGTCGGTGAACGCGCCCACCGAGGTGACGTAGAGGTCGGCGCCGCCCTCCAGCGCGCGGATGGCGTGGTCGCGCACCGCCTGGTGGCCCGCCCCCTCGACCACGACGTCGAGGTTGTAGCGGAAGAACCAGTCGGGATCGTGGGTGACGTCGGGCCGGACGGTCACCGCCTCGCGCGGCCGGCGGACCAGCGCCGTCGTGAGCTCGAGGCCTTCCAGCTTGCCCGCCGCGACCGCCTCGGCCACGCGGGTGCCGATGGCACCGTATCCTATGAGCCCCAACCGGACCATGCCGTCCCCCCTCCGCCGTCCGATGCGTCCAGCTTGACCCCGCCCTGCGCGGCGCGGCGACACCGGCCGACCGTTAGCAGATCGGGGCTGTGTTTGACCAAGGCCGGGTGGGCCGTCGACCGCTTCCGCAGGCGTCAAATCACGCTGGCATCGCGATTTTTCGCATTTTAGTGTATATGCTCATTTTATCCGGCGTTGTCGGCCGTAATGGTTGACCCGACAGTAGGGACACTCGACATGTAGTGTGCCATGACCTTGACAGAGTCGCCGTCTAAGGCGACCAATCCCTTAAATAAAGGCGAGAACCGTGAGCGGGACGGTTCGCGGGAGGAATAGGTTTGAAAGCTACGGATATCGGCAATCCCGACTACTTTCACAAAGTGGTCGATTGCCAGTGGGCGTGTCCGGCCCATACGCCGGTGCCCGAGTACATCCGATTGATCGCGCACGGACGGTTTTCCGATGCCTACATGATCAATTGGAAGTCGAACGTCTTCCCGGGGATCCTCGGCCGCACCTGCGATCGTCCGTGCGAGCCGGCGTGCCGTCGCGGCCGCGTCGAGGACGAGACGCTGGTCAAGGGCAAGAAGGAGCCGGTCGCGATCTGCCGCCTCAAGCGGGTCGCCGCCGACTACAAGGACGACGTCGCCGAGCTGATGCCGAAGGCGCCGGCGCGCAACGGCAAGCGCGTGGCCTGCGTCGGCGGCGGGCCGGCGTCGCTGACCGTCGCGCGCGACCTCGCAGTGCTCGGCTACGACATCACGATCTACGACCAGGATCCGAAGCTCGGCGGTTTCATCCGCACCCAGATCCCGCATTTCCGCCTGCCCGAGTCGGTGATCGACGAGGAGGTCGGCTACATCATGGGCATCGGCAACATCGCGTTCCGGCACCAGCGCGTCGACTCGCTGTCGGCGCTGCTGGCCGAGGGCTACGACGCGGTGTTCGTCGGCTCCGGCGCGCCGCGCGGCCGCGAGCTCGAGGTGCCCGGCCGCCAGGAGGCCGCCGCCAACATCCATATCGGCATCGACTGGCTGTCGAGCGTCTCGTTCGGCCACATCACCAAGGTCGGCCGGCGCGTGATCGTGCTGGGCGGCGGCAACACGGCGATGGACTGCTGCCGCACCGCGCGCCGGCTCGGCGGCGCCGACGTGAAGGTGATCGTCCGCTCGGGCTTCGAGGAGATGAAGGCGTCCCCGTGGGAGAAGGAGGACGCGATGGGGGAGGACATCCCCATCCTGAACTACCTCGTGCCCAAGGAAGTGACGCACGACAACGGCAAGCTGACCGGCGTGGTGTTCGAGAAGGTCAACGCGGTCTACGACGACAAGGGCCGCCGCAGCCTGGTGCCGTCGGGCGAGCCCGACCAGCGCTTCGAGTGCGACGACGTGCTGGTCGCGATCGGCCAGGAGAACGCCTTCCCGTGGATCGACGCCGCCGCCGGGATCGCGTTCGACAAATGGGGCCTGCCCAGGCTGGACGAGAAGACGCTGCAGTCGAGCCATCCCAAGGTGTTCTTCGGCGGCGACGCGGCGTTCGGCCCCAAGAACATCATCTGGGCGGCGGCGCACGGCCACGAGGCCGCGGTCTCGATCCACAAGTTCCTCTCCGGCGGCGAGCTCGCCGACCGCCCCGCGCCGGGCATGAACATCGTCTCGCAGAAGATGGGCATCCACGAGTGGAGCTACGACAACGACGTGTCGGTGGCGCCGCGCTTCAAGGTGCCGCACCGCAGGAAGGAGGAGTCGCTCAAGGACATCCTCGCCGAGGTCGAGCTGGGCTTCGATCCGGAGCTGGCGTGGAAGGAGGCGCAGCGCTGCCTCAACTGCGACGTCCAGACGGTGTTCACGGGCAGCCTCTGCATCGAGTGCGACGCCTGCGTCGACATCTGCCCGATGGACTGCATCACCTTCACCGCCGACGGCGAGGAGAAGGACCTGCGCGGCCGCCTGACGGCGCCGGCGCTGAACGCGACGCAGGACCTCTACATCGGCGACGGACTCAAGACCGGCCGCGTCATGGTCAAGGACGAGGACGTCTGCCTGCATTGCGGCCTGTGCGCCGAGCGCTGCCCGACGGGCGCGTGGGACATGCGCAAGTACTACATCGAGATGACGCACGCGGAGCACGCATGCCACAAGCGCTAGAGGCGGTGAACGACTTCGTCGTCAAGTTCGCCAACGTCAACGGATCGGGCTCGGCCTCGGCCAACGAGCTGTTCGCCCGCTCCATCCTGCGCATGGGCGTGCCGGTCAGCCCGCGCAACATCTTCCCCTCGAACATCCAGGGCCTGCCGACCTGGTACGAGGTCCGCGTCACCGAGAAGGGCTATCTCGGCCGCCGCGGCGGCGTCGACATGATGGTCGCGATGAACCCGCAGACCTGGGCCGAGGACGTGAAGGAGATCACGCCCGGCGGCTACCTGTTCTACGACAGCACCAAGCCCATGCCGGCCGCCATGTTCCGGCCCGACATCAACATCGTCGGCGTGCCGCTGACGGCGATCACCAACGCCACCTACACCGACGCCCGCCAGCGCCAGCTGTTCAAGAACATCATCTACGTCGGCGCGCTGAGCGTCCTGCTCGACATCGATCCCAAGGAGATCGAGCGGCTGTTCGGCGAGCAGTACAAGGGCAAGGAGAAGCTGCTCGACAGCAACGTCAAGGCGCTCAACCTCGGCCGCGACTGGGTGAGGGAGAACCTCGATCCGGCGACCGTGAAGCTGAAGGTGCGCCGCGCCGACAACGTCGGGAACCGGATCTTCGTCGAGGGCAACAGCGCCGCGGCGCTGGGCTGCGTCTACGGCGGCGCCACGGTGTGCGCGTGGTATCCGATCACGCCGAGCTCCTCGATGGCCGAGGCGTTCCAGGCCCATTGCCGGCGCTACCGCCACGACAAGGAGACCGGCAAGGCCAGGTACGCGATCGTGCAGGCCGAGGACGAGCTGGCCTCGATCGGCATGGTGATCGGCGCGGCCTGGAACGGCGCGCGCGCCTTCACCGCGACCTCGGGCCCCGGCGTCTCGCTGATGACGGAGTTCATGGGCCTGGCCTATTTTGCCGAGATGCCGGCGGTGATCGTCAACGTGCAGCGCGGCGGGCCGTCGACCGGCATGCCGACGCGCACGCAGCAGGCCGACATCATCGCCTGCGCCACGGCGTCGAACGGCGACACCCGCCATGTGCTGCTGTTCCCCGAGGATCCGAAGGAGTGCTTCGACCATTCGGCGGCGGCGCTCGACCTCGCCGACCGGCTGCAGACGCCGGTGTTCGTGATGACCGATCTCGACATCGGCATGAACCAGCGCCTGTGCGAGCCGTTCGCGTGGGACGAGTCGAAGGCCTACGACCGCGGCAAGGTGATGACGGCGGAGGAGCTGGAGGCCGGCAAGCAGTTCGGCCGCTACCTCGACGTCGACGGCGACGGCATCGCGTACCGGACCTATCCGGCGACGCATCCCTCGAAGGGCGCGTACTTCACGCGCGGCACCACCAAGGACCGTTTCGCGCGCTACAGCGAGGAGGGGCCGGTCTACGTCGACAACATGGAGCGCCTCCAGCGCAAGTTCGAGACGGCCAAGACGCTGGTGCCGCAGCCGGTGGCGCGCGCCGCCAAGAAGCCGACCCCGATGGGCGTCATCTATTTCGGCTCGACCAGCCCGGCGATGGCCGAGGCCCTGGACCGGCTGGAGGAGGACGGCGTCCACGTCGACGCGCTGCGTCTGCGCGCGTACCCGCTGTCGAAGCCGGTCGAGGAGTTCGTCGCGGCGCACGACACCGTGTTCCTGGTCGAGCAGAACCGCGACGGCCAGCTCCGCATGCTGATGCTGAGCGACCTCGGCGTCGACCCGCGCAAGATCGTGCCCGTGCTGCACTACGACGGCACGCCGATCACGGCGCGCTTCATCACCGGCGCGATCCGCGCCCACCTTTCGCCGAAGCGCATGGCCGCCGAGTAGACCGGCGCCGAACGGAGACGCGACGATGACGTACATCGCCAAGCCCAAGCTGCACCATCCCACGCTGCACAAGAACAAGGCCGGCTTCACGCGCCGCGACTACGAGGGCGCGATCTCGACCCTGTGCGCCGGCTGCGGCCACGATTCGATCAGCGCCGCCATCGTGCAGGCCTGCTACGAGCTCGACATCCTGCCGCACCAGGTCGCCAAGCTGTCGGGCATCGGCTGCTCGTCGAAGTCGCCGACCTACTTCCTCGGCGCCAGCCACGGCTTCAACACGGTGCACGGGCGCATGCCGTCGGTGATGACCGGCGCCAACCTCGCCAACAAGGACCTGATCTACATGGGCGTGTCCGGCGACGGCGACTCCGCCTCGATCGGGCTGGGCCAGTTCGCGCACGTCATGCGCCGCGGCGTGAACATGCTCTACATCGTCGAGAACAACGGCGTGTACGGGCTGACCAAGGGCCAGTTCTCGGCCACGGCCGACCGCGGCTCGGTCAGCAAGAAGGGCGTCGCCAACTCCGATTCGTCGATCGACATGGTGTCGATGGCGATCCTGATGGGCGCCACCTTCGTGGCCCGCAGCTTCTCCGGCGACAAGCAGCAGCTCGTGCCGCTGATCAAGGCGGCGATCCAGCACAAGGGCGCCGCCTTCATCGACGTCATCAGCCCCTGCGTGGCCTTCAACAACCACCCGGGCTCGACCAAGAGCTACGACTACGTGCGCGAGCACAACGAGGCGGTGAACCGCGTCGACTTCATCGAGACCCGCGCCGAGATCACGACGCAGTACGATCCCGGCACGACCCAGGTGGTGGAGCAGCACGACGGCACCTCGCTGCGCCTGCGCAAGCTGACGCCGGACTACGATCCCTGCGACAAGATCGCGGCGATGAAGCACGTCCAGGAGGCCGAGGCGGCGGGCGAGGTGGTCACCGGCCTGCTCTACGTCGAGCCGATGCCGAAGGACCTGCACGCCAACCTCAACACCGTCGACACGCCGCTCAACCGCCTCGAGGCCGGCGCGCTGTGCCCCGGCTCGGCGACGCTCGACAAGATCAACGCCTCGCTGCGCTGAGACGCGGCGTGGCGCGGCGGCGCGCCGGGCCGCCGGCCGCCGCGCTCGCCGCCGCGCTGGCGCTGGCGGGCTGCGCCGCGCCGCCGTTCTGCGCGCCGCCCGCGGCGCGCGCGACCCAGTTCGACGTCTATCTCGGACGCGACATCGCCGGTCGCGGCGAGGTCACGGACGCCGAATGGGCCGCGTTCCTCGATTCCGAGGCGACGCCGCGGTTCGGCGACGGGCTCACCGTCGCCGATCTGCGCGGGCAATGGCGCGACGCCGCCACCGGCGCGATCGCGCGCGAACGCTCCAAACGCCTGACGGTCGTCGCGCCCGACGCCGCGCGCGCCCGCGACGCCGTCCGCGCCGTCGCCGAGGCGTACAAGCGCCGCTTCGCCCAGCAATCCGCGCTCGTCGTCGAACAACCGGTCTGCGCCGCGTTCTGACGCCGTGTCGCTGGCGGCCATGCGCGCGCGTGGCTTGTCCGGCGCCGGCGGCGCGGCGAGAGTCCGGCCGCCACCGGAATTGGAGACCCGCCGATGAAGAGACGCCGCGCCCTGTCCCTGCTCGCCGCCGCGGCGGCGCTCCCGGCGCCCGTCCTCGCGCAGGCGTGGCCGAGCAAGCCCATCCGGGTCGTGGTGCCGTTCGCGCCGGGCGGGTCCGGCGACATCACGGCCCGGCTCTACGGCAAGTACATCGAGGAGAAGGTCGGCCAGCCCGTGGTGATCGAGAACAAGCCCGGCGCCAACGGCATCGTCGGCACGGAGATCGTCAAGAACGCGCCCGCCGACGGCTACACGCTGCACCTCTCCACGGTGTCGACGCACTGCACCAATCCCAGCCTCTACAAGTCGCTGCCCTACGATCCGGAGAGGGATTTCACCGTGGTCGGCGTGTTCGGCTCGGGCGGCGTGTTCCTGGTGGTCCGTCCGGAGGCGCCCTACAAGACGCTCGCGGCGTTCGTGGCCCACGTGAAGGCCAATCCCGGCACCGTCCATTTCGCGCATTTCAACACCTCCTCGCAGATCCCCGGCGAGCTGCTCAACCGCGTGGCGGATGTGAAGATGGTGGCGGTGCCGTACCGCGCGATCGGCAACGCCATCCAGGACTTCTTCTCCGGCGTCGTGCAGGCGATGTTCATCGACACGACGGCCGCCCACAGCCATGTCGCGTCGGGCAAGATGATTCCGATCGCGATCACGAAGGGCGAGCGCTGGGCGCGCCATCCAGACGTGCCGGCGATGGCCGAGCTCTACCCCGGCTTCGACGTTTCGGGATTCCTCGGGATGTCCGTGCGGGCCGGCACGCCGGTCGAGATCGCGCGCCGGCTGAACGACCTCATCAACGAGGCCAGCTTCTCGGCCGCGATCGCGCCGCGGCTGGAGGAATTCGGCTTTCCGCCGCAGCGGCGCGACCTCGAACAGAGCGCCGCCTACGTGCGGGAGACCCGAGAGAAGCAGGCGCGCTACATCAAGCTGGCCGGCATCGAGCCGCAGTAGCCGCCCGCGTTGTCGCTGCCGGCGGGCGGGCGTACAGTCCGCCGCGACATCGGAACGATCTGGAGGAAGCGCGATGGAATGCCGGATGGACGGCCGCGTGGCGGTGATCACGGGCGGCAGCATGGGGCTGGGCAAGGCGATGGGCGCGGCGTTCGCCGGCTCCGGCGCCGGGGTGGCGCTGATCGCGCGCCGGCCGGAGCCGCTCGCCGCCGCCAAGGCGGAGATCGCCAAGGCGACCGGCGCCAAGGTCGAGGGCTACAGCTGCGACGTCGCCGACAAGGACGCGCTGGAGCGGACCTGGGCCGCGATCCAGCGCGATTTCGGCAAGGTCGACGTGCTGGTGAACAACGCCGGCGCCTCGGCGGCCAAGGCGTTCGAGACCATCACCGACGCCGACTGGGAGGCCGATTTCGGACTCAAGATCTGGCCGGCGATCCGCCTGTGCCGATTGGCGCTGCCGGGCATGAAGGAGCGCCGCTGGGGCCGGATCGTCAACGTTCTGAACACCTACGCCAAGGCGCCGGCCGGCAACTCCGGTCCGACCAGCGTCAGCCGCGCCGCCGGGCTGGCGCTGACGAAGGTGCTGGCGCACGAGAGCGCGCCGCACAACGTGCTGGTCAACGCGTTGCTGGTCGGCCTGATCGAGAGCGACCAGTGGGCGCGCCGCCACAAGCAGGTCGGCGGCAACCAGACCTACGACGAGTTCCTCGCCAACATGGCCAAGACCGCGGCATCGGCATCGGCCGCGTCGGACAGGCGGCGGAGTTCGCGAACATCGCGTGTTTCCTGTGCTCCGACGCGGGCTCGTACATCAACGGCGTCGCGATCAACGTCGACGGCGGCATGTCGCCGGTGGTGTGACGCGGAGCGCGGGAAGGTCGGCGGAGGGACACCGATGGACATCTCGAGGATACCGACCGGGAAGAACCCGCCGTGGGACGTCAACGCGATCATCGAGGTGCCGCAGGGTGGCTACCCGGTGAAGTACGAGCTCGACAAGGCGTCCGGCGCGATGTTCGTCGACCGGTTCCTGCACACCTCGATGGTCTATCCCGCCAACTACGGCTTCATCCCGCACACGCTGTCGGGCGACGGCGATCCGGTCGACATCCTCGTGGTCGGGCCGGTGCCGGTGGTGCCCGGCGCCGTGATCCGCTGCCGCCCGATCGGCGGCATGCTGATGGAGGACGAGGCCGGCACCGACGAGAAGCTGCTCGCGGTGCCGGTCGACAAGCTGCATCCGTTCCACCGCGGCGTCGCCAGCTACCGGCAGCTGCCGGAGATCCTGTGCGAGCAGATCGCTCACTTCTTCCAGCACTACAAGGATCTGGAGAAGGGCAAGTGGGTGAAGATCGCGCGCTGGCTGGAGCCCGACGAGGCCGCCCGGATGATCGAGGAGGGGATGGCGCGCGCCGCCGCGAAGGCCTGACGGCCCCGCTCAGTAGCGGAATTTCTCGATCCGGTCGGGATCGCCGCTGTAGCCGTCGTCGGCGAAGCTACCGCCGATGACGCGGGGACCGACCGCGTCGGGATCCTCAGGCGGCTCGCGCGCCAGCACCTCGGCGGCGTGGTCCTCGGCGAAGTCCTTCGGCTTGTAGCCCAGCCGGTAGGCGGTGGCGTTGTCGAACCACGACCGGTCGTTCTCCGACACGCCGTAGACGATCTCGAAATGCACGTCGGGATGCTCGATGCCGATGCGCACCAGCTGCGCCAGGTCGCGCCAGCTGATCCAGATCGACAGCCGGCGCTTGTCGATCGGCTTGTCGTTGGCGTTGCCGATGCGGATGCACAGCGAGCCGACGCCGTGCTTGTCGGCGTAGAGCGCGGCCACCAGCTCGCCGAACGCCTTGCTGACGCCGTACAGCCCGTCCGGCCGGAACACCACGCGGGCGCCGACGCGGCGGTTGCGCGGATAGAAGCCGACGGCGTGGTTGCTGCTGGGATAGACCACGCGCTTGACGCCGGCGCGCCGAGCCGCCTCGTAGACGTTGTACAAACCCTCGATGTTCTGGCGCTTGACCGTCTCCCAGTCGGCCTCGACCGACTGTCCGGCCATGTGGACGACGGCGTCGACGCCGGCCATCGCCTTCTCGACCGCCGCGAAATCGGCGATGTCGACGCGGTGGAACTCCTCGCCAGGCGCCAGATCGCCGATCGGCTTGATGTCCACCAGCCGCAGGACCGGATACACGCCGCGCAGCTCGCGCCGTAGCGCCGCGCCGATCGAGCCTGCGGCCCCCGTCAGAAGCACTGTCCTCGTCATCGTCCGCCCTCCGCCCCGGCGGCCATGGTAGGGGCCGGCGCGCTCCTCGTCGATGGCCGGCGATTGCGCGGCGGCGGCCGGCGGCGATACTCTCGTGTCGCCGGCAATGGAAAGGGGACGCCATGGCCAACGTGCTCGACGCCGCGCAGGCGGTGGAATACGCGACGCGGGGATTCACCACGGCGCGCGGCATGTTCTCGCCCGCGGAGGTCGCGCTGCTGACCCGCGCGATGGAGGAGGATCCGGAGGTCCGCGGCCACGTCATCGACCGGCTCGACGGCGAGGGCCGCTCGACGCGCATCTCCCTGTGGAACCGCGCCGGCGACTCGGTCTACGGGCTGGCGGCGCGCTGCGCCCGCATGGTCGACACCAGCGCCGCGCTGCTCGGCGGCGACGTCTACCACTACCAGTCCAAGCTCACGGCCAAGGACCCCGGTGTCGGCGGCGCCTGGGAATGGCACCAGGACTACGGCTACTGGTACCACAACGGCTGCCTGCGGCCGGACATGCTGTCGTGCATGATCGCGCTCGACCGCACGACGCGGGAGAACGGCTGCCTGCAGATCGTCGAGGGCAGCCACCTCATGGGCCGCGTCGACCACACGCCGCTGACCGCCGGCCAGAACGAGGTCGATCCGCGCCGCATGGAGCATATCCTGGCGCGCAACCCCGTCGCGTATTGCGAACTCGAGCCCGGCGACGCGCTGATCTTCCACTGCAACGCCATCCACCGCAGCGACGCGAACCGCTCGCCGCACCGGCGCTGGACCTTGCTGATCTGCTACAACCGCGTCGACAACGACACCGTCACCCGCGACGACGACCGCTACTACGTGCCGCTGGAGCGGGTCGACGACGGCGCCCTGCTGCGCGCCGGAGCCCGCTTCGCCGCCGGCGACGGCAGCGAGCACTTCGCCTCGCGTCCCTACGTGCCGAAGCTGCCTGCGGCGGCGGAGTAGGGGCGGTGGCCGCGGACATCCTCCATCCCGATTTCAAGGCCGAGCCGTGGTGGTGGGAATGGTGGCGGCCGTCCAACGCGCTGTCGCAGGACCCGCCCCGGTCGGTCGACGCGCTGATGGTCGGCGCCGGCTACGGCGGATTGTCGACGGCGCTGGAGCTGGCGCGCGGCGGCGCGAAGGTGGCGGTGCTGGAACGCGGCGATCTCGGCGTCGGCGCCAGCACGCGCAACGGCGGCATGGTCAGCGGCGGCGTGAACCTCGGCAAGGGCATGTCCGGCAAGAGCGGCGGCGGCGGTTGGGACGCCCGCAAGAAAGCGCTGCTGGCCAGCGGCGTCGACTCGATGACCGCGATCGAGGACATCGTCGCGCGCGAGAAGATCGAGGCCCACTACGTGCGCAACGGCCGCTTCATGGGCGCCTTCACGCCGGCGCACTACCGCGATCTCGAGGCCAAGGTCGACGACTTCAACGCGCTCGCCGGCGCCGGCGCCTCGATGCTGCCGAGGGAGCGCCAGCGCGAAGCCATCGCGTCGGACTACTATTTCGGCGGCATGGTGGTCGACCGCGCCGGCCACCTCCATCCCGCCTGCTACTACGGCGGGCTGCTCCAGGCGGCCCACGACGCCGGCGCCACGCTGTGCGCGAGGACGGAGGCGCTGTCCTACGAGCGCAAATCCGGCGGCGGCTTCGTCGTGCGCACCAACCGCGGCGACATCGAGGCCAAGGAGGTCGTGGTCGCGACCAACGGCTACACCGGCGACGCCACGCCGTACCTCAAGCGCCGCCTGGTCCCGGTCGCCAGCCACATCATCGCCACCGAGGAGCTGCCGGAGGGGATGGCCGAGTCGCTGATCCCCAACAGCCGCGCCGTCGCCGACACCAAGCGCGTGCTGACCTACTACCGGCTGTCGCCGGACCGCAAACGCATGATCTTCGGTGGCCGCGCGCGCTTCACGCAGGCGCCGCCGGAGGTCAGCGCGCCGGTGCTGTACCGCTACATGACCGACCGTTTCCCGCAGCTCAAAGGTTCCCGGATCACCCACGCGTGGACCGGCAACGTCGCCTTCAGCTTCGACTGGCTGCCGCACATGGGCCGCACGCCCGACGGCCTGCGCTACCTGATGGCCTGCAACGGCAACGGCGTGGCGATGATGACCTATCTCGGCCGCGAGACGGCGCGCAAGATCCTCGGCGGGACCAACGCGCCGGCCAACGCCTTCGACACCGACGATTTCCCGACCCGCGCGCTCTACGGTGGCGATCCGTCATGGGTGCTACCCGCCGTCGGCGCGTGGTACCGCTTCCGCGACTGGCTCGACCGCCGCGCGGCCTGAGCCGCCGGTTCCCGCTCCCCTCGATCGCAACGACACACCGCCACCACGGCGGATGGAGGAACGTCCATGACGACGACCGCGCCGGTGATCCTGGTCGACGACCCGCTGCCGGGCGTGCGGCGCATCACGCTGAACCGCCCGGAGAAACGCAACGCGCTCAGCAACGCCCTGCGCGCGGCGATCTTCGAGACGCTGCAGTGGAACGACGGCGATCCCGATGTCCGCGTCACGATCGTGCGCGGCGCCGGGCCGGCGTTCAGCGCCGGCTACGACCTCTCCGCCGACAACCGGGTCGGCCAGCCCTACCACACGGCCGGCGGGCACGGGCAATGGTCGCGCCATGTCGTCGACGGCTGGTTCCGGGTGTGGGACCTCGGCAAGCCGGTGATCGCGCAGGTGCACGGGTACTGCCTCGCCGGCGGCACCGAGCTGGCGACCTCGTGCGACCTCGTCTACGTCGCCGAGGACGCGCAGATCGGCTATCCGCCGGTGCGGCTGATGAGCCCGCCCGACATGCAGTTCCATCCCTGGCTGATGGGCATGCGCCAGGCGATGGAGTCGATGCTGACCGGCGACTCGATCTCAGGCGCCGAGGCGGCGGCGCGCGGCTGGGCCAACCGCGCCTTTCCGGCGGGGCGGCTCGAGGAGGAGACGCTGAAGATGGCGGAGCGCGTCGCCAAGGTGCCCAGCGACATCCAGCAGATCAACAAGCGCTCGGTTCATCGCGCCATGGAGATCATGGGCCTGCGCGCCGCGGTGCGCGCCGGCACCGAGATCCAGGCGCTGTGCTTCCACACCGAGTCGAGCAAGGCCTACATGGGCCGCTTCAAGCGCGACGGCGCCAGCGTCGCCAAGCTGCTGAGCGAGCGCGACGCGGCGTTCGGCGACTACCGCGAGCGCGAGAAATAGCGGCCGGCGCCACGAAAAAGCGGCCCTCGCGGGGCCGCTCGATCGATACGACGCGGGGGCCGGCTCAGCGCAGGACGGCCGCCGCGATCGTCAAGGCGATCAGCCCGAGGATCATCCCGCCCAGCCCGATCACCGGCATATGCGCGACCAGCGCGAACGCCATGCCGACGACGATCACGATCAGCGCGAGGATCGTGTAGGTGATCAGCTTGAGCACGCCGGCGTAGGTCTGGTTGTACTGGCGCATATCGAAATCGTGGCTGGCCATCGGCTCCCCCGGCGGGTCGTTGACATGGTGCGGCGCGGGGCCCGGCGGGCGTCGCGGCGTCGATTCCTTATAGCCAAACCCGCCGGCGCCGGAAAGCCCCGATGCCGGCGCGGTCAGGGCTTGGGATGCACCACGACGGCGATCAGCATCGACCACGGCCGGTAGGGTTCGAACGCCAGGGTGGCGCCGCCCGGCGCGAACCGCGCGTAGCGTCCGGCGTCCAGTGGCGCCGGCCGGCCGCCATCGACGACCAGATTGAAGCCGCCCCGCAGCGCCATCAGGACCATCGTCGCGGCGGGTTCCCGCAGGCGGCCGGCGGCCGGATACGGCACGACGCGGCCCGTGAATCGGTCGCGGCGGGTCATCAGATTGAGGACCTGGAGGCCGCCGTCGGGCGCCTCCGGTCCCAGCGTCGCCTGGACCGGCGTCTCGCCGGCGAAACGGGTGGTCTCGAAGATCTCGACCGGGCCGGGGACGCCGCCGTCGAAACCCAGCCGCAAGCCGCTGCCCAGCGGCATCAACTGGCGGTCCAGATCCGGCAGGTAGGAGAAGGGCCCGGCGCGGGAGATGTCGCTGAGATCGACACGCCAGTCGCAATCGTCGTGGCCGGCGCCGTCGGGCGCGATCGCGAGCGACCGGGAGATGCCGCCGCCGTTCTTCCACGGCGTCGGCGCGATGGCGTCGACGCGGCGGATGTCGGGCGCGTCGCTCACGGCCGCCACAGCGTCGCCGCCGCCGGTGGCAATCCGTCGATCTCGACGCGGTCCGGCCGGCCCGGCGTCGACACGATGCGCAGCCGGTCCTCGGCCAGCCAGCGCGCCGCCAGCGGGTAGATCTCGTGCTCCACTTTCAGGATGCGGGCGGACAGCGACGCCTCGTCATCGGCCGCCAGCACCGGCACGACGCCCTGCGCCCACGATCGGGCCGGCGTCGAGATCGGCGGTCACGAAGTGCACGGTGCAGCCCGCCGCGCGGACGCCGGCCTCCAGCGCTTGGCGCTGGACGTGCAGCCCTTTGAACGACGGCAGCAGCGAGGGGTGGATGTTCAGGATGCGGCCGGGCCAGCGGCCCGGAAACCACGGGCTGAAGATCCGCATGAAACCGGCGAGGCAGACGAACTCGACGCCGGCCGTCTCGAGCGCCGTCGACACGGTCCGGTCGAAGCTCTCTCGGTCGGGGTGGTCCTTGTGGCGCACGACCGCGGTCGCCACGCCGGCGGCGCGCGCGGTCTCGAGACCCGCGGCGTCGGCGACGTTGCTGACCACGATCGCGATCTCGGCGGGATAGTCGGGGGCGCGCGTCGCGGCCAGCAGCGCGGCCATGTTCGAGCCGCGCCCGGAGATCAGGACGCCGATCCGGCGGCGGCTCATCGGCGCGTCCGCTCCGCCACGCTCAACGCCGCCACAGCGCGTCGGCGTCCGCCATGACGCAGTCCGGCCCGGCGCCGCGGTCGGGCAGGGCCTCGATGGCGCCGACGCGGACCGCCGTCTCGCCCGAGGCGGCGAACGCCGCGGCGACGGCGGCGGCGTTCTCCGGCGCCGTCACGACGACCATGCCCAGTCCGCAGTTGAACGTGTCCAGCATGTCGCTGGTCGGCGTGCGGCCGATTTCGCGCAGCCAGTGGAACACGTCGGGCGGCGTCCACGCGAGCGCCTCGAGCGTCGCGCGGACGCCGTTCGGCAGGCAGCGCGGCACGTTGCCCGGCAGGCCGCCGCCGGTGATGTGCGCGAGGCCCTTGATCGCGCCGGTCGCGCGCATCGCCGCCAGCGCGGCCTGCACGTAGATGCGCGTCGGCTCGAGCAGCGCCCGGGCCAGCGACCGGGCCGGCGCGAACGGCGCCGGCGCGTCGAGCGCCAGCCCGCTGCGCTCGACGATCTTGCGCACCAGCGAGAAGCCGTTGGAATGGACCCCTGAGGACGCCAGGCCCAGCACGACGTCGCCCGGCGCGATGTCCGGCCGCGGCAGCAGCGCGTCGCGCTCGGCGGCGCCGACCGCGAAGCCCGCGAGGTCGAAATCGCCCTCGGCGTAAAGGCCGGGCATCTCGGCGGTCTCGCCGCCGACCAGGGCGCATCCCGCCCGGCGGCAGCCCTCGGCGATCCCGGCGACCACGTCGCGGCCGGCCTCGATGTCCAGGCGTCCCGTGGCGTAGTAGTCGAGGAAGAACAGCGGCTCGGCGCCCTGCACGACGATGTCGTTGACGCACATCGCCACCAGGTCGATGCCGACGGTGTCATGGATGCCCGAATCGATGGCCAGTTTCAGCTTGGTGCCGACCCCGTCGGTGCCGCTGACCAGGATCGGGTCGTGGAAACCGGCGGCCTTGAGGTCGAACAGGGCGCCGAAGCCGCCCAGGCCGCCCATCACGCCGGGACGCCGGGTCGCTTTGGCGAGCGGCTTGATGCGCTCCACCAGCGAATCGCCGGCCTCGATGTCGACGCCCGCCTGCTTGTAGGTCAGCGGCGGGCGGTTGTGGTCGGCGGGAGGGGAGTTCAAGCGGCGGCCGTTCGTGCTAGGAAGCGAGGGGCATAGATATCCCAACGCGAAGGCATTGCAATGGCGCTTCCCGCCCCGTTTTCCCCATGGACCGGCCGGATGGCCGCCGCCACCCGGCGGATGTTCGTGGCGCTGGCGGCCGTCGCGGCGCTGGCGGGCGCCCCCGGAGGCGCGGCGGCGCAGCAGCGCGGCGCCGGCGATCCCGTGTTCACGGTCACCAACATCCCCGTCGACGCCACCGCCAAGACCCCGCTGGAGGCGCGCGACAAGGCCCTGCTGGAGGGCGAGAAGGGCGCGTTCGAGATCCTGGTGCGGCGCCTGGTCGCGACCGACGACGTCTCGAAAGTCGGCATCCCGACCGACGCCGAGATCGAGCAGCTCATCCTCGGCTTCGAGTTCGCCGGGGAGCGCACCACGGCGAACCGCTACATCGCGCAGCTGTCGGTGGCCTTCAGCCCGGATCGGATGAAGGCCTATCTGCGGGCGGCCGGCGTCAACTTCATCGATTCCTCGGCGCCGCCGGTGCTGGCGCTGCCGTTGACGCGCTCCAAGGCCGGGGTGGCGGCGCTGGACGAGCGCACGCCGTGGCGCGAGGCGTGGGCGAAGGTCTCGGCCGCCGGCGGTCTGGTGCCGATGCCGGCGGTGCGCGGCGACGGCGCCGACGCCAAGCTGATCGACCCCGAACAGGCCTTCGTCGGCGACGTGGCCGCCCTGGGCCGGCTGGCGCAGCGCTACGGCACGCGGCGGATCCTGGTCTCGGTCGCCACCGGCGAGGCCGAGGGGCCGTTCGCCGTCACCGCCACGCTCTACGACCTCGGCACCGGCGACAAGTCGACCGTCCCGCCGCAGGCCGGCGTCGCCCTCGACAAGCTGGTCGACGCCGCCGTCAAGCACCGGCTGAAGCTCGAGGACGAGTGGAAGTCGGTGGCGGCGGTTTCGCGCGACTTCGCCGACGTGATCGTGGTGACGGTGCCGATCAAGGGCCTCGACGACTGGGTCAAGCTGCGCCGCCGCATCCAGACCACGGCCAACGTGCGCGAGATCCAGGTCCAGTCGCTGGAGCAGGAGCAGGCCGTGGTCCGTATCGCCTTCGTCGGCACGCGCGAGCAGTTCAACCGGGCGCTGCGCCTGCAGGGGCTGGCGATCGTCGACGGCGCCGCCGGCCCGACGATCGTCGGCCAGTGAGCGCCGGAGGCCGGCCGGCGCGATGATCGTCATCCTGCCCAACCTCCTCAGCCTGGCGCGTCTGGGCTGCGTGCCGGTCGTGATCTGGTGCGTGCTCGAGGGCGCCTACGGGCTGGCCTTCTGGGTGTTCCTCGGCGCCGGCATCTCCGACGCGCTCGACGGGCTGATCGCCAAGCGCTTCGACGCGGCGACCGAGTTCGGCGCCTATCTCGACGCGCTGGCCGACAAGGCCCTGCTGGTCGGGACCTACGTGGCGCTGGCGCTGCGCGGCGAGGTGCCGCTGTGGCTGACGATCATGGTCGTGTTCCGCGACCTGCTGATCGTCGGCGGCGCGCTCACCGTCAACGCCCTGACCCCGTTGCTGCGGGTCGAGCCGATGATGCTGAGCAAGGTCAACACCGCGCTGCAGATCGGTCTGGTGGCCGTGGTGATCGGCAAGCGCGCCTTCGAGCTGCCGGTTCCGGCCGTGGTCGAGGCCGGGGTCTGGCTGGTCGCGGCGACGACGGTCCTGTCGGGTGTCGCCTATGTGGTAACCTGGATGCGCCGCGTCGCCGCCTGGGAGCGCGACCGCGGGGACGGGGATTGAAGGGCGGGGAGATGGACGCGGGCAAGCAGTTGCGGTTCTGGCTGATCGGCGCGCTCTGCCTTGGCGGCGCGCTGTGGCTGCTGCGCGACATGCTGCTGCCGTTCGTGGCCGGCATGGCGATCGCCTACTTCCTCGACCCGCTGACCGACCGCGTCGAGCGGCTGGTGAAGTCGCGCACCGTGGCGACGACGCTGATCGTGGCGGTCGCGACGCTGGCGCTGCTCGGGGTCGTGATCGCGGTGGCGCCCCTGGTGGTCGAGCAGATCGGCGCGCTGGCCCAGAAGCTGCCGCAGTACGCGGCCCGCCTCTACAACCGGCTCGTGCCGCTGCTGGAGACGCTGCAGGAGCGCTTCGGCGTCGACCTCGGCGGCAACCTCAAGGAATTGGAGGGCGCGGCCGCGTCGCGCGCCGGCGCCGCCCTGGCGCTGGTCGGGCGGGTGCTGACGTCCGTCCTCACCCAGGGCGCCCAGGTGTTCAACCTTCTGGCGCTGCTGTTCCTGACGCCGGTCATCGCGTTCTACCTGATGCGCGACTGGCCGAAGCTGCTCGCCAATGTCGATTCCTACCTGCCGCGGCGGCAGGCCGCCACGATCCGCGACCTGGCGCGGCAGTCCAACGCCGCCGTCGCCGGCTACGTCCGCGGCCAGGCCACGGTCTGCCTGTCGCTCGCGGTGTACTACGGCGCCGGTCTGGCGGTGGTCGGGCTCGATTTCGGCCTCGCGATCGGCCTGATCATCGGGCTGATCTCGTTCATCCCCTTCGTCGGCAGCTTCACCGGCGGCGTGCTGGCGATCGGCATGGCGCTGGCGCAGTTCCCCCCGGACTGGTTCGGGGTCGGCAAGGTGGTGGCCGTGTTCGCGGTCGGCCAGTTCCTCGAGGGCAACGTGCTGGCCCCCAAGCTGGTGGGCGACCGCATCGGCATCCATCCGGTATGGCTGATGTTCGCGCTGCTGGCCGGCGGCACGCTGTTCGGCTTCGTCGGCCTGCTGGTCTCCGTGCCGGTGGCGGCCGTGGTCGGCGTGCTCGTGCGCTACTCGCTGGCCCGCTACCGCGCCAGCGCCTACTTCCAGGACGCCTCCATCGACGACGACGACACTGACGCCGCGAAGCGCGACTGACGGCGTCCCCATGTCCGGCCAGATTCCGCTCGACCTTCCCGCCGCCACGGCGCTGGGGCGGGCCGATTTCCTACCCGCCGAGGCCAACGCCGAGGCGCTGGCCTGGATCGACCGCTGGCCGGACTGGCCGGTGCCGGTGTCGGCCGTGGTCGGACCGGAGGGCAGCGGCAAGACCCATCTGCTGGCGATCTGGGCGGCCCGGGCCGGCGCCATGATCCTCGATGGACGCTGGCTCGCCGCCACCGAGCTGTCGGCCGTGCTCGACCGGCTCGGCGGCGCGACCCGGGTGGCGCTGGACGACGCCGACGCCATCGCCGGCGCCGCCGTCGGGGAGCGCGCGCTGTTCCATCTCTACAACTGGATCCGCGAGCGCGGCGGGGCGCTGCTGATGGCCGGCCGCACGCCGCCGGCCCGCTGGCGCGTGGCGCTGCCCGACCTGTCGTCGCGGCTGCGCACCGCCCACGTGGCGACGCTCGGCGCGCCCGACGACGCGCTGCTCGAGGCCGTGCTGTTCAAGCTGTTCCACGACCGGCAGGTGGCGGTGGGCATGGATGTGGTCCAGTATCTGGCGCGACGCATGGAGCGCTCGCTGTCGGCGGCGGGGGCGGTGGTCGACGCGCTGGACCGGCGCGCGCTCGCCGCCAAACGGCCGATCAGCGTGCGGCTCGCGCGCGAACTGGCGGCGGAGTCCGGATGGACCCGCGGCGACGACCGGGACTAGGGGAGGGAAGCGATGGATCTGGGAATCAAGGGCCGCAAGGCGATCGTGTGCGCGGCCAGCAAGGGCCCTCGGCAAGGGCTGCGCCATGGCGCTGGCGGCCGAGGGCGTCGACCTCGTGATCAACGCCCGCACGGCCGAGACGCTGGAGGCGACGGCGGCCGAGATCCGCAAGGCGACCGGCG
This sequence comes from Rhodospirillales bacterium, assembly GCA_016699855.1. Classification (NCBI taxonomy): domain Bacteria; kingdom Pseudomonadati; phylum Pseudomonadota; class Alphaproteobacteria; order Rhodospirillales; species Rhodospirillales bacterium. The sequence continues at coordinate 4,895,213 of CP064988.1, forward strand.
TGAAGGTGACGGCCGTGGCCTGCGACGTGACCACCGACGCCGGCCGCGCCGCCGTGCTGGCCGCCTGCCCGGAGCCGGACATCGTGATCAACAACGCCGGCGGGCCGCCGCCGGGCGATTTCCGCGACTGGACGCGCGAACACTGGATCAAGGCGGTCGATGCCAACATGCTGACGCCGATCGAGTTCATCAAGGCGACGGTCGACGGCATGATGAGCCGCGGCTTCGGCCGCATCGTCAACATCACGTCCAGCTCGGTGAAGGCGCCGATCGACGTGCTCGGCCTCAGCAACGGCGCCCGCTCGGGCCTCACCGGCTTCGTCGCCGGCGTCGCGCGTAAGACGGTCGCCAAGGGCGTCACCATCAACGGCCTGCTGCCGGGTCCGTTCGACACCGACCGCCTGCGCGGCACGATGACGGCGCGCGCCAAGATGTTCAACCGCAGCGTCGAGGAGGAGCGCCGCCTCAGCGCCGGCGCCAACCCGTCGGGCCGCTTCGGCACGCCCGAGGAGTTCGGCGCCATGTGCGCCTTCCTGTGCAGCGTCCACGCCGGCTACATGACCGGCCAGAACATCCTGATGGACGGCGGCCAGTATCCGGGGACGTACTAGACAGAGGAGCTAGCTTGGCTTCCGTTGGCCATCGTCACGCTATCGCGCGCTTTGGAACGTCGGGCTCCAAGCAGGGTCCGGGCGCGCGTCGGCGAGGGCGAAGGATGTGGTCGTCGGCGCTAGCGGCCGCGCTCGTCATGGGCGCGGGTTTTGACGCTCGCGCGCAACGCCCGCCGGTATTCTCCGTGACGGGTCACTCGATCTCTGCCGATGGAAGCGTACTCGCGATTGGGTACCAGGTACGCCAGTTGCCCGGCAGGATTGCGCGCGTCCATCGAGATACGTCCAATGTCTTCGTGCTGCCGGAACTCCCAGGACGAACGCTGGTGTGGCCTACGATCTCGCCCGACGGGCGGACCATAGTGGCGGTCGCTGGCTGCACCACTGAATGTCAGCCCGGTCTGGACTACGCATGGCTTGTGTCGTGTGTGGACATGTGTGGCGAATGGACGAGGATTCAGACCGACGCCCACGTCCCACAAGCCGTGGCCTATATGCCGGATGGGCGTGGCGTGCTCTACGCCAAGGGGCTGGTTTCGGCACGACGCGGTACCACGCATGTCGATGGTATCGCGTATCATTCGGTCACTAGAGGATCGCCGCGGCCGATCGTTCAAACCAGCCCGAACGATGTGAGTTTCAGAGATGGGTTCATGGATATATTCTCTCTGTCGGCGACATCGCGTGGTGAGGTCTACATCGCGGGCATACGGAGGGGCACCACGCGAACAGAGCTCAGAGGTGTCGGGAAGAGGGCGTACTCAGAGCAAGCATATCAGTTCAAATTCCCGCCGATGGGCCGAGTGTTGGACTGGGGATCGGTCACCCCGGCCGAGCGATCACCGCTTGACCAGTTTGGCGGGGTTTCACAGTTCCGAGTGGACGCGTCCGGCAAAGTCGTCGTTCTCCATTCCGGCGGGCATGCCGCCCTGGTGCGCGATGGATCGATCACGCTACTAAACGATTCCGAATCATGGGCGGAGCGCGTGGCGCTTTCTGCGGACGGTGGAACGGCGGCATTTGTTTCGCGTCGCCGCTCCCAGCAAGAGGCTCCGCCCAAAGTGGTGATCTACGATGTTCGATCGGGCCGCACGATTCAAGTTGACTGGCTCCAGCGGCTGGGCGCGCCCAAATGAGAGGCGGCACCTGTTGCGAGCAGCTTTGAACGCGCGGAACCGATCAATGAAATGACGCGCTTTTCGCGGCTATTGGGGGAGTTGGGGATTTGCGGATCGCGAGCATGACCGGCTACGCGCGCGCCGAGGGCGCCGACGGGCCGGTGACGTGGGTTTGGGAGGCGCGCAGCGTCAACGGACGGGCGCTGGAGACGCGTCTGCGCGTGCCGCCGGGCATGGAGCGGCTGGAGCATCCCGCGCGCGCCGCCGTCGGCGACGCGGTGAAGCGCGGCAACGTCTCGCTGTCGCTGTCGATGCTGGAGCGCCGCGGCCGCCAGCCCGTGCGCATCGACCGCGAGCTGGTGCGCGAGCTGCTGGGGATCGTGTCCGAGCTGCGGGCGCATGGCGAGATCGATCCGCCGACCGCCGACGGCCTGCTGCGGGTGCGCGGCGTGATCGAGGAGGAGACCGGCGTGGCGCCGAGCGAGGCGGAGATCGCCGCCCGCGACGCCGCCATCATGGCGACGCTCAAGACGACGATGAAGGCGCTGGTCGAGGCCCGCGCCTCGGAGGGCGCCCGCCTGGCCGCGATGCTCGACGGCCATCTGGCGCAGATCGCCGAGCTGCGCGACCGCGCCGAGGGCCGCGCCGCCGCCCAGGGCGACGTCGTGCGGACGCGCTTCGAGACCCAGCTCGCCGACATCCTCGGCCGCGTGCCGGCGCTGTCGGCCGAGCGTCTGGCGCAGGAGATCGCGCTGCAGGTCGGGAAGGCCGACGTGCGCGAGGAGCTCGACCGGCTCAAGGCGCACCTGTCGGCGGCGCGCGAGCTGATGGCCGCGGCCGGACCGGCGACGCCGGTCGGGCGCAAGTTCGACTTCCTGTGCCAGGAGTTCAACCGCGAGGCCAACACCCTGTGCTCGAAATCGGCCGACATCGAGCTGACGCGCATCGGCATCGATCTGAAGAGCGCGATCGAGCAGCTGCGCGAGCAGGTCCAGAACGTCGAATGAGACCGCGCCGATGACCGACGCCCCGACCATCGCCGACGTGCCGGTGCTGCGCCGCGGCCTGATGCTGGTGCTGTCCTCGCCGTCGGGCGCGGGCAAGACGACGCTGTCGCGGCTGCTGCTGGAGCACGACCCCGAGATCGAGCTGTCGATCTCCGCGACGACGCGGCCCAAGCGGCCGGCCGAGCGCGACGGCGTCGACTACCGCTTCGTCGACCACGCCGCGTTCCGCGCCATGATCGACCGCGACGAGCTGCTGGAATACGCGCAGGTGTTCGAGAACTACTACGGCACGCCGCGCGGACCTGTGGAGAAGACCCTGTCGTCGGGCCGCGACATGCTGTTCGACATCGACTGGCAGGGCACGCAGCAGGTCGCCGAGCGGGCGCGGCAGGACCTCGTCAGCGTCTTCATCCTGCCGCCCTCGACGCGCGAGCTGGAGCGCCGGCTGGTGACGCGGGCGCAGGATCCGCCCGAGGTCGTGGCCAAGCGCATGGCCAAGGCCGCCGACGAGATGAGCCACTGGCCGGAATACGACTACGTCATCGTCAACCGCGAGATCACGCGCAGCCTCGAGCAGCTCAAGGGCATCCTCGCCACCGAGCGCCTCAAGCGCCACCGCCAGATCGGCCTCTCCGATTTCGTGAAGGCCCTGCGCGAGGGGCGTTGACGCTGCGCTTCATACCTCCCTCTCCGCCGCGTAGCGGGGGAGAGGGAAGGGGCCCGCGCGAAGCGCGGGAAGGGTGAGGTGGTCGTCGTATCGGACGTGGTCGTGAGAGACCTATCGTGCTCGTCGGGATCAAACGCGCGAGGGTCGATGACGCCCTGTATCAGGCATGTCGATTCGCCACCGGAGGTTCCACTTACGCTACCACCACCTCACCCTCCCCATGCTTCGCATGGGTCCCCTTGCGTAAGCGCGAGCGGTTAGGATGAGGGCGTTCCGCGAGGAATGCCCAGGGCCGGGTGGCCACCCGGCCCTGGGCGGTCGACCGTCGGATCGTTGGTCCCGGGAATCGTGACGGATCGCGAGGGAGCCGGATCGCGGACGAACCACTTCATCGAGGCCCGGATGGTTGCCCGAACAACCTGGTTCGCACGCAAGGCAGGGACGACGAAGATGGCCGAACATAGCACGCCTGTCGCCGGCATCGACACCGGCAAGACCTGGCTCGACATCGCGCTGTGGCCGGACGGCGCCACATGGCGGGTGCCCAACACCGCCGAGGGCCACCGCGCGCTGCGCGAACGGCTGGCCGGCCTCGGCGTCCGGCGCGCCGGCATCGAGGCGTCGGGCGGCTAGAGAGGGCGGTGGCGGCGGCGCTGCGCGGAGCCGGCGTCGAGGTCCTGTCCTGCAGCCCGGCGGTCCGCGCCTTCGCCGCCTACAAGCTGCGCCGGGCCAAGAACGACCGGATCGACGCCGCCCTGATCGCCGGGTGCGCCGCCGGTCCCGCCGGCGTGCGCGCCGCGCCCGATCCGAGGATGGCGCCCTCGCCGAGCATCTTCTCTTCATCGAGCAGATCGAGGACGACCTGCGCCAGACCCGCTGCCGCCTCGAGCGCTTCGCCGCCCGGCGCCTGCGCGCCGGCCTCGGCGCGACGTCCAGCGCCTCGAGCGCCGCCGCGACGCCGAGCTGGCGCTGCTGCTCAAGACCGTCCGCGCCGAGGCCGACCTCGCCCGCCGCCTCGACCTCGTCGCCAGCGTCGACGGCGTCGGCATCCGCACCGCGCTGACCCTGGTCGTGCTCATGCCCGAGCTCGGCGCGCTGTCGCGCGAGCAGGCCGCCGCGCTCGCCGGCCTCGCCCCGTTCGACCGCGACTCCGGCACCCTGCGCGGCGAGCGACACATCGCCGGCGGACGCGGCCGCGTGCGCAAGGCCCTGTTCAACGCCGCCCTGCCGGCCGCCTTCAGGTGGAACGACAACCTCGTGCCGGTCTACAAGACGCTCGTCGCCAAGGGCAAACCTCACAAGAAGGCCCTCGTCGCCTGCGCCCGCAAGCTCGTCATCTTCGTCAACGCCGTCCTCGCCAGAGGCACCCCGTGGACCAAGCAGATCCCGGTTTGATTAATGGTTGCTCCCTCTCCCCCGCTGCGCGGCGGAGAGGGCATTCGGCCGCGACTATCGATGCGTGGATTCACTCCCGCGAGCGGGCGAGGGGGCGCGACGCGCGTGCGCCCTACTGCAGCGGCGAGACGACGTTGCAGGGGGCGTTGTCGACGAACTGGGTCGTCGGCGGGCCGGAGATCTCGGCCGCGACCTTGTCGCCGCCGCGCACCGAACGCATCGTCACGGTCACGTCGCTGACCATCCGGTCGCCGTTGTTGAAGCGGCAGTTGATCACGACGTCGAGGATGCGCGGGGTGTTGTTCGACAGCAGCATCGAGAGCTGCCAGCGGTAGTCCGGCCCCGGCCGCAGCGCCGGCAGCTCCAGCGCGACCACCGGCACCGAGGCGCCGGGCACGGCGCGGATCGGCACCGAGCCGACGCGGCGCCACTGCGGCTCGACGCTGACCGGCCCCTGGCCCGGCAGGATCACGCCCGGCGCGGCGCCGACCGTCGATCCGGGGTTGCGCGGATCGAACGCCCTGTCGTCCGGCGAGGTCAGCGGCTTGTCGTCCTTGCCGACCTTCGACGGATCGTAGGAGCGTTCCGGTCCGGTCGAGGCCGCCGGGCCGCCCGCCGGCGGCGCGCCGGCGCCGGTGTCGATGCGGTCGTAGCAGGACGCGCGGCTGGCGGGATCGGGGATCTCGGCGCACAGCTTCATGCGCCGCACGAGGTTGTCGAGCAGTTCGCTCGACCGGTCCATCGACGACCCCGGCCCGCGCTGCGCCAAGGCCGGAACGGCGGCGGCGAGCAGCAGGGCGGCGAGGCCGGTCGAGACGACGGGGGCGAGGCGGCGCATGACGACACTCTAGTTCATTTCAGGGAGCCTCAGCATACCCCGGCGCGTGGCGAAAGTGTGGCCCGAACATCGCGGTGGCGAGGCATCGCGCCGCTCACGCGCGGCAGTCGACCACCACGGTGCCCCGCTTGGTGCAGGCCTCGACGGCGTCGTGCGCGTCCGCCGTCCGCGCCAGCGGGAACACCGCCGAGACGGCGTGGCGCAAACCGCGATCGGCCAACGCCGCGGCGATGTCGGCCTGCGCCCGTCGACGGGCGGCGAGCGGCGCGTTGTTCAGCAGCACGGCGTGGATCGAGACGTTGCGGCGCATCAGATCGGCCGCCGGCAGCGCGGGCGTGGGCGCGCCCTTCGTGGCGTAGTACGCGATCGATCCGTTGACCGCGATCGCCGCGAGGCTGGTCGCGAGGTTGCCACCGAAATCGACGTCCACGACGTGGTCGACGCCGCCGGGCCCGGCGAAGTCGCGCAGACGCCCCGCGACGTCCTCGCGGCGGTAGTCGATCACCAGGTCGGGCGACGCGGTGGCGGCGTGCGCCGCCTTGTCCGGCGAACTCACGGTCGTCGCCACCCGAGCGCCGGCCCGCTTCGCCCATTGCACGGCGTAGTGGCCGACCGCGCCGGCGCCGCCGGTGACCAGGACGGCCGCGCCGGCGAGATCGGCGCGCAGATGCACGCAGCGATGCGCCGTCATGCAGGGGATGCCGAGGCAGGCCCCCTCGGCGAAGCTCGTGCCGTCCGCGAGCGGCGCCACCAAGCCGGCGTCTAGCGCGATCCATTCGGCGGCGGTGCCGTCGACGCGGCCGCCGCGCTGGCCGTTGTAGAGCCACACCCGCTTGCCGAGCCATGCCGGATCGACGCCGGCGCCGACCTCGTCGACGATCCCCGCGCCGTCGCTGTCGGGGATGACCGCCGGTCCTTCCATGACGTAGCCGCGGCCGGCGCGCCGGTTGGTGTCGGCGGGATTGACGCCGGACGCGTGCAGCCGCACCCGTACCTCGCCGGCGGCCGCGCGCGGCGTCGGCCGCTCGCCGATCCGCAGCACCTCCGACGCCGGCCCCTGCCGCTCGAACCAGACCGCGCGCATCCGCGGCCCGCTACGCCGGCACGACGGGCGCGCGGTCGGGGTCGCGGTGGATCGGGCGGCCGTCGACCACCGTCATCAGCACGCGACCCTGGGTCGGGCGTTTGTCGAAGGCGGTGTTGCCGGTCTTGCTCTGGAATTTCTCGGGATCGACCACCCACGCCGCGTCGGGATCGAACAGCACCAGATCGGCCGGCGCGCCCTTCTCGAACCGCCCGCCTGGCAACTTGAACAGCGACGCCGGCGCGCTCGCCAGACGCCGCCAGATCTCCGGCAGCGTCATGTGGCCGTTGTGGTGGAGGTCGAGCGACACCGGCAGCAGCGTCTCCAGCCCGACCACGCCGGGCAGCGCCAGCGCGAAGGGCACGCGCTTGCTCTCGACGTCCTGCGGGCGGTGGTCCGACACGATGCAGTCGATGGTGCCGTCCTTCAGCCCGGCGACGACGGCGACGCGGTCGCGCTCGGCGCGCAACGGCGGCACCACCTTGGCGAAGGTGCGGTACTCGCCGACCGCCGTCTCGTTGAGCGCGAAATAGTGCGGGGCGGTGTCGCAGCTCACGCGCAGGCCGCGGGCCTTGGCGCGGCGCATGATGTCGACGCCCTCGGCGGTCGAGATCTTGCTGGCGTGGTAGCGCGCGCCGGTCATCTCGACCAGCCGCATGTCGCGCTCCAGCATGATCGCCTCGGCCAGCGGATGGTTGCCGCCGAGCCCGAGCCGGGTCGCCAGCTCGCCGCTGTTCATGTCGCCGCCGGACAGCGCCGGCTCCTGCGGCAGATGCACCACCAGCGCGTCGAAGGTGCGCGCGTAGTAGAGCGCGCGGCGCATCGTCTGGGCGTTGGCGATGGGGCGGTCCGAATCGGTGAACGCCACCGCGCCGGCCTCCTGCAGCAGTCCGATCTCGGCGAGCTGCTTGCCGCCGAGGCCCAGCGTCAGCGCGCCGTAGGCGTAGATCTTGGTCAGCTTCACCTGGCGGCCGCGGCGGTGCACGAACTCGATCAGCGAGGCGTCGTCGAACGGCGGCTCGGTGTCGGGCAGCACGCACATCGAGGTGACGCCGCCGGCCGCCGCCGCCTGCGCCGCGGTCTCGAGCGTCTCCTTGTGCTCGCCGCCGGGCTCGCCGGTGTGCACGCGCAGGTCGACGATCCCCGGCGCCAGGCACATGCCTCCGCAATCGACGCTGGCGATGCCGTAGGGCGCGCCGCTGGAGAAGAGGTTCGCGCCGTAGTCGGCGATGCGGCCGTCGCCGCCGACCAGCAGGCTGCCGGGTCCGTCGGTGCCGGCGACGGGATCGATCAGTCGCGCGTTGAGGTAGGCGACGGGCGCGCCGGTGCCGTTGGCCATGTCAGCGCTCCGCCTTGTCCGGCGCGTTGCGGCGTTCGCCGATCAGGGCGTCGAGGCAGGCCATGCGCACCGCGACGCCCATCTCGACCTGCTCGTGGATGACGCTGCGCTGCAGGTCGTCGGCCACCGCCGAGTCGATCTCGACGCCGCGGTTCATCGGGCCGGGATGCATGATGAGCGCGTCCGGCTTGGCCGCCTTGAGCTTCTCGGTGTCGAGCCCGAAGAAGCGGAAATACTCGCTGACCGACGGCACGAAGGCGCCGTTCATGCGCTCGGTCTGCAGCCGCAGCATCATGACGATGTCGACGTCCTTCAGCCCGGCGCGCATGTTGTGGTGGACCTCGACGCCGAGCTTCTCGATCTCCGTCGGCATCAGCGTGATCGGCCCGACCACGCGGACGTGCGCGCCCATCACGTTGAGCAGGTGGATGTTCGAGCGCGCCACGCGGCTGTGCAGGATGTCGCCGCAGATCGCCACCGTCAGGCCGGCCAGCCGGCCCTTGCGGCGGCGGATCGTGAGCGCGTCGAGCAGCGCCTGCGTGGGATGCTCGTGCTGGCCGTCGCCGCCGCTCACCACGGCGCAGTTGACCTTCTGCGCCAGCAGGTTGACGGCGCCGGAATCCTGGTGCCGCACGACCAGCGCGTCGGGCAGCATGGCGTTGAGCGTCATCGCGGTGTCGAGCAGGGTCTCGCCCTTCTTCACCGAGGAGGCCGCGACCTCCATGTTCACGACGTCGGCGCCGAGGCGCTTGGCCGCGACCTCGAACGAGGTGCGCGTGCGCGTGCTGTTCTCGAAGAACAGGTTGATCACGGTGCGGCCGTTCAGCAGGTCGCGCTTCTTCATGAGCGACCGGCTGGTGTCGATGTAGGTCTCGGAAAGATCGAGAAGGGCCGAGATCGTCTCGGCCGACAGTCCGGCGATTCCGAGGAGGTCCCTCGGCATCCCGGGAATCGGGGGGTGAATTGCCATTAAAGGCGCACCATAGGCAACGCGTCGGCGGTTGCAAGCGCCGCACGGCCGGGGCATGTGGATTCCTGGCGGCCGGGCGCCGCCGCGGTGCGGAACGCGGCGGGGGACGCGCCATCGGCGGGGGAGCCTGGGTTGACGGACGGGACGACGACGAGCGGCGTGATCGTGCGGCCGCCATACTTGTTCCTGGGCGCGATGGCGCTGGGGCTGGTGGCCGACCGCTGGATCGTGCCGCTCGACATCTTCGGCGCCGTGTCGTGGGCGGCGCGGCAGTGGATGGCCGCGGCGCTGGTTTTCTGTGGCGTGGCGGCGGTGGTCGATTGCGCGCGCCGGTTCCGCCGCGCCGGCACGTCGGTGCCGACGTCAAGCCCGACCTCGGCGATCGTCTCCAGCGGCCTGTACCGCTATTCGCGCAATCCCATCTATGTCGGGCTGACGATGATCCATCTCGGCGTGGCGGTCTCGGACAACAACGCCTGGCTTTTGATTCTGCTGGCGCCGACCCTGCTGATCCTGCGCTACGGCGTCGTGGCCCGCGAGGAGGCCTATCTCGAACGGCGCTTCGGCGACGGCTACCGCGGCTACCGCGCCCGCGTCCGGCGCTGGATCTGATGGCCGCCCGTCGCGTCGCCGTCGTCGGCGGCGGACCCGCCGGGTTGATCGCCGCCGAGGCGCTAGCGGGCGCGGGCGCCGCCGTGACCGTGTTCGACGCCATGCCGTCGGTCGGGCGCAAATTCCTGATGGCGGGGCGCGGCGGGCTGAACCTGACCCACGGCGAGCCGGTCGAGGCGTTCCTCGGCCGCTACGACGCGGCGCGCGACCGGCTGGCGCCGGCCATCGCGGCGTTTCCGCCGGCGGCGCTGATCCGCTGGTGCGAGGGCCTGGACCAGCCGACCTTCGTGGGCTCCAGCGGTCGCGTGTTTCCGCGCGCGCTCAAGGCCTCGCCGTTGCTGCGGGCGTGGCTGGCGCGGCTGGCCGCGCGCGGCGTCACGATCCACACGCGGCGGCGCTGGACCGGCTGGGGCGCCGACGGCGCGCTGACCTTCGGCGGGCCCGGCGGGGCGGTCGAGAGCGTCACCGCCGATGCGACGCTGCTGGCGCTGGGCGGCGCGTCGTGGCCGCGGCTCGGCGCCGATGGCGCGTGGACCGGCCTTCTGGCCGCCCGTGGCGTCGACGTGGCGGATCTGGCGCCGGCCAATTGCGGCTTCGACATCGGGTGGTCGAGCGTGTTCCGGGAGCGCTTCGCGGGCGCGCCGCTCAAGCGCATTGCGCTGTCGTTCGCCGGACGCGCCGTGCGCGGCGAGGCGGTCGTCACGACGCACGGGCTGGAAGGCGGCGCCGTCTACGCGCTCTCCGGCCCGCTGCGCGACGCGATCGCGGCGCACGGCCACGCCACGCTGCGCATCGACCTGCGGCCCGACGTCGATGTCGGCGCGCTGGAATCGGCGCTTGCCGGCGGCCGCGCGCGCCGCTCGCTGTCCACGCACCTCCAGAAGGCGGCCGGGCTGGCGCCGGCGCAGATCGGCCTGCTGCGCGAGGCGGCGGCCGGCGCGCGGATCGAGACGCTGGCGCCGGCCGCGCTGGCGGCGCTGGTCAAGGACCTGCCGCTGCGCCTCGACGCGCCCCGGCCGATCGCGCGCGCGATCTCCTCGGCGGGCGGCGTGCGTTGGGACGCGATCGACGAGGCGTTCATGTTGAAGGCGCTGCCCGGCGTGTTCGTGGCCGGCGAGATGCTCGACTGGGAGGCGCCGACCGGCGGCTACCTGCTGCAGGCCTGCTTCGCGACCGGGCTGGCGGCCGCCCGCGGCGTCGCGGCCCGGCTGGGGCTGCCCGCGCCCGCCGCGCCGGGCTGACGCCGCGAGGGCGGTGGACACCGCGGCAGGAATCGCCCGTAAGCATGGCGTCAGCTAGGGGTATGATACGCTGTCGCGGGCGTCTTCCGAGAGATCCTGATATGCGTCTTTTGCTGGTCGAGGACGAAGCCGAGCTGGCGCGGCTGGTGCGCGCCAACCTCGCCCGCGAGGGCTTCGCGGTCGACATCGTGCGCACTCTCGACGAGGCGCGCGCCGCGCTCTCCGCCGCCCGCTACGACGTGATCCTGCTCGATCTGACGCTGCCCGACGGCGACGGCCTCGATCTGCTCGCCGAGTTGCGGCGGAGCGGCGACTCGACGCCGGTGATCGCCGTCACGGCGCGCGACGCCATCGACCAGCGCATCCACGGCCTCAACCTCGGCGCCGACGACTACCTCGGCAAGCCCTACGCCCAGGCCGAGCTGGTGGCGCGCATCCGCGCGCTGCTGCGCCGGCCGAACGGCGCGCTGGGCCTGCGCCTGACGCTCGGCAACCTCGAGTTCGACGCCTCCAGCAGCGCGGTGCACGTGGGCGAGGAGGCGCTGCCGCTGCCGCGTCGCGAGCTGGCCCTGCTCGAGCTGCTGATCCGGCGTTCCGGCCAGGTCGTGACCCGGCCGCTGATCGAGAACGGCCTCTACGGCTTCGACGACGACGTCGACGCCAACGCCATGGAGGCCAGCGTCTCGCGGCTGCGCAAGCGGCTGCTCGCGGCGGGGGCGTCGGTGACCATCCACACCGTGCGCGGCGTCGGATACATGCTGACGGCGGACAAGCCGCCGGCCGCCGGCGCCTGAGAGGCCGGGTCGTGGCCGACGGCACCGGCCGGTCGATCCGCAAGCGTCTGCTGCGCAACTTCGCGCTGTTGTTCGGCGCCACCGTGGTGGCGCTGTCCGGATTCTTCGTGTGGTCGTCGTGGGACCACCGCGAGGCGCTGGCGGACGACCAGCTCGAGGAGCTCGCCGACCTCGTCGTCGGCGGCGCCACGCGGGCGGCGGACGGGACCGTCGACCTGCGGCTGGGGGCGGCGAAGCGGGCGCGGCTGGAGGCGACCACCGGCGTGCGCGTCTTCGTGCACGATCCCGGCACGCGCCGCACCGTGCACGAGTCGCCGCCGGGCTTCGCCGCGACGCTGCCGTTGTCGCCGGCCATCGAGTGGCGCTGGGCCTACCTCCTGATCGATCCGGTGGATACGCCGGTCGACCAGCGCGTCCAGCTCCTGATGGCGACCAAGGCGACGGCGGCCGGTCCGCTGCGGGTCGCGATCGCCCGGGACGAGCCGTCGGACGATTTTCCGTTCCGGTGGATCGCGACCGCCATCCTGACGCAGGTGCTGCCCGTCGTCGGACCGATCGCCGTGCTGGCGATCGCGCTCGGGCTGTGGACGCTCGGGCGCGAGCTCGAGCCGGTGGCCAAGGCGGCGGAGCAGGCCAACGTCATCGGCGTCGATTCCACCGGCGCACGCATCTCGACCGAGGTGCCGGCCGAGGTCCGCCCGCTGGTCGACGCCATCAACCGCGCGCTCGACCGCCTCGACATCGGCTTCTCCGAGCAGCGCCGCTTCACCGCCGAGGCTGCGCACGAGCTGCGCACGCCGCTGTCGGTGCTGCGCGCGCGCCTCGACGGCATGGACGAGTCGGTGGCCGCCGACATCCGGGGCGACGTCGACCGCATGGCGCGCGTGGTCGACCAGCTGCTCGCGGTGTCGCGGCTCGACTCGCGGCTGCCGATGGAGCGCGTCGAGGTCGATCTCGGATCCGTGGCCAGCGACGTCGTCGCGCGCCTGGCGCCATTGGCGGTGGCCCGCGGCCGCCAGCTGTCGCTGACCGCGCACGACCGGCCGGTGCGCGTGCGCGGCGATCCCGACATGCTCGGCGCCGCCATCCGCAATCTCGTCGAGAACGCGATGCGTTTCGCGCCGGTCGATTCCACCGTCGAGGTTGTGGTCGCCGAGGACGCGCGCGTCGAGGTCCACGACGCCGGGCCCGGCATCGCGGCGGCCGACCGACCGCACGTGTTCGAGCGGTTCTGGCGCCGCCGCGAGGGCGGTTCGCAGGGCGGCGCCGGCCTCGGCCTCGCGATCGTCGCGGAGATCGCCAAGCGCCACGGCGGCTCGATCGGCATCGAACGCAGCCCGCTCGGCGGCGCGCTCGTGCGCGTCGAGCTGCCGCGCCTCGCGTAGGCCTCAGGCCAACCGCAGCGCCGCCACGTCCAGCGGACGGTCCTTGCCGCGCAGCGCCAGCGGCGGCACGGCGTCGGCCACGACGCCCGCCGGCGGCGGTCCGCGGTCGACCAACGCGCGCGACGCCAGCGTGTCGGCGCCGGTCTCGCGGCAGGCGGCCAGCAGCCGGCTGGCGGTGTTCAGCGTGTCGCCGAGGAACGCGATCTCGCGCTTGCCCAACCCCATCTCGCCGGCGACCACCGGCCCCGAATGCGCCGCCGCGCGGAACGCGGGCGCGACGCCGAACCGGTCGCGGTAGACGGCGGCCCGCCGCGCGAGCCGCCGGCGCAGCAGGAACGGATAGAGCAGGGCGCGGCCGGCGTTGGCCGGCGGTTCCATCGGCCAGGTCAGGATGGCCTCGTCGCCGACGAATTTATGGACTTCCGCGCCGGCCTCCAGCGCCGTGGTCGCGACATCCTCGAAGAACGCCGCCAGAAGGCGGTGGAAGGCGAGATCGCCTAGCCGCTCGGCGGCGCCGGTCGAATCCACCATGTCCACCAGCACGAAGATTCGGTCCTCGACGCGGGGGCGCATGTAGCGGCCGGTGATCAGCCGTCCGAGCGTGCGGAATCCGACCAGCGTGCCGACCTCGATGACGAGGTTCGCGGCGATCGAGAAGATCCCGGCGAAGATCAGGATGTCGACGAAGGCGCGGTCGAAGCCGAGCGGCTGCGGATGGATGACGTTGAACGCCAGCCGCGTCGCCTGGGTGCCGGCGGCGATGATCGCGAGATAGACCAGCGACTTCGCGAGGAGGTAGAGGACGAAGGGCAGGCGCCGCAGTCTCGACATCGCGCCGCCGTGGCGGCCGTCGAGCTCCACCCACATGATCGGCACGGAGACCGCGAGCGAGTTGACGACGCCCTGGAGCGCCGAGCTGACCGGCGTCGCGGGCGGTTTGGCGATCGCCGCGCCGAACACGATGCCGCCGACGCATCCGATCGCGGCGATGATGGCGATCTGGCGCCACTCCGCGCGCCGCCGCGCCCGGTCGGCCAGATCGAGCGCGTCGGCGGCGGCCACCGCGTCAGCCCGCGCCGGCCGTGGCCAGCGCCGCGCGGAACACCGCGCCGTCGACGTTGCCGCCCGACGCCACCACGCAGACCACGCGGCCCTTCACGGGTAGGCGCCCCGTGAGGACGGCGGCGAGGCCGACCGCGCCGCCCGGCTCGACCACCAGCTTGTACTCGCGGAACGCCAGCTCCATCGCCCGCGCGACCTCGTGGTCGTCGGCCACCAGGCTGCCGGTCAGATGCGTGCGCGCCAGCGCGAAGGTGATGTCGCCGGGTTGCGGCGCCAGCAGCGCGTCGCAGAACGAGCCGACCAGCTTGTCGTTGCGCCGGATCGCGCCGGCGGCCAACGAGCGCGCCAGATCGTCGAAGCCCGCCGGCTCGGCCGCGAAGCATTCCGTCGGCGGGTTGAGGGCGCGCACCGCCGTGGCGATGCCTGTCGACAACCCGCCGCCGCTGCACGGCGCGATGATGGCGTCGAGCGTCAGGCCGAGCTCGCGCGCCTGGTCGAACGCCTCCAGCCCGGCCGTGCCTTGCCCGGCGATGATCCAGGGATGGTCGTAGGGCGGCATCGGCGTGCGGCCCTCGCGCGTGGCGAGATCGCGCGCGATCGCCTCGCGGTCGTCCTTGATCCGGTCGTAGGCGATCACCTCGGCGCCGCTGGCGCGCGTGTTGGCGACCTTCACCGCCGGCGCGTCGGAGGGCATCACGATCTTGGCCGACACGCCCAGCAGCCGCGCCGCCTCGGCGACACCCTGCGCGTGGTTGCCCGACGACCACGCCACCACGCCGCGGGCGCGCGCCTCCGGCGTCATCTGGGCGATGAAGTTGTAGGCGCCGCGGAACTTGAACGAGCCGGTGCGCTGCAACGGCTCGGCCTTGATCAGCAGGCGGCCGCCGAGGCTGGCGTTGACGCGTGGATTCTCCAGCAGCGGCGTGCGCAGCGCGATCCCCGCCAGCCGCTGGGCGGCGGCCTCGATGTCGACGTAGCTGGGCGGCGGGAGCGGGGTGGCGGTCATCTGTCGTCCGGCGCTGTGGTGGGCGCCGCACCCTAGCAGCCCGACCAAGCCGGCGGAATCACGACGGCGCGCCTCTCCTGTCCTCCAGAGTCGCCCTCGACAAGGCGAGGGACCGACGCGGGCAAGAGCTCCGTCGACGTTGCGCCACGTCCCTTCCGTCGTCCGGAGTCGCTGTGAGCAAGGCGAGGGATCGACGTGGGCACGTTCTCCGGCACCGTCGCAACACGTCTCTCCCGTCATCCTGAGCGGAGGCGCGTAGCGCCGTAGTCGAAGGATCTTTCCGCGGCGCGCGGGCGGACAAGATCCTTCGACTGCGCGCCTGCGGCGCTCCGTTCAGGATGACGGCACCGCTATCGTGCGTGTGGTCGGACCCGGATGACGGCATCGAGGATTTGCGACTTCGGCGCCGTCTCTCGCCGCCCCGACCGTCACGCGGCGCTTGACCGGGGGTGCCGCGGGCGGGTGACATGCCGTCGCGCGGACCTCCAACGGCCGCGCCACGACAGCGAACACGCGGAGCCCTCGACGATGAGCCTCACCGCCACCGACCTCGCCCATCTCGCCGAGGACAAGCGCGCGCTGCTGGCGGCCGGGCTCGACGCCACGCGCACCCAGGCGTGGATCGCCGCGCGCCCGGCGGCGGCCGGCGCGCTGGCGGTCGACCGCGACACCTATGGCCGCTACTGGCAGCTCGGCGACGCGCTGCTGTCGGAGCTGCCGCCCAAGGCCCGTCGCGGCTCCGCGCACGGCGCGGCCGCCGCGCGGCTGCTCGAGGCCGGCCGCGAGACGCGCCGGCGCTTCATGGCCGCCCATGCCGGCGAGGTCTACGACGCGCTGACAGATTCGCGGCGGCGCTTCGTCCGCGTCGAGGCGCTGCTGATCGACGCCGCCGCGCGTTTTCCGGGCCTTGTGCCGACCGCCGATCGCATCGCCCGCGACTCGACCGGCAAGCACGCCGACAAGGACGGCGTGGAGATCGACCAGGGGATTTTCTGCCACGCCGTGCTGGCGCGCGCCGATAGCGGCCTGCATCTCTGCCACTCGATGTTGCTACCGCGCGCGGAGTCGGCGGCGCGTCTCGACGAGCTGGCGAGGACGGGCCGCGTCGATCTCGGCCACGCCGAGGTCGAGCGTCGCGGTGACGCCAGCGTCGTGACGCTGAAGAACCCGCGCTACCTCAACGCCGAGGACGACGTCGTGCTCGATCCGCTGGAGATCGCGGTCGACCTGGCGCTGCTCGACCCGCGGACGCAGATCTGCGTCATGCGCGGCGGCTTCGTCGAGCATCCCAAGTACAAGGGCCGCCGCATCTTCCAGGCGGGCATCAACCTCACGCACATCTACAACGGCCTGATCCCGTACCTCTGGTACGTCCGGCGCGACCTCGGCTGGGTGAACAAGGTGATGCGCGGGCTGGCGTACGAGCACATCGGACCGGACGAGGTGACGGGCGACACGCGCGAGAAGCTGTGGATCGCGCAGGTCGACACCTTCGCGATCGGCGGCGGCTGCCAGGCCCTGCTGGCGATGGACTACAACGTCGCCGGCGCCGACGCCTACATGACCCTGCCGGCGCGCAAGGAGGGCATCATCCCCGGCATGGCGAATCTGCGGCTGTGGCGCTTCGTGGCCGACCGCGTCGCGCGCCAGGCCATCATGTACGAGCGCGGCATCCCCTGCGACAGCGACACCGGCCGGCAGATCATCGACCGCGTGGTGGCGCCCGAGGCGACCGACGCCGCCGTCGACGACGTGGTCGCCGGCCTCACCGGCTCGGGCATCGTCAGCGCGCGGTCGAACCGCGTCGCTTTCCGCGTCTCGGAGGAGCCGCTCGACCTGTTCCGGCGCTACGCCGCCGTCTACGCCCGCGAGCAGGCGCTGTGCCATTTCAGCCCGGCCCTGATCGCCAACCTCGAGCGCCACTGGAACGCGGCGAACCGGCGGATGTGACGCCGCCGCCGCGCCCGCCGCGCGCCGGTGGTGCCCGCTGCCGGACTCGAACCGGCACGGCCTCGCGGCCTCGGGATTTTAAGTCCCGTGTGTCTACCAGTTCCACCAAGCGGGCGCCGACCGGCCGGGCACCCTAGCGATCCGCGGGGGGCCGGTACAAGCGACGCCTGACGTCCGCGTCAACACGGCTTTGCGCACGGGGCCGCGGCGCGCTATGCGCTTCGCGTCGCCCCGTCGGGAGATCAACCATGCGCCGCCGCTCCGTCCTCGCGATCCCGCTCGCCGCGCCGCTGCTGCTGCCGGCGTCCGCCGTCCGCGCCCGCGGCATCGCCGAGGATCTGCGCCACGGCGGCTACGTCATCTACATGCGCCACGCCGAGACGTTCGCGTCGCCCGAGCCGACGCTGGGCGATTTTCGCGACTGCCTGTGGCAGCGCAATCTGACGCCGGCCGGCAAGGCGCAGGCCGAGGCCACCGGCGAGCATCTGCGCAAGCTCGGCACGCGCTACAGCCGTGTGTGGAGCAGCCCGTTCTGCCGCTGCCGCGACACCGCGCAGCTCGTGGCGACGCGCGTCGCGGAGCAGACCGAGGATCTGCTGTACCACGTCACGCAGACTCCGAATCAGCAGACGGCGGGTGTCGAGCGGCTGCGCATCCTGCTGTCGAACCGCGAGCCCGGCGGGCGCGTCACGCTGCTCGTCGGCCACGCGCCGCCGTTCAAGTCGCTGACCGGAATCGGGCTCGCCGAGGGACGCGGCGCGATCATCCGGCCTCGGCAGACCAAGGAGTTCGACATCGCGGGCTACGTCGATGCCACCGGGGTGCACGCACGGTAGATCGCGCGGACGTGATGGCGCGTGCGCGCGCTCTCTCCGACCTGTGACTTCACAGTGAGCGCCACGCGCGGTCATTGTCGGGAGGCGATCGACGGATGATCCGCCAGGTCGCAGCCAACCACTCAGGGAGTCGCATCATGAAGAAGACCTCTTTGGTCGCCGCCGCGCTGTTTGCCGCCGGCACGATGGTCGGAGTCGCGGAGGCGCAGAGCGGGGTGAAGTGCAGCGGCGTCAATTCCTGCAAGGGCACCAGCGCCTGCAAGACCGCGACCTCGGCCTGCAAGGGCATGAACGCCTGCAAGGGCCAGGGCTGGACGTCCGCCTCGACGGCGGCGGAGTGCACCGGCAAGGGCGGCAAGGTCCTCTAGCCTCCCCTCCGGGACGCGCGGCCGGCCCCGGCCGGACCGCCTTCCGGGCGCGGCGGCGGCGGCGCGATCCTCTCTCCCGCGCCGCCGCCGTCCGCTCCAGCGCGGCGCCGTCCGCTCCAGCGCGGCGTCGTCCGCTCCAGCGCGACGCCGTCCGTTCCGGCTCGGACCCGGGCGCGCTAGATTGGCCGCGATGACCACCGCTTCCGCCGCATCGCCCCCGATGGCCGCGCCCGCCGCGGTGCCGCGTGAGGCGCCCCGCGCCGTCCCGCCCGCCGTGGTGCCGCGCGAGGCGACGCTCGCCGTTCCGCCCGCCGTGGCATCCGCCGGCGGGTCGCGCGACGCGACCGCGTCCGCGCCGTTGTCGGGCTTCGGGCTGGGGCTGCGGCACCAGCACTACGCGGAGATCGCCGACCATCCCGGCGCGGTCGACTGGTTCGAGGCGCTCAGCGAGAACTACATGGTCGCCGGCGGCAGACCGCTGGCCAACCTCGACCGCGTCCGCGCCGACTATCCCGTCGCGCTGCACGGCGTGTCGCTGTCGATCGGCGCCGTCGACCCGCTCGACGCGGACTACCTCGACCGCCTCGCCGCGCTCGCCGAGCGCGCCCAGCCCGCCTGGATCTCCGACCATCTCTGCTTCACCGGCCACGCCGGCGTGAATCTGCACGACCTGCTGCCGCTGCCCTACACCGAGGAGGCGCTGGCGCATGTCGCGGACCGCGTCGCGCGCACGCAGGACCGTCTGAAGCGCCGCATCCTGCTGGAGAACGTCAGCAGCTACGTGCGCTACGCCGAATCGCAGCTCGCCGAGCACGACTTCCTCGCCGAGATCGCGTGCCGCGCCGATTGCGACATCCTGCTCGACGTCAACAACATCCACGTCAGCGCCTTCAACCACGAGTTCGATCCGCTGGCCTATCTCGCCGCCATGCCGGCGGCGCGCGTGCGCCAGATCCATCTCGCCGGGCATCTGAATCTCGGCACGCATATCATCGACACCCACGACCGCGCCGTGATCGACGACGTCTGGTCGCTCTACGGCGCCGCCATCGAGCGCTTCGGCATGGTGCCGACCATGATCGAGCGCGACGACGACATCCCGCCCTACGCCGACCTGCTGGCCGAGCTCGACATCGCGCGCGCGGTCGCCGCCAAGGCGCTGGCGCGCCGGGCGGTGGCGGCGTGACCACCATGTTCAACGCGCGCACTTCCTCCCTCGCCGCCGCATGTGGCGCGAGCGGGCCGAGAGGCTCTTCCTCTCTCTCCTCGCGTCGGCGCGGAGTGGGGGTAAGGCGCGCGGCAGGGCGCCCGGTGGTCGTGAAGCCCCTCACCCCGGCCCTCTCCCCGCCTGCGCGGGGAGAGGGGGTAAGGCGCGCGGCAGGGCGCCCGGTGGTCGTGAAGCCCCTCACCCCGGCCCTCTCCCCGCCTGCGCGGGGAGGAAGGGGCGCGGCAGGGCGCCCGGTGGTCGTGAAGCCCCTCACCCCGGCCCTCTCCCCGCCTGCGCGGGGAGAGGGGGTAAGGCGCGCGGCAGGGCGCCCGGTGGTCGTGAAGCCCCTCACCCCGGCCCTCTCCCCGCCTGCGCGGGGAGAGGGGGTAAGGCGCGCGGCAGGGCGCTCTGTGCTCGTGAAGCCCCTCACCCCGACCCTCTCCCCGCCTGCGCGGGGAGAGGGGGTAAGACACGCGCGCGGAGGGCACCCGGTACGCCTGAAGCTCCTCACCCCGACCCTCTCCGCTGCGCGTGGCGCGAGCGGGCCGGGGCGTTCTTCCTCCCTCTCCGCCACACGCGGTGGGAGCGGGCCGGGGCGCTTTTCCTTCCTCTCCGCTGCGCGTGGCGCGAGCGGGCCGGGGCGTTCTTCCTCCCTCTCCCCGCGCAGGCGGGGAGAGGGCCGGGGTGAGGGGCTTTGTGCGCCGCCCGCCGCGGCCGTGTCAGGCCTCGCCGCGCAGCGCGGCGGCGATCAGCTCCGCCGCGGGCGAAGGGTCGGGCAGCACGTCGGTGTTCCACAGCCGCAGCACGCGGTAGCTGTTGGCGCGGAACCACGCCGTCCGGCGCGCATCGTAGGCCACGGAATCGGCGTGGTGTCCGCCGTCGAGCTCGACGACCAGCCGATGCTCGACGCACAGGAAGTCCGCGATGTAGGCGCCGGCCGCCGCCTGGCGGCGGAACTTGGCGTTCTCGATCCCGCGGTCGCGCAGCATCAGCCAGAGCGCGCGTTCGGCCGGCGTCCCGTCGCGCCGCAACGCGCGGGCCCGTCCGGTGTGCGCGGCTCTCCATGGTCGTGTCATGGAATAGATATACAACCGAGTGCCGAGGCCGGGAAGCCCCTCACCCCGGCCCTCTCCCGCCTGCGCGGGGAGAGGGGGCAAGACGCGCGCACGGAGGGCGCCCGGTACGCGTGAAGCCCCTCACCCCGACCCTCTCCCCGCCTGCGCGGGGAGAGGGAGTAAGGCGCGTGGCAGGGCGCTCCGTGCTCGCGGAGCCCCTCACCCCGACCCACTCCCCGCCCGCGTGGGGAGAGGGGGTAAGACACGCGCGCGCGAAGGGCGCTCGGCTGCGATGACCGCGCTCCGCCGCCTGCAACAGGAGTTCCGCGGCTGGATGCTCGAGGGCGCGCCGGAACTGCGCGGGCGCGTGCTCGACACGGCGAAGGCGGACCGCGACCTGCTGCTGGCGGTCTACCGCGACGGCTACGCGCTGCGGCTGATCGAGGCGTTGACCACCGACTATCCCGGCGTGCTGGCGATGGCCGGGCCGGCGGATTTCGACGTGCTGGCGCGCGCCTACATCGCGGCGCGGCCCTCGACCGATCCATCGGTGCGCTGGTTCGGCCGCCACCTCGCGGATTTCCTCGCCGCCACGCCGCCGTTCGACGGCAGCCCGGCCGCCGCCGACATGGCGCGCTTCGAATGGGCGCTGGGCGAGGCGTTCGACGCCGCCGACTCGACGCCGTTGACGTTCGACGATCTCGCCGCCCTGCCGGCGGAGGCTTGGGAGACGCTGCGGCTGGGCTTCGCGCCGTCACTGCGCCGCCTGACCCTGCGCCACGAGGCGCCGCGGGCCTGGGCGCGGCGCGAGGCGGTCGCGCCGGGCGATCTCGACGTGCCGGCCAACCCGCCAGGCGAGGACGGCGCGCCGGTGGCGGTCGACTGGCTGGTGTGGCGCGCCACCGCCGATGCCGAGACCCAGTACCGCTCCATGGCCGCCGACGAGGCCTGGGCGCTCGACGCGGCGCGCGACGGCGCGGATTTCGCGGCGCTATGCGACGGGCTGGCGGCGTTCGCGCCGGCGTTGGACGGGCACGGCGTCTCCGAAGGCGGGGTAGGCGGTCCCGTCGAGACGGCGACGGCGTCTCGTCCGGACGACGACCGGCCGTTGGAAGACGGTGGCGGCGGGGAGGGCGGTTCCGAATCCGCCGAGGACGAAGCCGCCGGCTGGGCCGCGCAGCGCGCCGCCGGCCTGCTGCGGGTGTGGGTCGATTCGGGGCTCATCACGGGTACCGGTTTCGACGATTGATGATGCGGCCGTAGCCGGCGACCCCTCACCTAGCCTCTCCCGCGTTGGGGGAGAGGAACAAGAGATTGTTCCTCATCAGATTCTTCCTCCTCTCTCCCATCGGGGAGAGGTTGGATGAGCGGCCGGATCGTCGAGACGTTGACGGGTCTCATAAAATACAGTATAAGAATATATATTGAACCCTGCCGCCACCGATGCGGCGTCGCGATCCTTGGAGCCCGAATTGACCGACCCGAAGCGCGTCGACGCGCACACACGCGCCCGACGGCGCCATCGCTACACCACCGCTCTGGGCGTCACCGTCTGTCGCCGGCTGGCGGCGGGCGAATCCGTCTACGCGTTGGACCGTGATCCGGCGATGCCGTGCGCCAGCTCGATCATGCGCTGGCGGAGGGACTACGCGGAGTTCGCCGATATGTATGCGCAATCCGTATTGGCGCGGGCGGACAGGTACGCCGGCGCGGCCTTCGCCGAGGCGCAGGAGACGGCGCGGCGAGCGGGCGAGGCGCGGGCCGAACTGCAGCGCGAGCGCGACCGGCTGGGCGCGGTCGCCTTGCGCCGCGCCCGCGAGATCGTGGCCGCCACGCCGGCCGGAATCGCCGGCACGCGACGGGCGGCGCGGTCGGCCGAATCGGAGGTGGCGCGGGCCGAGCGGCTGCGCGCCGCGCTGGGGGAGCCGGGTGGCGCGGCGAAGACGTAGACGGCACCTGCCGTGGCCGCCCTGCGTCGAAGCGCGGGCGGCGCGCGGATTCCCGAACACTGGCGGCGACAAACTCCCTCTCCCCCGCTCAGGCGCCGCAGACGGCGCCGACGCGGCGGAGAGGGCGATGACACCGGAGCGTCCTCCATGTCCGAAGCGCGGCTCGCCGCCTGCCAAAGCTACCGCGATGACCCGCTGGGCTTCGTGCGGGACTCGTTCCCGTGGGGGACGGGGGCGCTGGCGGGGCTGGACGGGCCGGCGGGCTGGCAGGCGGCGTTGCTGGAGGACATCGGCGCGGCGCTGCGCGGCGGCGCGCCGGTGCGCATGGCGACGGCGTCGGGCCACGGCGTCGGCAAGACGGCGGTGTGCGCCTGGCTGACGCTGTGGTTCCTGAGCACGCGGGCCGATCCGCAGGTCGTCGTCACCGCCGGCACCGAGAACCAGCTGCGCGGCAAGACCTGGCGCGAGCTGGCGAAGTGGCTGCGGCTGCTGGCGCACGGCGCCCTGTTCCGGCTGACGGCCGACCGGCTGTCGCTGATCGGCGCGGAGCGCACGTGGTTCGCGCAGGCGGTGCCGTGGAACCGCGCGCGCGGCGACGCCTTCGCGGGCACGCACGAGCGCCACGTGATGATGCTGTACGACGAGGCCAGCGCGATCGACGACACGATCTGGGACGTGACCGAGGGCGCCATGGCGACGCCCGGCGCGCTGTGGCTGGTGTTCGGCAACCCGACGCGGGCCGACGGCCGCTTCGCGGAGTGCTTCGGGCGCTTCGCGCACCGCTGGACGACGCGGCACGTCGACGCGCGCGATTGCGGGCGCGCCGACGCGGCGCAGATCGGGCGCTGGATCGAGGATTACGGGCTCGATTCGGATTTCGTGCGTATGCGCGTCACCGGCCAGTTCCCGCGCGCCTCGTCGGAGCGCTTCGTGCCGGCCGATCTGGTGGCGCAGGCGCGCCAGCGCGCGGCGCTCGACCCGCGCGCCGGGCCGCTGCTGATGGGCGTCGACGTGGCGCGGTTCGGTGACGACCATTCGGTGGCGCTGCTGCGCCGGGGCGACCGCGTGCTGGCGCTGACGCGCTGGCACCGGCTCGACACGATGCAATTGGCGGCGCAGGTCTCCGGCCTGATCAATTCATGGCGGCCGGTGCGGGTGTTCGTCGACGGCGTCGGCGTCGGCGGCGGCGTGGTCGACCGGCTGCGCCAGCTCGGCCACCAGGTGGTCGAGGTCAACGCCGGCGCCCGGGCGCGCGACGACAGGCGCTTCGCCAATCTGCGGGCGGAGATGTGGAGCGCGATGCGCGACTGGCTGGTGGCCGGCGGCGCGCTGCCGGTCGACGACGAGGCGCTGGCGCGCGAGATCGCGACGCCGGGCTACGGCTTCGACCCGCGCAACCGGCTGCGGCTGGAGGGCAAGGACGAGCTGCGCGCCCGCGGCGACGGCTCGCCCGACGCCGCCGACGCGCTGGCCCTGACCTTCGCGGCGCCGGTGTCCGGCCTCGGCGCCGGCGCCTGGGGACCCGGCGGCTGGGAGGCGGATCCGTTTCTCTTCCCGCGCCAGACACGGACCGAGGGCGGCTGGGTGGTGTTCCCCGGCGATCGGCGCTAGGCAGCCGCCAGAGCCAGACGCGCCATTAGGAGTACGTCGGTAAAGGCGCCGTCGAGCCTAAGCGCGCAGCGTCGGCGCCTCTAAAGCGCGAAGGCCCTTCTTCGGGTCCTCAGCGTCATCCATCAAACTGCCCCGCGCGCGCGTCAAAAGACCAGTCGCGACCTGTCATATGGCGACGTCGGCAAGACGTCCGGGACAAAAATCCGAGCCTCGGCCAGAATACGGTGCTTACGCACAATCCCGGTTGAAATTTCTGTAAATAAGTTGCCTACCTCATTTTCGAGTGCCAGAAGTCCATTGAGGGAGGTTGCGCCTGCGCCAAATATTTGGCGCGTCTCGTTGGGCACAGTGAGGCTAGCGCGAAGCTGGGAGTCATTTGCCAATTCCGTAAGCCACGACTTTGCCACGCTAAGTAGTAGTAAGCTACCGCCGTAGGGCACGACGAGTCTTTCACTAGGAATACGGTAGGCGATAGCAGCAATGTCATAGCTGGATACCGCAATCTCTTGATCGGCGTCTGCTTTGATTGTTTTTAGCAGACGAATTACCGCTCGCAGGTTGCCGCCTACTTCGGAATCCTTCTGGTGTATCATGTAGTTGTGCAGAAATGGAAAATTGTCGATCGTGCGGCCAGCTGCGCTATCCAAGATCGAAATGCCCCGCTGAGTAATATCGTTTGTGTCAATGTAGTTCTTAGTGTTGAGCCACGCAGCAACGACGACGTCCACATTTCGCGTTAGAGAGCCCTCAGATAGATGAATTGCCTTTCCCGGAGCTGTGTCGACAATTGCTTTCGGGAATGCAGCTGTAAGTACTTCGGAGCAATGGCCGCGAAGCGCGAGGAGGTCTGATAGCGCGTCGCCACTATACGGAGATTGTGGTTCCAATGGCTTGCGAAGGTATATGAATCGCTGTTCAAGAACGAGAAGGTCGATGTCACTATGCGCTTTGATGTGCGTGTCGCTCGTAACCGACCCCTGAAACGTAAATTCAGGCTTGTGCCACGACGCATCCTCTAGAGACTTCCGAATATGTGAAGATACTCGGCGACCCTCTTCATACGATTTTTCTGTATATGCGGAATCAATAGGCTGCATCGCGCCAATGACATACTTGACGTTATCGTCTTCCTGCAATGACGCGTATGCCTCACTCATCGCCTTTCTGGTGATCGTAGGATCGTTTCGTCGAGAACGAAGGCGTTCGAGGCGAGGAGGCATTGTCGACCCCAGAAGTTTTAGAGGATCACGCGACAGAAAACTTCCTCACTTTCGCGAAAAGCGGTCCGTCCACATTCAAACATTCGATCAAGCAATCTGCTGTTGGTTTCAAGCAAGTCAGTGTGAATATCAAAATCCGTCGAGCTAAAGGGAATACGACACGATTGTAACTGAGGATATGTAGCCTTCATAAAAAATTCTTGAGTAATCGCGGTTGTCTGGAGAGTTGTTTCAAATACGCGAATACCTGGATGTGATCTTATCCATCGCGAGAAGCCGCGGGGCGCTTTGGTCGCGAATCGTCCGGTGCCCACCGTAAGGAGCTTGACGTCGGCGATCGCCTGGCCAAGAGGGCCATTCGCATCTAGAAATGCAAACAGCGAAGGATCATTTGCCGAAAATCCACCGTCAATTAGCTCATGTTCAGAGCCCGCGAGATTCAGAGCTACTGGGTGGAAGTAAGGGTAGGCGGAGCACGATGCGGTCACCACTTCACCGATGGTCCGCCCAAAACCTGGTTGGAAGCTCGCGGAACCGGCCCATGCGCCCGAAGTATAGCTCTTGAAAACGGTTGGTCTGCTGTGCGTTAGATTTGTTGTGACAATCGCGGTCTTTGTTTGGAATTTGTCAAATCGGTCGTGTCCAAAGATATCAGACGCGAGCTCTGCAAGGCGAGCGCTTCGTGTTGAGGGCCAACGTGCGCCGAGAACCCAAGGAATTCGTTCTTGATATTTTGCGGCAATGTCATTGACGCTCCAGCCCAAGCTAAGGAGCGAGCCAATTATGGCGCCAGTACTTGTACCGGCTATCAAGTCGAAATGCTTACACAGCGGCGAGCCGAGAACGGCCTCCACCTCTGTGAGCACTCCTAGGCTGAATACGCCCTTGGCGCCCCCTCCCATCAAAGCCAGTATCCGGAACGGCATCTGGCGCCTCATGCGTCATTTTTCAAGATGTACCGCCACTGGGGGCTATGCGTCAACGGTTGTAGTTTACGATTTTATTTCTCTGGTTGGGAGTATGCGCGGCGAGGGCCTTATTCAATGGGGCGAGTAGACGGTATATTGACACGCCAGCGACGGAGCCATCTTGGGAGACCCAGCCATGCCGATCTACGAACGCGGCCCCGTCCGTATCCACTACGAGGAGGCGGGATCGGGCTTCCCGCTGCTGGTCATCCCCGGCGGCGGGTTGAACGCGACGACGGCGTTCCTGAGCGGCGGCGCGCCGTTCAACGCGATGGAGGCGCTGAAGGACCGCTACCGTTGCGTCACCATGGATCTGCGCAACGCCAATGGCGGGCGGTCGTCGGGGCCGCTCGAGGTCGAGCGGCCGTGGGACGCCCACACCGACGACCATATCGGGCTGATGGACCATCTCGGCATCGACCGGTTCATGGTACTGGGCTACTGCATCGGTGGTCCGTTCACGTGGAACCTGATCAAGCGCGCGCCCGGCCGCGTGGTCGCCGCCGTGCTGACGCAGCCCAGCGGCTTCCGGCCCGAGCTGCCGGACCAGTTCTACGCCAACAACATCGCCAACTGGGGCCCGGCGCTGTGCGCGCGCCGGCCCGACATCACGATGGAGATGGTGGCGGCGTTCCTGCAGCGGATGTACCGCGACACCGGCGATTTCGTGTTCACGGTGTCGCGGGACTTCGTGCGCAACTGCCGGACGCCGGTGCTGGTGCTGCCCGACGACATCCCGCCGCATCCCTTCGCCGTGGCGATGGAGACGGTGCGGCTGGCGCCGCGGTCGGAGGTCAGCCTGTACCCGTGGAAGGAGCCGCCGGAGATGATCCCGGTGGTGGTGCGCCAGGTGCGCAGCTTCCTCAAGGCGCATGAGCCGGGGTAGACGGGCGGGTTGCCGCCGCCTATCGCATGCCCACGATCCACGTGCCGGTGGTGTAGCGGCCCTGGTAGCCGGTGTCCTTGAGGAACCAGCTCGCGAAGCGGCGGAAGGCGTCGAGGCCCTTGAGGACGAATTCGCCCTGGTTGGAGTCGAACAGCCTGTACTCGTTCCCGGCGCGCTGCAGGCCCAGCGCGTGGCCGCCGCCCTTGCGGCGCATCTCGACGAAGTACAGGCCGTCGCCGGCGAAGACCGCGCGCTCCAGCATGGCGGCGCTGACGCCGGTGGTCGACGTCCAGTAGCGGCCGCGGTTGACCACCACGCCGTAGCCCTTGAGCACCGCCTCGGCGCGCGGCAGGAACACGTCGGCTGGATTCGAGCCGGTGACGCGGGTGTCGACCATGATGTTCTGGTCGCGCGTCGCCTGCCAGAAGGTGCCCTGCGCGACCCCGGTGGCGGGATCGAACGGATAGTCGGCGCCGGCCCGCCGCAGGCCGATCCAGCGCAACGCCAGACCGGCGCAGAACCCGGCGGGGGCGGCGGCGCCCCACGGGCCGGGCATGTCGTCGTTCAGCACGTCGGTCTGGCTCTGCGACATGGCGTAGACCAGCTCGCCGCCGGTGCGCGCGGTGGTCTGCACGTAGCTCCAAGTGTCCATCTTCCGCTCCACCAGCCCGCCACCCGGCCGGGGCGATACCCGGAAAGATGTGAGCGTTAACTCATAAACGCGGAATGCGGGGGGATATTCCCACGGCGGGGAGATTTTTTCGGGGGCGGGAGGGTCCGTGGCCGGAGGCTGCCTTCCTGGATTCGCCTGACACGGCCGAGGCCTGGCTGGCGGCGCACGCCCTCCGCCCGTCATCCCGGGCGGAGCGCCGAAGGCGCGCAGTCGAGGGATCTTTCCGCGTCGGGCGCGGCGGCAAGATCCTTCGACTTCGGCGCTCCGCGCCTGCGCTCAGGATGACGGTTGAGATGCGGTGCGAGCGCGTTCGAGGGCATGTTCCTCCACCGCCCCGCCCCGCGAAGGGGCGACGGCCGCCGCCGCTCACTCCGCCCGCATCGCGGGGGCGTCGAGGTCGCGCACCTTCTCGGCGCCGGCGTAGAGGATGCGGGTCTGACGGTCGACCAGGTCGGCGTGGTAGGCGACCGCCGCCGGATCGAACTCGGCGCGGGGCGAGGGGTCGCGGTCGAAATTTCCGTGGGCGTCGACGCCGCGCACCAGCATGGCGCTGTCGCGCACCGGCGTGAGCTGCCGCACGTGCGTGGGGATGTAGCGCACGGCGTAGCCGATGCGGCGGTGGGCGGCGCGGTTGGGCGCCGAGCCGTGGATCAGCCGGACGTGGTGCAGCGAGATCTCGCCCGGCCGCAGGACGATGTCGACGGCCTTCGATTCGTCGACCTCGACCTCGATCTCCTGGCCGCGGCTCAGCAGGTTGCGCTCGTCGAACGTGTCCTTGTGCGCGATCTGCTCGCCGTGGGTGCCGGGCATCACGCGCATGCAGCCGGACTCCACGGTGCTGGGCGTGAAGGCGATCCACGCCGTGACGATCTCCGGCTTCGACAGGCCCCAGTAGGTCAGATCCTGGTGCCAGCTCACGAAGCTGGGGTCGCGCGCGCCCTTGGTGAAGAAGCCGCTGCCCCAGGCGAGGATGTCGGGGCCGATGATGTCCTCGACCGCGTCGAGCACGGCGGGGTGGCGCACCAGATCCTCGAGCCACGGCACCAGCAGATGCGGTTTCATGTTCGTTTTGCGCGAGATCGCGCCGCCCTCGCGCGCCTCCATGGCGCGCAGCCGGCGCTCGCATTGCGCGGCGTCGTCCTCCGACATGACGCGGATGGGAAAGTGGAAGCCGTCGCGGTGGTAGGCCGCGACCTGCGCCTCGGTCAGCGCCTTGGGCATGGCGGGAACTCCCTGCTGATGGCGGCGTGTCGTCCGCGGCGATCATGTCGCGCGGTCGGCGCCGGCGCGAGTCCTTCGTCGGCCCGGCATCCCCGCGGCGTCCCGGCACGCGTCATGCCCCCTCGCCCCGCGAAGACGGGGAGACGGCCGGGGTGAGGGGCTTCCCATTGACGCCGGGTTGGGCGGGGCCGGTGGAAGCGACCGCCCGGCCGGGCGCCGCGAAGCGCCTCACCTTCCCACGCCGTCGGCGCGGGCCCGTTCCTCTCCCCGCCTGCGCGGGGCGAGGAGAACCCTCGGCCGCGCGGACGGGGGAGGTTGGCACTCCTCAGCCCCTCAGATGGCAGGCGACCCAGTGGCCGGCGCTGGACTGCTTGAGCGTCGGGCTCTCGGTGGCGCAGAGCGGCAGCTTGCGGATCGGGCAGCGGGTGTGGAAGTGGCAGCCGGGCGGCGGGTTGATCGGGCTGGGCACGTCGCCCTCCAGCCGGATGCGCTGGCGCTTGACGCTGGGATCGGGGATCGGCACGGCCGAGAGCAGCGCCTCTGTGTAGGGGTGCAGCGGGTTCGCGTAGAGGTCCTTGGCCGGCGCGATCTCGACGATGCGCCCGAGGTACATGACGGCGACGCGGGTGCTGATGTGCTCGACCACGCTGAGGTCGTGGGCGATGAACAGGTAGGTGAGGCCGAACTTCTCCTGCAGGTCCTCGAGCAGGTTGATGACCTGGGCCTGGATCGAGACGTCGAGCGCCGACACCGGCTCGTCGCACACGATCAGCTTGGGCGAGACGGCGAGCGCGCGGGCGATGCCGATGCGCTGGCGCTGGCCGCCGGAGAACTCGTGCGGGAAGCGGCGCATGTGGTCGGCGTTGAGCCCGACCGTCTCCAGCAGCTCGGCGACGCGCTCGTCGTAGGCGGCGCGGTCCTTGGCCAGGCCGTGGATGGTCAGCGCCTCGCCGATGATGGCGCCCACCGTCATGCGCGGGTTGAGCGAGGCGTAGGGGTCCTGGAAGATGATCTGCATGTCGCGGCACAGGGCGCGCAGGTCGCTCTTGCCGAGCGCGCCCATGTCCTTGCCCTCGAACCACACCTCGCCCGAGCTCGGCTCGATCAGGCGCAGGATGCAGCGGCCGGTGGTCGACTTGCCGCAGCCCGACTCGCCCACCAGCCCCAGCGTCTCGCCGGCCGCCAGCTCGAAGCTGACGCCGTCGACGGCGTGCACGCGGCCGACCTCGCGCGACAGCAGGCCGCCCTTGATCGGGAAGCGTTTGACGAGGTCCTTGACGCGCAGCAGGGGTTCGCTCATCGGGGCGCGGTCCTCGGGACGGTCAGTAGAGCACGCAGGCCACCTTGTGGCCCGGTTCGATCTCGCGCAGCGGCGGCTCGGCCGCCACGCAGTCCGGCCGCGCGAACTTGCAGCGCGCCGCGAAGCGGCAGCCCGGCGGCGGGCTGAGCAGGCTGGGCACCGCGCCGGGGATCGACTCCAGCCGCGCCTGGCGGCCGGCGGTGCGGTCGATGCGCGGGATCGAGCGGATCAGCCCCTGCGTGTACGGGTGGCGCGGATCGCCGAACAGCGCCCGCACCGGCGCCTCCTCGACCACCTTGCCGGCGTACATGACCACGACGCGCTGGCAGGTCTCGGCCACCACGCCCATGGCGTGCGTGATCAGCATGATCGCCATGCCGAGCTTGTCCTTCATCTCCTGCATCAGCTCGAGGATCTGCGCCTGGATGGTGACGTCGAGCGCGGTGGTCGGCTCGTCGGCGATCAGCAGCGTCGGCTCGCACGACAGCGCCATCGCGATCATCACGCGCTGGCGCATGCCGCCGGAGAACTGGTGCGGGTAGTCGTGGATGCGGCGCGACGGGTTGGGGATGTTGACCAGCCCCAGCATGTCGGCGGCGGCGGCCAGCGCCTGCTTGCGCGACAGCTTGCGGTGCAGCTCGATGACCTCGGCGATCTGGTCGCCCACCGTGTAGACGGGGTTCAGCGACGTCATCGGCTCCTGGAAGATGATCGCGATCTCGCGCGCGCGCACGCGGTTCATCCCGGCCTCGTCGACCGGGATCAGGTCGCGGCCGCGCCACAGGATCTGGCCGGCCTCGAAGCGGCCCGGCGGCATGTCGATCAGCTTCAGCACCGAGCGCGCGGTCACGGTCTTGCCGCAGCCCGACTCGCCCACCACGCCCAGCGTCTCGCCGGCGTCGATCCGCAGGTCGACGCCGTCGACGGCGCGGACCATGCCGTCGTCGGTCTTGAACCAGGTCTTCAGTCCGCGGATGTCCAGCAGGGTCTCGGCCACGATGCGCGCGCTCACAGGACGCGGCGCGGATCGAGCGCGTCGCGCAGCCCGTCGCCGATGAAGTTGATGGTGATGACGGCGAGGAAGATGGCGGCGCCGGGGAACAGCACCCAGTGGGGCGCGAAGTCGAGGTAGTCCTTGGCGTCGCGCAGCATGCTGCCCCAGGTTGGGATGTCGGACGGGAAGCCCAGCCCGAGGAACGACAGCGTCGATTCCGCGATGATGGCGGCCGCCACGTCGATCGTGCCGGCGACGATCACCGGGCCGAGCGCGTTGGGCAGGATGTGGTGCGTCACGGTACGCGGCGTCGAGGCGCCCAGCGCGCGCGCGGCCTCGACGAACTCCTTCTCGCGCAGCGACAGGAACTGCGCCCGCACCAGCCGCGCCACCTGCATCCAGCGCAGGCCGCCGATCACCGCCACGATCAGGATGAAGGCGCCGCCCTCCGGCCCCATCACCGATTTCACGGAGTCGCGGAACAGGTAGATCAGCAGCAGCAGCAGCGGCAGCAGCGGCAGCGCCAGGAACAGGTCGGTGAGCCACATCAGCGCTGCGTCGACCCAGCCGCTGGCCATGCCGGCGATGGCGCCGACCAGCACGCCGACCACGACCGCCACGACCATCGCCGCCAGACCGACCGCCAGCGAGATTCGGCCGCCGTAGAGCAGGCGCGCCAGCAGGTCCTGGCCGAGGTCGTCGGTGCCCAGCGGATGCGCCCACGAGGGCCCCTTGAGCTTGTGGGCGAAGTCGATGTCGTTGATCGCCACCGGCCAGAGGAACGGACCGAGGATCACGGCCACGATCAGCGTCAGCAGGATGACGGCGCTCGCGACCGCGAGCCGGTGCTTGCGGAAGCGGCGCCACGCCTCGCCGGCCGGCGTGAGCGGC
This sequence comes from Rhodospirillales bacterium, assembly GCA_016699855.1. Classification (NCBI taxonomy): domain Bacteria; kingdom Pseudomonadati; phylum Pseudomonadota; class Alphaproteobacteria; order Rhodospirillales; species Rhodospirillales bacterium. The sequence continues at coordinate 4,927,471 of CP064988.1, forward strand.
CGGCTCCGGCGCGCCGCCGACGCGGCCGGCGCCACCGCGTCAGCGGTAGGCGATGCGGGGGTCGAGCCAGCCATAGAGGATGTCCGCGATGAGGTTGAACAGGACCACAAGACAGGCGAACACGAAGGTGACCGCCATCACGACCGGGGTGTCGTTGGCCAGCATCGAGGCGATCAGCAGCGAGCCGATGCCGGGGACGCGGAAGATCTGCTCGGTGACGATGGCGCCGCCGAACACGACGGGCAGCTGGAGCGCCACCAGCGTGACGACCGGGATCAGGGCGTTGCGCACGACGTGCTTGGTGATGACCTTGCGCTCGCCGATGCCCTTGGAGCGCGCCGTGGTCACGTAGTCGAGCTTGATCACGTCGAGCACCGAGGAGCGCACGTAGCGCACCAGCGAGGCGCCCTGGAACAGGCCCAGCACCATCACCGGCATGATCGCCTGGCGGACGTGCTCCCAGTAGAACCGCCAGCCCGTCGCGTCGATGTTGGCGCGGTAGACGAAGGGCAGCCAGTCGAGCTGCACCGAGAACACCAGGATGAACAGCAGGCCGGTGAAGAAGGTCGGCAGCGAGAAGCCGACGAAGGCCAGCGTGTTGGCGATCTGGTCGAACAGCGAGTAGGGCTTGGTCGCCGCGAGCACGCCGATCGGCAGCGCCACGAGGATGGCGAGGACCTGCGAGGAGCCGATCACGATCAGCGTCACCGGCAGCCGCTGGAGGATCAGGTCGTCGACGTCGATGCGGCTGACGAAGGAGAAACCCCAGTCGCCCTGCAGCATCGCCGCGAGCCAGTGGACGTAACGGGTCCACACCGGGTCGTCGAGGCCGAACTTGGCGCGCAGCGCCGCGCGCACCTCCGGCGGCACCGCCGGGTTGGTGGCCAGCTCCTCGAACGGATCGCCCGGCGCCAGCGCCAGGATGCAGAACAGCACGAGGCTGATCCCGAGCAGGCTCGGGATCGCGATCAGCAGGCGGCGGATGATGTATGGCGCGGGACCACGGGGACGCCGGGGTCCCCGCCCGGCCGGCGCGGCGGCCGATCACGCTTCCTTGAACCAGTCGGACAGGTCGGACGTGTTGTTGTCCCAGCCGCTGATGTTGGCGTTGAGCTTGGTGCCCAGCGCCGCCACGCCCGGTCGCTGCACGACGCCGAGCACGACCTGGTTCTGGACGACGAGGTCGTTCATCTTGATGAACATCGCCGTCCGCTTGACAGCGTCGAGCTCGGACTCCGAGGCGCGGAACAGCTTGTCGTACTCCTCGTTGCGCCAGCGGGTGATGTTGCGACCCTGCCACTTGTTCTCCTTCGTGGCGACCTCCCAGCTCGTGAACTGGTTCATGAAGAGCTGCGGATCGGGCTGCGTCATCGTCGTCGTGTACATCTGCAGGTCGCAGTAGAACTTGGTGTAGGTGTCCGGGTTGGAGACGTCGGACGAGAAGAACACCGAGGCCGTCACCGACTTCAGCTCGATGTCGATGCCCGCCTTCTGCGCCGCCTGCTTGATGATCGCCTGCGTCTTCTGGCGCGGCTGGTTGATCGAGGTCTGGAAGACAAGCTTCAGCTTCTTGCCGTCCTTCGCCCGGATGCCGTCGGCGCCCTTCTTCCAGCCGGCCTTCTCCAGCAGGTCGGCGGCCTTCTCGACGTTGAACTCGACCGGGTTGGCCTTCGAGCGGAACTTCGCGGGGTTGTTCAGGAAGTCGCGCGTCGCGGGCCCGGTGCGGCCGTAGATGTGCTGCTCGATCGACTTGTTGTCGATGATCAGCGCGATCGCCTGGCGCACCGCCTGGTCGCCGAGGATCGGGTGCTTGGTCTTGGCGCTGGCGCGCTCGCCGTCGACCTCGGTCCACGGGTCGGTGGTGTTGAGCTGCATGTGCTCGATGTTGCCGCCCGGCGTGACCAGGACGCGGCCCTTGCCGCCCTTCTCGAGCCGGCTGAGGATCTCGTCCTCGACCTGCATGTTCCAGGCGAAGTCGTATTCGCCGGTCTGCAGCACCGCGCGCGCCGCCGACACCGCGTCGCCGCCGCCCTTCATCTCGATGGCGTCGAAGTACGGCTTGTTGGCCTGGTGGTAGTCGGGGTTGATGACGCCGGTGACGAGGTCGGCCGGCTTGAAATCCTTGAACAGGTAGGGACCGGTGCCGACCGGCTTGAGGTTGGTCGGGGCGTCGCGCGACTTGGCGCCGATGAAGTCCTGGAAAAGGTGCTTCGGGATCAGCATGCCGCGGGTGCCGACCAGCGCGTCGGCCCAGAACGGCGTCGGCTTCTGGAACTTCACGACCACGGTGTAGGTGTCGACCTTCTCGACGACCACGTCCTTGTACGAGCCGACGGTCACCGCGGCGGTCGCGGGATCCTTCGCGTACTGCCAGTTGAACACGCAGTCGTCGGCGGTGAACGGCTTGCCGTCGTGCCACTTCACGTTCTGCTTCAATTTCCAGGTCACCGACTTGCCGTCGGCCGCCAGCCCGCCATTCTCGCGGCTGGGAATCTCCGCTGCCAGCATCGGCCTGAGGTTGCTCTCGGCGTCCCACGCGGCCAGCGGCTCGTAGAACAGGCGCGAACCGTCCTGGTCCTTGGTGCCGACGGCGAAGTGCGGATTGAGCAGGGTCGGGCCCTGCCACCACAGCACCTTGAGCGTGCCGCCGCCGCCGCGCTTGGTCGGCTTGTAGGCCGACGGCGCCTGCGCCATGGCCACGCCGGAGTAGGCCAGAAGCTGCGTCGCCATCGGCGCCGTCACGCCGACCGCCAGCATCCGGTTCACGAAACCGCGGCGCGATAGCCGGCCGGTCTTGACCTTGCCGATAAGGCCTCGGATCTCACGTTCGTCCATAGAAACCCCCTTGCCGTTGGCGCTTCGTGCCACGCGCGCCGTTCCGCGGACCTGCGGACGGCGTTCTTTGCGAAGCCGTATCAAGTGCATGGCGAATCGCGTCCGTCAACGCGCTATCGACGCGCGGCGGGCGTTTACGGATGCGGTATGATGCCCCGCCATCCGTCCGTGATATACGCAGAGCCGATGATGTCCCCAGCCGCCGCCACCGATCCCGTCCGTCCCGTCGCCGTCGTCACCGGCGCCAGCCGAGGGCTCGGCCGCGGCGTCGCCCGCGTGCTCGGCGAGGCCGGTTGCGTCGTCTACGTCACCGGCCGAAGCAGCGACGCGGGTCCGACCACGGAGGGTCTGCCCGGCACGATCGAGCGCACCGCCAAGGAGGTCGACGAGCGCGGCGGGCAGGGGATCGCGGTCCGCTGCAACCACGCCGACGAGACCCAGGTGCGGTCGCTGTTCGAGACGGTCGGCCGCGACCACGGCAGGATCGACATCCTCGTCAACAACGCCTGGGGTGGATACGAGAGCCATCCCGGCGCCGAGTTCACGCGCCCGCTGTGGCAGCAGGAGCACGCCGCCAACTGGGGCGGCATGTTCGACCGCGGCCTGAAGGCGACGTTCCTGTCGTCGCGCCACGCCGCGCCGCTGCTGACGTCGAGCCGCGCCCGCACGGGTCCGCGGCTGGTCGTCAACACGCTGGCCTGGGCGTTCGACGAGTATCTCGGCAACCTCTACTACGACGTCGCCAAGGCGGCCGTGATCCGGCTGACCGCGGGGCTGGCGCGGGAGCTGGCGGCGAGCGACGTGGCCGTGGTCGCGCTGGCGCCGGGCTTCGTGCGCACGGAGCGCGTCGAGAAGGCGCTCGCCGGCGATCCGGCGACGCTGGCGACGACCGAGTCGCCGGAATACGCCGGCCGCGCCGTGGCGATGCTGGCCGGCGATCCCGGCGTGATGGAGAAGAGCGGCCGTCTGCTGACGGTCGGCGATCTCGCCCGCGAGTACCACTTCGCCGATCTCGACGGCCGGCAGCCGGCGGCGTTCCGCCTGGCGTAGGCCGGCTCACGGCGTCGGCGGATCCGCGACGCGGGCCGCCCCGCCGGCGCGACGGCAGGGAGGACCCGATGTCGTGGGAACTGTGGGCGGCGCTGCTCGCGGCGCTGCTGGGACTGGTGCACCTCTCCGCGGCGGCCTTCTCGTTCAAGGCGCAGGTCGGCAACCGCTACGCGGCCGGCCCGCGCGACGAGGATCTGCGGCCGACGGGCGTCGCGGCCCGCCTCCATCGCGCCCACGCGAACTTCCTCGAGACCTTCGCCTATTTCGCCGTCTGCGCCGTCGTCGTCCACGTCACCGGTTCCTCCGGCGCCCTCAGCCAGACCGGCTGCGCGATGTATCTCGCCGGCCGCGCCGCCTATCTGCCGCTCTACGCCGCCGGAATCCCGTGGATCCGGTCGCTGTGCTGGAACGCCGCGACGCTCGGACTGGTGCTCGTCGGCGCGCAGGCCGTCGTGCGAGCCTGATGACGGTGGTGTCCGCCCGGCCCGGAACGGGCGGCGGCGATTGACAAGGCGCGACGCGGCCGATTTGCTCCGCCGCTCATGAACGGCGGGAGGGACGACGTGGCTGATTTGAGGAACGACACGGCGAAGTTCAGGATCGTGTCGCCGGGCGCCATGCCGGGCGACGACTACGCCTACGAGATGGAGGCGTTGCGGGCGCTCGACGTCGCGATCGTCGGTCTGCCGGCCTCGGCCACCGACGACGAGGTCATCGCCGAGGCGCGCGACGCCGACGCGATCTACCTCCAGCGCCGCAAGCTGCCGAAGGTCGTGATCGACAGCCTGACGCGCTGCAAGGCGATCTCGCTGGGCAGCGTCGGCGTCGATTCGTGCGACGTCGCGGCGGCCACGGCGCGCGGCATCCCCGTCACCAACGTGCCCGACACCTTCATCGAGGAGGTCGCCGACCACGCCATGACGCTGCTGCTGGGCATGTTCCGCCGGCTGGTCGAGCAGGACCGCATGGTGCGCGAGGGCCGCTGGTCGGAGGGCCGGCCGGCGCTCTACAAGTTCCCGCGCCTGATGGGACAGACGCTCGGCCTGATCGCCTTCGGCCACGTCGCCCGCGCGGTGGCCAAGCGCGCCAAGCCGTTCGGTCTGCGCGTCATCGCCTACGACCCCTACGTCGAGGAGCTGGTGATGAGCGAGCACGGCGTCGAGCCGGCCAGCCTCGACGAGGTGCTGTCGCAATCCGACATCGTCTCGATGCACGCGCCGGCGACCGCCGACGCGCAGCGCATGCTGCGCGAGGAGCATTTCCGGCGCATGAAGCCGACGGCGCTGTTCATCAACACCGGCCGCGGGCCGACCGTGGACGAGGCGGCGCTGATCAAGGCGCTCGAGGAGGGCTGGATCGCCGGCGCCGGCCTCGACGTGCTGGAGGTCGAGCCGGTCAAGCCGGACAACCCACTGCTCAAGATGGACAACGTGATCCTGACCGCGCACGTCGCCTCGGCCTCGGCGCGCTTCGATCCGGCTCGCCGCCGCCGCGTCGGCCAGGAGCTGGCCTCCATCCTCACCGGCCGCTGGCCGCGCTCCTGCGTCAATCCCTCGGTGCTGGAGAAAGGCGGGCTGACGCGCTGGCAGCCCTATTCGATGGAGCGCGGCCCCGGCAACTGACGGCCGCGCGCGTCAGCAGACGCGGTAGCGGTCGACGGCGGCGCGATCGAGTTCGACTCCCAGCCCCGGGCCCGACGGAAGGACGAGGTGACCGTCCTCCAGCCGGGGCGGATTCAGCGCCAGCTCCTCGCGCAGCGCGTTGCGGCTCATGTCGTATTCGACCAGCACGGGATAGGGCGGGTTGTCGGTGTGCGGGCTCACCGGCAGCGCGGCGACGAAATGCAGCGCCGCGGCCAGCCCGACGGCGCCGCCCCACACGTGCGGCGAGACGCGCAGGTTGGACGACTGCGCCAGGAACGCGATCCGCTTCGCCTCCGTCAGGCCGCCGGTGGCGGGGATCGACGGCTGCACGATGTCGACGCCGCGCGCGTCGATCAGGAGCTTGAAGTCGCGCGTGGCGTACAGCGCCTCGCCGGCGGCGATCGGCAGCGGCGCCCGCGCCCGCAGCTCGGCGTAGCCGCGGATATCCGACGGCGGCAGCGGCTCCTCGACCCAGTGGATGCCGTACGGCTCGATGGCGCGCATCGATTCAAGCGCCAGGTCGACGGTGTAGTTGCCGTTGACGTCGACGATCAGCAGCGCGTCGGGGCCGAGCATGCCGCGCGCCAGCTTGACGCGGGCGGCGTCGTCGCGCGCGCCGCGGCCGATCTTGATCTTGGCGCCGAGGTAGGGATGGGCGCGCACGCGCTCCATCTGGTGCTCGAGCTGGTTCTCCGGATCCTTCGAGAAGAACCCGGTCGAGGCGTAGACGGGCAGGCGTTCGGCGCGGCAGCCGCCGAGCAGGTCGCAGACGCGCACGCCGAAGGTCCGGCCGATGGCGTCGAACAGGGCGGTGTTGATCCCGGCGAGGCAGGCCGTGAGCTGGTTCTGGACCCCGAGATGGTAGAGCCGGTTGCGCAGCTCGGCCTCGACGTGGTCGAAATCGAACACGCTGCGTCCCGCGAAGAACGGCTCGACCATCGCGAAGTAGTCGCGGCCCACCAGCGGATTGCCGAACGCCTCGCCGATTCCGACGACGCCGTCGCTGGTCTCGACCTCGACGAGGCCGCCGGGCCGGCGGTGGCCGCCGCCGCGCGACATGCCGTAGGCCTTTTCCGGCGGCAGGACGAACTCCAGTCCGGTGAAGGAGAGGCGGCGGATCGTCGGCATGGTCGCTCCCGGTTGCTGGCGTCGCGCCATCCTGCGTCGGCGGCGCGCCGCGGGGAAGACGCCGGCGCCCCGCTACCGCGTGCCGTACATGCGGTCGCCGGCGTCGCCGAGGCCGGGGACGATGTAGGCGTGGTCGTTGAGCCGCTCGTCGATGGCGGCGACGGTGACCGGCACGTCGGGATGCGCCGCGCCGAACGCCGCGACGCCCTCCGGCGCCGCCAGCACGCAGAGCAGCTTGATGCGGCGCACGCCGGCGCCCTTCAGCAGGTCGACGGCGGCGATCGACGAGTTGGCGGTCGCCAGCATCGGATCGCACACCAGCGCCAGACGCTCGGCGGCGTCCTCGGGCATGCGGAAGTAGTACTCGACCGCGGCCTTCGTCTCGGGATCGCGGTAGAGGCCGATATGGCCGACGCGGGCCGAGGGGACGAGGTCGAGCAGCCCGTCGGCCAGTCCGAGCCCGGCGCGCAGGATCGGCACGATCACCAGCTTCTTGCCGTCGATGAACGGCGCGTCCATGGCCGCCACCGGCGTCTCGATGCGCTGGCGCGTGAGCGGCAGGTCGCGCGTCACCTCGTATCCCAGCAGCAGCGCGATCTCGCGCAGCAGGCGGCGGAAATTGGTGGTCGAGGTCTCGCGGTCGCGCAGGATGCTGAGCTTGTGCTGGACCAGCGGGTGGTCGACGACGGTGACGTTGGGAGCGGGCATCGCGGATCCTCGCGGTTCAGAACACGGTGCCGTCGCTGGCGACGGCGATGGGCGGGGCGCCGCCGGCACGGCGTTGGGCTGCCAGCCGGCGGCCGGCCAGCCAGGTGCCGCCCTCCAGCACCTTGACCAGCGGCAGCGCCTCGGCGTCGAGGCCGAGATGCAGGCGGACGTGCGCCGCGATGTCGTCGAGCAGCGCCACCGTGAGCGCGCGCCACTCGACGACCGCCTCGTCGCCGGGCGGCAACGGTGTGGTCAGCAGCTCGCGGCGCTTGACGCGCAACGCGCCGCAATCGACCAGGAGGCCGCCGTTGCGGTACTCCGGCAGGCCGGTCAGCGCGTCGAGGTCGACCACGCGGATGCCGGCCTCCTCCAGCGGCTCGACCAGCGAGTAGGCGAGCCATTGCGAGAGCTTGTGGAACGGCACGAGACCGTCGGTGCGGTCGCGCGCGCGCGCGGCGGGATGGCGCCAGACGTCGCCCAGCGGCACGCCGTCGATGTCGAGCCGGGACGGCCAGATGCCGAGAAGACGTCGAGCAGGGCGGCGAGGATCGCGGCCGCCGGCAGGACTCCCGCCTCGGCGCGCGCCGCGAGATGGTCGAAGAGGGTTCCCAGCCGCGCGCCGGCGCCGAACACGTCCGGCCGCGACCGCGCGACGGCGCCGAGCGACGCGATCAGGGCCGCCCGGCCGTCGAGGCCGACCAGCGGATTGCCGGGCGCGACCTGGAACGCGGTCGCGAGCGCGCCGGCGGAGAAACGCTCCAGCGCCTCGGCGTCGGCGCGCAGCGGCGCCGCCGGATCGTTGGAGAACGCGCCGCCGCGGTAGAGGTCGAAGCTGGCGACGGCCAACCCCTCGGAGCGCGTGAACGTCGCGCCGCCGTCGGACTCGCGGTAGCGCCAGTCGGCGCCGGCGCCGGCGTCGAGCAGGACAGACGTGATCGCCAGCTCGACGCGGACGCGGCCGCGCTCGGCGGGGTCCACGCCCCCCAGCGTCGCGGCGAGGCCGCGCCACCGGTCGCGGCCGCCGACCTCGAAATGCCGCCAGCGGGCGTGGAACGGCACCCGCTGTGGATCGGGGAAGCGTTCGCGCATCACCGCCAGGGTGGCGCGCACGGCGGCCTCCAGCCCGTTGGCGTCGAGCGCGAAATGCGGCGAGCGTCCGTCCTCGACGTGGCGGCGGACCAGCGCGGCGCGCGCGCGGATCGTCGCCGGCGCGCGCATCAGCGCGATGGCCGAGGCCACCAGCGGCGGGACGCAGGCGACGCTCACTCCGCCAGTCCCCGGCCTTTCGCTTTGAGCAGCTCGGCGGCGTCCGGCGCGGCGGCGGTGAAATAGCCGGCGGCCTTCTTGGCGTCCATCTCGACCTGGGCGTCGGGCGGGATCAGGCCCTCGGGGATCGCGACCTGCTCGACGATCTCGACGCCCATGTCGCGCAGCGCGCCCGACTTCATGTTGCTCATCGAGGCGAAGCGGTCGATGCGCGCGATGCCCAGCCAGTGGAACACGTCGGGCATGAGCTGCTGGAAGCGCATGTCCTGGACGCCGGCGACGCATTCCGTGCGCTCGAAGTAGCGCGCCGCGCTGTCGCCGCCGGCCTGCCGCTTGCGCGCGTTGTAGACGAGGAACTTGGTGACCTCGCCCAGCGCGCGGCCCTCCTTGCGATTGTAGACCACGACGCCGACGCCGCCGCGCTGGGCCTCCTCGACGCACAGCTCCATGCCGTGCGCGAGGTAGGGCCGGCAGGTGCAGATGTCGGAGCCGAACACGTCGGAGCCGTTGCATTCGTCGTGCACGCGGCAGGCGATGCGCGTCTGCGGCCGGCCGAGTTTGGAGACGTCGCCGAAAAAATAGAGCGTCATGCCGCCGATCGGCGGCAGGAACGCCTTCAGGTCCGGTCGCGTGACCAGTTCCGGGTACATGCCGCCGGTCTGCTCGAACAGCGCGCGGCGCAGCGCGGTCTCGGCGATGGCGAACCGCTCGGCGACGCCGGGCAGCCACCACACCGGCTCGATCGCCGCCTTGGTGACGCGCACGTCGCCGGAATCGAGCAGGACGTCGCCGTCCGGGATCAGCCGGCCGGCGGCGACCGCGTCGCGGATCTCCGGCATGCCGACATGGGCCTTGGTGACGGCGATGGTCGGGCGGACGTCGAGGCCCCGCGCCAGCTCGCCGGCGAACACGTCGGCCACCATGTGGCCCCAGGGATCGAACGACACGATCCTCGCCGGGTCGGCCCAGCCGGGAAACGGCCCGATGCGCGCCGCCGGCGCGGTGTCGGTGAGGTCGGCCTTGTGGTTGCGGTCGAGCGTCCGCGAGGCGACGGCGAGGGCGCGGTAGATTCCGTAGGAGCCGGAGTGCGTGCCGATGGCGTTGCGCCGCTCCGGGCTGGTCAGGGTGGCGACCACCGGGCCGCGCTCGACCGCCGTGGGCGCGCCCCAGCGCAGCGGCGGCGGGCGCGTGGCGCCGGAAAGCGGATGGGATGTCAGGCGGATGTGTCGGCGCGCGGGCTGCGCTTCGCTGGAAGCGGGTGTGGGCGGCGGGTCGACGGCGTTCATTCTTGGCCTTCCACGGTGCAACCCCGGAAAGCGACGCAGTCTACCACGCTGTGGATAAATGTCGACGCGGAACCCGTCCGGGGCGGGAATTGCCGCGCTCCGGCGATGCGGACATACTTCGCGCAGGGAGGTATCCGACATGGCCAAAGCAGCGAAACGCGCGGTCCGAAAGACCGCCACCCGCAAACCCGCCAGCCGCAAGCCGCCGGCGCGGAAGCCGGCCGCGAAGCCGGCGCGCCGGGCGACGCCGCGCAAGACCCTGATGGGCAAGGCCGCGGGGGGCAAGGCCGCGCCGAAGGCGAAGGCGGCGGCGCTGGCGCGGCAGGTCGTGGTCAGCCACGCCGCCGCCGATTCCTTCGCGCCGGACGGGCTGCGGCCGTTCTTCGAGTACCGCGACCTCGGGTTGATGGGCGTGACCGGCGGGCGGGTGCACGCCCATGTCATCCGCGCCCGGCCGGGCATGCACGCCGACGCGCCGCGGCACTGGCACGATCTGGATTTCCAGTTCGTCTACGTGCTCAAGGGCTGGGTGAAGTTCCACTACGAGGGCTACGGCGACGTGACGCTCGAGGCCGGCTCGATGGTCTACCAGCCGCCGCGCATCAAGCATAAGGAGATCGCGCACTCCGACGATCTCGAGCTGATCGAGATCACCAGCCCCGGCGAATTCGCGACCCACGCGGTGGAGTAGGACGCGCGGGCGCCGCGTCTCACCGAAGCCGCATCGGCGACAACGCGGCTTCCGCGACGCCCAGCGCCGTGATGTCGGCCGGCAGCCCGTCGCCCAGCGCCAGCGCGGCGCTGAGGCGGCCCATCGCCGGCGCGCTCTGGATGCCGTAGCCGCCCTGGCCGGCGAGCCAGAAGAACCCGTCGGCGCCGGGCTCGTAGCCGGCCACGAAGGTCTTGTCCTTCACGAAGCTGCGCAGGCCGGCCCATTTGTTGCGGATGCGCCGGATCTCGAGGGTCGTCGCCGTCTGGATGCGGTCGACGGCGATGGCGATGTCGATCTCCTCCGGCTGCGCGTCGCACGGCTCGCTCGGCGTCTCGTCCGCCGGCGAGCCGAGGAATTGCCCGACCTCCGGCTTGAAATAGAACGTCTCCGCGATGTCGACGACGATGGGCATGCGCGCGATGTCGAGCCCCGGCGGCGCGTCGAAGGTGAAGGCCGTGCGCCGCTTCGGCACCAGCCCGACCGGCTTCACACCGGCCATCGCCGCGAGCGCGTCGCACCACGCGCCGGCGGCGTCGATGATCGCGCCGGCGACGACCGTGTCGCCGTCGGCCAGCCGCACGAGCCACTTGCCGTCGCGGCGGTCGAGGCCGACGACCTCCGACTTGAGACGCAGGGTCGCGCCGGCGGCGCGGGCGCCGCGCAGGAAGCCGGCGTGGATGGCGGCCACGTCCATGTCCTCGGCGTCGGGTTCGAACACGCCGCCGTCGACGTAGTCGGCGCGCAGCAGCGGGCACAGCGCCAGCGCCTCGGCCTTGTCGACGCGGCGCACGCTGGCGACCAGCGCGTTGAACTCCCTGTGCGCCGAATCCAGCGCCGCGCGCTCGTCGGCGCGGCCGGCGAACAGCGCCCCGCGCGGCGACAGCAGCGGGACGTCGGCGAAGCCGGCCGGCGGGTCGCGGTAGAACGGGCCGCTGGCGACGGTGATGGCGCGGATCGCGGCGCCGCCGTAGGTCTCGCTGTACAGCGCCGCCGAGCGGCCGGTGGTGTGGTAGGCGGCCACATGCTCGCGCTCGAGGATCGCGACGCGCGCCCTCGGCGCCAGGAAGTACGCGCAGGAGACGCCGGCGATGCCGGCGCCGACGATGGCGAAATCGACTTCGGTCACTTCTTCTTCCGTGCGGTGCGCGCGCCGTCCGCGGCGATTGCCCGCCGGCGTCCCGCTTGCGATAGTCCGCGCGCGAACGGAGGGCAACGATGAATATCGCTTCGCTGCTGATCAAATCGGCGCAGGCGTTCCCCGAACTGACGGCCCTGGCGAAGGGGCCGGCGCCGCACCTGTCCTACCGCGCGCTGCTGCGCCGCGTGTCGGTGATGGCGACGCATCTGCGGCACCGCTTCGGCCTGGCGCCGGGCGACCGCGTGGCGCTGGCGACGACCAACTGCGTGGAGTCGCTGGAGGCGATGTACGCCATCTGGCACGCCGGGCTGTGCGCCGTGCCGATGAACGCCAAGCTGCATCCCAAGGAGTTCGCCTTCATCCTCGGCGACAGCGGCGCGCGCGTGTGCTTCGTGACGCCGGACCTCGCCGAGGCGATCGCCTCGGTGAAGGACGAGTGCCCGGCGCTGGAGCGCGTCGTCGACGTCACCACGCGCGACTACACGTTCATGGCGGTGGGCGATCCGGTCGCGCTGCACGACGCGAGGCCGACGGATCCGGCGTGGCTGTTCTACACCTCGGGCACGACGGGCCGGCCGAAGGGCGCGACGCTGACGCACCGCAACCTGCTGACGATGACGTTCAACTACTACGCCGACATCGACCGGCCGGCGCCCGGCGAGTCGCTGCTGCACGTCGCGCCGGTCAGCCATGGTTCCGGCCTGTGGACCTTCCCGATGCTGGCGCGCGGCGTCGTCCAGGTGTTCCCGGAGAGCGGCCGCTACGAGGTGCCGGAGACGGTCGAGCTGATCAACCGCTGGCCCGGCGCGAACGTCTTCCTGGCGCCGACCATGGTGAAGCGGCTGATCGATTCGCCGTCCGCCGCCGATCTGCGGCCCGGCGCGCTGCGCACCATCACCTATGGCGGCGCGCCGATGTACGTCAGCGACCTCAAGAAGTCGCTCGACCTGCTGGGCGACGTGATGATCCAGCTCTACGGGCAGGGCGAGAGCCCGATGACGATCACCCATCTCAGCCGCGCCCAGCACGCCGACCGGACGCATCCCCGCTGGGAGCAGCGGCTGGCGTCGGCCGGCCTGCCGGATTCCTGCGTCGAGGTCCGCGTCGTCGACGAGGACGGCCGGCCGGTGCCGACGGGCGAAACCGGCGAGATCATCGTCCGGGGCGACGTCGTGATGACCGGCTACTGGCGCAACGAAGCGGCGACCGCGCGCTCGTTGCGCGACGGCTGGCTGTGGACCGGCGACGTGGGGTGTTTCGACGACGACGGCTTCCTGACGCTGAAGGACCGCTCCAAGGACATGATCATCTCCGGCGGCTCCAACATCTATCCGCGCGAGATCGAGGACGTGCTCAACGCGCATCCCGCCGTGCTGGAGTGCTCCGTGGTCGGCCGGCCGCATCCCGAGTGGGGCGAGGAGGCGGTTGCCTTCGTCGTGGCGCGCGAGGGCCGCAGCGTGACCCCGGCCGAGCTCGACCAGCTCTGCCTCGACAACATCGCGCGCTACAAGCGGCCGAAGGACTACCGCTTCATCGACGCGCTGCCGAAGAACAACTACGGCAAGATCCTCAAGACCGATCTGAGGACCCGCCTCTAAGCAACGCAGCCGCGCGCCGCGGGGTTTCCGCCGGCGTGGCGGCGTCCGCTATGCTCGACCCCGAATGAACCAAATGACCACGGATTGGAAACGATGAAGGCGTCGCTGTTCTACCTGCCGACGGTCGGCGACCGGTCGCAGATCGAGGCCGGCATGGTCGGTCTGCGCGGCGACCTCTACCAGCAGATGCTACGCGAGGTGTCGGAGCAGGTGCGGCTGGCCGACGACGTCGGCTATGATTCGGTCAGCTTCACCGAGCACCATTTCCACATCGAGGGGTTCGAGCTGTCGAACAACCCCGTGCTGCTCGACCTCTACGTCGCGATGCAGACCAAGCGCATCCGCGTCGGCCAGCTCGGCATCGTGCTGCCGGCCAGCAATCCGATCCGCGTCGCCGAGGACATCGCGATGCTCGACCACATGAGCGGCGGCCGCGCCTGCGCCGGCTTCGCGCGCGGCTACCAGCGGCGCTGGGTCGACACCATGGCGCAGCAGACCCACGGCATCCACGGCGCCCTGCCGCACCAGCACGACGAGATCGACGCGGCCAACCGCGAGGCGTTCGAGGAGTGCTTCCAGATCATCAAGAAGGCGTGGACCGAGCCGATGCTGGCCCACCAGGGCAAGTACTGGAAGATCCCGCCGGGCCCGACGCCGTGGGACCTCGAGACGACGAGGAACTGGGGCGCCGGCGTCGAGAACGGGATCCTCAAGGCGGTGGGCGTCGTGCCCAAGCCGCTGCAGAAGCCGCATCCACCCGTGTTCCAGCCCTTCGCCTCCTCGGAGAACAGCATCCGCTGGTGCGCGCGCGAGGGCGTGACCGCGATCCTGCCGCCGATGCGGCAGGAGCTCGAGGAGCAGTTGTTCGACGTCTACGCCAGCGTGTCCGGAAAGCCGCGCGGCGACGGGCTCGGGCTGCTGCGCGACGTCATCATCGCCGACACGGAGGAGGAGGCGGTCGCGCTGTGGAAGGACTCCGCGACCTTCACCGGCAACGCGTGGTTCGTGCCGTTCGGCTTCCGCAAGGGCATGATCGACCCGAAGACCGGAAACGCGCCGGCGCCGGAGGAGGCGATCGCCAACGGCTACGCCTTCGTCGGCACGGTCGATTCGGTGACGCGCCTGCTGGAGAACACCAAGAAGCGCCTGCCGGTGAACTGGATCTTCGCCTGGACCTACAACGCGCTGATCCCGCATGCCAAGCTGATGAAGTCGCTGGAACTGTTCCACACCAAGGTCCTGCCGCGCGTGGCGTAGGCGGGACGCCGACACAGGGGGAGAGACGGACATGGCCACCACCAAAGTCGCGCTCGTGACGGGCGCCGGATCGGGAGTCGGCAAGGCGTCGGCGCTGGGGCTGGCCAAGGCCGGCTATTCCGTCGCGCTGGCGGGACGCCGCAAGGAGCCGCTCGACGAGGTGGTCTCGGCCGCCAAGGCGCTGGGCGTCGGCGCGCTGGCGGTGGCCGCCGACGTGGGCGACCCCGAGGCGGTGAAGCGGCTGTTCGCGGCCGTGAAGGCGGAGTTCGGCCGGCTCGACGTGCTGTTCAACAACGCCGGCACCGGCGCGCCGCCCGTGCCGATGGAGGATCTGACCTACGCGCAGTGGAAGGCCGTGGTCGACGTCAACCTGACGGGCTCGTTCCTGTGCGCGCAGGAGGCGATCCGCATGATGAAGGCGCAGACCCCGCAGGGCGGCCGCATCATCAACAACGGCTCGATCTCGGCCCACGCTCCACGGCCGAACTCGGCGCCGTACACGGCGACCAAGCACGCGATCACCGGCCTGACCAAGGCGATCGCGCTCGACGGCCGGCCGTTCGACATCACCGGCGGCCAGGTCGATATCGGCAACGCCGCCACGCCGATGACCGAGCGCATGGCCAAGGGCGTGCTCCAGCCCGATGGATCGACGCGGATCGAGCCGACCATGAACGTGCAGGCGGTGGCCGACGCGGTGGTCTACATGGCGACGCTGCCGCCGGACGCCAACGTGCTGTTCCTGACGGTGATGGCGACCAAGATGCCGTTCGTCGGCCGCGGCTGACGCGGCCCGCGCCGGTAACCGCGGCGATGCGCCGGGCCGCGCCGTGACCCCGCGCGCCGCCCCGGCGCTGGGGATGTTCGTCGTCGGGCTGGGCTCGTCGATCGGTCCACTCGACACGGCGCTGAACATCGCGCTGCCGAATCTCTCCGCCGCGTTCGGGCTGGAGATCCGCGCGATCCAGTGGGTCGTGATCTGCTACGTGCTGACCTACGGCAGCCTGATGCTGGTCTGCGGCAAGGTCGGCGATTTGTTCGGCTACCGCCGCGTGTTCCGGATCGGCCTGGCCGTCAGCGTCGTCGGCCTCGCGCTCTGCGCGCTGGCGCCGACCTACAACTGGCTGCTGGTGGCGCGGGTGGCGCAGGGCGTCGGCACGGCGCTGGTGCTGAGCTGCGGGCCGGCGCTGGCGACGTCGCTTTTCCCCGACGCGGGACGCACCCGGGCGCTGGCGACCTACGCCGGCATGATGGCGGCCGGGGCCGCGATCGGCCCGTCGCTGGGCGGCTTCCTGGTGCAGCCGTTCGGCTGGCCGGCGGTCTACTGGTTCCGCGTCCCGATCGCGTTGGGCGCGCTGCTGCTGAGCTTCCTGCTGCCGGCGCCGTCGCCATCGGCGGTCCAGCGGCCGTTCGACGGGATCGGCGCGGCGTTGCTGGCGACCGCGATGAGCGCGCTGCTGCTGGCGCTGGCGACGTTGCGCATGTCGGCGGGCGACCTCACCCTGCCGGCGGCGCTCGCGGCCGTCGCGGTGGTCGCCGGCACCGCCTTCGTCCGCCGCGCGTCGCGCGTTCCCGAGCCGATCCTGCGGCCGGGGCTGTTCCGCGATCTGGACTTCGCCGTCCTCAACGTCGCCAGCGTCTGCGCCTACGTCGCGGGCTTCGCGATCCTGCTGCTGGTGCCGTACTACCTCGTGGGCATCGCCGGCCTGTCGACGCCGGCCGCGGGGATCGCGCTGGCCATGGCGCCGCTGGGCACGATCCTCGGATCGACCGTGGTCGGGCGTCTCGCCGCGGCGGTCGGCCGGCGGCGCGTGGCGCTGGCCGGCTTGATCGGCGCGGCCGCCGCTCTGGCCGCGATCGGCGGATGGACCGCGACCACGCCGCTCTGGCTGATGATCGCCGCGCTTCTGGCGCACGGCGTCGCCACCGGGCTGTTCCAGGTCACCTACAGCGACATCGTCGTGGCGACCCTGCCGGCGCGCGACCGCGGCGTGGCCGGCAGCCTGACCATGGTCACGCGCACCATCGGGACTGCGGGCGGCGCCGCGGCGCTCAGCGCGCTCTCCGACTCCGCGGCGCAGGCCGCGCGCGCGACCGGAGCGCCCGCGCCGGCGGCGTTCCTCGCGGGTTTCCAATACGCTCTGTGGGTCGTCGCGGCGGCGCTGGCGCTGGCGATCCTCGTCAGCCTGGTCCGGCCCCGCGTCTGGCTCGAGGCCGATCAGCGCGCCGCACCGCCCGCGGGACGCGAAGGTGGCTGAGGGCGTGTGCTAGGGTCGGCGAGACGTATTTCGACGGGAGAGACGGCGATGGGCGAGAGGTTGAAGGGACGCGCGACGGTGGTCGTGGGCGCGGGATCGAGCGGGCCGGGCTGGGGCAACGGCAAGTGCACGGCCGTGACGTTCGCGCGCGAGGGCGCGCGTGCTGTGCGTCGACCGCAACCTCGCGGCGGCCGAGGAGACCGTCGGCCTGATCAAGGGCGAGGGCGGCGAGGCGGTCGCGCTGGCGGCCGACGCCTCCACCGCGGCGGGCGCGAAATCCATCGTCGACACCTGCGTCGGGCTGTGGGGCCGGATCGACGCGCTCGACAACAACGTCGGCATCAGCCGCGACGGCGGGCCGGTCGAGCTCGACGAGAAGGACTGGGACACGGTCTTCAACGTCAACGTGAAGAGCATGTTCCTGACCTGCAAATACGCGCTGCCGGTGATGGAGAGGCAGGGCAAGGGCGCGATCGTGAACGTGTCGTCGATCGCCTCGATCCGCCAGCCCAAGGGCATCCGCTACATCGCCTACAACGCCAGCAAGGGCGCGGTGAACAGCTTCACCCAGGCGCTGGCGCTGATGTACGCCGACAAGGGCATCCGCGTGAACGCGATCCTGCCGGGGCTCATGCACACGCCGATGATCTCGATCCTCAAGGACCAGTACGCGCAGGGCGACTACGACCGCATGATCGCGATCCGCGACAAGGCCTCGCCGACCGGCAAGATGGGCACCGGCTGGGACGTCGCCAACGCCGCGCTGTTCCTGGTCTCGGACGAGGCCGCCTACGTCAACGGCCACCTGATGATCGTCGACGGCGGCATCACCATCCGCGCCTGACACGCCCGCGCCGGCACCGGGGAGAACCGCATGGCATCGTTTCCGCGCCGGCGCGTCGGGCGCACGGCCCTCGAGGTCACCGAGCTGGGGCTCGGCGGCGCGCCGCTGGGCGGCTTCCGCGCGACGATCTCCGACGCCGACGGCGTCGCGCTGGTCGACGCCGGCTACGATTCCGGGGTCCGCTTCTTCGACACCTCGCCGTTCTACGGCTACGGCCGCAGCGAGCTGCGCATGGGCGCGGCCCTGCGCGGGCGGCCGCGCGCCGACTACGTGCTGTCGACCAAGATCGGCCGAGTCATGCGCGCGATGCGGCCGGGCGAGCGCGCGCCGGAGGACATGCGCGCCAACGGCCTGCCGGGCTTCGCGCCGCGCTTCGACTACACCTACGACGGCGTGATGCGCTCGCTGGAGCAGTCGCATCTGCGGCTCGGCATCTCGCGCATCGACATCGCGCTGGTGCACGACGTCGATTTCTGGACGACGAAGGACCGCGCCGTCCTCGACAAGCGCTTCGCCGAGGTCATGGACGGCGGCTTCCGCGCGCTCGACGAGCTGCGCCGCGCCGGCGTGATCGGGGCCATCGGCGTCGGGCTCAACGAGGCCGACACCAGCCTGCGCTTCCTGCGGGCCGGCGATTTCGACTGCGTGCTGCTGGCCGGCCGCTACACGCTGCTGGAGCAGGGCGCGCTGGCCGGGTTCATGCCGGAATGCGTCCGGCGTGGCGTGTCGGTGATCCTCGGCGGGCCGTACAACTCCGGCATCCTCACGGGCGACGTGAAGCCCGGCGCCAAGCACGACTACGTCGACGCGGCGCCGGCGCTGATCGAGCGGGCGCAGCGGATCGAGGCGGTGTGCCGCCGCCACGGCGTGCCTCTGGCCGCCGCGGCGCTGCGCTTCCCGCTGGGGCATCCCGCCGTGTGCTCCGTGATCCCCGGCGCGCTGAGCGTCGCTGAGGTGGAGCAGAACGCGGCCCATATGCGCCGGCAGATCCCCGCCGATCTGTGGGCCGAGCTCAAGCGCGAGAGCCTGCTCGATCCCGCCGCGCCGGTGCCGGCGGGCTGAATCGGGAGGCGTTTGCGCGGGCGGCGCGAACAGGGCCCCCCTGTCATTCCGACCGCTCCGCCGTCATTCCGAGCGCAGCGAGGAATCTTTCGACGGCGGAAGGATTCCTCGCTGCGCTCGGAATGACGGTAGGGGCGGACCGCCGATCAATCCTCCGTGGGTGCCGGGCCCAGCCTGGGCTCCAGGAAGCGGCGGAAGAAATAGCCGCCGAAACCGACGATGGCGAAGATCCGGAAGAGGTGGTGGGTGGCCACCATCGCGATGTCGGCGCCGAGCGCGAGGCCGACCAGGCTCATCTCGGCGAAGCCGCCGGGCGCGTAGGACAGCACGATGTCGTCGGTCGGCAGGCCGGAGATGACGTGGCCCAGCCACGCGAAGCCGACCGCGATCAGGATCAGGACGTAGGCTGCGGCGACGCCGTAGGCGATGTCGCGCATCACCTCGCGCAGGATGGCGCCGACGAAGCGGCAGCCGATGGCGGCGCCGATCACGACCTGCGCCAGCGCCACCAGCTCGCCGGGCGGCTTCGACGCGGTCCAGCCCAGCAGATGGACCGCGCCGCTGACCAGCATCGGCCCGAACATCATCGCCGCCGGCATGCGCACGCGCAGCGCCACGAAGGCGCCGACCACGCCGCAGGCGACGAGGATCGCGACGTCGACAGGCGTCAGCGGCGCCACCGCCTTCGCGGCGTCGAACACCGACGAGGTCGTGCCGTACATCCAGCGGTACCAGAAGGGGATCGTCATCACGACGACGAGGATGCGCACGGCGTGCATCAGCGCGATGGTGCGCTCGTTGCCGCCGTAGACGGCGCCCAGCGTGACCATCTCGTTGAGGCCGCCGGGCATGGCGGCGAAATAGGCGGTGCGGCCGTCGTAGCCGCCGCGGACGCGGAACAGCCAGTAGACGACGAGGGCGCTGCTCAGCGAGACCAGCAGCAGCACGCCCATGGTCGCCGACCAGCGCGGGATCTGCTCGACCATCTCCGGCCGGAAGCCGCTGCCCAGCAGCACGCCGAGCACGACCATCATCACCTGCCGCAGCCGGTTGGGCACGCCGATGCGGGCGCCGGACATGGCGGCCACGGTGCCGACCAGGGCCGCGCCCATCATCCACGCCAGCGGCATGCGCATGAGGTGGAACGCGTAGCCGCCGGCGGCGCCCAGCGCCATCGCCAGCGCGAAAGGCCGCCAGCCGGTGTGGCCGACGAAGCCGCGGCGCCGCCGCGCCCGCTCGGCGGCGACCTTGTCCACGCCCGCGTCGCTCACGGCTGGAACTGCTCGGCCAGGATGCGGTCCTCGAGATGGTGCTCGGGGTCGAACAGCAGCGTGAGCGCGACGGAGGGATCCTCGGTGACGACCACGCGGGCCACGTCGCGCACCTCGGTGTAGTCGGCCACGGCGTTGACCGGCCGCTTGTCGGCCTCGAGCACGTCGAAGGTGACGGTGGCGGCGCGCGGCAGCACGGCGCCGCGCCAGCGTCGCGGGCGGAACGGGCTGATCGGCGTCAGCGCCAGAAAGCCGGCGCCGAGGGGCAGGATCGGACCGTGGGCCGAGAGGTTGTAGGCGGTCGAGCCGGCCGGCGTCGCGACCAGCACGCCGTCGCAGGCCAGCTCGTCGAGCCGGCGGTTGCCGTCGACCGAGATCGCGATCTTGGCGGTCTGGCGGCTGTGGCGCAGCAGCGACACCTCGTTGATGGCCCGCGCTTCGACCGTCTTGCCGGCCGTCGTGCGCGCGACCATGCGCAGCGGGTTGAGCGTCACCGGCCGCGCCGCCTTGAGCCGGCGCAACAGGCCGGTCTCGCGGTAGTCGTTGAGCAGGAAGCCGACCGTGCCGCGGTTCATGCCGTAGATCGGCGCGTCGCGGCCCATGCGCTGGTGCAGCGTGCGCAGCATGAAGCCGTCGCCGCCCAGCGCCACGACGATGTCCGCGCGCGCGACCGGCACGGACGCGTAGCGGGCGGTCAGGCGCTTCAGCGCGGCCTGCGCCTCGACGGTGCGGCCGGCGACGAACGCGATCTTGGGGGAGGTCACGAGCGGGGGCGGGGAGTCATGGTGCGGCGCAGTATAGCCGCGGTCGAGGCCCGCGCCAGCGCCGCGCGGACATGGCTCGGTCGAGCGTCCCGCGGTCTCAGACGAGGCCCATGCGGCGCCGCGCCAGGCGCGCGCCCTCGACCATGGCAGTCATCTTGCGGCGCGCCAGCCCGCGCGGCAGGGCGGAGAAACCGCAATCCGCCGTCACCCGCAACCGCTCGACCGGGGCGTGGCGTGCGGCGAGCGCGATGCGGTCGGCGACCTTTTCCGGCGTCTCGAGATGGAAGTTCTTCACGTCGACGACGCCCACGCCGACATCGAACCGCGCCGCCAGCGCGCCCACGGTCTCGATCTGCGCCATCTCCCGGTTGGCGTATTCCAGCGACACCTCCTCGACGTCGAGCCCGAGCAGCGCCGGGACGAGACGCTGGATGTCGCGGTCCGCCATCGGCCGGCCGGCGTTGTTCCCGAAGCACACGTGCACGGCGCGGCGCGTGTCGCAGCCGGCCATCGCGCGGTTGACCACCGTCACGGCGTCGTCGAGCGACAGGCCGAACGGGTTCTCGGGCAGGCCGGGCTCGTCGAGCTGGATGTAGTCGGCGCCGGCGGCTTGCAGTCCCGCCAGCTCGGCGCGGACGATGGCGATCAGTTCCTCCAGCACCGCTCCGGGATCGCGTCCGCCGGCGGTCATGAACCCGGCGAAGGTCAGCGGGCCGGGGAAGGCGACCTTCAGCGCGCGGCCGGGCGCCAGCCGCTTCAACGTCACGAACTCCTCGACCACGCCCAGCCCGCGCGGCGCCTCCACTCCGCCGTCGACCGCGAAATGCGGCGCCATGTCGTAGCCCGGAACGCCGAGCTTGCGGTCGGGCGGCACGCGCTTGAGGCCGGAGAGGCGGCCGAACACCTCGAACACGAAGCGCTGCCGGCGCAGCTCGCCGTCGCTGACGATGTCCAGCCCGGCCTCGACCTGGTCGGCGATGGCGATGCGGGTCGCGTCCTCGTAAAGCTCGTCGATGTCGGCCGGTCCGAAGTCGCCGTCGCGCGCGCGCCCGCGGCCGGAGATGAACCACCCCGGCGAGGCGTAGCTGCCGACGCCCATGGTCGGCAGCGGGGGAAGCGTTGGCATCCGGCCGGTTCCTCGATGCGATGCGATGTGAAAGCCTGTGGAATATCCGCGACTTGTACACTGGCGCAGCCGCCGGACGCGGGTCAATATTCGAGCCGCATGCTGAAAATCGATAAGCTCACCAAGATCTACGGCGGCGTGGCGGCGGTTGACAACGTCACGTTCGAGGTCCCCACCGGGCAGATGGTGGGCGTGATCGGGCGTTCCGGCGCCGGCAAGTCGACACTGCTGCGGATGATCAACCGCCTCACCGACCCGACCTCGGGCACGATCCTCTGGGAGGACGCCGCCGAGCCGCCGGTCGACGTCGGCGGTCTGCGCGGCGCGCGGTTGCGCGCGTGGCGGCGGCGCTGCGCCATGGTGTTCCAGCAGTTCAACCTCGTGCCGCGCCTGCCGGTGCTGACAAACGTCCTGATCGGCCGGGTCGGCTTCCACGGCACGCTGACGACGCTGCTCGGCCTGTTCCCGGCCGTCGACCGCGCCATCGCGATCCGCGCGCTGGAGCGGCTCGATCTCGCCAGTCACGCCCTGCACCGCGCCGACGCGTTGTCGGGCGGCCAGCAGCAACGCGTCGCGATCGCCCGCGCGCTGGTGCAGGAGCCGAGGGTGTTGCTGGCCGACGAGCCGATCGCCTCGCTCGACCTGCGCAACGCCACCGTGGTGATGGATGCGCTGCGGCGCATCAACCGCGAGGACGGCATCACCGTCGTGTCGAACCTGCATCTGCTGCAGACCGCGCGCGACTACTGCGACCGCATCATCGGTATGCGCAAGGGCGCCGTCGTGTTCGACGGTCCGCCGTCGTCCCTGACCGACGCCCAGGCCCGCGAGATCTACGCGACGGCGGGCGGCGGCGAGGAGGAGGTCGACATGGTGATGGACGCCACGTCGGCGCCGTTGAATCAATGACCGGCCAGGCCGGGAAACGAAGGGGGGAAACCATGATCCGAGGGATGACGCGCCGCGCGGCGCTCGGGCTCGCCGCGTTCGCCGCCGCCGGCGCCATGCCGGCGATGGCCGACGAGTTTATCGGCGGATGGCAGAAGAAGTATCCGGTGGTGAAGTACGGCGTCATCCCGGTGGAGACGCAGGGCAACACGACCAAGTCGATGGACGCCTTCCTGCGCCACGCCGAGAAGGAGACCGGCGCGAAGTGGGAGCTGTACACGGCGACCGACTACTCCGGCGTCATGAACGCGCTGATCGCGGGCCAGATCCACGTCGCGTGGCTGAGCGGCTTCAGCTACTGCCAGACCCACATGGACAGCAAGGGCGGCGTCGAGGCCCTGGTCGCGGCGCAGGAGCCCGACGGATCGATGGGCTACAACGCCGTCATCGTCGTCAAGAGCGACAGCCCCTACAAGACGCACGAGGATCTCAAGGGCAAGATCGTCGCCCGCACCGACCCCCTGTCGGGCTCCGGCTACCTGATCCCGACGGCGGCGTTCCGCCAGATGGGCAAGCCTGTCGACCAGTACTACCAGAGCCCGCTGGCCGGCGGCCATCCGCAAGCCGTGCTCGGCGTGCTGCGCGGCACCTACGACGGCGCCTTCACTTGGACCAGCAAGGACGACAACATCGGCAACCTGCGCCAGATGATGAACAAGGGCCTGCTCAAGCGCGAGCAGGTGCGCATCGTGTGGACCTCGCCGCAGCTGCCGTCGCCGCCGGTGGTGATCCGCACCGACCTGCCGCTGGAGATGCGCGCCGACATCCAGAAGCTGTTCATCCGCCTGAAGGACCACAGCATGTCGCTCGCCGAGTCCGTCGCCCAGGGCAAGACCAACGGCATGGTCCGCGTCTACCACGAGGACTACCGGCTGATGTGCCAGGCCGCCGAGCTCGAGCGCGACGCCCGCAAGCAGCGCAAGAACTAGCGGCGCCATGGCGACGATGGACACCGGCGCCGCCGCCGGCGACGCGGCGGTCGCGCGCTTCGAGCGGCGCTACGCCGAGCACCGGCGCGGCAAGACGATCTGGAGCGCCGCGTTCTGGTCGGTGTTCGCGGCGTGCTTCGTCGTGTCCGTCGTGGTCTCGAAGTTCGACGTCGTGGCGATCGCCACGGGCCTGCCGCGCACCACCGAGTTCATCGTCAAGATGATCCCGCCGATCCACTGGTCGAGCTTCTCGGCCGATGTCGGCGAGTGGTACTGGGGCATCGACAAGTGGCTGACGAGCCTGCTCAACACGCTGCTGATGGCCTACCTCGCGACGGTGATGGGCACGGCGATCGGCGGCGCGCTGAGCTTCCTGGCGGCGCGCAACCTGGCGCGGCACTACGCGATCTACTGGGTCACGCGCCGCGTGCTCGAGATCGCGCGCACCGTGCCCGACATCGTCTGGGCGCTGATGTTCGTGCTGGCGTTCGGAATCGGACCGCTGCCCGGCGTTCTGGCGATCACTGTCCACACGCTCGGCGCCCAAGGCAAGCTGTTCGCCGAGGTCAACGAGAACGTCAGCCCGCTGCCGATCGACGGCATCCGCGCCTCGGGTGGAAACTGGTTCCAGGAGATGCGGTACGGCGTGCTGCCGCAGGCGCTGCCCAACTACATGTCCTACACGTTCTGGCGCGTCGAGCTGAACGTGCGCTCGGCGACGATCGTCGGATTCGTCGGCGCCGGCGGCATCGGCCACGACCTCTTCACCTCGATCCAGCTGCTCTATTTCGCCGACGCCGGCGCGATCCTGTTGATCGTGGTCGCCACCATCATGGGCATCGACATGCTGAGCGAGAAGTACCGGCATCGCCTGATCGGCAAGGACCAGCTCGCGCAATGAGGGTTCGCCGATGAACCGGTCCTCGACCGCCCCCGACGCCGCCGAGATCGCGGCCATCCGGGCGCGCGTGCCCGGCGCGTTCGCGTCGCCGCCGCGCGAGCGGGCGCGCCGGCTGCTGGTCTGGGGCGCCGCCGGCGCGCTGACGGTGTACTGCCTGTACCGCTTCGGCTTCTTCACCTGGAGCTTCATCGACGGGATGCTCAAGCTGGGTTCGGTCGTGATCTCGCAGCTTTTCCCGCCCAGCGGCTGGGAGCAGCTGCCGCTGTTCCTGAAGGTGATGGGCGAGACGCTGGCGATGGCGTTCCTCGGCACCGTCCTCGGGGCGGTCGTGGCGTTCCCGCTCGCCTTCCTGGCGTCGAAGAACATGATGACGTTCCGGCCGGTGCAGTTCGGCACGCGCCGGTTCGCCGACCTGCTGCGCGCCTTCGATTACCTGATCTGGGCGCTGATCTTCGTTCGGGCGATTGGTCTGGGCCAGATGGCCGGCATCATGGCGATCGCCATCGTCGAGGTCGGGACTTTCATCAAGCTCTACTCCGAAGCGATCGAGAGCCTCGACCGCAAGCAGATGGACGGCGTGCGGGCGGCCGGCGGCAACGGTCTGGACGTGATCCGCTACGGCGTCCTGCCGCAGGTGCTGCCGATGATGATCTCGAACACCCTCTACATGTTCGAGCACAACGCGCGGTCGGCCTCGATCCTCGGCATCGTCGGCGCCGGGGGCATCGGCTTCCTGCTGTCGGACCGGCTGCGCGCCTACGAGCTGCAGGAGGCCTGCCTCATCATCATCATCGTCGTGCTGACGGTCTACGCGATCGATTTCGTGTCGAAGCGCATCCGCGACCGGATCATCGGCGACGACCGGCGCGACGCGGTGGCCGACGACCTGCCGCAGTTCGCCGACAGCAAGGGCAGGTGAGCATGCGCGCGATCATCATCGGGGCCGGACGCGGCCGGCGCCTCATGCCGACGACCGAGGACGCGCCGAAGTGCTTCGCCGAGATCAAGGGCAAGCGCATCCTCGACTGGACGGTCGAGGCGTTGCGCGGCGGCGGCGCGACCGAGATCTGCTTCGTCGGCGGCTACCGCATCGAGTCGGTGCAGCGCGAGTACCCGGAGTTCGTGTTCCGCCGCAACGACGACTGGGAGAACAACAACATCCTCGTGTCGTTGATGTGCGCCGAGGACCTGATGGACCGTCCGTTCGTCACGACGTACTCCGACATCCTGTTCACCGCCGACATCGTGCGCAAACTGGTCGCTTCCAAGGAGGAGCTTGCGCTCGGGATCGACACGGACTGGCGCGAGCACTACCGGCCGCGCACCCAGCATCCGCCGCACGACGCCGAGAAGGTGATCACCCGCGGCGGACGGGTCGAGCGCGTGTACCGCACCATCCCCTACGAGGACGCGACCGGCGAGTTCATCGGCGTCGCGAAGTTCGGCGCCGCCGGCGCGAAGCTGCTGCGCGAGCACTACCGGCGCCGCAAGGCCGAGTTCTGGGGCAAGCCGTACCGCGAGGCCGCCGAGTTCCAGAAGGCGTACCTCATCCACCTCTTCCAGGACATGATCGAGCAGGGCGTCCGCTTCGGCCACGAGGACACGCCCGGCAACTACCGCGAGATCGACACCCAGGAGGACATGAACCTGGCCCAGACGCTGTGGAATCCGTGAGCCCGACATGACAAGCCTGCCGTTGTTCCCCGCGTCGATCGTGGGCTCCATCCCGCGGCCGCTGATGGTGCGCGAGCTGATCGAGAAGCCGGAATGGGACGAGGCCGATTCGCGCGCCATGGACGCCGCGGTCCGCTACGTCGTCGCCCTGCAGGAGAAGGCCGGGCTCGACGTGGTCAACGACGGCGAGTGGCGGCGGCGCTCCTACATCGGTGTCATCGCCGAGCTGGCGCACGGCTTCACGCTGGAGACCAACCCGGCCGACGGACGGCCATGGACGGTGGTGACGGAGCGCCTGTCGCCCAAGCCGCCGGGCTTCGTGGCCGACGAGGCGCGCTTCGTGAAATCGATCGCCAAGGCGGCGACCAAGATCACCCTGCCGGCGCCGGCGCTGCTGGGCGAGCGGTTGTGGGATTCCGGCCGCTCCGGCAAGGCCTATCCCGACCGCGACGATTTCGTGCGCGACTGCGTGGCGCCGCTGCGGGCGGAGATCGCGCTGATGCGCGACATGGGGATCGACATCGTCCAGATCGACGATCCGCATCTCTGCCTGTTCGTCGATCCCGACGTGCGGCGGCGCTACGCGGACCCCGACCGCGCCGCCGATTTCGCGGTCGACATGATCAACGCCGTGGTCGACGGCTTCACCGGCATCAAGTTCGCGGTGCATCTGTGCCGGCGTGCCGGCGCCCGGGTGCGCGGCGAGAAGCACCACGCCGGCACCTACGGGCCGATCCTGCCGCAGCTCAACCGTCTGAACGTCGCCCACCTGACGATGGAATTCACGGCCGGCGGCGCCGACGACCTCGAGAGCCTGTCGCGGCTGCGCGGCGATTTCGAGCTCGGGCTCGGCGTGGTCGACGTGACCCCCGGCGCGCCGGAACACGCCCGGTTGATCGTGTCGCGGGTCGAGCGGGCTCTGACGCGGGTCGACGCCAAGCGGATCACCTTGAATCCCGATTGCGGCTTCGCGCCGGGCTCGGCCGCCAAGGTCGACATCGACGAGGTCTACCTCAAGCTCAAAGCCGAGGCCGAGGCCGCCGCGACCTTGCGCGCCCGGCACGGCTGAACGCGCGGCTCAGCGGCGCTCCGCCAGCAACCGGTCCACCGCCGACCACATCGCGAAGGCGTTGGCCAGCGACACGGCGTCGAACTCGACGTGGCCGATGCGTTCGATGAGATGCACCGAGGCGGCCCCCTTGGGCACGGCGGCCGCCAGCGCCTCGCTCTCGCTGAACGGAATCACGGGATCGTCGCGGCCATGCACGAGGATCAGCCGCGCGTGCAGCTTCGACAGGTCGTAGAGCGCCAGATTGAGTCCGTCGATGCTCTCGCGCACGCCGGCGGGCAGCGCCGCCAGCAGGGCGTTCACGCGCGCGGCGTCGTCGTTCTCGACCAGCGCCAGCACGGCGCGGCCGTCCTCGCCCAGCGCCGGACGCAGGTCGTCGATCGACGCCGCCGGATCGGCGCCGCGGCGGCGCGCGACCTCGCGCAGGGCGTCGGCGTCGGCGGCCGAGTCGAGCCGGCCGGCGTTGGCCAGCAGGAACGCCCAGCGGCCGTAGCGGTTGGGCGTCAGCCGGTGCAAACGGCCGTCGCCGATGCGGCGGAAGGCGCCGGTGGTGACGAAGCGGATCGTCTCGTCGGCGTTGTGGTAGCCGCCGATGCCGGCGATGAAATCGACCCGTGGTGTCATGTCGGTGTCCAGCGCGGCGATCACCGCCGGTCCGACGCCGTAGGAGATCGCGCCGATGCCCAGCGGAAGGCCCGGCGCGGCCCGCTTCAGCGCCCGCGCCGTGTCGGCGAGGATGTCGGCGTCGGCGCGCGACAGGGCCAGCCGCCGCACCGCCGGCAGCTCGGGGATCGCGACGACGAAGCCGGCGCGGGCCAGGGAGTGGGCGAAGGCGATCAGGCGGGGCTCGTCGCGGCCCAGCGCGGCGGCGCCCGGCGCCAGCACCAGCGTCGCGCGCGCCCGGCCGCCTGGCGCGTAGACGTCGGCCTCGACGCGCCTGCCGTCGACGTCCCAGACCGCGGGGAGGGCGACCGGCGCCGCCGTGGCGTCCTTCCACCACGTGGGCGCGGAGCCGGCGGCGATGTCGACCATCAGCAGCGCCGCCTCGGTCCAGCGCACGGGATGGCCGAACGCCGCCACGGCGGCCAAGGCGGCCGCTCCGCCGATCGCGATTTTCCTGCGCCGTCGCATGGCCGCACGCTCGGCGTGGAATACGGCGGAAGCGGGGCGGGCGGTCGATGGGGTATGATCGAGCGATGCCGGAGGACCTGCGTATGTCCGACATCGTCGAGCCGTTGATCGTCGATCTCGTGGCCTGGGTGGCACGGGCGCCGCGCAGCTACGCCGAGGTGCTCGACGCGTGGCGGACCTCGTGTCCGCGGCTTACCGTCTGGGAGGACGCCATCGACCGGGGCTATCTGGCGCGCCGCTCCGAGGATGGCCGGACGGTCGTGGTCGTGACGCCGGCGGGGCGCGCTCTGATCACGGCGGCCGCCGCTATTCCGTCCCCGCCGCAGCCGTCGCTTTCGCCGCGCGCTCGGCGGCGCGGCGCTCGCGGGCCAGGCGCGCCTCGCGCAGCGTGACGTAGGTCGCGGCCGCGAAGATCAGGCCGCCGCCGACCCAGGTGTGCCAGGTCGGCGTCTGCGCGAAGACCCAGTAGCCGATCATCGTCGTCCAGATCATGCGGAAGAAATCCATCGGCATGACCGCCGACGCCTCGGCGTAGCGGAAGGCCTGGCCGATCAGCAGGTGCGTGGCGGTGCCGGTGGTGCCGGCCACGAACATCAGCGCCCAGTGCGTCCATGTCGGCTCGCGCCACACGAACAGGGCGGGGATCAGCAGCGCGGGCGTGATCAGCAGCGTCGACCACGCCGCCATCGCCGGCGAGCTCTCCGTCGCCGACATCCGCTTGATGACGATCAGGGCGCCGGCCCACAGCATGGCCGAGGCGATCAGCAACCCCCAGCCGATGTTGAAGGCGCCGCCGGGCCGCACGATCACCAGCACGCCCGCGAAGCCGACCAGCAGCGCCAGCCCGCGGCGCCAGCGCACGTGCTCGCCGAGGAACAGGGCGGCGCCGGCGGTGGCGAACAGCGGCGCCAGGAAGTTGAAGGCCGCGACGTCGGCCAGCAGCACGATAGGCACCGCGATGAACCACATCGCCATCGCCACCAACTGCAGACCGGAGCGGACGGCGTGCAGCCGGAAGACCGAGGTGCGCATGCCGGAGATGCCGAGCTTGGCGATCCACGGCGACAGCACGATCAGGCCGCAGAACATGCGCAGGAACACGACCTGCAGCGGGTGCAGGTCCTCGGCGACGACCCGCACGATTCCGACCATGATGGATTCCAGCACCGTGGCGGCCAGCCACAGCGACATGCCGATCAGCGTCGCCGTCGCGGTGCGGGCGCCCGCCGCCGGCGCCGCCGGCGTCACGTCGCGGCCTTGGCGGCGCCGGCGCGGCTCTCGACAAGGGTATTGGCGACCAGCGCGCCCAGCACCATCGCGCCGCCCGCGATCCCCGCGGCGCCCGGCGATTCGGCGAACACCAGCCAGACCCAGAGCGGGCCGAGCACGGTCTCCAGCAGCGCCACAAGGCTGGCCTGGGCCGCAGGCAGGTGCCGCAGGCCGAGCGTGAACAGCACCAGCCCGAGGCCGAGCTGCACCACGCCGAGGAACGCCAGCCACGGGATCTCGTGGACAGGGGCGGGGAACGGCCACGCCAGAGGCAGCGTGATCGCCGCCGACAGCAAGCCGGCCAGCGGCACCGTCGGGATCATGTCGATGTCCGGCCGCGTGCGCACGACCACCATGTTGGCGGCGAAGCCGGCGGCGCAGATCACCGCGAGGATCGAGCCCGCCATGCCGTGCGTCGCCAGCGAGTCGCGCACCATCAACGCCACGCCGCCCAGCGCCACGACCATCGCCGCCCAGGTGTTCCACCTGACCGGCTCGCCCAGCACGACGCGGGCCAGCAACGCCGCCATCAGCGGCGCCGACGAGGTGACCACAAGCACGTTGGCGACCGTCGTCTCCTTGAGCGCGAGGATGAAGCCGACGAAGGCGACCGTCAGGCAGGCCGCGCTCAGGGCCATGGTCCGCCACGCCGCGCGCAGGCCGTGGCGGGTGCTGGCGCGGCGCCAGCCGTAGAGGAAGCCGCCGACCACGATCGCCATGAACAGCGAGCGCCAGAACACCACCTCCCACGCGTTGGCGTGCAACGCGCGTACGACCAGGCCGCCGAAGCTCCAGCACAGCGCGCCGCCGGCCACGAACGCGATGCCCAGCGCGAAACTCGGCCGGGTCATCGGGGCGGAAGGCGCCGGGGGCGCGCGGGGAGGGCTGGGTGACGGCTCATGGAGCGACCGCGCATACCCGCGCCGGCCGCCGCTGTCGAGCGCCGCGCGCCGGTACCGGCCAACCGGCGCACGGCGGTGCGCGCAGCGGCGGCCGACGGCGGGCTTCGCGCCGGGCGTCGGCGCGTCTAAAAGGGCGCGCGATGACCTCGGACAGACCAGCGGCGCCGCCGTTCGACATGCCGGCCTTCCGGCCGCGGTTTCCGTGGATCGGCGGCGATCTGCAGACTCTGGCCAACCGCATCGCGCCGCCGTCGCGCGCGACCGGCGCGGCGGCGAGTTTTCGTGTCGAACTGCCGATGGCCGACGGCAGCGGCGACACGCTGCTGGCGACCCTCGACCGCCCTCGGATCGATTCCGGCGGCGCGCTCGCGATCCTCGTCCATGGCCTCACCGGCTCGGAATCGAGCGCGTACATGGTGCGGACCAGCCGCCATCTGCTCGAGCGCGGCCAGTCCGTGCTGCGCCTGAACCTGCGCGCCGCCGGTCCATCGCGCGCGACCTGCGGGCAGATCTACTACGCCGGCCGCAGCCAGGACTTCCGCGCGGTCCTCGCCCTGCTTCCGGCGGCGCTTCCGGACGGGCTCGGCCTGCGTCCGCGCGTGGCGGTCGGATTCTCGCTCGGCGGCAACATGCTGCTGAAGTACCTCGGCGAGGAGGGAAGCGCCGCGCCGCTGCTGGCGGCGGCCTCGGTCTGCGCGCCGATCGACCTGTCGCGGACCTGCGCCCACATGCTGCGGCCGCGCAACGTCGTCTACCACAAGTACCTCATCGCCTCGATGCGGCGCGAGGCGACGGCGCCCGGCGCCGCGCTGACGGCGTCCGAGCGGGCCGCGATCCTGGCGAGCCGCACGGTGGGGAATACGACGACGTCTTCATCGCGCCGCGCCACGGATTCGCCGGCGCCGAGGACTACTACGAGCGCAACCGCGCCTCGCGGTTCATGACCGACATCCGCGTGCCGACGCTGGTGGTCGCGGCGGCCGACGATCCTTGGATTCCGGTGGCGCTGTATCGCGGCTACGACTGGGCGGGCAACCCGGCGCTGACGCCGCTGGTCGCGGCCGGCGGCGGCCATGTCGGATTCCACGCGGCCGGCGATCCCGTGCCCTGGCACGACCGCGCCATCGCGCGGTTCCTCGACCGCGTCGGCGCCGGCGGCTGACTACGGCGCGGTCGGCGGCGCCGCGGCGCGCTCGCGGGCGCGCACGCGCTCGCGGTGCAGGATGTAGAGGCCGGAGCCGATGATGAACGGCAGGCCGGCCCACACCCAGACGGTCGGCACCTCGCTCCAGAACAGCCAGCCGTAGCCCATCGCGTAGATGATCGCGACGTAGTCGAACGGCGCCAGCACGGCCACCGGCGCCATCCGCCACGCCCGCGTCATCAGGATGGTGCCCAGGCTGCCCAGCAGTCCGATGGCGATGAACCACAGCCAGTCCACGGCGGTCGGCCATATCCAGGTCGCCCGGCCCATCGGCCGGCCCAGCGCCTCGTTGCCGGCGATG
The DNA here is from genome assembly GCA_016699855.1 of Rhodospirillales bacterium. Taxonomy (NCBI): domain Bacteria; kingdom Pseudomonadati; phylum Pseudomonadota; class Alphaproteobacteria; order Rhodospirillales; species Rhodospirillales bacterium. The sequence goes on from CP064988.1 coordinate 4,959,745, forward strand.
AGGAGGCCGGCGACGGCGATCACGGGCAGCGAGAAATACATGATCGTCGCCTGGTCGCTGTCGGTGCGGCTGAGGCGGCGGACCAGCACCATCGACAGCGCGTAGCACGTCGTGGCGCCCAGCAGCAGGATCGAGAGCGGCTGGAAGGTCGCGGCGCCCGGCCGCACGATGATCAGAACGCCCACGAAGCCGACGGCGACCGCGGCCCAGCGGCGCCAGCCCACGCGCTCGCGCAGGATCGGAACCGACAGCGCGGTCATCAGCAGCGGCGCCGCGAACGACACCGCGTAGAGCTCGGCCAGCGGCATCAGCGGGAACAGGTAGAAGAACCCGAACAACGTGCCGAACGCGATCACCGTGCGGACCGCCTGCAGCCCGGGCTGGCGCGAGCGCAGCGTGGTCAGGCCGCCGGCGGCGTGGATCACCCAGGCCAGCGGCGCCAGGCCGAACAGCGTGCGCAGGAACAACGACTGCAGCGTCGGATAGTGGGCGCCGATCTCCTTCACGATCGCGTCCATCGAGGCGAACAGGAAGATCGCGACGAGCTTGCTGTAGATGCCGCGCAACGTCTCGCCGGCGGGCGTGGGGGCGGTCGCGCTCGACATGGCGCGGGGATAGCACCGGAGTCGCGGGGGCGCTATGGTCGCGCGCGTCGGCGGTGGCGCGGGTGGAAGGCGGTAGATGCGCGGATGGCGGCGGTGGCTTGGGGCGGGTCGGTTGGCGTTCGCGCTGCCGGCCCTGATCCTCGTGGCGGCGCTGGGTCTGCGGGTGGCGGATCCGTCGGCGCTCCAGCGACTGCGGGATTACGCCTTCGACACGTTCCAGCGGACCTCGCCGCGGCCGTGGGCGGCCGAGGTCCTGCCGGTCCGCATCGTCGACATCGACGACTCGGCGCTGGCGCGCCACGGGCAATGGCCGTGGCCGCGCGACCTCGTGGCGCGGCTCGTCGACGCGCTGTCCGAGGCCGGCGCGACCGTGATCGTGTTCGACGTGCTGTTCTCGGAACCCGACGGCAAATCGCCGTCGCGCTTCGTCGAGGAGGTCAAGGCCGCCACCGACGCCGAGACGGCGGCGCGTTTCGCGGCGGCGGCGCGCGACAACGACGCCACGCTGGCCGAAGCCATCGCGCGGTCGGGACGGGTGGTGATCGCGTTCGCCGAGGACCAGACGGTGGGCGGAGGCGGCGGGCGCCTTCCGAAGGCGCTGCACACGGTGGTGGTCAACGGCCGCGACGAGGACTGGCGCCCCTTCGTCCGGCACGTCCCGGCCGCGACGCCGAGCCTGCCGGCGTTCGAGGCGGTCGCGGTCGGCTACGGCAACATCATGGTCGACATCCAGGCGGAGGTGATCAGGTCGGTGCCGCTGCTCACGCGCCTCGGCGCGGCCGAGAGGCCGTACCCGACGCTCGCGCTGGAGGCCGTCAGGGTGCTGCAGACGCGGGTCGAGGCCATCCGGCCCGGCACGAGCTATGTCGTGCGCGCGGGCGCGGCGTCCCAGCAGGCGCGCGGCTTCGGCGTCTCGACCACCGGAATCTACGGGATCGGCATCGGCGAGGTGCGGATCGACACCGATCCCTACGGCCGCGTCTTCCTGTTCGACAGCGGCCACAAGCCGGAGCGCTACGTCTCGGCCGGCGCGGTCCTCGCCGGCACGGTCGACAAGGCCAAGCTCGAGGGCCACGTCGTCCTCATCGGCAGCAGCGCGCCGGCGCTCCGCGACGTGCGCAACACGCCGGTGAGCGCCGGCATCTCGGGCACCGAGGTCCACGCGCAGCTGATCGAGCAGATGATCCTGGCGTGGCAGGGGCCGGCGATGGCCTCGGCGCCGGACACGCCGCCGGCGGTCCGCGAGATGGCGCGGCGCCCGTTCCTGATCCGGCCGGACTTCGCGAGCGGCGCGGAGATCGTCTATCTGCTCGTGGCCGGGTTGGTGTTCGTGCTGCTGCTGCCGAGGCTGCGCGCCGGCCCGATGGCGGTGGTCGCGGCCGGCGGCGTCGGCGTCGCCCTCGTGGTGCCGTGGCTGCTGTACGACCGGATCGGCGCGCTGTTCGATCCGGTCTATCCGGCCGGGACCCTGGCGGCGATGTACGTGGTCGGCTCGGCCGCCGGCTTCATGCGCACCGAGGCCGAGCGCGCCCAGATCCGGGGCGCCTTCGGCCTGTACCTGTCGCCCGACGTCGTCGAGGAGCTGGCGCGCCATCCCGACCGGCTCAAGCTCGGCGGCGAGGTCCGCGAGCTGACCGTCATGTTCACCGATCTGCGCGGCTTCACGACGATCTCCGAACAGTTCGACCCGCCGGGCCTGACGCGGTTCATGAACCGCTTCCTGACGCCGATGACGGACATCATCCTCGCCCACCGCGGCACGGTCGACAAATACATGGGCGACGCGATCATGGCGTTCTGGAACGCGCCGCTCGACGTGTCCGACCACGCGGCCAAGGCCTGCGTCTCGGCGCTCGCGATGCAGGCGCGGCTGCGCGACCTCAACGTCGAATGGCGCCGCGAGGCGCACGAGGAGGGCCGCAACCACATCCCCGTCAACATCGGCATCGGTCTCAACAGCGGCCGCGCGTCGGTCGGCAATTTCGGATCGGACCAGCGCTTCACCTACACCGGCATCGGCGACGACGTGAACCTCGCGTCGCGGCTCGAGGGCCAGTGCAAGACCTACGGGGTCGGGATCATCGTCGGCGACGACACCCGCGAGGCGGCTCCGGATTTCGCCTACGTCGAGCTCGATCTGATCAAGGTGAAGGGCAAGACCGAGCCGGAGCGGATCCACGCGCTGGTCGGGGACGCGGCGATGCGCCACGACGAGGCGTTCCGCGACCTTCTGGTGGCGCACGAGGAGTTCCTCGGCGAGTACCGGCTGGGCGAGTTCGCCGCCGCGCGCGCGCGCGTGCCGGCGCTGCGGACGCTGGCGGAGGCGGCGGGCTGGACGTCGCAGTACTACGCCCATATGGCGCAGCGGCTGCGCGCGCTCGAGGACGATCCGCCGCCGGCCTGGGACGGCGTGCACGTGGCGCAGGAGAAATGACCGACATGTCAGCGCAGGACGGCCGGCTCGCGGCCATCGAAGCGATCGTGTGCCGCGAGGTCGGCCGCGGCGCCGAGCCGTTGATGGCGGCGACCCGCGGCGAGCTGGCGGCGGCGGCGAAGGCCATCGCCGGCGCGCCCGCGCCGCGCATCGGGATCATCACCGGCTTCTTCGTCGTGCCGCCGCGGCTCGATCCGGCGATGGCAGAGACCGACGGCCCCGTGGGCGCCGCCCATCTCGCGGCCGGCTTCGCCGCCGCCGGCTGGCCGGTCCGCGTCGCCACCGACGCGCCCTGCGCGAACGCCGTCGCCGCCGCGCTGCGCGGCGCCGGGGCCGCGCCGGCGGTCGGCCTCGACATCGTTGCCGGGGAGGGTGACGTCGCGGCGTCGATCGCGGCCGTCGCGGCGGGCTGGCGCGCCGCGGGGATCACGCACGCGATCGCCATCGAGCGCTGCGGCCGGGCGGCCGACGGCGCGCCTTACAACATGCGCGGAATCTCCGTCGCCGGCGTCACGGCGCCGCTCGACGATCTGTTCACCGGCGGTCCGTGGACGCGCATCGGCATCGGCGACGGCGGCAACGAGGTCGGCATGGGCAAGCTGCCCGCGGCGCTGATCGCGGCGTCGGTGCCGAACGGCGCGAAGATCGCCTGCGTGACGCCGGCCGACCATCTGGTGGTCTGCGGCGTGTCGAACTGGGGCGCCTACGGATTGCTGACCGCGATGGCCGCGCTGCGTCCCGATCTGGCGCCGGCGCTGCGGTCGACGCTGACCGGCGCCGCCGACCGGCGCATCCTCGACACGCTGGTGCGCGACGGCCCGGCCGGCGACCCCGTCGCCGGTGCCCGCGCCGCCTCCGTGGACGGCTATCCGCACGAGGTGCACGCCGAGGTCATCGCCCGCCTCGACGCCGCGCTGTCGTCCTGACGGCCGTCCGCGGACGAAGGGCAGCCATGCCGGCGTCCGCGCCGGTTGCGTCGCGCGGGCGGCGCCCCTAACGTCCGCGCCGCGTTCGACCCCGCAGGAGACTGGACACCGACATGGCCGCCACAGCGATTCCCGCCGACCACGCCTACGGCCGCTCGCATCCCGAGATCCGCGACGCCGTGCGCCAGCTCTGCCAGCGCTTCGACGGCGCCTACTGGCGCGAGCTCGACCGCAACCGCGGCTATCCGACGGCGTTCGTGACGGCGCTGACCGAGGCCGGCTGGCTGTCGATCCTGATCCCGGAGCAGTTCGGCGGCGCGGGGCTGGGAATCTCCGCCGCCGCCGCGGTGCTGGAGGAGATCCACGCCGCCGGCTGCAACGCCGCGGCCTGCCACGCGCAGATGTACACGATGGGCACGGTGCTGCGGCACGGCAACGCCGACCAGAAGGCGCGCTACCTGCCGAAGATCGCGACCGGCGAGCTTCGGCTTCAAGCCTTCGGCGTGACCGAGCCGAGCAGCGGCACCGACACGCTCAGCCTGCGCACGGCGGCGGTGAAGAAGAACAACAGCACCTACATCGTCAACGGCCAGAAGCTGTGGACCAGCCGCGCCGAGCATTCCGACCTGATGCTGCTGCTGGCGCGCACGACGCCGCGCGAGCAGGTCAAGAAGCGCACCGACGGGCTGTCGGTGTTCCTGGTCGACATGCGGGCCGCCAAGGGCAAGGGCCTCGAGATCCGGCCGATCCGCACGATGATGAACCACAACAGCACCGAGGTGTTCTTCACCGACATGGAGGTCCCGGCCGAGAACCTCGTGGGCGAGGAGGGGCAGGGCTTCCGCTACATCCTCTCGGGCATGAACGCCGAGCGCATCCTGATCGCGTCGGAGTGCCTCGGCGACGGCCGCTGGTTCGTCGAGAAGGCCACCGCCTACGCCAAGGAGCGCGTGCTGTTCGGCAACCCGATCGGCCGCAACCAGGGCGTCCAGTACCCGATCGCGCGCGCCTACGTGCATCTGCAGGCCGCCGAGCTGATGGTGCGCAAGGCGGCGGCGCTCTACGAGAGCGGCATCAACTGCGGCGAGGAGGCCAACGTCGCCAAGCTGCTGGCGTCGGAGGCGGCGTGGGAGGCCGCCGACATGTGCGTGCAGACGCATGGCGGCTTCGGCTTCGCCGAGGAGTTCGACGTCGAGCGGAAGTTCCGCGAGACGCGGCTCTACACGGTGGCGCCGATCTCGACCAACATGGTGCTCAACTTCGTGTCGGAGCACGTGCTGGAGCTGCCCCGGTCGTACTGACCCCGGCGCGGGCGTCAGTTCCGCGCCGCCCGCCAGCGCTGGAAGAGGCGCCACGCCGCCCAGGCGGCGGCGCAGAGCGCCGCGGCGATGGCGACGGCGGCCCACAGGGGCACGCGGTCCCGCAGCCACGCGAAGGCGGCGTCGCCGGCCACGCCGACCCCCAGCCAGTAGGGCGCCCAGATCGCGGCCGAGGTCCAGTTGGCGATCTGGAACGACGCGGGCCGCATGTCCATCATGCCGGCCACCAGCGGGATGGCCGCGCGCACCGGCCCGAGGAAGCGGCCGAGGAAGACGCTGGCGGCGCCCCAGCGACGGAAGAAGAGTCGCGCGCCGGCCAGGAGATGGGGATGGCGCGTGAACGGCCACATGCGCGGCACGGAGGCGCGGAAGTGGCGGCCGATCAGGAAGCTCGCCCAGTCGCCCAGCGCCGCGCCGGGCACGGCCCACGCGACCATCCACCAGAAATCCAGCGTGCCCTGGCCGACCATGACGCCGACGAACACCATCGCCGCCGTCGCCGGCAGCAGCAGGCTGACGAAGGCCAGCGACTCGCCGAACGAGAGCGCGAACACCACCGGTCCGGCCCAGTCCTTGTGGGCGGTGATGAAATCGCGGATCTGGATCTCGAGGTCGCCGAGCATGGTCGCCGGGGCCGGAGGGTCGGGCGGCGCCGAGACTGCCCAATGCGCGCCGCCGCCACAAGCCGCCCGCCGCCGGCACCGGCTCATGTGGCCGGCGCATGGCCGCCTCCGTTTGACCGGCGCGGCGCGTCCGGTATCAATGCGGTCGCGACGGATCGACGAACCACGGGAGTGACGCACATGCGGGCGATGATCAGCGAGCAGATCGGCGGGCCGGAGAGCCTCGTCCTGAAGGAGCTGCCCTCGGCGCCGCTCAAGAAGGGCCAGGTGCGGATCGCCGTCCACGCCGCCGGCGTGAACTTCCCCGACACGCTCATCATCCAGGACAAGTACCAGTTCAAGCCGCCCCGGCCCTTCGCGCCCGGCCACGAGGTCGGCGGCGTCGTGTCCGAGGTCGGCGAAGGCGTCGCGGACTACAAGGTCGGCGACCGCGTGATCGCGGCGATCGGGCATGGCGGCTACGCCGACGAGGTCGTGGCCGACCAGACCCAGCTGCTGCCGATGCCGCCGAACATGTCGTTCGAGGAGGGCGCCGCCTTCACCATGACCTACGGCACCAGCTACTACGCGCTCAAGCAGCGCGCCGACCCCAAGCCCGGCGAGACGCTGCTGGTGCTCGGCGCCGCCGGCGGCGTCGGCCTGACGGCGGTCGAGCTCGGCGCGCTGATGGGGCTGAAGGTGATCGCCGCCGTCGGCTCCGACGAGAAGATGGAGATCTGCCGCAAGTACGGCGCCACCATGTTCGTGAACTACAACACCGAGAAGATGCGCGACAAGGTGAAGGAGCTGACCGGCGGCAAGGGCGCGGACATCGTCTACGACGCGGTCGGCGGCGACGCCTTCGACGAGGCCATCCGCTGCATCAACTGGTACGGCCGGCTGCTGGTGATCGGCTTCGCGTCGGGCCGCATCCCGTCGCTGCCCGCCAATCTGGCGCTTCTCAAGAGCTGCGACGTGCGCGGCGTGTTCTACGGCGCCTGGCGGGCGCGCGAGCCCGCCGAGGCGCGCAAGAACTTCGACGAGATGTTCGCCTGGGTGCGCGACGGCAAGCTGAAGCCGCACATCTCCATGACGTTCCCGCTGGAGAAGGCGGCCGACGCCATGAACGCGCTGCTGTCGCGCAAGGCCACCGGCAAGGTCGTCATCAAGACGCGATGAGCCGCGCGGCGGCGGAGGGGATGGTCCAGATGGGCAGGCTCAAGGACAAGGTCGCGATCGTCACCGGCGGCGCTTCGGGCATCGGCGCCGCCAGCTGCCGGCTGTTCGCCGAGGAGGGCGCCCGCGTGCTGGCGGTCGACCGGCCGGAATCGGCGATCGCCACGGCGCACGCCGGAATCGACGCCATCGCCGCGCTCGGCGTCGACATCACCGGGGACGACGCGCCCAAGCGCATCCTCGACGCCGCCGTCGAGCGGTTCGGCGGCGTCGACATCCTGTTCAACAACGCCGGCGTCAGCGGCCGGGCGTTCGCCGAGGAGATGACCGACGAGCACTGGGACCGGGTGATGGGCGTCAACGTGCGCGCCATGTTCCGGATCTGCCGCGAGGCCATCCCGCATCTGCGCCGCGCGGCGGAGAGGAAGGGACGCGCGCGCATCATCAACACCGCCTCGGTGATGGCCTTCGACACCGACTACGGCCTGTCGGCGTACTGCGCCTCGAAGGCCGGCGTCGCCGGTCTGACACACACGCTGGCGCTGGAGTTGGGCAAGTTCCGCATCACCGCCAACTACGTGCTGCCCGGCGCGATCTACACCGGCATGACCAAGTCCGGCTTCGACGACCCCGAGATCGCCGCGATCTGGGCCAAGAAGGCGGCGCTGCGCCGGCTGGGCCAGCCGATCGACATCGCCCGGGGCGCGCTGCTGCTGGCCAGCGACGAGGCCGATTTCATCACCGGCCACGGGCTGGTGGTCGACGGCGGGTTGACGCTGCGGACCTGAGCGGCGGAGGAGCGGAGATGGCGGTCGCGTTCACGCTCAACGGCAAGCCGGCGTCGCTCGACGTCGAGCCGGAGATGCCGCTGCTGTGGGCGCTGCGCGAGGCCGCCGGATTGACCGGCACCAAGTTCGGCTGCGGGCTGGCGCAATGCGGCGCCTGCACCGTGCATCTCGACGGCGCGCCGGTCCGCTCCTGCCAGACCACGACCGGCGACGTCGCCGGCCGCGCCGTGGTCACGATCGAGGCGGTGGGCGGCACGCCGATCGGCAAGGCCGTGCAGGAGGCGTGGATCGCGCACCAGGTGCCGCAATGCGGCTACTGCCAATCCGGCCAGATCATGTCGGCGGCGGTGCTTCTGGCCACGAACCGGGCGCCGACCGACGCCGACATCGACGCCGCGATGCGGGGCAACATCTGCCGCTGCGGCACCTACAACGCGATCCGCGCGGCCATCAAGACGGCCGCGAAATCGCTGGGCTGAGGCGCGCCGCCGGAACGCCGGCGGCCCCGGAGACCACATGACGACGTCCGTGCATTCCTTCGCCGCCGACTATCCCGAAGCGCGCGAGAAGTTCCTCGCCGCCGCGCGCATCGCCGGCGCCGCGACCAGCCGCTACGACAACCCCGTGAAGGGGCCCGACGGCGGCTCGTTGTCGACCGACGTCGCCTGGCTCGGGCCGGACGACGCCGACAAGGTGGTCGTGACCATCTCCTCGACCCACGGCGTCGAGGGGTTCTGCGGCTCGGGCGCGCAGGTCGACTGGCTGATGCGCCGCGGCGCCTCGGCGCTGCCGCGCGGCGTGGCGGCGCTGTTCGTGCACGCCATCAATCCCTACGGTTTCGCGTGGCTGCGGCGGGTGACGGAGGAGGGCAACGACCTCAACCGCAACTTCGTCGACCATTCCAAGCCCTATCCCGACAATCCCGGCTACAGCGAGCTGGCCGACGCGATCGTGCCGCCGGCGCTGTCGGGGCCGGCGTTCGAGGCGGCGCAGGCGCGCCTGAAGGCGTACCGCGCGCGCGAAGGCGACGTCGCCTTCTACCGGGCGCTGTCCGGCGGGCAGTTCACGCACGCCGACGGGTTGTTCTACGGCGGCGGCGGCGCGAGCTGGGCCAACCGCACGACGCACGCGATCATCGAGCGCTTCCTGGCGCGGCGCCGCGACGTCGCGGTGATCGACTTCCACACCGGCCTCGGGCCGTTCGGTTACGGCGAGCTGATCACCCATTACGAGCCGGACCACGACGGCTCGCGCCGCGTGCGCGCCTTCTGGGGCGAATCGGTGACGGAGTCGAAGAAGGGCCAGACGTCCTCGCAGGCCCGCGACGGGCTGGGCCACTACGGCTTCAACCGCGCGCTGCCGCGATCGCGCGTGACCATGGCGACGCTGGAGTTCGGCACCTATGACCGCGAGAGCGGCCACCGCGCCTTCGTCGCCGACGCCTGGCTGCACCGCCACGGCGATCCGCTCGGCGCGGAGGCCGGTCCGATCCGCGCGGCGATGCGCAAGCAGTTCTATCCCGACACCGAGGAGTGGAAGGAGATGGTGCTTTTCCGTGGCAACCAGACCATCCGGCAGGCGATCGCGGCGCTGGCCGCCGACGGCGGCGGGGAGCCCTGACATGCTGCAGCTCGGACGTTTCGACCGCGTGCGCCTCGGCCACTGGCCGACGCCGCTGGAGCGCGCGCCGCGCCTGACGGCGGCGCTCGGCGGGCCGACGATCTGGATCAAGCGCGACGACTGCACCGGGCTGGCCACCGGCGGCAACAAGACGCGCAAGCTCGAGTTCCTGGTCGGCGAGGCGGTGGCGCGGGGCGCCGACACGCTGATCACGCTGGGCGCCGTGCAGTCGAACCATGTCCGCCAGACGGCGGCGGCCGCCGCGCGCATGGGGATGGCGTGCGAGATCCTGCTGGAGCGGCGCCTGTCGCAGACCACGCCGACCTACGAGCGCAACGGCAACGTGCTGTTCGACCGCCTGCTCGGCGCCAGGCTGCGCGAGGTGCCGTCGGGCACCGATATGCTCGCGGCGGCGGAGGCCGTCGCCGACGAATGCCGCGCGGCGGGCCGGCGGCCCTACGTGATCCCCGGCGGCGGCTCCAACGAGGTCGGCTCGCTGGGCTACGTCGCCTGCGCGCTCGAGACACTGGCGCAGGCGGCCGACATCGGCTTCCGGATCGACACCGTCGTGCACGCCACCGGCAGCACCGGCACGCAAGCCGGCCTTCTGGCGGGCTTCGAGGGGGCGCAGAGCGGCGTCGACGTGCTGGGCATCAGCGTGCGCCAGACGCGTGAGCGTCAGGAGGCCGCGGTCGACGCGCTGACACAGCGTGTCGCGCGGCACCTCGGCCTCGCGCACCCGATCGGGCGCGACCGCGTCCGCGCCAACGGCGACTATGTCGGCGAGGGCTACGGCGTGCCGACTCCCGGCATGATCGAGGCGCTGCGCCTGACCGCCCGCACCGAGGGCGTCCTGCTCGATCCGGTGTACTCCGGCAAGGCGATGGCCGGGCTGATCGATCTCTGCCGCAAAGGCGCGTTCGGCGCCGGACAGAACGTGGTGTTCGTCCATACCGGCGGCCAGGCGGCGCTCTCGGCCTACGAGGAAGCCCTCTCGCCCGAATCGTGAACGCGCCCGCACGAGGGAGTCCAGCCGTGTCCGCCGATCAGCCGCGTATCGCCCTGCTGGGCTTCGCTATCGAATGCAACCGTTTCGCGCCGGTCAGCACGCGCGAGGATTTCGCGGTCGACGTCGACATGCGCGGCAACGCCCTGCTGGTCGAGGCGCGCAAACCGGCGCCGGAGCTGATGCCGGACATGCCCGGTTTCGTCACCGAGATGGACCGGACCGGCGCGTGGATTCCGGTGCCGATCCGCATCGCCTCGGCCCAGCCCGGCGGGCCGGTCGACGATCCGTATTTCCGCGAGCTGATGGCCGAGTTCGAGTCCGGGCTGCGCGGCATGGGCCCGTTCGACGGCGTCTACGTCTCCTCGCACGGCGCGGCGCTGACGACCGCCAGCGACGATCCCGACGGCGAGCTCTACGCCATGATCCGCCGCGTCGTCGGCCCGGCCGTGCCGGTGATCGGAACCTTCGACCTCCATTGCAACGTCTCGCCGGCGATGGTCGAGAACATCACGGTGTTCGTCGGCTACCGCTGCAATCCGCACACCGACATCCGCGAGCGCGGCGTCGAGGCGGCGCGGCACATGCGCGAGACCCTGGCGGGCGCGACGCCGGTCGCGGAGATGGTCAAGATTCCGCTGGTGGCGCCGCAGATCTCGCTGCTGACCGCCGCGGGGCCCTACGCCGACGCCATGGACTACGGCCTGTCGAAGGTCGGCGGCCCGGTCATGAACGTCTCGGTCATGGCGGGGTTCTCCTACAGCGACACGCCGAAGAACGGCTTCACCGCGATCGTCACGGCGCGGAACGGCGACCGCGCGGCGGCGCGCGCGCTGGCGCTCGACATCGTCACCCGGACCTGGAACGACCGGGCGCGCTTCAAGCGCGCCATGACGCCGCTCGACGACGCCGTGCGCATGGCCGTCGCGGTCGGGAACGATCCGTCCCTGCCGCCCATCATCCTCGCCGACGTCGCCGACAACCCCGGCGGCGGCGGACGCGGCAACACGACGTGGCTGCTGCAGGCGTTGAAGGACGCCGGCGCGAAGGGCGTCGTGGTCGGCGTGTTCAACGACCCGGCGGTGGCGGCGCAGGCGCACGGCCTCGGCCGCGGCGCGCGGTTCCGCGCCCGCTTCAACACGCGCGAGCAGGACGGTTTCTCGAAGGCTTGGGAATGCGACGCCACCGTCGCGGCGTTGAGCGACGGCCGCTATGTCGGCCGCCGCGGGCTGGCGCGGGGCATGGCCAGCGACATGGGGCCCTCGGCGCTGCTCGATCTCGACGGGATCAAGATCGCGGTCATCACCCACCGCCAGCAATGCCTCGACCCGATGCAGTTCGAGCAGTTCGGCCTCGATCCGGCGATGGCGCGCACGATCGTCGTGAAGAGCCGCGGCCATTTCCGCGCCGGGTTCGACGGCTTCGTGCCGTCGGCGCGCACCTACGAGGTCGATTGCCCCGGCCTGACGTCGCCCAACCTGGCGACGTTCCCGTGGTCGCGCCTGCCGCGGCCGGTCTACCCGCTCGACGAGCACACGAGCTGGACGCCACCGGCCGCGTAGGGGCGGCGTGGCGCCGCGCGGTCGTGCGGCGAGCCTGGCCGCAAGGCCACCGGCGATAGCCCCGGCCGCCGCCGCCTGGGGGCAAGTTCAGCCTCGACCGGCCGGCTCGGCCTGCTAAAAGCGCAGGCATGATCCGGATACTGGTCGCCGTCGCCGCGTTCGCGGTCGTCACCGCGCTCAACTGGCTGTGGTGGAGCGTGCCGAACGCGCCGGTCGACGTCTCGTTGGCGCCGGGACCCGTCCAGAGCCTGTCGTTCGCGCCGTACCGTCCCGGCCAGAGCCCGCTGAGCCGCACGTTCCCCACCGCCGCGCAGATCGAGGAGGATCTCCGGCTGCTCAAGGGCCGGACCTCGGCGATCCGCACCTACACCAGTCTCGAGGGCATGGAGGCGGTGCCGCGGCTGGCCGGCAAGTACGGGCTGAAGGTGTGGCATGGCGCCTGGATCAACAACGTCGAGCGCGAGAACTTGGAGCAGGTCGCGGCGCTGATCGACCACGCCAACCGCTATCCCGACGTGGTCGACCGGGTCATCGTCGGCAACGAGGTGCTCCTGCGCAAGGACCTGCCGGCGTCGCAGTTGATCCGCTACATCCGGCAGGTGAAGCGCGCCGTGCGCCAGCCCGTGACCTACGCCGACGTCTGGGAGTTCTGGCTGCGCAACCCCGAGGTCGCGGCCGAGGTCGACATCGTCACCGTCCACATCCTGCCGTACTGGGAGGACGAGCCGATCGGCATGGACCGCCGCGACGCGCGCGGCGATCCCGCCTACGACCGGCTGGCGATCAAGACCCACATCGTCGACATCATGGATCGCATGCGCAAGGCGTTCCCCGGCAAACGCATCGTGATCGGCGAGACCGGCTGGCCCAGCGCCGGGCGGATGCGCGCCGACGCGCGGCCCGGGCTGGTCGAGCAGGCCCGATACTACGCGCTGTTCAAGAAGCTCGCCGTGGCGGAGAAGCTCGAATACAACCTCGTCGAGGCGTTCGACCAGCACTGGAAGAGCCACCAGGAGGGCACGGTCGGCGGCGCGTGGGGCCTGTTCACGGGCGAGCGCGTGCAGAAATTCCCGATCGGCGAACCGGTCAGCGCCGAGCCCAGATGGCGCGCGCTGTTCGCCTTCTCGTCCATCGCCGGCGGTCTCGCGATCCTCGTGTTCGCCGCGTCGCGGCGCCGGCCGTCGCCGGCGGCGGTCGCCGTGTTCGCGCTGGTCGCGCAGGCGGCGGCGACCTGCGTGACGCAGGCCGCTTGGGCCAACTACAGCGTCGCGTTCTACCCCGCGCGGCTGCTCGGCGCGGCGTTCTACGTGCTGGCGGGCGTGGCGTTCGCCTACGCGCTGCTGCGCGGCGTCGGCGACAGCCTGACCGGCCGCATGGCCGACGCCTCGCTGTTCGGCGGCCGCGTGCGCGCGGCGTGGACGTCGTTCCGCGCCATGCCGGCGGCGGCGGTGTTCGGTCGGCCCGACGTGATGCTCCAGGTCGCCTATCTCGGCTTCACGCTGCTGTGCCTGTTCCATCTCGTCATGCTGTCGATCGACTGGCACATCGGCGTGCTGCCGTTCGGCGAGCGCGGCTGGGTGATCGCGATCGACGGCCGCTACCGCGACTTCCCGATCCTCGATTTCGCGCTGCCGAGCGTGGTGCTGATGGCGTGGAAGCTCGGCACGGTGTTCCGCACCGGCGACGTGCCGCGGGTCGACCGCGTCGCCAAGGCGCTGTCGTTCGGCCGGCTGCTGGGCTACGAGGGCGGGCGTGGCTACGTGCGGATGGACGCGGTGCTCACGCGCTGGGCGCCGATCTGGCCGGAGCTGCTGCTGGCGTCGTCGCTCGTGCTCGGCGCCATCGCGCTGACGCTGACCGAGGGCGCGGTCAAGCTGCACGGCGAGGCGGCGCAGCAGGCGCGCGGCTGGGCGGCGCCGGACGGCGGCGTCTGGGTGATCCGCGCCCTGTTCTGGAACGTCCAGAGCAACTGGTTCTCGGCCATGGCGCTGCTGATGGCCGTCCCCTACGCGGCCACGGCCTATGTGTCGCTGCGCCAGCCCTTGGCCGAGCCGCCGCCGGAATCGTACACTGGCAAATGGTGAGGCGGACGCGGTATTGATGGCGATCCGCCCCCCGCGCCCGGCCGGCGCCGGCGTCGACGCCACGTCTCGAGGATAGCGCCACCATGGATTTCTCCGGCGAATACCGCATTCCCGCGTCGCGTCAGGCCGTCTGGGACGCGCTCAACGATCCCGAGATCCTGAGGCAATGCATTCCCGGCTGCGAGTCGCTCGAGAAGGAGGGCGACAACGTGCTGAAGGCGTCGGTGCGCATGCGCATCGGGCCGGTCAGCGCGCGCTTCGGCGGCAAGGTGACGCTGTCGGACATCGATCCGCCGAACGGCTACCGCATATCCGGCGAGGGGCAGGGCGGGGCGGCCGGCTTCGCCAAGGGCGGCGCGGTCGTCAAGCTGACGGAGGACGGCGGCGCCACGGTGCTGAACTACACCGCCGACGCCCAGGTCGGCGGCAAGATCGCGCAGGTCGGCGCGCGCCTGATCGACGGCACCGCCAAGAAGCTGGCCGACGAGTTCTTCAGCAAATTCGCCGAGGTCGTCGGCGCCGGCGCGGCGCCGGCCGCGACCGCCGACTCGCCGTCGACGATCGACGCGCCCGCGCCGGCGGCCGGCGGGGTCAACGCCGCCGGATCGCCGGCGCGGCCGGTGACGGATTCCGCCGAGCGGGGCTACAAGCACTGGCTCGTCATCGGCGCCGGACTGGCGATCCTCGTGATCGCGTATTTCGCCGCGCGGTGAGCGTCGATGACGCCGGCGCCATTTCGCTTGACCCGCGACGGTGGCAGCCGCCATTCTCGATCCGAAGCGAAAAAGGACGGCCGCCGTGGCGCGTGGGCGGCCGCATCAGGTTTCTAGGGAGCACAAGACGATGACGATGTCCGTTTCCATGTCGGTCAACGGCAAGAAGGTGTCCGGAAACGTCGAGGCGCGCACGCTGCTGGTGCAGTTCCTGCGCGAGAATCTCGGCCTGACCGGCACGCATGTGGGCTGCGACACCAGCCAGTGCGGCGCCTGCGTCGTGCATGTCGACGGCAAGGCGGTGAAGTCCTGCACGATGCTTGCGGTCCAGGCGTCGGACGCCACGGTCACGACGATCGAGGGCCTCGCCGCCGACCCGGAGAAGCTGCATCCCATGCAGGAGGCGTTCCGCGACAACCACGGCCTGCAGTGCGGCTTCTGCACGCCGGGCATGGTGATGAGCGCGATCGACCTGGTGAAGCGGCACAACTACGCCGTCGACGAGGACATCGTCCGCCACGGCCTCGAGGGCAACATCTGCCGCTGCACCGGCTACCACAACATCGTGAAGTCGATTCTGGCCGGCGCCCAGGCGATGAAGGCCGCCGGCGTCTGACGAACCCGTCGCGCGGACTGCGACAAGACGGGACGTCCACGGAGGGAACCATGACGAACGGCACCAAGATCGGCGATCGCGTGCGGCGCAAGGAGGACCGGCGTTTCCTGACGGGGAGCGGCCGGTACGTCGACGACCTCGCCCTGGCGCGCTGCACCCACGCCTATTTCCTGCGCTCGCCGCACGCGCACGCCAGGATCCGCGGCATCGACGCGGCGGCGGCGAAGGATTCCCCCGGCGTCGTCGCGGTGTTCACCGGCAAGGACGTCGCCGACGCCAAGGTCGGCGGGCTGATCTGCGGCTGGACCGTCACCGACAAGCACGGCCAGCCGCACAAGGCGCCGGCGCATCCGGCGCTGGCGCTCGACACCGTCCGCCACGTCGGCGACACGGTGGCGATGGTGATCGCCGAGACCTACGCGCAGGCCAAGGACGCCGCCGAGAAGATCGCCGTCGACTACGACGTGCGGCCGGCGCTGGTCGATCCGGTCAAGGCGGCCGCCGCCGGCGCCGCCCTCGTGCACGACGACGTGCCCGGCAACCTCTGCTACGACTGGGAACTGGGCGACAAGGCCGCGGTCGCCGCCGCCTTCGCCAAGGCCGCCCACGTCACCAAGATCGACCTGGTCAACAACCGCCTGATCCCCAACGCGATGGAGCCGCGGGCGGCGGCGGCCGAGTACGACCGCGGCACCGGCAACTACACGCTGTACACGACCAGCCAGAACCCGCACGTCGCGCGGCTGGTGCTGTCGGCCTTCGTGCTCGGCATCCCCGAGCACAAGCTGCGCGTGGTCGCGCCCGACGTCGGCGGCGGCTTCGGCTCCAAGATCTTCATCTACGCCGAGGAGACGATGTGCGTGTGGGCGGCCGGCAAGGTCGGCCGCGCCATCAAGTGGACCGCCGAGCGCGGCGAGTCGTTCATGAGCGACGCGCACGGCCGCGACCACGTCAGCCACGCCGAGCTGGCGCTCGACAAGGACGGCAAGTTCCTGGCGCTCAAGGTCGACACCATCGCCAACATGGGCGCCTACCTGTCGACCTTCGCGACGGCGGTACCGACCTACCTCTACGCCACGCTGCTGGCCGGCCAGTACACGACGCCGGCGATCCACTGCAACGTGCGCGCCGTGTTCACGCACACCGTGCCGGTCGACGCCTACCGCGGCGCCGGGCGGCCCGAGGCGACCTACCTGATCGAGTCGATCGTCAGCAAGGCGGCGCGCGAGACGGGCATCGACTCCGCCGAGCTGCGCAAGCGCAACTTCATCGCGCCGACCGCCTTCCCGTACCAGACGCCGGTGGCGCTGACCTACGATTCGGGCAACTACGTGCCGATCATCGACGAGGCGATGAAGCTGGTCGACTACGCCGGCGCGGGCGCCCGCAAGGCCGAGGCGAAGAAGCGCGGCAAGCTGCGCGGCATCGGCATCTCGTCCTACATCGAGGCCTGCGGCATCGCGCCGTCGGCGGTGGTGGGCTCGCTCGGCGCCGGCGTCGGCCTGTGGGAGAGCGCGCAGCTGCGCTTCAACCCGACCGGCAACGTGCAGATCCTGACCGGCTCGCACAGCCACGGCCAGGGCCACGAGACGACCTTCGCGCAGCTGGTGTCCGACAAGCTCGGCGTGCCGTTCGACCAGATCGAGGTGGTCCACGGCGACACCGACAAGGTGCCGTTCGGCATGGGCACCTACGGCTCGCGCTCGCTGGCGGTCGGCGGCTCGGCGATCATGAACGCGGCCGACAAGATCATCGCCAAGGGCAAGAAGATCGCGGCCCATCTGATGGAGGCCGCCGAGGCCGACATCGTGTTCGAGAACGGCACCTTCAAGGTCGCCGGCACCGACAAGAACGTGCCGCTGGCGCAGGCGGTGTTCGCCGCCTACGTGCCGCACAACTACCCCTCGGACAAGCTCGAGCCGGGCATGGACGAGAACGCGTTCTACGATCCGTCGAACTTCACCTATCCCTCCGGCACGCAGATCTGCGAGGTCGAGATCGACCCCGACACCGGCGTGGTCGAGATCGCCGATTTCGCCGCCGTCGACGATTTCGGCAACATCATCAATCCGATGATCGTCGAGGGCCAGGTGCACGGCGGCATCGCCCAGGGCGTCGGCCAGGCGCTGATGGAAGCCGCCGTCTACGACAACGCGACCGGCCAGCTGATGAGCGGCTCGTACATGGACTACACCATGCCGCGGGCCGACGACCTGCCGTCGCTCAAGCTCGGCTACAAGGTCACGCCGTGCCCGCACAACCCGCTGGGCGTGAAGGGCTGCGGCGAGGCCGGCGCCATCGCCGCGCCGGCGGCCGTCATGAACGCGATCCGCGACGCGCTGGCCCAGGTCGGCGCCCAGGACCGCATCGAGATGCCGGCCACGCCGCAGCGCGTGTGGGCCGCGATCAACGCGCGCTGAGCGCGCCGGATTCCAGGAGGGAACGATGTACGATTTCGCGTACCACAAGGCCGGCTCCGTCGCCGACGCCGCCGCCGCGCTGAAGAAGGCGGGCGGCGAGGGCAAGCTGATGGCCGGCGGCATGACGCTGATCCCGACGCTCAAGCAGCGCCTGGCGCGGCCGAGCGACGTGGTCGATCTCGCCGGCGCCGCCGAGCTGCGCGGCATCAAGGTCGACGGCTCGACGGTCACCATCGGCGCCATGGCGCGGCACGCCGAGGTCGCGGCGTCGGCCGAGGTCGCCAAGGCGATCCCGGCGCTGGCGGCGCTGGCCGGCGGCATCGGCGACGGCCAGGTGCGCAACCGCGGCACGATCGGCGGATCGATCGCCAACAACGATCCCGCCGCCGACTATCCCGCCGCGGCGCTGGCGCTGGGCGCCACGATCAAGACCAACGAGCGCTCCATCGCGGCCGACGATTTTTTCAAGGGCCTGTTCGAGACCGCGCTGAAGGACGGCGAGATCGTCGTGTCGGTGTCGTTCCCGGTCGCCAAGAAGGCGGCCTACATGAAGTTCCCGAACCCGGCGTCGCGCTACGCCATGGTCGGCGTGTTCGTGGCCCAGACCGCCGGCGGCCCGCGCGTCGCCGTGACGGGCGCCGGACCGGGCGTGTTCCGGGTCAAGGCGATGGAGGAGGCGCTGGCCAAGAGCTGGTCGGCCGACGCCGTGGCCGGGATCAAGGTGCCGGCGTCCGGCATGAATACCGACATCCACGCCAGCGCCGAGTACCGCGCCCATCTCGTGACCGTGATGGCCAAGCGGGCGGTCGCCGCCGCCGGCTGACACGCCGTCCACCGGACATGGAAAGGGCGGCCCCCGGGGCCGCCCTTTTCGTTTGCGCGGAAGGAGGGGCGCCTACTTGGCGGCAAGGCGCCGGTGGGTCGGGCGGGCGGCCTCCTCGAAGCCCTCCAGCGAGACCGCCACGCGCCCGATCTGGCCGGCGGACGTGGTCGCCTCGGCCAGCAGCATCTTGCTGGCGGCGGCGAGCTTGGTCATCTGCTCGGACTGCTCCGCCGACATCACGCACATCACGCCGCACGCGGCGTCCATCTGTGGGTTGTCGTCGATCTTCATCGTGATCTTGGCCGAGCTCGGCAGGGTGGTCACCGACCAGCGGCCGTCCTGCGGATTGAACCGGACCACGCCCGACAGGTCGATGCCGCGGCGCTTCTGCTCCGGCGACGGCGTCCAGGCGCTCTCCAGCACGCATTCCTTGCGCTGCTGTAGGCGGTTGTCGCGGCACACCACGCTCCACTGCCCGGCGCCGGCCTCGCCCGCCCAGCCGGTCTTCGGGGCGGCGGCCAGCAGTTCCGGTAACATGTTCATCAGGACGATCAGGCCGCCGACGAGCACGCCGACGCCGCCGACGACCGTGCCGTACATCTTGATCTTGGCGTTGGAATCCATCGCTGACATGGAGGAAATCCCTTGAATATCGGAGGGTGGTGACGCGCAATAGAGTGCTTATATCATGGCTTTATTCGAATTTCCTTATCTAAAGTATTAAATTAGGAAAAACTTGTTATTAATTGATATTAATTATTATTTTTTCATATAATTAGATCAGATCCAACTCTGTCATTCGGCGAAATTGACGCCGACGTAGCGGGCCCGCGGCCGGATCAGCTCGGGATTGGCCCGCTGCTCCAGCATGTGCGCCAGCCAGCCGACGGCGCGCCCGACCAGGAACATCGCCAGCGCCGAACCCCGGGGCAGCGACCAGACGCGTTCGATCGCCACCAGCGCCACGTCGATGGTCGGCGGCGCGCCCACGACCCGCTCGGCGGCGGCGGTGATCGCCAGGGTCCGGCGCGCCTCCGGACGGCCGCCGACCTTGTGCGCCAGCCGCTCCAGCAGGAATCGGGCGCGGGCGTCGCCGCCGGGATAGAGGCGGTGGCCGAAGCCCGGGATCCGGGCGCCGCTCTGCACGCGCTCGACCAGCGCCGCGTCGGGATCGGCCGCGTCCTGGACGGCGGCGAACATCTCGCCGACCCTGCGGGTCATGCCGCCATGGGTCGGTCCTTGGAGCACGGCGAGGCCGGCGATCACGGCGCCCCACGGCGTGACGCCGGTCGAGGCCGCCACCCGCACGGCGAAGGTCGAGGCGTTGAGCTCGTGGTCGGCGGCCAGCACCAGCGCCGCGCGCACGAGGTCGGCGCCGTCGTCGTCGAGCCTCCACGCATCGGCGATCTGCCGGTGGATCGGCGCCGTCGACGGCCCCGCGCCGCGCGTGATGGCGGCCAGCAGGCGGACCACGCGCGCCGCCGTGGCGGCGACCGTGCCGGCGTCGCGCGAGAACGCGCGGGTGTCGCCGGCGGCGGCCAGCGGCAGCAGCGCGAGGCAGCGGTCGATGGGCGGCAGCGCCGCCGCCGCGGCCCATCCCGCCCGCAGCGTCGACGTCACCGGCGGCAGCGCGTCGGCGTGCGCGAACGGATCGCCGGGCGTGTCCCACAAGAGCCGCGCGACGTCCTCGAGCGTGGCGCTTCCGGCCAGCGTGGTCGCGTCCTGCCCGCGGTAGAACAGGCGGCCGCCCTCGATCAGCGTCAGCGCCGACTCCAGCACCGGCGCGCCGAAATGCAGCGACTGGCTGGCGACCGCCTCGGCGCCGCGCCCGCGCGCCTTGCGGGCGGCCAGCGCGGCGATGTCGTCGGCCCGGTAGCGCCGCTGGCGCCCGGCGCCGTCCTCCGAGCGGATCATGCCCCGGCTGACATAGGCGTAGAGCGTCTGGCGATTGACGCCGAGCGCCTCGGCGGCGGCCTCGGCGTCGAGGTATTGTTGACTGATCATATCTATATATTGACTATATTTATCAAGATTGACAAGTATATACGTCAGCATAGGTTCCCTTCATTCGCGACGATGGAGGCGACGATGTTGATCGGGCGGAACGACGGTCTGGACGGCGTGGTGGCGGGCGAGACGATCCTCAGTCTGGTCGATGGCGAGGCCGGCGAGTTGATCGTGCGCGGCCGCACCCTGTCGGAACTCGTGTCGCGCCATGGCTTCGAGGGCGTCGCGGCGATCCTGTGGGACGGTTTCGTCGACGAGGGCGGCGACCGGGCCGCCGTCCAGGCCGGCTTCGGCCGCGCCCGGGTGGCCGCGTTCGCCTCGGTCCCGCGTCTGCTCGCGGCCGCCGGACATCTGCCGCCGGTCGAGGCGCTGCGCGTGGGCCTCGCGATTCTGCCGGACGAGGACGAGTTGCCGGCCCATGTGCGCGCCTGCGCGGCGCTGGCGGTGTTCCTGCCGGCCTTGCTGCGCCACGCCGAGGGAAAGGCGGCGGTGGCGCCCGATCCGTCGCTCGGCACCGCCGCCGATCTGCTGCGCATGCTCTCCGGCCGCGCCGCGCCGGAGGCGCACGTGCGGGCGCTCGACGCCTACCTGACGACGGTCGCCGACCACGGCTTCAACGCCTCGACCTTCGCGGCGCGCGTCGTGGCGTCGACCGACGCCGGCCTGATCTCCGCCTGCCTCGCGGGCCTTTGCGCGCTGAAGGGACCGCTGCACGGCGGCGCGCCGGGCCCGGTGCTGGACATGCTCGACGAGATCGGCGGCGAGGCCAACGCGCGGCCGTGGCTCGAGGCGGCGATCGTCGACGGCACCAAGCTGATGGGCTTTGGCCACCGCATCTACAAGGTGCGCGATCCACGCGCCGACGTGCTGAAGGCGGTGGCGCGCGATCTCGGTCTGGAGTCAGGCCGGCTGGCCTTCGCGGCGGTCGTCGAGCGCGAGGCGCTGGCGGCGCTGCGGCGGTTGAAGCCGGGGCGGCGGCTCGACACCAATGTCGAATTCTACACCGCGCTGGTGCTGGAGGCGGTGGGCGTGCCGCGCGCGGCGTTCACGCCGCTGTTCGCCGTCGCGCGCGTCGTCGGCTGGTGCGCGCACGTCTTCGAACAGGAACGCGGCGGCCGCATCATGCGCCCGCAGTCGCGCTACATCGGCCCGCTACCCCGCGCCGCGGCTTAGTTCACATCCCTTCTCCCCCGTCATCGGGGGAGAAGGTGCCCGAAGGGCGGATGAGGGGTCTTCGACGTTCAGATTGATCGACCGGCGTGCGCGGCGTCGACCATCGCGCGCGACCGTGAGACCGCGCCCCTCATCCGGCGCTTCGCGCCACCTTCTCCCCCGAAGACGGGGGAGAAGGGAAGAATATCCAGCCATGTGCGATAGCCCTGCCCGATGGTGGGGCAGAAGGAGGACATACGGCCGATGTCAGCCGGTCTCGACCTCGGCCGCGGTTCGGCGGGCGGCCTCGATCAGGCGGATGCGGTCGCCGTCGAGGCCGACGGCGAGCTCGCCGCCCATCAGGCGCAGCGCGTCGCGGCCGAAGATCTCGTGGCGCCAGCCCGACAGGCAGGGCACGTCGCGCTTGCCGGCGGCGAGGCGGTCGATGTCGTCGGAGGACGCCACCAGCCGCGTCGCCACGCCGTCGGCGTCGCAGCGCAGGCGCAGCAGCACCTTCAGCAGGTCGACCACGGCGCCGGGCGCGCGCAGATTCTCGGCCGGCCGCTCGCGCGGCGGCAGATCGGCCTCGGGCACCGCCAGCGCGCGCTCGACGGCATCGAGCACGGCGCGGCCCTGCTTGCCCTCGACGAAGCCGCGGCCGATGCCGCGCGTGGTCGCGAGCTGCTCGACGCTGGTCGGCGTGTGCGAGGCGATCTCCATCAACTGCTCGTCGCGCAGGATGCGCTGGCGCGGCACGTTCACGCGCTGCGCCTCGCGCTCGCGCCAGTCCGCCAGCTCGCGGATCAGCACCATCATGCGCGGCGAGGGGTTGCGCGGCTTGAGACGGCGCCAGGCGTCCTCGGGCTCGACCCGGAACGTGCCGGGCTCGCGCAGGATCGCCATCTCCTCGTCGATCCAGCGGTCGCGGCCGGTCTTCGCCAGCTTGTCGCGCAGGCGCTCGTAGACGACGCGCAGATAGGTCACGTCCGACAGCGCGTAGTGCAGCTGCTTGTCCGACAGCGGCCGGCGCGCCCAGTCGGTGAACCGGCTGGACTTGTCGATGCGCGCCTTGGCCAGCTTGGCGGCCAGCGTGTCGTAGGCCACCTGGTCGCCGAAGCCGCACACCATGGCCGCGACCTGGGTGTCGAAGATCGGTGTCGGCAGCCGGCCGGTCAGCTTGAGGAAGATCTCGAGGTCCTGGCGGGCGGCGTGGAACACCTTCAGGACGGTCGGATTGTCCAGCAGCGCGAAGAACGGCGCCAGGTCGATGCCGGGGGCCAGCGAGTCGATGGCGGCGGCCTCGTCCGGCCCGCCGACCTGCGCCAGGCAGAGCTGCGGCCAGTAGGTCCGTTCGCGCATGAACTCGGTGTCGACGGTGACGAATTCCGCCGTGGCGAGCCGCTCGCAGAACGCCGCGAGGGCGTCGGTCGTCGTGATTAGTTGCATGCCGGGCGCGCTTATAGCCGGCGGCGGCGGCGCTGACCAGCGCGCCGGCGCGATTCCGGCCGGGCTGGTTGACTTTGGCGCGCGATCCGGGGCATTTCCGGCGCTTCCGTATCGAGCCGGCGACGGCGGCGCGCGGCGTCCCTCCGGCGCCGCGCCGCCCGGCGCGCCGGCGGCAACGCCCGGGTCCCGTCCACCATGCACGTCTATCGCACCCACAACTGCGGCCAGCTCCGCGTCGCCGATGTCGGCGGGCAGGCGCGCCTGTCCGGCTGGGTCCAGCGCAAGCGCGACCATGGCGGGCTGCTGTTCATCGACCTGCGCGACCACCACGGCGTCACCCAGATCGTCGTCGACATGTCGAGCCCGGTGTTCAAGACCGCCGAGTCGGTGCGCTCGGAGAGCGTCATCTCCGTCACCGGCAAGGTCGTGAAGCGCGAGCCGAGCACGGTGAACCCGAGGCTGCCGACCGGCGAGGTCGAGCTGGTCGCGGCCGAGCTGGTCGTGCAGTCGATGGCCGAGCCGCTGCCGATCCCGGTATACGCCGAGAACGACACGACGCCGGAGGAACTGCGGCTGAAGTACCGCTTCCTCGACCTGCGCAAGGACAAGCTCCACCGCAACATCATGCTGCGCAGCCAGGTCATCGCGAGCCTGCGCCGGCGCATGATCGAGCAGGGCTTCACCGAGTTCCAGACGCCGATCCTGACGGCCGACAGCCCCGAGGGCGCGCGCTCCTACCTCGTGCCCAGCCGCATCCATCCCGGCAAGTTCTACGCCCTGCCGCAGGCGCCGCAGATGTTCAAGCAGCTGCTGATGGTGTCGGGCTTCGACCGCTACTTCCAGATCGCGCCCTGCTTCCGCGACGAGGACGCGCGCGCCGACCGTGCGCCGGGCGAGTTCTACCAGCTCGATTTCGAGATGAGCTACGTCACCCAGGACGACGTGTTCGCCGCCATCGAGCCGGTGCTGGCCGGCGTGTTCAAGGAGTTCGCGGGCTATTCGAAGGAGACGCCGTGGAGCGTCACCGAGGGCGCGTTTCCGCGCATCGCCTACGACGAGGCGCTGCTCAAGTACGGCAGCGACAAGCCGGACCTGCGCAATCCCCTCGTCATCAGCGATGTCGGCGACGTGTTCGCGGGATCCTCGTTCAAGGTGTTCGCCGGTATCGTCGCCTCGGGCGGCGTGGTGCGGGCGATCCGCGCGCCCGCCGTCGGCGCGCAGCCGCGCAGCTTCTTCGACAAGCTGAACTCCTGGGCGCAGGGCGAGGGCAAGCCCGGGCTGGGCTACATCCTGTTCGAGGCCGGCGCCGGCAAGGGACCGATCGCCAAGTTCGTCGACGAGGAGCGCATGGCGAGGCTGCGCGCCGCGACCGGCGCGGTCGACGGCGACGCGGTGTTCTTCGTCGCCGACAAGGTCGAGGCGGCGTGGAAATTCGCGGGCGCCGCGCGGACGAAGATCGCGCAGGAGATGGACTGCGTCGAGAAGGGGGCGTTCCGGTTCTGCTGGATCGTCGACTTCCCGATGTTCGAATACGACGAGGACGCCAAGAAGATCGACTTCAGCCACAACCCGTTCTCGATGCCGCAGGGCGGGCTCGAGGCGCTCGAGTCGCAGGACCCTCTCTCGATCAAGGCCTACCAGTACGACATCGTCTGCAACGGCGTCGAGCTGAGCTCGGGCGCGATCCGCAACCACAAGCCCGAGATCATGTACAAGGCGTTCGGCATCGCCGGCTACAGCCGCGAGGAGGTCGAGGCGCGCTTCGGCGGCATGCTCAACGCCTTCAAGTACGGCGCGCCGCCGCACGGCGGCTCGGCGCCGGGCGTCGACCGCATCGTCATGCTGCTGGCCGACGAGCCCAACCTGCGCGAGGTCATCGCGTTTCCCATGAACCAGCAGGCGATGGACCTGATGATGGACGCGCCCGCCGAGGCGACGCCGGAGCGCCTGCGCGAGCTCCACCTGCGCGTCGCCCTGCCGCCGAAGAAGGCGGAGTAGGGCGCGGACGGTCTTCGACGCCTCCTCCCTTCTCCTTCGCGGCGCGCGCTTTCGGATTCACGCATCTGAAATGGCAGGCGGGTGCCCTCTCCGCCGCGCAGCGGGGGAGAGGGAGGGGACCCGCCGCGAAGCGGCGGGGTACGCGGTATCGGCGCTTCGCCGATACCGCGGTGGTGAGGTGGTGGTCGGATCAGACGGAACGCCGATGGCGTGAAGTTATTGCCGATGCAGTCAACGTTCGTGGGCCCGCATGTCCGCGATATCGACGCATGCGTCAGCCCTGTCACGACCGCATCCGATACGACGACCACCTCACCGCCGCAGTATCGGCGCTTTGCCGATACTGCGTTCGCGCGCTCCGCGCGGGCCCCTTGCCTCTCCCCCGCTGCGCGGCGGAGAGGGAGAATGCAGGAGACGTCGAAGTCCGTTTCGTTTTCGGCCGCTACGCCTTGCCGCGGGCCTTCTTCCACGCCTCGTAGTCGCGCTTGGCCTCGTCGCCGGCGACCGGGAACAGGCCCTTGAGCGGGCGGCCGCGCGCCACCTCGGCCTCGGCGAACTCCTCGTACTCGTAGGTCGTCACCGCCTCCTGCGCCACCGCCTCGACGATGTCCGGCGGGATCACGAGGACGGCGTCGCGGTCGCCGACCACGATGTCGCCGGGATAGACCGCGACGCCGCCGCAGGCGATCGGAAGCTGCAGGTCGACCGGCCGGTGCGCGATCGGGCTGGGCGGCGAGGAGGGGCGGCGGTGGTAGGCCGGCAGGCCGGTCTTGAACACGCCGTCGGTGTCGCGGAAGCCGCCGTCGGTGACGATGCCGGCCGCGCCGCGCGCCTTGAGGCGTCCGACGTAGAGGTCGCCGGCCGAGGCGGCGCGCGAATCGCCGCGCGAATCGATCATCAGCACGTGGCCCGGCGGGCACTCCTCCATCGCCTGCGGCTGCACCATGCTGCGGTTGGTCGAGGTCGGGCCGTCCTTGTCCTCGCGCGACGGGATGAAGCGCATGGTGAACGCCACGCCGACCATGCGCGGCTGCTCCGGCCGCATCGGATAGACGTCGTACAGCGTCATCGACTTCAGACCGCGGCGGTTCAGCACGCCGGTCAGGGTCGAGGTGCCGACGCGCGCCAGCGCCTCGCGCAGTTCCGGCGTGAGAATGCTCATGGACCTGTTTCCTCCGATTCGTTCCGGCGCCGATGATGCGTGCCGCCGCCGCCCCGATCAAGCGGGCGTCTCCACTCCCTCTCCCCCGCTGCGCGGCGGAGAGGGCAAGGCACGCGCGGCAGCGCGCAGGGGTGCCATGAACGGCGCGGTGGGCGCTGGCATGGCGGGCGCGTCGGGCGTAGCGTCGGCGGCGACGAAGGCGGCGCCGGACGCCGCCACGCAGGATGGAGGATACGCCGATGTTCGATCTCGTGATCCGCGACGCGTGGATCTTCGACGGCGAGGGCAATCCGCCGGCGCATGGCGATCTCGGCGTCACCGATGGCCGCATCGCCGCGGTCGGCGGCAAGCTCGGTCCCGCCAAGGAGGAGGTCGACGCCTCGGGCCTGGCGCTGGCGCCGGGCATCATCGACGGCCACACCCACTACGACGCGCAGATCACCTGGGATCCGTTTGTCGATCCGTCGCCGGCGCTGGGCGTGACCACGGCGGTGCTGGGCAATTGCGGCTTCACCATCGCGCCGTGCAAGCCGGCCGACCGCGACCTGACGATGCGCAACCTCACGCATGTCGAGGGCATGTCGCTGGACGCGCTGCGCACGGGCATCCGCTGGGGCTTCGAGAGCTTCCCGCAGTATCTCGACATGCTGGAGCGCGACGGCGTCGGGCCCAACGTCGCGTGCTTCGCCGGCCACTCCACCATCCGCACCTACGTCATGGGCGAGGACGCCTCGCGCCGCGCCGCGACCGACGCCGAGATCGCTGCGATGGCGGCGATCGTGCGCGAGGCGATGGCCGCCGGCGCGGTCGGCTTCGCCTCGACCACGGCCGAGGCGCATAACGGTGAGGGTGGAATCCCGATGCCGTCGCGGCTGGCGGAGGAGCGCGAGACGCGCGCGCTGGTGAAGGCGATGGGCGAGTCGGGCCGCGGCGTCTACATGCTCACGAAGGGCAACAAGACGACGATCCCGCAGCTTGAGGAGATCGCCGCCGAGACCGACCGGCCGGTGGTGATCGCGGCGCTGTTCCACTCCAACACAAATCCCGACGCGGCTTTCCGCACGCTCGACCAGGTCAACGCCGCGCGCAGCCGCGGCCGGCGCCTGCACGCGCAGACCTCGTGCTGCCCGCTGAGCATGGATTTCACCTTCAAGAGCCCGTACCTGTTCGAGAGCATGGAGGCGTGGAAGCCCGCGATGGCGGCGCACGGCCACGACGATCTCAAGCGCGTCTACGCCGATCCCAAGTGGCGCGCGGCGGTGAAGCACGAGCTGGCGACGCAGCAGGGCCTGCGCGTGTTCAACAGCGAATGGGACAAGCTGTTCGTGGTCGAGGCCGCGACGCCGGCCAACGCCGCGCTGGAGGGCCGCGACCTCGCGGCGCTGGCCAGGGAGTCGGGCAAGGATCCGCTCGACCACATCCTCGACCTCGCGCTGTCGGAGGATCTCGGCACGTCCTTCGTGGCGCAGCTGCTGCACAACGACGAGGCCGCCGTCGGCCGCATCCTCAAGGATCCGCAGACCCACATCTCGCTGAGCGACGCCGGCGCGCATCTCACCTTCTTCTGCGACGCCGGCTTCGGCCTGCACCTGATGGGCCACTGGAGCCGCGACAGGGGCGTGCTCGACCTGCCGCAAGCGATCCACCGGCTCACCAGCCAGCCAACGAAGCTTTTCGGCATCGCCGACCGCGGCACGCTGAAGCCCGGCCTCGCCGCCGACCTGATGCTGTTCGATCCGGCCACCGTGGCGCGCGGCAAGAAGTTCCGCGCCCACGACCTGCCGGCGGGGGCCGCGCGGCTGTCGACCACGGCGGTCGGCCTGCGCGGCGTCTGGGTCAACGGCGTGCTGGTGGCCGACGGCGACGGGCTGCGGCGGAACATCGGCCGCCCCGGCAAGGTGCTGCGCCGCTTCGCGGCCTGACCGTCGCGGGGCGGCAGGGGGACATTCGCGGATCGGCCTGAAACGCCGCGTGCGCGAATCGCGTCCCCGGTTTTCAACCCCTGATTCCACGGCATCGGATCGATTCCGGCGACGGGGACAATCGGCCGTTTCGCGATTTGTATATTGTATTTTGTATACAATATACAAAACGACCCCTTGCGCCGCTCGGGTATCGTCGATTCACGCCATGAAGTAGATAGTTAAAGTAATTTCTCAACTATATTGATTCATCAGGGTTTTTTTTGATATCATAGTTGAATATATACTCCTAAGCGATTGATTTAGTGGATATTTACGTCGACGCCTCCAACATCCTGACGACCGGCACCGAGGATGCGGACCGCATCTTCGCCACCGGCGAGGCCGACACCGTCGATGGCGCCGGCGGCGCCGACATGCTGTTCGGCGGCGGCGGCCGCGACACGCTGCGCGGCGGCGCCGGGGCGGATTTCCTGGTCGGCGGCGCCGACGGCGAGGTCGACATCCTCCAAGGCGGACTGGGCGACGATTTCTACCGGCTCGACGACGCGGGCGAGGTCGCCGACGAGACGGACGGCGACGGCCTCGACACGGTCTGGGTCTCGGCCGGCGCGTCCTACACCGCCTCGGCCGGCATCGAGGTCATCGCCATCAACCGCGACGGCGCCTTCGACGTCGCCGCCAACGCGCTCGACAATCTGGTGTTCGGCAACGACGAGGCCAATAGCGTCGACGGCGGCGACGGGAACGACACGCTGCTGGGCTACGCGGGGGACGACACGCTTGCGGGCGGCGCCGGCGACGATGTGGTCCGTGGCGGTGTTGGCAACGATGTCCTTTCCGGCGAAGGCGGCTTCGACATCATGTTCGGCGGTGGCGGCGATACAGTCTATGGCGGCGCCGGCAACGATTGGATCATGAGCGACATGGGCGCAACGCCTTCGATGATCGCGTACGGCGGGGACGGCGACGACTTCTTCGAGAACGCCGATCCCCCGTCGCCGGGCGTCGGTGGTCGATCTGACACGTACTATGGTGGCGAAGGCGACGATCACTGGAACGACCTCGGCGATCGCAACACGCATTTCGGCGGAGTCGGCGACGACGAGTTGAGCGGAGGCCGCGTGCTCGACGGCGGCGACGGCGATGACCTCCTGTGGGCGTGGCGTGGAGGCACGGTGTACGGCGGAGCCGGCAACGACTTCTCCCAGGGTGCCGACACCACCTACGGCGGCGATGGCGACGACGAACTGGCCTCGGGGGATGGCGGCATCGCCTACGGTGGCGATGGCGACGACACCATCGAGTGCGGGGCGGTCGCCGCGATGGCCTATGGTGGCTCCGGAAACGACCAGATCAGTGTCTCGGATGGCACCGCCTACGGCGGCGATGGCGACGACCAGATATCTGTCGGGGGCGACGCATATTCCAGCGTCAGCGCGTTCGGAGACGATGGCGACGACGTGTTGACTGGCGGCGCGGGCGCGGAGGTGCTCTTCGGCGGCGACGGTGACGATGAGCTCAACGCTGGCGATGACTCCGGTGTCCATCTGCTCTTCGGCGGTGCCGGGGTCGACACGCTGTACGGCGGCGACGGTGCGGATTTCCTGTCCGGGGGCGCCGATGGCGAGGTCGACATGTTGTGGGGCGGGTGGGGCGACGACTTCTACCGCCTCGACGATCTCGGCGAGGTCGCCGACGAGAGCGACGGCGGCGGCGGGATCGACACGGTCTGGGTTTCGGTCGGGACGTCGTACACCGCGTCGGCGGGGATCGAGATCGTGGCGGTCAACGTCGCCGGCGATTTCGATGTCACCGGCAACGGGCTCGACAACGCCCTGCACGGCAACGACGAGGTCAATCGCCTGTATGGCGGCGCCGGGAACGACCTGCTGCGCGGCTACGATGGCGACGACACGCTGACCGGCGGTGCCGGCTACGACGTGATGATCGGCGGCGCGGGGGCGGATATCTTCGCGATCGGCGCCGGCGACGGCGACGATCTGATCTGCGACTTCGACGCCGCGGCGGGCGACCGCGTCGACCTCGCCGACGGCGTCGTGTTCCTCGGCGCCGGCGCCACGCCCGACGTGGCGATGCTGTCGGCCGACGGCGGCCTGACGATCACCTATCTCAGCGCCAACAACGGCCATGCCTGGCAGGCCGAGGATTTCATCTGAATCGAAATGGCTGATATTTACGTCGACACCTCCAACATCCTGACGACCGGCACCGAGGACGCGGACCGCGTCTTCGCGACCGGCGAGGCCGACACCGTCGATGGCGCCGGCGGCGCCGACATGCTGTTCGGCGGCGGCGGCCGCGACACGCTGCGCGGCGGCGCCGGCGCCGATTTCCTCGTCGGTGGCGCCGACGGCGAGGTCGACGTCCTGCAGGGCGGCGCGGGCGACGATTTCTACCGGCTCGACGACGAGGGCGAGGTCGCCGACGAGACCGACGGCGACGGGATCGACACGGTCTGGGTCTCGGCCGGCGCGTCCTACACCGCCTCGGCCGGCATCGAGGTGATCGCCATCAACCGCGACGGCGCCTTCGACATCACCGCCAACGCGCTCGACAACCTCGTGTTCGGCAACGACGAGGCCAACAGCGTCGATGGCGGCGACGGCAACGACACGCTGCTGGGCTACGCGGGCGACGACAGCCTCGACGGCGGCGCGGGCTCGGACACGCTGTACGGCGCGCTGGGCGACGACACCCTGGACGGCGGCGCGGACGACGACACCGCGTATCTCGGCGACGGCGACATCGCGTATGGCGGGGACGGCGACGATTTCCTGCTCGTGGACTCCGCGGCGCCGGGAGGCGTGGACCGCATCACCGCCTATGGCGGCGCCGGGCAGGATATTTTCTTCAAGAGCTCCACCGGCGTGCTGGCGACGATGGTCGCCTACGGCGGCGACGGCGACGACATTTTCGCGAGCGACGGTTCCAGCGGCTCGGGCGCCATGCGGGACACGTTCTTCGGTGGCGCCGGGAACGACTGGGCCGACAGCGATATCGGCGGCCAGCACTACGGCTTGGTCGGCACGCCGGTACGGATTCCCGCCGGGACGTTCTTCGGCGGAGATGGCCACGACCTGCTGCGCGGCGCGGCGCTGCTCGACGGCGGCGAGGGCGACGACACGCTCGGCTATGGTCTCACCAGCTACGGTGGCGCCGGTGGCGATGTGATCGAAGTCCTCGCCTACAGCGACGATGCCGCCGCGGCGCTCGCCGCCGGCGTCGCGGTCGTCGCCGACGGGGGCGACGGCGACGACCGGATCCACATGCTGCTTCAATGGGCCGCCGGCGCCACCGCGTACGGCGGCGATGGTGCGGATGTGATCCGCGTGGACGCGAACGGAGGCGCGACCCCGGCGGCCGTCGTGGTCCGAGGCGATGCTGGAGACGACGCGATCACGGTGGGCGCGACCGACGCCGTCGACGCCCTTGTCGATGGTGGTGCCGGCAACGATACGATATCGATGCGGTACACGGAATCCACCATCGTCGTGCTCGGCGGCGATGGTGACGACACGATCTCGCTCGAAGGCGATGCGTATTCCAGCGTCACCGCGTACGGCGGGGGCGGTGCCGACACGGTGTACGGCAGCATCGGCGACGACACGCTCGACGGCGGCGCGGGCGACGACGTGGCCTATGGCGGCGAGGGCAACGACGTCCTCGACGAGGACCATGTTCCCTACGTCCTCCAGCCGCTCGAGCCGTCGGTCGGCTTCATCGATCTGGCGGCGGCGCAGGCGGCGGCCACGGGCGGCCGCGACACGCAGTATGGCGGCGCCGGCGACGACCAGCTCTGGCTGGGCGAGACCGTTTACGGCGGCGACGGCAGCGACAACATCCTGCTCGGCGGCGTGGACGCCACGGCCTACGGCGGAGCCGGCGACGACTACATCGACAGCGGATTGCTCGGCGGCGCCACCGTGTTCGGTGGCGCGGACACCGACTACATCGACGCCAGCGGCGCCGACGTCGCGTACGGTGGGGATGGCGACGACTACTTGGTCGCGCGGCACGCCGTGCCGGGTGACCAGGGGCGGATCACCGCTTACGGCGGCGCCGGAAACGACGTCATCGAGGGCGCGGCGGTCGGCGCGTCGGTGACGGTGCTCGGCTACGGTGGCGATGGCGACGACTATTTTGAGAACGCCAATCCCGCGTCGCCCGGGGGTGTCGAGCGATCGAACACCTTCCACGGCGGAGACGGTGACGACCTGGCGGCCGACCTCGGGGGCCGCGACACCTATTTCGGCGAGGGCGGCGACGACGAGCTTATCGGCGGCCGCGTGCTCGACGGCGGCGACGGCGCCGACATCGTGTGGAACTACAGCGGAGGGACCGCTTACGGCGGCGATGGCGCGGACACACTGTTTGGCGGCGGCGCCGGAACGGCGTACGGCGGCGCGGGCGCCGACGTGTTCGGAGGTGGCGCCGATACGGCGTACGGCGGCGATGGCGATGACATGTTCGAGGGTGGCGCCGTCGCTTACGGCGGTGATGGCGACGACACGTTCGAAATGGATAGCGCCATCGCCTACGGCGGCGCGGGCGCGGACGATCTGCGCGGCCATACCGGGTTCAGCACCTTGTTCGGCGACGATGGCGCCGACGTCCTTGGGGTCGCCCTTGGCGCCGACGCCGCGCTGATGATCGGCGGCGCGGGCCTCGACACGCTCATCGGCTATCACGGCGACGACACGCTCATCGGCGGCGCCGATGGCGAGGTCGACATCCTGCGTGGCGGAGGAGGGAACGATTTCTACCGTCTCGACGATCTCGGCGAGACCGCCGACGAGACCGATGGCGGTGGCGTCGACACCGTCTGGGTGTCGGTCGGCGGATCGTACACGGCGTCGGCGGGGATCGAGGTCGTGGCGGTCAACGTCGCGGGCGATTTCGACGTCGCCGGCAACGGGCTCGACAACGCCCTGCACGGCAACGACGAGGTCAACCGCCTCTATGGCGGCGCGGGCGACGATCTGCTGCGCGGCTACGGCGGCGACGACACGCTCGTGGGTGGCGCCGGCTACGACGTCATGATCGGCGGCGCGGGCGCGGACATCTTCGCGATCGGCGCCGGCGACGGCGACGATCTGATCTGCGACTTCGACGCGTCGGCGGGCGACCGCGTCGACCTCGCCGACGGCGTCGTGTTCCTCGGCGTCGGCGCCACGCCCGACGTGGCGATGCTGTCGTCCGACGGCGGCCTGACGATCACGTACCTCAGCGCCAACAACGGCCATGCCTGGCAGGCGGAGGATTTCATCTGAGGTAGGGGGAGCGGACTTCGACGTGTTTTCCTTCTCCCTCGGGGACGAGGGTGAAGGGCGGAGAAGGCTACGCGCTTCCGCCGTTCCGTCCCTTCTGTCATCCCGAGCGCAGCGAGGGATCTAGGCGCTGACCCTAGATCCCTCGCTGCGCTCGGGATGACAGTGGGAGAGTCGCGAACCGCCCGTCGTCCTGAACGCCAGCGAAGAACCTCGACTCCGCTAGCCCGACTGCGCCGCCATCCAGTCGCGGAAGGCGGCGACCTTGCGGGAGGCGCGGCGGCGCGGGGGGCAGACGAAGAAATAGGCGAAGGCCAGCGGGGTCTCGACGCCGAACGGCGACACCAGCTTGCCGGCGCGCAGATC
Organism: Rhodospirillales bacterium; assembly: GCA_016699855.1. Taxonomy (NCBI): domain Bacteria; kingdom Pseudomonadati; phylum Pseudomonadota; class Alphaproteobacteria; order Rhodospirillales; species Rhodospirillales bacterium. The sequence goes on from CP064988.1 coordinate 4,993,783, forward strand.
CTCGGCCGCCAGCCGCGTCTTGGCCAGCGCCACGCCGTGGCCGCCGGCGGCCGCCTCGAGCACCAGGCTGGACTGGTTGAAGCGCAGGCCGCGGCCGGACTCGGCGGCGTCGACGCCGGCGGCGCGCAGCCACATGCGCCAATCGGGACAGCTCGGGTCCTGATCGGGGCTGTCGTCGTGCAGCAGCGTGTAGCGCGCGAGATCGGCCGGCACGCGCAGCGGGGCGGCGCCCGCCAGCAGCGACGGCGCGCAGACCGGCACCACGCTCTCGTCGAGCAGCTTCTCGGAGATCAGGCCGGGATAGCCGCCGGCGCCGTAGCGGATGGCGCAGTCCACGTCGTCGGCGTCGAAATCGACGAGGTGCATGGTGGCGGTGATGCGCACGTCGATGTCGGGATGATGGACGCGGAAATCGTCGAGCCGCGGCACCAGCCATTTCGAGGCGAAGGACGGCGCGACGGATACCGTGAGCGGGCCGCTCTCGCCGGCGGTGTCCAACTCGGCCAGCGCCGCCAGCAGCGATTCGAAGCCCTCGACCAGACCCGGCAGGCAGGCCTGGCCCTCGTCGGTCAGGATCAGCGTCCGGCCGCCGCGGCGGAACAGGGGACAGCCGAGATGGTCCTCGAGCTGCTTGATCTGCTGGCTGACCGCCGCCGGCGTGACGTTGAGCTCGTTGGCCGCCTTGGAGAAGCTCAGATGCTTGGCCGCCACCACGAAGGCGCGCAGCGAGTTCAGCGGCGGCAGTCGGTTGATCGTGCGGCGCATCGGGGGTCCAGGCGGAGGCGGGGCGCGGCGCGCACGGCGTCCACCGCGTCGATATCGTCCCCGCGCCGCCTTCTCGCAAGGCCCGTGCCGGCGGTCAACGGCGGGGGGGGGCAGGACGTGCGATCGGTGGGAAGGTGGAGCGCTATCATCCCTCTCCGCCGCGCAGCGGGGGAGAGGGAAGGGGCCCGCGCGCAGCGCGGGAACGCAGTATCGGCAAAGCGCCGATACTGCGGCGGTGAGGTGGTCGTGGTATCGTTCACAGTGTCGATGGACAGGCGACGTGCGCCGGTATCGAACCTCCGGACCTCGGACATCGTCGATATCAGGATAGTTGGTTTTCCGTCGGCGTCCGTGTCGATACGACCACCACCTCACCCTCCCCGCCGCTCGCGGCGGGTCCCCTCCCTCTCCCCGCTGCGCGGCGGAGAGGGCATTCAGCGGCGAAGAGGGCATTTGCTCGCAGGAAGGCTCGCACGCCGCCGATCAGGGTGCGCCGCCCTGTCGCACCCTTGTGGATGACTCCTCCCGCGGGGCCGTGGCAGGATGCTGCACATGCGAAGGATCGCCATCGTCGGAACCGCGGGTGCGGGTAAGAGCGTGCTGGCCGGCAGGCTGGCGCCCGCGCTCGGCGCCGAGATCGTCGAGCTGGATCAGCTGTTCTGGGGCCCGGACTGGACGCCGGTGCTGCCGGAGCTGTTCCGCCACCGCGTCGAGGCCGCGACCTCGGGCGACCGCTGGATCGTGTCGGGCAATTACGCGCAGGTGCGTGACATCGTCTGGCGCCGGGCCGACACGGTGGTGTGGCTCGATTACGCGCTGCCGCTGACCCTGCGCCGGCTGGCGTTGCGCACCATCAGGCGCGTGGTGTCGGGCGAGGACCTCTGGGGCACGGGCAACCGCGAGACCTGGCGGGCGCTGTTCGGCCGCGACTCGATCCTGCTGTGGGCGGCGCGCACCCACCACCGCAACGCCCGGGGCCTGACCCAGTCGCTCGACGAGCAGCGCTTCGCGCATCTCCAGACGCTGCGCTTCAAGTCGCCGCGCGAGTTGCGGCGCTGGCTCGCCGCGCAGGCCTCGGCCGACCGCCCGACCACCGGCGCCTCGGCCGACGAGGCGCGCTACGGCGCGATGGCGGGGCGGTAGCGGGGCTTTCCACGACGTGGCGCCGTGCTTCGCGCGACGCGCGGCAACACGACGCCGCTGTCATCCCGAGCGCAGCGAGGGATCCAGGCACCGCTCCTGGATCCCTCGCTGCGCTCGGGATGACAGCGGGGTACGCGAGCGGACGGTGGGCGACGCGCCAGCGAGCGGTGGGGTGCGCGAGAGCGGACGGTGCGCGACGGGCGGCGCGAAGCGGCGGGGCGCTCGTCGGCGGCTGGCGGGTGGCGAGAGAGTCGCCGGTCGGCGGGGAACACCGCCCCGCGCCGGGTCGGTCGCGTGGTGGCGACCGAGGCCGCGCTTCGCCGGTCAGGGCGCGCGCGGCGCTGGAGGCCCGAGCCGGAATCGAACCGACATAAACGGATTTGCAGTCCGCTGCATAGCCATTCTGCCATCGGGCCGGCGCGAGTGGTGGGCGCGGTATAGGTGCGCCGCCCCGCACGGTCAAGCCGCGGGGATTCCTCCCTCTCCGCCGCGTAGCGGGGGAGAGGGTGAAGACGCCGCGCCCGCGCGCCGGCCTCCACGCCTCGCGCGTTGCCCGCCCGGAACGCGGCGTCTATAAGTCGCGCGCGTCGTTCAACTTCGGTCCGCCGGATACCGCCATGGCCCAGGATTTCGCCGTCGCCCGCCGCAACATGGTCGACGGGCAGTTGCGTCCCAACCAGATCGTCGATCCGGCGCTGCTGGCGGCGCTGTCGTCCGTGCCGCGCGAGGCGTTCGTGCCGGCCGACCGCGCCGGCATCGCCTATTCCGACGAGGCCGTGCCGCTGGGCGGCGGACGGGCGCTGATGGAGCCGATGGCGCTGGCGCGGCTGATCCAGATCGCGCGGCCCGCCACGGGCGACGCCGCGCTGGTGGTCGGCGCCGGCACCGGCTACGGCGCGGCGATCCTGTCGCGGCTGGTGGCGACGGTGGTGGCGGTGGAATCCGACGCAGCCCTGCTGGCGCGGGCGCGCGCGGCGCTGGCGGGCGCGGCTAACGTGACGCTGGTCGAGGGTGCGCTGGCCGAAGGCGGCGCGGCCAAGGGGCCGTACGACCTGATCCTGGTCGAAGGCATGATCGAAGCGATCCCCGAGGCGCTGGCGGCGAAGCTGGCCGAGGACGGCCGGCTGGTGGCGGTGGTCGGCGACGGCCGCCCCGGCGTGCCCGGACAGGCGCATCTCGGTCGCCGCGCCGGCGGCGTGTTCTCGAGCCGTCCGGTGTTCGACATCGGCGTGCCGCTGCTGCCGGGCTTCGCCAAGCCGCGCGCCTTCGCGTTCTGACCACCGCTTCGGGTCGGCGCGCGCTTGCGGATTGGCGCCGGCGCGCTAGGGTGCCGCGATGTCCGCGCTGGAGGAGATCGACCCGCCCGAACTGTCGCGCCGGCTGGCCGCGCCGGAGGCGCCGGTCGTGGTCGACGTGCGCGAGCCGTGGGAACTCGACATCTGCCGCCTGCCGGACAGCGTCGACGTTCCGCTCGGCGAGCTGCCCGGGCGGATAATGTCGCTACCCGCCGACCGGCCGCTGGTGATACTCTGCCACCATGGAATGCGCAGCCGGCGCGCGGCGCTGTGGCTGCGCGCGCAGGGGATCGAACGGGTGTCCAATCTACGCGGCGGCATCGACGCCTGGGCGCGGACGGTCGATCCCGGGATGAGGACGTATTGATGGGTAGGCGTTTGGGCGTATCGACCGGCGCGCGCCGTCTCGCGGCCATCCTGCTGGCCGGCACCGCGCTGGTCGTCCCGGCCGCCGCCGCGTCGGCGCAGACGCTCGTCGAGACGCTGGTCTCGACCTACAATTCCAACTCCGATCTTCTCGCGCAGCGCGCCCGGCTGCGGGTGGTCGACGAGGGCGTCAGCCAGGCGCTGGCGTTCTGGCGGCCGACGATCCGCGCCTCCGGCGACGCCGGGATCGGCCGGATCGACAGCAATCTGCGCCGGCCCGAGCGCAACGACCTGTGGCCGCGCAGCTACCAGATCACGCTCAGCCAGCCGCTGTTCCGCGGCGGCAAGACGCTGGCGGCGACCCGGGGCGCGGAGGCCGACGTGCAGGCCGAGCGCGCGACGCTGTTCGACCGCGAGCAGTTCGCGCTGCTGTCGGCGGTGAGTTCTTACAGCGACGTGGTGCGCGACGCCGCCACCGTGGAGTTGCGCCGCAACAACGTCCGCGTGCTGCAGACGCAGCTCGAATCGACCAACGCCCGCTTCCGCGTCGGCGAGCTGACCCGCACCGACGTCGCGCAGTCCGAATCGCGGCTGGCGAAATCGCAGTCGGACCTGACGCTGGCCGAGGCGACGCTGGCGATCTCCCGCGCGACGTTCGAGCGCGTGGTCGGGCGGCCGGTCGGCGGCCGGCTGGACGAGGCGCCGCTGCTGTCGCAGCTGCCGGCGAGCGAGGAGAACGCCGTCGCGCTGGCGCTGGAGTACGCGCCGCGCGTCGTCGCCGCGCGCTACCGTCTACTGAGCGCCAACTACGCGATCGACAACGCCAAGGGCGATCTGCTGCCGCAGGCCTCGCTCGACGCCACCGCGCGGCGCGCCCACGACAGCACGATCGCCGACGACCGCACCCGCACCTACCAGATCAGGGCGACGGTGACGGTGCCGCTGTACCAGGGCGGCGGCGAATACAGCCGCGTGCGCGCCGCCAAGCAGACCTACGGCCAGCGCCAGGTCGAGCTCGACGGCGCGCGGCGCCAGTCGGCCGAGGCCGCGATCCGCGCCTACCGCACCTACGACGCCGCCCGCGCGCTGGTCGAATCGATCGGCGCGCAGGTGCGCGCCGCCCAGGTGGCGCTCGACGGCGTCCGCCAGGAGGCGCAGGTCGGCTCGCGCACCACGCTGGACGTGCTCAACGCCGAGCAGGAGCTGATCGACGCCCAGGTCCAGCTCGTGGCGGCGCGGCGCGGGCTGGTGATCGGCCACTACCAGGTGCTGGCGGAGGTCGGCCAGCTGACGGCGCGGCAGCTCAAGCTGCCCGTGGAGCTCTACGACGAGGAGAGGTACTACAAGAACGTCCGCGACGCTTGGTTCGGCCTCGGTCCTTGACGATGGCCGCGACCGTTCCGTCCGGAGTCCCGAAAAGCGACGAGCCGGCGCCGCGCGCACCGCTCCACGAGAGGGCGGTCGCGGGCGCGGTCAAGGGTGGTGCGATGAGCGAAACCAAACCCATGGACGATCCGTCGATGGACGAGATCTTCGCCCGGATCCGCAAACTGACCGGCGAGGATTCCGGCGGCGGGAAGGGCGTCGAGACGCCGCCGGCCGCAGCCGCCGCGACAGTCGTGGCGCCGGCGCCCGTCGCCGCGATCTTGGCTCCGGCGTCCGCCGCCGCCGCTCCGGCCGTCGTCGCGATCGCCGCGGCCGCGGTCCCGCCGGCCGCCGGCGACGAGCGGCCCGCGGCGCTGCGTCCCGTCGCCCCGCCGCCGCCGGCGCCACGCCCGCCGACCGTCATGCGCCCGGCCGCGGTCGAGCCGCCGCCGCCGGAACCCGACGACGTGCTGCTGCTCACCGAGCTGATCGTCGATCCGCCGGCGACGCCCGAGGCCAAGACGCCGGCCGCCGCCGACGGCCCGACCATCCTGCCTGTCCGCCCGGCCCCCGCCGCGCCGCCACCGGCCGCGCCGATGGCGGTCGCGCCGATCCCGTCGCCGGCCGCGTCGGCGTCGGCCGGGAAGCCCGCCGCCGATCCCCGTCCGATCCCCACTCCGGCCACCGAGCGAAAGACCATGACCACACCCAGCAATCCCATCGGCTCCGCCATGGACCGTCTCGCCCGCGCCGTGGAAGAGGCGCAGCCGCCGGCCGCCGCCCCCGATCCGGGCCCGGCGCTGGGTGCCGGCGGCCGCACCATCGAGGACATGGTCAAGGAGATGCTCCAGCCGATGCTCAAGGACTGGATGGACCGCAACCTGCCGACCCTGGTCGAGCGCATCGTCGAGCGCGAGATCGCGCGGATGACGCGGCGCTAGGCACGCGCCGGCCGGCCGCGACGAAAAACGCCGCCGGGGGTGACCCCGGCGGCGTTCTTTTTTGGTGCGGTCGGGATGTCGCCATCCCGCCCGGTGGTTACTTGGCCGCCGGCGGCGCGCCGGCCGGGGCCGGACCGGCCGGCTGGCCGGGGCGCATGCCGTGCGGGCCGTGGCCGCCGTGGCCGCCGTGGCCGTGACGGCCGCCGTCAGGACCCATGCCGCGGCCGCCCATCCGGCGCACCAGCGTCTCGGCCAGCGTCTTGCGCTGGGCCTCGGTCAGGGTCGGCGACAGCTTCTCGACCGCCTGGCGCAGCGCCTTGGTGCTGTCGAGCGCGGCCGTCAGATAGACCTCGCGGCGCGCGAGGTCGGCGGCGGCGTCCTGCCCGGCGTTGGCGGCCGGCGGCGTGGCGCAGAGCTTCTGCATCGGCGCCAGGGCGGCCTTCGCCTCGGTGGCGAAGGCCTGCCACGCCGGCTTCTGGGCGTCGGTGATGCCGAGCTTCACCTCGGTGTAGGCGACGCGGCCGGCGAAGCGCGCCGGCATGTCGGCGCACATGCGGTCGCGCATGACCCGGCGCATGTCGCTCTGGCCCTGGGGCTGCTGCGGCGGCGGGGGCGGCGGGGTCTGCGCCCAGGCGGCGATGCCGATCAGGGCGGCGCCGGCGACGACGCTGGCGATGGAGACGGTACGGAAGTCCATAGGGGGTCCTTTCACTCGGGGCGGTTGGCGCCTTGATGATCCTTACGAAGCGGCGTCCCTCCGCATCCCCGGCCGTCGATCACGTTCCCGTCAACCGCCGACGCCGTTCGAGCTGTCCGCCCGTCGCCCCGGTCTCGGGGGAACAAGGGAAGACACGTCGCCAGCGGCGCGAGGCGCCAGCGGCGGCGACGCGTATTCCGATGGCGGTTCCGTGCTATAGGGCCGTTCCCTGACGCGAAAAAGACCATGCTCGACAAGACATACGACCCCAAGGACATCGAGGCCCGCCGCTACCGCGAGTGGGAGGAGTCCGGCGTTTTCGCCGGCCGGCCCGAGAGCGGCCGGCCGCCTTTTTGCATCGTCATTCCGCCGCCGAACGTCACCGGCAGCCTGCACATGGGCCACGCGCTCAACAACACGCTGCAGGACGTGCTGATCCGCTGGCACCGCATGAAGGGCGACGACGCGCTGTGGCAGCCCGGCACCGACCACGCCGGCATCGCCACCCAGATGGTCGTCACCCGCCAGCTCGAGGAGAAGGGCATCGCGCTGGCGCTCGGGCAGGTGCCCAAGGACGCCAACCAGAAGCTGATCGACCGCGACGCGTTCCTGGCGCGCGTCTGGGAGTGGAAGGCTGAGTCCGGCGGCACGATCACGCGTCAGCTGCGGCGGCTGGGCGCGTCGTGCGACTGGACGCGCGAGCGCTTCACGATGGACGAGGGCCTCAGCCGCGCCGTGCTGAAGGTGTTCGTCGATCTGCACCGGCAGGGGCTGATCTACAAGGACAAGCGCCTTGTGAACTGGGACCCGAAGATGCTGACGGCGATCTCCGACCTCGAGGTCGAGTCGCGCGACGTCAAAGGGCACCTCTGGTACTTCCGTTATCCGATCGAGGGCATGCCCGGCGAGCACATCGTCGTGGCCACGACACGGCCGGAGACGATGCTCGGCGACACCGGCGTCGCGGTGCATCCCGACGATCCGAAGTGGAAGCATCTGGTCGGCCGGCACGCGGTCCTGCCGATCGTCGGCCGCCGCATCCGCATCGTCGCCGACGAATACTCCGATCCCGAGAAGGGATCGGGCGCGGTGAAGATCACGCCGGCGCACGACTTCAACGATTTCGAGGTCGGACGCCGCCACGGGCTCGAGGCCATCAGCGTGCTCGACAAGTACGCGCGCATGAACGACGCCGTGCCGGAGGCCTACCGCGGGCTGGACCGCTTCGAGGCGCGCAAGCGCGTGGTCGCCGAGATGGAGTCTCTGGGTCTGCTCGATAAGGTCGAACCGCATCAGCACACCGTCCCCTACGGCGACCGCGGCGGCGTGCCGATCGAGCCGTTCCTGACCGACCAGTGGTATGTCAACGCCGCCGAGCTGGCGAAGGCGCCGATCCGCGCCGCGCGCGAGGGCGACGTCAAGTTCGTGCCCGAGCGCGGCAAGGACGAGTTCTTCCGCTGGATGGAGAACATCCAGCCGTGGTGCGTGTCGCGCCAGCTCTGGTGGGGCCACCAGATCCCGGCGTGGTACGATGCGGAGGGCAACGTCTTCGTCGAGATGTCGGAGGACGACGCGAAGGCCGCGGCGCGCGCGAAGCACGGCAAGGACATGCCGCTGACGCGCGATCCAGACGTGCTCGACACCTGGTTCAGCTCGGCGCTGTGGCCGTTCTCGACCCTGGGCTGGCCGGACCAGACTCCGGCGCTGGCGAAGTACTACCCGACCAGCGTGCTGGTGACCGGCTGGGACATCCTGTTCTTCTGGGTCGCCCGCATGATGATGATGGGGCAGCACTTCATGAAGGAAGTGCCGTTCCGCACGGTCTACCTGCACGCCCTCGTCACCGACGAGAAGGGCCAGAAGATGTCGAAGTCGAAGGGGAACGTGATCGACCCCCTCGACCTGATCGACAAGTACGGCGCCGACGCGCTGCGCTTCACCTTGACGGCGATGGCCGCCCAGGGCCGGCCGATCAAGCTGGCGACGGCGCGCGTCGAGGGCTACCGCAACTTCGCGACCAAGCTCTGGAACGCCACGCGCTTCAGCCAGATGAACGGCGCCGCGATCCCGCCGGGCTTCGATCCTGCGTCGGCGTCGCTGACGCTGAACAAGTGGGTGTTGGGCGAGCTGGCGCGCTGCGCCGCCGCCGTCGACAAGGCGCTGGCGGAGTACCGCTTCAACGACGCCGCGACGGCGCTCTACGAGTTCGTGTGGGGCACGTTCTGCGACTGGTACGTCGAGCTGTCGAAGCCGGTGGTGCAGGGCGAGGACGGCGCCGGCAAGAGCGAGACGCAGGCGGTCACCGGCTACGTGCTGCGCGAGACCGTGAAGCTGCTGCACCCCATCATGCCGTTCCTCACCGAGGAGCTGTGGGACAAGCTGGGGTACCGCGCGGAGTCCGGCGCGTTGATCGCGCAGGCCTGGCCGGCGGCCCCGGCGGCCGACAGCGCCGCCGACGACGAGATGGGCTGGCTGGTGCGGTTGATCACCGACATCCGCTCGGCCCGCAACGAGGTCAACGTGCCGGCCGGCGCCAAGCTCAAGCTCCTGGTGCGCGACGCCGGCGCGGAGACGGTCGCGCGCATCGGCCGCCACCGCGCCGCGCTGGAGCGATTGGCCCGGGTCGAGGACGTCGATCTCGGAACCGGCGCGATCGGTGGCGGCGCGCTGCAGGTCGTGATCGGCGAGGCGACCTACGCGCTGCCGGTGGCCGACGTGATCGACCTCAAGGCCGAGCGCGCGCGGCTCGAGAAGGAAGTCAAAAAGCAGGAAGGCGAGGTCGCCAAGATCGACGCCAAGCTCGGCAACGCCCAGTTCGTCGCCAAGGCGCCGGAGGAGGTCGTCGAGGAGCAGAAGGAGCGCCGCGCCGACGCCCTCGCCACCGCCGAGCGCCTGCGCCGCGCCATGACGCGTCTGGCGGGGTAGGTTCTCCCGCTCTGCCGCGCGGCGCGCGTGGCCACGCGTCTCCTTCGTTCCCTCTCCGCCGCGTAGCGGGGAGAGGTGGGGCCCGCGCCGAAGGCGTGGGAGAGTGAGGTGGTAGCCGTGCGGTTCTCGATGTCAGGCATGGACGCGCGCTGCCTCTCGAACGACTTCACGAATTGCGCAACCACCGCCTCACCGCCGCCGTATCGGCTTCGCCGATACGGCGTACCCCATCGCTCGCGCGACGGGTCCCCTCCCTCTCCGCCGCTACGCGGCGGAGAGGGCGAGGTCACTTCCTACGGCCGCGCCAAATAGCGGCTCGGGGGCGCGCCCAGCGCGCGGCGGAACATGGCGGTGAAGGCGCTGGGCGACTCGTAGCCGAGGTCGAGCGCGATGCGGGTGATGGGCTGGCCTGCGGCCAGACGCGCCATCGCCGCCAATAGACGCGCCTGCTGGCGCCAGTCGGCGAAGCTCAGGCCCGTCTCCTTCAGGAACAGCCGCGCCAGGGTGCGGCCCGAGGCGCCGGCGCCGCGCGCCCAGTCGTCGAGCGTGCGCGGATCGCCGGGCTCCTCGCGCAGCGCCCGGCAGACGCGCTCGACCCGCGGATCGACGGGCATCTTCAGGTCGAGCGCGACCGAGGGCAGGGCGGCGATCTCGTCCAGCAGCAGACGCATCACCCGGCCATCGGCGCCGGCCTCGTCGTAGAGCACGGGCAGGGCGCAGGCGCGCAGGATCAGCTCGCGCAGCAGCGGCGACACCGCGATCACCCGGACCGCCGGCGGCAGCGCCGCGGCCGCCTCGGACCGCACGTAGAGCGTGCGCATCGAGACGGCGCCGGACATCCGGATCTCGTGGCGCACGCCGCCGGGCATCCACACCGCGCGCTGCGGCGGCACCGCCCAGGTGCCGATGTCGGCGCTCACCGTCATCACGCCGCGGGCGGCGAAGATGAGCTGCGCGCGCTCGTGGGCGTGCGGCAGGATGTGGAAGCCGTCGGCGAAATCCTTGGCCATGGCGGCGACCGGCCGCGCCACGCGCTGGTAGTCGAGCGGGTCGGTCGAGCGGCCGGCGGCGGGGCGGCGGGTGGATGGACGCGGCATGGTCTCGACGGCGGCGTGATGTCCGGTTCGCGACGATCCTAGTCCGTTTCAAGTAGGCAGGACAGGCCGGCCGCGCCTAACATCCGGTTGAGAACGATTCGCGGAGCCCGAATCCGCGTCCGGGAGCGAGACATGAAGAACACGAGTCCGACGGCGATCCTTCTGAACGTCGGCCATCTCATGGACCATTGGGTGCTGGCGGCGTTCGCCTACACCTGGTTCCAGATCGCCGCCGCGTGGGGCACGGAGTGGACCGAGCTGACGCCGTACAATTTCGGCGCCACCTTCATGTTCGGCACGGGTTCGATCATCGCCGGGCGCCTCGGCGATCTTTGGGGCCGGCGCATCATGATGATCATCTTCTTCGCCGGCATGGGTGCCTCGTGCCTGGTCATCGCGCTGTGCTCGACGCCGTGGCAGATCGGCGTCGCGCTGACGCTGATGGGCGCGTTCGCCTCGATCTACCATCCCGTCGGAATCCCGATGCTGGTGCAGAAGGCCGAGAAGCCGGGCTTCACGATCGGCGTCAACGGCGTCGCCGGCAACATGGGCATCGCCGTCGCCGCCGGCGGCAGCGTGTACCTCGCCGAGACCTACGGCTGGCAGATGGCCTACGTCGTGCCGGCGGTCGTGTGCCTGGTGTCCGCCGTGCTGTTCACGATCTACGCGCCGAAGGAGGAGGAGGCGCCGGCCAAGCGCAAGGCGAAGATGACCAAGCTGCCGCCGGCCGTGATGGCGCGCGTCTTCATGGTGATGACCGCCACCGCCGTGACCGGCAGCATCATCTTCAGCGCCACCACCAACGGCAACGGCGAGCTGATCCGCGAGCGGTTCCGGGGCGTGGTCGAGAGCCCGCAGACGCTCGGGGTGATGCTGTTCACCATCTTCACGCTGGCGTCGCTGGCGCAGCTCGTGGTCGGCAAGCTGCTCGACCGCTATCCGCTGAAGAAGATCTACCTGCCGATCCTGTTCATGCAGGTGCCGCTGCTGCTGCTGGCGTCGCAATCCTACGGCTGGACGCTGTACGTCACGGCGATCGGCTACATGCTGTTCGTGTTCGGCGCCATCCCGTTCACCGACTCGATGATCGTGAAGTACATCGACGACCGCATGCGCTCGCGCGTCACCGGCATGCGGCTGGCGGTCGGACTGGGACTGAGCTCGCTGGTCGTGGCGACGCTGGGACCGTCGGTGAAGGCGGCGGGCTTCACGACGCTGCTGATCGCGCTGGCCTGCGTCGCGGCCTGCTCGTTCATCGCCATCCTGTTCCTGCCCGACGAGCAGGTCGCCGAGGCCCCGGCGCAGACCTCGCCGGCGGAGTGAGGCGGTACGGCGCGCGTTTGTCCGACCTCATGCTCCCTCTCCGCCCGCTTGCGGGGGGAGAGGGTCGGGGTGAGGTGGGTCGTCGCGGAATCGCGGAGTTCGATATCGACGCACGTCGCGTATCCATCGATACCGCCGACGATGCGACCGCCACCTCACCCTTCCCATCGCTCGCGCGACGGGGCCCCTCCCTCTCCCGCGCCGCGCGGCGGAGAGGGAATTGGCGGCGCGTCCCGAGGTGGGCATGGGGATCGCGGGTTTGCGTCGGGCGGCGGCGCGACCTAGGCTTTCCGGACGTTTGGCGGCGGGGAGGATGGGGTGACGCCGATCGGATCGATGACGCGGCTCGTCGGGTTCTCGCTCGTCGGAATCGGGGTGGCGATCGGCGCGCTCAACTGGGCGTCGTTGACCTGGTGGAACACCTACTACCCGAAGCTTCTGGCCTCCGCGCCCGTGTTCGGGATGATCGGGCTGGGCGTTTTCGCGTTTCCCGGCGTCGAGCCGCCGGACGGGCTCGATCCCGGCGCCCGATCGCGCCACTTCTTCGGCAAGGCGCCGCTCCTCCATAAGATCGCGTGGGCGGTCTCGGGAATCATCGGGCTGGCGGCCGGCGGATACGCGCTGCACCGCCTCGGCTATTTCGGACGTTAGCGGATCGTGTCCGACGTGGCGCCCGCGCTGATCGCGCTGGACTGGGGCACGACGTCGCTGCGCGGCTGGCTGCTCGGCGCCGACGGGACGATCCTCGAACGGCGCGCGGGCGGACCCGGCGTGATGTCGGTTCCCGCCGGCGGCTTCGCCGCCGCCTACGATTCCTTCACCGCCGACTGGCGCCGCGACCATCCCGTCGCGCCGGCGATCGCGTCGGGCATGGTCGGTAGCCGGCAGGGCTGGATCGAGGCGCCCTACGTCGACTGCCCGGCCGGCTTCGACGCGGTGGTCGCAGGCCTGACACGCGCCGCGGCCGACGCGCCCATGATCGTGCCGGGGGTGGCGCGGCGCGAGGCCGGCGCGATGCCCGACGTCATGCGCGGCGAGGAGACGCAGATCTTCGGCGCGCTCGGCGACGATTCGGGAGGCGGCGCTTTCGTGCTGCCGGGCACGCACAGCAAATGGGCGGTGGTCGAACGCGGCCGCATCGTCCGCTTCTCCACGTGGATGACCGGCGAGCTGTTCGCTGTCCTGCGCGCGCATTCCATCCTCGGCCGCACGATGCCGGCCGACGGCGCCGTGCCGCACGATGGCGCGGCGTTCGCGGCCGGCGTTCGCGACGGGCTGGCGCATGGCGCGTCGCTGCCCAGCCGGCTGTTCGGGGTGCGCGCCGGGGTGCTGCTGGGCCGGCTGGAGGAGCGCGGCTCGGCGTCGTTCCTGTCCGGCCTGCTGATCGGCGCCGAGATCGGCGCGGCCGTGCGCGACGCGCCCGCAGGCGATGTGGTCCTGATCGGCGCGGCGGGCCTGGTGGCGCGCTACGCCGAGGCGCTGACCATCGCAGGGATCGCCTCGCGGACCGCCGATCCCGACGTCACCCCGCGCGGCCTGTGGCGGACGGCGCGCGCGGCCGGCCTGGTCGCCTAGGCCGGCGAATTCGCGTTGACCGCGCCCCGATTCGGTCCAGAGTCGTCCCAGGCGCGCGCGTCGCGCCATTGGGTCGAGAGGGCTTGGACATGGCGAATTCCGTTCATCGTCGCGGTTTGCTGACGGGCGCTCTCGGAGTCGCCGGCGCCGCGCTCTCCGGCGCCGCGCTGGCCCAGTCCCTGCCGGGCGTGCCGTCTCTGCCGGGCACGCGGGCGCCCGTGCCGACGACGCCGGCGCCGACGCAGGGCGGCTCGATGGGCGGTGGCCGCGGCTACAACGGCAGCACGCGCGGCACGCTGCGCACGGCGCAGGGCGCCGCCATCGCGACCTCGATCAGCTGGTCCGGCGACTCGCGCAACCTCACGGTCACCAGCGTGTCGAACAACATCCTCGCGACGCAGCAGCAGGACGCCTACGACGGCGGCCGTTCGGCCCTGTCGCGCAACACCGGATTGTCGCTGCCGGCGCCGGCGCCGAGCACGACGGCGGGCCAGGTCGGCGCCGCCGGCTCGATGATCGGCGGCACCGCCGGCCGCATCGCCGGCCAGGCCGGATCGGCCGCCGAGGCGGCGAAGACCGGGACCTGCGCCTGCGGCCGCACCTCGGCCAGCGGCAACGGCTATGTCGGCGGCGCCACGGCGTACATAACCGTGGCGCAGGAGTTGTCCAACGGCCAGATCCGGCAGACCGTGCAGATCAGCAACTACACCGGCGTGTTCAACGACAACACGGCGCGCGCGTTGTTCCAGTAGACGGGGCGCGCGACATGGCGGCAAGCGGCGCGCTCGCGCGGGCGCTGGCGGCGTGCCCGCTGATCGCCATCCTGCGCGGCATCCAGCCGGACGAGGTCGCCGCGGTCGGCGCGGCGCTGGTCGATGCCGGATTCCGCATCATCGAGGTGCCGCTGAACTCGCCATCGCCTTTCGAGAGCGTGGCGCGTCTGGTCGGCGCGCATCCCGACCATCTGATCGGCGCCGGCACCGTCATGACCACCGGCGACGTCGACCGTGTCGCGGCGGCGGGCGCGCGGCTGATCGTCATGCCGCACGCCGACCTCGAGATCGTCCGCCACGCCAAGGCGCGGGATCTGGTCTGCGTGCCGGGAATCGCGACGCCGACCGAGGGCTTCGCGGCGCTCTCGGCCGGCGCCGACGGGCTGAAGCTGTTCCCCGGCGAGATGCTGACGCCTGCCGTCGTCAAGGCGATGCGCGCGGTGTTCCCGAAGGAGACGCCGATGATCCCCGTGGGCGGTGTCGACGAGCGCACCATCCCGGCTTACCGCGCCGCCGGCGCGACCGGATTCGGGATCGGCTCGGCGTTGTACAAGCCCGGCATGACCGCCGCCGAGGTCGCCGTCCGCGCCCGCGCGCTGGTCGCGGCGCTGGGGTAAAAGGATCGCGCTGATGACCGTCGTTCCGTTGCCGTTGATCGAGATCGCCGGCGCCACGCCGTACGAGCGCGGCGTGGGTTACGGCCGGCAGGCGGCCGACAGGGTGAAGGCCAGCGCGGCGCTCTATGGCGCGCGTCTCGGCAAGCTCGATCTGTCGGCCGACGCGGTGCGCGATCTGGTCCGCGCCTTCATCCCGCGCATCGAGGCGTTCGAACCGGGCTACGTCGAGGAGATGCGCGGCATCGCCGCCGGCGCCGGCGTCGCGTTCGAGCAGGTCGCGCTGGTCAACGCCCGGACGGAGATCCTCAAGCTGGGCGAGCGCCGCGCCGCGGAGCTGAAGGTCGGCCAGGACGGCTGCACCGGCGCGGTGATCCTGCCCGAGGCGACGCGCGACGGGAACCTGATCCATGGCCAGAACTGGGACTGGCTGGCGGAATGCGCCAAGACCACGGTGGTGCTGCGCGTGCGCCGCGACGACGCGCCGTCGTACCTGACCTTCACCGAGGCCGGCGGTCTGGCGCGCGCCGGCATGAACGCGCTGGGCACCGCGATCACCGCCAACTACCTTGAGAGCGACCGCGACTACCGCACGGAGGGCGTGCCGCTGGCGCTGATCCGCCGCAAGGCGCTGGAGAGCGCGCATTTCGCGCACGCCGTGAAGGCCGTCGCGACGACGCCGAAATCGGCCTCCAACAACATGATCCTCAGCACCGCCGAGGGCTTCGCGATCGACTGGGAATGCGCGCCCGACGAGGCGTTCCCGGTCTATCCCGAGGACGGGCTGATCGTGCACGCCAACCACTGGCAGAGCCCGGTGGCGCTGGCCAAACTCAAGGAGGCGGGCACCGCCAGCACGCCGGAGAGCTGCTACCGCGACTGGCGCGTGCGCCGTCTGCTGGCGCCGGACGTCGGCCGCCTGACGCGCGACCATCTGCGCGCCGCCTTGTTCGACGATTTCGGCTCGCCCTACAGCGTCTGCCGGCCGCCGCGGCCGAACGAGGCGGGAAACCTTTCGGCGACCGTGCTGATGTTGCTGATGGAGCCGGCGCTGGGCGTGATGGAGATCGCGCCGCTGCCGGCGGTCAACCGGAGCTTCACGACCTACACGCTGCCGATGGAATCGGCCGCGACGCGCAAGGCGGCGGAGTAGGGCGGCGCCTGGATCCCGCGCTACGCTCGGCATGACGGAGGGGGCACGGGCGTGCCGCCCGCCGCGCCGCTACCGCCCGGCGGCCGGCGGGGTGCTGTCGCCGTCGCCGAGCGCGCGCTGCATGAGGACGCTGTCGACCCAGCGGCCGTGCTTGAAGCCGCTGGCGCGCAGCGTGCCGACCTCGCGGAAGCCGAACTTGGCGTGCACCCCGATCGAGGCGGCGTTGGCGCTGTCGCCGATGACCGCGACCATCTGGCGGAACCCCAGCGCGGCGCAGCGCTCGATCAGCGCCGGCAGCAGCGCCGAGCCGACGCCGCCCCGGCGGTCGCCGGCCTCGATGTAGATCGAGTTCTCGCAGGTGAAGCGGTAGGCCGGCCGGGCGCGGTACAGGCTGGCGTAGGCGTAGCCGACCACGCGGCCGCCGCGCTCGGCGACGATGTAGGGGAAGCCGCCGGCGAGATAGCCCTGCCGTCGCTTCGCCATCTCCTCGACCGAGGGCGCCTCCTCCTCGAACGAGGCCAGCCCTGTCAGCACGTGGTGGCCGTAGATGCGGGCGAGGGCGGGGACGTCGTCGTCGCGCGAATCGCGCACGGTCACGGCGGTGGACATCGTCTGGTATCGTCCTTGCGGCGGCGGGCGGGCGAAAATGCCGCGCGGCCGCCGCCCTGTCCACCCGGGGCGGGGTTGCATTCGTGCCGGCGTGGCCTATCTGGAGCGGGGCGTTCAACCAGGGGAGTGGCGCGTGACGGTCCTGCGGCGTGTGGTCGACGGCTTCCTGGGCTTCCGCGAGGATTACTGGGAGGCGAACCGCGATCTGTTCGACCGTCTGGCCCGCGAGGGCCAGGCGCCGAAGGTGCTGATCGTCGCCTGCTCGGATTCGCGCGTCGACCCGGCCATCCTGACGCGCACCCAGCCCGGCGACCTGTTCGTGGTCCGCAACGTCGCCGCCATCGTGCCGCCGCACCAGCCCGACGCGCTGGGCTACCACGGCACCAGCACGGCGCTGGAGTTCGGCGTGCGCGGCCTGAACGTCGAGCACATCGTGGTGCTGGGCCACGCGCTGTGCGGCGGCATGCGGGCGCTGATCGAGGAGGGCGCCAGCCACCTCGCCGAGTACCAGTACCTCGCCGACTGGACCGGGATCGTGCGCCGCGCCCGCGACATGGTCGCGCTGGGCGCCCCGGAGGCCGACGACGTCGAGCGCCAGCGCGCGGTCGAGCAGGCGGGCGTGATCGTCTCGCTGGGCAACGTCCTGTCGTTCCCGTGGGTGCGCGAGCGCGTCGCGGCCGGCACGTTGTCGGTCCACGGCTGGTACTTCGACCTGCGCACGGGCGAGCTCTACGCCTACGATCCCGCGTCCGCCGGCTTCATCGAGGTGCGCAGCCGGCCCGAGGCGGCGCTGGCATCGTCGCTGGCTGGCGCCGACGATTTCCACGCCGAGAACGACCACCATCTGGCGCGCTTCGTGGAGGCGCTGCGGCGCCGGCTCGGCGACCTCGCCGGCCGTCAGTTAACGCAGGGCGCCGCGCCCTTGGTGTGATGCGGGTGGAGCACGCGCAATCAATGCCGCTAGGTCGGTGTTTTGCGCGATGGTCCGATGCAGAGGTCAAACCGTTGAAGGAACGCCAGGAAGCGGTCGCCGGCTTCATAGAGTCTGTCAGAGTCAGCCTCCAGCGTCGCGACCGTGATTGCTTCCTCGACGATCTGGAGCTTTCCCTTAAGGCGAACGTTGCTCAACGTCGGATCTGAGGCAATTCCGTTGGAAAGATAGTGAGAGTGCACGTATTTGTTGCGAATTCCATATGACTGAGAGAGCGCCTCAAGCAGTTTGAGAAACTCCGCACCCTCCGGCATCCCCTTCTCTTTCAAGCTGTTGCCATAGACCTGCAAGAGCGAAAGCCGCGACTGGTACCCAAGATTAGTCGTGAGAAATATCCCCTTGGTCGGATCGACCTCCGTTATCTCTGAAATCGCTTCGAGCATCAGAAATTCAATGAACGACCACTGGACCGCAATCTCGCCAATCAGCTCTAGATGTCGCGGCGGCAGTGGATGATCGGTAGAAAATTTGGTCATGGCAAAGCACCCCCTCGAAAGATTCGCGCGACGACGAGAGCTACGCCAACGCGAAGGACTGCGGATGCGCCGCTGCAGCGTTTGCTGACGACGAGGCCGAGCGGCAGAGGAAAATCGCGACCGCCGCCAAACCTAAAGCAACTCGTCTATGACAGTCGGTTATCCGGTTGGTATCTCCAGCGGCCGACCGCCATATTCCGTAGGATTCTCCTCGGAACATTACAAGAACATGTGTCAAGTATGAAATGATTTCAATCGGTTAATTTACCCGTTGCCGGAGGGAACAAAACGCGTACATTGCCGTCATCTCAAGAACTTATCCGTGTTGAACGGTCGCTCTGGAGCGGTGATAACCAAGGAGGTCGGCATGTCGGCGCAGCTCAAAGTGGTCGAGAAGGACAGCATGGACAACAGGGGCAAGGCGCTGGACGCGGCGCTGGCGCAGATCGAGCGGGCCTTCGGCAAGGGCTCGATCATGAAGCTGGGCCAGCGCGAGGCGATCGAGATCGAGGCGATCTCGACCGGCTCGCTGGGGCTCGACGTGGCGCTCGGCATCGGCGGCCTGCCCAAAGGCCGCATCGTCGAGATCTACGGTCCGGAGAGCTCGGGCAAGACCACCCTGGCGCTGCACGTGATCGCGGAGTCGCAGAAGAAGGGCGGCACCTGCGCCTTCGTCGACGCCGAGCACGCCATGGACCCAGGCTACGCCAAGAAGCTCGGGGTCGATGTCGCCAACCTTTTGATTTCGCAGCCCGACGCCGGCGAGCAGGCGCTGGAGATCGCCGACACGCTGGTGCGGTCCGGCGCCATCGACGTGCTGGTGATCGACTCGGTGGCGGCGCTGGTGCCGAAGGCCGAGCTCGAGGGCGAGATGGGCGACTCGCTGCCCGGCCTGCAGGCCCGGCTGATGAGCCAGGCGCTGCGCAAGCTGACCGGCTCGATCTCGCGCTCCAACACGCTGGTCATCTTCATCAACCAGATCCGCATGAAGATCGGCGTGATGTTCGGCAACCCCGAGACCACGACCGGCGGCAACGCGCTGAAGTTCTACGCCTCCGTCCGCCTCGACATCCGCCGCATCGGCGCGATCAAGGACAAGGACGAGGTCGTCGGCAACCAGACCCGCGTCAAGGTGGTGAAGAACAAGGTGGCGCCGCCGTTCAAGGTGGTCGAGTTCGACATCATGTACGGCGAGGGCGTGTCGAAGACCGGCGAGCTGATCGACCTCGGCCAGAAGGCCGGCGTGGTCGAGAAATCGGGCTCCTGGTTCTCCTACGACGGCCAGCGCATCGGCCAGGGCCGCGAGAACGCCAAGCAGTTCCTGCGCGACCATCCCGACATGGCGGCGTCGATCGAGAAGACGATCCGCGAGCAGGCCGGCGTGCTGTCCAACGCGCTGATGGATCCGGCCGGCGGCGACAAGGACGACGACGAGTAGGAACCGGTATCGGGCGAGGGGCCCTTACGTCGGCGGCGCGGCTCCGGGGAAGGGGCCGTGCCGTCGGCGGCACCTCCCGAGTTTCGGCCTTCCGGATCGTGGCAGACCAACCCCCACGCATCCGATCCGGGAGCCGGCGCCGGCGAAGGCCGGCGCTGAACGGGCGACGCACCCCACGGCGTCGCCCGTTCGTTTTTGCGGATGGTGGAGCGGTGGCGGCCGGCGTGGCGATGGCGACGTGCCATGGCGATGTGCCATGGCGATGTGCCACCGGGCCCAGGCTACGGGAGCGATGCCGAGGTGGCGACGGCGCGGCGGCAGCGACGCGCGATCGGGCGCAAGCCACGGACCCACGGCGACGCACGGACCAGGCCTTGGTCACGAAGCGATGGCAGGATGCCGCGGCGGCGCCTTGGCGCATCCGTTCGCCATTCCTGCCGTCCCGAGCGCCGCGAGGGATCTTTCCGCCGCCGAACGATCCCTCGCGGCGCTCGGGATGACAGAGGGGCGGGCGACCGCATTCTCCCCGCCAACGGACCGAGTGTCAGACGCCGGCGTGCCGGCGGATGTGGCGCTCGATCGCAGGCGCGACGATGTCGGGGTGCTGGCGCGCGACCCAGTGGTCGTCGCTGTCGATCTCCACCAGCTCGGCGCGCGGCAGCAGCGCCGCCAGACGCCGGCCGACGCCAAGCGGGCTGATGGCGTCGCGGGTCGCCCAGATCAGCAGCGTGGGCACCGCGAGCGTGGCGAGCGCCTCGGAATGGTCGGGCCCGCGCTCGTAGATCCATTCCGCCGCGTCGGGATGCTCGGTCCGGTATTCCGGCCGCCAGTCCTCGGCATCGTAGGGCGCCATGTCGATGCCGCCGGAGGTCGCCGTCAGCACCAGCGCGGCGACCTTGTCGGGGTGCGCCAGCGCCAACCGCGCGGCGACGACGCCGCCCATCGACTGCGCGATCAGCACGCTGCCCGGCGCGAGCCGCGCCGCCATCATGCGCACGAGGTCGTCGAAGGAATCGATCCCCGGGACCGGGGGCAGGCCCGCCATGCCCGGCCAGTCCACGAACTCACGCGGCCACGTCGATGGCAACCGCGCCGCGACCGGCTCCCAGAACGCGCCGCCGGAGACGCCGGGAAGAAAGTGCAGCAGCATCGCCGGATACTGTCCCCATCGTCATGGCGGGCGTCGCCAACGTCGTGCCGGACGTCGCCACCGTCATTCCGAGCGTAGCGAGGAATCCTTCCGCTGCCAGAAGATTCCCGCACCGCTCGGGAAGACAGGCGGGGTATCGCAAGCGGCCTCGGCGGTGGAGTCGCTCCACAAACGCGCCGTGGCCACACGAGGCGTCGCGGCGCCCTCACCCAGCCTCTCCCCGATGGAGGAGGGGAACAGGAGCGCGCTACGACGCGCCCGGCGTCGGCCGCAGCAGCGCCTCGATCCACGCCGGTCCGGGGCGCCGCATGCCGGAGGGCGGCGGGTTGGCGGCCGCCCAGGCCAGCGCCAGGGGCAGCGCGATCCAGCGCCGCCGCGGCTTCGCCGGATCGGAGGTGATCGTCTGCAATCCGACCGACAGCGACATGACCGGCAGCGCCGCGATCCTCGCCGTGTCCAGGGTGGCGCAATGCGCGGGCGGCGAGGTGACGACGTATTCGCGGCAGGCCAGCGGCCGGTCGGCGTAGATCGAACAGGATTCATCGGACAGGAACGGGCAGTCCACGCGCAGCGCGAAGTACTCGCGGCCGAGCGGACCCGTCGCCTCGCCGCCGCCGTCGCCGGCGCGCTCGAACCGTCCGCGCAAGCCGGCGGCCTCAAGCCGCGCGGCCGCCGCGTCGAAGCCGGCGCGGACCTCGCCGCGCCGGGGTTCGGCCATCCGGTCGACCAGGTCCGCCAGCGCCCACGCCTCGACGTCGGAGATCGCCACGGCCTGCCGGCAGCAGGCGGCGCAGCGGGGACCGCAGGCGACGGCGCGTCCGCCCTTGGCGGCATCGCGCCGCGCCGCGGCGACGATCTCGTCGACGATCCGTCGCGCGGCGGGCAGGATGTCGGCCGGCGGCACCGGCTCGCCGGGCACCTCGACGGGGACCTCGACCCGCGTGTCGCCGAACGACAGCCGCAGCCGCGTCCGCAGCGTCGGCCGGCCGATGGCGCCGCCGGGAGAGGTCACGCCGGCTCCGGCGGACCGGCCAGCGGCGCTTCGGCGGCGGCTTCGGCTTCGGCCTTCTCGCGCCGGGCGGCGATCTCGGCTTCCATCGCCTTGAGCCCGCCCATGTAGGCGAACATCCAGTCGACGCCGCTGCGCGGGGCCGGCGGCTCGTTCGCCGCCAGCCAGCGTGGCAGCAGCGCCAGGGCGACGCGGCGGCTGGCGTAGTCGTTGTTGAAGCCGGTCATGCGCTGCGCGCCCGCGGCCGGCAGGCCGTAGACGATCGTCTCGACCTCGGCCTCGCCGAGCTTCCAGCAGTTCTCGGCCGGCGAGCTCACCATGTACTCGCGGCAGATCAGCGGCCGTTCGTCGTAGATCGCGCAGGAGGAGTCCTCGAGGAACGGGCAGGCGAGCCGGAGCTTGAAGTACTCCATCGCCAGCCCGTGGCGGTCCTCGTCCATCACGCCGGCGTCGAGCGCGCCGGGGCCGAAGCGTGCGTCGATGACCCGCGCGGCCTCCTCGAACCGCGCCATCAGGCGCGCGCGCTTATCGTCCGGCATCGCGGCGACGACGGCGCCGATCGCGTGCGCCTCCATGTCGGAGACGCTGGCGAGCTGGTGGCAGCAGGCGTCGCAGCCGCGCCGGCAGCTCACCGATCCGCCGGCGCGCTCCAGCGCAGCGACCGTGGCGGCGGCCACCTGGTCGACCAGCGACCCGAGCGACGAGACGATCTCGCGCGGCGTGACGAGATCGCGAGTCGACTGGAACTCGATCATCTGGGGCCCGTCCTTGACGTGCCATTTGATCGAGACGGCCACCTCGTTCCCGCGCGCCGGCGGTGCGTTCGATTCGGTTGTCACAACACTCTCCGGGCGTCGCTCCCTCGGGGCGCGTGGAATGTATCGCCGGCGCGTCGGCGGGTCACCCCGTCGTTTCGTCGTCGCCAGCGGCCGGCCGCGCCATCACGCGCTCGAACAGCGCCTTGAACCACTCCTGTCCCGGCCGTGGCGGCGGCGGCACCGGATTGCGGTCGACCCACGCCAGCGCGACCGACACCGCGATCGCCGGCGGCGCGGCGCCTTCCGGCGCGCCGAGGCGGCGGAGCGATCCCGACAGGCGCGGCGCCTCGATGGTGGTGATGTCGGTGTGCGCGAGGTCGGAGCAGTTCTCGGCCGGCGAGGTGGCGAGGTATTCGCGGCACGTCAGCGGGCGCTCGGCGTGGATCATGCAGCGCTCGTCGACCAGGAACGGACAGTCGATCCGCTCGGCGAAGTAGCGCAGGCCGAAATCGTGCGGCGATTCCGGATACGCCTTCTCGAGATGGAACAGCCGCTCGAACATGCCGAGCGCCGTGGTCCGCCGCTCGACATCGGCGAAGCGGGCGCGCACCTCGCGCTGGACCGGCGCGGGCATCGCCGCGACCAGCGCCGCGAGACGGTGGGCCTCGGCGGTCGATACCGGCGCCACCTGCCGGCAGCAGGCGGCGCAGCCCGCGCGGCACGACACCGGCGCGCCGCGCGCGGCGCTGGCGTCCGACGCGGTGGCGACGATGGCGTTGGTCACGGCCTGGGCGACGGGCACGATCGCGCTGTGCGGCACGACGCCGGTCGGAATCGCGACGTCGACGTCGACGCGCCGGCCGGAGACGGACAGGTTGAGCGTGGCCTTCATCGTACCCGCGGCGGCGGCGGTGTCGATGCCGAGCGGTGCGGGCCCCGCCGCCGGCGCCGTCGCGGGCGCTGGCGCTGGCGGCGTCGCGGACGCTGGCGCATCGGCGGCCCGCGGCGCGGGAGCCAGCGCCCGCAGCGTGGTCCCGAGCCGCTGGAACCAGTCGGCGCCGGAGCGTAGGGGCTCGGCCGGCGCCGTCTCGCTCCACCGCAGGGCCAGCGGCAGCAGGATGGTCGTCCGCCGCGGCGCCGCCTCGTCGAGCGACGACAGGAAGCGCAGCCCCGGCTCCATGAACTGGCGCGGCACGTCCCTGACGTCGTGGCGCGCCTCGGCGTCGAAGCACATCTGCGGCGGCGAGGTGACCATGAACTCGCGGCAGGCCAGCGGCCGCTGCTCGTAGATCGAGCAGCGCTCGTCATCGAGGAAGGGGCAGGGCAGCGCGAGGCCGAAATACGCGTCCCGGTGCGCCGCGGCGTCCCAGTCCATCAACGCGTCGAGCGGCCGCCACGCCGCGAGGCGTTCGGCCGTCGCCGCGAACCGGGACCGCACGATCGCGCGGCGCGGCTCGGGAAGCGCCTCGACGATCGCGGCGACCTCGCGGGCCTCGATGTCCGACAGCGGGACCGCCTGGCGGCAGCAGGCCGCGCAACCGGCGCGGCAGGACACCGCCTCGCCGCGCGCCTCGACGGCGGCGGCGGCCGAGACCGTGTTGGCGTCGACGATCCGGCGCAGCGCCGGCAGGATGGCGCGGGCCGGAATGTCGCCGTCGGGGACGGACACCGTCATGCCGGCCGCGCCGTCCGCCGGCGGTGGCGGCGGGGAGCGGGCGGCGCGGCTCCGTCCGTGCGCGGCGCGCCGGCGGGCGTCGCCTCGTTCAGCGCCATGAAGCGGCGGAACCACTCCACGCCCGTGCGCGGCGCTTCGCCGACGGGATTGTCCGCCACCCAGCGCAACGCCAGCGGCAACGCCAGTCGGGCGCGCCGCGGCGCCTCCTCGCCGGACGTCAGGAACTCCAGCGCATCCGACAGCATCGGCCGCACCAGCGCGTCCGGCAGGAGCCCCTCGCCCATGCGGGCGCACACGCTGGGGTGCGAGATCACATCGAACTCGCGGCAGATCAGCGGCCGGTCGGGATGGATCGAGCAGCTCTCATCCTCGAGGAAGGGGCACGCCAGGCCGAGGCGGTAGTACTCGATGGAGCGCCGCCGGTGGGTGTCGTCCGGCAGGAGGGCCAGCGGCGCCAGCTCGTCGAGCGGGCGCCACGCCGCCAGCCGCCGCTCGGCCTCGGCGAATCGCGCCTTGACGCGCGCCCGACGCCCGTCGGGAAACGACTCCACCAGCTCGGCGAGGGCGCGCGCCTCGACGTCGGAGACCGGCACGATCTGCCGGCAGCAGGCGCCGCAGCCCGGTCCGCACGACACCGGCGTGCCGCGCGCCGCGGCGGCGGCGCCGACCTCGCGCGTGTTCTGGTCGACCATCCGGCGCAGCGCCGGCAGGATGCCGCGCGCCGGGCCGGGCTCGTCGGGCACGGAGATCCGCAGCCGTCCGGGCGCCGGGTCCGCGGCCGGTGACGGGGACGCCGCCGGCGGCTCGACGGCGGGTTCGGACTGGCGCGCCGCCCGCCGCTCCTCGACGAGCTTGACGCTCAGCGCCGCCAACCGGCGTAGCCAGTCCTCAGGCAGGCGCTCCTCGCCCTCGTCGGGATGCTCGACGGCCCAGCGCAGCGCGAAGGTCAGCGGCATGCTGACGCGCCGCGGCGGATCCTCGGTCGAGGTCAGCAGTTCGAGCGCCTCGCCGACCGGTGGCCGCACGATGCCGACCGGACGTTCGCCCTCGGCGAGGCGTCCGCACACGCTGGGCGGCGAGACGACGTCGTATTCGCGGCAGACCATCGGGCGGTCGGCGTAGATGGAGCAGCTCTCGTCCTCAAGGAACGGGCAGGCGAGGCCCAGCCGGTAATGCTCGCGGGCGCGCAGGCGGAAGTCGTCGTCCGACACCGGCTCGAGCGGCATCAGACGGTCGAGCGGCCGCCACTCCAGCATCCGCCGCTCGGCGTCCGCGAAGCGCGCCTCGACCCGCGCGCGGCGCGGCGCCGGCATCGCCTCCACCAGGCGCGCCAGCGCGTGGGCCTCGACGTCCGAGACGGCGATGATCTGGCGGCAGCAGGCGGCGCAGCCGCGCTTGCACGTCACCGGCTTGCCGACGGCCGCGCTGGCGGCGTGGAACGCCGGCGTCTGGGAATCCACCAGCGTCCGCAGGGCGGGCAGGATGGCGCGCGCCGGCCCGGGCTCGCCGGGCACCGTGACGGCGAGCGCCGGGCGGTCGGCGTCGTCGGGCGTGCTGCTCATGGTCGCGGTCCAAGGTCGGGCGCGCGGGACGCGTCGCGCGGGTCGAGGCTGACGCATGCGCCGGCGCGCCGCAAGGTCGGCCGCGGGCCGCCGGCCGGCGTGTGGACACCCGCCCGACCGGCGCGCTAAGACAACGGGTGTTGTGGATTCCCGCGGCGAGGCGCCGACGCGGAACGACGGCCATCTGCGGCGGGGGATCATGGCGAGCGCGAGCGATATCCGGCGGACTTTCCTGGAGTATTTCCGCCGGAATGGACACGAGGTGGTGGCGTCGAGCCCGCTGGTGCCGCGCAACGATCCCACGTTGATGTTCACCAACGCCGGCATGGTGCAGTTCAAGAACGTCTTCACCGGCCTGGAGAGGCGCCCCTACAGCACGGCGGCGACGTCGCAGAAATGCGTCCGCGCCGGCGGCAAGCACAACGACCTCGAGAACGTCGGCTACACCGCGCGCCACCACACGTTCTTCGAGATGCTCGGCAATTTCAGCTTCGGCGACTACTTCAAGGAACGCGCCATCGAGCTGGCGTGGAACCTGATCACGAAGGAGTACGGGCTGCCGCCGGAGCGGCTGCTGGTCACCGTCTACCACACCGACGACGAGGCGGCGGGCCACTGGAAGCGGATCGCCGGCCTGCCCGACTCGCGGATCATCCGCATCGACACGTCCGACAATTTCTGGGCGATGGGCGACACCGGCCCGTGCGGGCCGTGCTCGGAGATCTTCTTCGACCACGGCGACCGGATCGCGGGCGGTCCGCCAGGCTCGGCCGACGCCGACGGCGACCGCTTCATCGAGATCTGGAACCTGGTCTTCATGCAGTACGAGCAGGTGACGCGCGAGCAGCGCGTCTCGCTGCCCAAGCCCAGCATCGACACCGGCATGGGGCTGGAGCGGCTCGCGGCCGTGCTGCAGGGCAAGCACAACAACTACGACATCGACATGATCCGCGCGCTGGTGCTGGCGTCGGCCCAGGCCACGGGCGTCGATCCCGACGGCGCCCAGGCGCCGTCGCACCGCGTCATCGCCGACCATCTGCGCGCCAGCTCGTTCCTGATCGCGGACGGCGTGCTGCCGTCGAACGAGGGCCGCGGCTACGTGCTGCGCCGGATCATGCGCCGCGCCATGCGCCACGCCCACATGCTGGGCGCGCGCGATCCGGTGGTGTGGAAGCTCGTGCCGGAGCTGGTCCGCCAGATGGGCGACGCGTTCCCCGAGCTGGTCCGCGCCCAGGCGTTGATCGCCGAGACGCTGCGGCTCGAGGAGACGCGCTTCAAGGCGACGCTGGGCACCGGCCTGCGCCTGCTCGACGAGGAGACGGCGGGACTGGCGGCCGGCGGCAGCCTGCGCGGCGACGTCGCGTTCAAACTCTACGACACGTTCGGCTTCCCGCTGGATCTCACGCAGGACGTGCTGCGCGGCCGCGGCATCGGCGTCGACCTCGCCGGCTTCGACGCCGCGATGGCCGAGCAGAAGGCCAAGGCGCGGGCCGCCTGGGCGGGCTCGGGCGACGCCGCCGACGAGGCGGTGTGGTTCGACCTGCGCGAGCGCCACGGCGCCACCGAGTTCCTCGGCTACGACACCGAGGCGGCCGAGGGCAAGATCGTGGCCATCGTCGCGGGCGGCAAGGAGGTATCCGCGCTCAAAGCCGGCGAGCGGGGCCAGATCCTGGTCAACCAGACGCCGTTCTACGCCGAGTCCGGCGGCCAGATGGGCGACACCGGCCGCATCGCGGCGGGGGCGTCCGCCTTCGCCGTGTCGGACACCGCCAAGAAGCTCGGCGACCTGCACGTCCATGGCGGGACCGTCGAGAGCGGCGAGCTGAAGGTCGGGGACGACGTGGCGCTGTCGGTCGACGGCGCCCGCCGCTCGCAGCTGCGCGCGCACCACTCCGCCACGCATCTGCTGCACGAGGCGCTGCGCCGCCGGCTGGGCGACCATGTCGGCCAGAAGGGCTCGCTGGTCGCGCCCGACCGCCTGCGCTTCGACATCTCGCATCCCAAGGCGCTGTCGGCCGAGGAGCTGCGCGACGTCGAGGCCGAGGTCAACGTCCGGGTGCGCGTGAACTCGCCGGTCGAGACGCGGCTGATGACGCCCGACGACGCGATCGCCGCCGGCGCCATGGCGCTGTTCGGCGAGAAGTACGGCGAGGAGGTCCGCGTGCTGTCGATGGGCGGCGCCGACGACGAGCGCTACTCGGTCGAACTGTGCGGCGGCACCCACGCGCGCCGCACCGGCGACATCGGCTTCTTCAAGATCGTCGGCGAGAGCGCCGTGGCGGCGGGCGTGCGCCGCATCGAGGCGATGGCCGGCGCCGCCGCAGAGGCCTACGTGCGCGAGCGCGACGCGGCGCTGTCGGCGGCGGCGGGCTCGCTGCGCGTGCGGCCGGAGGAGCTGGCGGAGCGCGTCGCGGCGCTGGTCGACGGGCAGCGCAAGCTGGACCGCGAGCTGGGCGAGGCGCGGCGCGCGCTGGCGCTGGCCGGCGGTGGCGGCGGCGCGGGCGCGGCCGGCGGCGCGGCGCCGAAGGATGTCGGCGGCGTGAAGCTGATCGCGCGCCGGCTCGACGGCGTGCCCGGCAAGGACCTCAAGGCCATGGCCGACGAGTTCAAGAAGCAGGTCGGCTCCGGCGTCGTGGCGCTGGTCGGCGTCGAGGACGGCAAGGCGTCGGCGGTGATCGGCGTGACCGACGATCTGTCGGCGAAGTATTCGGCGGTCGACCTCGTGCGCGCGGCCGTCACGGCGCTGGGCGGCAAGGGCGGCGGCGGGCGGCCCGACATGGCGCAGGGCGGCGGACCCGACGCCAGCCGCGCCGACGCCGCGCTGGCGGCGGTCGAAAGCGCGATCGCGGCGACGGGAGGCTGACGATGGGCAGGTTCGGACTTCTGGCCTCGGCGCTGGCCGCCGCGCTCGCGCTCGGCGCCTGCGCCGCGCGCGACTTCACGCGCCAGGGAGCCACCGAGGAGCAGTTCAAGGCCGAGGAGGCGGCGTGCCGCGCGCAGGTCGACGAGATGATGCGCCGCGAGCGCAACATCGTCGACGACCGGCAGACGACGCTGGGCCGCTACGACGAGCGGTCGGGACGCACGATGCTGCCGACCCAGATGGCGCAGCGCGACGACAGCAACCGTTCCGGGCGCTTGATGGAGAACTGCATGAAGGCGCGCGGCTGGACGCCGGTGAAGAAGGGGCCGTAGCGACCCCCGCCGCGAGCCGGCTACTGCCGTTGCAGGACGTGGATGGAGATCGCCTCCCTCAGCCATTTGCGCTGGTCCGGTCCCGTGACCAGCGTGTTCAGCGAGCCGCTCGACGACCCGACGACGCTTGAATCGGTGACATTGGCCCCGAGCGAGAGGGCGGTGACGCGGCCGTCCGTTGTCGTCAGCGTATGGCGCGCGAGCTGCGCCGCGACGATGCGGCCGACCGACCGCTGGAGCCGCTGCTGCGCGATCGGGCTGATCAGGTTGGCGAGCTTCACGGCGTGCCGCTCGCGGCCGGCGCCGGCCATCGTGACCTTCGCCGCTTTGAGCGCGGCCTCGAGCTGCGCCTTGCCGGCCGGCGTGCTGACGATCTGGGCGTGGACGCCCTTGAGGAATTGCTCGCGCGCCGCCTTGGGCATCGCCTGGATCTTCGCCGGCGTCATGCCGCGCATCAGGGCGCTGTGGCGCGACGCGGCGGCCATCACCGCGGTCCGGGCCGCCGCGCCGGCCACGGTTCCCAGCGCCACGAGACCGATGGCGTCGACCGTCGTGATGACATTGCCGTACGACGCGTTGCCATCCCACTCCTGAAGCTGGTTCCCGTAAGGGTCGAGCGCCATCCGCCAGAGGCGGATGATGGCGTTGGACGTCTGCACGGTCGACGTCGCGAGCCCGGTCCAGGACGCGACGGCGACCGCCACGCCGACGGGTCCGCTCGCCGGGGTCGACGCGGCGCCGCCGCCGACGCCGACCAGCGAGACGGTGAACGCCAGCAGGTTGATGCCGACGCCGATCAGCTCCGGGCCGAGCTTGCTGATGTTGCTCTCGTATCCCGGCGCCTGGGCGGTGGTGGTCGCCGCGCTCGGCACCTGCCGCGCCTCGATCCGGCCCGCGGGCGCTGAGCCGTGGTCGACGATGACGAGCTTGTCGCGGAAATTGACCGCCGGCGTCATGCCGCGGTGGAGCGTGCGGCAGGCGCCGAGCCGGCTGTAGCCGATCATGCAGCCATTCAATTCCCGCTCGCCATGGATGGCACGGACGATCTGCGCCAGCAAAGGCGCCGGCAGCGATTGTTGCGCGGACATCTACTCTACGCTCCCCGGCGCCCCGCGCGGGCGCGCTCGCCCCTGAATTTGCGGACGATAGAAGAAACCGGGGTCGAGCGCGAGGGCGTATCGCGCAGCCCGGCGGGGCGGAGCGCTGCATGCCGTCCCGTTTGTGCGCTATCGTTTTAACAAGGGCGGCATCGGGGGATGCCGTTGGACGCGGGGGATCGCATGCGCCACGCTTTTCTTGGTGCATTCGCGTTGGGTTTCGCGTCGGTGGTTTCCGTGGCGGCCCAGACGCCGCCGCCTATCACTGTGACCGTGACTGGGGACGGCGGCGCGCCCGTGTCCGGGGTCAGGGTGACCACCGAGCACCCTGCCTCCGCGACCGTCTCGGTGCAGACCGACGCCAAAGGGCAGGCGGTCGTGCGTGCCGATGGCGAGAGCCCGACCGCCGTGTACGTCGATCCCAATCCGGGAAGCACCATCTCGTACCGTCCGCTGGTGGTGGTCCTGCCCCCGGGGGCGACGACCGTCGCGGTGTCGGCGACCGACTTCACCTTCAGCCTCTTCCGCATAAACCTGGGCATCGAAAGCGCGGCACACAACTGCCATCCGGAGGCCTACGACCGGTGGGTACGGGAGTTCGAACGGACGAGGGCGGCGCTGGTCCGGGAAGTGGAGGCGCACCGCGCGGCGGCCGAGAGTTTCCGCGGCGCCCATGGACTGCCCGGCGGGAATCCCGACACCATCGAGCAGCGCCTCCGACAGCGCACCGCCGGGTTCGCGGACGCGGCGGGGCTGGCGCGCGCCTTGGGCCACGCGACCGCGTACAAGGCACTCCTCAGTCGCGCCGAGCGGGCGGCGAGGGCGGTCAACGACTTCGATAGCGAGCACCGGAGCCGGCCGTTTCCGCCACGGCCGGAGAAGTGCGAGAAGCAATCCTCCGCCGGCGTGGTGGGAACCCAGTTCTACGCCTCGGCCGACGCCGGGCCGGCCTATCTCGACCGGCCGTCATCGACCTACTTCCGCACCGAGCTGGGCGGCGTGGTGCTCGGGTTTCCTGCCATCCGCATGCGCAACGACACGGTCGCGACGCAGTTCGCCGGCACCTTCGGCGCCACGTTCGTGGCGCCGTTCCTCGGCCCCGGCCGGCGCATGATGGCGGAGGCGCGGGCGTGGCGCGTCGACGGCAACAGCTCCGGCGCCCAGGACCTGTTCACGCCGCCGCCGGGCGCGACGACAGGCCTGTTCTCGCCGCAGACCGCGTTCGCGCCGTTCGGCGGCTATTTCACGGGATCACCGCTGTCCGATATCCGGCAGAGTTCGCGCTTCGCCGATTTCGGCGGCGAGGCACGGATCGGCGCGGTCTTCGTCATGGCGACGGCCACCGTGACCCCGTTCGTCGGCTTCCGGGTGTCGCGCACGTCGGTCGAGGACCAGCTGGCGCTGGGGATCGGCGCGCCGGCGTTCACGACGTTCAACCAGTCCAGCGACGTGCGCGCCACCACCTACGCGCCGATGCTCGGCGTGCGGGCGCGCCAGGCTCTGGGCGGCGGCTTCGCGCTGGTCGGCGAGGGCAGCGTGGCGTTGCAGATCAGCCGTGGATCGGGCGAGTGGTCGACCTTCGTGCCGGCGGTCGATCCGGAGTCGCGTCGCGGCAAGCTGTCGGGCGACAAGACGGGCGTCGGCCTGGCCGGCACCGTCGGCGTCGAGTACGCGGCGCCGGGCGTGACGCTCGGCCTGGCGTTGAACGTCGCCCACAGCGGCAACAGCCCGCGGCTGGAGTTCGCCGATCCCGCCGGCACGGCCAACGGCACCGGCGGCGCGCGCGTCGGCTACGGCTCGCACACCACGCTGGGCGCGAGCGCGCGCGCGACGTTCTATTTCTGAGGCGGGCTTTTTTCCCCTCTCCACCACCTAGGGCAACTCGATCTTTGTCTCCACGCAGATCGATTCTCATGCTCCCTCCCCCTTGTGGAGGAGGGTTGGGGTGGGGGGTACCGTCGCACGATGTTAAACTTCATCGCGCTACGGACGCGGCTGCATGTCGAACATCGCGACCGGCCTCACCCCCCCGCCCCAGCCCTCCCCCACAAGGGGGCAGGGAGTCTGAGGACGGCGCTCCTAGGGGCGTGCATCCGGCTGACCGGCTCGGAGAACCCGCATGATCGTCGACTGCCACGCCCATGTGTTCGCGCCGTGGAGCGGCGCCTGCGGGCATCCCACCGGCGCGATCCACAAGAGCTACCTCCAGAAGGTCGTCACCCGCACCGTGGCGCCGACGTTCCGCCTGCGCGACGGCGCGCGCCGACACCAAGGCGCTGTTCCGCGCCGGCGACGAGGGCTGGGGCGGCCTCGCCGACGTCGACTTCCGCGTCGGCCGCTTCGGCCGCCTGGAGTTCACGCATGACGGCGAGGCCTACGGCATCCAGTACATGCCCGCGGGCATGCAGGAGCTCGTCGCGCCACCGGAGCTGATGCTGGCGCAGATGATGAACGCCGGTGTCGACCATTGCGTGCTGCAGGCCGGCGGCGGCTATGGCGCGATGACGGAGATGAATGCCGATTCCGGGCGGCGCTACCCCGGGCGCATGACCGGCCTGATGCATGTCGACGAGGCGATGGCGGGGCGACCGGCGCAGCTCGCGGAGATCGATCACGCCTTCACCGCGCTCGGACTGCGCGGCCTCTACTTCAACGTCGATTCGCTGAGCCGCCACGGCTTTCCGTGGCCGCTCGACGCGCCGGAGATGGAGCCGTTCTGGGACAAGCTGGTGCGGCGCGGCATCGCGCTGTGCCTCGAGTTCGGCTCCGGCCCGGGCTACGACATGGCGGGTTACATGGCGCATATCGTGGCGTTCGGGCGCGTGCTGGACCGGTATCCGACCTTGCGCGTGCATCTCGCGATGAGCCCCCCGGTCGCGTATTTCGCGCCGAACGGCCGCTACGACTTTCCGACCGAACTGCGGCGGTTGTACCGGCACGAGAAGCTGGTGCTGGAGGTGGTGTTTCCGATCACCTACGGCGGCGTCTGGGACTACCCTTATCCGGAGGCGCAGGCGCTGATCGCCGACATGCGCGACCAGCTCGGCGCGGACCGGTTGGTGTGGGGCTCCGACATGCCGAACGTCGAGCGGTTCTGCACCTACAAGCAGTCGCTGGACTATATCAGGCGCTACTGTCCGTTCCTGACCGCGCGCGAGAAGGATCTGATCCTGGGCGACACCTGCGCGGCGTTCTACGGCATCGATGGCGCCGCGGCCTGAGCCGGCGGCGCGTCAGGGCTTGAAGATCCTCCTCAGTTCGCGCGTCGGCACGGTGTCGTGCATCCACTTGAACGAGCCGCGCTCCTTCATGTCGCGGGCGCCCTTGATGAACGCCGCCAACGCCAGCCGCGACAGCGAGCCGCCGACGCTGACGCGTTTGACGCCGACGCCGGCGAGGTCCTCGGCCGTGAGGGCCGGATCGGCCATGCTCATGACGACGTTGACCGGCTTGCCGACCGACGACACGACGCGACGGATGGTGTCGAGGTCGCGCAGGCCCGGCGCGTAGAGCACGTCCGCGCCGGCCGCCTCGAAGGCGCGCAGGCGACGGATGGTGTCGTCGAGGTCGTCCCGCCCATGCAGCAGGTTCTCGGCCCGCGCGGTCAGGGTGAACGGGAAAGGCAGCGATCGCGCCACCGCGACGGCGCCACGCACGCGGGCGACGGCGTGGTCGAACGCGTAGATCGGCCGCGCCGGATCGCCCGTCGCGTCCTCGATCGAGCCGCCGACGATGCCGTTCGCCGCCGCGTCGCGGATGATCGAGGCGGCGGCGTCGGGGTCGTCGGCGTAGCCGTTCTCGAGGTCGGCGTTGACCGGCAGTTCCGTGGCCGAGCTGATCAGGCGGCAGTTCGCCAACAGCTCGGCGCGGCTGACGCTGCCGTCGCCGTCCGGCCGGCCCAGCGTGTTGGCCAGCCCGAGGCTGGTGGTCGCCAGCGCCTCGAAGCCCAGCGACTCCAGGATCTTCGCCGTGCCCGCGTCCCACGGATTGGGCAGCAGCAGGATGCCGGGCCGCTGGTGCAGGTCGCGGAAGAGCGCGGCTTTCGCGGCCTGCGTGCGCACCGCCGTCACTCCGCCGCCATCGGCCGCCCGGCGGTGGCCTCGCGGCCGGCGTTGAGGTCCTTGAGACGCGGGAACACCTCCTTGGCGAAGAGCGTGATGTTCTCGACCGTGTCGCGGTGGTCGAGGTGGCCGCCCTGGCCGAAGAACAGCAGGTGCCCGACGCCGCCCATGCGGTCGTTGAAATCCTTGATCTGGGCGCACACGTCGTCCGGCGTGCCGGCGAACACGGTGTCGGTGGCGATGAACTCCTCGACCGTGGCCGTTGTCTGGTCGACCGGGTTGCCGGCGCGGTCCTTCACGAAGCCGCCCTTGCCGGCCCGGCCTTCAGCATGGCGACGTTGGCGTTGACCGAGTTGTAGCCCGGCGGGTTGGTGAACGGCTCGTGCACGGTCGCGGCGGTGCGCACGTAGTCTGCGATGAGATGGGCGCGGCGGTGGCCCTCGGCGCGGGTCGCGCCGACGCCGATGCAGGCGGCGTAGGCGAAGCGGTCCGGGCCGGCGACCCAGCCCAGCTCGCGGGCCCGCGCGCGGTAGGCCTCGAACATCGGCTTGGCGACGCCGCCCGACAGCAGCGTGCCGACGACGTGGCCGCGCTCGGCGGCGAGCCGTCCCGTCTCGGCGCTCAACCCGGTCATCCACACCGGCGGGGTCGGCTGCTGCACCGGCCGCGGCCAGATGTTGACGTTGCGGTAGTGGAAGTACTCGCCCTCCCAGTTGAACGGCCCGGACGTCGTCGACAGCGCCTTGAGGATCAGGTCGTGCGCCTCCCAGTAGCGCCGCATCAGCCGCGCCGGGTTGCTGTTGGCGGGCGCGATCTCGTACGGCGCGCCCTTCACCAGCCCCATCTCCAGCCGGCCGCCCGACAGCACGTCGATCCACGCCATCTCCTCGGCCACGCGCACGGGGTCGGGCCGGTTGGCGACCGGCGAGCCGAGCGACAACAGACGCGCGTTCTTCGTCTCGCGCGCGAGGATCGCCAGCGCCATCGGCGCCGACACCGTCAGGCAGGTCGCCGTGCTGTGGTGCTCGTTGACCATGATGTCGAGCCCGACCTCGTCGCACAGCCGGAACTCGTCGAGATAGCGGTTCAGCAGCCGCGTGCCCTCGGCCGGGTCGAACAGCCCGTTCGGCAGGTCGACGCGCAGCGAGCCGCGCTTGAGGCCTTCCTCCCAGACGGGATGGTAGGCCATCTCCGAGAAGTACCAGACGCGCATCGCGGTTCTCCCGGTCGGTTCAGGCGGCGAACGCCGCCAGCGCGGCGACGGCCGCGTCGGGTTGCTCCCAGAGGGGATAGTGGCCGCAATCGTCCAGCGTCGTCATGGTGGCGCCGGCGATCTCGGCGCGCCACGCCGCGCCGTAGGCGGGGGCGACGATGCCGTCGGCGGCGCCCCACAGCAGCAGGGTCGGCAGGTCGATCCGGTGCAGCCAGCGCTTCAGGCGGGGGTTGTGCATGTAGGGCTTCCAGCCGAACAGCGCCAAGGCCTCGCGGCCGCGGGCGATTGCCGCCAGCTCGGTCTCCGGCAGCGCCTTGTGGTCGACCGCGCCGCGGGCCGGCACCGCCCAGGCGCGGCGCGTGAATTCCTCGCGCACCATGCCGTGCATGTCGGCGATGTCGCGCTCCAGCGGGCCGCCGACCTTGATGCCCAGCGGGGCCGCCAGCGCGAGTTTGGAGAACCGCCTGGTGTCGCGCACCGCCATCTCGGCGGCGATCCAGCCGCCGAAGCAGGCGCCGACCAGGACCGCGTCGCGCAGGTCGAGCTTGGCGGCGAGGTCGAGATAGAGGTAGGCGAGGTCGTCGACCGTCCCGATGCCGTCGGGCAGGGCGGAGCGGCCGAAGCCGGGATGCGACGGCGCGACGACGCGGAAGCGCCGCGCCAGCAGATCGAACCACGGACGACCGGTCGCCGGGCCCTCGCCCTCGTGCAGGAACAGCAGCGGGCGGCCGGTGCCGCTTTCCGCCACATCGAGATCGACACCCGCCACCTGGATGATCGCCACCGCCGCATTCTCCGCCGACATCCGAACTCGCGTGGAGCGTCGCAGCCGCGACCACGGCGAGTCAAACCGGCGACGGACCGCGGCGTGCGCGGGAGCGTTGTGCGCCGCGCATGTCCGCGTCGGCTTGCCGTTCGCGACCGGGCTTGCGACGCTGGGGGCGCGAACAGGGAGCCGATACGCCGATGCTGCGAGAAGTGACCGACCTGCGCGCCGAGGCCGACGAACTGCACGCGCAGCTCGCGACGCTGCCGGCGGCGGACTGGGACCGCGCCACGCTGTTCAAGGCGTGGACGATCAACGATGTCGTCCAGCACCTGCATGCCGGCGATCTTCTGGCGGCGGCGTCGGCGCGCGATCCCGTCGAGTTCAAGGCGCTGGCCGCCGACATGCGCGCCAAGCGCGAGAGCGGGTTGACGCGCGTGCAGGAGACGCGCCAGCGCCTAGGCGACCTGACGGGGCCGCGCCTGCTGGCGCGTTGGCGCGAGACGCTCGCCTCGCTGTGCGACGCGCTGGACGCGCGCGATCCGAAAGCGCGTCTGACCTGGGCCGGTCCCGACATGGGCGTGCGCATGTTCACGACCGCGCGCCAGATGGAGATCTGGTCGCATGGCCAGGCGATCTACGATCTGCTCGGCCGCACGCGCGCGCCGACGGACCGGCTGCGCAACATCGCCGAGATCGGCGTGCGGACCTTCGGCTGGACCTACGTGAACCGCGGCCTGCCGGTGCCGCCGGACCCGCCACGGGTGCGGCTGACGGCGCCGTCGGGCGCGGTGTGGGAGTGGTTGGCGGAGTCGCGCTCCGGCATGGTCGAGGGCGAGGCGCTGGAGTTCTGCCAGGTCGTCACGCAGACCCGCAACGTCGCCGACACGCGTCTCGTCGTGACCGGCGCGGCGGCGGTCGACTGGATGTCCATCGCCCAGTGCTTCGCCGGCCCGCCCGAGGAGCCACCCGCGCCGGGCTCGCGGCGGATGGCGATATGACATCCGCTCGGCTCTAACGGACGGGCGCCCGCTCGATCCGTCCACGCGGTCATCCCGAGCGCAGCGAGGGAGCCAGGCGCGGACCTGCTCCTGGGCGTAGGCCGGCCTGTAGCCGACCGTGGTCCCGCTGTTGCGCCTCAGCTCGCGCGAGATGGTCGATGGCGCGCGATCCACAGCTGCAGCGATCTGGCGGATCGACTGGCCGGCTTGTCGAAGGCGGGCAATCTCGCACCGCTCGTCGAGGTCGAGGTGGTCGTATCGTGTACCCATGGCAACACCTTAAGCTGGTGTTGCGCCTCGTTTGTGAACTCAGGCCCTCGCTGCGCTCGGGATGACGAGATGGGTGGGGTGCCTCCTGACGATTGAAGCGCCCGCCGGCGGCGCGCGCCGGCCTCCCGCGTCACCCCGGCGGGCGCATGTGGGCGCTGGCCTCGTCCTCGGTGCGGAGCCAGATCTCCTGCGCCATCGGCCGCTCGCTCTCCTCGAGGATGTGGCCGACCAGGCCGACGGCGCGGGCCATGACGCCGAAGCCGCGCACGGCCGCGACGGGGAAGCCGAACTCGCAGCAGATCGCGCCGATGGCGCCGGTGGCGTTGACCGGCAGCGACTTGCCCGACACGCGCTCCGCCTCCTCGGCGACGAGCTGGATCAGCCTCGTGTAGTCGCCGGCCATGCCGCATTCCGCCGCCAGCGCGAACAGCCTGGGCGCGCGCGGATCGACCGGCTTGTGGATGGGATGGCCCATGCCCGGCAGGATGCGCTTGGCCGCGCCTTCGCGGGCGACGATGTCGCGCGCCAGCGACGGCAGGTCGGCGCCTGTCGTCCCTTTCGGCAGGGCCTCGTAGAGCAGACGGGCGGCGCCCTCCATGCTGCCGACGAACACGCTGCCCAGGCCGCAGAGTCCGGCGGCGACCGCCGCCTGCATCGACTCCGGCGCGCCGGCGTAGGTCAGGCGCGCGGCGATCACGCTGGGCGTCAGCCCGTGCTCGACCAGGGTGACGAGGATGGCGTTGAACAGCCGCGACTGGTCGGGCGTCGCGGTCCGGCCGGTGAGCTGGAGGAAGGCGAAATCGCCGAGGTTCATGTGGCCGATGACCTCGTTCGGCAGATCCTTGCCGCGCACCACGATGCGCTCGCGGTTGCTCCAGGCGATGTCCGAGCGGATCGGGTTC
Source organism: Rhodospirillales bacterium (assembly GCA_016699855.1). Classification (NCBI taxonomy): domain Bacteria; kingdom Pseudomonadati; phylum Pseudomonadota; class Alphaproteobacteria; order Rhodospirillales; species Rhodospirillales bacterium. The sequence continues at coordinate 5,031,988 of CP064988.1, forward strand.
TGCTTGCGGGCCATGGCGGTCTCCTCCGCTGACGTGGCGCTGAACGGGAACACGCGCCGCGGCGGGCGCGGCGCGTGTCGATAGGAAGCGGTCCGGCGGCGCGTGCGCCTACTCGGCGGCGGCCTTGCGCAGATCCTTGGAGTAGGCGATCGACACCGGCGCGTCGGCCTCGAACGGGCTCTTGAGGTCGAGCTCCTTTGCGTACTCGCGCAGCGCCGGCATGACCTCGGTGCCGAGCAGCCGGATGCAGGTCTTGCTGTCCTCGTGGCTGACGTTGCCGTCGTTGCCCCAGATCGCGAGGATGCCCGGCCGCGTCTCCTCCAGCAGATGGCGCAGCCGCGGCAGCACCTGCTTGGGCGTGCCGGCCATGATCATGCCGTCGGCGATCTGCTGCTCGAAGGTCGGCCGGCCGCGCGGCGACACGGCGCGCCCCGACGCGAACTCGACGAAATTGCGCCGCTGGCTGGGCGAGAAGTAGCCGGACGGGCTCGACCACACGGGATGCGCCAAGCCGGTGAACTCGCCCTGCATCCACATGAACTCGCGCGCGTTGCGCAGCGCTTTCTCCTCGGTCTCCGCGACGTGCACGCGGGCGAGGTAGCCGCGGTTCTCCGGGCCGGAGACGTAGCCGGCCTCGAGCGCGGCGTCGTCGTAGGTCTTCCAGATCTGCTTCGTGGCGTCGATCGCGGTGTTGAGCGCGATGTAGGGATAGCGCTGCCGCGCCGCCCAGACGATGGTCTCGCGGCTGACCACGCCGGGGATCCAGACGCGCGGATAGGGCTTCTGCAGCGGCACGGCCCAGGGGTTCACGACGCGCTGCTGGTAGTGCGTGCCCTCCCAGCGGAACGGGCCGGGCTGGGTCCACGTCTTGACGATCAGGTCGTGCGCCTCCTCGAAGCGCTCGCGGTTGTAGGCGGGGTTCACGCCGGTCGCGAGCTGCTCCTGGCCGCCGCCGCGCACGAAGCCGGACACCAGGCGGCCCTTGGAGATCATGTCGATCATCGCCAGCTCCTCGGCCAGGCGGATCGGGTCCTCCGACAACGGCAGCGGGTTGCCGAGCATGACGATCTTGACGCGCTTGGTGACGCCGGCCAGCACCGAGGCGAACACGTTGGCCTTGGCCTGCATGCAGAACGGCGCGTTGTGGTGCTCGTTCAGCATGATGCCGTCGACGCCGACCTCCTCGGCCAGCACGTATTGCTCGAGATACTCGTTGTAGAGCCGCGAGCCGGCGACGGGATCGAAGTTGCTGTTGGAGAACATCAGCGCCGTGGCGCCGAAATCCAGACCCTTCTTGGGGTCGTAGGCCGACATCGGCTGCTCGGTGAAGTACATCAGGTGCATGGCTGGCTCCGGGTTCGGGCCGAACGGGAAGGGCGGTCAGAGCTTGGCGGCGAAGGCGGCCACGAGCGCCGCCAGCTCGGCGGGACGCTCCATGTCGACGCAGTGACCGCAGTCGCGCACCGTCTCGAGTCGCGCGGCGGGCAGGGAAGCGGCGTAGACCTTGCCGGCGCTCGCCGGCACGACCTTGTCGTCGTCGCCCCACACCACCAGCGCCGGCGCCTTCACGCCGGCCAGCAGATGCGGCAGCGTCTGGCTGTACATGTAGGGCTTCCACGCGATGCGGAAGCTCATCTCGCGGCAGATGTCCCATTGCTCGAGCTGGTCGGTGCTGGGCTCGGCGCCGTAGGCCGCGGCGAAGGCGGCGTCTGTCTTGAAGCCGGCGCGCGCGTATTCGATGTAGCTCACCAGCGCCTGGTCGAGGATGTAGCCCTCCGGCGGTTTGACGCCCATGGCGCCGACCAGGACCAGACCGCGGAGGTCGCGCGGCGCCATGGTCGCCATCTCGGCCGCGATCCAGCCGCCGAAGCCGAGGCCGACCAGCAACGGCCGTTCGACGCCGAGATCGGCGAGGAGGGCGCGGTACATGACGGCGACGTCGCGGGTCGAGCGCATCCATTCCGGTCGCGGCGAGCGGCCGAAGCCGGGATGGTGCGGCAGGATGACGTCGTATTGCGCCGTCAGCGCCTCGAGCAACGGCGTCTGCTCGAGCGTGCCGATGTCGTGGTGCAGCAGCAGCAGCGGCGTACCCTTGCCGGCGCGCATCGTCTTGACCGTGCCGCCCGCCACCTCGCGGTCGGATTCCACCCACGCCACCGTCATCGCGTTCTCCCATCCCGTTGACGGGAACGCTCGCAACGCGGGCCGGGCGAGTCAACGTGCGCGACCCGACGCCGGCACGGCGTCAGGGCAGGTCGGCCATGCGCCGCCGCCGTGTTTTCCTTCTCCCGCCAAACACGGAGAGCGGGCCGCGCCGCCGCCTACACGACGTCGTAGTTGATCTCGACCTCCTCGCCGTAGGCGTGGCCCTGGCAGGTCAGGATCCAGCCGCTGGCGAGGTCGCTCTCGGTGTAGATCTCGTTGTTGGCCAGCACGATGCGGCCCTTGATCGTCTTGGCGGCGCAGGAGGCGCAGAAACCCTCCTCGCAGGCCGAGTTGGGCGACAGCCCGGCGTCGCGCGCGGCCTGCAGCAGGGTCTTGCCCCTGGCGTAGGGCACGCGGTGGATCTTGCCCTCGAAGTGGATCGTGACGTGGTCCGGCACCACGGCGTCGTCCTCGACCGGCGCGCTGGGCACGGCGGCGTTGCCCGAGGCCTCGAAGCGCTCGATCAGCACGCGCTCGCGCGGCATGCCGGCCGCCAGCAGCGTGGTCTCCACGAGGTTCATGAACGGGCCCGGTCCGCAGAGGTAGGCCTCGGCGTCCTCGAAGCCCGACATCGCCGCCTTGATCTCGTCGGCCTGGGTCAGGCCCTGCTCGGCGTCGAGGTGGTGGAGCACATCGAGCCGGCCGGGATGGGCCGCGGCCAGCGCGTCGAACTCGGCGCGGAAGATGATCGAGTCACGGTCGCGGTTGGCGTAGAACAGCCGCATCCGCCGCTTCGTGGTCGCCAGCGCGCTCTTGATGATCGCCATCATCGGCGTGATGCCGCTGCCGCCGCCGAACAGCAGCAGCGGCGCCTCGCCGGCGCCGAGCACGAAGCGGCCCGCCGGCGCCATGACGTCCAGCGTCTCGCCTTCCTTGAGCCCGTCGTGGAACCAGTTCGACCCCTTGCCGCCGACCACGCGCTTGACCGTCACCTTGGGGGCGCCGTCGGTCTCCGGCGCGCTGGACAGCGAGTAGCACCGCGCGAAGGCGCCGTCGGGATGCGGCACGCGGAAGGTCAGGAACTGGCCGGCCTTGTAGGCGAAACGGGCGCGCAGATCGGCGGGGATCTCGAGGACGAAGGAACGCGCGTCGGCCGTCTCCTGGACGATCTTGGCGACGCGCAGCTTGTGGTACGACATGCGGGCTCCGGACGGGTCGGCTTCGGACCGCCGATGTTTAGGCGAGCCGGCGGCGGCCGGCCAGCCGAAAGAATCGGTCCGTTCCGGCGCTCAGATCACGCCTTCCTCGCGGAAAATCTCCATGCACTTCAACAGGGCGCGCTCGTAGCGGACGCGCTCGGCGGCGATGGTCTCGGGGGTCCAGTCGAAGAAGCCGCGGCCGGTTTTGAAGCCGATCCGGCCCTCGTCGACGTTGCGCTGGAGCACGGGCGGCGGCCCGTCTGCGTTGGTCAAATCGGGCCAGATGATCTTGGAGACGGCGCAGGTCGTGTCCCAGCCGGAATGCTCCTTCTGCAGGATCGGGCCGGCGGCGGCGTAGCGGAAGCCGAAAGACAGCCGCACCGTGGCGTCGACGTCCTCGGCCGAGGCGACGCCGCTCTCGATCAACCACAAGGCCTCGCGCATCAACGCCGCCTGGATGCGGTTGCCGAGGAAGCCGACGATGTCCTTGCGGACCTGCACCGGCCGCTTGCCCAGCGACGTCATCATCGCGCCGACCGCCTCGGCGACGGCCGGGTCGGAGTGGACGGAGCGGACGACCTCGACCAGCGGCACGAGATGGGCGGGCATGAAGAAGTGCAGCCCGAGCATGCGGTCCTGCGTCGCCAGCCCCTCGGCGATGGCGCTGATCGGGAAGCTGGAGGCGTTGCTGGTCAGCGGCGTGTGCGGTCGCGCGAGGCGCTCGAGGTCGGCGAAGACGGCGCGCTTGAGCGCCAGATCCTCGGTGACCGCCTCGACGACCATGTCGACCTCGCTCCAGGGGACCTCCGCCAGCGTCGCCATCGTCGTCAGGCGCGACAGGTCCGCCGGCTTGCCCAGCGCCGCGAGGCAGCGCGCGATATTGCCGGGCACGGCGTCGCGGGTCGCGGCCGAACGCGACACCACGTCGGTGCGCCAGCCGCCGGCCACGAAGATCGCGGCGATGCCCGCGCCCATGACGCCGCCGCCGACGACGACCGCGCGTTGAGGGGATTCCGGCACGTCGAGGCTCCGTGTGGTGGTGGGAAGGGCCGCCACTGTAGCCTCCCGACGCGCCGCACGCGCAAGGAAGGAATGCGCGGAAGCGGCGCGACGGACGCTGCGGCGGCGCGCGCGATGTGGGAGAAGGCGCCCGGAACGATGGAGGACACCATGCTTCGCAGACATCTGTTGGGAACGGCGGCGGGGGTCGCGGCGGCGGCGGCCGGAGGCGGCGCGTGGGCCCAGGGCGGCCAGATCCGGCTGGTGGTGCCCTACGCGCCCGGCGGATCGACCGACACCGCGGCGCGCGTGCTTTCGGAGCGCATGTCGGCCGATCTGGGCCAGACCGTCATCGTCGAGAACCGCCCCGGCGGCGGCACGATGGTCGGCATGCAGAACGTCGCCAGCGCCAAGCCGGACGGCTCCTCGCTGCTGCTGATGACCACGACGGCGGCGTTGCTGCCGGCCTTCGACATGAAGCTGCCGATCGACCCCCAGAAGGACCTGGTGACGGTCAGCCAGCTCGCCGACATCCCCGTGCTGTTCGCCGTCGCCTCGACCCACCCGGCGAAGACGCTCAAAGAGTTCGAGGCTGGCTCAAGACGCAGAAGCCGCCGGTGCCGTTCGCGACCTCCAGCACGGGCGCGCTGCCGCATCTGTGGGGCGAGCTGCTGAACTTGCGGCTGGGCCGCCTGATGGAGCACGTGCCCTACAAGGGTGCAGCCGACGCGCTGCGCGACGTGCTGGCCGGCCATGTGCCGGCGTTCATGGACACCACGACGCCGATCGACCAGCAGATCCGCGCCGGAAAGATGCGCGGTCTGATCGTCGGCGCGCCGGAGCGGGTGGCGGCCACGCCGGACGTGCCGACGGCGGCCGAGCTCGGCATGAAGGACCTCGAGGCGGCGGTGTATTTCGGCGTCGCGGCCACGGCCGGTACGCCGGCGCCGCTGATCGCCAGGTACAACGCGGCGATCAACGCCGCGCTCAAGCAGCCGGCGGTGCGTGAGCGGCTGGGCACGCTCGGCTTCATCCCCACCGGCGGCACGCCGGAGGCCTACGCCGAGCGGCTGCGTTCCGAGACGGCGCGCTGGCGCGCCGTCATCAAGGAAGCCGGCATCAAGCCGCCGGTCTGAGGCCGGCGGCGGGGCCGGGCGCGGCGCGCGTCCGGCCGCCTATTCCAGCTTGATGCCGGCGTCCTTCACGACCTTCGCCCACAGCGCCGATTCGGCCTGCAGCCAGGTGTTGGCGTCGGCCGGCTTGCTCAGCACCGGCTCGGCGCCGAGCTCCTGGAAGCGCTTGGCGACGTCGGGCATGGCGACGATCTTGACGATTTCCGCGTGCAGGCGCGCCGTGATCTCGGCCGGCGTGCCGGCGGCCGACAGAAACCCCTGCCACGAGCCGGTGACGAAATCCTTCAGGCCGCTGGCCTCGGCGATCGTCGGCAGGTCGGGGGCCAACGGATGGCGCTTGGCGCTGGAGACGGCCAGCCCCTTGAGCTTGCCGCTCTTCACGTGCGGCAGCGTCGCGACCATGCCGTTGAACACCAGATCGGCGTGGCTGCCGGCGACCTGCTGCACCGCCTCGGCGCCGCCCTTCATCGGCACGTAGGTCCATTTGATGCCGAGCTCGTGGGCGAAGCGGGCGCCGGCGAGATGCGGCGCGCTGCCCAGACCGGCCGTGGCGTTGTTGAGCTTGCCGGGGTTGGCCTTGGCGTAGGCGATCAGCTCGACCGCCGAGTTGGCGGGATGGTCGGGCCGCACCGCCAGCATGTGCGGCGAGTAGGCCAGCACCGTCACCGGCGCGAAATCCTTGGCGAGATCGAACGGCACCTTTGTCACGCTCGGCGAGATCGCGAGGCTGCCGAGGTCGGTGAGCACGAACGTCGTGCCGTCGGGCGCCGATTTCGCGACCATGTCGACGGCGATGTTGCCGTTGGCGCCCGGCCGGTTCTCGACCAGCACGGACTGCCCCAGCGCCTCCTGCAGCCTCGGCTGGAGCAGCCGGGCGAGGATGTCCGAGGTGCCGCCGGGCGCGAACGGGATCAGGATGCGGACCGGTTTGGTCGGCCATGGCGCGGCCTGCCCGAGGACCGCGGGCGCGGCGATGGCGGCCCCGATCGCGGGAACGGTCGAGAGCAGGGCGCGGCGGCGTAGTTTCATGACGGGCTGTCCTCCGGTGTTTCGTCGATCACGGGGCAAAGCGCGGTGATCGTCAAGCGGCCTCGCGGCCCCGGCCTTCCGAAAGGGCATTGTCAGGCTTCGTGGTAGGTGGAGGCGTAGACGCGCCAGCCGTCGTCGACGCGCACGAGATTGTAGGATTGCCGCCATGTGCGCACGTTCGCGCCGGCGGCGTCGAGCAACGCCCAGGTGACGGTCGCGAGCACGGCTTTCGACCCCATCTCGACCACCGACAGATCGCGCCACGCGCATGTCCGCGCGCCCTCGCGGTGGTACTCGTCGAGCGCCGCCTGGAAGAACGTCGCGATCGCCCGCGTCGTGGGGACGACGTCGATGGCGCCGCCGCCGCGCAACGCGATGCCCGGCGCGTGGTACAGCGCGGCCACGCGCTCGCCCTTGAACGACGCGAAGGCGTCGTTGAACTGGTCGAAGAACGCCGCCACGCGGCCTTCGGGCGATTTGTCGTCCATGCGGTGCCTCCGCGTCGATCCGGGAGCCTACGCGACCTCGCCTGCGGGACGGTAGAGGTCCAGCGCGTTGGACCACATCGCCTTCGCCGCGCGTTCCGGGCCGAGCGCGGCGCGCAGCAGCGCGACGTCGGCCGCCTCGAACGGCCGGCGCGCGCGGGTCGACGGCAGGTCGGTGCCGAACATCAGGGCGGTGTCGTCGACGTCGGCGATGGCGCGCAGCGTCGCGGCCACGTCGAGCGAGACGCGTCCGAACCCCGTGGCCTTCACCTTGGCGCCGCCGGCGACGAGGTCGAGCACGCGGGGCAGGGCGTCGGCCGTCATGCCGAGATGGTCGATGACGATCCGCGGCAATCCCGCGAGGCGCGCGGCGATCGGCGCCAGCGACGCGCCGTCGACGTAGAACTCGGCGTGCCAGCCGGTGAGGTCGTGGACGCGGCGGGCGAACGCCTCGATCCCGTCGAAGTCGCGGACGCCGCCGCGGAACAGGTTGAAGCGCAGGGCGCGCACACCGGCGGCGTCGAGGGCGCGGATCGACGCGGCCGGCGCGTCGGTCTCGAGCTGCGCCACGCCGACGAAGCCCGGGCCGAGCGCGCGCAGCGCCGCCAGCAGGTAGGTCTGGTCGAATCCCTGGAACGACGCCGACACCACCGCGCCGCCGCGCACGTCGAGCGCCGCGGTGGCGGCGCGGTACTCGTCGACGACATGGGGCGGCGGCAGGTAGCCGTCGTTGGCGATCAACGGGAAGCGCGGATCGACGATGTGGAAATGCGCGTCGAACAGCGGCACGTGGCGGCCCGTCCGCCGCTCACCACGCCGGGTCGACCGGCGTCTCGATGCCGTGCACGGCCTCGACGATCTCGGCGGCGTCGAGCGCCAGATCCTCGCGGTAGCGCCCGGCCACGATCTGCACGCCCAGCGGGAGGCCGTTCGGCGCGTCGGGCACGGCGGCCAGCCCGACGGGCACGGCGACCGACGGCAGGCCGAGCAGGTTGACCGCCGTCATCAAGGCCTGGGCGCGCAGGACATGGCGCAGCCGGTCGGCGGTGTCGTGGTCGAACCCGACCTCGAACGGCAGGTCGCCGGAGTTCGGGCCGAGCACAAGCGGGTAGGTCTCCATGAAGACGCTCCAGGCGCGCCGGTGCGTCAGCACCTCGGCGAGACCGAGCATGTAGTCCTTGAGCGAGAGATCGGGCTCGACCTCGAGCCACAGCGACAACGCCTTCCGGGCGTCGGCGTCGGCCAGCTTCTCGATGGTCTCGCGCATGACGTGGCGCGATTCGCCAAACACCAGCTTCTGCCACAGCCGCGACGCGCCTTCGATCGACGGCGGCTGGACCTCCTCGACCTTGTAGCCGGCGTCTGCCAACGTCTTGCCCGCCTTGCGGATCGCGGCGGCGACATCGGGATGCACGTACAGGCCCGGCGACTCCACGACCATCGCGACACGGATCGGCTTCGCCACCGGCGGTCCCTCCAGCGGCGCCGGCGCCCAGATCGGATCGCGCGCGTCGCGCGCGGTCATGGCCGCTAGGCCGAGCCGTAAGTCGCGCACGGTGCGCGCCAGCGGTCCGTTGACCGCCATCAGCTGGTTGGTCGGAAGGCGCTCGGCGGCGGCGCCGGGATTCCATGCCGGCACGCGCCCCTGGGTCGGCCGGATGCCCGCCAGACCGCAGGTGTAGGCCGGGAAGCGGATCGAGCCGCCGTAGTCGTTGCCGTGCGCCAGCGGCGCGATGCCGACCGCCAGCGCCGCCGAGGCGCCGCCCGACGAGCCGCCGGGCGTGCGGATCCGGCTCCACGGATTGTAGGTGCGCCCGCGGGCGTCGTTGTCGGTGTGCCAGCGCAGCGAGAAGGCCGGCGCGTTGGTGCGGCCGATGGTGATGGCGCCGGCCCTGGTCCAGTTGGCGACGACGGGGTTGTCGTCCTTGGCGATGGCGTCCTTGAAGGCGGCGATGCCGTTGACGGTGGGCAGGCCCTTCTGGTCGACGTTCTCCTTGATCGTCACCGGCACGCCGTGCAGCGGCCCGAGCGTCTCGCCGCGGCGCGCCGCCTCGTCGGCGGCGCTGGCCTGCGACAGCGCCTGGTCGCCGAGATCCTGCACGACGGCGTTGAGCTTGGGGTTGACGTCGCGCATGCGGTCGACGATCGCCTGCGTCGCCTCGCGGCTGGAGACCTTGCGCGTGCGTATCGCCTGCGCCAGGTCGACGGCGGTCCATTTCCAGAGCTCGGTCGCGGCCATCGGCGTCCCTTCCCTCGATTCCATTGGCGCGACCATAGCCGGCGCCCGGCGGGGCGGGAAAGCGCCAAGCCGGCGATGGTGGTGCGCGTCCGGCGCACGGTCTACCGTCGAGGGCGGAACGCAAGCCGCTCGGGGAGGGGACGAGATGATCCGTGGACTCACGCGGCGCGGGGCGCTGGCGGCGCTCGGCGCGGCGCCGGCCGTGCCGGCGCTGGCCCAGGCCGACGCCTATCCGTCGCGGCAGCCGATCCGGCTGGTGGTGCCGTTCCCGCCGGGCGGCGGCACCGACGCGCTGGCGCGCATGCTGGCGGAACCGCTCAAGGAGCGGCTGGGCCAGAGCATCGTCATCGAGAACAAGCCCGGCGCCGGCAGCAATCTGGCGCACGAGTACGTCGCCAAGCTTCCGGGCGACGGCTACGCGATCCTGGTCAGCGGCGGGAATCTGCGGCTGTTCCCCTACATGATCGCCAAGCTGGGCTACGATCCGAAGACGGCGTTCGCGACGTTCGGATTCCTCGGCAAGCAGGAATCGGTGCTGGTCGGATCGGCCAACGCGCCATGGGCCGACGTCAAGGCGGTCCTCGCGGCGGCCAAGGCCGAGCCGGGCAGGGTGCAGTTCGGCACCGCCGGCGTCACCACGCCGATGCATCTCGCGGGCGAACAGTTCGGCCTGCTCAACGGCACGCGCCTGACGCACGTGCCGTTCAAGGGCACCGGTCCGCTGGTCGCCGACCTGCTCGGCGGGCACATCCAGCTCGGCGTCTCCAGCCTCAGCAGCGTCGAGGCGTATTTCGCCGACAAGCGTCTGAGGCCCTACGCGCTGGCGTCGAAGGAGCGCTCGCCGCTGGCGCCGGACGTGCCGACCTTCCGCGAGATGGGATGCGGCGACGTCGAGGGCGCGATCGTCTACACGCTCGCGGTGCCGTCGTCGACCCCGAAGGCGATCGTGCGTCGGCTCAACGGGACGCTGACCGCCGTCACCGGATCGCCCGCCGTCGCCGAGCAGATGCGCAAGCGCGGCTTCGTCGCCATGCCCGGCACGCCCGAGATCCTGGAGGCGTGGCTCGACGAGCAGGAACGGATCTGGGGGCCGGTGATGGTGGCGGCCGGCATCAAGCCGGAGTGACGCGACGGCGTGGACACGACGACGCCGGCCTCTCGGCCGGCGTCGCGCCTCGTTTCGTGCGTGGGACGACGCGTCAGCGCTCCAGCCAGATCCGCTCCATGCGCCAGCCGTTGTAGATGCCGTTGTGCTGGAGCACGAGGCCCTTGAGCGCCGGCTGCCAGCATGTGTTGCCGATGCCGTGCGAGATCACCGGCCGGGCGGCGTCGACCACCAGCGCCTTCTCGACCTCCCACACCAGCTTCTTGCGCTTCTCACGGTCGGTCTCGCGCGACTGGGCGTCGATCAGCTTGTCGACCTCCTTGTTGCAGTAGCCCGTGTAGTTGCGCTCCGATCCGCAGCTGAAGTTCTCGTAGAAGTTCGTGTCCGGATCGTCGAGACCCAGGCCCGTCAGGTTCATGCCGACCTGGTAGTCCTTCTTGAGCACCTTGGAGTACCAGACCGCCGTGTCGATCGGATCGAGTTCGCCCTCGATGTGGATCTTCTTCAGCTGGTCGATCAGGATCACCGCCGGGTCGCGGTAGATCGCGATGTTGCGGGTGGCGACTTTGACCTTGAGCGGCTTGGCGGCGCTGTAGCCCAGCTCCTCCATGATCTTGCGGCCCTCGGCCAGGTTCTTCTCGAGGTCGGTGCCGTAGCCCGGCAACTTGACGATCTCCTCGAGTGGCATGCTCCACGTGCCCTCCGGACCCGGCAGCATCGAGGCCCCGACCTTCTCGTGGCCCTGGCTGATGATCTGGATCATCGACTTGCGGTCCAGCGCCAGCAGCATCGCTGAGCGGACCTTCGGATTGTCGAACGGCGCGGATTCGCGGTTGACCAGCAGGTTGGCGTTGACGTTGGTCGGCCGGGCCTCGCACATCGCCTTCGGCGCCTGCTCCTTGACGTCCTTGAGCATGGGGAAGGTGACGTCCGAGTCGAAGGTCAGGTCGAACTGCCCGGACACGAAACCGAGGATGCGGGTCGAGCGGTTGGGCACGATCTTCCAGTCGATCGCGTCGAGGTAGGGATAGCCCTTCCTCCAGTAGTCCTTGTTGCGCTCCAGCCGGATCGACTCGTTGCGCTTGAAGTCGACCATCTTGAACGGGCCGGTGCCGATCGGCTTGGTGCGCATGTCGCGCGCCGGCACGTGGCAGGGGTAGACCGGCGAGTAGCCGGCCGCGAGCATCGCGAGCATCGACGGCTGCGGCCGCTCGAGCTCGAACACGACCTCGAGATCGCCGGCCGCCTTGACCTCCTTGAGGTTGCCGTACCAGACCTTGCGCGGGTTCTTGCGCTGCGCCTCGGGACCCTTCTGCTCGATCTTGCCGGTCAGGCCCATGAAGGTGCAGACGACGTCCTTGCTGGTGAACGGCTTGCCGTCGTGCCACTTGACGCCTTCGCGCAGCTTGAACGTGAGCTTGGTGTACTCCGCGTTCCACGCCCAGCTCGTCGCCAGCTCCGGCGTCAGCTTGTCGACGGTGTTGATCTTCTCGTTCGGATCGAACATCAGCAGGTTGTTGAACACCGGCATGAACGGCATGTTCACCGAGATCGTCGCCTCCTCGTGGATCGAGGCGCTCGGTGGATTGTCGCGGTGCGCGATGCTCAGCGTGCCGCCGTGCTTCTGCGCCAGCGCCGGGACGGCGGCGACCGCGGCGGCGAATCCCGCCGCGAGGAACGTGCGTGTCCTGTCACCCATCTCGTTTCTTCTCCAATGTTTGAGCCGGTCCTCGTTGGGACCCGGCCGGGTTTCCTCGACGCCGGCTACGACCGGTCTTGTCCGGCGGACGCTAGCACGGGATGATCGCGGCGCGCACCTGCCGACGACGCGCCGCGCGCCGTGGAGGAGAGGGGGACGATGACCGACCATGCGCTCGTGCTGTTCTCCGGCGGGCAGGATTCGACGGCGTGCCTGGCCTGGGCGCTGGACCGCTTCGAACGCGTCGAGACCGTCGGTTTCGACTACGGCCAGCGCCACGCGGTCGAGCTGGCGTGCCGGCCGCGCGTGCGGGAGGCCGTCGCGCGGGCGTTCCCCGTCTGGGGCGCGCGGCTCGGCGACGACCACGTCGTCGACCTCCGCGCGCTGGGCGCCATCAGCGACACCGCGCTGACCCGCGACGCCGCAATCGCCTTCGAGAAGGGCGGGCTGCCGACGACCTTCGTGCCCGGCCGCAATCTGCTGTTCCTCACCTACGCCGCCGCCATCGCCTACCGCCGCGGCCTCAAGCGGCTGGTCGGCGGCATGTGCGAGACCGACTACTCCGGCTATCCCGATTGCCGCGACGACACGCTCAAAGCGATGCAGGTGGCGCTCACGCTGGGCATGGACCGCCGCTTCGTGGTCGAGACGCCGTTGATGTGGATCGACAAGGCGGCGACGTGGCGGCTGACCGAGCGTCTGGGCGGCGCCGCGCTGGTCGACCTGATCGTCGAGGAGACCCACAGCTGCTATCTCGGCGACCGCTCGAAACGCCACGACTGGGGCTACGGCTGCGGTGGCTGCCCCGCCTGCGATCTACGTCGTGCCGGATGGGAGCGGTATCGCGCGGGCGCTTAGAGTTGGCTCCCCGATGATCGCCCCTCACGTCATCCCGAGCGCAGCGAGGGATCTTTCCGTCGCTCCAAGATCCCTCGCTCGCTGCGCTCGGGATGACATCGAGAGTAAGGGGGGGCCACGTCGTCCGGACGACACTCAGCGGCTGGCGAGCTTGACGCGCACGTTGACGCTGGCGCTGCGGCCGTCGGCGTCGATCACGGTCAGACGCGCGAGGCCCGGACCGTCGGGCTTCCACGCCGGATGGGCGCGGAACGGGTCGGCGTCCAGCGGCTTGCCGTCGACCAGCCAGCGCAGCTTGCCGCTGCCGCCCTCGGCCCGCAGCGCCACCGTCGCGGCGCCACCGAGCTCGACGGTGGCGTCGGCGGTCGGGAACAGGATGCGCGGCGGCCTGATGGTTTGACGCGGCGTGGCGGCCGTCGGCGCGGCCGGCCTGACTTCTCGCGAAGCCGTCGGCGCCGTGGCCGCCTGCAGCCGCGTCGCTGTTGTCTGGAGCGTGCGCAGCAGCGGCGGCAGATCGCGGTTGTGCGCGACAACCAGCGCGTCGGCCGGCGCGGGCCGGCGCGCCGAATCCTCGGCCGGCAGCCGGTCGAACGCCTTGAGCAGCAGCGGCAGCGCCGACTGTCGGCCGTAATGGCCCGGCCGCGGAGTGCCGTCGGCGTGGCCGGTCCAGACGACGACGGTGTACGCGGCGGTCCATCCGGCCGCCCAGGCGTCGCGGAAGCCATACGAGGTGCCGGTCTTGAACGCGAGCGCGCGGTCGGTCGCCACCTGTCCGTCCCACATGCGTGGCAGGTTGGCCCAGCCCTCGGGCAGCGGCGCGCCGGCGAGGATGTCGGCGAGATGCCAGGCCGATGCCGGGGTGACGAGCCGGTGGACGGCGTCGGCGGAATCGGACGCGCGCAGCCTCGGCTTGACCACGACGCCGTCGTTGGCGAGCGCGGCGTAGAGCGTCGCCATCTCCAGCGGCGACAGCGCCACGCCGCCCAGGGCCACCGCGAGCGAGCCGCCGGCCTGCTCGGAGCGCGGCAGCGCCGGCGCCACGCCGGCCTGGCGCAGCGCGGCGAGGAAGCGGCCGGAGCCGACCCGGTCCAGCGCCGCCACCGCCGGCACGTTCAAGGAGTGCTGGAGCGCGCGCCGGACGGTGAGCGTGCCCTGGTGGTCGCGGTCGAAATTGCGCGGCATCCAATCGCCGAACCGCGTCGGCGCGTCGTCGACCAGGGTCTCGGGATGGGCGATGCCCTCGTCGAACGCCAGCCCGTAGATGAACGGCTTCAACGCCGAGCCGGGCGAGCGGCGGGCGCGCACCAGATCGACCTGCGCGTGGCGGCCGGAGGGATCGCCGCCGTACCAGGCGACGACGGCGCTCCGGCGGTTGTCGACCACGACGATGGCGATGTCCGGCGAATCGCCGGCGCGGCGGCGCTCGTCCTCGGCCAGCCGCGCGACCGCGTTCTGGATCTCCGACCGCAAGGTGGTGCGGATCGCGCCCGGGGCGGCGCCGGTGGCGAGATGCTGCGCCAGATGCGGCGCCGCCGACGGCATCGCCAGCCGGCGCGCCGGGGCGGGGCGCTTCAACGCCTCGGCCAGGGTCGCCGCGTCGATCGCGCCGCGCGCGTGGGCGCGCATCCGCACCATGTCGCGCGCCACGTGCGCGCGATCGGGAAAGCGGTCGGGCCGGCGCCGCTCGGGCGACTGCGGCAGCCCGACCAGAAAGGCGGACTCCGCCAGCGTCAGCCGCGACGGCTCCTTGCCGAAATAGAGTAGCGAGGCGGCCCGCACGCCCTCGATGTTGCCGCCGAACGGCGCCAGCGTGAGGTAGATCGAGAGGATCTCGTCCTTGGAGTAGCGCCACTCCAGCTGGAGCGCGCGCGCCGCCTGCTTGAGCTTGCCGCTCCAGCTGCGGTTGGGCCGCGGTTCGAGCAGCCGGGCGGCCTGCATCGACAGGGTCGAGGCGCCCGACACGATGCGACCGCGGGTGGCGAACTGCTCCAGCGCGCGCATCGCGGCCAGCGGGTCGACGCCGATGTGGCTGTCGAAGCGCTGGTCCTCGTAGGCCTTGAGCAGCGACAGGTAGCCGGAATCGACGTCCTGCCGCCGAGTCGCCAACCGCCACTTGCCGTCCGGCGTGGTGAAGGTCCGCATCAGGCGGTCGTCGGCGTCGCGCACCTCGACCGACACGGCGCGGTAGCGCGACAGGTCCGGCGGCGCCAGCCTGTCGAGCGTCAGCAGGCCCGCGGCGAGCAGCCCGGCGGCGACGGCGGCGTGGCGGACGCGGCGCCACATCCGCCCGCGGAGCGGGCGGACGCCCTCGTCCGGTGCGCCGCCGCCGGCCATGGTCTCAGCGCGGCACGATCACGACGCGGCCGCTCTCGCCGCGGGCGACCGTCTGCGGATCGTACATGTCCTCGGCCTGCGGCGCCGGCAGGGCGTAGGCGCCGGGCGTCACGGCGCGCACGATGTAGGTCACCTGGCCGAACTTGCGTGGCTTCTCCTCGTCCCGGTACCACCAGCGCTGGGCGGCGGGGATCTCGCGGGCGCCCAGGTTGACGGCCGCGAACATGCGGTCGTCGCGGGCCTCGACCGAGACCGGCCGCTCCTCGCTCTTCTGCACGCCCTCGATCTCGAAGCCGGCCGGCAGCAGGTCGAGCAGGGCGATCTCGCGGTAGGCGTTCGACTCGTTCCACACCGTGACCGTGACCTTGAGCCGGTCGTTCTGGCGCACGTTGAGAAGATCGACCGCGCCGTCGCTCAGCGTGGTGTAGACGCGCGAGATCGTCAGACCCTTCTGCTCCGGCGGCAGCGGCGCCGTCGGCACGCCGCGCGCCGACACCGTGGCCCACACGTCGGTCGACGCGGCGTTGGCGACCACCTTGCGGCGGCCGTCGCGCAGATCGACGTCGAACACGGCGGGATCGCGCTCCGGCTTCACCGACTGCCCGTCGATCTTCAGGTCGAGCTTGCCGCCGCCGCCCTGCAGCGTCGCGCTGGCGGCGAGCAGCATCCACGCCTTCTCCTGCGTCGTGGTCCACCGCGCCTCGGTGCGCTTCTGCTCGGCCATCAGACCGACCAGGCGGACCAGCGCCGGACGCTGGTTGGCCTCCGGCGCGACGGCCATCAGGCCGGCGAGATCGCGCAGCGCCGTGCCGTAGTAGTCGCCGGTCGGCGTGTCGCCGACCGCCGACAGGGCGTGCGCGAACTCGGTCGCGGCGCGGCCGCGTTCGCCGATCAGCGTCAGCGCGGCGGCGAGATGGCCGCCGGCCAGCGCGCCGGTCGTCTTGCGCCCGTCATTATCCTGGAAGTAGCGGACGCGGCCGGCGTCGGCCAGCCCGCCGCGCGCCAGCACGTACCAGGCGTAGGCCTGGGCGTTGGGCGCGAAGCGCTCGGCGCTGCGCTGGAGCCACGCCATGCCCTTGCGGTAGGCGACCTCCGGCACGACGTAGCCCTTGTCGCGCGCCCGCATCAGGAAGTCGTAGGTGTAGACCTGCAGCCACTGGTCGGCCGGGCTGCCGACGGCGCCCCACATGCCGAATCCGCCGTCGCCCATCTGGCGGTCGAACACGCTGAAGACGGCGTCCTGGACGCGGCGCGGGATCTGGTTGTCCTGCCGCGTCTCGCCGATCAGGGCGAGATCGTTGAAGTACAGCAGCGGCAGGGCGCGGCTGGTGGTCTGCTCGAGGCAGCCGTAGGGGTACTTGTCGAGCGACCGCAGCAGGCTGGCGACGTCGAAGCCGCGCAGCGCCGAGACCGCGACGGTGACGCTCGCCGTGCCGGGCAGGAAGTCCGACACCACCTCGCGATCGACCGTCAGGTCCTTGCCGGGGGTGAGCTGCACCACGGACTGCCGCGTGACCGGCGCCTGGATCGGCCTGACCTCGATGTCCCAGCTGCGCGTGACCGTGAAGCCGCCGGGGCCCTCGACCTGGAGGAACACGGTGCCGGTGCCGACCGCGCCGCCGCGCACGGCGACCGCGAACTGCTCGCGCTTATTGACCGGCAGCGAGATCCGCCGGTCGACCGGCTCGGCTAGGGCGACCGCGCCGGAGGTGGTGACGCGGGCGCGGTACTCGCCGGCGGCGCCGTCGACGTTGTGCAGCGACACCGTCGCCCGGCTGTCGTCGCCGGGCGCGAGGAAGCGCGGCAGGACCAGATCGGTGGCGACCGCGTCGCGCACGTACATGCGGCGCTCGGCGGAACCCACGCGGGTCTTGTCGAACGCCACCGCCATCAGGCGGAGCTGGCCGCTGAAATCGGGCACGTCGAGCTCGATGCTGGCCTCGCCCTTGGCGTCGAGCTTGACGATGCCCGAGAACAGCGAGGCGATCTTGATCGGCACGACGTCGAGCCCGGCGCCGCCGGCGCCGTCGCCGCCGCTGCGCAGCTGGCCGAGGAACTCGGCCCGGTCCTGGAGCAGGCGGCCGTAGTCGTCGCGCATCGCCACGCCGAGGCGCCGCTTGCCGAAGTAGAAATCGACCGGCGCCGGCGTGCGGAACTTCGTGAGCTGGAGGATGCCCTCGTCGACGGCCGCGAGGGTCACGAAGACCTCCGCGCCGTTGGCGTTGGCGACCTTGACCGGCGCCACGATCTTGCGCCGGGGCAACGTCTTCTCGGGCGTGCCGATGGCGATCTGCAGGCTGCGCGGCGCCGGATCGACGCCCAGCCACGCGAGACCCACGGCGCGCACCGGCGCGCGGTCGGGCGCTGTGGCGCCGAGCGGCCGGTAGGCGGTCACCAGCGCGTAGGCGCCGGCGCCCCAATCCGCCGACACGGGGATGTCGATGGTGGTGGCGCCGGCCGGCACCCGGACGGTCCGCGTGTCGAGGACGCGGTCGCTCGCCAGCACGACGAGCGCCTCGCCGGCGAACGGCGCGTCGATGCGCAGCTTGGCGGTCTCGCCGGCGGCGTAGAGCTTCTTGTCGGCCGACACGCCGATCGAATCGGGCGTGTCGCGCTCGGCCGAGGACGAGCCCCAGCCGACATAGAACTTCACCACCGTGCGCGTGTCGGTCTCGCGGTCGAGCACCACCAGCTTGTGCGGGCCCCATTGGAACGACTGGCGGATGTCGGCCGGACGATCGGCGGCGGCATCGAGCTTGCCCTGCGCGATCACGGCGGAGTCGTCCTGCTCCTGCCAGCGCCAGCGGCCGTCGTTGTCGCGGAACCAGGTGAAACGCCGGTGCACGCGCTCGATGCGCCACTCCAGCTCGCGGCGCGCGATGCGCTTGCCCTCGTTGTCGACCGCGACGACCTCGAAGGTCGCCTCGTGGCCCTCGGGCACGAACGCGCCGGTGTAACCCTTGGCGCCGTACCACGGCGGCAGGTCGCGGCCGCCGACGGCGGCGCGGATTCCGAGATAGACCGGCCGCGTGCGGATCGGCAGCACGGCGTCGGTGCTGGTCATGCGGCCGCCGGGCTCGAACACCGAGACCCGCAGCTCGCCGCGCAGCGGCACCAGCGCGTCGACGGCCTCCGGCAGCGCGCCGGTCACCTTGCTGCGGCCCTGGCCGTCCAGCCGCGCGATGTCGAGCGCCACCGGATCGACCTCGAGCTTCACCTCGGGATCGCCGAACATGAAGCCCGGCAGGGCGGGGAACGGTGTCGGGTCGGGCTTGATCGTCAGCTCGGCCTCGCCGTCGAGGTCCGCCGCCGGGGCGCCGTAGAGGAACTCCGACGTCACCGGCACGTCGATGTCGGCGCGACGGCCGAGCGTCGCCGGCAGCTTGCCGATCTCGACCTTCAGCTTCTGCGGCACGAAGTCCTCGACCGCGATCTCGATCTGGCCGACGGCGGCGCCCTTGGGATCGACGAAGGCCTCGACCGTCCACTTGCCGCGCCGCGCGGAGCGGGTCAGCTCCAGCGGCCAATGCGCGCCGCCGGCCGACAGGGCCGGCATGGTCACGCGGCGGTACTCGACGCCGTCCGGCCGCTTGGCCACCAGGGTCAGCGGCATGCCGTCGATGGCGTTGGCGCCGCGGTCGCGCAGCAGGGCGGTGACGTTGACGGTCTCGCCGGGGCGGAAGATGCCGCGGTCGGCGTAGAGGAAGGCGTCGATCGGGCCGGGGACGGCGCGGCCGTCGATGCCGCGGTCGGACAGGTCGAACGCCGCGCGCTTGATGTCGATGTGGTTGAAGTCGGCCTTCTTCGCGTCAAGCGCCATCACCATGATCGGCGTGGCCGCGCCGCCGCCGCCCAGCAGGCCGGCCGGGAACACCGCGCGGCCCTGCGCGTCGGTGGTCGCCTTGGCGATGTCCTCGTTGTTGCGGGCGATCAGCGACACCTCGACGCCCGGCAGCGCCTCGGCGGTCTGCAGCGAGCGCGCGAACACCGTCATGCCCTCGCCGCCGGTGAAGGTCGTCAGGCCGATGTCGGAGTCGATCACCCACTGCGTCGCGAATTTGCGCTCGTAGTAGGCCTCGTAGTCGTAGTTCTCGTTCTCGCGGTCGAGCAGCACGTCCATGGCGCCGTCGGCGGCGTTCCACGCCACCACGACGTAGGCGCCCGGCTTCCAGTCCTTGACCACCTCGCGCACGGGGATCGCGGTCGTGACGGCGCGGTTCTGGACGTTGCGCACTTCCATCGTTCCCGACCACACCAGGGCGCCGGTCTTCTTGCGGAAGGCGTCCATGGCGTAGGCCTGCAGCTCGCGGCGCTGGTCGCCGAACGCCTCGTCGTCGTCGGAATAGTAGATCGAGGCGCTGCGGCCGACCTGCGAGACCATGCGCTCGCCGATGCGGTAGACGTGGACGTTGACCTTGCTGACGTTCACCGTCGTCAGCGGCACCCCGACGCTGGTCTGGCGCGGCAGGATGTGGCCCTTGCCCTGGAAGGCGACCACCGGCGCGCGCTCGCCAAGCGCCACCACGACGGTCTCCGACGCGTCGAGCTTGCCGCCGTCCTGCGACGGCAGACCGGCGCGCACCAGCACCTTGTAGTCCTCGCCGTGGTCGAGGCCGCCGAGGCAGATGCGCTCCTGCTTGACGGCGATCGCCGCCTTGGTCGGCGGCGTGATCTCCAGATAGTCGCCGTATTTCACGCGGCCCGATTCATCGAGCAACCGCGAGAAATGCAGGCACGCCTCGGGCGCCGCCTCGCCGCCGACGGTCTGACGCACGAAACGGAACGGCGCCGGCGCGCCGGTCGGCGGCGCCGGCGTTCCGGCCGTCGCCGGGATCGGAATCGGGGCGGCGGACGCGGGCTGCGCGGGTGCGGCCGGTGTCGTTGTCGCGGCGGGTGTCGGTGTGGCGGGCGGCGTCGCCGTCTTCACCGGCGTCGCCGGTGGCGTGGCCGCGGGTTTGGCTGGCGCCGCTGCCGTCGGCGCCGCTGGCGGCGCGTCGAGACGCTCGCCGCGATGGCCGAGGAGGTAGCCGCCCAATCCCGACACGAGCGCGACGACCGCGATCAGGGAGGCGAGGGTGTTGCGTTGCATGGCGTTCACCGGCGGGGCGTGCGGAGAAGGGGACTTGGATGCGAGGCTTGGGCGCAATGTGACCGCCGGCGGCGCGGGGCGGCAAGGCCCCGGTTCGACGGCGTCATCGCGTCGCTTGGCAGTCTACATGCGGGAGTCGTCAGCGAAAAGTGACTGCTCGCGCCCATGGCGGTTTGGACACTTTGTGAGGTGTTGCGGCTCAATCCGGCAACTTCCAGTCTTTTAGGCGCGGATCATGTCCGCATTGTGTCTGATTCGCGCAATTCCGCAGGGTTGCGGTCCGTCTGCGCGCCGGGCGCGCTGTGGATAGAGCGGACCGCGCGCGACGGCTGGTCCGTGGTAAGTCCGCGACGGATCGTCGGCCGGAGAACCAATGGCGTTGCACCTGATCAAGCTCGCGGTGGGCGTGCGCGATTTCGGCCATCTCAAGGAGCTCCAGGCCAACCGTCGGCGCGAGCGCCGGCAGAAGGGCAACGGGCCGCACTGGGTGTTCACGCGCAACACGCCGAAACGGGTCGAGGAGCTGCTCGACGGCGGCTCGTTGTACTGGGTGATCAAGGGCGTGGTCGGCGCCCGCCAGACGCTGGTCGGATTCGACGAGGACGCCGACGACGAGGGCCGCAAATACTGCAAGATCAAGGTGCGCCGCACGGTCGTCGCGACCGCGCCGATGGCGATGAAGGCCTTCCAGGGTTGGCGCTACTTCGATGGCGCGCGCGCGCCGCGCGACCTGTCCAAGGGCGACACCTCTGCGCTGCCGCCCGAGATGGCGGCGGAGCTGAAACGCCTCGGGCTGCTTTGACGCGGATGGCGACGCCGCCGCCGCGACCGGGACTAAGCCCGCCGGAGTGGGTGGTGTTCATCGGCGCGGCGCTGGCGCTCGGGGCCGTGGCCGGGCTCTACGCGCGGCCGCCGTTCGACGACGAGATCCACACGCTGGTCGCGGTCGAGCGGCTCGGCTTCGGTCAGATTCTCCTTGGCACACTGGCGGGCGGCGACATCCATCCGCCGTTGGCGACGTTGTTCTTCAAGGCCCTGTGGACGCTCGGTCTCGACGCGACGGCGATGCGGGTCGTCGCGATGGTTCTGACCATCGCGGCATTTGGCATCGTCCTCGATCTCACCCTGCGTCGTCTCGACCCCGGCGACCGCGCCGTCCGGCGCGCCGCGATCGCGGCGTTCGTCGCCTGTCCGCTGCTCTATGGCGCCGGCGACTCGCTGCGCTGGTATCCGGTGTTCGCGGCGCTGGCGGCGGTGTTCGTCGCGGTGTGGTCGCGCGCCGGGCGTCCGACGATCCTCGCGGGCGCGCTGCTCGGCCTCGCGGCGTCGACCAGCTTCCTCGCGGTCGTGCCGGGCGTCGTCATGATGATGCGCCGCTATGCGTTTCAGCGGCGATTCGAGCGGGCGCGCGACGTCCCGTTCATCGTAGCGACCCTGATGTGCGCGTCACCTGGGCTGATCACGTTCTGGAACGCCGCGACCAAGGCCGGCGAGGTCCGCGACGGTTCGGCCCTCGTCGCGCCGCTGACGCTGGCGCTGGGGTGCTTCGGCGGGGGGAGACTCGGGCTGTCGCCGGCGCCCGCCATGTTGCCCTACATGGCTGTCGCCACCCTCGCCATCGCAGCGCTCGCTTTGCGATGGCTTCGGGCGGACCGCGATCACGCGGCTACGGCGCGGTCCGGTGAGCTCGCGCGAGTCGCCGTGTCGTTCGTCGCGCTGTCCGCGATCGTCATGGCCGCGCTCGGCCTCTCGCAGCCACGCGCGCTGTTGTTCGTGGCGCCTTTCGTCTGCGCCGCCATCGTCCTCGCGCTGCCGCGGGCGCCATCACTCCGTGTCGTTGTCGTCGCGGCGCTCGCATTGCCGACCACGCTGGTCGTCGCGACCACGTTGCCGACGACGTATCCGTTCAAGCGCAACCTCGCGATCCCGATGACCGAGGTGATGGCGTGGATCGACGCCGAGGCGCCGGCCGATGCCGCGTTCGTCACCTCCGAGCCGGTGCTCGAATACCTGCTGGACCGGCGCGGGCGCTGCGTCGTCGGCCGCATGGGCGCGGCGCGCGCCTGCGATGCGGCGCGTCTGGCGGCGGCCGGCGCCGTCGTGGTCCTGCGCGACCACACGTTCGAGGACGTTCCCCAGTTGCGCGACGCCGCCGACCGGGCGGCGCGCGAACGGCGGCCGGTCCTCACCGCGACGTTCGGCCT
This sequence comes from Rhodospirillales bacterium, assembly GCA_016699855.1. Lineage (NCBI taxonomy): Bacteria > Pseudomonadati > Pseudomonadota > Alphaproteobacteria > Rhodospirillales > Rhodospirillales bacterium. The sequence goes on from CP064988.1 coordinate 5,054,506, forward strand.
CGACCGCGACGCGGCGCTGAAATCGCGGCTGACCGGCGTGGCCCTGACGCCGTGGATCCTGCGCGCCGAGCTGTGGCGCTGACGCGCGGGCCTACCTCGCCGCCTTCCTCTCGGCGTCCATGCGCTTGAGCTCGCGGCGCAGGATCTTGCCGGTGGTCGTGAGCGGCAGGGCGTCGAGGAACTCGACCTCGCGCGGATACTCGTGCGCCGCCAGCCGTGTCTTCACGTATTCCGCGATCTCGCGCTTGAGCGCCTCCGACGGCACGGCTTCCGGCCGCAGCTGCACGAAGGCCTTCACGATCTCCGTGCGCACCGGATCGGGCACGCCGACCACGCCAACCATCGCCACGGCGGGATGGCGCATCAGGCACTCCTCGATCTCGCCCGGCCCGATGCGGTAGCCGCCCGAGGTGATCACATCGTCGTCGCGGCTCTTGAAGAAGACGTAACCCTCGTCGTCCATGCGCCCGACATCGCCGGTCAGCAGCCAGTCGCCGGCGTATTTCCTCGCCGTGCCCTCCGGGTTCTTCCAGTATTCCAGCATGACGACGGGGTCGTGCCGCCAGCCGGCGATCTGGCCTTCCTCGCCGGCCGGCAGCGGCCGGCCCTGGCCATCGACGACGGCGACCCGGCGGCCGACGGCGGCGCGGCCGCAGGAGCCCGGCTTGACCGGGAACCAGTTGGGCGAGTTCACGATCATCAGGTTCATCTCGGTCTGGCCGTAGCCTTCCGACAACGTCAGGCCGAAGGTCTCGCGGCCCCACGCCAGCAGCTCCTCGCCCATCGCCTCGCCGCCGGTATAGACGCTGCGCACGTCGTAGCCCCAGCGCTGCCGCGGCCGCTCGACCTGGCGCATCATCTTCAGCGCCGTCGGCGGGATGAAGCTGGCGCCGACGCCATGCTTCTCCAGCATGGCGAAGGCGCGCTCGGGATCGAACTTGGCGAAGCGGTGCGCGAGGACGGGGTTGCCGTAGAACCACGCCGGAAACAGCGAATCATAGAGCCCGGCGATCCACGCCCATTCGGCGGGGGTCCACATGACCTCGTTGCCGCGCGGCCAGAAATCGCCCCACTGGTTCATCGCCGGGATCACGCCCAGCATCATGCGGTGGGCGTGCATCGCGCCCTTGGGCTGGCCGGTCGTGCCCGAGGTGTAGACCAGCAGCGCCGGGTCCTCGGCGTCGGTGTCGACAACCGGGAACGAGTCCGACGCCGCCGCCAGCAGCGTGTCGTAGTCGAGGAAGCCCCCGGCGTGTCCGCCGGCGCCGATGACGACGATCGTCCTGAGGGCGGGTAGCCGGTCGCGCACCGCCAGCACTTTCGGCAGCTGCGACATGTCCGTGAGGATCGCGGCGGCGCCGGCGTTCGAGGCACGGAACTCGACCGCCTCTTCGCCGAACAGGGTGAACAACGGCAGCGCGATGGCGCCCATGCGGTAGCAGGCGAGATGGCCGATCGCGAGCTCGGCGCTCTGCGACAGAAACACGCCGACGCGGTCGCCCTTGGCGACGCCGCGGGCCGCCAGCGCGTTTGCCAGCCGCGAGCTGGCGCGCGACAGCTCGCCGAACGTCCAATTGCGCACCGACCCGTCGGCGTTCTCGACGATCATCGCCAGCGACGCCGGCGGATGGCGGTCGCACACCGCCCGGGCGATGTTGAACTTCGCCGGCCGCGGCCAGCTGAAATCGGCCTGCGCCCGCTCGTAGCTGCGGCCCGGAGGAATCATGGCGGTGTCGGTCCCGATCCTGGGTTGCTCGTCGCGCCGCACTCTATCGACCCGCCGGCCTCCGGCGCCAGCCGCTTGCGCGCCAAGCCGGATTTGCGCTGGAAAGGCAGGACAATTCGATTGCGCCGTGGCGGCCGCGGCGGGTTCCGTGGCCGGTGCCGCCCCTGTATGATCGGGGACCTCTTGAGGAGCCCACCGCCCGATGCCCCCCGACGGAAGCGCCACGCCGATCCCCGCCAAGGCCGCCAAGCAGAAGCCGACGCTGGTCAACTCGGTGTGCCCGCACGACTGCACCAGCACCTGCGCGCTCGAGGTCGAACGGCTCGACGCCCATACCATCGGCCGCGTGCACGGCTCGCGGCGTAACACCTACACCGCCGGGGTGATCTGCGAGAAGGTCGCGCGCTATTCGCAGCGCGCGCACCATCCCGACCGCCTCCAGCACCCGATGAAGCGGACCGGACCGAAGGGCTCCGGCCAGTTCGCGCGCATCTCGTGGGACGAGGCGCTCGACACCGTCGCGGCGCAGTTCATCGCCAAGGCGGCGGCGCACGGCAGCGAGACGGTGTGGCCGTATTTCTACGCCGGCACGATGGGGCTGGTGCAGCGCGACGGCATCAACCGCCTGCGCCACGCGATGCGGTACTCGCGCTGGTTCTCGACGATCTGCGTGACGCTCGCGGACACCGGCTGGGTCGCCGGCACCGGCTACAAGCGCGGCGTCGACATGCGCGAGGTCGACGAGCATTCCGACGTGGTGGTGATCTGGGGCGGCAATCCCGTGAACACCCAGGTCAACGTCATGCACCACGCCATGGCCGCGAAGAAGCGCGGCGCCAAGCTGGTGGTGGTCGATCCCTACCGGACCGGCACGGCCGAGAAGGCCGACATGCACCTCGCGGTGCGGCCCGGCACCGACGGCGCGCTGGCCTGCGGCGTCATGCACGTGCTGTTCAAGGAGGGCTTCGCCGACTGGGACTACATGCGCAGGTACGCGGATTGCCCGGACGATCTGGCGGCGCACGTGGCGACGCGGACGCCGGAATGGGCGGCGGGCATCACCGGCGTTCCGGCGGCCGAGATCGTCGCGTTCGCGCGGCTCTACGGCTCGTCGAAGAAGACCTACATCCGTTGCCACCACGGCTTCAGCCGCTCGCGCAACGGCGCGGCGAACATGCACGCCGTCACCTGCCTGCCGACCGTGACCGGCGCCTGGTCCCAGCTTGGCGGCGGCGCGCTCTACGGCCACACCCAGATGTATCCGCTGAACCGGACGTTGATCGAGGGCACCGATGTCCTTGACACCTCGCTGCGCGAGCTCGACCAGTCGCGGCTGGGGCCGATCCTCACCGGCGACCCGGAGGCGCTGCACGGCGGCCCGCCGGTCACCGCGATGCTGGTGCAGAACACCAACCCCGCGATGGTCTGCCCCGAGCTGCATCTCGTGCACAAGGGGCTGGCGCGCGAGGACCTGTTCCTCTGCGTGCACGAGCAGTTCATGACCGAGACGGCGGCGTTCGCCGATATCGTGCTGCCGGCCACGACCTTCCTCGAGCACGACGATTTCTACACCGCGTCCGGCCACACCTATTTCCAGGTCGCGAAGAAGGTGATCGAACCCTACGCCGAGAGCCGTGAGAACCATTTCGTGATCTGCGAGCTGGCGAAGCGGCTGGGCGCGGAGCACCGCGGCTTCGGTATGACGGCGTGGGAGATCATGGACGAGACCCTGAAGGTCTCCGGCATGTGGGACGCCGAGACCAACTTCCAGAAGGGCGGCCAGGATTTCGTCAAGCCGTTCGAGACCGGGCATTTCCTCGACGGCTTCGAGACCCCGGACCGCAAGTTCCATTTCCGGCCGGACTGGAAGCGCTTCGGCGGCCGGTGGCGGGAGATGCCGGCGCTGCCCGACCATTTCGACGTGATCGACAACGCCACGGCGGAGAAGCCGTTCCGTCTGGTGGCGGCGCCGGCGCGCACGTTCCTGAACTCGACCTTCACCGAGACGCCGGGATCGCTGTCGCGCGAGAAGCGGCCGACGGCGCTGGTGCATCCCGACGACTGCGCGGCGCTGGGCGTCGACGACGGCGACCGTGTCGTGCTCGGCAACGAACGCGGCGAGGTGCTGGTGCACGTCAAGCCGCAGGCCGGCCAGCAGCCCGGCGTCGTGGTCGTCGAGGGCATCTGGCCGAACAAGCATTTCGAACGCAAGATCGGCATCAACGCCATCACCAGCGCCGACCCCGGCTGGCCCAACGGCGGCGCGGTGTTCCACGACACCGCCGTGTGGATCAAGAAGGCGTAGACGCCGCGCTCCTTCATTCTCCCCCGTCGTCGTCGGAGGCGGCTCAACGCCGATGTCGGGCGATCAGGGAAGCATCTATGGAAATCTACAGCGAAGCGTGGGCCGCGAACTACGAACGCTTGGCGAACGCCTCGATCGCCGGACGCGAAGGCCTCTACCGCCTGTGCAAGGCGTACCTGATGAATTTGCCGGACGACGCGCGAGTGCTTGTCATCGGGTGCGGCACGGGCGAGGAACTCGTCGTCCTGGCGAAGGCGCTACCGCGGGCGTCGTTCGTCGCGATCGATCCAGCGAGACCGATGCTGGCGCTTTGCGCGAAGCGAGTGGCGGACGAAGGGCTGTCCGCGCGCATCGCGATACGCAATACGACGCTTGCTGATTTCACCCCGCCCCACGATTTCGACGCGGCGACGGCCATCCTCGTGTCCCAGCACCTTAGCCCGGACGCCGCCGCCCGGGCCTTCTTCCAACGGATCGCTGCATTGCTCAGGCCGGGAGGCCTGCTGTACAGCGCCGATCTTCACATCGGCGCCGGCCAGGACCGGGATTCGCTGCTGAGGTTGTGGCGCGGCAATGTCATCGCGTCCGGATTGGAACCTGAGGTGGCGGATGGAATGCTGCGGAAGATAGAAACCGAGATACGCCCGCGTGATGAGGCGGCCATTACCGATTTTCTGCGGAATGCCGGCTTCACCAATATTCTGATGCCCTATCGGTCCCTCATCTACGGCGCGTGGGCGGCGGAGAAGACAGCCGCCTGACATCGCGTCCGGAACGGCAAGCGCCGATTCCCTGGTGGCGGTTCACATGGCGACGAGCCGCGGGACCGGTTCATCGCACAAGTGGAGGGGCGTGCCGGGAGGCGCGCCCCGGCGGCCGCGGCGCGGATGAGGGGCGTCTTCTACCGCCCCCGGCCTGCGGAGCCGCCGGGGTGGCGGGTGTGGGGCTCGCCGGCGTGGATGGTCTGGGTGCGGGTCGTGCCGGTTCGGTTGCCGCCGGTGGTGTAGTGGCGGCCGGTGCCATGGCCACCCGAACCGACATGCGGATTGCGGCGCACCACCGGCCGCTCGACGCGGGAGGCCGGCACGCTGACCACGGCCTGGCCGTTGTCGTAGTAGACCCAGCGGTTCGTCCGCGGATCGAGATAGCCCTGCAGCGGCTTGAGGTATTTCTCCGCTTCGGTCTGCTGCGCGCCGGCCGGCGTGATCACGGCGGTGGTGGCGAGCGCCAGCGCGATCAGGACGAGGGGAAAGCGGTTCATGGTCGTCTCCGTTCCAAGCCGGCCGCGTGGGCCGCTGCGGGACGGATGGTGGGGCCGGTGCCGGCCCGGACCTATGAAGCGCTTCACGGTATGGACTTCGGACACGGCGGCGCGCGGGCCCGGATCGCACGACGGCGAGGGGCGTGGCGCGCCAAGGCGCCGGAACGGACGGGCGGAGCGACGTGTTATCCCAAGGGCGATGGTCGCTAGATCACTGCCGGCGGTGTAGGCTCGGCGCCAACGCCGGCTTGAGACCGGCTCCGCGACGTCAACCCCCGGACGCCCGCCATGACCCTGATCGCGCCGCTCTCGTTCCGCCCCGCCGCCGCCAATCCGAGCGTCGTGCAGGCCCAGGCGCCCGCCGCCGACCGGGCGCACGTCATCGTGTTCGGCAACGAGAAGGGCGGCTCCGGCAAGTCGACCGCCGCGATGCACGTGGCGGTGTCGCTGCTGCGCGACGGCCGCCGTGTCGGCACGCTCGACGTCGACGCCCGCCAGGGCACGTTCACGCGCTACGTCGAGAACCGCCGCGCCTACGCCGCCGCGAAGTCGCCGGGGCTCCGCAATCGGCGCACCGCGCCGTGCTGCCCTCGACGCTGGGCACGCGGGCCGAGAGCGAGGCCGACGAGAAGGCGCGGCTCGACGCGGCGTTCGGAGAGCTGCTGGCCACCTGCGAGTTCGTCGTCGTCGACACGCCGGGTAGCGACACCTTCCTGTCGCGCCACGCCCACACCTACGCCGACACGCTGGTCACGCCGCTCAACGACAGTTTCGTCGATCTCGACCTGCTGGCGCGCATCGACGCCGACACGTTCAAGGTGGTCCGGCCCAGCATCTACGCCGAGACGGTGTGGAAGCAGCGCCAGATCCGCGCCATGCAGGGTGGCCGGCCGGTCGACTGGATCGTGATGCGCAACCGCCTCTCGGCGCTCACCGCGCGCAACAAGCGCGACATGGGCGCGGCGCTCGAGGCCCTGGCCAAGCGCATCGGCTACCGGCTCAGCCGCGGCCTGAGCGAGCGCGTGGTCTACCGCGAGCTTTTCCTCAAGGGCCTGACGCTGCTCGATTTGCGCGAGGAGCGGACCGGCGTCGCCATGACCATGTCGCACGTCGCCGCGCGGCAGGAGGTGCGCGACCTGGTGTCGACGCTGAACCTGCCGGGCGTCGCGGTCGAGACGCCGGCGGAGCCGCGGCCGGACGACGAGCGGGCGGACGCCGCCGAGTAGCGCCGTGCGTGGACCGCCGCGAGGTCCTTCACTGCGCTCAGGACGACGAAATTCAGGCGTGGCGCCGAGGTCTTCCGCGGTGCTCGGGATGGTGGTTCCTAGCGCACTGGACTTGCAGCCATCGTCCTGAGCGGCGCGAAGGACCTCGACTCCGTGGTATGTGACGCGGGTGCCCGCCGCGCGCGATCCGCGCGAGTTTTGCGCGATCTCCTCGCGCGGCCGCCGCGAAAACGTCATGATCCGCGTCCAGCGTCGCGGTCCCGTTTCCCGTCCCGAGGTGCGCCGATGTCCCTGATCCGCCGATCGTTCCGACTCCAGGCCGCCGCCACGCTGGTCGGCCTGACAACCGCGCTGCTCGCCACCGCCTCGGCGCTGGCGCAGGAGCTGGCGCTGAAGCGGGTCATGCTGTCGTCGGGCGGGGTCGGGTATTTCGAGTACGAGGCGGCGGTCGAGAACGACGCGGTGCTGAAGCTCACGGTCGGCCTCGACCAGGTCGACGACGTGCTCAAGAGCCTCGTGGTCTACGACGACAAGGGCGGCGTCGGCGGCATGAGCCTGCCGGGACGCGAGCCGCTGTCGCAGGTGTTCAAGGAGCTGCCGTTCGACCAGGCGGCGCTGGGCGCGCCGGCGACGCTGCTCAACGCGCTCAGAGGCGCCGAGATCATGATCGGCGGCGCCCGCGCCATCACCGGCCGCGTCGTCGCGGTCAACGCCGAGGCGGTGCTGAGCCCCGAGGGCCGCCAGGTCGGCACCCGCAACCGCGTCACGGTGATGACCGACAAGGGCATGCAGCAGTTCATCCTCGAGGAGGCGGAGACGCTGCAGTTCGCCGATCCCGCCGTCCGCGAGCAGGTGCAGCGGGCGTTGGCGGCGCTGGCCTCGAACCGCGCCAAGGACGCACGCTCCATCGAGCTGACGTCGAAGGGGCAGGGCAAGCGCACCGTGCGGGTGGCCTATATCGTCGGCGCGCCGCTGTGGAAGGCGTCCTACCGGCTCACGATCCCGGCCGACGGCGACGCCACCCGGGCGCAGCTCCAAGGCTGGGCCGTGATCGAGAACATGAGCGGCAAGGACTGGAAGGACGTCGAGCTGACGCTGGTGTCGGGCAAGCCCGTCACGTTCCGGCAGGCGCTGTACCAGTCCTACTACATCGACCGCCCGAACATCCCGGTCGAGGTGATCGGCCAGCTGCTGCCCGGCGTCGACACCGGCGAGATGGAGCGATACCGCCGCGAGGCCAGTGCCTCACCGCCGCCGCCACCCGCGCCGGCGATGCGGCCGGCGCCCGGCGCGCCGCGGGCGCAGACGCAGATGGACGGGCGCATGATGCCGGGCTTGGCCGGCGGCGCGCCCGCCGAGTCCGCCTCGCGCAACATGGCCGCGCCGGCCGAGCAGGTCGCCGCCCAGGAGGCGCTGACGCAGGTCGTGTTCAAATTCCCCTCGCCGCTGTCGGTCGGCACCGGCCGCACGCTCTCGGTGCCGATCATCAATGGCGACGTGCCGATCAAGCGGCAGGCGCTGTATCAGCCCGAGACGCATCCGCGCAATCCGCTGGCCGCCGTGCGGCTCCAGAACGACGGTCCGACCGGCCTGCCGCCGGGCCTGATCACCATCTACGAGCGCACCGGCCAGCCCGGCTCCGGCCAGGTCGCCTATGTCGGCGACGCGCGTCTCTCTGCGCTGCCGCCGGGCGAGAACCGGCTGCTGAGCTACGCGTTGGACCAGAAGATCACGGTGGAGCGCGAGACCGGCCAGACCGAGGTCATCGTGCGTGGGTCCGTCGTGCAAGGCGTGCTCAAATACGACGTGATGCGGCGTCAGACCGTGACCTACAAGGTCAAGGCGCCGGCGCGCGAGAACCGCCAGCTCCTCGTCGAGACGCCGCGGCTGGGCGGCTGGACGCTGGTCAAGCCGGACTCCAAGGACGTCGGGCTGATCGAAGGCCGTTACCGCGTGCCGTTCGACCTCAAGGGCGGCGAGTCCTACACCTTCGAGGTGGTGCAGGAGCAGACCGTCAGCCAGGAGCTGGCGCTGCTCAACGCCAACCCGGAGCGCGTCGGGTTCTTCGCCAAGGCGCGCGAGTTCGACCAGAAGACGCGCGACCAGCTCGCGCAGCTGCTGCGGCTGCAGGGCAACGTGGCGCAGGCCGAGAAGCGCGGCGCCGAGATCGACGCCCAGCGCAACCGCATCGTGCAGGAGCAGGGCCGCATCCGCGACAACCTCGCCCGGGTGCCGTCCAACAGCGACCTGCACAAGCGCTACCTCGCGACGCTCGACCGCCAGGAGACGGAGATCGAGGGTCTCGCCAAGCAGCGCGGCGACGCCGACAAGGCCGTCGACGCCGCCCGCGAGGCGATCGTCGCGTACATCAAGTCGCTGGGGTAGGTGGCTTCGTTCTTCCTCCCTCTCCGCCGCGTAGCGGGGGAGAGGGAAGGGGCCCGCGCGCAGCGCGGGAAGGGTGAGGTGGTGGTCGTCGAATTGACGGCGTCCGAAACCGACGCACGTAGCATCTCCATCTACATAGCGACCGATACGACGACCACCTCACCCTCCCATGCTTCGCATGGGCCCCGCCCTCTCCCCCGCTTTGCGGCGGAGAGCGGGTAGTCGCCATCCGATATGCAAGCCCGCTAGCCACAAGCGGGCGGAGAAAGAGCAGGACGCCTACAAATCGGCGCCGACGGCGTCGGCGACGCTGGCGAAGCCGTCGCGTTTGAGCAGGGCGGCGAGCTCGTCCTTGATACGGCGCACCAGCCCCGGACCCTCGTAGACCAGCGCGCTGTAGAGCTGCACCAGGGTGGCGCCGGCGCGGATCTTGGCGTAGGCGTCGGCGCCGCAGCCGACGCCGCCGCAGCCGATCAGCGGAAAGCGTCCGGCGACGGATTTCGCGGCGGTCTTGAGCACCGCCGTCGACAAAGCCAGCAGCGGCGCGCCGGACAGCCCTCCGGTCTCGCCACGGCGCGGACTCTTCAGATCCGCCGGCCGCGACAGCGTGGTGTTGCCGACGACCATGCCGTCGATGCCGACCTCGACCGCCGCGGCGACGACGTCCTCGACGTCGCCCTCCGACAGGTCGGGCGCGATCTTCACCAAAAGCGGCGCGTCGTGGTCGCCGCGCGCCGTCTTGGCGCCCGACAGCAGCGCCACCAGCTCGGCGCGACCCTGCAGGTCGCGCAGGCCCGGCGTGTTGGGCGACGACACGTTGCACACGAGGTAGTCGGCGTAGGGCGCGGTGGCGGCGACGCAGGTCGCGTAGTCGGCGGCGCGGTCGGCGCTGTCCTTGTTGGCGCCGACATTGACGCCGACCAGTCCGACCCGGGGCCGTTTGGCGAGGCGCTTGAGCGCCGCGTCGAGGCCTTGGCCGGGGAACCCCATGCGGTTGATGACGCCGCGGTCCTCCGGCAGCCGGAACAGGCGCGGGCGCGGATTGCCGACCTGCGGCCGCGGCGTGACGGTGCCGATCTCGACGAAGCCGAAACCGGCGCCGAGCATCGCGTCGGGCACCTCGGCGTTCTTGTCGAAGCCGGCGGCCAGCCCGATCGGATTCGGGAACGGCCGGCCCCACACGCAGCTCGCCAGCGAGGGATCGTCGACGCCGCGGTCGCGCGGCACGACCCCGGCGCGCGCGCCCGTGATCGCGGCGCGATGCGCCGTCTCGGCGTCGAGCCGCGACAGCACGGGATCGAGAAGGGCGTACCAGCCGGCCATCGGGCGTGGTTAGCAGAGCGGCGCCGGCCGCGCCATGCGGCCGTTGTGGACGGCTACTCGACGCCGCCGCGCCGCCGCTATTGCCGCGGAAAGCCCGAGCCGCGGCCGTTCATGAACGGGTTGCGCTTGGGGAACAGCACCGGGAACAGCTCGACGAACATCTGGCGGAAGGCCGGGTCGTCGACGTTGCGCGCCGCCGTCGTGGCGACCGCGCGGCTCATCAGGTCAGTGCCGCGGCAGAAGGCGATCGACAGCCGCGCCTGGCCCTCCTTCACCGGTTCGTGGGCGATCTTCTGCGGCGCCGCGCACAGCGTGTGGTGCGACAGGTTGCGGGCCGGACCGAATACGATCACCAGCCGGTAGTCGGGCGAGCCCGCTGGCATCGTGCCGGCGCGGGCGAAGCGCGTGGCGGGGCTCGCCGGCCGCGCCTGGTCCATGATCCGCAGCACCGCCGGCGCCAACGCGTCCGACGAGGCGCCGGGGAAGACGTCGCCATGCAACTCGACCGGGAACTCGCGGCCGTCGGCGGCGGCGACGTATTCCTGGTAGCTATAGGGGGACTCTGCGCCGGCCGAGGTGATGACCGCGGCCGACGCCGGCGCGGCGGCGGACACGGCTGAGGTGGCGGCGATCAGGGCGGCGGCGATCCTGCGGCGCATTGCGGTCTCTCCTCGGGCGGCTGGCGTCATCCTACACCAACACCGGCCGGGCAGCGTTATTCCAAGGGCGATGCGGGCGATGGACCATTCCGCTTTGCCAACGTCACAGGCGATTGCCGGGACCGCGCGCGCCGGCCGGATCGCGGTGCGAACGCGGCGGGCGGGCGATGCGCCGCGGACCTTGTCCGCCGGGCCCGGGCGCGGGACAGTGAGGTCCGCTTGGATCGAGGATCGAAGGTAGAGCCGCATGTCCGCGCCCCAGTCGCCCCACGCTCCGCTCCGGACCGGCGAGCCCGTCGACGCGCTGGTGATCGGCGCGGGTTTCGCCGGCCTGTACGCCCTTCACGCGCTCAGGGACCGCCTCGGGCTCAGGACCCTCGTCGTGGAAGCCGGCGGCGACGTCGGCGGCACGTGGTACTGGAACCGCTATCCCGGCGCGCGCTGCGATTCGGAGAGCCATTCCTACTGCTACAGCTTCTCCGAGGAGCTGTGGCGCGGCTGGGAGTGGTCGGAGCGCTATCCCGACCACCGCGAGATCCGCCGCTACCTGGGCTACGTCGCCGACCGGCTCGACCTGCGGCGCGACATCCGCTTCGACACCCGGGTCTCGGGTTGCCGCTACGACGCGGCCGCCAACCTGTGGCGCGTGACGACGCGGACCGGCGAATCGCTGTCGGCGCGGTTCCTGATCACGGCCGTGGGCTGCCTGTCGACCGCCAACATCCCGCGCGTTCCCGGCCTCGCCGAGTTCACGGGCGCCTGGTATCACACCGGCGAATGGCCGCACGCGGGGGTCGATTTCACAGGCAAGCGGGTGGGGCAGATCGGCACCGGGTCGACCGGAATCCAGGCCGCGCCGGTGATCGCGGAGACGGCGGCGCACCTGACCGTGTTCCAGCGCACCGCCAACTACAGCGTGCCGGCGCGCAACCAGCCGCTGACCGACGCGTTCAAGGCCTGGATCCGCGACAACCGCGACGAGGTGCGGCGCGTGACCCGCTCGACCCTCAACGGGCATCCCTTCACCATCGACGACCTGTCCGTGCACGACGTGACGGAGGCCGAGTTGCGCGCCATCCTCGACCGGGCCTGGGCGCGCGGCGGCCTCCAGTTCCGCGCCAATTTCCGCGATGTCATGCTCGACGAGAGCGCCAACGCCAGGCTGGCCGACTACATCAAGGACCGCATCCGCGAGACCGTGAAGGATCCGGCGACGGCCGGCGCGCTGGCCGACATCGACCACCCCTACGCCGCGAAGAGGCCGCCGATCGACACCGGCTACTTCGAGACCTTCAACCGCGACAATGTCGACCTGGTCGACGTGCGCGCCGATCCCGTCGCTCGTATCACGCCGACCGGGATCGCGCTGGAGAGCGGGCGTGAGATCGCGCTCGACGTCATCGTCTTCGCCACCGGGTTCGACGCCATGACGGGTCCTCTCATGGGCCTGGGCATCGAGGGCGCCGGCGGCCGGACGCTGGCGCGGGACTGGGCGGACGGCCCGCGCACCTACCTGGGACTTCAGGTGGCGGGCTTCCCCAACCTCTTCACGATCACCGGCCCCGGCAGTCCCTCTGTGCTCTGCAACATGCCGGTCTGCATCGAGCAGCACGTCGACTGGATCGCCGACTGCATCGCCTACATGCGCGCCAACGGCCTGTCGCGCGTGGACACGACCGAGCCTGCGATGGAGCGATGGGGCGCCGAGGTCGCCCGCGCCGCTGCCGCCACGCTGCTCGCGCGCGTACGCCACAGCTGGTATCTCGGGGCCAACGTGCCGGGCAAGCCGCGTGTGTTCATGCCCTACGCGGGCGGGATGACCCGTTACCGCGACCATTGCGCGGGCGTCGCGGCCGCCGGCTACGATGGCTTCGTGTTCGACCGCGTCGCCGCCGCGGCCGCAGCCGCCAGCTGATCCGGCGACAGCCGTCCATAGGCTCCGGGCGGACGCCTCAGACGTCGAGGTCGTGCGCGAACTTGGCGTTCTCTTGGATGAACGCGAAGCGCTTCTCCGGCTTGCGGCCCATCAGGTCCTCGACCAGGGTCGCGGTGCGCATGGCGTCGCGGCGGTCGTCCTCGTCGACCGACATCGGCACGTTCACCTTGAGGAGGGTGCGCCGGCGCGGATCCATCGTGGTGTCGCGGAGCTGCGCCGCCGGCATCTCGCCCAGCCCCTTGAAGCGGCTGATCTCGACCTTGCCGGCGCCGGCGAACACCGTCTTGAGCAGCTCGTCGCGGTGCGCGTCGTCGCGCGCGTACTCGACGCGCCCGCCGCGCGACAGGCGGTAGAGCGGCGGCTGCGCGAGGTAGAGGTGGCCGTTCTCGATCAGCTTCGGCATCTCGCGGTAGAAGAACGTCATCAGCAGCGAGGCGATGTGCGCGCCGTCGACGTCGGCGTCGGTCATCACGATGACGCGCTCGTAGCGTAGCCGCTCCTCGCTGTAGTTGCCGTTGGTGCCGCAGCCCAGCGCCAGGATCAGGTCGGAGACCTCCTGGTTGTCGCGCAGCTTGTCGGCCGAGGCGCTGGCGACGTTCAGGATCTTGCCGCGCAGCGGCAGGATCGCCTGCGTCTCCCGGTCGCGCGCCGACTTGGCCGAGCCGCCGGCCGAGTCGCCCTCGACCAGGAAGATCTCGGTGCCGTCGCGCTTCGACGACGAGCAGTCCGCCAGCTTGCCCGGCAGGCGCAGCTTGCGGGTCGCGGTCTTGCGCTGCTGCTCCTTGTCCTGGCGGCGGCGCGCGCGCTCCTCGGCGCGGGCCACGAAGGTCTCCAGCAGGACGTTGGCCGATTCCTTGTCGCCCGTCAGCCAGTGGTCGAAATTGTCGCCGACCAGCGTCTCGACCAGCTTGGTCGCCTCGACGCTGACCAGCTTCTCCTTGGTCTGGCCCTGGAACTGCGGCTCGGGCACGAAGATCGACACCAGCCCGGCGGCGCCCTCCATCACGTCGTCGGCGGTGATGGTCGAGGCCTTGCGGTTGTTGACCATCTCGCCGTAGCGCTTGAGGCTGCGCAGCAGGGCGGTGCGGAAGCCGCTCTCGTGCGTGCCGCCCTCGGGCGTCGGCACGGTGTTGCAGTAGGACCGCATGAAGCCGTCCTCGTCCTGCGGCCACCAGATAGCCCACTCGACCTTGGCCTTGACGCCGTTGAGGTCGGTCTCGGCGACGCCGGCGAACGGCGCCGGGGTGATCGTGGCGCGCTTGCCGATCTCGGATTCGAGGAAGTCGCGCAGGCCGCCGGCGAAGTGGAATGAATCCTCCGCCGGCACCGAGCCGTCCTTGGGCAGCAGCGAGGGATCGCAGCGCCAGCGGATCTCGACGCCGCGATAGAGGTAGGATTTGGAGCGCGCCATCTTGTGGACACGCTCGGCGGAGAATTTGGCGGCGCCGAAGATCGGGGGGTCGGGATGGAAGGTGATGGTCGAGCCGCGCCGGGTCGGCGCCGCGCCGGTGTTCTTGAGCTTCGTGACCGGCTTGCCGCGGGCGTAGCTCTGCTCCCACGACTGGCGGTCGCGGGCGACCTCGACGTGCAGCTCGTCCGACAGCGCGTTGACGACCGAGACGCCGACGCCGTGCAGACCGCCGGAGGTGGCGTAGCTCTTGCCGTTGAACTTGCCGCCGGAATGCAGCGTCGTGAGGATCACCTCGAGCGCCGACTTGTTGGGGTATTTCGGGTGCGGGTCGACCGGGATGCCGCGGCCGTTGTCGCGGATCAGCACCTTGTTGCCGGCCTGCAGCTCGACGGTGATGGTGTCGGCGTGGCCGGCGACGGCCTCGTCCATGGCGTTGTCCAGCACCTCGGCGACGAGATGGTGCATCGCCCGCTCGTCGGTGCCGCCGATATACATGCCCGGCCGTTTGCGGACCGGTTCGAGCCCCTCCAGGACCTCGATATCCTTGGCCGAATAGCCGCCGCCCTTGGGGTCGCGGGCGCCGGCGTCGAACAGATCGTCGCTCTTCGCCATGTCGTTTTCCGTGGTCTTTGGCGGGCCGCCGGCGGGGGTCCGGGGATGGCCGCTGGGCGGTTGGTATGGTAGGAAACGCCGGCGAAAGCAACAATATCCGGTAGGGGCATCCGATGGCCGAGACCATTCCCGCAGCCGCCGCGCCGGCGCCGCGGGTCGTCGATCTGGCGCGCGAACCGATCCTGCGCACGGTGCCGCAGCCGGCCGACGCCAACCCCAACGGCGACATCTTCGGCGGCTGGGTGCTGTCGCAGATGGACGTGGCCGGCGGCGTGCCGGCGGCCCGCACGGCGCAGGGCCGGACGGCGACGGTCGCCATCAACGCCATGGAGTTCGTGCAGCCGATCAAGGTCGGCGACCTCGTCAGCGTCTACGGCGAGGTGGTCAAGATCGGCAACACCTCGATCACGATCCGGCTGGAGACCGTGGTGCAGCGCCAGCTCGATCCCACCCCGATCCGCGTGACGGAGGGCAACTACGTGTTCGTGGCGATCGACGACCAGGGCCGTCCGCGCCGGGTGCCGCGGTGATCCGCCGCGCGCTGGCCGCGGCAGCGCTCGCCGCCGCGGCGCTGCTGTCCGGAGCGGCGCTGGCGCACCCCCACATCGTGGTGTCGCAGGTCGTGCGCTTCGTGGTGACCGACGGCGTGTTCACCCATGTCGAGGTGGAGTGGCGCTTCGATCCCTTCGCCAGCGAGCTGGAGATCGCCGCCGCCGACGCCAACAAGGACGGCAAGCTGTCGGAGAAGGAGGTCCGCGACCTCGCCGCGGTGGCGCTGCCCGAGCTCAAGACGCTGGGCTACCTGCTGTGGCTCAACGCCGGCGCCAAGGACTACCAGCCCAAGGGCGCCTCTCCGGTGTTCGGCGCGCGCATCGCCGCGCCGGCCGTGTTCATGCCCGAGGACTGGGCGCCGCAGGCCGATCCGCCGGGCGGCGCGATGCCGGCGAAGCCGGGGCAGGGCGCGCCGCAGGCGGCGCCGGGCAAGCCGCCGGTCTCGACCGACATGCCGCCGCTCAAGGGCGCCACCACGCTCAAGGACAAGCAGCGGCAACGGACCCCGCGCAACCTCGTCTACACGCTGCGTTTCGCGCTCGAGAAGCCGGCCAAGACCGTGTCGGTCGCCGCCATCGACCCCGAGGACTACGTGCGCATCGAGCTGCCGAAGGCGAAGGCCTGGGAGATCGTCGGTGCCGATCCCGGCGCGACCTGCGCCGTCGACAAGCACCCCACCGCGAAATCCGAGTACTGGCCTGGCAACCCGTTCTTCGCCGACCGCCTGACATGCCGTCTGCCGTGAACGCGGTGCGGCGCTTCGCGGCGGTGGAAGGTGGCCGTCGTGCGGTGGGGCGGCGCCGGCACCCGTTTCCGCGGGCCGCGCGTCGCCCGACGAAAGGAACGTGACATGACGAGCGCGAGCCTCTCCAACCGCGCGGCGTGGCTGTGGATCGCCGGCGCGGTAGGCGCGCTGGTGCTGCTGGCGCTGGCGTTCGGCGACCTCACCGGCCAGATCGGCCGCGTCGCGGCGGAGTGGCAGACGCGGCTCAACCGCGAGGTCGGTCTGCGGCTGCGTTCGATCGCCGACACCGGCGACGCCACGGCGCTATGGGCTTTGCTCGGCACCGGGCTGCTCTACGGGATCGTCCACACGCTCGGGCCCGGCCACGGCAAGGCGATCGTGGTCGCCTACTTCCTCGATGGCGCGCGGCGGCGCGCCTGGATCGAGGGCGCGCTGGCCGGCGCGTGGATCGCCATCACGCACACCGCGGCGGCGCTGGCGCTGGCCGCCGTGCTGTTCCTGCTCGGCCGCACGCGACCGCTCTCGGCGCTGGCCGACGTGCGGCTGGTCGAGCTCGTCTCGTACACGTTGATCGTCGCCGTCGGCCTGTGGCGCCTCCACGCCGGCCTCACCGGCCGTCTGCACGACCACGACCATGGCGACGGTGGTGGCCACGACCACCACGCCCATGATCATGGACACGCGCACGGCCATGCGCACACGCACGCACACGACCATGGCCACCGGCACGACCACGACCACGCGCGCGACCATGGTCACGAAGATGGGCGTTCCGGGAGCCATGGCGCGGTGGCGTCGCCGGGGGGCTGGCGCGCGTTTTTCCGGCTCGACGCCGGGCTCGGCCTGCTGACCGCCGCGGGCGTGGCGCCCTGCGCCGGCGCGGTGGTGATGGTGCTGTTCGCCGCCGCCTTCGACGTCGTCTGGGCGGGATTGCTCGGCGTCGTCGCCATCGCCTTCGGCATGGCCGCGACCCTGACGGCCGTCGGGCTGGCGTCGATGGCCGCCAAGCGGCTGATGATCGGCGAGAGCGCGTCCGACGCCATCGGGCGGATCACCACGATCGTCGCGGCCGTGATCGTGCTGGCGACCGGCGGCCTGCTGCTGCTCGGCGCCCTGGTGCGCCTTTTCGGACGGTGACGACGGCCGATCCGCGCCGGAATGCCGCGCGCATGACCCCGTGACAAGCGCGCATGGCTTCGCGCGTTGCCGCGGGGCGTGCGCGCCGGCATGTTGAAGCCGCGCCGCCGAGACGCCGGCGCAGGGCATCGAGGCGATCATCGTGAGCGACGCGACGGCGGGCACGCCGGCACCCCGGTTCGACCGAAGATTGCTGCTCGGCATCCTCTTCATGTGCGGGTCCGGGGCGCTGTTCCCGGTCATGAACGGCCTCGTGAAGCAGCTCAGCGCCGGCTACGAGTCGCCGCAGATCGTGTGGGCGCGCACGCTGGGGCATCTGATCTTCGTGCTGCTGCTGTTCGCGCCGCGGCGTGGCATCGGCATCATCCGCTCGAACCGGCTGGGCTGGCAGGTCGGCCGGTCGCTCCTGCTGCTGGTGTCGACCTCCTGCTTCTTCTACGCCGTGCAGTTCGTGCCGCTGGCCAAGGCGGCGTCGATCAGCTTCATGGCGCCGCTGCTGGTCACGGTGCTGGCGGTGCCGATCCTCGGCGAGCGCATCGGCATCCACCGTCTCGGCGCGGTGCTGGCCGGCCTGGTCGGCGTCCTCATCGTGATCCGGCCGGGCACCGAGGTGTTCCAGTGGGCGTCGCTGCTGATCCTGTGCAGCGCGGCGTGCTACGGCCTCTACCAGATCTTCACGCGCCGCGTCGCCGGCGCCGACGCGCCGGAGGTCTCCGTGGTCTACAGCGCGCTGGTCGGCACGCTGGTGATGACCTGCCTGGTGCCGTTCTTCTGGACCACGCCGCAGTCGCTCAAGGACATCGCCATCCTGACCAGCCTCGGAATCTTCGGCGGGCTCGGCCATTACTGCGTCGCCAAGGCGATGACCTACGCCGCCGCCAACGTGCTGTCGCCGTTCCAGTACTTCCAGATGGTCGGCTCGGTGATCGTCGGCTTCGTGATGTTCCACGAGGTGCCGGACGGCTACACGTGGCTGGGCGCCGCCGTCATCATCGCCAGCGGCCTCTACATCGGCTGGAACGAGTCCCGCAAACCGCGCGCGGCCTGACGCCTCAGTGCATCTTGCGCCGGTCGCGCTTCGGGGCCGGCGGCGCCGGCGCCGCGCCGGCCGGGCCGGGCGCCTGGGCCGACTGGTGGTGGATCATGCGCCACGCGCCGTCCTCGCGCGTGAACACGTTGGTCGCCAGCAGGTGCGCGCCCGGCAGTATCTCGCGGCAGATCACCATCCCCATGTCGCCGCGCGCCACCACGACGTCCTCGACGATGCGCACCGTGGTCGGCTGGGCGGGGTTGCGCAGGATGGCGCGCCAGCTCGCGAGGATCGTGGCACGGTCGTAGAGCGGCGGCTGCCCGGGATGCAGGCAGGCGACCGGCGCGGCGCGCGCCCACAGCGCGTCCATCGCCTCGATGTCGCGGTCGACGAAGGCGCGGTACAGCGCCCGGTTGGCGCGCGCCACGCCGGCGCGGTCGCCGCCGGCGCGCGCCGTGACGACGGTTGGCGGCTTGGGATCCTCGTCCGGCTACGGGCTTGCGCTTCTCGACGAAGGCGTCGACCGCCTCCTTGTGATCCTCGGTCTGGTGCGCGATCGCCTGCATCGAGGCCGACATGTCGAGCAGGGTCGAAAGCTCGCTGCGCGCACCCTCGCGCACCAGGCGCTTGGCCATGCGCAGGCCGTAGGCGGGATTGACCGCGATGCGCCGCGCCAGCGCGCGGGCCTCGTCCATCAGCTTGTCGTCGTCCACCACCTTGGAGACCAGCCCCATCTCGAAGGCCTGCTCGCCGGTGAACTGCTCGCCGGTGAAGGCCATCAGCATGGCGTTGGACATGCCCACCGCGCGCGGCAGGAACCAGGCGCCGCCGTCGCCAGGGATGATGCCCAGCTTCACGAAGCTCTCGGCGAAGCGCGCGCTTTTGCCCGCGATGCGGATGTCGCACATGCAGGCGAGGTCGCAGCCGGCGCCGATGGCGTGGCCGTTGACGGCGGCGATGATCGGCACCTCCAGCTCGTACATCGCCGTGGGGATGCGCTGGATGCCCTTGATGTAGCCGTTGCGCACGCCGTAGACGCTGCCGCCGAACATGCCCTCCTTGGTCTTCATGTTGCGCACGTTGCCGCCCGAGCTGAACGCCGTGCCGGCGCCGGTCAGGATCGCGCACTTGACCTCGTAGTCGTCGTTGATGCGCGCCAGCGCGTCGACGATGGCCGAGATCGTCGCGTCGTCGGAGATCGCGTTGCGGACGTCCGGATCGTTGAGCGTCAGGGTGACGATCCCCTCGGCGCTCTTTTCGTACAGCAGTTTGTCGGCCATGGCGCATACCTCGAAACGGTAAATGGACGTTTAATTCCGGCGGAACGGGTCTAGGATTAGCGGAGTGCGGCGCGCCGGCCAACGGCCATGGCGCGCCGCCCTCGAAATCGTTCCGGAGGAAGCCCGCGATGTCCGCGCCCGCGCTCGAGTTCCCGCCCTTCCGCCTGCCGCCCGACATCGAGGAGCTGCGCGCCGAGGTCCGCGCCTTCCTCAAGGAGACGCTGCCGGAGATCAAGGGCGGCGAGCGCTACAAGAGCTGGAACAGCCGTTCGCCCGAGTTCAGCCGCAAGCTGGGCGAGAAGGGCTGGATCGGCATCACGTGGCCGAAGCGCTACGGCGGCGCCGAGAAGACCTTCCTGCACCGCTACGTGATCACCGAGGAGCTGCTGGCCAACGGCGCGCCGGCCGGCTCGCACTGGGTCGCCGACCGCCAGAGCGGCCCCAACATCATCCGCTTCGGCAACGACGAGCTGAAGGATTCGATCCTGCCGCGCATCGTCAAGGGCGAGTGCTTCTTCTCGATCGGCATGAGCGAGCCGGATTCGGGCTCCGACCTCGCCTCGGTGCGCACCCGCGCCGACAAGGTCGAGGGCGGCTGGCGCGTCAACGGCACCAAGATCTGGACCAGCGGCGCGCACCGCTCGCACTACGCCATCGTGCTGCTGCGCACCAGCGGCCAGCACGGCGACAAGCACCGCGGCCTCAGCCAGCTCGTGGTCGACCTGGCGTCGCCCGGCATCACCATCCGGCCGATCATCAACCTCAACGGCAAGCACGACTGGAACGAGGTCGTGTTCCGCGACTGCTTCGTGCCCGATCCGATGATGCTGGGCGAGGAGGGCGACGGCTGGCTCCAGGTCACCGGCGAGCTGGCCTACGAGCGCAGCGGCCCGGAGCGCTTCCTGACCAACGTCCATGTGCTGCGCGAGCTGATCCGTCTGGTCGGCCGCCAGCCCGGCGCCCAGGCCCAGGCCGTGGTCGGCAAGCTGGCCGCCCGCCTGTGGAGCCTGCGGCAGATGTCGCTGTCGGTGTCCGGCATGCTGCAGCAGGGCAAGTCGCCGGTCGCGGAGGCGTCGGTGACGAAGGATCTCGGTACCCATTTCCAGCAGGACCTGCCGGAGATCGCGCGCCTGCTGGCCGAGACCGACGCGGCCGACGAGGACGATCTCGCGGAGTTCCTCGACATGTGCCAGATGGCGACGCTCGCGGCGCCGGCCTATTCGATCCAGGGCGGCACCACGCAGGTGCTGCGCGGCATCATCGCGCGCGGCCTCGGTCTGCGCTGAAGGAGCCAATGCACATGTCGACGGAGAACGAGACCCGCCAGATGTTCGTCGAGACGGCCGCCAAGCTGTTCTCGGAGCAGGCGACGCGCGAGGTCATCAACGGCTTCGAGAAGGGCGAATGGCCTGCCGATCTGTGGCGACAGGTCGAGGAGGCCGGTCTGCCGTGGGCGGCGGTGCCCGACACGATGGGCGGCGCCGGCGGCGACCTCGGCGACCTGATGGCGGTGCTGCGCGAGGCCGGCCGCAACGCCGTGCCGCTGCCGATGGCGGAGACCGGGCTGGGCGCGCTGTTCGCGGCCGAGGCGGGGCTGACGCCGCCGCCCGGACCGATCGCGCTGGTGATCGCCGACGCCAAGGCGCCGGTCCGCATCGCCGGCGGCAAGGTGACCGGCAAGGTGTCGCGGGTGGCCTTCGCGTCGGTATGCGACCATTTCGTCGTCGTGGCGCCGGGCGAGTCGGGACCGGCCGTCGCGGTCGTGCCGCGCGCGGCGGCGAAGATCGCGGCGCAACAGGGCCAGACCGGCGAGCCCTACGACGACGTCGCCTTCGAGGGCGCGGCGGCGGGCGCCACGGCGGCGGCGAAGACCACGCCGGAGCGCGCCTTCGAGCTGGCGGCGCTGGCGCGCGTCAGCCAGATGACCGGCGCCGCCGACCGCGTGCTGTCGATCGCCACGCAGTATTCCAAGGAGCGGGTGCAGTTCGGACGCTCGATCAGCACCTTCCAGGCGATCCAGCACATGCTGGCGGAGCTCGCGACCTACGTCGCCGCCGTCGCCGCCGCCGCGCAGGCGGCGGCGCGCGACGCCGAGGAGGGCCACGGCACCTTCGCGATCATGGCGGCGAAGACCCAGGCCGGCGAGGCGGCGCACAAGATCTGCGCCATCGCGCATCAGTCGATGGGCGCGATGGGCTACACCTACGAGCACATCCTGCACCAGTACACCCGCCGCCTGTGGGTGTGGCGCCGCGACTACGGCAGCGAGACCTACTGGGGCGCGCGGCTCGGCCGGGCGCTGGCAGAGGCCGGTCCGGACGCGTTCTGGCCGTCGCTGACGGCGAGCCGGATCGCGGCGTAGACCGCCGCGCGGCGCCGCCACCGCTTGGCGGCGCCGACCTTGGACGAAGGGCAGGGAGGAAGGGCGTGGCACCCGACAGTCTCGACCGGTCGTCCGAGGCCATCGACTACGTCGCCCGTGCGCGCGAGGTCGCCGTCAAGGCGGCGGCGCTGTCCGACGAGATCGAACGCCAGCGCCGCCTGCCGCCGGCGCTGCTCGACGCGCTGCACGGCGCGGGGCTGTTCCGTCTGCTGCTGCCGCGCGCCTTCGGCGGCGCCGAGACCGATCCGCTGACCTTCTTCAAGGTGATCGAGGCCGTCGCCAAGGCCGACGCCAGCACAGCGTGGTGCCTGGGCCAGGCGTCGGGCTGCTCGATGGCGGCGGCGTATCTCGATCCCGCGGTCGCGCGCGCCGTGTTCGGCGACGATCCGCGCGCCGTGCTGGCGTGGGGCCCCGGCCCCAAGGTGCGCGCCGTGCAGGTCGAGGGCGGCTACCGCGTCACAGGCGAGTGGAGCTTCGCGTCGGGCGGCCGCCACGCGACGTGGCTGGGCGCGCATTGCCCTATCTTCACGCCCGACGGCGCGCCGCTGCGCGACGCCGCCGGCCGCGGCGTCGAGCGCACCATGCTGGTGCCGGCGTCCGAGGTGGTGTGGACCGACATCTGGAAGGTGGTCGGCCTGCGCGGCACGGCCAGCGACGCCTTCGCGCTGACCGACCATTTCGTGCGCGCCGACCACTCGATCACCCGCGACTTCGAGAAGGAGTGCCGCGAGACCGGGCCGCTCTACCGCATGTCGGCGCTGGCGCTTTACGAGATCGCCTTCGCCGGCGTGTCGCTGGGCATCGCGCGCGCCTGCCTCGACCAGTTCATCGAGGTGTCGCGCACCAAGGTGCCGCGCGGGCTGAAATACGCGATCCGCGACAACGCGGTCGTGCAGGCCGGCGCGGCGCGGGCGGATATCGGCGTGCGGTCGGCGCGGCTCTACCTGACGAAGACGTTCCGCGCGATCTGGGACGAGGTCCGCCAGCCCGGCGCCCGCTTCACGCTCGACCAGCGCATCGCGCTGCGCGGCGCCTCGACCCACGCCATCCACCAGTCGCGCGAGGCCGTCGATTTCGCCTACAACGCCGCCGGCGCCACCGCGATCTTCGAGAGCCATCCGCTGGAGCGCCGGTTCCGCGACATGCATACCGTCACCCAGCAACTCCAGGGCCGCGCCCAACATTTCGAGTCGGTCGGCGCCCACATGCTCGGCAGCGCGCCCGACCTCACTTTCGTCTGAAATTCCGCGGGAGGCCGTCATGGGACTCGGAGTCCTTCAGCACTACACGATCGAGCCGGTCGATCTCGAGGCGACCAGGGATTTCTACGTCGAGGCGCTCGGCCTCGAGGTGGGCGAGCGTCCGCCGCTCGGCTTCCCCGGCTACTGGCTGTACTCCGGCGGCGTCGCGACCGTGCATCTGCTCGGGCCGCGGAAGCCGCGCGAGGGGATCGTCGTGCGTCCGCCCGGCGAGCGCATGGACAACACCGGCCGGTTCGACCACATCGCGTTCGCCGCGTCCGATGTCGACGCGGTGCGGAAGCGGCTAGATGCCAAGGGCGTGAAGTACCGCGAGCAGACCGTGCCCCGGACCGGCGCCAAACAGATATTCCTGCACGATCCCGACGGTGTCGGGGTCGAGCTCAACTTTCCGGCGATGTGACGTGAATGAGAAGTAGGTAATTAGTCACTTTTCTTCCGGGTGAAACCGGCGTAGGTTGAGGCGATCCAAACCGGCCCCGCCGAGGGAGCGTCCAACATGCCCGCCAGCTTCAAGCACGCCGTCGACCGGCTCTCGGCCGGGCAGAAGACGCTGACCACCTGCTGGCTGGCGTCCTACAAGATGATCCTCAAGTTCCACGGGCAGCGCACGGACAACATCCAGGCGCGGATGCAGTCGGCGGGCATCGACGCGGCCGACGCCGAGGCCAACGGCCTGCTCGACACCGACTACGACAAGGCGGGCCGCGCGCTGGGCAACGACCGCTTCGCCGGCACCAAATTCAACAAGGAGCAGGGGTTCTTCGACGTCGGATTGTCCGACGGCTGCGAGGCGTTCCTCAAGATTCTCGCGGCCGCGCCGTTGTGGACCTCGCGCCGCGCCGGCAAGGAGTTCCATATCGTCGTCGCCGTCGGCTGGGACGACGACAACGAGCAGATCATCTTCCTCAATCCGTTCCCCGGCCCGGACCACGCGCTGGAGGTGAAGCTCAAGGGCAACCTCTTCGTGCGCAACATCACCTCGGCCGCCGGCTCGGTGCAGAGCGCCGTCATCGTCCCCTGACGGCGGCGCCGGCGGTCACAGCCCCAGCGCGGCGAGGTCCGGCGCGGCGCGGTGGTGGTCGGTGGCGTCCTGGAACGCCTTGCCCAGCCGTAGCACCATCGTCTCGGCGAACGGTTTGCCGACGATCTGCACGCCCAACGGCAATCCGCCCGATAGTCCCGCCGGCAGCGACACCGCGCAGAGCCCGAGGAAGTTCGCCGGCCGCGTCAGGTAGCCCGGCAGCGGCGACGCCTCGTCGACCTCGGCCAGCGGGATCGCCGTCGTCGCCATCGTCGGCAGCAGGATCGCGTCGTAGGCCTCGAACCATGCCGCCATGGCGCGCCGCCGGCCCGTCATCGCGAACATCGCGTCGGCGTACTGCCACGGCGTGAAGTTCCGGGCGCTGAGCACCCGCCGGCGCACCGCCTCGCCGATCGGCTTGTCCATGTCGCCGATATAGGCCTGGTGGTGCACATAGGCCTCGGTCGACGACACCGTGCCGGACATCGCCGCGACGTCGAAATACCAGTCCGGCAGCCGCGTCTCGACCACGTTGACGCCGATCCCGCGCAGCGTCGCGGCTGCGGCGCGCCACGCCTCGACCGCGTCGGGCTTCATGAACTCCGGCAACTGGGCCGCGTCGGGCATCGCCACGCGCGCGCCCTTGACCCGCGCGCCGGGGGCGACGGCGGCCATGTAGTCGGCCGGCGGCGGCGCGGACAGCGTCGCGGCGTCGCGCGGATCCGGTCCGGCCAGCGCCTGCAGCAGCAGGGCGCAGTCCTCGACGCTGCGCGCCATCGGCCCGATCGTGTCGAGCGTGTGCGACAGCAGCATCGTGCCGTGCAGGCCGATGCGGCCGTGCGTGACCTTGACGCCGGTGAGGCCGGTGAAGGCGCAGGGGATCCGGACCGAGCCGCCGGTGTCGCTGCCGATGCCGGCCGGTGCCAGCCGCGCCGCCACGGCCACGCCGGTGCCGCTCGACGAGCCGCCGGGCACGCGGTGGGTGGCGAGGTCCCACGGGTTCCACGGCGCGCCCATCAGCGGGTTGGTGCCCCAGCCGCCGAGCGCGAACTCGACCATGTGCGTCTTGCCCAGCGGGATCATGCCCGCCGCCAGCAGCCGCTCGACCGTCGTGGACGTCTCGGTGGCGACCCGCTCGGCGAACATGACGGAGCCGCCGGTGCCGACGCGCCCGGCGATGTCGCACAAATCCTTGATGGCGATCGGCAGCCCGTGCAGCGGCCCCAGCGGCAGGCCGGCGGCGCGCGCCTTGTCGGCGCCGTCGGCGAGCGCGCGGGCTTCCGACGCGTAGACCTCGTTGAAGGCGTGCAGCCTGCCGTCGGCCTTGTCGATCCGCGCCAGCAGCGCATCGACGATCTCGCGGCTGGAGAAGCGCTTGGCGCGCAGCCCGGAGGCCAGTCCGGCGAGTGTCAGTTCGTGAATCGCGCCCGTCATGCCCCGATCCTTTCACCCGCTCCGCGCGCGGTCAGCGACCCGCGGCGCGGCCGACGATCCCGCGCTTCCGATCATAGCGCAGGAACCCGCGCGTGGTCCCGCTTTCGCCGAGCCACAGGTACGACAGTATCCACGCCTCGGGATGGCGGGCGCAGGAGGCGATCCTCAGCGTGGCGCCGATCTCGAGGCGCGGCGTGCGAACGCGCGGGACGACCTTCCCCGACGGCGAGACCATGACGATGTCCTGCGCCACGCAGACGCAGAACCAGTCGTCCCACGCCGCGGCGTGGGAGGCGTGCGACGCGAAGCGGATCTCGCGACGGGGCGAGTCCGCGTCGTTGGGCGCCAGCCAGCCGGCGAGCGAGTCGAACGTGAGCGTCTGCGAGCGCGACCGGACCGCCGTCTTGTAGCCGCCGAGGTTGCCGTAGGCGCCGGGCACGGTGCGGCCATCGGCGTGGAGGCGCGGGAGCGCGGGATCCTCCGGGATGGCCATGAACGCCTTGTGCAGCGCCGCCGCGGCGCGGCGCCGGGCCACGTCCGCGGGGTCGCTCCGCGACGCCCGCACCGCGGCGAGCATCTCGGCCAGCGCCGCGTCGCCCAGGGTGGCGAGCACCAGACCATGCAGTTCGCCGGCCAGGAAGGCGTCGTGCGGGCATGAGGTCGCGTTGTCGGTGTGGCCCGAGCCGGAGGTCTTGCCGACGACCACGCTCTCGGCCGTGATGTGCGCGTATCGCGTCGCGCCGTGGCGCCACGCCTCCCAGCTTGTCTTCACGTCGCCCGGCCAGCGCCGGTTGAGGTGGGGAACCCGCTTCCGGAAGCGTCGCGCGGCCAGGCGCGCGGAAAGAGATCGCACCGCATCGGCGCGCCGGGCGCGAGGTCCGGCTCGCGGATCATCTTGAACGTTCCCGGCCGCGGATCGTAGCGCGCGTCGTCGCCGGTGTAGCGCAGCGCCAGACCGCGCCGGCGCCGTCCCGGCGTGTCGTTGCCCGGCGCGCCGTGCACGATCATGGCGTGGAACACCAGGCAGTCGCCGGGCTCCATGTCCCAGGACCTGATGTCGTGATCGCCGCGCGCCGCCTCGATGTCGGGGATCGGTGGCAGCGGGTTGTCCTTGAAGCGGGCGTCGTTCTCGCCGCCCCTCCGGAACGCCGTCGGCCGGTAGCTCACGCCGGCGCGGTGCGAGCCGGCGATGAACTCGACCGCGCCGTTTGTACGGTCGGTGCGGTCCAGCGCGATCCACACGCTGGCGATCTGCCAGCCCTTCACCGCCCAGTAGGGCTGGTCCTGGTGCCACGGCGTCGGATGCGCGGTCGACGGCTCCTTCACGAACAGCTGGTCGTAGAAGAAATCGGCGGTGCGCGAGCCCATCAGCCGGGCGGCGATCTCCGCCGCCGGCGAGTCGAGCGCCGCGGCGCGGAACTCTGGATCGCGCGTCCACATGAACATGTCGCCGAAGAACCGGCCCGGCGTGCTGCCCTCGGCGAAATTCAGCGCCATCGGACCCGGCGCGCGGATGTCGCGCTCGACCGCCGCGCGCAGGCGCTCGACCCACGCCGGATCGAACGCGTCGCGCAGACACACGACGCCGTCGCGGCCGTAGGCCGCCACGTCGGCGTCGGTGATCCCGACGCCGACGCGCGTCGCCGCTTCCGTGGCGTCCACCATGGCGCCGCGATCCGCCGGCGCGGCGCCTAAGCCGCCGGTGACAGCACGTGGATGGTGCGGCTCGCGATGTGCTCGCGGGTCTTGGCGGCGTAGGCGGCCATGTGCGGCGCCGCGGCGTGCGCCTTCAGCGCGTCGAGGCTCTCCCACTTCTCGACCACCACGAAGGTGTCCGGACCCAGCGGCTTGCCGGCGGAGAAGCCCTCGGCGTCGATCACCGGGCCGTACTCGATGCAGCCGTTCTCGGCGTGCACCGCCGGCATGTTGGCGCGGAACGCCGCCAGGATCTGGTCGCGCATGCCCGGCTTGGTGGTGATGATGGCGAGAACGTGGATCATGGTGGTTTCCTCCTGTGGGTCGACGGCGCCAGCTTAACCGCCCGCGCGCGGAGGGGCGAGCGGCGTCCGCGTCATGGCGTCACGGCGCGAAAGCGTGGCGGCTCACCGCGTCAGGCGGCCGATGAACGCCAGCACCGGCGCCTCCCAGTAGGACGGCCGCAGGATCAGGCCGTGGCCATCGGGGTACAGGCCGGAGCTCATGACGAGGTCGCCGCTGCCGCCGGCGGCGCGGTAGGCGTCGAACGCCGCGCGGCTGGTGGCCGGCGACACGCACAGGTCGGTGTCGGCGTAGAGCCAGAGCGTCGGCGCCCGCGCGAGCGCGCCGGCCTCGGCGAACCGGGCGCGGGCGTAGGGCCCGGCCGATGTGGCGGGCTCGTCGGCGTCGCACCACGCGCCGCCGGCGAAGTTGATCACGCCGGCGATGTCGGCGGGACGCCGCGCGGCCTGGAGGATCGCGAACAACCCGCCGCGCGACTGGCCGACCATCAGCGGCCGGCGGGCGTCGATCCCGGGCCAGCCGCGCGCGGCGTCGACCACCGCGTCGAACTCCTCGAACGCGGCGGCGGCCATCGCGTCGCCGTAGGCGGCGTCGAGCGAACGGTCGACCGGGAACTCGGGGAAGAACCGGCCGCGCGAACCGCCGGCGCCGCGGTGCATCGGCTCGACCACGGCCCAGCCGCGGCTGGCGAGCAGCCTCGCGATCGCGCCGTGGTGGATGACCGCGCCCTCCTGGCCCGGCGTGACGTCGCCGTGGATCAGCAGCGCCAGCGGCGCCGGCGCCCGGCCGGCGGCCGGGTAGAAGGTCGCGACGAGTTCGTCGTCGTCGCCGTTCGCGCGCGGCACCGGGATGCGCAGCATGCGCCACGGGCGGTCGCGGCCGAGCGCCGGCCATGGTTCGGGGCCGGCGCGGCGCAGCAGGGCGTACCGCACGTCGCGCCACGGCGCGGCCCGCTCCCACCGGGCGAACACGCGGTCGTCGGGCGTGTGCGTGAGCGTGATCCGCAGCCGCGGCGAGACGTCGACGACGACCCCGTCGGCCCGCACGGTGGCGGGCACCCGGTGCATGTCCGCCGGCAGCCGGCCCATGCGCGCGTCCTCGCCATAGGCGATCTCGACCATGAGGGCGCCGACGCCGTCGCGCGCGACCCGGATGCGTGTCTGGCGGGTGTCGTTCCAGGCGTCGCCGGCCCAGTCGCCGACGATGCCCGGCGTGGATGCGCTCCGCGCGGCGGCCTCCGTCGCGGCCAGCGCCGCGAGCGCGCCGCGCAGAATCGCGCGCCGCGACCAGCGCGCCATCGTCGCGCCGGGCGCGGAGTCGCCGCCGCCGTGGTCTGGATCGATCCTCATGCCGGATGGGGAGACTATCCGGCGGGCGCCCCGGGCGCGAGCCACCGCGGCGGCCGTCTGCGGTTTGACCGTCGGCGTGGCGGCGGCGGATACTGGGACGCATCCGGTGGCGGGTGAAGAGGCGCGCGATGGCGATCTCGGTCAAGCGGTTGCATCCGCTGTTCTTCGGCGAGGTCTCGGGCGTCGATCTGTCGGCGCCGTTGACCGGGGCCGACCGGAAGGCGATCGCCGACGCGATCGACGCGCACGCCGTGCTCGTGTTCCACGACCAGCGTCTCGACGACGACGCGCAGGTCGCGTTCGGCGCGCTGTTCGGTCCGGTCGCGACATCGGCGCAGCGCGCCCGGCACCACGGGGTGCGCCACCGTCTGGAGCGCGACGACATCGCCGACATCTCCAACCTCGACGCCGACAACCGCGTCATGGGGGCCGACGACCGGCGCCGCCAGGATTCGCTGGGCAACCGGCTGTGGCACACCGACGCCTCGTTCCGCGCGGTTCCGGGCGCGCTGTCGATGCTCTACGCGCACGACGTGCCGGCCGAGGGCGGCGACACCGAGTTCGCCGACATGCGCGCCGCGTGGGACGCGCTGCCGCCGCGCGAGCAGGCGCGCTGCCGCGACCTGGTCGCGGAGCACTCGATCTGGCACTCGCGGGCGCAGATCGGCTTCACCGACTATTCCGAGGCCGAGCGCGCGGCGCTGCCGCCGGTGCCGCAGCGGCTGGTCCGGCGGCATCCCGGTTCGGGCCGCGCCACGCTCTACCTCGCGTCGCACGCTTCGCACATCGTCGGCTGGCCGGTGCCCGACGGCCGCTTGTTCCTGCGCGAGCTGATCGAGTTCGCGACGCAGCCGCGGTTCGTGCACCGGCACCGCTGGCGCAACGGCGACCTCGTGATCTGGGACAACCGCTGCACGATGCACCGCGCGACCCCGTACGACACGACGCTGAAGCGCGATCTGCGCCGCGTGACGACCCGCGACGCGGCGTCGTCGCTCGAGGAGGCGGCGGCGTAGCCGGCCGAACCCCCGCCATCCGAGTTCGATCGCGTGTCGAGGATGCCGACGTGCCTTCCCTTCCCGCCGCGGAAGAGAAGGAGGGGGCCCGCCGCGTGAGCGGCGGAGAGGACGGGGCGGCTAGGCCGCGTGGCCGTGGCGCAGGACGCGGCCGGGCAGGGCGGCGCCGGCCGGCAGCGCGTCCGCGTCGTCGCGGCGGATCACCGCGCCGTTGACGACCACCGCGGCGACGCCGGTGGCGTCGGCGACCAGACGGTCGGCGCCGCCCGGCAGGTCGAACACGCGCCGCAGCGCGCTCGGCGCCACGGTCGCCGGATCGAACACCACCACGTCGGCCGGACGGCCGACCGCGAGCAGGCCGCGGTCCTTGATGCCGAACAGCTCTGCCGGGCGCTGCGTCAGCATGTGCACGCCCTGCTCGAGGGTGAAGACCTTCTTCTCGCGCACCCACTTGGCGAGGAAGTAGGTGGCGTAGCAGGCGTCGCAGAGCTGGCTGGCGTGGGCGCCGGCGTCCGACAGCGCGATCACGGTGTTGCCGTCCTTCAGCAGCTCCTCGACCTCGCCCTCGTCGTGGTTGATCAGCGCGATGCGGAAGCGCGCCTCGAGATCGCAGTCCAGCGCCAGGTCGATCGCGAAATCGAGCGGCGCCTTGCCGGCCTTCGCCGCGGCGGCGGCCAGCGGCTGCTCCTCGAGCGAGCGGTCCTTGGGCGACCAGGTGATCGTCGTGCGCTCGGCCCAGGTGCGCAGGAACGGCAGGAGCTGCTCCTCCATCGTGCGCCGCCACGCCGGATCGCGGTAGGCGCGCACGCGGGCGCCGGGATCCTTGGCGCACTCCGCCGCCAGCGTGTTGAACAGTTTCATCGATTCGAACGGGAACGGGCTGGCCCAGTTGAACTCGAAGAACAGCGGCCGGCAGCTCACCTGCGGGATGACGTCGGCGCCGGTCTTCTTCTCCGCCTCCGTGCGGTCGAGGTACTTGCGGTGCGAGCCCGGGCCGGCGAGGCCGGCGAGCAGGGCGGTCCAGGTGACCCGGATGCCGCGCTCGCGCGACAGCTTCGACATCTCCTCGATGAAGAACTCCTTGCCGAAGGTGATCTGCATCAGCGGCGCGCCGGCGTCGCGCGCCGCGGTGGCCAGCGTGTCGATCTCGTCGTAGGTGGCCTGGCGGCTCGGCACCGGCCGGCCGGCGTAACCGTTATGGGTGATCGCCTTCGAGGTCGCGAAGCCCAGCGCGCCGGCCTTGACCGCCTCGCTGACCGACAGCCGCATCGTCTCGATCTCCTCGGGGTTGGCGGCGCGCTCGGTCGAGGCCTCGCCCATGGCGTGCAGCCGCACCGGCGTGTGGCCGACCAGCACCGCGAGGTTGATGGCGCTGCCGTTGCGCTCCAGCGCGTCGAGATACTGAGGGAAGGTCTCGAAGCCCCAGTTCTCGCCCAGCCCGGCCTTTAGCGCGTCGAGGCTCATGCCCTCGACGTTCTCCAGCGTCTGCATGATGCGCAGCCGGTCCGACGGGCGCGTCGGCGCGACGCCGAAACCGCAATTGCCCATGACCGCCGTCGTCACGCCGTGCCACGGCGAGATGGTGGCGCCGCGGTCCCACAGGATCTGCGCGTCGTAGTGCGTGTGGACGTCGACGAAGCCCGGCGCCACGACGCGGCCCGCCGCGTCGATGGTCTGCGCCGCCGTCCCCGGCGCGGCGCCGAGCGCCACGACCTTGCCGCCCTTGATGCCGACGTCGCCCTTGAAGCCGGGCTTGCCGCTGCCGTCGACGATCGTGCCGCCGGTGATCTTCAGGTCGTAGTCCATGCGTTCCTCCGCGGCGGGTCGAATAAACCGGCGTTCATCATGGCCGCGCGCGGGCGACGGGGCAACCGACCACCCCGGCGCCTCCGGCAAGCGTCCTATGCGCGCCGCGCCCCCTCGGCTTGCGCCGCCGCGGCGGACTGCTAGTTTCCCGCGCGACGAAGCGTTCTTCGCCCTCTCCGCCCACGAAGTGGGGGGAGAGGGAGGGGACCCATGCGCAGCATGGGGAGGGTGAGGTGGGTCGGTGGACCGCACGGGCGCTAGCCTGTTCTTCATCGACACCACCTCACCCTCCCCACCGCTTCGCGGCGGGTCCCTCCCTCTCCCCCGCGAGCGGCGGAGAGGGCGGTCAATTCAGACAGAGGAAACACGCACATGGCCAGGCACAGGATCGCGGTGATCGCGGGCGACGGCATCGGGATGGAGGTCGTGCCGGCGGGCATCGAGGTGCTGGAGGCCGCCGGCCGCCGATTCGGCGTCGAGTTCGAGTGGACCGAGTTCGACTGGTCGTGCGAGCGCTACGCCAAGACCGGCGAGATGATGCCCAAGGACGGGCTCGACCAGCTCAAGCCTTTCGAGTCGATCTTCCTCGGCGCGGTCGGCTGGCCGGGCGTGCCCGACCACGTCTCGCTGTGGGGCCTGCTGATCCCGATCCGCCGCGGCTTCGACCAGTACGCCAACGTGCGGCCGGTGCGCCTGTTCGAGGGCGTGCAGTGCCCGCTGGCCGGCCGCAAGCCCGGCGAGATCGACTTCTACGTCGTGCGCGAGAACACCGAGGGCGAGTACTCCTCGATCGGCGGCCGCATGCTCGAGGGCACCGACCGCGAGTTCGTGACCCAGGAGGCGATCTTCACGCGCACCGGCACCGACCGCATCATGCGCTACGCCTTCGAGATGGCGAAGGGGCGCAAGCGCAAGCACGTGACCTCGGCGACCAAGTCGAACGGCATCATCTACTCGATGCCGTACTGGGACGAGCGCTTCGCGCTGATGGCGAAATCCTATCCCGATGTCACCACCGACCAGTTCCACATCGACATCCTGACGGCGCATTTCGTGCGCAACCCGCACTGGTTCGACGTCGTGGTCGGCAGCAACCTGTTCGGCGACATCCTCTCCGATCTCGGCCCCGCCGTGGTCGGCTCGATCGGCATCGCGCCCAGCGGCAACATCAACCCCGAGCGGCTGTTCCCCTCGATGTTCGAGCCGGTGCACGGCTCGGCGCCGGACATCGCCGGCAAGGGAATCTGCAATCCGATCGGCCAGGTGTGGTCGGGCGCGATGATGCTGGAGCATCTCGGCCACCGCGACGCCGCCGACGCCATCGTGCGCGCCATCGAGACCGTGCTGGCCGGCGGCGGCCCCAAGACGCCCGACCTCGGCGGCAACGGCGGCACCAAGGACCTGACGCGCGCGCTGGTGGAGGCCGTGAAGACGGCGTGACACGCGGCGCGTGGATCGGGGCGCGCCGGCATGGCCGTCGATCTCGACATCGCCGACGGGCTGGCGACGCTGCGTTTCGAGGCGCCGCCGGCCAACGCGGTCGATCTGGAATTCACCGCCGCGCTGATCGCGCGCCTCGCGGATCTGGCGGCGCGCCGCGACATCGCCGCCGCCGTCGTCACCGGCGCCGGACGCGCCTTCTGCGCCGGCGTGAATTTCAAAGTCGTGCCGGGCTACGACGCGGCGGACCGGCGCGCGATGGTCGCCGACATCAACGCGATGGCGGCGGCGCTCTACGGGCTTCCCTTTCCGGTGGTCGCCGCCGTCAACGGGCCGGCGGTCGGCGGCGGCATGGTGCTCGCGATGGCGTGCGATTTCCGTGTGGCCGCGCGCGGGGCGGCGCGGTTCGCGCTCGCCGAGGTGACGGCGGGGATTCCGTATCCGGCCGTGCCGCTCATCGTGCTGGAGGACTCCGTCGAGCCGGCGCTGCGCCGCGACCTGATGCTGAGCGGCCGCATGGTGTCGGCCGAGGAGGCGCTGGCCGCGCGTCTGGTCGACCGCGTCGTCGCCCCGGAGGATGTCGTCGCGGAGGCCGCCGCGCTGGCGCGCGCGCTGGCGGCGGCGCCCGGCTATAGCGCGGTCAAGGCCCAGTTGCGCGACGGCACGTTGCGCCGCATGCGCGCGGTCATCGACTCCGGCGGCGATCCGATGCTCGTGTCTTGGATCTAGACCCGGCGGGGAGGGCGCGATGTTCGAGGGATTCCGGCGCGGCACGTTCGCGACGCCGATGGCCGGCGGTGCCGGGCACATCAACTACGTCGTCGCCGGCTCCGGCCCGCCGATGCTGCTGCTGCACGGCCATCCCCAGAGCCACATCATGTGGCATATCGTGGCGCCGCGGCTGGCGGCGACGCGCACGGTGGTGTGCGCCGATCTGCGCGGCTACGGCGACAGCGCCAAGCCCGCGGGTGACGCGCGCCATGAGAATTACTCCAAGCGCGCGATGGCCGCCGACATGGTGGCGCTGATGGCCCATCTCGGATTCCCGCGCTTCGATCTGGTCGGCCACGACCGCGGCGGCCGGGTCGGCCAGCGCCTGTGCCTCGACGATCCCGACGCCGTCGCCCGCTTCATGCCCGTCGACATCGCGCCGACCCTGGCGATCTACGAGGGCACCAATCTCGAGCTGGCGACGCGCTACTTCCACTGGTTCTTCCTGATCCAGGCGCATCCCTTTCCGGAGAACCTGATCTCGCACGACATCGACTTCTACCTGCCGTGGATGCTGGGCCAGCGCTGGGGCGCGCCGATCGTGCACACGGCTGAGGCGCAGGCCGAGTATCTGCGCTGCGCCAAGCTCCCCGGCGCGATCCACGCGATGTGCGAGGACTACCGCGCCTCGGCCTCCATCGACCTCGACCACGACCGCGCCGACCTCGCGGCCGGTCGCAGGATCGCCTGCCCGGTGCGCGCGGTGTGGTCCAAGGGCGGCGTGATCGACCGGATGTTCGATCCGATCCGCACGTTCCAGCCCTATTGCGCGCTGCCGGTGACGGGCGCGGCGATCCCCGGCGGCCACTATCTCGCGGAGGAGAGCCCCGACGAATTGACGCGGGAAATCGCCGATTTTTTCGGCTAGAAGCGCGCCAAAGGGCGATTTCCGCCCGTTAGGGAGTGACCGCAGATGTTGAAACGTCGCCAATTCACCGGCGTCGCGGCCGGGGCCGTGTTCGCCACGACCAGCGCCGTCCGGGCGCAGGGCTACCCGACAAAGCCGATCTCGGTGATCGTGCCGTTCGCGGCCGGCGGGCCGACCGACGCGCTGGCCCGCGTGCTGAGCCAGAAGATGAGCGAGAAACTCGGCCAGAGCATCATCGTCGAGAACGTCGGCGGCGCCGGCGGCACGATCGGCGTCGCCAAGGCCGCGCGCGCCAATCCCGACGGCCACACGCTGATCTTCACCCACATGGGCACGCTGGCGGTCAACATCGCGCTCTACAAGACGCTGCCCTACGACAGCCGGACCGACCTCGAGCCGATCGGGCTGGGCGGGACCAACCCGATGGTGCTGGTCGCGCGCAAGGATCTGCCGGTCAAGGACTTCAAGGAGTTCATGGCCTACGTGAAGGCCAACCAGAAGAAGGCGCAGTACGGCATGGCCGGCATCGGCGCCGCCTCGCATCTCGGCGGTCTCATGCTCAACAGCATGATGAAGGTCGAGGTGCTGGAGATCCCCTACAAGGGCACCGGCCCGGCGCTGAACGACCTGATGGCCGGCCAGTTCGACTACATGGTCGACCAGGCGGTCAACGTGCTGGCGCAGATCAAGGCCGGCAACATCAAGGCGCTGGGCGTCAGCAGCAAGAAGCGCCTGCCGCAGCTGCCCGACGTGCCGACCATCGACGAGGCCGGGCTGCCCGGCTACGAGGTCGCGATCTGGAACGGCTTCTTCGGCCCCAAGGGCACGCCGAAGGACGTCGTCGCCAAGGTCAACGCCGCGCTGGTCGCGACCTTGGCCGATCCGGCGGTCAGCAAGCAGCTGATCGACTTCGCGGTCGAGCTGCCGACCAAGGAGGAGTCGACGCCGGAGGCGTTGCGCGCGCAGCTCCAGGCGTCGATCGACAAGTGGGTCCCCGCGGTGCGCGGCGCCGGCGTCCAGCCGCAGTAGGGCGACGGGCTGCCGCGTTCACACAATTCGATGCGGGGCAGCTTTCTAAACTCCCTCCCCCCTTGTGGGGGAGGGTCGGGGTGGGGGTAGTGCAGGTCGCGATGTTTGCGATTGAATGGTGTAGCCGAAGCGGCTCACGGCGCAGATTTCGCGCGATGGCACCCGCCACCCCAGCCCTCCCCCACATCGGCGCCCTACCGGGCGCCTGAGGGGAGGGGGCATGAGGATAGCAGGCGGGGCTGGGTGACGAGGCGCCAACCTCGACGCTGCGCGGATCGTAGAGTCGTGTAGTTAAAGCGTTCTTTCAGCTCATATATCTTTGCCGAAGAACGCTATTTCTCCGCCAGATCATCCATGTCGACAGAATCGTGCCGGACCGTCTGGCCGACCTCGTCGCGCACGGCGACCTGCACGGTGCGCTCCCACCAGTCGATCTCGACCGTCCCGAAATTCGGCAGCCCGTACACCGCGCCCAGTCGGTTCGGACCGTCCTCCTTGTTGCCGGGGAAGAACTTGTTGAGCCCGCTCGAGGTGATCTCGGTCAGCGTGTAGGGCGTGTCCTCGCTCTCCTGGTAGATGGCGCCGATGTGGCGGTCGCCCGACACCAGCACCACGCCCTCGGCCTTGGCGTCGCGCACGACCTCGAAGAATTTCCGCCGCTCCAGCGGGAGGTTGCCCCACCGCTCCCAGCCATGGCCCTCGGCCAGGATCTGCACGCTCGACACCACCAGCCGGATGTCGGCCGGCTCGCGCAGCCGTTGGCTCAACCATGACCATTGCGTCTCGCCCAGCATCGTCTTGGTCGGATCCTCGTCCGGCACGTAGCGCTCCTTGCCCGGCGCGTTGAGCCTGTCCGTGCGCTTCAGGGGCGAGCGGAACCAACGCGCGTCCAGCAGGATCACCTGCGTGCGCATGCCGGCGGGACCGAACGTCTCGGCATGGTACAGCCCCTCGCGGCCGCGCCGGGGATCGTCGGGCGGGACGTCCCAGAAGCGCAGGAACTCGTCCTTGGCGGCCGCCTTGTGCGCGAACTCGGCGCCGCCGTCGTTGAGCCCGTAGTCGTGGTCGTCCCACACCGCCATGTGGCGCAGCTGGCGGCGCGCCTTCATGAACCCCTCGTTGTCGCGCTGGCGGGCGTAGGCGGCGCGCAGCGGTCCGAGGTCGGGATCGGCGCTGTCGCCGTAGACGCAGTCGCCCGCGAAGATGAACAGGTCCGGGCGGTAGGTGAGGATCGCGTCCCAGATCGGCTGCGGCTGGTTCTGGTCGGCGCAGGAGCCGAACGCGATCCGCGCCATCGGCCGCTGCTGCGCGCGCGCCACGAACGGCGCCGCCAGCGTGGCGCCGGCCAGCAGCAGGGCGGCGCGGCGCGTCGGGCGGGGGACGGTGTCGCTTCGGCGGTCCGGTGTCATGTGCGGCGCGATCCTGCGGGACGGGCCGGTAGTCTCGCCGCGGATCGCCACCGCTTCAAGCGCCGCGGCCACCGGGGCCGGGGATGATTGCCCGGTTTGCGCCGCATATGCAGAATGCGGGCGCGATGGCGGGGCGAGGGCGCTCCAGCGGACCGCGTGTCGGGGGAGATCCATGAAGGTTGGTGCTTTGACGGGCGCGGCGATCATTGCCGTCGCCGCAACGATGGGCGCGCCTGCGTCGGCGCAGACGCCCTGTCCGGAGACAGCCGAAGGCCTGGCGGTCGGCAGCAAGCTCACCTGCGTCTGCACGCAGCAGGCGGTGAATGGCGGCCGCGGACAGACCCGCCGCGAGCGGCGCGCGTCCGACGCCGCCGATCCGTCGGCGTTCGGCGTCGATCGCTACGCCGCGACGTCGGAGATCTGCGTCGCCGCCCGCCACGCCGGCGTCGCCGCGCCGCGCGGCGCCACCGTCACCCTGGTGGTCGGCGACGGCTGCGGCGAGTTCGCCGGCTCGTCGCGCAACGGCGTGTTGACGGCCCGCGCCGACGCCGCGCCCAAGAGCTTCGGGTTCGGCGCCGCGTTGCCGGCCTGCGTCAAGCCGTTGGTCGCCGCCGCACCGGCCGCCACGCCAGCGCAGGCGCCGGTGGTTCCGGTCAGCGCGCCGGTGGCGGCCGCCCCGCCGCCCTCGGCGCCGGCTGCGCCGCAAGCCGCCGGACCCGCGCCCTCTCCGGCGCCGACTCAGGTCGCGGAGGCACCGAAGCCCGCCGCGCCGCCGGCGGCCGCGCCCGCGCAGTCCGTCGCCCAGGCGCCGGCCGGCGACGCCTTCAAGCGTCTCGCGGACATGAATGTGAAGGTGTCGGGCCAGCCGGTGACGGCGGAGAACGCCGACAAGGTGCTCAACGTCTACGTCTCCGGCGATCTGGCGAAGAAGTTCACCGACGAGGACTGCGCCGCGCTCAAGGCGCTGCCCAAGCTCGGCAGCCTCCAGCTCGCCGGCGCCAAGGTGACGGCGGCCTGCGCCGCCGATCTGGCGAAGATCGCCTCGTTGCGGCAGCTCTCCCTCGACCGCGCGAGCGTCGACGACGCCACCTTCGCGGCGCTGGCGGCGGCCAAGGAGCTGCGCAGCCTGTCGCTGGTATCCGTCAAGGGCCTGACCGAGGCGGCCATGACCGGCATCGGCAAGCTCGCGGCGCTGCAACGCCTGAACCTCGAGATGTCCGACGTCTCCGACGCCGGACTCGCGCACATCGCCGGCCTCAAGGATCTGCAGTGGCTGTCGGTGGCGCAGACCCAAGTCGGCGCCGCC
Source organism: Rhodospirillales bacterium (assembly GCA_016699855.1). NCBI lineage: Bacteria > Pseudomonadati > Pseudomonadota > Alphaproteobacteria > Rhodospirillales > Rhodospirillales bacterium. Next base: position 5,093,186 of record CP064988.1, read on the forward strand.
GGCATGGCCTCGATCGCCAAGCTGCCGGCCCTGGTCGAGCTGGCGGCGCGCTCCATGCCCAAGCTCGACGACGCGGCGCTGGCGGCGCTGGCCGGCGGCGCGCCCAAGCTGCAGCGGCTGTTCGTGTCCGGCGCCAAGTCGATGACGACGGCCGGCGTGGCGCACATCGCCAGGATCGCGGGCTTGCGCGAGCTCCAGCTCTACGAGAACAAGCTGGCGGGCGGCTTCGCGCCGCTGGTCGAGCTCAAGCAGCTGCAGGCGCTGAACATCAGCAATTGCGGCGCCACCGACGCCGACCTCGCGACCGTGGCGAAGATCTCGTCGCTGCTGACGCTGACGCTGGCGTACTCGCCCGAGGTGACGGACAAGGGTCTCGCCGCGATCGCGACGATGAAGCTCCTGAGCGAGCTCTACGTCCACAAGGCGAAGATCACCGACGCGGGTGTGGCGGCGCTGAAGGACATGCCCGGTCTGCGGCGGCTGAGCCTGCCGGAGACGCCGGTCGGCGACGGCGCCGCCGCCGCGCTGGCCGGGATGAAGCTTCAAATGCTCGACCTGCGCGCCACGGCGGTGACCGACGCCTCGCTGCCGACGCTCGCGAAGATCGAGGGCCTGTCGTCTCTCAACGTGATGCAGACCAAGGTCACGGACGACGGCGTCAAGGCCGCCAAGGCCGTGAAGCCGAACATGCACATCGCGAAGTGAGAGAGGCGGCGCCCCTCATCCGCCCTTCGGGCACCTTCTCCCCCGAAGACGGGGGAGAAGGGAATGAGGCTTTCGCCTTCTCCCCGTCTTCGGGGGAGAAGGTGGCGCGTAGCGCCGGATGAGGGGCTTCCGCGGACGCCTCAGTCGATGACCGCCTGATAGGTGAGCACGCGCAGCTCGCGGCGGATCGGGTAGGCGCTCGACGGCATCGCCTGGGTCAGCAGCAGCACCGCCATGTCCTCGCGCGGATCGACCCAGAAGGCGGTGCTGGCGGCACCGCCCCAGGCGTACTCGCCGGGCGTGCCGAGGATCTGCGCCTTGGCCGGATCGAGCATCACCGAGAAGCCCAGGCCGAAGCCGATGCCCTCGTAGCTCGACTCGCTGAAGCGCGGCTGGCCCATGTCGGCCATGTCGCCGCGCAGGTGGTTCGACGTCATCAGCTCGACCGTCTTGCGGCCCAGCAGGCGCACGCCGTCGAGCTCGCCCTTGTTCAGCATGAAGCGGCAGAAGCGGATGTAGTCGGCCGCCGTCGACACCAGACCGCCGCCGCCCGACACGATGTCGCGCTTCGTGAGGTAGTGGCTCTTCTGCGGATCGTCGATCAGCTTCAGCGAGCCGTCGGCCTCGACGTTGTAGTTGGCGGCGAAGCGGCCGGCCTTGTCGGCCGGCAGGTGGAACGACGTGTCGACCATGCCCAGCGGCTTGATCACGCGCTTCTCGAGGAAATCGTCGAAGCGCTCGCCGGAGATCGCCTGCACGAGGTAGCCCAGCACGTCGGTGGCGACGCTGTAGTTCCCCTCCGCGCCGGGCTGCGCGATCAGCGGCAGCTCGGCCAGCCGCTCGATCATCTCCTTGAGCGACACCTTGGCGAGGTGGAAGTCGATGCCGACCTTGCGGTACAGCGCATCGACGTTGTTGGCCTCCATGAAGCCGTAGGTGAGCCCCGACGTGTGCGTGAGCAGGTCGCGGAAGGTGATCGGCCGGTTGGCCGGCACGGTGTCGATCTTGCCGCGCATGCCGCCGGACGCCACGCGCATGTCCTTGAACATCGGCGCGTAGCGGGTGATCGGATCGTCGAGCTGGAAGCGGCCCTCCTCGTACAGCATCATGATGGCGACGCTGGTCAGCGGCTTGGTCATCGAATAGATGCGGAAGATCGTGTCGGCCCGCATCGGCGTGCCGCGCGCGAGGTCGGACTTGCCGGTGACGTGCAGGTGGGCCACCTGGCCGCGCCGCATCACCACCGTGGTCAGCCCGGCCAGCTTGCCCGACGCCACCAGCGCGTCGGCCCAGGCGCTGACGCGCTCCAGCCGCGACGAGCTCAGGCCGACATCCTCAGGCTTCACGGTGGTGGCGATGTTCATGTCCATGGCGGGTTTCCTCTCGCGTCCAGAATTCCGACCGGACTCTATCCATCCCGGCCGTGGCCTGTCGAGGCGGCCGCCGCCGGCGCATGGCTCCCATGGCGGCGGTCGCGCCCGGCGATCGTCAATGGTGGCCTTGGATCACGCGCGGCGCCGTGCCGGTCACGTTGTGGCGGACCCGGTCGGCCTCGCCATCGGCGGATCCGCGCGGACCCCGGCGGACGCTCCCGGCCGACCCGCGCGACGGCCGGTTGGCGGCGACCGTCGTCGCGTCCTCGGCGCGCGGCGACCGCGGGAACGAATTGCCGGCGTCGTAGCCCAGCGCCGTCGCGTCCATCCGCGCCTTGCCGGCCTTGCGTTTGGCGACGAGCGCGCGGGCGAAGAGGGAGTGTGCCGCCGCGGCGAGAGCCCGGTCGAATGAATTGCCGCGCCTTCGACGTTCGTCGCGCAGCGCCACGAACGCGCGCTGCACGCGCTCCGGTATAGACTCGACGTTCGCATGCGCCAGAAGGGCGCGATTGACGTGCGCCTGCACGGTCGAATCGTTGATGCAGGGGCGCGACGACCTCGCGGTTCAGGCCGCCTTGAGCGGACCGATGAGCATGATCTCTAGCGAGCTGTCGGTCTCGTCGAACTGGGCCTCGAACAGGCCCGTGTTGCCGCCAACGGCGTAGGTTCCGGCGAATCGCCCTGGCGACAGGACACCGGCTTACGACAACGGCGTCGTCTCGCGCCCGGCCGCCACACGGCCCGACTTCGTCCGGAAGGCGACATGCGGGACGGCGAAACGGGAAGTGTCGCCAAACCGGTGATCGACAGGTGCCATTCACTATCGGGCGGCTGGTCCGGCATGGGTTCGCCATCCAGCTCCCGTAGGCAGGGAAGGATGGCAACGTTCTCCGGGTCCGCCAACCGGCCGCGGACCGTCGGAGTCGCGGTCGGCTACGGCTTGGCGCGCAGGTTCAGCGTCTGCAGGTCGGTCCGCTTGCCGGCGGCGACGGGAATCATCTGCGAGGCGCCGACGAAGCCCGACGTCAGCAGGCCCCATTTGCCCGGCTCCGTCTCGATCGCGAGGATGTACTTGCCGGCCGGCACGTCCTCGAAGGCGAAGCGGCCGTCCGCGTCCGTGGTCTGCGACCGCGCGAAGGGTTGGCCGGTGCAGGGCGTGGTCTGGACCCTCGAGATGCCGGCGAACAGCGCCTCGACGCAGAGCTCGACCTTGGCCTTGGCGACGGGCTTGCTCTCGGCGCCGGCGACGCGTCCGATGATCGAGCCCGGCGCCGTCGGTTCGGTCTTCGGCAGCGCGGCGGGGCCGCCGCGGAACACCGCGAGGTCGACCAGCGCGTTGGCCGGCAGGGTCGCGTTGTCCATGCGGTAGACCGTCCACTTGTCGCCGTCGAGCACCGCCAGGCCGTAGCTGGTCGCGGCCCAGACGCGGCCGTGGCCATCCGCCGCCAGCGCGTTGATGCGGTTCGATGGCAGCCCCTTGTCGCGGGTGTGCCGCGTCCAGGCGCCGGCGGCGTAGACGTGGATGCCGTCGGCGTGCGTGCCGACGAACACGCGTCCCGCCTTGTCGACCACCATCGCGCGCACGGTGCCCAGCCGCTGCTCGACCGCGGTCCATTTCTCGCCGTCGCGCAGCCACAGGCCGGAGCTGCCGGCGACCCAGACCTTGCCGTCGGGTCCCACCGCAAGGCGCTCGAAGAACACGGCCTTCTCGAATCCCTCGCCCTGCTGGAAGCGCGTCCACTCGCCTTTGGCGAAGCGCGCCACGCTGCGGCCGGTGGCGACCCACACCGCGCCGTCCGGCGCGATCGACACCGACTTGATCAGATCGTTGATCGAGGCGCCGCTCGCGAGCTGGTCGGGGTTGATCGTCGTCCACGCGCCGCCCTGGAACCGGCTGACGCCCTTGAAGTGGGCGACCCACAGCGTGTCGCCGGCGCAGACGATCGACTCCGCCGAGGCGCTGCCCCAGCGCGGATGCTGCGACCAGCCCTTGGAGTCGAGCGCGCTGACGCCGCTTCCGTGCGCGAAGATCGTCTGCTCGCCGCAGGCGGCGATCTTCGCGACATGGTTCGAGCCGAGCGTGCCCTTGTCGGCCTGCTTGTACGTCCTCCACGCGCCGCCCGAGAGGCACGCGGCGCCGTCGCCACCCGTGGCGACGCAGAGCTCCGGCGCCTGCGCGCGGGCGGCGGCGAGGGGGCTCGCGGCGGCGAGGACGAGGAGGGCGGTAGACCAGACGGCGCGGCGTTGGAAGGGCACGGGAGGGGCTCCGGAATATTATGAGCGCTCACGGGGAAGTGAGCGGCCAATTCTTACGAACCCTTCAGGCCCCGCGCAAGCGCCTTCCACAAAACGACGGTCCGGGCGAAACGCGGGACGCCCCCGGCCGGAGCCGGGGGCGCCGCCGGCGTCACTTGCTGACGCGCAGCTTGGGGTTGACCTCCTTGGCCTTGGCGATGCCGGCGTCGTCGACGCCGGTCTTGCGCGCGCTGACGCTGGTCAGCGCCGCGTTCGCCGCCAGGGTCAGCAGGCCGGCGTTGGTCACCTTGGTGTCGTCGATCGACAGCGAGCCCAGCTTCGGCATCGCGGCGAAATGCGCCATGCCCGCGCCGGTCAGCTTCGTCTCGCTGGCCCACACGGTGGCCAGGGTCGCGTGCTTGGCGAACGGCGCGAAGCCGGCGTCCGTGACCTCGGTCTTGCTGACGATCAGCGTGCGCAGCCTGGGCAGGGCCGCCAGCGCCACCAGGGTCTTGTCGGTCACCTTCGTGTGCCAGATCGCGACGCTGGTCAGCTGCTTCATCTTCGCGAGCTGGACGCCGCCGGCGTCGGTGAAGTGCTTCTTGGTGTTGAACGCGCCCATGAAGACGATGTCCTCGATGGCCGTCGACGCCGTCAGCGCCTCGACCTCCTCGTCGACCTCGACCCACTGCAGCACCAGCCGCCTCAGCGTCTTGATCGCGGCCAGCGCCTCGAGGCCCGGCCGGCCGACCCCCTTGGCGCCGATGATGTTGAGCGAGCGCAGCTTCGGCGCCGCCTTCAGCTCGATCAGCCCGGCGTCGCCGAACGACGACTGGCTGAGGTCCAGCGTCTGGAGGTTGGGTAGCGCCGCCAGCGCCTTGACGCCGGCCGCCGTGTACTTCGACGGCGCGAACAGCGAGCCGCTCAAGGTCAGCGACTCCAGTTTCACCATCCTGCCGATCTCCAGCAGCGCCTTGTCGGTCAGCTGGTTCTCGCCGCCCATGTTCAGCGACTGGATGTTGGCCAGCTTCGCCGCGGCCGCCGCCATGTCGTCGCCGTAGGCCTTGTTGGAGAGGTCGAGGCTGCGCAGCGCCGGCAGCGCGGCGAGGTGCTTGAGGTCGTCGGGCTTGAGCTTGGCGGCGATCTCGTTCGTGCCGAGGCTGATCGAGTACAGCTTCGCCAGCGACTCCTTGGTGAACGGCTTGTTGTGGTCCTTGGCGCCGATCTCGGTCAGCCAGGCCAGCGCGTCGTCGAGCGCGTCGGCACGCGCCGGGCCGGCGGCCAGCGCCACCGCGGCGCCGGCCATCGCCGCGGCCGAGGCGCCGCGGCGGGTCATCATCTTCGAAGCCATGTCGTCGTCTCCCCTGTCGATTGTCATGTGCGCGCCCGTCGGGCGGCGACGGATGCGTCCGGGTACGGTCCGGCGCGTCGCGCCGGCCTCGATGCTGGAACGGGAGCCGCGCCCGGTGGCGCGGGCGGTGACGTCGCCCGTCGGGTTACCATCCTAAGTGAGCGGTCAGGTTCCATACTCCATACTATTCGGGGACTCCACTGGGCATCCACGCCCGGCGCGAATAATTTTTCACCCCGTCCGCGCCTATGGCAGTCTGCCCGCGTCGTAGGCGTTCCCTATATCGTCGAACAGGTGACCCATGAGACGCCGGCTCCTGCTTTCCGCCGCGTTGTCGGCGCCGTCGTTTATCGGGTTCCGCGCCGCCGCCGCCGAGCGCGTCATCGGCTTCGTCTCGCCGGAGGCGCGCGAGTCGATGACCGCGATCGTGGCCGCGTTCCGCGCCGGCCTCGCCGACAACGCTAAGCCCGGCGCGGCGCCGATCCGCGTCGTCGAGCGCTACGCCGACGGCAAGCTCGACGCCGTGCCCGGCATCGTGGCGCAGCTCGAGAAGCTGCCGGTGAACCTGATCATGGCGCAGGGCGCCGCCACCCTGCCGGTGGTGCGCGCCAAGCGCACGGTGCCGGTGGTGTACGGCTACAGCGGCGATCCGGTCGTCGCCGGCATCGCGCAGTCGCTGGCGCGGCCGGGTGGCGATTCCACCGGTGCCACCTTTATGGCCATCGAGCTCAACCCCAAGCGCGTCGACCTCGTGCGCGAGGCGCTGCCGGCGTGCCGGCGCATCGCGCTGCTGTCGAACGCCCGCCACGCCGGCGAGGAGCTCGAGATCACGGCCTGCGAGCGCGCCGTCGCGCCGGCCGGGATCGAGCTCGTGGTGCTGCGCGCGCAGACCGCCGCCGACATCCCGCCGGCGCTGGCCGGGGCGCTGGAGTCGCGCGTCGACGCGGTCATGGCGCTGCCCAGCGCGTCGATGGTCCAGGCGACGCCCATGATCGTCGAGGCCTGCGCGGCGCGCGGCGTGCCGCTGGTCTCCGGCTGGGCGCAAATGGCGCATTCCGGCGCGCTGTTCACCTACGGCCCGGAGCTCAAGGCCGCCTACCGCGGCGTCGCCCGCCACGCCGTGCGCATCCTCGACGGCGCGAAGCCGGGCGACCTGCCGATCGAGCGGCCGTCGGTGTTCGAGCTGGTGGTCAACCAGCGCACGGCCAAGCGGCTCGGCCTGACGCTGCCGTCCACGCTGCTCGCCCGGGCCGACGAGGTCATCGAGTGAGGCGGCGCCACCTTCTCGCGCTCGCGGGCGCGGCGGGGACTGTCCCGCTCGTGGCGGCGCGTGCTCAGGGATCGCGCCGGATGCCCCGCGTCGGCGTGTTCGCGAGGCCTTCGTTCCAGTTCGACGCGCTGCGCGACGCGCTGCGCGACGCGCTGCGCGCGCTGGGCTACCACGAAGGGGTCGGCGTCGCCTTCGAGCGCGTGGGCGCCGCCGGCAGCTTCGCGCGGCTTTCCGAGGCGGCGGCGGAACTCGTCCGTATCGGCGTCGACGTGATCGTCGCGGGCGGGGCGGAGTCCGTCCAGGCGGCGCGCAACGCGACGTCGTCGATTCCGATCGTCATGACGCTCGTCGGCGACCCGGTGGGACTGGGCTTCGTGCGGAGCCTCGCGCGGCCGGGCGGGAACGTCACCGGCGTCTCCAACGCCAGCACCGAGCTCGCCGGCAAATGGATCGAACTGTTGAAGGAGGCGGATCCGCGGATCGGACGCATCGGGGCGCTCTGGAATCCGCCCCAGCCCGCGCATCGGGTCTGGCTCTCGGAGTTCGAGCGTTTCGCGGTCGCGGGCCGCGTCCAGCTGGCGCCGCTGGCGGTCGAAACGGCCGTGGACATCGAGCGCGAGATCTCGGCGGCCGGACGTGCCGGCGCCACCGGCCTCCTCGTGCCGGGATCGACCTTGCACATCGAGCGGCTCGGTCTGATCGCCGACGCCGCGTTGGGCGCGGGGATGGCGGGAATCGCCTGGACCGCGCGCCTTCGTGAGAGCCGGCGGCCTGATGGCCTACGGCGCCAGCGAGGTCGCGCAGTTCCGGCGGGCCGCGACGTATGTCGACCGCATCCTGAAGAGCGCGAAGCCCGGCGGACTACCGGTAGAGCAACCGACGACGTTCGAGCTGGTGGTGAACCTCAGGACCGCCGCGGCGCTGAAAATCGCGATTCCGCCAACGCTTCTTCAACGCGCCGACGAGGTGATCGAGTAGGGCGGCGCGAATTTTCCCCCGCCGGCCGGGGATGGATGGCCGTGGCGCCCCGTAGATAGAGAGTGATCAAACACTCACTTTCTAGGGGAGAGCCAACATGAAAGCGATCTGCAAAGTCTGCCGCCGCGCGGCGCTGTTGACCTGCGTCACCAACCTCGGCGGCATCGGACCCGGCCATTCCGCCATCGTCCTCGACTCCACCGTCTATACCTTCGAGAACGTGCGCGGATCGTGGTTCGTGAGCGGATCGAGCGGCTGGCGCGAGGTCTCGGCCGCCGCCTATTTCGCCGAGAACGTCCACCGCCCGGTGGTGGTCCAGGAGCTCGACGCCGGCGCGGTCGACGCCAGCGCCATCCACGCCTACATCGTGGAGTCGGATCTCGGCGACGCCGACTATCTGTCGAGCGGCGTGTGCAGCCAGCAGGCGATCAACGCCATCAGCGCCGGCGTCAAGGGCGGCATCGGCGTGTGGGGACCGAACTTCCCCTGGGAGGTCTACAAGGCGGTCCAAAGCTCGGGGCTGGTGTCTTCCGGCTACTACACCTTCCCGTGGCGGGACCGCCCGAAGGGCTGCAATCCGGTGGCCGTCGGCCTGTGTCTGTCGCAGCTCAACATGGCCTACCGGCCAGAGAACAATACCCGCAAGGAGCCGCCGCCGGTGCTGAAGTGGTAGGGGGCGGGGCGGGTGCCACCGCCGGCTCGAGGCGTCGCGTCCAGGTCCACCCGCAGCGCTGGCACCCGCTCCTGCGCCTCGACGCCGCGCGGCGGGCCCGCGTCCGCCGCAGGCGCCGCCTACTCAGGCAGCGCTCCGGAAGATCCCTCCGACTCCGGGCTATCGGCGCTCTCGTCGCGGGCACTCGAATCATCCCGCGAGGGACCCCAGACAACGGAATCACAGCTTTGATTGGAGGCGCGCCGCGCCGTAGTCGACCGATCATGTTCAGACACTCGACCGGGCAAAGGCCGTTCGGCCGCGCGCCTTTGGCGTTCCACTCGGAACGACGGCCGCTGAAGTCTCGTGACGTTATCGGAGCAATGCCGCCATCGCTTCCGCCACGGCGCGGTGGGCGCCTTCCAGCAGCGCCGGCGATGTCGTGGCGACGGCGACGTCGCCGGGCGTGTGGAACAGCGGGAAGGCGCCGGCGAAGGACAGCAGCGGCGTGGCGTCGCCGAGATGGCGCGACCACACCTCGCCCTCGCCGAGAAAGCGTGGCGGCGCGACGAACCCCGCCGGCATTAGGATCCGACCCAGCGGCGACTCAGCGTCAAGCGGACGGTTGGACGCCACCAGGCGCAACGGCGCCGGCCGCATGACGCCACCGGCGCCGACGATGCCGGCCGCGACCGACGCGCCGAGATGCACGACGGCGCGCGGCTTGACGTCGAACCCGTCGGCCAGCAGGCGCCGCAGGCCGAGGTTGTCGAGCTCGTGCCCGGACGTCGCCACGACGACGACCGGCAGCGTGCGCGCGAGGTCCCGCGCCAATTCCAACGCGATCGCCACGCCGGTGCCGCGCTCGGCGGCGCACGAGAACCAGCCGGTCAGCGGTGTCGTGACGGCGATCGCGCGCGCCGTCCGCCGGTCCGAGGCGCGCGATCAGGTTGTCGGCGCGGTCGGGCACGCGCCGCGCGCTGAGCCCCGCGAAGACCGAGCCGCCCGCCAGCGAGTCGAGGTGCTCGCCGGAGACCAGCAAGGTCGGGATGCCGGAGACCCGCTTGTCGGGATCGACGTTGACGGCGATCAGGTTCGGCCGTGGCGCCTCGGCGCCGAACCGGCCGAACGTCGCGAACACCGCCGCCGCCGCGCCGCTGGCCGCCGCTTCGCGCAGCGCGGCGGCGAGGTCGGCCTTGTCGAAGTTGTTGGCCAGCGTGACGGGGCGCAGGAACGGCGCCTCCGACGCGATCTCCCCGACGCCTTCGTAGTACAGCGGCAGCGACTCGACGCGCCGGCCGTCGATCGACACCGAGGCGCGGTGTTCGTAGCGCTCGAACGCGTAGGCGCGGCGCTCGACCCTGGCGCCGCGCGCCACCAGCTCGGCGTCCATCCAGTCCAGCGTCGCCGCCGCCTCGGGCGTGCCGGTGCGGTGGTGCGGGCGGGCGCTGTAGCGCGCGACCAGATCGTACAGCGCCCCGCCGCGGCCGGGTCCTTGCGCCGACGCCATGCGCGGGACGCCGGCGAGAGCGGCGGCGGCGAGGGCGGAGCGGCGCGACAGGGTCATAGCTGCCTTTTCGGAACACCTGATGTGGCGTTCCGTCTACCCTCCGCGCCGCCGCCGATCAAACGCGCGGCGGTCCGCTGGTCAGGCCGGCGCCTCAGCACGCAGGCCGAGCTTCAGCGTCACCTGGTAGCTCGACACCTTGTTGGCGCGGATGCTGCCGCGCACGTCGACCACCTCGAACCAGTCGAGGTTGCGCAGCGTCTTCGACGCCGTGGCGATGGCGCCGTCGATCGCGTCGGACACGGATTTGTCGGAGGTGCCCACGACCTCCGTCTTCACGTAGGTGTTCCGCTTGGCCATGGCGATCTCCTCCGTTGGAGGGCGGTCCGCCGTCGTCGGGATCATGCGCGGCGAGCCGCTCGGGCGCGCGCCGCGCCGTGGCGGCCCGCCCGGGAGGATCATGGTCCTGTACGAAGGCGGACGACAAGCGCGCGATTTCGCATGCTCCCTCTCCCGCTTCGCGGGAGAGGGCCGGGGTGAGGGGTGCGCGCAAAATCGACATATCCTGACGACGAGCACGTCGTCGCCAGCGTGGCGGGCCGAGGCCACGGCCGTACCGTCATCCCGAGCGCAGCGAGGGATCCAGGGTTGACGCCTGGATCCCTCGCTGCGCTCGGGATGACAGGATGGGAGCTTCAGCGGGTTGGGACATCAAAAAAAATTGTGCCGCCTCTACACGGCCCACTTCAACCGCGCCTGGCCGATGGCCATGGCGACGGCGGCCTGGGTCGGTTCCACCACCGGCACGCCGACCTCGCGCTGCAGCGTGTCGCGGTAGCGCGCCATGCCGGCGCAACCCATCACGAGCACATCGGCGCCGTCCTTCTCGCGCAGCTCGCGGCCGACCGCGACCATGCGCGACAGGGTGCGCTCCTCGTCGCTGAGCTCGACCACGCCCAGCCCGATGGCGCGGTCGCCGGCGAAGCGGTCCTGCACGCCCATCTGCCTGACGTAGCGCATGTGCCGGGGGATGGAGCGGTCGAGGATGGCGATCACACCGAAGCGCTGGCCCAGCGTCATGGCGGTGAGCACGCCGCATTCGGCGATGCCCAGCACGGGCTTCTGCGTCGCCTCGCGCGCGGCGAACAGGCCGGGATCGCTGAAGCAGGCGATGACGAAGGCGTCGCAGTCGTTGTCGCGGGCGGTGACCGTGCGCGACACCGGCGCCACCACGCTCTCGACATCGGCCTGCGTCTGGATGCCCGGCGGACCCTCGCGCAGGGTCACGCACTCGATCTCTGGTCCGCCGGACATGCGCAGCGGCGCCATCGCCGCGTCGATGCCGCGGGTGACGGCCTCGGTCGAGTTCGGGTTGATCACGAGGATGCGCTCGGCCATGGAAGTCTCTCCAGCCCGGTGATGTCAGATGGTCAGGCCCAGCCGCGTGCCGGCCTCGATGGCGCGCAGCGCGTCGAGCTCGGCGGCGGTCTCGGCGCCGCCGATGAGATGCGCGCCCATGCCGCGCGCCGTCAACGCGTCATAGAGGCGCCGCTCCGATTCCTGTCCGGCGCAGACGACGATGGTGTCGGCCGCGATCACGGCCGGGCCGGCGTCGGTCGCGTAGTGCAGGCCGCCGTCGTCGATGCGGTCGTAGCGCACGCCGGTCACGACCTTCACGCCGCGCATCGCCAGTTCGCCCTTGAGCACCCAGCCGGTCGACAACCCGGGCGGGCCCTTGGCCTTCGCGGCGCGTTGCAGGACGGTCACCTGCCGCGCGGGCTTGGGATGCGTGGCGGGCTTCAATCCGCCGGCCCGGCGGCGCCGGCGTCCGCCCCCCAGGCGTCGAGAAACGCGCCGACGCCGCCATCGGCCGGCGCCGTCAGGTAGGCGGCGACGTCGTAGCCGATGCCGCCGGCGCCGATGACCGCCACGGTCCGGCCGGCGGCGCGGCGGCCGCTGAGGATATCGGCGTACCAGGCGACCTTGGGATGGTCGAGGCCGGCGATTTCCGGCCGCCGCGCGCGCGCGCCGGTGGCGATCACGACCTCGTCGAAGCCACCGGCGGCGAGCGCATCCGGCGTAGCCGCCTGACCGAGCCTGACCGCGACGTCGAGCCGGCGCAGCCGGGCGCCGAAATACCGTATGGTCTCGGCGAACTCCTTGCCCGGCACGTTCATCGCCAGACGCATCTGGCCGCCGATCTCGCCGTCGGCCTCGAACACGGTGACGTGGTGGCCGCGCTGCGCCGCCTCCATCGCGCAGGCCAGGCCGGCGGCGCCGGCGCCGACCACGGCGATCCGTTTCGCCCGGCCCGGCGGCGCCGCGACGAGGATCGTCTCGCGTGCCGCCTTGGGGTTGACCACGCAGGTCGAGACCTTGTCGCGGAAGATGAAATCGATGCAGGCCTGGTTGCAGGCGATGCAGGCGTTGATCTCCTCGGCGCGGCCTTCGCGCGCCTTCAACGCCCATTCGGGGTCGGCCAGGAACGGCCGCGCCAGCGACACCAGATCCGCCACGCCCTCGGCCAGCAGCCGCTCGGCGAGATCGGGCATGGGCAGGCGGTTGGTGGCCATGACGGGGATGGTGACGGCGTCCTTCAAGCGCTGGGTCGCCGCGCGCCACGCCCCGCGCGGCACGGAGTACTGCGTCGTCGGCACGCGCGCCTCGTGCCAGCCGACGCCGTTGTCGAGCGCGTCGGTGCCGGCGTCCTGCAGGGCGCGGGCGAAGGTCGCGATCTCCGCACCGGACATGCCGCCCTCGACCAGGTCGAGCGACGAGATGCGGAACACGATCGCGAAGTCCGGTCCGCAACGCGCCCGGACGCGGCGCACGATCTCCAGCGGCAGCCGCATGCGGTTGTCGAGCGATCCGCCGAACTCGTCCGTCCGGTTGTTGGTGCGCGGGCACAGGAACTGCGTCAGCAGATAGCCTTCCGACCCCATGATCTCGACGCCGTCGTAGCCGGCGGTCCGCGCAAGGGCGGCGCAGCGCTCGAAATCGTCGATCGTCGCGCGGATCTCCGCCGTCGTCATGACTCGCGGCTTGAACTTGTTGATCGGCGAGCCGGCCTCGGAGGCGCCGACCGCGCGGTCGTGCCGCCCGTAGCGGCCGGAATGCAGGATCTGCAGCAGGATCGGCACGCCGAAGCGGTGCGCGGAGCCGACGATGGCCCGATGGAAGCCGACCTGGTCCTCGGAGTCGAAGCGCGCCGAATCGTCCTCGATCGTGCCGGCGGCGTTGGGCGAATAGCCGCCGGTGATGATCAGGCCGACGCCGGCCCGGGCGCGCGCCTCGTAGAACGCCACCAGCCGGTCGGGCGTCGTCTCGACCTGCTCCAGCCGCGTGTGCATCGAACCCACGACGACGCGGTTGGCCAGATCGAGCGAGCCGAGCTTGAGCGGGCTGAAGAGGTGCGGAAACGCCACGGTCATGGGTTCGATCCGGTTCCGGCGGACGGGGGTTCCGTGCGCGCTTGCGGCCGCGCGGATCGCGGCTACAGTCGGGGATCATACCCTCCGCGAGGGGAGGCCGCGCAAGTGGACCCGTACCGTTTCAGCTATTCGCCCATCGTCGAGCGCCCGCGGCTGCGCTGGCCCAACGGCGCCCGCGTCGCCGTCTGGATCGTGCCGAACATCGAGCACTACGAGTACGTCCCGGCCGAAATCCGGGTGCGCGATCCGTGGCCGCGCCAGCCGCATCCCGACGTGCTCGGCTACGGCGGCCGCGACTACGGCAACCGGGTGGGGCTGTGGCGCATGTTCGAGACGCTCGACCGGCACTCGATCCGCTGCACCGTGTCCCTGTCGATGTCGGTGATCGAGATGTACCCCGACATCCTCGAGGCGATGGAGGCGCGGCGCTGGGAGTACATGAGCCACGGGCTCTACAACACGCGCTACCACTGGAACTACACCGAGGACGAGGAGCGCGCCGCGATCGCGCGCTGCTGCGAGATCCACGAGCGGCTGACGGGCCGCAGGCTGCGCGGCTGGTTCTCGCCGGCGGTGTCGTTCACCGAGCGCACGCCGGACCTCGTGGCCGAGGCGGGGATCACCTACTACTGCGACCTCTACCACGACGACCAGCCGACCCCGATCCACGTGCGGGCCGGCAATCTCGTGTCGATCCCGTATTCTATGGATATCAACGACGCGATGATCTACCGCCAGCCGTTCGAGGCGTCCGACTTCGCCGGCATGATGATCGACCATTTCGACACGGTTTACCGCGAGGGCGGCGACGCCGGCGGCGGCCACGGGCGGGTGATGTGCGTGGCGCTGCATCCCTACATGATGGGCTCGCCGCAACGCGTGAAGCACCTCGACCGCGCGCTGGCCTACATGCGTTCGCATTCCGACGTCTGGTTCGCCACCGGCGAGGAGATCGCGGACTGGTACATCAAGCACGCCATGCCGGCCTACCGCGGCCACCTCGGCAAGGAGGCCTGAGCATGGACGAGCGCATCCCGCCGGGAATGGACAACCCGCACTACGCCTACTCGCCGCTGCACAAGCGCAAACCGATCAAATGGCCTCGGGACGCCAAGATCGCCTTCTGGGTGATGCTGCCGATCGAGCACTGGGAGTTCGAGCCGCCGAAGGGATCGCGCAAGGACCCGCGCTTCGTCGGCGAGTTCGGCACCTACAGCCCGGACTACCGCACGTGGACGCAGCGCGAGTACGGCAACCGCGTCGGCATCTTCCGGGTGCTGGAGGTGCTCGACCGGCACGGGATCCGCGCCACGGTGCCGCTCAACGCGTCGGCGGCGGAACGGTATCCGTACCTGGTGGAGCAGTGCCGTAAGCGCGGGTACGAATTCATGGGGCACGGCACCCACGCCAACAGGATGGTGACCAGCGCGATGACCGAGGCGGAGGAGCGCGCGCATATCGCGGACTCGCTCGACGCCGTCCAGCGCGCCACCGGGGCGAGACCGCGCGGCTGGCACGGGCAGGACTACGGCGAATCGGCGCGCACGCCCGCGCTGCTGGCCGAGGCGGGCTTGGATTTCGTGGCCGACTGGCCCAACGACGACGAGCCCTATGCGATGACCGTCGGGCGGCCGTTCGTCTCGCTGCCGGCCCAGCCGGAGTGGGACGACGTGCAGTTGCTGTGGCTGCGCCGGGTGGGCACGCCCCGGTTCCCGGAGATCGTCTCGGAGGCGTTCGAGACCCTGCACGGGGAGGGCGGCCGCGTCTTCTGCCTCGCGGTCCACCCCTGGCTTCTGGGCATGGCCCACCGGATTCGGTATTTGGACGAAGCGCTCGAGCGCCTGAAGCGCTTCGACAAGGTCTGGCAGGCCACGGCCGGCGAGATCGTCGACGCCTACAACGCCGGGCGGCGTTGAGGCCGCGCGGTCAGATCGCGACCAGGCGCAGGCGCAGCAGACCGAGATTGCCGGTCCAGAATCCGTAGGACGACAGCTTCAGATAGCGCTCGTAGCGCGCCACCTGCTCGCGGCCGACCAGCGTGGTGGCCTCGGCGCGGCGGGCGCGCAGATTATTGGCCCAGGTCTCGCACGTGCGCGCGTAGTCGACCCGGTCGTTGCGCAGGCGGGCGATCTCGAACAGCCCCTCGGCGGCCAGCACGATCTCCTCCAGCCGGCAGGTCGGAATCCGGGAAGATCTGGCTCATCAGCCCGACGTTGGGATCGTCGCGCCGCAGGGTGCCGTAGGCGATGGTCTGCAGCGACATCCGGCCGGATTTCGGCAGCCACTCGCGGCAACGCGCGAAGAAGCCGCGGTAGATCTCGATCTTGCGGGCGGAATCGTCGGTCGGCTTGGTGAAGTGCTCGAACGCGCCGACCGAAACGATCGCCTCGTAGCCGGCGGCGGGCACGTGGTCCTGCCAGTTCTCGAGGCGGGCCTCCATGCCGGGCACGTCGAGGCGGGCGACGTGGGCGGCCTGCGCCGCGCTCAACGTCAGGCCGACGGCCGACTCGCAGCCAAGCTCGACGGCGCGGCGCAGCAGGGTTCCCCAGCCGCAGCCGATGTCGAGCAGGCGCCGGGCCGGCGGCGCGCCGGCATTGCGCAGATGGAACTCCACCTTGTTGCGCTGCGCCCAGGCGAGATCGCGCGTGTCGTCGGGCCCGTCCCACAGCGCCGCCGAGTAGGTCATGCTCGGGTCGAGCCATAGTCGGTAGAAGTCGTCTCCGACGTCGTAGTGGGCCTGGATCGCCGCGGCTGACGCGCCGGCGGGTTGCGGCGGGGTCGGGGACGTCATCGAAACTCCGGGTGGAACCACGCGCGACGGAAGACGCCCCGCGACATCGCGCCGGTCACCCGGAAGCGGCGTCGCGCGGCGTCACGCCGGCCTATGGCCTAGCGCGTCCGTCGATCGAAGGAAAGCGCGGCCTAGCGGGGCTGGTGCTGCGACCGCTGGCCGCCGTGACCGCCGCCGCGATGGGCCGGGGCCGGACGTCCGGCGTCGCGGCGCTGGCCGCCATCGGGCCGGGCGGCACCGTCGCGGCGCGCCGGACCGGCGCCCTGGCGCTGGCCGTCCCGTCCGCCACCGCCGCCACCCGCGTGGGCGGCGTGTCCGCCGCGGTGGCCGTCACGGCCGCCGCCGCCATGGCCGGCGTGCCCGCCGCGGTGGGCGTCGCGTCCACCGCCATAGCCGCCACCCGCCGAATGTCCGTCGCGGCGCGGCTGCTGCCGGTGGCCGCGCTGGGTCGGCGGCGGCGCGGTGACCTGGCCGCTGGCGATGCCCTCGTGATGGTAGGGATGGTCGGCGTCCATCGCGATGCGCTGGCGCGTCGTGCGCTCGATCGCCCGCAGATAGGTCGTCTCGGACGCGTCGCAGAAGGCGATCGCCCGGCCGTCGGCGCCGGCGCGCGCGGTGCGGCCGATGCGGTGGACGTAGCTCTCGGGCACGTTCGGCAGGTCGTAGTTGATGACGTGCGTGATGCCGTCGACGTCGATGCCGCGGGCGGCGATGTCGGTGGCGACCAGCACGCGCATGCGGCCTTCCTTGAACTGCGACAGCGCCTTCTGCCGCGCGCCCTGCGACTTGTTGCCGTGGATCGCGCAGGTCGGGATGCCGGCGGCGGCGAGGCCGTCGGCGATCTTGTTGGCGCCGTGCTTGGTGCGGCTGAACACGAGCGCGCGGCGGATCGCCGGTCCCGAGAGCAGGTGCACCAGCAGGGCGCGCTTGCTGGCGTTGTCGACGAACATCACGCGCTGCTCGATGCGCTCGACCGTCGTCGCCGGCGGCGTCACCTCGACGCGCACGGGCTCGTTCAGGAGGTCCTGCGCCAGCTTGGCGATGTCGCCTGGCATGGTCGCCGACAGCAGCGCCGTCTGGCGGCCCTGCGGCAGCAGGCGGACGATGCGGCGCACGTCGTGGATGAAGCCCATGTCGAGCATGCGGTCGGCCTCGTCGAGGACGAAGATCTCGAGCGCGCCGAAGCCGATGGCGCGCTGCTGGATCATGTCGATCAGGCGGCCGGGCGTGGCGATGAGGATGTCGACGCCGGCGCGCAGCGCCTGGATCTGCGGCCGTTCGCTGACGCCGCCGAACACGCAGGTGTTGCGCAGCGACATGAAGCGGCCGTAGCGCGAGAAGCTCTCGGCGATCTGCAGCGCGAGCTCGCGGGTCGGCGCCAGCACCAGCGCGCGGCAGGTGCCGGGCGCCGGGCGGCGGCGGTCGGCGGCCAGCCGCTGGAGGATCGGCAGCGCGAACGCCGCCGTCTTGCCCGTGCCGGTCTGCGCGATGCCGAGCAGGTCGCGGCCCTCGAGCAGCGGGGGGATGGCCTTGAGCTGGATGGGGGTGGGGTTTTCGTAGCCGTCGGCGGCGAGCGCCTTGGCGAGCGGATCGATGAGCTTGAGGTCCTGGAACGAAGTCACTTTTGGTACGCTTTCTCGCGACGGCGGCGACACGGCCTGCCGTCATGGGGTGCGGATCGCGCGCGGCGCGGCACGAGGCCGCCCGCGCGGACGAACGGTCCGCGATCGCAACCCCCTGCTCTCGACGAGGGGTCTTCGGGGATGGAGGTCTCAGCAGCGCGCGTTAAGGCCGGTTCTAGATCCGGGCGGAAGGCGCGTGGCCGCGAGAGATATCGAGCGGATCGCTCCGTCGATGCGCGGTAGATGCCTCTTCGCAGTTGCGAAGTCAAGCGCAGGTCGTTTGTTGCGCCGCCAAAGTCGTCGGTGATCGTTTGCATCCGATCAACGAGGTGCTCGGCAACGTGGTGTCGCGTCGTCGATCGGCGAGGCGCCATGGATCGCCGCGCGCTGATCGATCTTCCCGCGTGGCGATGCGAATAACCGGATCCGCGGCCGGCATTCGCTGGACCGCGTGGAGGTCTAGCTAGCGGGTGTCGCCGTCCTTGAAGACGGCCTGGGGCTTCCGGCTGGACGCGGTGCCGGTCTTCGCCGCGAGAACCGGACCGGCGTTGCGCGGACGACGAGGAGCGCTGGTCCACGGATTGCGTGATCCTCGCGCGGCGCCGTTCAATCTCCGATTCGGGCGTCGTCCGTTGCGCATCCACCGCCCAGGACCGCAAGATGCCGACGGACGGGATGGAGGTGTCGGGATGCGGGTGGATGTCGCGCACGGCGCGGAGCTTCACGCGGAGATCGTCGATCTCGTGCCGCCGTGGACCGTCGATCCGCCGGCGATCCTGATGAGCCATGGCGTGTCGACCACCGCCGATATCTTCAATGGCTGGCTGCCGCATCTGATCCCGCATGCGCGGATCGTGCGGTTCGACAGCCGCGGCTTCGGGCGCTCGACCATTCCCACGGGGCGCCATCCGTGGAGCATCGACCTGTGGGCCGACGACATGCTGGCGGTGGCCGACGCGTTCGCGGTCGAGCGCTTCCATATCGTCGCCGAGTCGGCCGCCGGCGCCGCCGCGCTGCGTCTGGCGTCGCTCGACGGCGGCGCGCGGGTGCTGTCGGTCACCACCTGCTCGGCCCCGTATCGCGGCGGCGATCTCGCGCGCGTCGCCGAGTGGCGTTCGCGGTTGGCGCGGGACGGGATCGCGGCGTGGTCGGAGCGCATGATGGGCGAGCGCTTCCACGACGACCAGCTCGCGCCGGCGGCGCGCGACTGGTTCGCGCGCCAGCAGGCCGGTGGATCGGCCGAGGTGCTGGCCGATGTCGCTGAAATGCTCGTCGGTGTCGACCTGAGCGCCGATCTCGCGGCGATCCGCGTTCCCGTGCTGGTGATGGCGGCCGATGGGTCGCCCTACGTCACCGTCGACATCGCGCGCGCGATGCAGCGTTTGATTCCCGGCGCCGAGCTGCGGATCATCCCGCACGCCCGCCACGGCATTCCGTTCTCGCACGCCGAGGAGTGCGCCCGGTCGTGCGTCGCGTTCCTGCGCCGGAACGGGTTCGTGGGCGGGTAGCGTCCGCGTTCAACGTGCGGCGGCACGCCGTCGTCGCACGACCCCACCGTCATCCCGAGCGTAGCGAGGGATGACGGTGGGGTCGTGTCCTGAACGAGCGCGCTGAGCGTCCGCGAGGTCAGTTGAGCGTCGCCAGCGCCCGCAGGACGTCCTCGGGCTTCTCGTGGCCGACGAGGTGTCCGGCCCGCGGGATCGTGACCAGACGCGCGCCGTTGATGCCCTTGCGGAACGCCTCGCCGTAGACCGGCGGGATCAGCTTGTCCTCGGCGCCCCAGATCACGAGCGTCCGCGCCTTGATGCGGTAGAGGCGCTCGGCGAGGCCGCGGTCGGGGATCGGGAACAGGATCTTGCCCGCCATGCCCAGGCGGCGGGCGTTCATCACCATGAAGTCGGCGAGGAACTTGATGTCGTTGAGATCGCCCGACGGCGTCATCAGCCGCTTGCCGGCCTCGACGTCGTGGAACAGATAGCCCGGCAGCTCCTGCGGCAGCAGCGCGAACAGATCGGGGATGGGCGTGGCGTCCATCCACAATCCGGCGGAAGAGACCAGGCAGAGGCGCTCGATCTCGTTCGGCGCCAGCGCCGCCATCTCGGCGGCGATCATGCCGCCCATCGACAGGCCGAGCACCATCGGCTTCGCGAGACCGAGCGCGTCGACCACGTCGAAGCCGAGCAGCGCGAAGTCGAGCATCGTGCGCACGCGCTCCTCGCCGGTCGAATCCTCGTAGCCGGGGAGCAGGGGGGCGTAGACGCGGTACTTCGTCGCCAGCGCGGCGAGGAATGGATCGTCGCGCATCAGGCCGCCGGCCCCGTGGAAGAACAGCAGCGGCGCGCCGTCGCCGCCCTCGTAGACGCGGATCTTGGCGCGGCCGCCGGCGACATCGATCAGACGGGACGTGATGGGCATCTTTTGACTCTGAAGGTGCGGGACGGAAGGCCGTGGCGGCCGCGCCCATCGTCCGGGCGCGGCGGCCGGGCGTGGGATCGGAGGCGGCCTACTCGGCCGCGACGCGGCGCTCCGCCTCCGCCATCGGCTTGATCCAGAAGCGGTCCTCGTTCCGCCATTCCGGGAACAGCTCCGCCTTCAGCCGCGGCATGACCTTCTCGGCGAACAGGGTCGTCGAGTGGCGCACCTTGTCGGCCGGCATGTCGCCGATCTGGAACAGGCCGAAGATGTTGCCGACGCGCAGCGACTTCGCGAGGTCGACCATGCGGTCGTGCACCGTCGCCGGCGAGCCGGCGATCACGTAGCCTTGGTCGACGAGGTCCTTCCACGTCAGCGTCGGGTAGTTGCGCAGCTGCGCCTGCGTCAGCTGCGTCACCATGTTGGCCTGCAGCGTCTTGACCGTGCGGTAGCCCGGCGCGTCGGCGAAGCCGGGATAGACGTGCAGGCAGCGGTTATAGAAGTAGTGCACGTGCGGCGCGTAGAGACGCTCGGCCTCGGCGTCCGTCTCCGCGACGCAGATCACCTGGGCGAAGCCGCCGCGGTAGGGGCTCTCGTCCTTGCCGGCCTTGGCGACGCGCTCCCAGTAGCCGTCCATCAGCTGCTTGGCGCGGAGGTAGCCGGAGTAGCTGAGGTAGCAGTAGGTGTAGTCGTGCTCGAGGCAGAAATCGTAGGTCTCCAGCGAGCCGCCGCCGGGGATGAAGATCGGCGGCCGCGGCCGCTGGACCGGCTTGGGCCAGCAATTGACGTAGCGCAGCTTGGTGTAGCGGCCGTTGAAGGCGAACGGCTCGTCCTCGCGCCACGCCCGCATGATCAGCTCGTGCGCCTCGCTGTACATCTCGCGCGTCAGCGCCGGGATCGAGCCGTAGGCGTAGTTGGTGTCCATCGACGTGCCGACCGGGAACCCCGCCGCGAGCCTGCCGCCGCAGATCACGTCGAGCATCGCGAATTCCTCGGCGACGCGGATCGGTGGATTGTAGAGGGCGATCGAGTCGCCCAGCACCATGATCGCGGCCTTGCTGGTGCGTCGCGCCAGCGTCGCCGCCATGATGTTCGGCGACGGCATCAGGCCGTAGGCGTTGGCGTGGTGCTCGTTCACGCCCAGCGCGTCGAAGCCCACCGTCTCGGCGTATTCGAGCTGGTCGAGATACTCGTGGTAGATCTGATGGCCGCGCTTGGGGTCGTAGAGCGTGGTCGGGATGTCGACCCACACCGAACGGTACTTCTCGCGGAAATCGTCGGGCAGATGCGGCCACGGCATCAGATGGAACCAGGTGAACTTCATCGTCGCCTCCGATGCGGCCACGGCCGCTCCAATTCGTCCGCCATTCCGCCGTCCGCCGCGGCGTCCCGCCAACCCTAGCTGACGGGCTTCGCCGCGCAACGCCTCCACACCTCGACCGGCCGGTCGGGCGCCGGCCGCAGATTCATCGTCGTCTCGCTCAACAGCGCCATCTCGACGACGGGGCCGCCGGGCCGCTGGTAGCGGAACCCGTGGCGGTCGTAGTCGCCCTTCATCGCCACGCCCTCGGGCGTCACGATGTCCGGTCCCCGGATCGTCAGATCGCGGTTGTCGGCCGAACACCAGCGTCCGTCGATGGCGTCGGCGCGCGCGGGCGTCGCGGCCGACACGACCAGCGCGGCGGCGAGGGTCGCTGCGGCCAGCCGCCGGGGCTGCGCGCTCTTCGGTGGCCCGCGCATTCAATCGTCGCCGCCGACGCGGCGCACTTCCATCGCCTGGCCGGTCGAGCCGTGGTTGACGCCGGCGCTGCGCAGGAACGGGTTGTCCTTGCCGGTGCCCCACAGCGCGATGCCCTGCGCCAGCAGGCCGCCATCGACTTTCACCGTCTCGCCGGTGATGAAGCGCGCGTCGTCCGAGCACAGGAACACCGCCGCGGCCGCGATGTGCTTGCCGTCGCCGCGCTCCGGCCAGGGCTGGCGCGCGAACTGGCGCTCGTAGCGCTCGGGCTGGCCGCGGTGCACCAGCGGCGTCGAGATCACGCCCGGCGCGATGGCGTTGACGCGGATCATGTGCGGCGCCAGCTCGGTGGCGACGTTCTCGGTGAGGCTGATGACGGCGGCCTTGGCGGCGGAGTAGGCGTGGCTGCCGCCGCCGCCGACGATGCCGGCGATCGAGGCGGTGACGAGGATCGCGCCGCCGCGGCCGTGCTTCTTCATCGCCATGGAGGCGTGCTTCATGCCGAGGAACACGCCGCGCGTCAGCACCGCGAAGGTGTAGTCCCAGCCCTCGACCGTGGTCTCGGCGATCGGGCCGAAGGCGCCGCCGACGCCGGCGTTGAGATAGGCGATGTCGAGCGTGCCGAACACCCGCTCGGTCTCCGCCACCATCGCGATGGCGTCGCGCTCGTCGGCCACGTCGGTGCGCACGAACGCCACGCGCCCGGCGTGGCCCGCCGCCTCGCCCAGCGCCACCGTCCCGCGGCCGTTGGCCTCGTTCAGGTCAGACACCATCACCCGCGCGCCCTCGTCGAGGAAGCGCAGCGCCGTGTCGCGGCCCATGCCGCTGCCGGCGCCGGTGATGACCGCGACCTTGTCCTGGAGTCTACCCGCCACGATGTCCGTTCCTCTCCGAGCATGAACGCGCGTTCATGCCGAGCTTTGCCCATGCGCCGACGCGGGGCAAGGCTCGTCGCCCGGCGGGCGCCGCTTCCTCGGCGTACGTCCCTCCAGCGCACCGCGCTCTCGGCGAACAGTTCGATCACCGCGTCCATGCCGGCGCGCACCCGCGGCAGGTCGCGCAGGTCGCGATGCACGAGCAGCCATTGGTCGGCCGCGACCGCGTCGATGACCCCGCCGACGCGGCGGAGGTCGGCGTCGGAATCGCCGAGGAAGCAGGGCAGCACGGCGAGGCCGGCGCCGGCGCGCGCCGCCTCCTGGAGCACCAGCCAGTTATTGGCGCGCACGGCCGGCCGCACGTCGCCGAGCAGATCGGCCAGCCACCGGGCACCGGGCATGTAGCCGTGCGCGTCGTCGAAGCCGGCCCACGGCATGATGCGCAGCGCAGGAGGCGCAGGGCGGGCGTGGGCCGTCAGATTGGGGTGCCCGTAGACGGCGTAGGCGACGCGGCCGATCCGGCGGGCGACGATCTCACCTAGGTCGGGCACCTGCTCGCGGATCATCAGATCCGCCTCCCGCCGGGAGAGGTTGGCCAGCATGTGGCTGGTCGCGAGCTCGAACTCGATCTCCGGCAGCTTGCGGCGCAGGGCGGCGGCGCGGCGCGCCAGCAGCGTCGTCATCGCCTCGCCGGCCGATATCCGCACGACGCCGCGCGCCGTGTCGGTGAGGCCGGCGCTGCGCCGGCCGATCGACTCGGCCGCGCGCTCCATGGCCTCCGCGTCCTCCAGCAGCTCGGCGCCCGCTGCAGTCGGGGCGAAGCGGTCGGGCAGGCGGTCGAACAAGCGCGCGCCGAGGCGCCCCTCCAGCGCGCGCACGCGGCGCGCGACGGTGGGGTGGCTCACGCCCAGCCGCTTCGCGGCCGCGCTCAGATTGCCCTCGCGGGAGAGGGTGAGGAACACCCGCAGGTCGTCCCAGTCGGCGCTCATGTACGAAAACGTACAGCTAGTGGTCTCCATTGTCGAGTTACGAACGAATACGTACAGGCTAGCTTTCCCGGCATGGAGCGCGGCGACGACCTCGATGCGATGCCGCCGCACCGACCGGAAGAGAGGAACGATGACCGCCGCGACGCACCGCTTGCACGACCACCTGGCGCCCGCTCCGCCCCGCGACAGTCTTTTCCACCGCCCACGGATCGCGCTCGACTGGCTGTCGCGCCGGATGGCGCTGGCCCGCTCGCGGGCGGTGCTTCAGGAGTTGGACGGCCGCCTGCTGGCCGACGTCGCGCTCGACCGCGCCGCCGCGAGGGCGGAAGCTGCCAAGGGGTTCTGGGGCTGAGGCGGGAACGGCGCCGCCGCGGCGCCCCGGACGGGAGTTCTAGAGATGCACGTCGAACGTCGATTGCTGGATTTCACCGGCGAAGTACGCGGACGCATCGCGTGGGCGGTGGCGGTCGGACTCGCGGCGGTCGCCGCGGGGGTGGCGCGGCTGGCGCTGCTGGGCTGGCTGATCGGCGCGGTGTTCGCGGGCGCCGGGCCGGCGACGCTGGCGTGGCCGATCGCGCTGGTCGCCGGCGTCATGGTGCTGCGCGGCGCGCTGGAGCACGCGCGCACCATGGTGGCGCACGAGACCGCGGCGAGGGTGCAGCGCAAGCTGCGGCGCGCGATCTTCGACCGGATCGCCGCGCTCGGACCGGCGGCGGTGGCGCGCCGGCGCTCCGGCGCGTTGACGTTGTCGCTGGTCGACGGCGTCGAGCAGCTCGAGACGTATTTCGGACAGTTCCTGCCGCAGTTCCTGATCGCGCTGCTGACGCCGCCGCTGATCTTCCTCGCGGTGGCGTGGATCGACCTGCCGGTCGCGCTCGTCATCCTGGCCTTCGCGCTTGTCGCGTTGTTCGCGCCGTCGATCTGGCACCGCAACGACACCCAGGCGTCCCTGGCGCGGCAGAAGGCCTACGCCGCCTTCGCGGCGGACTTCCTCGATTCGATCCAGGGACTGGCGACGCTGAAGGCGTTCGGCCAGAGCGGCGCGCGGGCCGACCGTCTGGCCGAGCGGGCGCGCGATTTGTTCAAGCGCACCATGTGGGTGCTGGCGACGAACTCCGCCGCGCGCGGCATCACCGACACCGCGATCGCCTGCGGCGCGGCCGCCGCGCTTGCGCTCGGCGCCTGGCGGGTCGAGAGCGGGGCGCTGTCGATCGCGGGGCTCCTGATGATCCTGATGCTCGGCGTCGAGGTCTACCGGCCGATGCGCGAGCTGCGTTCGGTGCTGCACCAAGGCATGGTCGGGATGTCGGCGGCGCAGGGCATCTACGCCATCCTCGACGAGCGGCCCAGCGTCGCCGACGCGCCGGACGCCGGCGCGGCGCCAGCGACGCTGGAGCCGGCGATCGCCTTCGAGGACGTGCGCTTCGCCTATCCCGGCGGCCGGGGCGTCGTGCACGACGGGCTCTCATTCCGCGCCGAGGCCGGCGAACGGATCGGCATCGTCGGCCCGTCCGGCGGCGGCAAGTCGTCCATCGTGCGCCTGCTTCTCCGCTTCCACGATCCCGATTCGGGCCGGATCACCATCGGCGGCCACGACCTGCGGACCCTCCCGTTCGCGCGCATCCGGTCGATGATCTCGGTCGTCAACCAGGACACGTTCCTGTTCCACGGCAGCGTCGAGGACAACATCCGCATGGGCCGCCCCGACGCGACCCACGCCGAGGTCGAGGCGGCGGCGCGCGCCGCCAACATCCACGATTTCGTCGCGGGACTGCCGCAGGGTTACGCCACGGTGGTCGGCGAGAAGGGCGTCAAGCTCTCGGGCGGCCAGCGGCAGCGCGTCGCCATCGCGCGCGCGCTGCTGCGCGACACGCCGATCCTCGTGCTCGACGAGGCGCTGTCGGCGGTCGACGCCGAGAACGAGGCCGTGATCCAGCAGGCGCTGGACGCGCTGATGCGCGGCCGCACGACGCTGGTGCTGGCGCACAGGTTGTCGAGCGTGATCGGATGCGACCGCATCCTCGTGCTCGACGGCGGCCGCGTCGCGGAGAGCGGCGACCACGCCTCGCTGATGCGCGCCGGCGGCGTCTACGCGACGCTGATGTCCGAGCAGGCGCGCGAGCGCGGCGCGCAGGCGTCGTCGGTCGCGGTGGGCGGCGGCGCGGCGGTCGAGACCGAGGTCGAGCGCGCCGGCCCGAGCGGACGTCCGGCGCCGACCGAGGGGATCCTCAAGGCCGAGGGGCTGGGCTGGTTCCGGCTCGTGGTCGAGCTGATGAAGCTGATCGTGCCGTGGCGTGGCCGGCTCGCCGGCACCTTCGCGTTCGGCGTGGCCCGCGTGCTGGCGTTCATCGGCGTCGGCGTGCTGGGCGCGCTCGCCGTGCAGGCGTTGAAGAACGGCCAGCCCTACGCGCCGTACCTGTGGGCGCTGGCCGTGGTGGCGCCGCTATCGGGCCTGCTGCACTGGCTGGAATCCTGGCTGGCGCACGACATGGCGTTCCGCCTGCTGGCCGAGATGCGCATCGACGCGTTCCGCAAGCTGGACGCGCTGGCGCCGGCCTACCTGACGCGCCGGCGCACCGGCGATCTGATGTCGCTGGCGACCCACGACATCGAGCTGGTCGAGTATTTCTTCGCCCACACCGTGGCGCCGGCCTTCGTCGCCGTGCTGGTGCCGGCCGTCGTGCTGATCGTGCTCGGCCAGGCCAGCGGCTGGATCGTGCTGGCGCTGCTGCCGTTCCTGCTCGCCGTCGGCGTCAGTCCGTTCCTGATGCGCAAGCGCGTCGACCGTCTCGGCTCCCGCGCGCGCGAGGCGGCGGGCGAGCTCGGCGCCTTCGCGGTCGACTCGGTGCAGGGTCTCGGCGAGATCGTGGCGTTCCAGCAGGAGCGCGCGCGCGGCGACAAGCTCGACGCGCTGACGGCGCGCCACGCCGGTTTGCGGCTGCCGTTCTTCCGCGAGCTGACATTCCAGCACGCGCTGACCGAGATGTTCACCGGGCTGGGCGGCCTGGCCGTCGTGGCGGCGGGCGCGGTGCTGGCGTCGAGCGGCGCGATCGACGCCTCGAGCCTGCCGCTGCTGGCGCTGCTGGCGATGGCGGCGTTCCTGCCGGTGTCGGAGATCGCCCATGTCGGCCGGCAGCTCGCCGACACGATGGGCGCGACGCGGCGCGTCTACGCGCTCGCCAACGAGCCGGTGCCGGTGCGCGACGGGCCGGGCGCGCCGGCGCGCACCGGCGCCGCGGCGATCGCGCTGGAGAACGTCGGCTTCACCTATCCCGACCAGGACCGGCCGGCGCTGCGCGACGTCACCTTCACCGCGCCGGCGGGAAAGACGGTGGCGCTGGTGGGCATGTCCGGCGCCGGCAAGACGACGACCGCGCAGCTTCTGATGCGGTTCTGGGATCCCGATTCCGGACGCATCACCATCGACGGCGTCGATCTGCGTCAGCTCAAGCTCGACGCTCTGCGCCGCAACATCGCGCTCGTGGCGCAGGACACCTACCTGTTCAACGACACGCTGCGCGCCAACATCCTGATCGCCCGGCCCGACGCCGACGCGGCGTCGCTCGACGCCGCCGTGGCGCACGCCTCGCTGGCCGATCTCGTCGCCACCCTGCCGGAAGGGCTGGACACGCCGGTCGGCGAGCGCGGGACCAGCCTGTCGGGCGGCCAGCGCCAGCGCGTCGCCATCGCGCGCGCCTTCCTGAAGGACGCGCCGGTGCTGATCCTCGACGAGGCCACGTCGCACCTCGACGCGGTCAACGAGCAGGCGGTGCGCGGCGCGCTGGACCGGCTGAAGTCCGACCGTACGACCATCGTCATCGCCCACCGCCTGTCGACCGTGCGCGACGCCGACGTGATCGTGGCGATGGACGGCGGCCGCGTGGTCGAGATCGGCGACCACCGGACGCTGCTGGCGCGCGGCGGGCTGTACGCCCAGCTCGTGTCGCGGCAGATGTCCGGCGCCGCCGACGCCGGCGCGGCGCCGCCCGCCCGGTTGTCGACCGCCGCGTCGTCCTGACCCGCACCGCGCGTCTTGCGGGCGCCAGGCGGCCGGATCAGACTTTCACCGTCCGGCGTGGCCGACGTTCCGCGCCGCATGACAGGAGGATGGTCATGACGCACGGATGTGATCGACGCGCCTTCCTGCGGGCGGGCGGAGGTTTCGCGCTGCTCGCCACCATCGGCGCGCCGGCCTGGGCGCAGACTCCGCTGAAGCCCGGTGAGAGCGACGCGCTGATCGTGGTCGACGTGCAGCGTTGCTTCACGAAGGGCGGCAGCCTCGAGGTGCCGGACGGCGACGCCGTCGTACCGCTGATCAACCGCCTGGCCAAGAGCTTCGCCAACGTGATCCTGACGCAGGACTGGCACACGCCGAACCACGTCTCGTTCGCGTCCTCGCATCCCGGCAAGAAGCCGTTCGAGACGATCGACCTGCCCTACGGCAAGCAGGTGCTGTGGCCTGACCATTGCGTGCAGGGCACGGACGGCGCCGGGCTGCATCCCGATCTCGCCATCCCGCACGCCCAGCTCGTCGTCCGCAAGGGCTTCCGCCGCGGGATCGACAGCTACTCCGCCTTCCTCGAGGCCGACCGCAAGACCGAGACCGGCCTGGGCGGCTACCTGAAGGACCGCGGCATCACGCGGCTGTTCTTCGCCGGACTGGCGACCGATTTCTGCGTCGCCTGGACCGCGTTGGACGCGCGCAAGAAGGGTTTCGAGGCGCTAGTGATCGAGGACGCGTCGCGCGGCATCGACGCGCAGGGCTCGATGGCGGCGGCGTGGAAGAACATGCTCGAGGCCGGCGTGAAGCGCATCAAGTCGGCCGACATCGCCGCCTGAGCGGGGAATCGATGAGACTGGCGGCGGGCGCTACCAGCCAGATTGACGGATCGCATTGCCCGCGTCGGTCCACCGAGCCGTGATTCGAATTGGAGTCACGATCTCCGCCAAGCCGTAGTCGACTAGAAGAAGGATCGCGGTTTCCGCAGCGGTCTCGGCCAAGCTGTCCAACCGCCCGTCGAGGGTGCAACACTGCTCAACGTATTTTACGAGCGATCGGACGAGGGTCTTCTCAAGCGCGTGGCCTACCTCGTCGGGAACGTTGCCCGTGAACTGCTCGACGAGCATATAGAGAGAATTCAGCAGGGCTTCGTTTCTCTGCGTGATTTCGTCTCGCCAGTTTGGCTCGTCGTCCTCCATGGCGTCGCCCTCTAGAGTCAGGTTGTTGGCATCTAGTCGATCTCGCGCTGCTCACCACCCGGTATGTTGCGGCCGAGATCCGGACGGCATCGCAAATCGCCGCACAACTGTCCGATGATGTTGCAGGCTCAATCAGAGAACTCGCGCTAGCCCGCATTGCGGCGGTGCGCCAGCGACAGCGCTCGGTCGAGATCGTCGAACAGATCCTCTTTGGCCTCGATCCCGACGCTGAGGCGCAGCAGATCGGCGGGCGCCGGGGTGCCGGCGCCCTCGACGCTGGCGCGGTGCTCGATCAGGCTCTCGACGCCGCCCAGCGACGTGGCGCGCTTCCATAGGCCGACCTGCGCCGCCACCGCGATGGCGGCGGCCTCGCCCGTGAGGTCGAGCGCCGGATCGCCCTTCACGCGGATCGACATCATGCCGCCGAAGCCGCCGGCCATCTGCCGGCCCGCGACCTCGTGGCCGGCGAAG
Source organism: Rhodospirillales bacterium (assembly GCA_016699855.1). NCBI lineage: Bacteria > Pseudomonadati > Pseudomonadota > Alphaproteobacteria > Rhodospirillales > Rhodospirillales bacterium. The sequence continues at coordinate 5,122,785 of CP064988.1, forward strand.
CCGGGCAAACCGGGATAGAGCACGGCCTCGACGAGGGGATGCGCCGCCAACCGCTCCGCCAGCCAACGCGCGTTGTCGGCGGCCGTACGCACACGCGGGAACAGCGTCCGCATGCCGCGCAGCAGGAGGTAGGATTCCAGCGCCCCGAGCACCGTGCCGAGCTGCGCCCGGATCAGGCGGATGCGCTTCCAGTGGTCGTCGTCGTGCGCCGCCACCAGCGCGCCGGCGATGACGTCGCTATGTCCGGCGAGATACTTGGTGGCGGCGTGCATCACGAGATCGGCGCCATGCTCGATCGGCCGCGTGAACACCGGCGTGGCGCAGGTCGAGTCGACCGCCAGCAGGGCGCCGGCGTCGTGGGCGATCCTGGCGCAGGCCGCGATGTCGGACACGCACCACAGCGGATTGGCCGGCGTCTCCAGCCAGATCATCCTGGTCTTTCCCGGCCGCACCGCCGCGCGGACGGCATCGACCGAGTCGGCGTCGACGAACTCGACCACCAGTCCCCAATGCGTCGCGAAATTGAGCAGCCAGTTGCGCAGCGACCAGTACATGACCTTGGGCGCGATGACGTGGTCGCCGGGCGCCAGCGCCAGGAAGCAGGCCGTGGCGGCGCTCATGCCCGAGGAGAACACCATCGCCGCCGCGCCGCCCTCCAGCTTGGCGAGGAGCTGCTCCGGCTGGTCGTAGTTCGGCGAGTCGGCGCGGCTGTAGACGCGGCCGGAGCGGTACTGGTTGTCGGGGTCGCGCAGATACGTCGTCGCGAGATGGATCGGCGGCACCACCGCGCGGGTGGCCTCGTCGACCCAGCCCAGCGCCTGCGCGGCGAGGGATTCCGGCGCGAGCGGCTTCGCCTTGCTGTCGGTCATGGCGCTGTTCCGCGGACCGCCTACGCGGCCCGCTTCTTCTGCTGGTCGGGATGGTCGCCGCACAGGCGCAGGAAATTCTCGAGGATGCGGTGCCCGTGCTCCGACGCGATGCTCTCGGGATGGAACTGCACGCCGTGGATCGGCAGCGACTTGTGGCGGACGCCCATGACCATGCCGTCGTCCATCTCGGCGGTGATCTCCAGGCAATCCGGCAGCGAGGCGCGATCGACGATCAGGGAATGGTAGCGCGTCGCGGTGAACGGCGAGGGCACGCCTTCGAACACCCCGCGGTCGGTGTTGGACATGGCCGACAGTTTGCCGTGCATCGGCACCGGAGCGCGCACCACCTTGCCGCCGAACGCCTGTCCGATCGCCTGGTGGCCGAGGCAGACGCCGAGCAGCGGCACGTTGTTCTTCGCGGCGGCGGCGATCAGGTCGAGGCAGATCCCGGCCTCGTTGGGCGTGCACGGGCCGGGCGACAGCACGATTCCGGCCGGCTTCAGCGCCAGCGCCTCCTCGACCGTGATCTTGTCGTTGCGGCGCACCTCGCACACGCCGCCGACATCGCCGATGTAGTGGACGAGATTGTAGGTGAAGCTGTCGTAGTTATCGATGACCAGCAGCATGGCGGCGGTTCCCGGAGCGAGGCGCGGACACTACCCGACGACGGGCGCCGACGCCACCGGCGCGACGCCCCGGACGAGCGGGACAATCGCGCGCTAGACACGGGGGCCGGTGGCGTGCGAGGAGTGCGCCGCAATGTCGCTGGTGCTCGACCCGCTCGTCATCGGACTGCTGCTCGCGGCCGCGATCATGCACGCCTCGTGGAACGCGCTGCTGAAGGCCGACAGGACCGACCGGCTGGCGACGTTCGGCATCATCATGCTCAGCGGCACGTTCCTGGGCGGGGTGTTCGTGCCGTTCCTGCCGGCCCCGGCGGTGGAATCGTGGCCGTGGCTGGCGGCGTCGGTGACGATCCACCTATTCTACTACTTCTTCCTGCTGAAGGCCTACGCCCACGGCGATCTCAGCCACACCTATCCGATCGCCCGCGGGCTGGGGCCGCTGCTGGTGGCGCTGTTCTCCGGCCGGCTGCTCGGCGAGGAACTGCGGGTCCAGGACGTCGCCGGCGTCGCCCTGCTGAGCCTTGGGTTGATCGCGCTGGCGTTGCCGGCGCGGCCCTCCGCGGCGCCGCGCGCCGGGAACCACCGCCTCGCCACCGTCTACGCCGTCCTCACGGGGATATCGATCGCCGGCTACATCGTCGCCGACGGCTCGGGCGTGCGCGCCGCGGGGCCGACGCTGGAGCACAAGCTGGCCTACATCGCCTGGCTCAACGTGCTGGAAGGCCCGTGGCTGCTGGTCGTGGCACTGATCCTGCGGCGGGGCGCCGTGGTCGCCTATCTTCGTGGCGCCTGGTGGCGCGGCGCCGCCGGGGGCGCGATCGCGACCGTGGGCTACGCCATCGCCATCTGGGCGCTGTCGCAGGGCCCGATGGCGCATGTCGCCGCGCTGCGCGAGACGTCGGTCCTGTTCGGCGCCTTACTCGGTACTCTGCTGCTCGGCGAGCCGTTCGGCCGCCGCCGGGTCGTCGCCGCGGGAGTCATCGTCGCCGGGCTGGTGCTGATGAACGGGCCGCGTCTGTTCTAGCGCCGGTCCGCCGCCACCGTGCTATGGTGGCGGCAACGACAACGAACGATCCCCTCGACATAGTCCACCATCATGGCCTCAGGCCCACGTCGCGCCGCCAAATCGGGCCGCAAACCCGCGCGCGGGAAGAAGCGCTCCGGCAAGACGCCCACGCCCGGCGCCCGCCTCGACGCGGCGCTATCGGGCGGGCGCGCCATGCTCTCCGGAGCCGCCGCCGCCTTGGCCGGCGTCTTCGCGGGTCGCCGTCTGGCGTTCATCGGCGTGTCGCTGGCCGCGTTGCTCGTGTTGGGCGCCGCCGGTGGTCTCTGGCTCACATCGCTGTTCGACGCGCCGGCCGTACGCACGGCGGCCACCGCGCCGCCACGCGGCGCGGCGCCGGCGCCGCGCGCCGCGACCAAGCCACCGGCTGAACCAAAATACGCGCGCATCGACGATCTTCCCGACCTGCCGAAATACTCCGAGGCCGAGGGCAAGGCGCGGCCGGTGTTCGAGGAGCGGGTCGCGGCCGTGCCGCCGGCGCGTCGACTTTCGGGCGATGCGACCTGGCAGCGCAACGCCGTGCCGTTCCGGGACGACCGCGCGCGGCCCGTGGTCGTGATCGTGATCGACGACATGGGCGTCGACCGAGCGCGCTCGCGCCGCGTCACCGAGCTGCCGGGACCGTTGACGCTCTCGTACCTGCCCTACGCGAGGGACCTGCGCGAGCAGGCGCAGGCGGCGCGCGGCCGCGGCCACGAGCTGATGCTGCACCTGCCGATGGAGCCGTTGTCGTCGAGCGCCGACCCCGGTCCGAACGCGCTGCTGACGACGCTGGCCGAGGACGCGATCCGGCGCCGCACGATCGCCGCGCTGGACAGCTTCGGCGGCTACGTCGCGGTCAACAACCACATGGGCAGCCGCTTCACCACATGGCGCCCCGGCGTGGAGATCGCGCTGCGCGAGATGAAGTCGCGCGGCCTGGCGTGGCTGGACTCGCGCACCTCGGCGCATTCCGTCGGCGGGCTCGTCGCCGACGAGCTGGGGCTGCCGTTCGTCGACCGGCACGTCTTCCTCGACGACGTCGACAGCGTCGAGAACGTCCGCGCCCAGCTCGCCGAGGCCGAGCGCGTCGCGCGCCGGCAGGGCTTCGCCATCGCGATCGGCCATCCGCACGACGCCACGATCCAGGCGTTGGCGGAGTGGCTGCCGTCGGTGGCGGGCAAGGGGCTGCAGCTCGGCCCGGTCAGCGCCGCGCTGCGCCGACGCGGCGGCTGGGAGTAGCGCGCGCGCTTCCGGTCGCCGGCGCGGCCGGCTAGGCTGGCGCGTCGATCCCGGGAGGAAAGGCCGAGACCATGGACGCGGCGTACCGCACGACCACCGACCTCATGCGCGCCATGGCGGCGGGCGAGATCGGCTCGCTCGAACTGCTCGACTCGCTGCTGGCGCGGCTGGAGCGGCACAACCCGGCGATCAACGCCGTCGTCGTCACCGATATCGAGCGCGCCCGCGCCTACGCGAAGGAAGCCGACGACGCGCGCGCGAAGGGGCTCTCGTGGGGCCCGCTCCACGGCCTGCCGATGACGGTGAAGGAATGCTTCGACGTCGCGGGCCTGCCGACCACCTCCGGCGCGCCGGCGCTGAAGGGCAACATCGCGCCCCGGCACGCCGACGCCGTGCGCCGGCTGGTCGACGCCGGCGCGGTGATCTTCGGCAAGACCAACACGCCGCTCTACGCCGGCGACCTCCAGACCTACAACGCGGTCTATGGAACCACGAACAACCCATGGGACCTGGCGCGCGGGCCGGGTGGATCGTCCGGCGGGGCGGCGGCGGCCGTCGCGGCGGGGCTGACGCCGCTGGAACTGGGGAGCGACATTGGCGGCTCGATCCGCAACCCCGCGCATTTCTGCGGCGTGTACGGCCACAAGCCGAGCTACGGGGTCGTTCCGATGCGCGGTCACGTGCCTGGCCCGCCGGGATCGCTGGTCGAGGCCGATATCGGCGTCGGCGGCCCGCTCGCGCGTTCGGCCGAGGATCTCGACCTGGCGCTCGGCGTCATGGCGGGGCCGGGCGAGCTCGACGCGCTGGCATGGCGGATCGATCTGCCGAATCCCCGGCAGGGCGCGATCGGCGACTACCGCGTCGCCGTCTGCGCCGACGATCCATTCTGCCCCGTCGACGGCGAGATGGCGGCGATGATCGACGCCGCCGCCGACGCGCTGGCCAAGGCGGGCGCGACGGTGCGCCGCGCCAAGCCGGAACTGGATTTCGCCGGCTCCTTCGCCGTCTACCACGACATGCTCAACGCGCTGCTCGCGGCCGGCAAGCCGGACCACGTCATGCGGCGGCTGGAGCAGGTCGCGGCGACGGCCGCGCCGGCGGACAACGGGCCGCTGACCACGCTGGCGCGCGCCTCCGTGATGCGGCACACCGAGTATCTGCGGCTGACCGATCTGCGCCAGAAGGACCGCATGGCCTGGGACGCGTTCTTCCGCGACCACGACGTGTTCCTCTGCCCGGTGGTCATGACGGCGGCGTTCGCGCACGACCAGTCGCCGCGCATGCTGGAGCGCACGCTGACGGTCAACGGGACGACACGGCCATATTTCGATTCGCTGAAATGGGCGGGGCTGATCGGCAACGTGCGCCTGCCGTCGACCGTGGCGCCGATCGGCCGGACGCGCGCCGGCCTGCCGGTCGGGATGCAGATCGTCGGGCCGTACCTCGAGGACCGCACCACCATCGACCTCGCCAAGCGCCTGGCCCCGTTGATCGGCGGCTTCGAGCCGCCGCCCATGTTCGCCTGAGGCGCCGCCGCGCGGCGCATGGGCGCCGCGCGCCGACGGCGTCGCTCCCGCGCCGCGCGCCGCGCTATCCTGCGGGTCGACGACAACAGCTCCGGGGAAACGCCATGTCCTTCGCGCCCGCCGACGGCCGCGCCACACCGGTCAATCCATTCGCCGGCCGCGACGTCAACTGGTTGCTCGATTTCCGCGCCGGGACGCGCGGCGACCATCCGTTCCTGGTGTGGGAACCCTTCGAGGGCGCGCGCGAGGTGTGGACCTACGCCCGCTTCCGCGACCGCGTGCTGCGTGTCGCCGCCGGCCTGCGCAGGCGCGGCGTGAAGGCCGGCGACAGCGTGCTGGTGCATCTCGACAACGCGCCGGAGATGGAGTTCCTGTGGTTCGCCTGCGCCCGGCTCGGCGCGGTCGTGGTCACGACCAACACGCGGTCGGCCGGCGACGAGCTGGCGTATTTCGCCGAGCATTGCGGGGCGGTCGGCGCCGTCACGCAGCCCGAGCTGGCGGCGGTGGTCGCGGCCAACGCGAAGAACCTGAAATGGCTCGTGGTCACCGAGCATCTGGTCGAGGGCGGCGAGCCGCCGGCGGAGCTGCGCCCGGCCAAGGCCGACGCGTTCTCCTCGCTGGACGGCGATCCGCACGACCTGCCGGCCATCGAGGCCGATCCGTGGCGGCCGGGCTCGGTGCAGTACACGTCGGGCACGACGTCGCGGCCGAAGGGCGTGCTGTGGACCCAGGGCAACGCGTTGTGGGGCGCGCGCACCTCGGCCATCCACCAGACGCTCACGCCGGACGACGTGCACCACGTGGTGATGCCGTCGTTCCACACCAACGCGCGCAGCTATTCGATCCTGCCGACGATGTGGGCCGGCGGGACGGTGGTGATCCAGCCGAAATTCAGCGCCCGGCGGTTCTGGGACGTGGCGCTGCGCAACCGCTGCACCTTCGCCTCGACCCTGCCGTTCTTCTGCAAGGCGCTGATGGAGCATCCGCTGCCCACGCACCATTTCCGGCTGTTCGGCAACGGCGTCAACGAGCCGCCGTTCGACGACTTCTTCGGCGTGCGCAGCATCGGCTGGTGGGGCATGACCGAGACCGTCAGCCAGGGCATCGTCGGCGACGCGCTGCTGCGCAACCGGCCGATGACGACCGGCCGGCCGGCCGCCGGCTACGGCATCCGCATCCTGCGCGAGGATCTCAAGACGCCGGTGGAGCCCGGCGAGATCGGGCATCTCCAGTGCCACGGCACGCGCGGCATCCAGATCTTCCTGGAGTACCTCAACAATCCCAAGGCCACCGCCGAGAGCTTCACCGAGGACGGCTGGTTCATCACCGGCGACCGCGTGAAGCTGGAGGAGGATGGCGTCCTGACCTTCAGCGACCGCGACAAGGACATGCTGAAGGTCGGCGGCGAGAACGTCGCGGCGTCGGAGATCGAGCGCGTCATCGCGCTGGTGCCGGGCGTGCAGGAATGCGCCGTCGTCGCCCAGAAGCACCGCATGCTCGACGAGGTGCCGGTGGCCTTCGTGATCCCGACGCCGGACGTCAAGATCGAGGGCAACAACGAGCTGCCCGCGCGGATCATGGCGGAGTGCGCCGCCAAGCTGGCCGACTTCAAGCGGCCGCGGCAGGTGCTGCTGGTGCCGGACATGCCGCGCAGCACGCTGGAGAAAGTGCACAAGGTCGCGCTGCGCGAGCGCCTGCCGGTGGCGGGCTGACGCCGCCCGCCCGTCGTCACCGGGGCGCCCGCGCCGGATGCGCGCGCGGGCGTCCACCCGGTCGCGGGGTGGCGATGGAGCGCCGCCCGCGAGACGCCGGCGCCGCGCCCAAAAGCGCCGCCGGGAACGACGCGGGGCAGGGCGTTCCGCGACGCGAGTCCTGACGCCGGGGCGACGGTGAAGGCCGCTCGCCCGTGGTTCGGCATGGTCGGTCGGGACGCTGTTCCCGCCGCTGCGCGCCGGCCTTCCGGGAGCGGCCGGATCAGGCTCGGCTTTGAGGCAGATCAGGGAACGGCGGGCGGAGAGGATGGAATGTGACCTCAGTTGCGCCGTCGACGTGACGACATGCGGCGCTGCCCCCGCCGGATCGCCGAAATTGAAGGTTGCCATGATGCAGAAGTCGATCGATCTGAACGCCGCGGCGCCAGCCTACCCGGACGAGGCCGCGTCGGAGCCGGCGGCGGCGCCCGCGCAGAGCGCCTCCGCGGGGGTGCCGGAGGCGGCGGCCGCCATCGCGACCGCGGCCGGGGCCGCTGGCGAGGTTCAGGCGAAGCCGGCCCGCCCGGCCAGGAGCCGCCATGACATCGCCTTGAGGAAGCGCGATCCGGCGAGCATCCGCCGGCTCTTCGAGAGCGGCGAGTACCCCTATGTGACGCGCATGCAGACCAAACCGTACGAGGCGCACATGGTCGGCCTGCAGCGCGAGCTGCTGAAGGCGCAGCGCTGGATCGAGGAAGCCGGCGAGAAGGTCATCGTTCTTTTCGAGGGCCGCGACGCGGCCGGCAAGGGCGGGACGATCAAGCGCTACATGGAGCACATGAACCCGCGCACCGCGCGCGTGGTGGCGCTGGCCAAGCCGAGCGAGCGCGAGCGCACCCAGTGGTACTTCCAACGCTACATCGCCCATCTGCCGGCGGCCGGCGAGATCGCCCTGTTCGACCGCTCCTGGTACAACCGCGCCGGCGTCGAGCGCGTCATGGGGTTCTGCTCGCCCACCGACTACCTCGAATTCATGCGCCAGTGCCCGGAGTACGAGCGCATGCTGACGCGGTCCGGAATCCGCCTGTTCAAGTACTGGTTCTCGGTCTCGCGCGACGAGCAGCGACGCCGCTTCGAGGCGCGAGAGACCGATCCCCTTAAGCAGTGGAAGCTTTCGCCCATCGATCGCGCGTCGCTGGACAAGTGGGACGCATACACGGAGGCCAAGGAGGCGATGTTCTTCTACACCGACACCGCCGACGCGCCATGGACCGTCGTCAAATCGGACGACAAGAAGCGGGCGCGGCTGGCGTGCATGCAGCACTTCCTGTCGTTCCTGCCTTATCCCAACAAGGACACGGCGGTCGCCGTCCAGCCCGACCCCCTCATCGTCGGGTCGACAAGCCACGTGATCGGCCGGGATGGAGGCATCCTCGGCAAGACGGTCCACCCGGAGCTGCGTCGCGGCGGCTGACGGACTCGCGCCGCCCACCGCCTCACACGGGCATCGCGCGCCGCTGGTGCGCGCGGCCGGCCTTCGCCGTTTCAGGGTCATGTCCGGCGACCACGCGCACGCCCTCGTCGATCCGCGCCGCGATGGTGGCCGGCGTCGCGCCCTCCAGGAAGGCGATGCCGCGCGCCCGGCAGGCCGCGAGCACGCGGTCGCGCGCCCGGCGCATCTCCGGCGTATAGGGCCATGGCGGCATGGTGGTGTGGCCCAGCGACAGGCTGAGGTCGCCGGGGCCGAGCTCGGCGAAGCCCAGGCCGGGCATGTCGAGGATGGCCTCGCAATTGGCGATGCCCTCCGGACTCTCCAGCTTGACTCCCAGCAGCAGCTCGCCGTCCGGCGACAACGGCCAAGGCTCGCAGCGCCGCATGTATTCCTCGGTGGTCAGGCCCCAGACCGGCGCCGCCGTCGGCTCCGATCCGCGCCCGCGCGTGCCGGTGCCGAGCTTGCCCGGGGCCGCGGGCCCGCGCGCGGCGCCGTCGAGCCGCGCCAGCGGCGTCGGCTGGGCCGGATCGACGCCGGCGAGGTGGTGGGGATAGCGGCAGGATTCGACGAAGGCGCGCGTCGCCTCGGCGCTCTCGGCCTGGCACAGCAGGATGCCGTGGACGCCGCGGCCGAGGATCTGCCGGAACTGCCAGGCGTTGAAGCGCACGTTGTCGGCGTCGGTGCCGTTTACCGGCGCCTCGACGATCACCGCCGGCGCGCGATGGCCGGACCGCGTCGGTCCGCCGTCGACCAGGCCGCGCATGTATTCGGCCAGCCCCGTCATGTCGAAGGCGCCGTGCTCCATGCCGACGTTGATGTAGTCGGCCCATGTCCCTGCGTCGGCGCGGCCCTGCGCGTGGGTCAGCACGTGGCCGGTGTGCGGGCCGTCGTAGTAGATCGCCTGCCCTTGCGCGAGCAGCTCGATCGCGCGGTTGACGCGTGGCGCCATCATGCGGTCCTCCCGATATCGCGCGAACCCTAGCAGAGCCGCGCTTGCGCGGGCAGCCGGCGACGGCGCAGCATGGGCGCGCGGGAGGCGGAGCGCGATGCGGGTCAGGTTCATCGGATGCGGCGACGCGTTCGGCAGTGGCGGGCGGTTCAACACGTGTTTCCAGGTGGTGTCGCCGTCCGCGTCGTTCCTGATCGACTGCGGCGCCTCATCGATGGTCGCGCTGCGCAAATGGGGCGTGGATCCGAACAGCATCGACACGGTCTTCATCACCCATCTGCATGGCGACCATTTCGGCGGCCTGCCGTTCCTGATCCTCGACGCCCAGCTCGGCAGCCGCCGCGCCGCGCCGCTGACCATCGCCGGACCGCCGGGCCTGCGCGAGCGGCTCGACGACGCGATGGAGGTGTTCTTTCCGGGCTCGACGCGGATCGAACGCCGGTTCGCCGTCGAGATCGTCGAGCTCACGCCGGACAAGCCGGCGCGGGTCGGCGCCGTGGACGTGCTGCCGATGGGGGTCGTGCATTCCTGCGGCGCGCCGCCGCTGGCGCTGCGCCTGACGGTCGACGGCCGCAGCGTCGCCTATACCGGCGACACGGAATGGACGGAGGCGTTGATCCCGGTCGCCAACGACGTCGACCTGTTCATCGTCGAGGCGTACTTCCACGATCGCAAGGTCCGCTTCCATCTCGACCTCGCCACCGTCGCCGCCAACATGGACCGCCTGCGGCCGAAGCGGACGATCCTGACGCATCTCGGTCCGGACATGCTCGGACGCGATCTCGCGGGCCGTTTCGAGGTCGCCGACGACGGCCTGGTCGTCGACCTTTAGGCACTTCCTGCGGCTTGGAGCGCGGGCGGCGGCGCGCTACCGTCGACGTGAGGATCGACGCCCGGCCGCTGTCGCCGGCCGCGCAGGGGGAGACGGGCATGCGCAGGTTCACACGCCGAACGACTTTGGCGCTGGGCGCTGGCGCGCTGGCGGCTCCAGCCGGGTGGGCGCAGACCGCCTTCCCGGACAAGCCCATCCGCCTGGTGGTCGGCTTCGCGCCCGGTGGGCCGACCGACGTGCTGGCGCGGCTTCTGGCCGAACGCCTGACCGAGGCGATCGGCCAGCAGGTGCTGGTCGAGAACAAGCCCGGCGCCGCCGGCAACCTGGCGTCGGAGCAGGTCGCCAAAGCCCGGCCCGACGGCCACACCGTTCTGTTCGGCACCTCGATCATGTCGCTGGTCCCGACGCTCTACGCGACGCTGCCCTACGATCCGCACAAGGATCTCGATCCCGTCGCCCACATCAGCAGCGTGCCGCTCATCCTCGTCGTGCCCCCCGGCGGGGCGAGGACGACGGAGGAGCTGGTCGCGATGCTGCGCAAGGAGCCCGGCAAGCACTCCTATCCGACGCCGGGCAACGGCAGCTTGATCCACCTGACCAGCCATCTGTTCGCGGCGCGCGCCGGCGGCGAGGCGATGCACGTGCCCTATCGCGGCTCCGGCCCGGCGATGCAGGACACGCTGGCCGGGCGGCACGCCTTCCAGTTCGACACGCTCGGTTCGAGCAAGGGATTCCTCGACGCCGGCAAGCTGCGGCTGCTGGGCGTGTCGACCGAGGCGCGCGTGCCCGCCATGAAGGACGTGCCGACGATCGAGGAGCGCGCCGGGTTCCCGTTCGTGTCGCGCACGTGGAACGTGCTGTTCGCGCCCGCCGGCACGCCGAAGCCGGTGATCGAGAAGCTCAACGCGGCGACCAACGCCGCGCTGCGCCATCCCGCGCTGGCGGAGAGGGCCGCCGCGCTGGCGATCGACCTGATCGCCAATTCGACGCCCGCCTCGGCCGGGAAGTACTACCTCGACCAGATCGCCTACTGGGCCCCGATCGCCAAGGCGTCGGGCGCCAAGGTGGAGTAGGGGAGGTCGGCGCTTCCGAGCAGCGGAATCGAAATCCGCCACGGATTGCCGGACCGGGCCACGGCCGGTACGGTCCGGCATCCGTCCGGGCGACCGACGTCCACGAGGACCCGACCATGCACATGAATTTCACCGATGCCGATCTCGCCTTCCAGCGCGAGGTGCGCGACTGGCTGACCGACAACCTGACGCCGGAGATCGTCGGCGAGACCAGGGTGGCGCGCAACGCCCACATGCCGCGCGAGAGGCTGATGGACTGGCAGAAGCGGCTGGCGCGCAAGGGCTGGCTGTGCACGAACTGGCCGAAGGAGTTCGGCGGTCCGGGCTGGACGCCGACCCAGAAGTACATCTTCGAGATGGAGATGGCGAAGGCCGGGGCGCCGGGCACCTCGCCGTTCGGCCCCAAGATGTGCGCGCCGGTGATCATGAAGTTCGGCACGCCCGAGCAGCACCGCCGCTACCTGACGCCGATGCTCAACAGCGACCTGCTGTGGTGCCAGGGCTACTCCGAGCCGGGGTCGGGATCCGACCTCGCGTCGCTGCGCACGCGCGCGGTGCGGGACGGCGACCACTACGTCGTCAACGGCCAGAAGACCTGGACTACCGGCGCCCACCAGGCCGACTGGATCTTCTGCCTCGTGCGGACCTCGACCGAAGGCAAGCCGCAGGACGGCATCTCGTTCATCGTGTTCGACATGAAGACGCCCGGCGTCTCGGTCGATCCGATCATCACCTCCGACGGCAACCGCGCCGGCACCAACGAAGTCAACCAGGTCTTCTTCGACAACGTCCGCGTGCCCGTCGACCAGCGCATCGGCGAGGAGAACAAGGGCTGGACCTACGCCAAGTACCTTCTGGAGTTCGAGCGCGGCGGCAATCCGTACAGCCCGCGCCTGCGCGCCTCGTTCGAGAAGCTGCGGCGGATGGCCGGCGCGGCGGTCGACGGCGACAAGCCGCTGCTGCGCGACACCTCGTGGCAGGACAAGCTCGCGCGCATGGACATGGAGATCTCCGGGCTGGAGATGTTCGAGATGGAGTTCTACTCGCGCCTGTCCGGCGGGCAGAACCCCGGACCGCTGTCGTCGATGATCAAGCTGCGCGGCACCGAGGTGATGCAGCTCGTCCAGGAGTACGCCATCGACGTCGCCGGCCACTACAGCCAGCCCTGCCCGCCGCAGCGCCAGCCCAACGCCAACGACGAGCCGATCGGCCCCGAAGGCTCGGACGTGCTGGCGCCGCGCTATTTCAACGGCCGCAAGATGACGATCTATGGCGGCTCATCCGAAGTGCAGCGCGGCATCATGGCCAAGGCCATGCTTGGCCTCTGAGCCGCGCGGCGGGCGCGGGGCGGTCGGCGCGAGGCGCCGGCCGCGTCAGAGCGCGATGTTGGTGTGCAGGCAGGGAATGCCGACGCGCTCCACAGCGCCCCGGTTGAGCACGAGATGCTCCTCGAAGCGGCGGATGGTGTCGCACAGGGTGATCATGACCTGGTCGCCGAAATCGTTGCCGCCGCGCTTGATCGCGCGGACGAACTGGGCGGCGGTGTACTCGGCCGGATCGTCCTTCTGGAACCGGTAGGTGAACAGCGCGTGGGCGCCGGCCCCGTCCCAGCCGAACAGCAGGAAGTCGGTGGAGACACCGGCGACGGCCTGCATCAGGGGTTTCTTCCAGGCCGCGAACTGGTCGGTGATGCCGTCCATCAATCCGGTCACGGTCTTGCCGAGCGGCTTCGGGGCGGTCTTCTTCAGGGCGTAGCTCATCCATAGCTCGCCCTCAGTCCAGCTGACGACGGAATGCGTGAAGCCGGTGTTGCTGTAGGCATCGAAAGCGTAGCCGATCATCGCCCACCCCGCGGTTGCCGGCCCGCTCCAACGTGCCGTCGCACGCAAGAACACCCGCCCGCCGACTTTATTCCCGGGCGGGTTGAGGAGCGACTCGGCGGCAGCCGCCGGTCCTCGGCGCCACTCTACGGGGTCAGCACGACCCGGCCGACCACCTTGCCGGCCTTGAGCTCCTCGATCACGTCGTTGGCCGCCTCCAGCCCGCGGGTCGAGTAGGGCAGCGCCTGGATCCGGCCGTCGCGCACGAGCTGCATCAGCTCCTTGAACTCCGTCAGGTCGCCCACGTAGGAACCCTCGATCGCCGCCATCTTGAACGGCATGGCGATCGGCGCGAACGGCGCGTCGCCGCCGAACAGGCCGACGACCACCAGCTTGCCGCCGCGACGTAGCGAGTCGAAGGCGAATTTGAACGACGCCGCGGCGCCCACGAAGTCGATCGCCGCGCAGACGCCGCCGCCGGTCTCCTGCACCAGCTTGGCGACGGCGCCCTCGGCCCGTGGATTGACCACGCGGTGGGCGCCGTGCCGCTCGGCGACCTTGAGCTTGGCGTCGTCTATGTCGGCGACCACGATCTCGCCGTCGAAGGTGGCGCGCGCCACCTCGAGTCCGGCGAGGCCGACGCCGCCTGCGCCGACCAGCAGCACGCGCTTGCGGTTCTTGACGGTGCGGGTCTTCTGCAGCGCGCTGTAGGCGGTCAGTCCGGAGCAGGCGTAGGTGCAGGCCAGCTCGATCGGCGAGTTGCCGTGGTCGACCAGGTATTTCGCGTGCGGCACCAGCACGTGCGTGGCGTAGCCGCCGTCGCGGCGCGTGCCGAGCGTGCGCGGCGCGGCGCACAGCAGCTCGTCGCCGGCCTGGCAGTGGGCGCAGGTGCCGCAGGCGATCCACGGGAACACGACGTAGCGCTGGCCCGGCTTGACGCCCTTGACGTCGGGACCGACAGCCACGACCTCGCCGGCGATCTCGTGGCCGAGCGTGAAGGGCAGCTTCATGCCGCGCTGGTGCATCTCCAGCTTCTGGCCGCCGCCTAGGTCGAAGAACCCCTCCCAGATATGGAGGTCGGAGTGGCACACGCCGCTCGACAGGACGCGCACCAGCACCTCCTCGCCCCGCGGCGTCGGCTCGGCGAACTCGTTGAGCTTGAGCGGCTTGCCGAACTCGACGATTTGCATGGCGCGCATGGCGTCTCTCCCCTAGGATTCGCGTCGTTGTGTTGAACGTATCCTACGCGGAGGCCGGCGTGTCGGGAAAGAGCGGCGGTGCCGCCGAGAGGTTCGATCCGCGGAACCACACCTTTGGTCCCGCCCACTATTTCGAGGACCTCGAGGTCGGGCGGAAATTCTACATCAACTCGCGCACGCAGACCGACGCCCTGTTCTCCGCGTTCCAGCTCGCGAGCGGCGACAACCACCCCATCCACTACGACCGCGTCTACTGCCAGGCGCGCGGCCACCGCGACATGCTCGCGCACGGTCTGCAGGTGGCGATCCAGGCGGCGCCCGGCGCCGGCACGTTCCCGCACATCCTCGGCGACGCGATGATCGGCTTCATCGAGCAGAGCTCGCGGTTCCTGAAGCCCGTCTACGCCGGCGACACGCTCTATCCGATGCTGGAGATCACCGAGCTGCGGGCCGGCCGCACGACGGGCGTCGTCGTCGTGAAGGTCACGATCCACAACGAGGGTGGCGACCTGGTGATGGACGGCGAGCAGAAATTCCTCGTCCGCAAACGTCCCGCCGGCGCGGGCGCGCGGTGATGGGCGCGCTCGACGGCAGGATCGCGTGGATCACCGGCGCGGGCACGGGCATCGGCCGCGCCGGCGCGGTCGCGTTGGCGGCGGAGGGCGCCCACGTCACCTTGTCCGGCCGCACCGCGGCGACGCTGGACCAGGTCGCGTCCACGATCCGCGCCGCCGGCGGACGCTGCGATGTCGCGCCACTGGACGTCGGCGACAAAGCCGCGGTCAGGGCGACGGCCGACCGGCTGCTCGCCGCGCACAACCGGATCGACGTCCTCGTCAACAGCGCCGGCATCAATCTGCGGGAGCGCGCCTGGGCGAACGTCAGCACGGACGGCTGGGACGACGTCGTGCGCATCAACCTCGACGGCACGTTCTACTGCTGCCACGCCGTGCTGCCGGCGATGCGCGCCCAGGGCGACGGGTTGATCGTCAACGTGTCGAGCTGGCTGGGAAAGCACGTGTCCCCGCTGGCCGGGCCGTCCTACACCGCGACGAAGTTCGGCGCCGCGGCGCTGCCGGAGTCGATCAACGCCGAGTACGGCCGCCACGGCGTGCGCGCGACGGCGCTGAACCCGGGCGAGGCCGCGACCCCGATCATGGAGCGGCGGCCGGTGAAGCCCGCCCAGGCGGAGCTCGACCGCATGCTCCAGGAGGAGGACCTCGGTCGGACGATCCTGTTCCTGGCGACGCTGCCGGCGCGGGTCTGCGTCAACGACATGATCGTCACGCCGACCTGGAACCGCTTCTATATCGGCGGGCTGGAGACGACCCAGCCCAAGAAGGACTGAACCAAGGATATCTAGGAGGAGGACGCGGCATGCTCGGCATCATCGCCACCCTGACCATCAAGCCGGGGACCAACAAGGATTTCGAGGAGACCATGGGCAAACTGGCCGCCGCCGTGCGCGCCGGCGAGCCGGGCAACAAGCTCTACGCGCTGCACAAGACGGCCGACGCCAACGTCTACGTCATGCTGGAGCGCTACGACGACCAGGCGGCGCTGGAGGCGCACCGCGCCGCGCCGCATTTCAAGGAGCTCGGGCGCAAGCTCGGCGACTACCTCGCCGGCCGGCCGCAGGTCCAGGTGATGGAGGAGGTCGGCGGCTGAGGCGCCGGCCCGCCACGACCAGCGGACGGAGAGGCCCATGGACGGGATGGCGCGCCGCACGACCGAGCCGGGCACGCCGCCGGGCCTGCTGGTCGGGCGCGCGCCCACGGCCGAGGAGGCGCTGCACTTCACGCTGGTCGAGTACACCCAGGACACGATCAGCGTCGTCGAGGAGGTGACGGTCGAGGAGTGCCGCTTCCACCTCGAGACGCCGGAACGGACCTGGATCGACGTCGGCGGGCGGCCCAGCGCCGAGATGCTGAAGTCGCTGGGCGACGCCTTCCACCTCCATCCGCTGGCGCTGGAGGACGTGTTCCACGCCCACCAGAGGCCGAAGCTGGACCTGTACCAGAACCAAGGCTTCGTGGTCCTCAACGACCCGGCCTACGTCGACGGCGAGATCCGGCAGCGCCAGGTGTCGATCTTCTTCGGCGACAACTACGTCATCAGCTTCCACGACCACGACGAGGACATCTTCCGCGTCGTGCGCGAGCGGTTGCAGCTCGCCACATCGCGCCTGCGAGCCAAGGCGACCGACTACCTGCTCTATGCGCTGGTCGACCTGGTCGTCGACCGCAAGTTCCCGCTGATCGAGAAGCTCAGCGCGCGGCTGGAGGCGCTCGAGGACGAGGCGCTCGACAAGCCCACCAGGTCGACCCTGAAGAACATCCACGAGGCGCGGCGCGCGTTGATGACGTTCCACCGCGTGCAGTGGGCCGAGCGCGAGACGGTGCTGGCGCTGATGCGGCCCGACGTGCCGCACGTCGTGGCGGACACGCGCACCTACCTGCGCGACTGCTTCGACCACACGGTGGCCGTGCTCGAGCTGATCGAGAGCTACCGCGACGTCGCCAACGGGCTGATGGAGGTGTACCTGATGCACACCTCGAACCAGACCAGCGACGTGATGAAGACGCTGGCGATCGTCACGGCGTTCTTCATGCCGCTCAGCTTCCTGACCGGCATCTACGGGATGAATTTCGAGACCGCGAAGGGCAACATGCCCGAGCTGAACTGGACGTTCGGCTACGTCTATTTCTGGTGCATGGTCGTCCTCGTGGTCGGCGGCCTGTTCTTCTGGATGAAGCGCAAGCGCTGGTTCTGACCGGCGCGGCCTAGGACGGGGAGGGGAACCGCGATGGCGTCGGGAACGTATCGGCTGTTCGGCTCGGAGTTGTCGCCGTACTCGGTGAAACTGCGCTCCTACCTGCGATTCAAGGGGATCGCGCACGAGTGGATCCCGCGCGGTCCGGCCAACGCGGCGGAGTTCCAGAAATACGCCAAGCTGCCGCTGATTCCGCTGCTGGTGACGCCGGACGGCGAGGGCCTCCAGGATTCGACGCCGGTCATCGAGCGCCTGGAGGCCGCGACGCCGGAGCCCTCGATCCATCCCGACGACCCGGCCCTGCGTTTCCTGTCGCAGCTCGTCGAGGAGTACGGCGACGAGTGGCTCAACAAGCCGATGTTCCACTACCGTTGGAGCGTCGCCGCCGACTGCGAGTCGGCCGCCGGCCGCATCGCGCGCCAGATGCTCGGGCCCGAGGCGCCGGAGGCCAAGGTGGCCGAGGCGGCCAAGGCGGTGGCGCAGCGCATGGTGCCGCGTCTGGGTTTCGTCGGCTCGAACGCGGCCACGAAGGACACCATCGAGGGCTCGTTCCGTCGCGTGCTCGACATCCTGGAGGTCCACCTCCAGAGCCGGCGGTACCTGTTCGGCGACCGGCCGGCGCTCGGCGATTTCGGCGTCTGGGCGCAGATCTACGAGGCGTGGACGGACCCCACGGGGCGCGCCCTGATCGACGAGCTCTACCCGACGGTGTGGCGCTGGATCGAGCGCATGCTGTCGCCGACGATCGAGGGCGGCTGGGAATCGTGGGACGCCCTCAAGTGGGGCCTGGGCCGCCTGCTCGAGACCGAGGTCGGTGCGCTGTTTCTCCCGTGGTCCGCGGCCAACGCCGCGGCGCTCGCGGCCGGCGCC
Organism: Rhodospirillales bacterium; assembly: GCA_016699855.1. Lineage (NCBI taxonomy): Bacteria > Pseudomonadati > Pseudomonadota > Alphaproteobacteria > Rhodospirillales > Rhodospirillales bacterium. The sequence goes on from CP064988.1 coordinate 5,140,789, forward strand.
GAGACGATGTCGGTCGATCTGGACGGGCGCCCCTTCACGCAGCAGCCGCAGAAGTACCACGCCCGCTCGCTGGCGGAGATCCGGCGCAAATACGCCGCCGCCAAGGACGCGCCCGGTCTGGCCGCGATCCTCGACGCCGGCGGCTGCCGGCGCCTGCTGGAGGCCTGACGCCGGGCGGCGTCAGTAGGTGCGGTAGGGCAGGAACTTGCCGCTCATCGTGATCTTGACGCGGTCGCCCTTCGGATCGGGCAGCCGCTCCATCACCATGTCGAAGTCGATGGCGCTCATGATGCCGTCGCCGAACTCCTCCTGGATCAGCTCCTTCCAGGTCGTGCCGTAGACCGACACCAGCTCGTAGAAGCGGTAGATCAGCGGATCGGTCGGCACCGAGGTCGGCAGCGAGCCGCGGTAGGGGATCTCCTGCAGCAGGATCGCCTCCTCCTTGCCGAGCCCGAACAGCTTGGCGGCCTTGCCGGCCTGCGCCTTGGTCATGCGCATCTGGCCCATGCAGGCGGCGCAGACGAGGATCGGCGACATGCCGCCGATCTTCTCGCCGATCGTCTTCCAGCTCAGGCCCTTGAGGCGCTTGGCGGTCAGGATCCTCTCGGTCACGTCGGCGCGCTTCATCGTCGGCTCCTCAGGCTGCGGTGGTCGTGATGTCGATGGCGGGCGCGGCGTCGCGGCCCGCGACCAGCGCCGGCTCGGCGTCGCCCGGGCGCACGTGCGGCGGCCGGCGCGGATCGTAGCCGCCCGCCGCCAGCTCGCGGTCGAACGCCTTGGAGCGCGTGACCAGGAAGTCGAGCAGATGGTTGCGGATCCGGTAGTAGTGGGAATGGCGGTGCAGGTCGGCGCGGACCCGCGGCTTGGGCAGCGTGTTGACCACGATCTCCGCGATCCGCGCGCCCGGCCCGTTGGTCATGAGCACGATGCGGTCGGCCAGCAGGATCGCTTCGTCGATGTCGTGCGTTATCATGAACACGGTCTGGCGGGTCTCGTCGCAGATGCGCACGACCTCGTCCTGCAAGGTTCCCCGCGTCAGGGCGTCGAGCGCGCTGAACGGCTCGTCCATCAGCAGCATCTTGGGCTCGATCGACAGCGCCCGCGCGATGCCGACGCGCTGTTTCATGCCGCCCGAGAGCTGGGCGGGCTTCTTGGCCTCGGCGCCGGCCAGTCCGACCAGCGCGATGTAGCGCAGGGCGTGCTCCCTCACGCGGTCCCGGGCCCAGTCCGTCCAACGCGAGCGCACGGCGAACGAGACGTTGCCCAGCACGCTCATCCACGGCATCAGCGCGTGGCTCTGGAAGATCACGGCGCGGTCGAGGCTGGGGCCGGCGACCTCCTTGCCGTCGGCGATGATCGCGCCGTCCGACGGCGTCTCGAGGCCGGCCAGCGCGTTGAGGATCGTGGTTTTGCCGCAGCCGGAATGGCCGATCACGCAGACGAACTCTCCGCGCTCGATGCTGAGCCAGAGATCCTCGAACACGGTGGTCCCGGGTCCGCGGCCGGACGGTGGCGGGAACCGCTTGGCGAGACCCTCGACGCTGATCAGCGGGCGGCCGGTCACGCCCGTCACTCCGGGTAGGTGACGAGGCGCGCGGCCCACGCCAGCGCCTGGTCGAGCACCAGGCCGACCAGCCCGATCAGCAGGATCGCGGTGAGGATGTTGGCGATCGAGAGGTTGTTCCACTCGTTCCAGACGAAGTAGCCGATGCCGGTGCCGCCGACGAGCATCTCGGCCGCGACGATCACCAGCCACGCGATGCCCATGGAGATGCGCATCCCGGTCATGATGGTCGGCGCGGCGGCCGGCAGCACGACGGCGAACGCCTTGCGCAGCGGCGAGACCTCCAGCGTGCGGGCGACGTTGAGCCACTCCCGCCGCACCGACATGACGCCGAACGCGGTGTTGATCAGCATCGGCCACATCGAGCAGATGAAGATCACGAAGATCGAGGCGGTGCCGCTGTCCTTGATCGTGTAGAGCGCCAGCGGCATCCAGGCCAGCGGCGAAATCGGCTTCAGCACCTGGATGAAAGGGTCCAGCGCGCGGTAGACGATCGGCGACATGCCGATCAGGAATCCGAGCGGGACCGCCAGAAACGCCGCCAGCCCGAAGCCGAACAACACGCGGCCCAGCGACCAGCCGAGCTGGATGCCGATCCCCTGGTCGTTGGTGCCGCGGACGTAGAACGGATCCTTGATGTGGCCCCAGAGCGTCCGGCCGACCTCGAGCGGGGTCGGCATCGCCGATTTCTGCCCGCCCGCGGCCGCGGCGCCGACCAGCTTGGCGTACTCCGGGTCGACGTTGACCGTGCCGGCCTTCGGCAGGGTCGCGAGCTGCCACATCGCGATCAGCGCCGCGAAGATCAGCAGCGAGATCATGCCGGCGCGCAGGCGCGGCGAAGCGGCGAGGCTTGGCATGCGTGGCGACGCCCGGGCTAGCGCGGATCCGGCGCCGCGCTCACGTGCGCCGGATGGCGAAGCTGGCGAGGTACTCCTCCGGCTTCGCGGCGTCGAACGCCTTGCCCATGACCACGATGGTCTTCGACGACGGATCGGGCGGCGTCAGGCCGGCCTCCTTCATGAGGCGGGCGGCGTCGGTCGCGAGGTAGACCTCGCGCGCCACCTTCGCGTAGTCGACGTCTCCTTTGATCTGCCCCCAGCGTTTCATCTGCGTCATGATCCAGATGGCGAACTGCTCCCACGGGAAGGGATCGAAATCGATGCGCGCCGGATCGGTCTTCACGCCGCCCAGTCCGTCCGCGTAGGTGCCCGTCAGGATCTGCTCCAGCACCGTGACGGGCTGGTTGAGGTAGTTCTGCGGCGCGATCGCCTCGGCGATCCGCTTGCGGTTCTCGGCCTTGCTCGCGAACGCCGTCGCCTCGACGATGGCGCGCAGCAGCGCGCTGTAGGTGTTCGGCGTCTCGGTGATGAACGCCTTGCTGGCGGCGAAGGCGCAGCAGGGATGTCCGTTCCACAGCTCCTTCGACAGAACGTGGATGAAGCCGACGCCGTCGAACACGGCGCGCTGGTTGAACGGATCGGGACCGAGATAACCGTCGATGTTGTCGGCCCGCAGGTTGGCGACCATCTCCGGCGGCGGCACGGACCGGATCTGGATGTCCTTGTCGGGGTCCAGCCCGTGCTCGGCCACGTAGTAGCGGAGCAGGTAGTTGTGCATCGAGTAGTCGAACGGCACCGCGAAGCGGAAGCCCTTCCACTGCTTCGGGTCGCGCTTGTCCTTGTGCTTGACCGACAGGGTGATCGCCTGGCCGTTGATGTTCTCGACCGCCGGCATGGCGTAGGGCTGCGCCGCCGAGCCGGCGCCGAGCGTGATCGCCAGCGGCATCGGCGAGAGCATGTGGGCGGCGTCGTATTCCTTGTTCAGGGTCTTGTCGCGGATCACCGCCCAGCCGGCGGTCTTCACGACCTCGACGTTCAGGCCCTGCTTCTCGTAGAAGCCCATGGGGTGCGCCATGATGATGGGCGTGGCGCAGGTGATCGGGATGAAGCCGACCTTGAGGTCCTTCTTCTCGGGCTTGCCGGCGCCCTGCGCGAAGGCCTCGCGCGCGGCGGCGAGCGGGAACAGCGACGCCACCGCCGCCATCGCGGTCGACGCGCCCACCGTCCTCAGGAACCCGCGGCGACCGGAGTCGTCGGGGAACAGCGCGCGCATGACGGCGGCGTCGACCACGCGGCCGACCCGGTCGTCGACCCCGGCCGGCGCGGCCGACCGCGCCGCGTCGTGCTCGGCTTCAGACGCGTGGTGGCCGCAGGAGCAGCCGCCTTTGCGAAGGCCGCGCGCGCCGTCGAACGGATCGTCGAATGTCGACATGAGGACTCTCCCAACGGTGTGGCGGGTTCGGCCACTCGTTTCCGTCGGAAGCAGCAAGGCCCGTGCCACGCCTTTCCATCGGCGCCGGCGCCAGGCCGTCGCCGTTTGACCGCGTATTGGGCAGTCTGGCCGCGGCTCGTGCCCAAAAGGACGCCATCGCGCCCCCCGTGGACAGCCGGACAGCCATGGTTCGCTGCGATCGCCCCGTGAGCGGGCGGAATGGCGCCTTGGCGGGCGCCGGCGGTCAGCGGCCGCCGGTGAAGGCCTGGATGCCGGTGATCGCGCGGCCGAGGATCAGCGCGTGCACGTCGTGGGTGCCCTCGTAGGTGTTGACGGCCTCGAGGTTCATCACGTGGCGGATGACGTGGTACTCGTCCGACACGCCGTTGCCGCCGTGCATGTCGCGGGCGACGCGGGCGATGTCCAGCGCCTTGCCGCAGTTGTTGCGCTTGATCAGGGAGATCATCTCCGGCTGGGCGCGGCCCTCGTCCTTGAGGCGGCCGACGCGCAGGCAGGCCTGGAGACCCAGCGCGATCTCGGTCTGCATGTCGGCGAGCTTCTTCTGGATGAGCTGGTTGGCGGCCAGCGGGCGGCCGAACTGCTTGCGGTCGACGGTGTAGTCACGGGCGCGCTTCCAGCACGCCTCGGCGGCGCCCATGGCGCCCCAGGCGATGCCGTAGCGGGCGTTGTTGAGGCAGCCGAACGGGCCGCCGAGACCGGACACGTTGGGCAGCAGGTTCTCGTCCGGCACGAACACGTCGCTCAGCATGATGCCGCCGGTCACCGACGCGCGCAGGCTGAATTTGCCCTCGATCTTGGGCGTGTCGAGGCCCTTCATGCCGCGCTCGAGGATGAAGCCGCGGATCACGCCGTCGTCGTTCTTGGCCCACACCACCAGCACGTCGGCGATCGGACTGTTGGTGATCCACATCTTCGAGCCGTTGAGGATCCAGCCGCCGGCGGCCTTGGCGGCGCGCGTCTTCATGCCGCCGGGATCCGAACCGTGGTCGGGCTCGGTCAGGCCGAAGCATCCCACCCACTCGCCCGAGGCGAGCTTGGGCAGGTACTTCATCCGCTGCTCCTCGGTGCCGTAGGCGTAGATCGGATGCATCACCAGCGAGGACTGCACGCTCATGGCCGAGCGGTAGCCGCTGTCGACCGCCTCGACCTCGCGGGCGATCAGGCCGTAGGTCGTGTAGTTGGTGGCGGCGCAGCCGTACTTCTCCGGCAGGGTGCTGCCCAGAAGCCCCAGCGCGCCCATCTCGTTCATGATCTCGCGGTGGAACTTCTCGTGGCGGTTGGCCTCGACCACGCGCGTCAGCAGTTTCTCCTGGCAATAGTCGCGGGCCACGTCGCGGATCGCGCGCTCCTCCTCGGTGAGCTGGTCGTCGATCAGGAACGGATCCTGCCAGTCGAACGGCGCGGCGCCCTCCTTGATCCCCTTGGCGTTGGCTGACTTGACGGCGGCGGCGATGGCGGACGACATGGGAGGGCTCCGGGGCTGTGCGGACGCGCTGCGACGAGGCGGCGCTTGCCGGCCTTTCGACGGATGGGCTTATATCCGCCCTGAACCGGGCCGCCAAGGACCGGACGGACAGGAAGGGGCCGGACCCCGCTGACGCGACGGCGCGCCGGCGGGACGAGGGGTGGATGGAATATTTCGTCCAGCAGCTGATCAACGCGGTGACCCTGGGGTCGATCTACGGGTTGATCGCCATCGGCTACACCATGGTCTACGGCATCGTCGGCATGATCAATTTCGCCCATGGCGATATTTTCATGATCGGCGGCTTCATCGCGCTGTGGGATTCATCATCTGCGCCACCCTGGGGATCGGCTGGGCGCCGCTGGCCATCCTGCTGGTGCTGGTGGTGGCGATGGTGTTCACGGCCGTCTACGGCTGGGCGGTCGAGCGCATGGCCTACCGTCCGTTGCGCGGTTCGTTCCGTCTGGCGCCGCTGATCTCGGCGATCGGCGTGTCGATCGCGCTGCAGAACTTCGTTCAGCTCACGCAGGGCGCCCGGCCGAAGCCGCACCAGGCGCTCGTCAGCGGCGCCATTCCGCTGATGGAGCACGACGGCTTCACCGTCCAGGTCAGCTATCTGCAGATCATGATCGTCGTCACGACCGTGGCGTTGATGATCGGCTTCACCTTCCTGATCGAGCGCACCTCGCTGGGCCGCCAGCAGCGCGCCTGCGAGCAGGACCAGAAAATGGCCTCGCTGCTGGGGGTCGACGTCGACCGCACGATCTCGCTGACCTTCGTGATGGGCGCCGCCCTTGCCGCCGTCGCCGGCATGATGTTCATGATGTACTACGGCGTCATCGACTTCTTCGTCGGCTTCCTCGCCGGCATCAAGGCGTTCACCGCCGCGGTGCTCGGCGGCATCGGCTCGCTGCCCGGCGCCATGCTGGGCGGGTTGCTGATCGGCCTGATCGAGGTCTTCTGGGCCGGCTACTTCTCCAGCGAGTACAAGGACGTCGCCGCGTTCGCGGTGCTGATCCTGGTGCTGATCTTCCGGCCGACCGGACTGCTCGGCCGGCCCGAGATCGAGAAGGTCTGACGATGGCCGCTCCGACCGCGCGGTCCGCCATCCCGCCGGCCGCCGCCGCCGGCGGCCTCGCCGCCGCCTTGATCGACGCCGCGGTGACCGCCGGCGTGGCGTTGGCGCTGGGCTTCTTCGTGGTGGGGTTCCGCACCGTCGATTTCGGATCGGGCAAGGGCCTCCAGTTCGACTACCGCCTGGTCGACGTGCTTGTCGGCACGGCGATCGTGTTCATCGGCCGGCTCGGCTTGACGCTGACGGCGACCTTGCCGGCGGCGACCATCGGGATCGGCGTCGCGGCGCTGGCGCTGTCGTGGCTGGCGCCGTTCCCGTCGGGCTTCCTGAAGCTGGTCTGCGGCGCCGCCGGCGCGACCCTGGCGTTGCGCGGCGCCTTCGCGGTGTTGCGCGCCAACCGGCAGGGCGGGCTGGCCGTCGACGATCTGTCGGCGAAGGCCGGCGATCTGGCGCGCGTGGCGTTCCCCTGGCTGGGCGCCGCGCTGCTGGCCTGCGCCGTCGCGCTGCCGTTCATGCCGTTCGCCGACCAGAAGGTGATGGACCTCGGCATCCTGATCCTGACCTACGTGATGCTGGGCTGGGGGCTGAACATCGTCGTCGGCCTCGCCGGCTTGCTCGATCTCGGCTACGTCGCGTTCTACGCCGTCGGCGCCTACGCCTACGCGTTGCTGGCGACGCAGCACGGGCTGAGTTTCTGGCTGTGCCTGCCCGTCGCGGGGATCATGGCGGCGATGTTCGGCGTGCTGCTGGGCTTCCCGGTGCTGCGCCTGCGCGGCGACTATCTGGCGATCGTCACGCTCGGCTTCGGCGAGATCGTGCGCATCGTCCTGCTGAACTGGACGGATTTCACGCAGGGGCCGGCGGGCATCGGCGGCATTCCCGGCGCCACCCTGCTGGGGCACGTCTTCGCCGAGTCGGCGCCCGAGGGCGAGAAGGCCTTCCACGAATGGATGGGGATTCCGTTCCACGCCAACCACCGCCTGATCTTCCTCTATTTCGTCATCCTGGCGCTGGCGCTGGTGACCAACTGGGTGACGCTGCGGCTGCGCCGCCTGCCGGTCGGCCGCGCATGGGAGGCCTTGCGCGAGGACGAGATCGCCTGCCAGGCGCTGGGCATCAATCCGACCAACACCAAGCTCACGGCCTTCGCCATCGGCGCGATGTTCGCGGGCTTCGCCGGCACGTTCTTCGCGGCCAAGCAGCGCTTCATCAGCCCGGAGAGCTTCGTCTTCATCGAGTCCGCGATCATCCTCGCCATCGTCGTGCTCGGCGGCATGGGCAGCCAGATGGGCGTCGTGCTCGCGTCGATCCTGCTGATCGGCCTGCCGGAATGGTTCCGCGACCTCGGGCAGTACCGCATGCTGGCGTTCGGGCTGGCCATGGTCCTGATCATGGTGTTCAAGCCGCGCGGCCTGATCGAGCACCGCGATCCGACCGTGAGGTTGAAAGCGACCGGCGGCGGAGGCGGGCGGCGATGACCGCGCCACTGCTCGACGTCGAGCATCTCACGATGCGCTTCGGCGGCCTCGTGGCGATCGATGACGTGTCGTTCCGCGCCGCGCCGCGCGAGATCACCGCCATCATCGGTCCCAACGGCGCCGGCAAGACGACGGTGTTCAACTGCCTCACCGGCTTCTACCGCCCGACCAGCGGCCGCATCGCGCTGCGCCACGGCGGCGGCGAGTTCCTGCTGGAGCGGATGGCCGGGTTCCAGATCGCGGCCCGCGCCCGCGTCGCGCGCACGTTCCAGAACATCCGCCTCTTCCCGGCCATGAGCGCGCTCGAGAACCTGATGGTGGCGCAGCACAACCGGCTGATGCGGGCGTCCGGCTACACGCTGCTCGGCGTGCTCGGAATTGGCGGCTATCCGGCGGCGGAGCGCGCCGCGGTCGCCAAGGCCGCGGCCTGGCTGGAGCGCATCGGCCTCACCGACGCGGCCGACCGGCCGGCCGGCGAACTGCCCTATGGCAGCCAGCGCCGGCTGGAGATCGCCAGGGCGATGTGCACCGATCCGGCGCTGCTGTGCCTCGACGAGCCGGCGGCGGGTCTCAATCCGCGCGAATCGGAGGAGCTCAACGTCCTGCTGCGCTCGATCCGCGACATGGACGGCGTGGGCGTGCTTCTGATCGAGCACGACATGACGGTGGTGATGGCGATCTCGGACCGCGTCGTGGTGCTCGACTACGGCCGCAAGATCGCCGACGGCGCGCCGGCCGCCGTGCGCGCCGACCCGGCGGTGATCCGCGCCTATCTCGGCGAGGATGAAGACGCACCGTCGGTCGCCCATGGCTGACGCGATGCTCCGAGCGGAGGGCGTCGAGACCCACTACGGCGCCATCCAGGCGCTGCGTGGCGTCGACGTCGAGGTGCGCAAGGGCGAGATCGTGGCGTTGATCGGCGCCAACGGCGCCGGCAAGTCGACCCTGCTGATGACCATCTTCGGCGCGCCGCGCGCCAGCGCCGGGCGGATCCTGTTCGAGGAGCGCGACATAACGCGCGTGCCGACCCACGAGATCGCCCGCGCCGGCATCGCCCAGGTGCCGGAGGGCCGGCGCATCTTCGCGCGCATGACCGTCTACGAGAACCTCCAGATGGGGGCGGTGTTCGCCGATCCCGCCGGATTCGACCGCGACATCGAGCGCGTCTTCGCGCTGTTCCCGCGCCTCAAGGAGCGCCGCGACCAGCGCGGCGGCACCTTGTCGGGCGGCGAGCAGCAGATGCTGGCGATCGCCCGCGCGTTGATGGGCCATCCGCGCCTGCTGCTGCTCGACGAGCCGTCGCTCGGGCTGGCGCCGTTGATCGTTCGGCAGATCTTCGAGACGATCCGCGCCATCAACCGCGACGAGGGCGTCACCGTGTTCCTGGTGGAGCAGAACGCCCACCAGGCGCTGCGGCTGGCCGACCGCGGCTACGTGCTGGTCAACGGCCGCGTGACGCTGTCGGGCGCCGGCGCCGAGCTCCTCGCCAACGAGGAGATCCGCGCCGCCTATCTGGGCGGCCACTAGGGAGGACGGGATGCACGAATACCTCCCCTGGCTCGGCAACACCGTCGCGGCGTTCCTGACGACGCTCGGCGGTCTGGCCGCGCCGGCCGCGTGGATGGCCGGGCGCGGCGTGGCCTCGACCTGGCGGTCCCCATGGCAGGCGGTGGTCTACGCCGGCCTCCTGGCCGCGGCGCACCGCTTCGCCGACTACGCGCTGGCCGGCGGGGACCTCGTCGCGCCGGCGGCCTTCGCGGTCGCGTGGGCGGTCCTGGCGGCCGTGGCGCTGGCGTCGTGGCGACGGACGCGGGCGGCGATGATGGTCGCGCAATACCCTTGGCTCTACGTCCGCGCCGGACCGTTCGATTGGCGAGACAAGGCGGCCGGCTGAATCGCGCCCGCGCGCGTGTCACGGCGCTTGGCGAGCGGCGCGGACCGGCGCTAAGGTCCGCCATCCGCCCCCTCGGGCGCCGGATCGCGGAGCCCCCGACGGGGGCCGTGTCGAACCAAGGAGAGACTCCATGAAGAGATACGTCTGGACGCTGGGAACGGCGACGGCGATGGCCTTGGCGCTCGGCGCCGGCCCGGCGCTGTCGCAGATCAAGATCGCGGCCGCCGGCCCGATGACGGGCTCCAACGCCTCGTTCGGCGAGCAGCTCAAGCGCGGCGCCGAGATGGCGGTGGCGGAGATCAACGCCGCCGGCGGGGTCAACGGCCAGAAGCTCGAGCTGTCGATCGGCGACGACGCCTGCGATCCAAAGCAGGCGACCGCCGTGGCCAACAAGCTCGTGTCCGACAAGGTCGTGTTCGTGGCCGGCCATTTCTGCTCCGGCTCCTCGATCCCGGCGTCGAAGATCTACAAGGAGGGCAAGGTCCTCCAGATCACGCCGGCCTCGACCAATCCGAAGCTGACCGAGGAGGCCTTCACCGAGAAGAACCCGCTGGTGTTCCGCACCTGCGGCCGCGACGACGTCCAGGGCAAGACCGTCGGCGCGTACATCATCAAGAACATGAAGACGAAGAAGATCGCGATCCTGCACGACAAGTCGCCCTACGGTAAGGGCGTCGCCGACGAGACCAAGAAGGCGATGAACGCCGGCGGCGTGAAGGAGGCGATGTACGAGGCCTACACCGACTCCGACAAGGACTTCACCGCGCTCATCAGCAAGATGAAGCAGGCGAAGATCGACGTGATCATCCTCGGCGGCTACCACACCGCCGGCGGCCTGATCATCAAGCAGTCGAAGGAGCAGGGCCTGGCGGCGCAGCTGATCGGCTTCGACTCGCTGGTCACCGACGAGTTCGGCCAGATCGCCGGCGCCGCGTCCGACGGCGTGCTGATGACCTTCCCGCCCGACCCGACCCTCGACCCGAAGAACAAGGCGCTGGTCGAGAAGTTCAAGGCCGACAAGTACAATCCCGAGGGCTACACGCTGTTCAGCTACGCCGCCGTGAAGGTGTGGGCGGCGGCGGCCAACGGCGCCAAGACCACGGACGCGACCAAGGTCGCCGCGGCGATGCGCGCCGGCAGCTACGACACCCCGGTCGGCCGCCTGGCGTTCGACGCCAAGGGCGACATCAAGAACCCGGAGTACGTGTTCTTCGAGTGGAAGGGCGGCAAGTACGCCCAGAAGAAGTAACGTCCGCGCCAGCGACGACGGCCCGGTGGCCCCCAGCCGCCGGGCCGTTTTCGCGTCCGCTACGCGGCGGTGGATCAGTCGGCGCCGCCGCCGGCCGCCATCGTCCGGAACCGCCGCGGCGGGACGCCGTAGCGGTCGCGGAACGCGCGGCTGAAATGCGACCAGCTGCTGAAGCCCCACGAGAACGCGATCCCGGTGATCGAGCGCCCGGCCTGCGCCGGATCGGCGAAATCGCGGCGGGCGCGCTCCAGCCGCAGCCGCCACAGCGCCGCGTCGAGTGTCTCGCGCTCGGTCTCGAACAGCTTGTGCAGGTAGCGCTTCGAGTAGCCGATCCCCGCCGCGATCGTGTCCAACCGAAGTGTCGGATCGCCGAGATTGTCGCGGATGAACGCCAGCACGCGGCGGCGCGCGCGGTCGCGCAGCGAGGCGTCGGTCGCCACCCCCTCGCGCTCGAGCGCGGCGCACCAGATCGGCGAGGATTTCCCCGAGGTCGTCGTCCAGCGCGGCGTCGGAATCGAGCGCGGCCTGGGCGGAGCGCAGCAGGTCGAAGGCGCCGCGGCCGGCATGGTCGGCGCGGGTGAAGCGGCGCGCCGTGACGCCGGCGACGTCCAGGCCGGTCCGCGTCAGATACTCGCGCGGCAGGAAGATCGCGGCCTGGCGGATCGGCGCGGCGTTGAACACGGAGTAGGGCCGGGTGGCGTCGTACACGCTCCATTCGCCGGGCGAGAGGATGACCCGCCTTCCGTCCTGCTCGAAGCAGGCGCCGCCCTCGAGCTGGGCCGTGACCCTGACGTAGCCGCGGTGGTCGCGCCGGATCAACGGCGGCGTCTTCATGGCCGACGGGGGAATGCACGTCCGACAACAGTGCGCGACAACGGAGGAGTCCCATGCCCGAGACCGCGACCCGCGAATTCTGGCGCGATCCCAAACCGGTGCCAAAGGTGTTCCAGACGGACGCCCTGGCCGAGGTCTACCTCATCAACGCTCCCACCGACGACGAGCGCTAGTACGCGCCGTTCAGGGAGACGGTCGCGTCGCGGCCAGTCTGGATCTCGCCCTCGCAGAACAAGTGGTGCGACATCCTGATGGCCAAGGCGGCCGGGCTGGTGAACCGGCACTACCACCCGCACGAGGTCTTCGCCTACACGCTGTCCGGCAAGTGGGGTTACCTGGAGCATACTTGGACGGCGACGTCCGGCGACTTCGTCTACGAGACGCCGGGCGAGAGCCACACCCTCGTCGCCCACGACCGTCCCGACCCGATGCTGGTGTTCGTCACCGTCACCGGGCCGCTGGTCTGGGCTGGACGATAAAGGTGAACCGGACGGCTATTTCGATGGGCACCAGTACATCGCCCTGTGCCGCACCCACTTCGACAAGGTCGGGATCGGCGCGGCGTATGTCTACAAGCTGTTCCGGTAGCGACGGCGCGGCGTCTTGCCGCTTCCAGTCACGCTTCAAGAAAGGCGCAAGTATTCATCTAGAACAAATAGTTAACCGGCGAATCTGCAAGCCGTTGCCAGAGATTGTGGAGTGTTGGCGGGGGATGGCGAGATATGGTATCCCTCCGGCTCTCGCCAACAGATTTTGGGTCCGGGGGCCGATGTCGGCGCAAACCGTAGCGATGGCGTCCGATCACGCCGGTTTCGATCTCAAGGAGGTCCTCAAGGAGGATCTCCGGGCGGCCGGCCATGCCGTCCTCGACCTTGGCACCCACTCGACCGCCTCGGTCGACTACCCGGATTTCGGTCGCGCGCTGGCCGCGGCGATCCGCGACGGCCAGGCTGGACGCGGCGTCCTGGTCTGCGGCACCGGCATTGGCGTCTCGATCGCCGCGAACCGCGAGCCGGCCGTCCGGGCCGCCGTGGTGCACGACGTCACCACGGCGCGGCTGTCGCGCCAGCACAACGACGCCAACGTGATCGCTCTGGGCGCCCGGATCGTGGGGACGGAGGTCGCCAAGGACTGCCTGCGGGCGTTCCTCGAGACGCCGTTCGAGGGTGGCCGCCACGCCGGGCGCGTCGCCAAGCTCGCCGCCCGCTGAGAACCGAACTCCGCCGCCCCAACCGGAGCCAACGATCATGAACGCCACCGCCCCAGCCGCCGCCAAGACCGCCGCCATCGTCCCGCCGGGCTTCTTCAGCGCCGGCGTCGGCGAGACCGATCCGGCGATCAAGCACGTCCTCGACGCCGAGCTGGCCCGCCAGAAGGACTGGATCGAGCTGATCGCTTCCGAGAACATCGTCTCGCAGGCCGTGCTCGACGCGCAGGGCTCGGTGCTGACCAACAAGTATGCCGAAGGCTATCCCGGCCGGCGCTATTACGGCGGCTGCGAGGAGGTCGACGAGGCCGAGACTCTCGCCATCGAGCGGGCCTGCAAGCTGTTCGACTGCGCCTTCGCCAACGTCCAGCCGCATTCCGGCGCCCAGGCCAACCAGGCCGTGTTCTTCGCGCTGATGAAGCCCGGCGACACCTTCCTCGGCATGTCATTGAACGAGGGCGGCCATCTCACCCACGGCTCGCCGGCCAACCAGTCCGGCAAGTGGTTCAACGTCGTGTCCTACGGCGTGCGGCCGGGCGACCAGCTGATCGACTACGACGCGATGGAGCGGACGGCGCGCGAGAGGCGCCCGAAGGTGATCGTCGCCGGCGCCTCCGCCTATTCGCGGCAGATCGACTTCGCGCGCTTCCGCAAGGTGGCCGACGAGATCGGCGCGTTCTTCATGGTCGACATGGCGCACTACGCCGGTCTGGTCGCGGCCGGCGTCTATCCCAGCCCGCTGCCGCACGCGCACGTCGTGACGACGACGACGCACAAGACCCTGCGCGGGCCGCGCGGCGGGATGATCCTCTCCAACGACGCCGAGCTGGGCAAGAAGATCAACTCCGCGGTGTTCCCCGGCCTGCAGGGCGGGCCGCTGATGCACGTCATCGCCGCCAAGGCCGTCGCGTTCGGAGAGGCGCTGCGGCCGGAGTTCGCGGTCTACGCCCGCCAGGTGGTCGAGAACGCCAAGGTGCTGGCGGCGACCCTGGTCGAGCGCGGCCTCGCGATCGTCTCCGGCGGCACCGACAGCCATCTCATGCTGGTCGATCTGCGGCCGAAGAGGACGACCGGCGCGGCGGCCGAGAAGGCGCTGGACCGCGCCGGCCTCACCGCCAACAAGAACGGCATCCCGAACGATCCGGAGAAGCCGGCGGTGACCTCGGGCATCCGCCTCGGCACGCCGGCGGGCACCACCCGGGGCTTCGGCCCGGCCGAGTTCCGACAGGTCGGCAATCTGATGGCCGACGTGCTCGACGGCCTGTCGACCAACAGCCCGGACGGCAACCGTCTGGTCGAGGAGAAGGTGCGGGCTCAGGCGCTGGAGTTGTGCCGCCGGTTTCCGATCTATCGATAGGGACGCCAAGCGGCCGCCGCGACAAGGCCGCGCGCGACAGGGGGAAAATAGATGCGCTGTCCATTCTGCGGCAACGACGACACCCAGGTGAAGGACTCGCGTCCCACCGACGACAACTCCGCGATCCGTCGGCGCCGGTACTGCCCGGCCTGCGGCTCGCGCTTCACGACGTTCGAGCGCGTGCAGCTGCGCGAGCTCACCGTGCTGAAGAAGAACGGCCAGCGCGTCGCCTTCGACCGCGACAAGCTGGCGCGTTCCATCCAGACGGCGTGCCGCAAGCGGCCGGTCGATCCCGAGCGCATCGAGCGGGTGGTCAACGGCATCGTGCGCCGGCTCGAGAGCTCGGGCGAGAGCGAGATCAACTCGACCCAGGTCGGCGAGCTGGTGATGGACGCGCTGCGCGCGCTCGATCCAGTGGCCTACGTGCGCTTCGCCTCGGTCTACAAGAATTTCCGCGAGGCCAAGGATTTCGAGGATTTCGTCAGCGACCTCGGCGACGTCGTGAAGGAGTGACGCGCGGCGTCGCGCTTCCTTGGCGGATTCTGTCGCTGTCACCCCGGGCGAAGCGAGGGATCCACGCGCGGCGCATGGATCCCTCGCGTCGCAGGGGATGACAGGCGGCGTCCGGGCCGCGGCGGCGCGGATGTGTCGAACGGCGGAGTAGAGCGTTCCCGATGACGGTGCGACGATCCGACGTCGATTTCATGGCCGGGGCCCTGGCGCTGGCGCGCCGCGGGCTTGGCGACACCTGGCCCAATCCCACGGTCGGTTGCGTGCTGGCCCGCGACGGCATGCCGTTCGCGCGCGGGCGCACCGCCACGGGCGGGCGTCCGCACGCCGAGGCGGCGGCGATCGCCGCCGCCCGGAGCGCCGGCCTCGGCGACGCGGTGCGCGGCGCCACGGCCTACGTCACGCTCGAGCCCTGCGCCCACCACGGCCGCACGCCACCCTGCGCCGAGGCGCTGGTCACGGCCGGGATCGCGCGTTGCGTCGTCGCGACCGGCGATCCCGACCCGCGTGTCGCCGGCCGCGGCGTGGCGATCCTCCGGGCCGCCGGCATCGAGGTGCTTGAGGGTGTCGGGCGCGCCGACGCCGACGCGGTCAACGCCGGGTTCTTCATGCGCGTGCGCGACGGCCGGCCGCTGGTGACGCTCAAGCTGGCGACGTCGCTGGACGGGCGGATCGCCACCGCCACCGGGGAGTCGCAGTGGATCACCGGCGGCCCGGCGCGGGCGCACGGCCATCTGCTGCGCGCGACGCACGACGCGATCATGGTCGGCATCGGCACCGCGCTGGCCGACGATCCCGAGCTGACGTGCCGTCTGCCCGGTCTGGCGGCGCGCTCGCCTGTGCGGATCGTCGTCGACACGTCGGCGCGGCTGCCGCCGACATCGAAGCTGGCCACGTCGGCGCGGACGGTTCCTGTGTGGCTGGTGTGCGGCGACGACGCGCCGGGCGATCGCACCGCCGCGCTGGACGCGCTCGGCGTGAAAGTGCACCGCGCCCCAAGGGGCGGTGACGGTCGGGTCGACCCGCGGCCCTGGCGGCGACCCTGGGGACCGCTGGTCTGACACGGGTGCTGGTCGAGGGGGGCGGCCTCCTCGCCGGCGCCTTGCTGGCGGCCGACGTGGTCGACCGGATCGTGGCGTTCCGGGCGGGAATGGTCGTCGGCGGCGACGGGTTCGCCGCCGTGGCGGCGCACGGTGTCGCGCGCCTTGTCGACGCGCGGCGCTTCGCGCGCCTATCGCTCGGCGAAATCGGCGACGACACGCTGGAAACCTGGACCCGACACTCCTAGGTTGGGGCATGTTCACAGGCATCATCACCGACGTCGGCGAGGTGACGGCCGTCGTGCCGGGCACCGCCACGGGCGACCGGCGCTTCACCATCGCCACGGCGTTCGACGTCGACTCGGTCGATCTCGGCGCCTCGATCTGCTGCGCCGGGTGCTGCCTGACGGTCACCTCCAAGGGCCGGGATGGCGGCCGCGGCTGGTTCACGGTCGATGTCTCGGGGGAATCCCTGTCGAAGACGACCCTGGGCGACTGGTCGGTAGGCCGCAGGATCAATCTCGAACGCTCGCTCAAGTTCGGCGACGAGCTGGGCGGCCACCTCGTCTACGGCCACGTCGACGGCGTCGGCCGCATCGTGTCGGCGACGCCCGAAGGCGGCAGCGTGCGCTACGTTTTCGAGGCGCCCGACGCCATCGCCGGCTACATCGCCTCGAAGGGATCCGTGGCGGTCGACGGCGTGTCGCTGACCGTGAACGAGGTCGACGGCGCCCGTTTCGGCGTCAACATCATCCCGCACACCCGGGCCGCCACGACGTTCGGCGCGGCCGGGGCGGGCGACCGGGTCAACCTTGAGGCCGACATGCTCGCGCGCTACGTTGCGCGCCTGCTCGAAAGGACGCGCACATGAGCGTGCTGCAAAAGGAACCGTGGCGTCTGACCTTCCAGGACATGAAGGCGCCGGCGGAGGACATCATCGAGGAGGCGCGGCGCGGGCGCATGTTCATCCTGGTAGACGAAGAGGACCGCGAGAACGAGGGCGACCTCGTGATGGCGGCCGAGTTCGTCACCCCCGAGGCGATCAACTTCATGGCGCGCTACGGCCGCGGCCTGATCTGCCTCGCCATGACGCGCGAGCGCTGCGAGCAGCTCGGCCTGCCGCTGATGTCGCGCCAGAACGGCACCCGCCACGCCACCGCCTTCACCGTGTCGATCGAGGCGCGCGAGGGCGTCACCACCGGCATCTCCGCCGCCGACCGCGCCCGCACCGTGCAGGTGGCGATCGATCCGAGCTGCGCGGCGCACGACATCGTCACCCCCGGCCACGTGTTCCCGCTCATGGCCCGCGAGGGCGGCGTGCTCGAGCGCACCGGCCACACCGAGGCGAGCGGTCGACCTCGCGCGTCTGGCGGGCCTCAGCCCGGCCGGCGTGATCTGCGAGATCATGAACGACGACGGCACGATGGCGCGCCGCGACGACCTGATCAAATTCGCCCAGCTGCACGGGCTGAAGATCGGCACCATCGCCGACCTGATCGCCTACCGCCGCAAGTACGACAGCATCGTCAAGCGCATCAGCGAGACGACGCTCGACAGCCGCCACGGCGGCGAGTTCCGCGTCATCGCCTACGTCAACAAGGCGACGATGGCGCAGCACGTCGCGCTCGTGAAGGGCGACATCACCACCGGCGGGCCGGTGCTGGCGCGGGTGCACGCCATGAACCTGTTCTCCGACGCGCTCGGCGAGAAGCGCATCGGCCGCGGCGGCGAGATCGAGAACGCGATGGAGCTGATCGCGGCCGAGGGCAGGGGCGTGCTGGTCCTGATCCGCGAGCCGTTGAGCTTCCAGCTCGCGATGAACCGGCGCAGCGCCGGCGAGGCGGTCGAACCGCCGAGCGGCGAGCTGCGCGACTACGGGATCGGCGCCCAGATCCTGCTCGATCTCGGGGTCAAGCAGATGATGCTGCTGACCAACAGCAAGAAGAACCTCGTGGGCATCGACGGCTTCGGTCTCGAGATCGTCGGCCAGCGCCCGGTGCCGACCAAGGGCGGGGGACGCTGACGATGGCCGAGGCGCAGCGCGGCGCGCGACCGCTGGTCACGCCGCTGCCGGCGGGCGCGAGGGTGTTGATCGTCGAGGCGCGCTTCTACGAGGCGTTGGCCGACGAGATGGCGGCCGGAGCCGCCGCCGAGCTGGCGCGCAACGGCGCCGCCGTCGAGCGGATCGCCGTGCCCGGCGCGTTCGAGATCCCGGGCGCCATCGCCATGGCCGCCGATTGCGGCCGCTACCACGGCTACATCGCGCTGGGCTGCGTCATCCGCGGCGACACCAGCCACTACGACTACGTCTGCGGCGAGAGCGCCCGCGGCTTGATGGATCTCGCGGTCCAGCGCCGGCTGGCGATCGGCTACGGCATCCTGACGGTCGAGAACGAGGCGCAGGCCTGGGTCCGGGCGCGCCGGAGCGAAGGCGACAAGGGCGCCGACGCCGCGCACGCCGCCCTGCGCATGATGTCGCTGCGGATCACCCACGGGAGCGCATCGTGACGACATCAGCGCCGGCCGGAAAGCCGGCGCCGGGGCGCCTGCGGCGCAGCCTCGCCCGTCTCTCGGCCGTGCAGGCGGTGTACCAGCTGCTGGCCGGCGACGACGCCGGCGCGGATATCGTCGAGCAGTTCCTGAATTTCCGCGCCGCCGACTCCGGCGACGCCGGCATGTCGCCGGACGCCGAGCGGCCGTTCTTCAAGGCGTTGGTCCAGGGTGTCGACGCCGACCGCGCCGCGCTGGTGGCGCTGGTCGAGGAGGGGCAGGCCGAGAGCTGGCCGTGGAAGCGGCTCGACCGGCTGATCCAGGCCATCATCCTGACCGGCGCGTGGGAGCTGAAGGGGCGCGTCGACGTGCCGGCGCGCGTGGTCATCACCGAGTACATGCACATCACCTCGGCGTTCTACCAGGGCCGCGAGTCGGGCTTCGTCAACGCGTCGCTGGACCGGCTGGCGCGGCGCCTGCGGCCCGACGAGTTCACCGCGACGGACGCGCCCGTGGCGCCCGCCGAGCCGGCGCCGGACGGCGTCTGAGGCGATGCCGGCTCGCCGTTCCGGCGAATTCGAGCTCATCGACCGGTTCCTCAGACCGCTCGCGGCGGGATTCGCGGGCGCGGCCGGCCTTGGCGACGACACCGCCCGGATCGACGTGCCGGCCGGCGAGAGCCTCGTCGTCACGACCGACGCCCTCGTGGCCGGCGTGCACTTCCTCGACCGCCACGATCCGGGTCTGATCGCGCGCAAGGCGCTGCGCGTGAACCTCTCCGATCTCGCGGCGGCCGGCGCCCGGCCGCTGGCGTACCAGCTCGCGCTCGCCCTTCCGGACTCGGTCGACGACGACTGGATCGCGGCGTTCTGCGCCGGGTTGGCGCTCGACCAGGCGGAATTCGCCATCCACCTCAGCGGCGGTGACACCGTCTCGACCCCCGGACCGCTGACCATCTGCGTGACGGCGTTCGGCGCCGTGCCGTCGTCGCAGGCGCGCGGACGCGGCGGCGCGCAGCCGGGCGACAAGGTGTTCGTCACCGGGACGATCGGCGATGGCGCTTTGGGTCTGCTCGCCGAGACCGGGCGGTTGGCGGATATCGAGACCGCGCATCGCGCCTACCTCGCGGACCGCTATCTGCTACCGCGGCCGCGCGTGGCGATGGGCTTGGTGTTGCGCGGCCGCGTGACGGCGACGATGGACGTCTCGGACGGGCTCGTCGCCGATCTCGGCCACATCTGCGCGCGTTCAGGCGTCGCCGCGGTGGTCGACGCCGACCGCGTGCCGTTGTCGGCCGCCGCCGCCGCCGCGGTCGCGGCCGATCCATCGCGGTTGGCCGTGGCGCTGACCGGCGGCGACGACTACGAGCTGCTGTTCACCGCCCCGAGATCTGCCGCCGCCGCCATCCACGAGGCGGCGCGTGCGGCCGACGTGCCGGTGGCGGAGATCGGCGTGGTCGAGGCCGGAAGCGGTGTTCGGGCGCTTCGAAGCGGGGCGGAGATGCGGCTCGCCTCGGGCGGGTTCACGCACCGCTAGAGACGCCGCGACGGTCATCTGCCGCGAGCGGGTACAATCCAATTGTCCCGGTTTCGCGGCCGTCGCCGCCGCATGGCCGGCGCGCCGATACGGCGCTTGCGCCGCGGCGGCCGGGGTCTATGTTCGCGCGCGATGAGTGCTCCCAACGCCACGGGCGCGACTGCCGGGTCCGGCGCGCAGGTCGTCCGAAACATCTTCCTGCTGGCGGTCTGCCAGGCGCTCGCGCAGAGCGGCAACACCATCATGCTGTCGATCACCGCGCTGGCGGCGCTGTCGTTCGGCGCGCCGCGCGAATGGTCCAACCTGCCCATCTCCCTCCAGCACGTCGGCGTCATGTTGTCGGCGTTTCCCGCGGCGATGATCGCGCGGTCGATCGGCCGTCGCGCCGGTTTCCGGACGGGATCGATGGCGGGGATCGCCGGCGGGGCCATCTGCGCCGGGGGGTTGCACTTCGGCAGTTTCGCGATGCTGTGCGCTGGCGGCCTCGTGCTCGGCTACGCCATCGCCAACATGCAGATGTACCGGTTCGCCGCTGTCGAGCTGGCGCCGGTGGCGATGCGCGCCAAGTCGATCGCCTGGGTCACCGCGGGCGGCGTGGCGGCCGGCATCCTCGGCCCCGGCCTGGCGCGCACGACACCCGATCTGCTGGCGCCGCAGTTCCTCGCGACGTATTTCGCCGTCGTCTGCCTCCACGTGGTCGCGCTGTGGCTGCTGGGGCGCATCGAGTTTCCGCCGGTGGTCGAGTCGCAGGTCTCGGGCCCGCAACGGCCGCTGCGGGAGATCGCGCGCCAGCCCAGCTACATCGTCGCCGTGGTCGGCGGCATGATGGCGTTCGGCGTCATGTCGTTCATCATGAGCGCGTCGCCGCTCGCCATCGTCGCCTGCGGCCTGTCCTACAAGGAGGCCCCGGTCACGATCTTCGTGCACGTGATGGGGATGTTCGTGCCGGCGTTCTTCACCGGCAATTTGATCAACCGCTACGGTGTCATCAACATGATGATGGTCGGCGCGGCGCTGCTGCTGGCGGGGGTCGCGGTCGCGCTGTCCGGCCAGACGGAATGGCACTTCCGCATCGCGCTCGGACTCAACGGGGTCGGCTGGAACTTCATGTTCGTGGGCGCCACGACGCTGGTGACGACCAGCTACCGTCCGTCGGAGAAGGCCAAGGCGCAGGCGCTCAACGACTTCCTGATCTTCGGCACCACGGCGATCTCCAGCGTGCTGTCGAGCCAGCTGCTCGAGCTCTACGGCTGGGCCTCGCTCAACATCCTGTCGATCATCCTCGTCGGCGTCGTCGTGGCGGCGCTGATCTGGTTGAAGCTCAAGCCTGGCGCGGCGCCGGCCTGAGGCGCGCAACAGGGACAACCGCCGGCTCGCGGCGGCCGCCGCCGCGGCTATGCTGCGCCGTCGTTTCGATGGGGAGGAGGGCGCCATGCCCGTGAGCCAGCAAGACAAGGCCGAGGCCTTCCGCGCGCTGCACGCCGGGCCGCGCGCCTTCGTGATCGCCAACCCGTGGGACGCCGGCTCGGCGCGCGCGCTGGCGTCGCTCGGATTCAAGGCGCTGGCGACGTCCAGCGGCGCCAAGGCCGGCGTTCTCGGCAAGCGCGACGGCAAGGTGACGCGCGACGAGGCCTTGGCGCACTGCCGGCTGGTGGCCGGCGCCACGGATCTGCCGGTCGCAGGCGATCTGGAGAACTGCTACGGCCACGCCCCGGCCTTCGTCGCCGAGACGATCACGCTGGCGGCCGGCACCGGTCTGGTCGGCGGCTCCGTCGAGGACGCGACCGGCGAGAAGGACAAGCCGCTCTACGATCTCGGCCACGCCGCCGAGCGGGTCGCCGCGGCGGCGGAGGCGGCGCGCAAACTTCCGTTCGCGTTCACGCTGACGGCGCGCAGCGAGAACTTCCTGCGCGGCAACCCCGACCTCGACGACACGATCAAGCGTCTGCAGGCCTACGAGAAGGCCGGCGCCGACGTGCTGTTCGCGCCTGGATTGCCCGACCTCGCGGCCGTCCGCACGGTCTGCGCCGCGCTCGGCAAGCCGTTCAACTTCATGGTGGGCATCCGCGGCAAGTCGTTCACGGTGGCCGATCTCGAGGCCGCCGGCGTGCGCCGCATCAGCCTGGCGACGTCGCTCTACCGCGCCGCGATGACCGGCCTGGTCGACGCCGCGCGCGAGGTCGCCGAGCACGGCACGTTCACCTACCTGGACAGGTCGCTCGCGACGCCGGACGTCAACAAATTCATGGCCGACTGAGGCGCGCTGTCGCTCCGACCCACCGAGCGCGGCGCCTGATGTCCGCGCGGGCGCGTCTCGGCGGGCCTCAGTACATCGGCGGTTTGGCGACTCTCGGCGCGGTACCGCCGCTGGCTTTGAGGTCGGCTTCGCCGTCCCTGACGCCCTCCGCCTGGAACAGCCGCTGCACCGCGCTGGGCGGCGTCACGGGCTTGTTCGGATTGTGCTGCGGCGTCACGCCGATCTCTTTGCCGGTGTTGTAGATCCACGTCATCGTCTTCATCTGCCACGCCGGCTGGATGCCGTTGCCGACCCACGCGCGCGACAGGAAGTAGTGCTCCACGCAGGCCATCACCTCGTCGTCGGGATGGATCAGCGTCATGGGATAGAGCGCGTCGGGCGCGCCGTTGCGGACTTTGTAGAGGTCTGTCTTCAACTGCATGTAACGCGCCGGCTCGGGCGTCGCCTTGCGGTAGGTCTTCCAGCGCTCGATGTAGTCTCGGACGACGGCTTCGTTGGCGGCCATGGCGGGGCTCCGGAACTGCGACGCGCGGAACCTATCGCCACGCCGCCACGCCGCCAATCGGAGAAGAGTTCACGCCGCCGCGGCCTCTGCCGCCATCAGGCCGCCGGCTTCTGCTCGGCCCGCGCGCGCAGCACCGCCGGGCGGGCCGCCATCGCGCGATGGTGCGCGGCCACCTTCGGGAAGCGCGCGATGTCGACGCCGTCGCCCTCCAGCCACCCGGCGATCGTGAACAGGTACGGATCGCAGATCGTGTAGGAATCGCCCATCACCCAGGGCCCCGCGATCATCCCGCGTTCGATCAGCTCGAAGCACTCCGCCATGTTCTGGCCGACCTTGCCGCGCATCGCGTCGAGCGCCGCGGCGTTCTCGGCCGGCACCCAGCGGTAGCCGCGGCCACGATGGGCGTGCGCGACGTGGACCGTCGAGCAGAGGTAGCTGTTGAACGACTGGACGCGCGCGAACGCGAATGCGTCGTCGAGCGGCGCGAGCCGCGCCGCCGGGAACGTCTGCGCGATGTACGCGAGGATCGCCGGCGTCTCCGTCAGGATGCCACGGTCGGTCACGAGCGTCGGAACCCGCCCCTTGGGGTTGACCTCCAGGTAGGGCGCGGAGCGCTGTTCGTCCGCCGCGAAATTCACCAGCACCGGCTCGTAGGTGGCGCCGGATTCCGCCAGCGCGATATGCGAAGCGAAGGCGCACGAACCCGGCGAATGGAACAGCTTCAACATGACGACTCCCGCGACTGATATGACTGGACGCCGGCGATCCTGACCCAGGCGTGCCGCCGGCGGAAGCGTCACGAGGACCCGAAACCGCGCCACAGCCCGTTGAAATGTCGCGAGAATTGCCGGCGGCGCAGGGCAGGGGCCAGTTGCGTGCCGGTCGGCCTTCTGGCATGTAACCGCCGGCTGATCGCCGGGGGGAGCGGCCCAAGAGCCGTCGTCGCGGGTCCGCCTGTCTGGCCGGGGGGTCTCGGGAAACGCTCGATGCCACCCTCAACCGATTGAAAAACAACGGGAAAGACCCATGTTGAACATTCTCTGGGCGACGATCGGCTGTGGCCTGATCGCCATCCTCTACGGGGTGGTGACGGGACGCGCCGTCATGGCCTCCGACTCCGGCACCGCCCGCATGCAGGAAATCTCGCTCGCGGTGCAGGAGGGCGCCTCCGCGTACCTGGCGCGCCAGTACAAGACGATCGCGATGGTCGGCGTCGTCGTCCTCGTCGTGCTCGGCTATCTGCTCGGCACCAAGGTCGCCATCGGCTTCCTGATCGGCGCCGTGCTGTCGGGCGCCGCCGGCTTCATCGGCATGAACGTGTCGGTGCGCGCCAACGTCCGCACCGCCGCCGCCGCGCAGAAGAGCCTCGCTGCGGGCCTCGACATCTCGTTCAAGGCGGGCGCCATCACCGGCATGCTCGTCGCCGGCCTCGCGCTGCTGGGCGTCACCGGCTACTACATGATCCTCACCGTCGGCATGGGGCTGAAGCCGACCGACCGGACCGTGATCGACGCGCTCGTCGCGCTGGGCTTCGGCGCCTCGCTGATCTCGATCTTCGCGCGGCTTGGCGGCGGCATCTTCACCAAGGCCGCCGACGTCGGCGCCGATCTGGTCGGCAAGGTCGAGGTGGGCATCCCCGAGGACGATCCGCGCAACCCCGCGACGATCGCCGACAACGTCGGCGACAACGTCGGCGACTGCGCCGGCATGGCCGCCGACCTGTTCGAGACCTACGCGGTCGGCACCGTGGCGACCATGGTGCTGGCGTCGATCTTCTTCGGCGCCGACGCCGCGCTGGTCGCCAAGATGATGGCCTATCCGATGGCCATCGGCGGCGTCTGCATCCTGACGTCGATCATCGGCACCTACTTCGTCCGCCTCGGCGCCGACAACGGCATCATGTGGGCGATGTACAAGGGCTTCATCGCCTCCGCGGTGCTGTCGGCGATCGCCTTCTGGCCGATCACCAGCTACGTGGTCGGCATGGACACCAAGCTGACCGTGAGCGGCCAGACCTTCACCGGCCTCAGCCTTTTCTACTGCGCGCTGATCGGCCTGATCGTCACCGGGCTGATCGTCTGGGTGACCGAATACTACACCGGCACCGGCTACCGTCCGGTCCGCTCGGTCGCGCAGGCGTCCGTCAGCGGCCACGGCACCAACGTGATCCAGGGTCTCGCCGTCTCCATGGAGGCGACCGCGATCCCGGCGCTGGTGATCTGCGCCGGCATCATCGGCTGCTACGTGCTGGCGGGCCTGTTCGGCATCGCCATCGCGACCACCGCGATGCTGGCGCTGGCCGGCATGGTCGTGGCGCTCGACGCCTACGGCCCGGTCACCGACAACGCCGGCGGCATCGCCGAGATGGCGGGCCTGCCGAAGGAAGTGCGCAAGAACACCGACGCGCTCGACGCCGTCGGCAACACGACGAAGGCGGTCACCAAGGGCTACGCGATCGGCTCGGCCGGCCTCGGCGCGCTGGTGCTGTTCGCCGCCTACACCTCGGATCTCGACTTCTTCATCGCGCAGGGCAAGCTCGGCGTGACGGCGGTCGATTTCTCGCTCAAGAATCCCTACGTGGTCGTCGGCCTGCTGCTGGGCGGCCTTCTGCCGTACCTGTTCGGCGCCATGGGCATGACGGCGGTCGGACGCGCCGCCGGCTCGGTGGTCGAGGAGGTCCGTCGCCAGCTCAAGTCGATCCCCGGCCTGCGCGAGGGCAAGTCCGGCGTGAAGCCGGAGTACGGCCGTCTCGTCGACATGCTGACCAAGGCGGCGATCAAGGAGATGGTCATCCCGTCCCTGCTGCCGGTGCTGTCGCCGATCGTGCTGTTCTTCATCGTGCGCTGGATCGGTGGCGCGTCGAACGCCTACGCGGCGCTGGGCGCGATGCTGCTGGGCGTGATCGTGACCGGCCTGTTCGTGGCGATCTCGATGACCGCCGGCGGCGGTGCCTGGGACAACGCCAAGAAGTCGTTCGAGGACGGTTTCGTCGACAAGGACGGCGTCAAGCACATGAAGGGCTCGGACGCCCATAAGGCGGCCGTCACCGGCGACACCGTCGGCGACCCCTACAAGGACACGGCCGGGCCGGCCGTGAACCCGATGATCAAGATCACGAACATCGTGGCGCTGCTGCTGCTGGCCGTCCTGGCCCACTAGGCGACACGCGCACCAACAGAAAGCCCCGGCGGAGCGATCCGCCGGGGCTTTTTCTTCGTCGGGCGCGATCGGTCGCGGCGCGGTCGGCGTGGCTGGCGGTCGGCTGCGTGCCGGCTAGGCGGCGGTCTTCGCGGCGGTCCGGCGAATCTTTCCGCCACCGGCGGCCGCGATCTTGAGGACGGCGGCCGCGCGCTCGGCCTCCAGCGCCTTCTCGGCCTCGGCGGCGTCGCGCGCCAGCCGCAACGCGCGCAGCTTCGCGGTCTTGGCGGCGTCGGCCTCGCGGGCCCGCTCGCGCTCCTTCATGGCTTCCTTTTCGCGCGCCTTGGCGGCGTCCTCGCGCCGCTGGACGCTGCCGCCGAGCCGGTCGTGCGCGCGGCGGATGGCCGCTTTCCGTGACTCTTCCATGACGGGCTCCTTTTGTTGGACGCTGGATGCGCCGTGGTCGCGCCGACGTCGGGCCGGATCGCGGGAGAATGGTGTCGTCGGCCCGACCGCGGGGTCTCGCGCGGGGCGGCCGCAGGGGCTCGCCCGTGCCATGGCCTTTCCCCGTCAAGTACGGGTCGGCGACGGCCTCGGCGGCCTTTGTAGACCAAATCCGGGCAAAAGAGTCGGATATTTGGCGGCGGGCGCCGGTCAGAGACGTCCCAACGCGCGGAACCGGTCCTCGACGAACTGGATCGGCACGATCTGGTTGGACTGAAGCGTCTGGCCGGGTAGCGCCGCCCAACCGGCGAGGAACGGATCGACCACCCCGGACCTGATCCCCGACATCTGCTCGATCGTGGCGAGCGCGAGGTAGGGCACGGAAACGGCGGCGTAGCCGCCCTCGTGCGTCATCACGATACGTCCGCCGCAGAAAGCGTCGGCGATCCGCATCAGCTCGGCGGTCATGGTCCGGTAGGAACCGGAATGCAGCATCATCCGGCCGAGCGGATCGTGGTTGCCGGCGTCGAAGCCGCTGGAGACGATGATGAGCTGCGGCGCGAACCGCCGCAGCGCGGGCAGCACGATCCGGTCGAAGGCGTGCAGATAGGCGCCGTGACCCGAGCCCGGCGGTAGTGGAATGTTGATCGTGGCGCCGCGTCCATCGCCTTCGCCGATCTCGTCGATGCCGCCGGAATTCGCCGGAAAAAGACCGTCCTGGTGCAGCGAGATCGCCAGCGCGCGCGGATCGCGCCAGAACGCCTTCTGGGTGCCGTTGCCGTGGTGGACGTCCCAGTCGACGAAGGCGATGCGCTCGAGACCGCGCGCCTCGAGCGCGTGGCGTCCGGCGATCGCGCCGTTGCAGAGGTAGCAGAAGCCCATGCCGGTTTCGCGCTCGGCGTGGTGGCCGGGCGGACGGATCAGCGCGTAGGCGTTGCGGACCTCGCCATCGAGGACGGCGTCGACCGCCGCGACCGCCCCGCCGGCGGCGAGGATCGCGATCTCGGCCGTCCGCGGCCCGGCCCGCGTGCGCGGCCCGACCTCGCCGTAGGGCGCGGCATCGGCGGCGTGTAGTCCGTCTAGGTATTCCCGGCTGTGGACCCGCAGTATCTGCTCGTCGGTCGCCGGCCGAGGGGCGATCGGGACGAGACCGCGCAGCAATCCACCGGCGTCGAGGAGGTTGCGGATGCGCCGCTTCGTGTCCGGTGATTCCCAGCTCGCAGCGGGCTCGAACATCGCCGCCGGCGGATAGTTCGCCGACATGTCGGCGCCGTTGTGCCAAGCGTAGCGCTCGTCCCAGACGAACCCCGTCGCCATCGCGGCGCCTCCGCGGACTACTTCTTGGGCGTGTTGAAGCGGCCGACGTTTCCGAAGATCTGCTCGAGCACCGTCAGTTCCTTGCCGGCCGTCGGGGTCTTGCGGTCGACCATGTCGACGACCTTGGCGTCCTTCAAGGTGTAGTTCTTGATCTCCTTGACCCGCCCGTTCTCGTCGAAACGGACGGCGATCACCTTCTGCTCGGCGACCTTCGGCTCGAAGAAGGCCATCGCCTCCTGCCGCTGGGTGACGTAGTACCAGGTGTCGTCGTTGAAGCTGGCGACCGCCGAGGGGCTGCCCATCAGCCGCAGCACGTCGTCGCGGCCCTGCGAACCGACCTCGAGCTTCTCGACGACGCCAGGCTGGGGGACGTGCCCCCGGACGTCGACGATGGGATCGCAGCCGCCGAGCGCCAAGGCGCCGACGGTCGCGGCGACCGTGGCGAAACGTAGAACGAAAGCGGACATTGGGCGATCCCGGCTTGATCGGCGGGTTCAGCCGCCATAGATGGCGGTGCTGGACGGGCCGGCACATTGCCGCCGGGAGGGCGCCAAGTCAAACGTGGGCGGACGGATCGACGCCGGGTCCGCGAACAAGGAAGCGGGGATGCTGGGGCTTTTTCGCCGGCGCGAGACGCCGGAGCAACAACAGGCGCGGGCGATCTACGTCGCGCTGGCCGAGCAGGCGCGCCGTCCGGAATTCTACGCCGATCTCAAGGTTCCCGACACGGTGGACGGGCGGTTCGACTTGCTCGCGGTTCACGCCTGGCTTGTGATCGAGCGCCTGAGCGTCGAACCGGACGCGGCGACACTGAATCAGGCCGTTTTCGACGCGATGTTCGGCCATCTCGATCTGACGGTGCGGGAGATGGGCGCGCAAGATCTCGGCGTTGGCCGGCGTATCAAGATCATGGCGGAGGGCTTTCGCGGGCGGTCCGTGGCGTTCCAAGGGGCGGTCGCCGATGCCGACGATACCGCGCTGCGCGCCGTGGTGCGGCGTAACGTCTATGGCAAGGCCGAGGCGCCGGACGAGGGAGTCGACGCGCTCTGCGCCTATATCCGCGGGAGCGCTGCCGGACTGGCCGCCGTCGACCGCGACGGAATGCTCGCGGCACGGCTCAAGTGGGCAAAAATATCCATTTATAAACAAGGCGATAAGCCATGAAAATCGAAATCGACCCGACGGTCGAGCTGTCACGGAAATTGCGATTGGACCGGGTTCCCGCCGGTGGCGTGGAGTTGCGCATCGAGCCCGGCGAGACGGAGCGGGCGGCGTTGGCGCGCCGCTTCGCGCTGTCCGCCGTGACGTCGATGTCGGCCACCACCCGCCTCGACCAAGGGGCGGGCGGGATGTGGCGCGTCCGCGGCCGCCTTCTCGCACGGGTGGTGCAACCCTGCGGAATCACGTTGGAGCCGGTCGAGCAGGCGATCGACGACACTTTCGACCTGCGGTTCGGCGAGGCGGCGGAGGAACTCGACCGCGCCACCGGTGAACTGGTCATCGACGCCGACGGCGAGGCGCCCGAGCCGCTTGAAGGCGATGAACTCGACCTCGGCGCGGTCGTGGCCGATCAGCTCGGGCTGGCGATCGATCCGTTTCCGCGCAAGGCCGGCGCCCGGCTGGAGGACGTGCTCCCGGCGGCGCGCGAGGAGGATCCTGCGGCGGGGCCGTTCGGCGTCCTGCGCGCGTTGCGCCGCCGCGAGCCGGATTCCAAGGGATCCTGACGCAGCGCCCGTCGAGTCGCCCCGGCAAGACCCTTGCCGCAACGGCG
The DNA here is from genome assembly GCA_016699855.1 of Rhodospirillales bacterium. Lineage (NCBI taxonomy): Bacteria > Pseudomonadati > Pseudomonadota > Alphaproteobacteria > Rhodospirillales > Rhodospirillales bacterium. Next base: position 5,170,212 of record CP064988.1, read on the forward strand.
GGTTTTGGTTAGGAAGGCGGCCCTTGCGATAATTGCGTCCGATGGACCGGTGCCGTCGCGAAATGGCGGCGCCGTCGTGGAGACCGAGTCATGGCCGTTCCCAAGAAGAAAGTCAGCAAATCGCGGCGTGACATGCGCCGTAGCCACCACGGCCTCAAGGCGTCGGCCTATGTCGAGTGCGCGAATTGCGGCGAGCTGACGCGCCCGCACCACGTCTGCGGCGCCTGCGGCCACTACCGCAAGCGCGAAGTCGTGCCGCAGGTCGCCGCGACCGCCTGAGCGTGGCGGCCGCGCCGCTAGCGGCCGCACTCCACCGTGGACGGGAACATCGTCATCGCGCTCGACGGCATGGGCGGGGACCAGGCCCCCGACATGGTCGTGCGCGGCGCCGATATCGCACGCGAGCGCCATCCCGAGGTTACGTTCCTCCTGTTCGGCGATCCCGAGCGTCTGCGGCCGTTGATCGACCGCACCAAGCTTCTCAAGGGTAGCTGCGAGCTGGTCGCCACCACGGACGTGGTGTCGAACGACGACAAGCCGACCGCCGCGCTGCGCAAGCGCAAGACGTCGAGCATGGGGCAGGCGGTCGAGGCCGTCGCCGCCGGCACCGCGAGCTGCGTCGTCTCGGCCGGCAACACCGGGGCGTTGCTCGCGACCGCCAGCGTCGGACTGCGCACGTTGCCGGGCGTCCGGCGCCCGGCCCTGTGCTCTTTCCTGCCGACGACGCGCGGCGAGACCGTGATGCTCGACCTCGGCGCCAACCTGCAGTGCGACAGCAACAACCTGGTCGAGTTCGCGGTGATGGGCTCGGTGTTCGCGCGCAGCGTGCTGGGAATCGACGCGCCGACAGTCGGCCTGCTCAACGTCGGCGCCGAGGAGGGCAAGGGCAACGAGACGCTGCGCGACGCCGCGGCCGCGCTGCGGGTCGAGGGCGGCCCGGTCTCGTTCCACGGCTTCGTCGAGGGCAACGACATCGGCACCGGGGCGGTCGACGTCGTCGTGACCGACGGTTTCACCGGCAATGTCGCGCTGAAAGCGATCGAAGGCACCGCCAAGCTCTACACCGGCTTCGTGCGCGACGCGTTCAACACCTCGCCACTCGCGAAAATGGGCTATCTTCTCGCCGGTGGAGCTTGGCGCAAGCTGCGTCAGCGGGTCGATCCCCGGCGCTACAATGGCGGCGTGTTCCTCGGCCTCAACGGCGTCTGCGTGAAAAGCCATGGCGGCACGGACGCGATCGGCTTCGCGCACGCCATCGGCGTCGCGGTCGATCTCGTGAAGTACAGTTTCAACGACAAGGTCGTCGAGGACCTGAGGCGGCTGCGCGCGGCGCTCGAGAGCGCGGGCGCGCCGGCGGCGGTGGGGGGAGCTGCGGGGACATGATTCGCTCTGTGGTGCAAGGTTGCGGCTCGTACCTGCCGGAGCGGGTGGTGACGAACGAGGAGCTGGCGCGCCGGCTCGACACGTCCGACGACTGGATCACGCAGCGCACCGGCATCAAGGCGCGCCATATCGCCGCCGACGGCGAGATGACGTCGGATCTGGCGCTGGCCGCCTCCCGCGCGGCCCTGGCCGCCGCCGGGATGAGCGGATCCGACATCGACCTGATCGTGCTCGCGACCGCGACGCCGGACCAGACGTTCCCGGCGACCGCGACCAAGGTCCAGGCCGCGCTCGGCATGACCAGGGGCGCCGCGTTCGACGTCCAGGCGGTCTGCTCCGGTTTTGTCTACGGGGTGTCTGTGGCCGACAGCATGATGCGTTGCGGCATGGCGCGGACCGCGCTGGTGATCGGCGCGGAGACGTTCTCGCGGATTCTCGACTGGAACGACCGTGGCACCTGCGTGCTGTTCGGCGATGGCGCCGGCGCCATCGTCTTGAGAGCCGAGGAGGGGGCGGGAACCGCGTCCGACCGCGGGGTGCTGGCCAACACCATCCATTCCGATGGGCGGCACCACGACCTCCTGTACGTCGACGGCGGCCCATCCTCCACCCGGACGGCGGGTTTCCTCCGGATGGAAGGGAAGGAGGTCTTCAAGCACGCGGTGACCAACCTGGCCGCGGTTGTCGGGGAGACCCTCGGCTTGGCGGGCGTGACGGCGGCCGATCTCGATTGGCTGGTGCCGCACCAGGCCAACAAGCGGATCATCGACGGGACCGGCCGCAAACTCGGGCTGCCCTCGGACAAGGTCGTGGTCACCGTCCAGGACCACGCGAACACGTCGGCGGCCTCCATTCCGCTGGCGCTGGACGTCGCCATCAAGGACGGACGCATCCAACGCGGCCATCTCGTGCTGCTCGAAGCCATGGGTGGCGGATTGACCTGGGGTGCAAGCCTAATTCGTTGGTAGAACAAAAAACTGTGGAAATTTTCTCAAGATTCATTTCAGTTGAATTGATTGCTTAAGAGTTGCATATAAATATTATATATCAATATGTTAGATATTTTTATTAAAGTGATATTTTGTCATTATTATATAATACATTGATATATTTATATATATTTGAACTTTTTCACGTTCTTTACGAGCATCAGCTCAGGTTTCCGCAGAATTGCCGTTTTGACGACCATATTGGTCGTTCTGGGCGTGTTTTGTTCACTCCCGATTACATTTTTAACGGCCGCGCACATGCCCCTGTTATTGACCTCATTTCTATCTGAGACTATGGTTTAAGAGGGGAAGGGGAAAAGCTGAATGGAATTGCGTACGATCACCCGCGCTGATCTCAGCGAGGCGGTGTTCCAGGACGTGGGGTTGTCCCGGAACGAATCCGCCGAGTTGGTCGAGGTCGTCCTCGGCGAGATCGCGGATGCCTTGGCCAAAGGCCAGACCGTGAAGATTTCCAGCTTTGGAAGTTTCACCGTCCGGGACAAGGGCCAGCGGATCGGGCGTAATCCAAAAACCGGTCAGGAGGTTCCAATCCTGCCGCGGCGAGTCCTCGTCTTCCGCGCGTCGAACGTGTTGAAAGCAAAAATTAACAACACGACGCCAATCAGTGATGATGTGGAAGGTGAATGATGGCCACTGCGACAATGACCATGCCGGACCGACGGATGGAGAAATCCGCCCACGCGTTCCGTACCATCAGCGAGGTCGCGACCGAGCTGGATGTTCCGCAGCACGTCCTGCGGTTCTGGGAGAGCAAATTCAACCAGGTCCGCCCGCTGAAGCGTGGTGGCGGTCGCCGTTACTACCGGCCGGAGGATATCGACCTGCTGCGTCGTATCCGCTCGCTGCTGTACGATGACGGCTACACGATCAAGGGCGTCCAGCGTCTGCTGAAGGAGGCCCGCGGCCGCCTCGGCATGCGCGAGACCGCTGTCGAACCGCGTCTGCTCGACATCGAGACGCGCGCCGAGCTGCCGCGCACCGGCCCGCAGCCGGCGACCGACCGGCCGCTGTCGCGCGTCAGCGCGCGCCTCGACGCAGCCAAGCGCGGCGAGATCGAGGACGTGCTGTCCGACCTCCAGGGCGCGCTGTCGCTGCTTCGCAAGACGCTGCAGACCTCGTAGACGACGTATCGGCGCCGAATCGGAAGCCGCCGGCGCGATCGCCGGCGGCTTCGCCATTCTCCGCGCCGCGCATCCCGAGGAATTGTGGCGCGGGCAGCGCGGCGTCGTTGCAATCCGGCGTGCTGTGCGTCTATGTTCCGCGCGCCCGGACGGGGCGCCTCAGCGCGCCGCCGACGGGCGGACGAGCAGGTCGGGGCGTAGCGCAGCCCGGTAGCGCATCAGTCTGGGGGACTGAGGGTCGTCGGTTCGAATCCGGCCGCCCCGACCAACTCGTCACCGATTGGATCGGTTCAATCCACGATCTGCGCGGCGTCTCAGGCCTCGAGCGTCTGTTCGACCAGCGCGCGGCCGGCCGGCGTCAGCTTGCAGACCAACCAGTCGGGCTTCAGCGGATTGGCGAACCACGGCTCGGCCCATCCTCTATCGACGCAACGGCGGATCAGGGACGGCTCGAACGCTTGCCCGTCGAGGTCGAAAAGCGGAAGCTTTCCGCCAGGCTGGGAAAATCCTCGAATAAGATAAGATAATTCTCTATTTTTCAGCCTAATAGGAGAATTTCTTAAAGTTGAACATTCAGATGAAGAAGGCGAGACTTTCTTCGCGAGCGCGCCCATGACGTCCCCCAGACTTCAACTGCCCCTGTACAAGAAATACTCGACAAGCCTCTGAAAATAAACAAAAAATTAAAATTCACGCTGAGTAATAGCGATATCCACCGCCTATTGGGCCGAGGGAGGCGCAGGTGTCCCAAGTCTTGTTGGTCTACGTGACAGCGGCCGACGTCGAGGAGGCCGAAAGAATCGGCGAGGCGGTGGTCGACGGCCGCTTGGCGGCGTGCGCCAACATCGTCGATGGCATGCGCACGATCTTCCGCTGGGAAGGTAGCGTGCAGAAGGGCCGCGAAGCGATCCTGATCCTGAAGACCCGCGAGGACCTGTTCGAGGAACTCAAGGACCGTGTGATCGAATTGCACTCCTACGACCTGCCCTGCGTGGTGGCGGTGCGGATCGAGACCGGCCACGAACCGTTCCTGGAATGGGTCGAGGCCGAGACCGGCCCGAGTCTGTTCGCCTGAGCCGGCGCCGCCGACCCGTGCCCATTCGCGCGGCAGGCCGGCGCAAGCGCGTGTTGCGGCCACGACGGGTCCTCGGCACCATGGCGCCGCGCCGGCGGTCCCCCGCGTCGGCGGCCACGAACGGATCGGTCGCATGTCCGCAGCATCCCTAGACGCCGGTGCCGCCGCGCCGAACGAGCGCGCGATCCTGGTGTATTCCTCCATCGGCCACGGCCTGATGCACTACATGGCCGCGTTCTTCCCCTACATCGCCATCGGCATGGCGGTGGCGTGGGGAGAACCCGGCAAACCCCTCGACCACCAGGTCCTGTTGCTCCCGCTGTGGCAGATGGCGGCGTTCCTGCTCGGCCTCGCGGCGCTGCCGGCGGGCTGGCTCAGCGACCGCTGGAGCGCGCCGGGCATGATGGTGGTCATGTTCCTCGGCATGGGCGTGGCGTCGATCGCCTGCGGTTTCGTGCCCGACGGCGGCTATCTCGCGCTTCAGCTCCTGATGGCGGCGCTGGGCCTTTTCGCGGCGATCTACCACTCCGTCGGCATCGCCTGGGTGCTGCGCAACGCCGCGCGCCCCGGTCATGCCCTGGGAATCAACGGCGTGTTCGGCAGCGCCGGCCTGGCGCTGTGCGGCGCCGGCTCCGGCCTGCTGATCAACCTGTTCTCGTGGCGCGCCGCCTTCATCGTGCCGGGCGTCGTCTGCGTCGTGGCCGGAATCGCGCTGATGGACGCCATCCGGCGCGGGCGCGTGGGCGACCGGCCGATGCCGGCGACGCGCGGCGCGACGCCGGCCAAGGGCGATCTGGCGCGGGTGTTCGTGATCCTGACGGTGACGATGTTCATCGGCGGCATCATGTGGCAGGCGATCCAGTACGGCGCCCCGGGCCTTTTCGAGGCGCGGATGGCGGCGGAGATCGACTGGCTGCAGGGCGTGACCAACGGCCAGCTCGCGACCGAGGCCAAGAAGATGGCGTTCTGGGTCGGCATCTTCGGCTCTCTGGTCTACGTCGCGTCGGGAGTCTGCCAGTACTTCCTCGGCTGGCTGTCGGACCGCTTCGCGCTCAAGAGCGTCTACGCCGTGACGGCGTTCCTGCAGGTGCTGGCGATGCTGGGGCTGGCGTTCCTGCCGGGCTACGGCGCGGTGGCGGCCGCGATGGCGTCCGCGATCATCAGCTCCGCCTCGGGCCCGGCGGAGAACCTGCTGATCGGGCGCTACACGCCGACCCGCTACCACGGCCTCGGGTTCGGCGCGAAATTCATCGTCTCGTTCGGCGCCGGCCCGGTCGCGATCTGGCTGATCTCGCACGTGAAGGCCAGCACCGGCGATCTCGAGCGCCTGTTCCTCGGCCTCGCGATAGCGGGGGTGCTGGTCTGGCTGGCGGCGTTGCTGCTGCCGGGTGGCGAGCGCAAGGCGCCGGCGATGGCCGCGCCGCGCCCCGCGCCGGCCGAATAGGGCGGACCGCGCCGGACGCCGCAGGGCGACCGGCGCGGGCGCCGGTCACTTTCCGCGGAACGCCGGCCGCGACAGGCAGCGGTCCAGCCAGTTCGCGACGTTCGGGCAGGTCGGCATCTCGAGCTTGACCAGCTTCGCCCAGCTCATCACCGAGGCCAGGTTCAGATCGGCGATCGTGAAGGTGTCGCCGGTCAGGAACTGCCGGCCGGTCAACGCCGCCTCCAGCACGGCGAGCGGCTTGGCGACGGCGGCCTTGGCGTCCTCGACCGCCTTCGGGTTCCGCTTGTCCGGCGGCGTCATGAACTGGTCGATGACGATCGTCAGCAGGTGCTTCTCGACCTCGGTCATGCCCCAGAACGACCACTGGAAGGCGAGGCCCTCGCCCTCGGCGCTCGACGGCCACAGCGCGCCGCCGTACTTGCGCGCCAGGTAGAGGTTGATCGCCATCGACTCGAACAGGACCAGCTCGCCGTCCTGCATCGCCGGCATCTTGCCGTTGGGGTTGAGCTTCAGGAACTCTGGGTCCTTGATCGCCTTCATGTCGAGCGTGACTTGCTCGAACGGCACGCCGCACTCCCGGGCGCACCACAGCACGCGCGCGGCCCGCGACTGCGGCGAGCCGTAGATCTTCAATCCAGCCATCTGCCTCTTCCTCCTCAACGCATGTTCTGGATGACGTTCTTCGCCGCCTGGTCGTGGGCCTTCATGACGTCGCCCAGCGCGTCGAACATCTGCGACCGTTTCTCGATCATCCGCTTCAGCTTCGCCATCTCCGCGTCGGGGCTGCTGGCGGCGGCGGCCGCGACGCCTGCGGCCGCGAGCGCGGCGGTCTTCGAGATCGCGCTGGCGACGCCGCGCAGCGTGTTGAGCTTGCGCTCCAGGTCGCTGACCGCGGCCTCGACGTTGAACGCCTTCGAGCCCATCGCCTTCTCCGACGCGTCGTGCAGGATGGCGGCGAACGCCATCTTCGCGACAAGCGCCGTGATCGGCTCGGCGCGTGGCGCGGCCATGGCGGCGGCGCTCTTCAGGCTCATCTCGAGCTGCGCCAGCGTCGTCTGGATCAGCGTGCCAACCTTCGAGATGTCGCTGGCGAGCTTGGAGCCCTCGGTGGCGAGCTTCGGCGCCGAGGGCGAACCCGCGCGCGGCTGCTGGCTCGACCCGGTCGGTCCGGTGATCGGCATGTCGGTCTCTCTCCGCCGCGCTGGTCAGCGGGTGTTGCGGACGATGTTCCTCGCGGCGCCGTCCTGGGCCTTCGCGACCTCGCTCAACGCGTCGAAGAGCTGGGCGTGGTCGACGACGAGCTGCTGGAGCTTGTACAGGTCGGCATGCTTCGCCGCGCCGTCGCCAGCCGGCGCCGGGGTCGCGACGCCGCCCAGAGCGTCGAGCCGGACCGCCAGATCGAGGGCCGCGGTCGCCGGGTTGAACGATTTGCTGGCCATCGCCTTCCTCTGGGCGTCCTCGAGGATCGCCACGAAAGCGAGCTTCATCGCCAGCTGCGACCGTTCGAGCTGGCCGCTGGCCCCTTGGAAGCCGCCCGACGCGGCGTTGAGCATCGTGGTCAGATTGGATAGAACGTCCTTCACCTCGGTCGAGACCTTGCTGATGGCGTCGGCCAGCTTGCCGTTCTCGAGGCCGAGCCGGGAAAGCAGGTCGCCGGCGCCGCCGGCCGCCCGGAAATTGTCCACGAAGACCATGTCGGATCTCCCTCGCGCGCGGCCGATCGGACGGCCCTCCGCCGGCGCGTGCCGCCCGTCGCGCGCCACCGGCCGGCCATTCTGCGTCCGGCCGCGGCGGCCCGCAAGGCGGGCGGCTAGGCGGATGCCTTGGCGAGCGCCTGGTCTAGGTCGGCGACGATGTCGGCCACGCTCTCGATGCCGATAGACAGGCGGACCACGTCGGGCCCGGCGCCGGCGGCGACCCGCTGCTCGTCGGTGAGCTGGCGGTGTGTGGTCGAGGCGGGATGGATGATCAGGCTCTTGGCGTCGCCGATATTTGCGAGGTGCGAGAACAGCTCGACCGAGTCGACCAGCTTCACGCCGGCGGCGTAGCCGCCCTTGAGCCCGAAGGTGAACACCGAGCCGGCGCCGCGCGGCAGGTAGCGCTTCGCCAGAGCGTTGTAGCGGTTGCCCGGCAGGCCGGCGTAGTTGACCCATGCGACGGCGGGATGCGCCGCGAGATGTTCGGCGACCGCCTGGGCGTTGGCGCAGTGCCGCTCCATGCGCAGCGCCAGCGTCTCGATGCCGAGCATCGTCAACCAGGCGTTGAACGGCGCCTGCGAGGGCCCGAGATCGCGCAGGCCCACGGCGTGGCTGTGGAAGGTGTAGGCCATGTCGCCGAACGTCTCGAAGAAGTTCATGCCGTGGTAGGCGGGCTCGGCGCCGGCCAGGCTGGGGAACTTGCCGCCGCGCGACCAGTCGAACTTCCCCGAATCGACGATCGCGCCGCCCATCGACGTGCCCGTGCCGCACAGGAACTTGGTCGTCGAATGCAGCACCAGGGTCGCGCCGTGGTCGATCGGCTTGCACAGGTAGGGCGTCGCCATGGTGTTGTCGACCAGCAGCGGCACGCCGAGGGACTCCGCGACCTTGGCGATGGCCTCGATGTCGCACACCACGCCGCCGGGGTTGGCGAGGCTCTCGATGAAGAAAGCCTTGGTGCGCGGCGTGGCGGCGCGGCGGAAATTCTCGGGATCGTCGGCGTCGACGAACGAGGCGCGCCAGCCGAACTTCGGATAGGTGTTCCTCATCTGCTGGATCGAGCCGCCGTAGAGGCGCGTGGCGGCGACGATGTCGTCGCCCGGGGACATCAGCGGGAACAGCGCCAGCACCTGGGCGGCGTGGCCCGACGACGCCACCGTGGCGCCGCGGCCGCCCTCCAGCGCCGCCAGACGAGCCTCGAGAGCCGCCGTGGTCGGGTTGGTCAGGCGCGAGTAGATGAAGCCCACGGTCTGCAGGTTGAACAGCGCCGCGGCGTGGTCGGCGTCCTCGAACACGTAGGCGGTCGTCTGGTGGATCGGCAGGGCGCGCGACCCCGTGCTGGGATCCGGCGCCGCGCCGGCGTGGATCGACAGCGTCTCGAAGCCGTAGGCGGGTTGGTCGGTCATTGCGCACGCTCCATAAAGTTTGGTCGCCAGTCTTATACCCGGACGGAGCGGGCGGGGCGCGTCCGTTCGCCCGGCACACCGCCGGCCCGGATGACAGGCGGGGACCGGACGCCTAAGGTGCGCCCGCCGGAAAAGCCGCCCGAGGGAGTCGAGATCGTGAACGCCAAGCCGCGTGGCCGTCAGTTCTTCCAGAATCCCGGTCCGACGAACATCCCCGACCGCATCCTGCGCGCGATGGACCGCGCCACGCTCGACTTCCTCAGCGACGAGTTCATGGAGATCCACCGCTTCTGCCACGCCGGCGTGCGCCGCGTGCTGAAGACCAACCAGCGGCTGTTCATGTACGCCTCCAGCGGCCACGGCGCGTGGGAGGCCTCGCTGGTCAACCTGTTCGCGCCCGGCGACACGCTGCTGATGCTGGAGTCCGGCTACTTCTCGGAGAGCTGGGAGCAGATGGCGGCGAATCTCGGCCTCAAGATCGAACGTCTCGCCGCCGACTGGCGCCGGGGCGTGCGCGTCGAGGACGTCGCGCGCCGGCTGGAGGCCGACAAGGGCCACGCGATCAAGGCGGTGCTCACGGTACACAACGAGACCGCCACGGGCCTGGCGACGCCGATCGCCGATGTCCGCCGCGCGATCGACGGCGCCAGGCATCCGGCTTTGCTGCTGGTCGATACGATCTCCTCGCTGGGCTGCTACGATTTCCGCATGGACGCGTGGGGCGTCGACGTCTGCGTCGGCGGCAGCCAGAAGGGCCTGATGCTGCCCACCGGCATGGCCTTCACCGGCGTCAGCGACAAGGCTTTCGAGCGCTCGAAGCGGCCAGGCCTGCCGCGGCACTACTGGAACTGGGAGATGATGACGCGGCGCGAGCCGCAGAGCTTCGTCGGCACCACGCCGGTGCACCTGTTCTTCGCCCTCGAGGAATCGATCAAGATGATCGAGGAGGAGGGGCTCGACGCGATCTTCGCGCGCCACCACCGGCTGGCCGCGGCGGCCCGCGCCGCCGTGGCCCAGTGGGGCGGCGGCGCCGTCAGCGGCGCGACGTGCGGCGAGAAGGGCATCGCGGGGCCGGTCAAGGCGATCGAGCTGTTCTGCGCCGGTGCCTCGCGGCTGTCGGACTCGGTGACAGCGGTGATCGTGCCCGACGGCCACGACGCCAACGCCTTCCGCGGGGTGGCGTTGAACCGGTTCAACGTGTCGACCGGCGGCGGGCTCGGACCGCTGATGGGCCGCGTGTTCCGCATCGGCCACATGGGCGACCTCAACGAGCCGATGCTGCTGGGCGCGCTGGCCACCATCGAGCTGGCGTTCAAGGTCGCGGGAATGCCCTACAATCCCGGCGGCGTCGAAGCTGCGGTCGGCGCGCTCGCCGCGTAGCGGGCGCCGCTTCGAAGCGGCCGGCGACGCGGCGGCGCGGATCACAGCGAGGAGGACACGACCATGGCTGTCACGGCTCTGAAGAACGCGAAATCCGTCCGCGAGCAGGTCGGCGAGGAGGAGTGGCAGAAGCGGGTCGATCTCGCGGCCTGCTACAGGCTGGTGCATCTGCACGGCATGGACGAGATGATCGCCAACCACATCTCGACCCAGGTGCCGGGCGAGCCGGGGACGTTCCTGCTGAACCCCTACGGCTACCTCTACGACCAGATGCATGCCTCGTGCTTCGTGAAGGTCGATTTCGACGGCAACACGCTGTTCGATCCGACCGGGCTGGGCCCGAACAAGGCCGGATTCGTGATCCACAGCGCCATCCACAAGGCGCGCCACGACGTCGACTGCGTGATCCACACGCACACGCTGGCCGGCATGGCGGTCTCGGCGATGAAGCGGGGCCTGATGCCGCTGGCGCAGACCGCGATGCGCTTCATCGACATCGCCTACCACGACTACGAGGGGCCGGCGATCCGCATGGACGAGCAGGCCCGCCTCGTCGCCAATCTCGGCGAGCGCGAGGTGATGATCCTGCGCAACCACGGTCTGCTGGCGACCGGCGCCAGCATCCCCGAGGCGTTCAACAACATCTGGCGGCTCGAGCGCGCCTGCCAGCTCCAGGTGATGGCGCTGTCGTGCAACACCGAGCTGTCGCTGCCGCCGCGCGAGACCGTCGAGGCGGCGAACCACCTGTTCAAGCCCGGCGTGCGCCGCCGGCTCGGCCAGCTCGAGTGGCCGGCCCTGCTGCGCAAGCTCGACTCCATCGACACCTCCTGGCGCGAGTAGCGCCGCCGGGCGCCGGCGTCGCGGTCCTTCGCTGCGCCCGGGACGACGGGAATTGCGGCCTTCGTCAGGACGCCGCCGTCCTGCGCGCAGCGAAGGACCCCGAACCTCGAACGAAGAGGGCGGCGTGGCCACAGCCCATCTTTCCGGCCTCGCGGTCGGGAGCGCGCTGACGCGCCGCGGCGTCGCGGGCGGCCTCGCGCTGGCGCCACTCGCGGCGGCGGCGCAGCCCGCCGGCTATCCGGATCGGCCGGTGCGTCTGGTCGTCGGCTTTCCGCCGGGCGGGCCCAACGACCTGTTGTCGCGGATCCTCGCGCCGAGGGTCGGCGAGCTGCTGCGCCAGACCGTCGTGGTCGAGAACAAGAGCGGCTCCAACGGCGAGATCGCCACCGCTTTCGTCGCCAAGGCGCCGCCAGACGGCTACACGCTGGGGATGGCGACGAACGGCTCGACCACCATCGCGCCGGCGATCGGCCGCAAGCTGCCCTACGACGCGCGCGTCGATCTCGCGGCCGTCGCGCTGGTCGCCAGCAGCCCGATGCTGCTGGTGGTGCGCAACGACCTGCCGGCGGCGTCGTTGACCGAGCTGCTGCGGCTGGCGCGCGAACGGCCGGGCACGCTCAACGCCGGATCGGCGGGGTCCGGCAGCCCGACGCATCTCGGGCTGGAACTCCTGAAGTCGATGGCCGGCGTCGACATCGTCCACGTGCCCTACAAGGGCGGCGGCCCGCTGATGATCGACCTCATGGCCGGCCAGATCGACCTCTATTTCGGCGGCCTGACGACGGCGCTGCCGCATGTCCGGTCCGGCACGCTGCGCGCCCTGGCGGTGACGTCGCTGGCGCGCTCGGCGGCGGCGCCGGAGATCCCGACGCTGGCCGAGTCCGGCCTCGCGGGCTACGACGCCGGCATCTGGTACGGCATCTTCGCGCCGGCCGGCACGCCGTCGCGGATCGTGGACCGCCTGCACGCCGTCTTCGCCGAGGCGGTGCGCTCGCCGGACGTCCTGCGGCAGTTCGCCGAGCACGGCGCCGATCCGAGGGACCTCGGCCCCGCCGCCCTGGCGCGCTTCGTCGTCGAGGATATGGAGAAGTGGACGCGGCTGGCACGGGCGGCGCGCATCGTCTCGGACTGACGTCGGCGGGAATATTCCCGGCGACCGCGTGTTCGTCTCCATGCGACAGTGCGGCCGCGGGGCCGATCGACGGGGAGCGATGTGACGACGACGAAGCCGGGCGCGGGCGCGATCCACGCCGCCGCCACCTACCTCGCGGTCGTGCAGTTCTTCTTCGCCGGCTGCTGGATCGTCTACGTGATCCATCTGCCGGGCCTGCTCAAGACCGTCGGCCTCGACGCGTCGCTGGTCATCTGGTTCCTGATGGCCGACCAGCTCGTCTTCGCGCTCACCGACCTCGCGATGGGGCTGTGGTTGGACCGCATCCGCGGCGGCCTGCGCCGCTTTGGCCCCGTCGTCCTCGCGATGACGGCGTTCTCCTGCCTCGCGTTCCTGCTGCTGCCCTATGTCGCGCGATCCGGCGGCGACACCGGCAGGGGCGTCTTCATCGCGCTGCTCGTGGTCTGGACGGTGACGTCCTCGGCGCTGCGCGCGCCGCCGCTGGCGCTGCTGGGGACCTACGCGCCGGCGCCGGCGCTGCCGTGGGCGCTGGCCCTGAACTTCCTCGGCCTCGCCCTGGCCGGAGCCCTGTCGCCCTATTTCGGTGGCGCGCTCAAGGCGATGGACCCGCGGCTGCCGTTCGCGGTCTCCAGCGCCGCGCTGTTCGCGACCACGCTCGGCCTCGTCTGGATCGAGCGCGCGCTCGCGGCCGCCGGCCCGCAGGCGGCGGAGCCGAAGGCCGACGCGCCCCGGCCGCGCGCCGCGCCCCTGTTCTTCGCCGCCTGCGCCGCGCTGGCGCTCGGATTCCAGATCCATTTCTTCGTCAACTCCGCGCCACGCTACCTCGTCTTCGCCAAGCCGGCCGACCTCGACCTGCTGATGCCGGTGTTCTGGATCGGCTTCAATTTCGCGATGTTCCCCGCCGCCACGCTCGCCAAGCGGCTCGGCGAGATGCCCGTCATGGCCGCCGCGGTCGCCGTCGGGATCGCCGGCATCCTCGCCACGGTGCTGGCGCGCGACCTGACGACGCTGGTCGTCGGACAGGCGCTGGCCGGCGCCGGCTGGGGCGCCACCTTCGTGCTGTTCTTCGCCGGCGCCACGGCCTACGGCCGCGTCGGCCGCGAGGGCCGCATGCTGGGCGCGCTGTGGGCCGTCGTGAACGTCGCGGTGCTGGCGCGCATGGCCACCGGCGCCGCCGGCCTCGGCAAGATGCCGGAGTACGCGGACATCCTGTCCTGGGGGCCGGCGGTGGCGTGGACCGTCGGCCTCGCGCTGCTGCTCGTCGTCGCGTGGCGCTGGCGCGGCGGCGCTAGAGCGCCGGCATGACCTCGCGCGCGAACAGCTCGACCGAGCGCGCCGATTCATCGAACGACAGGTCGCCGAACGCCATCCGGCACAGGCAGTAGTTGATCCCGGCGACGTCGTTGTCGGCGCGCATGCGGTCGCGCACGGTCGCGGCCGAACCGGCCACGATGTAGCCCTGCGCCAGCGCGTCCTCGAACTCGGCGGGGATCAGCTGCCGCGGCAGGCCGACGCCGTTCTTCCGCCACAGGTGGATCAGCGCGTCGTACCACAGCGCGAAGGCGCGTTTGGCGGCGGCGCGCGCTTCGGCGTCGGTCTCCGCCACGACGACATGGCGGCTGATGCCGATGAAGGGCAGGGCGTCGTCGGCGCCGCCGCGCGCCCGCCACGCCGCGCGGTAGCGGGCCGAGAACTCGCCGACCCTCGGCGCCGCCATGCCGACGATGGCGTTGATTCCGTCCTGCGCCAGACGGTCGGCGTGGTCGAGCGTGTTGGCGCCGTACCACAGCGGCGGATGCGGCGTCTGCACGGGGCGCATCTCGATCGGCACGTCGCGGAAGCTGAAGAACCTGCCTTCGTGGGTCAGCGACGCGCTGGTCAGGCCGCGCATGACGACGTCGAACGTCTCGGCGTAGCGCTCCGGACCGGTCGCGGGATCGACGCCGAAATACGCCACCTCGTAGGGGCTGATGCCGCGGCCGACGCCCAGCTCGAGGCGGCCGTCGCTCATCTGGTCGAGCATGCAGATTTCGTCGATCAGACGCAGCGGGTGATAGAGGTTGAGCGTGTAGACCAGCGGGCCGAAGCGCAGCCGCTTGGTGCGCTGCGCGACGGCGGCGAGGAACACGCTCGGCGACGGCGCCATGCCCAGGGGCGTCGCGTGGTGCTCGGCCACGTGGTAGGCGTGGAAACCGAGGCGGTCGTACATCTCGATCAGCCGCAGCCGGTCCTCGAACTGCGCGCCCAGTCCACCGGCGGCGCGGTCCATATGGTCGAACACCCCGAACTTCATCGTTTCCGTCCCTGTCGTTGGCGCGTCACGGCGTCGCGTCCACGAGGCCCGCGGCCGGCCGGAAATCGTACAGGGCGAGGGGCGGCGGCGCACGCCCCTCCGCGCCCGGCCGAAGCGAGCGCCACATCGCGGGATCGACGCGCGTCGCGCGCGCCCGCACCCAGCCGGCGAAGGCGCGACGCCGTTCCTCGTCGACCGGGCGCAGACCGTGCGAGCCCCGGCCCGCCAGCAGCACGAAGCGGACGTCACCGGAGTCGATCCGCCGCGCCAGCGTGTCGAGATCGAGGATCGGGTCGGTGCCGAGGAAGCCGCCAATCGCCATGACCGGTAGCCCCGACCGTGTGATGACCGGTGCGGCCAGCAGCGCGTTCGACGTCGCCAGCGCGAAGCGTTCACCCCTCCGGTTGGCGGCGAGGAAGGCGTGCAACCGGGGATCGTCCGTGCCGGGCCGATGGTTCGCCAGCATGCCGCGGCGGCCCGGCGCATCGGGGGTGAGCACGCGGGCGAGGCTCGCGGACGGCAGCATGACGTTGCCCGGCGCCAGCGCGCAGGTCAGCGACCATACCGTCGGCAACGCGAGTAGAGCGGTGACGGCGATCGCCGCTCCGGCCCATCGCGCGCGATCGCCGCGCCATGCAACGAGCGCGCACCCGACCGCGATCGCCGCCACGAGGATCGGCAGGACCTGGTTGGTCCAGCCGTCGCCGCGCCATCCGAGATCGTCCGCCGCGACATGCGCCTGCCATGCCGCCGTCGCCAGCAGCGTCCCCGCGAGGGCGAACCGCCACGTCGGCGACCCGCGCCGCGCCCATGGCGCCGTCAGGCCGATCGCCGCGAGCGCGGCCAGCGGCGGGGCCAGCGCCGCGAGGTAGTAGGCATGGAAGATGCCGCCTGCGAAACTGAAGGCCGCTCCGTAGGTCAGGACCCATCCGCCCCATAGCAGGAGCGCGGCGTGCCGGCGCCCCGCCGGCCACGACGCGCCGGTGCCGAGCGCCGCGGCCACGGCGCCCAGCGCGGCCAGCGGCAGGAGCCAGCCGAACTGCGCCGCCAGATGCCGGTCGGCGAGTCGCAACGGTCCGGTCGGCACGTTGTCGAAGAACTGGCGTCCGGGCGCGATCGTCGCCGGCGCCGGGGACGCCGTCCGGTCCTGGCTCGCGTCGGTGGACGCGGTGGCGGCCGGCGGCTGCCGCCGCGCCCGGGGAGCGAACCGCTCCAGCCCGTTGTGGCCGACCACCAGTTCGAGCATTGAATCGGTCCGGCTGCTGCCGGCGTATGGCCGCTGCCCTTTGGGCACGAGATCGAACGGCGCCACCCACGAGAGCGCGACGGACGCGAACACGAGGCCGCCGATGGCGAGATGCGCGAGCCGGCGCCGCCACGACAACGGCGCGGACACGAGATAGACGAGCGCCAGAGTCGGCAGGATCGGCACGGCCGCCAGCATCTTGATGTTGAACGCCACGCCGGCGAGCGCCATGGCGGCGGCCAGCCATCCGGCGCTACCGCGCTCTGTCGCGCGCGAAACGGCCCAGGCGGCGAGGACGAGGAACAGCAGCAGCGCGCTGTCGGTGTTGTTGGTGCGGTCGATGGCGACGGCGACCGGCGTCACGGCGAGGAACAGCGACGCCAGCAGACCCGCGGCGATGCCGAAACGCCGGCGCACGAGACGTCCGGTGATCGCGACGGTCAGCAATCCCTCGACCACTTGAGGAAGCAGGATGGCGGGACCGGAGAATCCGAACGCCGACGCGCTGGCGGCCTGGATCCAGAACGCGACCGGCGGCTTGTCGAGCGTCACGAATCCGGCGGGATCGAAGGCGTTGAAGAACAGGAGGTCCCAGCTGGTCAGCATGCTCCTGACCCCGGCGGCGTAGTACTCCGTGCCGAAGCCGTTGGCGTCCAGCCGCCATAGCCGCAGCGCCGCCGCGACGGCGAGTATCGCCGCGAACGCGAGACGCGCCGGCCAGACGCCGATCGGGGGGCGACCTGGTGGCGCGGGAAGGGGGGATGTCCTCACGATGGCTGTACGGCCCGGAGGATCGTGGCATCCCTAGAGTCGGCGTTTCTTGCTGCTGATGACGCCGCTGGCGATGCCGTGCCACTCCAGTTTGCCGATCAGGCGGCTGTGCTCGATCTTGGGACAGCGGTTCATGACGACGCGCAGGCCGGCGGCCTCGGCGCGCGCCGCCGCGGCGTCGTCGCGGACCCCGATCTGCATCCACACGATCTTGGCGCCGTGGCGGATGGCGTCGTCGGCGATCGGGCCGGCGGCCTCGGAATTGCGGAAGATGTCGACCATGTCGACGGTCTCCGGCAGTTCGTCGAGGGAGGCGTGGACCTTCTGGCCGAGGATCTCCTGCCCGGCGGCGCCGGGGTTCACGGGGAATATCCTGAATCCGTGGTCGAGCAGGTACTTCATCGCGAAGTAACTCGGCCGGATCCAGTTGGTGGACGCGCCGACCATGGCGATGGTCTTCGTCGCCCGCAGCACCGAGCGCAGATAGGCGTCCGTGTAGCGGTCGTGCACCACGGCGTCGGTCGCCGGCGCCGGCGTCGTGTTTCCATCCATATCTTCATTCCCGTCGCCGCGATGTGGCGGCGCGGCAGTATGGGCGCGCATGGCGGCGTCCATCAAGCCGGGGTGGCCGGGCCCGCCGGCCTTGGCTAGGCTCGCGCGACAGGGAACAGGGAGAACGCCTTGGCCACGCCGCCCATGCTCTTTTCGCCGATCCAACTGCGCGACATCGCGCTCAAGAACCGCATCGTCGTGGCGCCGATGCACCAGTACGCGGCCGACAAGGGGTTCGCGACCGACTGGCACCTGATGAACGCCGGCCGCTACGCCGCCGGCGGCGCGGGGCTGGTGATCATGGAGTCGACCAAGGTCGAGCGCCGCGGCTGCGGCACCGTGGGCGATCTCGGACTGTGGGACGACAAGTTCATCCCCGGCCTGCGCCGCTGCGTCGATTTCATCCGGAGCCACGATTCCGCAGTGCCCGGCATCCAGCTCGGCCATTCCGGCCGCAAGGCGCGTCGGTTCCGTCCATGGGAGGGCGGCGCGCCGCTCAACGGGCCGGCCGATCCCGAGGTGTGGGACTGGGACGGCTGGGAACTGGTGTCGTCGAGCGGCGAGGCCTCGCCGGCCTCCGATCCGACGCCGCGGGCGCTCAGCCGCGACGAGATTCCGGACGTCGTCGAGCGCTGGGGCCAGGCGGCGCGGCGCGCCCATGAGGCCGGCTTCGACGTGCTCGACGTCCATGGCGCGCACGGCTACCTGATCCACCAGTTCCTCTCGCCGTTCGCCAACAAGCGCAACGACGAGTACGGCGGGTCGGACCTGAACCGCATGCGCTTCTGCATCGAGGTGATAGAGTCCGTCCGGGCGCACTGGCCGGCGCACAAGCCGCTGTTCCTGCGCCTCTCGGTCGAGGACGATTCCGGCTGGGGGCCGGCCCAGAGCGTCGAGCTGGCGAAGATCGTCAAGCCGAAGGGCGTCGACGTGATCGACTGCAGCTCCGGCGGCATGCGCGGCAGCCCGGTCGTCAGCGCCGGCCCGGTCGGTTACGGCTACCAGGTGCCCTACGCCGACCGGCTCAGAAACGAGGCCGGAATCCTCAGCATGGCCGTCGGCCTGATCGTGCACGCCGACCAGGCCGAGGCGATCCTGCGCGAGGGCCGCGCCGACCTGATCGCGCTGGCGCGCGAGCTGCTCTACAACCCGAACTGGCCGATGGACGCCGCCCGCAAGCTCGGCGTCGAGAAGGCGTTCGATTCGGTGCCGGCGGCGCAGGCCTACTGGCTCGCCAAGCGGGCTCAATCCGTCAACATCACGCCGTCGACCTACCAGCGCGGCATGGCCGGGTAGGGCGGACGCGCCTCGGAAGGGAGCCTGGCCATGCTGGAAATCGCCGTCTTCGTCATGGCCCTCGTCTACGCGGCGACGCTGCCCGGGCGCATCGCGAAGCTGAAGGCGGGCGAGGTCCCCGCGAAATTCGCGGCCGACCCGGCCGCCTACACGAAGCGTATGCGCAACGAAGCGCGCATCTTCTCGATCCTGGCGCTGATCTGGGGCGTGAAGGACGTCGTAGAGGTGCTGTTCCTGCGCGACGTGTCCGGACTGGGCGGCGTGCAGATCATCGTCTGGCTGCTGATCGCGGGCTGGTTCGCGCTGGCCGTCGCGCTTCACGTGCTGCGCCGCCCGCTCGACGAATAGAGGATCGCGCGGCGGCCGTGAGTCTCGAGGCGATCACGCTGGTGATCGTCGGCGTCGCGGCGGCGGGCTGGACGGGCAGGGCGCGCCGCGCCCGCGCCGGCGATCTGCCGTACCGATGGGGCATGAACGAGCGGCTGTATCTCTCCGTCGTGGGGGCCGAGGCGCCGATCGCGGCGGTGTTCTGCGTCCTATGCGCGCTGTGGCGCCTCGCCGGTCTGGTGTGGGCGGCGCTCGACGGCGACAAGCCGGCCTTGGCCGCGGCGGTCGACGACTGCACGCACGCGGTGGCCGCGGCGTGGGTCGCGCTCGCGATCCCTTGGCTGGCGCTGCGGCGGCGGTTCGACGCGGAATCCGGACGCGGCGTGTGAGGCCGCTCACACGCCGCGGGCGCCGACGCGCGCGAGGATCGCGACCGGATGCGCGCCATGGTAGCGTCGCGTCCGCCGCCCGGGGCGACCCGGCCGAAGCGTCCGGGAGACAGCGATGCCGAACGATCCCGCCCCGAAAGCCGCCGATGCGGCGCCGCTGCTGGACGCCGAGGGCGTGCGGCGGGAGGAGCTGGAACGCGCCGTCGCCCCCCGCCGCGCCGCGTGGGCGGATCTGAAAGTCGACATCGACGCCGACGTGTCGCGGCTGGCCGCGAGGCTGGCCAGTCTCGGCGAGCGCCTCGCGATGGAGGATCTCGAGACGGCGCGGCACAAGGCGGCGGCGTCCGACGGGATGGTGCCGGCCGCGGTGGACGCGCCGCCGCCGGCGGCGGCGCCAACCGGCGGCGGGCCGCCCGAAAGCGCCGCCACGAAGCCGCCGGCGGCCGAGCCCGTGGGGCCGGCGGCGCCCGCGCGCTCGCTTTTCGGACTGGCGCTGTCCGGTGGCGGGATCCGCTCGGCGTCGTTCTGCCTCGGCGCCACCCAGGCGCTGAACAAGCACGACCATCTGCAGACGGCCGACTACATCTCCAGCGTGTCGGGTGGCGGCTACACCAACGGCTGCCTCGCGGCCAACTGGCACCGGCCCGACGGCACGGTGGACAGCTCATGGCGCTTTCCGTTCGCCCACCAGCGCGGCGACATCGAGGGACCGGCGCTGCGCCACCTGCGGGCCTACTCCAACTTCATCGCGCCGCGCGGTGGCTTCCAGCTCCTGCACGCCGTCACCCAGTTTCTGCGCGGCGTGCTGCTGAACCTGATGGCGCTGCTGCCGTGGCTGCTGTTCTTCGCCGGCCTCGTGCACGCGCTGCTGGTCGCGCCGCCGTACTGGTGCGTGGCCCGGTGGGACGCGTGCGCGGCGCTGGCGCTGGGTCCGCTCAAGGACGTGGCGCTCGCGGCGTCGCTTTTCGTGCTCGGCTTCGCGTTGCTCTCGCGCCAGTACCGCCTGTTCCTGGAGCGATACGCCCAGGCGACCGGCCGGCCTTTCTGGGACGGTCGCGAGCTTTTCCGCCAGCATGTCGCGATCGGCGCCTGCGCCGTCGTCGCGACGGTGTTCGTCGCCGCGCAGCCCTATCTGTACTACGCGCTTGGCGCCACGCTGGTCGAGAAGCGGAGCCTGGCCTCCATCGGCGGCCTGGCCGCGGCCCTGGCGCTGCTCACGAAGGTCGGAAGCCTGCCCGCGGTCGTCCGGAAGGGGGCGGCCGTTGTCGCCGCGGCGCTCGCCGGTCCGGTGCTCCTCTGGCTCGGCGCCGTCGGCGTCGCGAAGCTGCTGGAGGACCAGGGCTTCCAGGAGTTCGTCAAGCCGGTGGTCGGCCGGCTGATCGGGGACGGGATTCCAGACGGCTCGTGGCTGTTCGCTCTCCGGATCTTCGCGGCCTCGACCGCCGCGTCGATCCTGCTGGCGCTGCTGATCTGGTTGCTGACGCTCTACAACGCCAACGAGGTCTCGCCGCACTCGTTCTACCGCGACCGCCTGAGCAAGGCGTTCATGTTCGGCGTCGTGAACGGCGACCGGACGGAGCCGCGGGACTCGTTGAAGCTGGGGGACCTCGCGCCGCGGCCCGGCGCGCTGCTTCCCTATCCGCTGTTCAACGCGGCGCTCAACCTCGGGCCGTGGCGTCGGGCGGAGTACGACAACCGCGGCCGCGTCGCGGATTTCTTCGCGCTGACCCCGCTGCGCGCCGGCAGCGACTCGACGATGTACTGCGCCACGCGCGGCCTCGAGGCGATCAACAAGCGCATGACGCTGGCGTCCGTCGTCGCGGTGTCCGGCGCGGCGGCGGCGTCGGCGGCGGGTCGCGTCACCAATCCGGTGCTGCGTTTTCTGCTCGCCATGTTCAACGTCCGCCTCGGCTACTGGACGCCGAATCCCAGGCGCGTGGCGGCGGGCGAGTTCGCCACGGCGTCCGCCAGGCTGTTGAAGCGGGCGGACCCGGGCACCCTCTACCTGCTGAAGGAGATGACCGGGCTGGTCCACCAGGACGGCTGGCTGGTGAACCTGTCCGACGGCGGCCATGTCGAGAACCTCGGCGTCTACGAACTGCTGCGCCGCCGCTGCCGGTTGATCGTCGCGGTCGACGCCGAGCAGGACGCGGCCATGAGCTACGCCAGTTTCGGCGACGTCGTGCGCTTCGCCCAGATCGACATGGCGCTCAAGATCGAGATCGACCTCGACGGGCTGCGCCTGCGGGAGGAGGCGGACGGCTACGTCGACAAGACGCCCGTCAGCCGCCGCCACTACGCCATCGGCACCATCGAGTACCCGGAGCGGCCCGGCGATCCGCTGGAGCCGCGCGCCTTCACCGGCGTGCTGGTCTACGTGAAGACGAGCCTGTGCGCGGACGATCCGGAGGAGATCTGGAAGTACAAGGCCACGCACCCCGCGTTCCCGCACGATCCCACGGTCGCCGACCAGTTCTTCGACGAGGAGCAGTTCGAGGCCTACCGCGCGCTCGGCTACGAGGCCATCGCCAGCCTGCTGTGGGACATGAAGGACCGCGGAATCTGACATCGCCGCCGCGCCCGGACGGTCGACACCGCCGAGCCGAGGTCCTTCGCTGGCGCACGCGGTCGACGCGCGTGGCCGCGTCCATGCGTGGCGATGACCTGTGACGTAATTGCCGCGCGACCGGGCCGGGCCCATCATCGGCGCATCGGTCCACGCGGAGCGCGCGTCCATGTTGAGAGTGGCTTTCGCCGGCGGCTTCGCGGCGACCTTCGCGCCGCTGGTCCGGCCGTCGCTGAAGATCCCCTGCGAGATCGTCGTCGTCGCCGACGAGGCGGAGGCCGCCGGGAGCCTCGGCGATATCGACGTCCTCGTGACTCTGGCGTTCACGCCGGCGATGGGCGCGGCGGCCGGATCGCGCCTCAAGCTCGTGCAGTTGCCCGCGGCCGGGCTCGACCGGATCGACCGCGCGGCGCTGCCGGCCGGCGTGGCGCTGGCGAACGCCTACGGCCACGAGGCGGGCATCGCCGAGTACATCATGGGCGCCATGGTGGCGCTGACGCGCGACTTCCGGGCGCTCGACGCGGGCCTGCGGGCCGGCGACTGGCCGGGCCAGTGGGCGCCAGGCAGGCCACGTTCGCCGCTGTCGCCGGAGCTGGCCGGCGCGACCCTGGGGATCCTCGGTCACGGTCATATCGGCGCGGCGCTCGCGCCCCGGGCGCGGGCCTTCGATATGGAGGTCGTGGCGATCCGGCGCGACACCGCGCGTGGTGCCGGGGGCGGCGCGACGCTGCTGGGCGGCCTCGACCGTCTCGACGAATTGCTGCGCGCCAGCGACTACCTCGCCATCACCTTGTCGTTGAACGAGCGCACCCGCGGATTGATCGGCGCGCGCGAGCTGGCGCTGATGAAGCCGGGCGCGCGTCTGGTCAACGTCGCGCGCGCGGAGATCGTCGATGAGGCGGCGTTGTTCGACGCGCTGTCGAGCGGCCGCCTCGCCGGCGCCGCGCTCGACGTCTGGTACCGCTACCCGCGCGACGACCGGCCGACCGCGCCGGCCGCGCTGCCGTTCCACACGTTGCCGAACGTGTTGATGACGCCGCACGTCTCCGGCGCGACCGAAGGGATGGCCGCGGCGCGCGCGGCCGTCGTGGCGTCGAACATCGAACGGATCGCGCGCGGCGAACGCCCGATCAACGAAGTGACCACGCCATGAACGTTTCGGCCGCCGTCTCTCCGTCCGATGCCGCGGGCTGGTTCGCGCGCTTCAAGGCGTTCGGTCTGGCGCCGGGTCCGGACACCTACGCGGCGCTGTTCCACCCCGAGGGCGAGGTCGCCGATGCGGGCATGGCGGCGCCGACGCCGGCGTCGGCCGTGCGCGAGGCGATCGCGCACGTGCTGCGGCTGATGCCCGACCTGCGCATCGACATGCGGCGCTACCGCGGGCGCGGCGCGGCGGTGTTCGTCGAGGCGGCCAACTCGGCCACCATCAACGGCGTCGCGGTGGCGTGGGAGTCGGTCTACCGCGTGCATCTGCGTGACGGCGGGGTGTTCCGCGGCCGGCGCTTCTACGACCAGGCCGCCGTGTTCCGCGCGCTGCGGCCCGATCTGGGATGGCTGGATCGGCGTCCCGCGTCATCGGGCGCGCCGCCGCCGCGCTACGCCGACATCGTCCCCGGCGCGCCCGTCGACGCGGCGTTCACGGCGGAGACGATGATCGGATCTCCCGACCGGCATGACGGGATGGTGCCCGCCGAGCTCCGGCGGCATCTCGGCGACGCGCCGTTCGAGCTGGTCGACTGGGCGGGGGACGACGGGCTCGCCTTCGTCGAGTGGCGTCATGGCGACCTGCTCGGCGTCGACCGGCTCGATCTGGCCGACGGCGTCGTGACGTCCATGCGTCGCCACTTCGACACGCTCGGCCTGTTGGCCGCGCGGGATCCCTCGGTCGCAGCGCTGCGCGCGTCGCTGCTATCGAACGCCGCGCGCTGAGCGCGGCCGCCTGCCGGCGCGACCTACCGCCCCGTCCATTCCGGCTGCGGCCTCTTCCCGACGAAGGCGTCGATGCCGATGCGGGCGTCCTCCCGCATCATGGCGCCCGCCATGTAGGCGCTGGCGTAGGCGTAGGCCTGCGCCAGGTCCATCTCCATGTGCTTGTGGAACAGCTCCTTGCCCTGGGCCAGCACCAGCGGGCTCTTGGTCGCGATGTGCCGCGCCAACGCCATCGCCGCGGCGTCGAGCTCGGCGGCCGGCACGACGCGGCTCAGCAGCCCGTCGCGCAGCGCCGTCTCGGCGCTCACCGGCTCGCCGGTCAGCAGCATGTCCAGCGCGCGTTTGGCGCCGACGTTGCGGCCCAGCGGGACGGACGGGGTGCCGCAGAACAGGCCGATGTTGACGCCCGGCGTCGCGAACTTGGCGTCGTCCGCGGCGATCGCCAGATCGCACGCCGCCACCAGCTGGCAGCCGGCGGCCGTCGCGATTCCGCGCACTTTGGCGATGACCGGCTGGGGCAGGGCGCGGATCTTCAGCATCATCGCGCTGCAGGAGGTCACCAGCGCGTGGTGGAAGCCGTACTCCGAGCTTGAGCGCACCTCGCGCAGGTCGTGGCCGGCCGAGAAGGCGCGGCCGTTGGCCTGGATGACGACGACTCGGATCTCCTTGTCGGCGGCGAGCCGGTCGAACTCCTGGTCGAGGGCCGCGATCAGGTCGCTCGAGAGCGCGTTCATCGCCTTCGGCCGGTTCAACGTCAGCACGGCGACGCGGCCGCTGTCCTCGCGCAGCAGGACGGGCTCGTTCACTTCGGCGGTGGGGGCGGCGGTCATCGCTTCGTCCTCGGTTCGTGGGCGCGATCGGCGGGCAGCATAGCACCGCTGCGGCGCGTTGTGCGCCGGCGGAGGGGGTTCTATACGGAGCGCCGCGCGCGGGGTTGGATGATCGGGAGCGGGTCGATGCCGGTGATGGGACCGACGGAGTTGCGGGCGTTCCTCGACGAGGCGTTCCCTCAGGCCGGGCACCTCGATCTGCGCATCGAGCATGTCGACGACAGGACGATCCGCGTGCGCATGCCGACCGGTGAGCGGCACCTGCGGCCGGGCGGCACGGTATCGGGACCGACGCTGATGTGGCTGGCGGATTGCGCGACCTATCTGCTGATCCTCGCGCAGATCGGGCCGGTGGCGCTGGCGGTGACCACCAACCTCAACATCAATTTCCTGCGCAAGCCGGTGCCGGGCGACCTGGTCGGCGAGGGAAGGCTGATGAAGCTGGGCAAGCGTCTGGCGGTCGCCGAGTTCACGATCTTCAACGACGGCGATCCCGACGCGGTGGCCCATGTCACCTGCACCTATTCGATCCCGCCGGCGCGCGGCGGCTGATGCCGATGTGGGGTAAAATATTACCTATATTTCAAGTGATTGATTTAAATGACTATTTCTGGAGGTCGATGCGCGTCGACGCTTGACTTCGCGAACTCGCGCCCGTACATCAGCGCCCGTCCGGGCGGCCCCAGGCCGGCCCGTGTTTTATTTGGACGGAACAGATGGCCACCTTCAACCTCAAGCCTGCCGACGTGCGGAAGAAGTGGGTGCTGATCGACGCCGACGGCCTCGTTCTCGGCCGGCTGGCGACGATCATCGCGACCCGCCTGCGCGGCAAGCACATGCCGACCTACACCCCCCACGTCGATTGCGGCGACAACATCGTCGTGATCAACGCCGAGAAGGTGAAGGTCACCGGCGACAAGCTACGCGACAAGAAGTTCTACTGGCACACCGGCTATCCCGGCGGCATCAAGGAGGCCAGCCTCGGCCTGCGGCTCGGCGGCAAGTACCCCGAGCGGGTGATCGAGAAGGCGGTCGAGCGCATGATCTCGCGCGGCCCGCTGCAGCGCCAGCAGATGAAGAACCTCAAGATCTACGCTGGCGGCGCGCATCCGCACGAGGCGCAGCAGCCCGTCAAGCTCGACGTCCGGGCGATGAACCGCAAGAACGCGAGGACCGCGTAACCATGGCCACCGAACCTCTCTCCGCCGCCGCCGGCCTGCGCAAGGCCGCCGCGAACATCGCCGCCGCCGCCCCGGTCGAGCCGGCCGGTCCGCGCACCAAGCAGATCGACTCCAAGGGCCGCTCCTACGCCACCGGAAAGCGCAAGAACGCGATCGCGCGCGTCTGGCTGAAGCCGGGCAGCGGCAAGGTCACCGTCAACGGCAAGGACCAGGAGGTCTACTTCGCCCGTCCGACGCAGCGCATGCTGATCCAGCAGCCGTTCCTGATCGCCGGTCGCATCGGCGCCTACGACGTCGTGACGACGGTGCTGGGCGGCGGTCTGTCGGGTCAGGCCGGCGCCGTGCGCCACGGCATCTCGAAGGCGCTGACCCTGCACGAGCCGGAGCTGCGCGGTCCGCTGAAGGCCGGCGGCTTCCTCACCCGCGACAGCCGCGTGGTCGAGCGCAAGAAGTACGGCCGCGCCGGCGCCCGCCGCAGCTTCCAGTTCAGCAAGCGCTGAGCCTCGATCCCATCATCGACGCGAAGGGCGCCCGGCGACGGGCGCCCTTTTTCGTGGGCCGACGGCGCGGCTCAGGCCGGCGCCACCGCCGCGCAGGGCACGACCAACGCCGGGCCGGCCGGGGCGATGAAATCGGCCCAGAGCGCGTTGTGGTGCGCGATGATCTTCACGGCCGGCAGATGAGGGCGGTCCATCGTGGTGTGGCCGTCGCTGGGCACGACGGTCGCGTAGCGCCGCGCCAGCGCGCTGCGCACGGTGGTGTCGACGCAGTAGTCCGTGGCGCAGCCGGTGACGATCAGGCGGACGACGCCGCGCGCCGCCAAGGTCGCCGCGAGATCGGTGTCGAGGAACGCGTCGCACGCCGTCTTGCGCACGACCGGATCGTCGGGCCGGGCGTCGAGGCCGGGCAGCAGGTGCCAGCCGGGGGCGTCGGGGTGGTGCGGATCGCCCGGCGGGCCGTCGTGCTGGACGAAGACGACCACGCCGCCGGCGGTGCGCACGGCGGCGGCCAGGGCGTTGATGCGCCCGACCAGAGCGTCGGCGTCGTGTCTCGGCGTGGCGGCGGTGAACGAACCGCGTTGCATGCCGATGACGAGGAGCGCGGTGCGCATCGGCGGCCGTCCTTCCGGGGAGCGCCAGGGTAGTCCGGACGGCCCGTGAAATCCACGCCGCCGCCGCACGGCCCGCGCGACAATCCTCCCGCGGAGTGCTAAAATGAGCCTTCGCGCGCCTTCCGTGCCAACGTCGAACGAGACCACTAATGCCCGCTCCGACCGACACCCTCTACAATACCCAGTGGCACCTGTTCGGCACTTGGGGCGTCAACGCCCAGGTGGTGTGGGACGGAGCGGGCGGCGCCGCCTACACCGGCGAGGGCGTCTCGGTCGCGGTGTTCGACAGCGGCGTCGACCGTCTCCATAGCGACCTCGCGGTCAACTACGACCTCGCGCATTCCATCAGCACCAACGCCGGCGGCGGCGACGGCACGCCCGGCGGCACGGCGTTCGCGGATTTCCACGGCACCGCTGTCGCGGGCCTGATCGCGGCCGCCCGCAACGGCACCGGCGTGGTCGGCGTCGCCTACGATTCGTCGATCATCTCGATCTACCAGCAGTTCGGCGGCAGCAACGGCCCGCCCGGCGTCGACAACATCCAGGCGTTCAACCACGCCGCGCAGTACGCCGACATCATGAACAACAGCTGGGGCTACAGCGGCATCGCGTTCTTCCTCAACATCGACCCGGCTGCGATGGCGCCGGACATCGCCGCCGTGCGCGACGCCGCCGAGGACGGCCGCGGCGGGCTCGGCACGATCATGCTGCATGCCGCCGGCAACTCCCGCGCGTCCGGAGCCGACACCAACGACACCGGCTTCGGCAACAACCGCTGGGAGGTCGTGGTCGGCGCCACCGACATCAACGGCAACATCGCCAGCTTCTCGACGCCCGGCGCCTCGATCCTGGTGTCGGCGCCCGGCGTCGGCCTGCCGACCACCGACCGCACCGGCGCGATCGGCTACAGCTCCGACGACTTCGACATGGCGTTCGGCGGCACCTCGGCGGCGACGCCGGTGGCCTCGGGCGTGGTGGCGCTGATGCTGGAGGCGCGCGCCGGGCTGGGCTGGCGCGACGTGCAGGACATCCTCGCGCTGTCGGCGCGGCAGACCGGCGTGACCGCCGGCTACCAGTACAACGGCGCCTCCAACTGGAACGGCGGCGGCACGCACTGGAGCCACGATTTCGGCGCCGGCCTGATCGACGCGCGCGCCGCCGTGCGGTTGGCGGAGACCTGGATCCTGCCCGCCGCCACCTCGGCCAACGAGGTGGTGCTCGAATCGGCGGTGACCGCGTCCGGCGCGGCGATCACCGACGGCAACACGGTCAACTCGAACATCGTCTGGTCGACGGCGATGGACATCGAGCACGTCGAGGTCGACATCAATCTGACGCATACCTTCCGTGGCGATCTGGAGATCCGCCTCACCTCGCCCTCCGGCGTGACGGTGTTGCTGGCCGACAATCCGCTGGGCGGGCAGGACGCCACCGACAACATCAGCTTCACCCTGTCGAGCACGTTCTTCCGCGGCGAGAGCGGCGTCGGCACCTGGACCCTGAGCATCACCGACAACCAGGGCGGCGACGTCGGCGTCTTCACCAACTGGCAGCTCCGGATCACCGGCGACCTGGCGACGACCAGCGACGTCTACTACTACAACGACGAGTTCAACGAGATGTTCGCGCGCGACCCCGCCCACGCGGCGCAGCGCGGCACGCTCAACGACACCGATGGCGGCACCGACGTGGTCAACGCCTCCATGCTGTCGACGGCGGCGATCATCGACCTTGGCGGCGGCGCCTCCAGCATCGACGGCCACGCCCTGGCGATCGTCTCTGGCGTCATCGAGAACGCCTATGGCGGCGACGGCGGCGACACGCTGCGCGGCTCCGGCTCGGTCAACGTGCTCTACGGCCAGCGCGGCAACGACCTGATCGAGGGCATGTCGGGCAACGACGAGCTGCACGGCCACTGGGGCATCGATTCGCTCTACGGCGGCCTCGACGACGACACGCTGTTCGGCGAGACGGAGGTCGACTACCTCTACGGCGGCGACGGCAACGACCTGATGTTCGGCGGCACCGGCATCGACACGCTGAACGGCGGCTACGGCGACGATTTCTACCGCCTCGACGACGCCGACATCGTCGACGAGAACTCGCCCGGCACCGCCGGCCTCGACACCGTCTGGGTGTCGTTCACCAACTACACGCTGACCTCGGGCACCGAGGTCGGGGCCGTGAACTTCGCCGGCGCCGCGATCCTCACGGGCGAGGGCGACCGCAACACGCTGTTCGGCGACCTCAGCGCCGACACGCTGTTCGGCCTGGGCGGCAGCGACTACCTCTACGGCTTCGCCTCGGGCGACTCGCTCTACGGCGGCGCCGGCGACGACTTCCTGTTCGGCGGCACCGGCGGCGACACGCTGGTGGGCGGCGCCGACAACGACTACTACCGGCTCGACGACGGCGGCGCCGACACGGTGATCGAGGGCGCCGGCGGAGGCACCGGCAGCGCCGATCAGGTCTGGGTCGGCTTCTCCGGCCACACGCTGGCGGCCAACGTCGAATGGGGCGTCCTGAACTTCGATACCGCCGGCGACCTCACCGGCAACGCCAGCGACAACACGCTCTACGGCACCGACGGGGTGAATACGCTGAGCGGCGCCGACGGCAACGACAACCTGCTGGGCTACGCCGGCGTGGACGTGCTGTACGGCGGCAACGGCAACGACGTGCTGCAGGGCGGCCTCGACACCGACACGCTCTACGGCGGCGACGGCAACGACGCCTTCATCGGCGGCACCGGCGCCGGCAACACGTATTTCGGCGGCGTCGGCGACGATTTCTACCGCGTCGACGCGGGCGCCGACGTGGTCGACGAGACCGGCGGCTCGGGCATCGACACGGTCTGGGTGTCCGTCACCATCGACTACGTCGCGCCGGCCGGCATCGAGAACCTCGCCGCCAACATCGGCACCGCGCTGAACCTCACCGGCAACACGCTGGACAATTTCATCCAGGGCAACGACGCGGTGAACACGCTGAGCGGCGCGGCCGGCAACGACACGCTGCAGGGCTTCGGCGGCGCCGACCGGCTGGTCGGCGGGACGGGCCGCGACGTCCTCAGCGGCGGCACCGGCGCCGACATCTTCGCCTACAGCGCGGGCGACGGGAACGATGTCATCGTCGACTTCAACTTCGGCGACGGCGACCGGATCGACCTGACGGGCATCGTGTACATCGGCAACGGCGCCACCGCCGACGTGGCGCTGCTGTCGGCCGATGGTGGGGTCACCACGTTCACGATCAGCGCCAACAACGGCTACAACTGGACCGGCGCCGAGTTCATCTGAGCAGACTCACTCCGGCAGGCCGGCGAGACGCCGCGCCTCGACGTACCGCACGGAATCCTCGGATCGCCGACGGGCGTCCGCGACGGCCGCGAGCCGTTGCGGGCGGGTCCGCGCCGGCGTATACATCCATCACGCCGCTGAAAATTGTCGTGACGTAACGGCGACACGCGGTTCGACGCCCCTCTAAGGCGGAACTTGTCCGTCGATTTCGTCTACGCTTTTTGGCTGGGCCGGGGGGCCGATATGAGAATTCTCGATACCACTAGCCGCCTTGCGGGCGCGCTGGCGCTCGCCGCCGTCGCGGCCGGCATCCTTCCTGTGTCGGCGCAGGAACGCGTCGCCAACATCCGCCGGCTCGACCCGGCCGGCACGCGGCAGCCGCCGGAGGGGCCGGCGACCGTCCTGACCGTGAACGGGGCGTTGTTCCAGCGCGACCTGATCACGACCGAGGCCAAGGGCCGGGTCGAGGTGATCTTCGAGGACGGCACGCGCATGGACGTCGGCCCGCTCAGCCGCGTCACCCTCGACGACTACGTCTACAAGCCGGGTGGCGGCGGCGCGAGCGTGCTGCTGGGCGTCACCAAGGGCACGATGCGGTTCCTGTCGGGCAACGTCCGGCGCGAGGCCGTCAACATCCAGACGCCGACCGCGTCGATCGGCATCCGCGGCACCGACTTCGTGATCCACGTCGACGGCAAGGGTCAGACCCAGGTCGACGTCCATTCGGGTCACGTGCTGGTCTGGCCGTGCAACGCGCCGCGCCAGCGCGACAAGGCCTATCTGACCGAGGCCGGCTACACCATCAGCGTCGACTCGGCCTGCACCGTCTCGTCGTCGCCCGGCACCAGCAGCAGCAGCACGGCGTCGCAGTCGGCGGCGGTGTCGGCGCCGGCGGCGGCCGCGCCGGGGCCGGCTCCCGGGCCTGCGCCCGGACCCGCACCCGGACCTGCGGGCGGCGCCGGCAACGGCAACGGCAACGCCGGCAACGCCAATGGCGGCGGCAACACGGGCGGCAGCGGTCCGGGTACCGGCAATGGCGGCAGCAACAACGGCCAGGGCGCCGGCGCGGCCAACGGCGGTGGTGGCGCCGGTAACGGCGGCACCGCGAGCGCGTCCGCCGCAGGTGCTGGTGGCGCAGGCGCCGGTGGTGCTGGTGGCGCAGGCGCCGGTGCTGGCGGCGCCGGTGGTGGCGGCGCCGGTGGTGCTGGCGGCGGCGGTGGCGGCGCCGGTGGTGGCGGCGGCGGTGGCGGCGCCGGTGGTGGCGGCGGCGGTGGCGGCGGCGGTGGCGGCGGCGGTGGCGGCGGTGGCGGCGGTGGCGGCGGTGGCGGCGGCGGTGCCGGTGGCGGAGGTGGTGCGGGCGGCAGCGGGAGGTAGCCACCAACAGTGGCTCCTCGGCCCGATTGCCCGGAAGACCCTCGTCGCTCGTACTAGGGCTCGCCGGCGGTTTCGTCCGAGCGGCCGTCCGGGCCGCTAGTTCCGGATCAGGTCCTGCACCGCGTCGACGACCATGCGCGTGCCGATGGCGATCAGCAGCACGTCGTTGGCGACCTGCGCGTACTGGTAGCCGGCCGGCGCGGGGATCATGACCGCGAGCAAACCTTGGGGCAGCGCCACGTAGGCGACGGCCCCCGGCAATGGTCGACCCATCGCCCATTTCTTA
Organism: Rhodospirillales bacterium; assembly: GCA_016699855.1. Lineage (NCBI taxonomy): Bacteria > Pseudomonadati > Pseudomonadota > Alphaproteobacteria > Rhodospirillales > Rhodospirillales bacterium. The sequence goes on from CP064988.1 coordinate 5,202,150, forward strand.
GCCTGGCCCGGCGGTAGGCAGCCGTTGTTCTTCTTGGCGAGGCCGGGCGGGCAATGGCCGCCGGCGGCCTGCCGCGTGTAGTATTGGCGGATCGCCGTCTGGTTCGGCGCCGGGATCGTGATCGAGACGGTCACCGAAGGGCCGGGTGCCGCCGCGGCGGGCGGTCCGCCGCCCTTGCCGTGGGGTTGCGCGACAGCGGGCGCCACGAGCAGGGCCGCGCACAGCGCCGCCAAGACGATCGTACGCATGTCGATGACCTCCAGGGCGAATGACGTTCCGCCCCTATCTCACTCCACGGTGTGGCGCGACCATGGCGCGCGGACGCCCATGAAAAAGCCCCCGTCCGGGCGGACGGGGGCTTTCCTTTGGCGGGTGGCCGCGGCGCTCAGGCCGCGAGGTCGAGCATCACCTGCAGGTTCTGCACGGCCGCGCCCGAGGCGCCCTTGCCGAGGTTGTCGAGCCGCGCCGACAGGATGACCTGCCCGTGCTTGGCGTTGCCGTAGACACGCAGCTCCATCTTGTCGGTGTCGTTCAGCGCCTCCGGCTCGAGCCGGTCCGACGCCTTGTCGGCGCTGTCCACCGGCACGACGGAGATCCGGTCGCTGCCGGCGTAGTGCGCCGACAGGGCCGCCTCGAGATCGCGCGTCGACGGCTTGCCGACCAGCGTGTCGAGATGCAGCGGCACGTTGACGATCATGCCCTGGCGGTAGTTGCCCACCGACGGCACGAAGATCGGACGCCGGGTCAGGCCGGCGAACTTCTGCAGCTCCGGCACGTGCTTGTGCTCCAGCCGCAGGCCGTAGACCTCGAAATGGGGGGCGTTGCCGCCCTCCCAAGCCTCGATCATCGACTTGCCGCCGCCGCTGTAGCCGCTGACCGCGTGCACCACGACCGGGTAGTCGCGCGGCATGATGCCGGCGTCGACCAGCGGACGCAGCAGCGCGATCCCGCCCGAGGGGTAGCAACCGGGGTTGCTGACCTTGCGGGCGGCGCGGATCGCCGCCGGCTGGGCGCGCGTCAGCTCGGGGAAGCCGAAGGTCCAGCCCTCGGCGACGCGGTGCGCGGTGCTGGCGTCGAGCAGGCGGGGCGCCTTGTTGCCCAGCGAGTCGGCCAGCGCCACCGATTCCCGCGCCGCGTCGTCGGGCAGGCACAGGATCACCACGTCGACATCCGCCATCACGGCCCGTCGCGCCTCGGGGTCCTTTCGTCGCTCGACGGGGACGCTCTTCAGCTCCACGCCCGGCACCGCGCGCAGACGCTCGCGGATGCCGAGGCCGGTGGTACCCGCCTCGCCGTCGATGAACACCGATGCCTTCCGGACCGTCGCGGTCATGTCATGGATCCTCCTTCGCCGCCCGGAATCGGGCGCGGGCCGATAGATACGCCGGCGCGGCCCGGGGTCAAGGGGCGGCGGCCGCGCCGCTCCATTTCGCCCGGCGGTGTGTCGCCGGCGCCACACCCGGACCCGGCTTGCCGCGACGCGCGCGCTGCCCGAAAATCGCCGCCACGCCACGATCCGCCCGAGGGAGCGCGCCATGCGTCTAGGATTCACCGCCGAGGAGCTGGCCTTCCAGAAGGAGGTCCGCGACTGGATCACGGCCAACATGCCGGTCGAGGTCGCCGAGGAATCGCGCCGCAGCCGCAGCAGCCACGTCTCGCGGGAGAGGCTGATCCAGTGGCAGAAGGCGCTGGCGGGCAGGGGTTGGCTGGTGCCGAACTGGCCCAAGGAGTACGGCGGCACCGGCTGGAACTCGACCCAGAAATTCATCTTCGAGATGGAGATGGCGCGCGCCGACTCGCCTTATCTCTCCTCGTTCAGCCTCAAGATGGTGGCGCCGGTCCTGATGAAGTACGGCAGCGAGGATCAGAAGAAGCGCTTCCTGCCGCGCATCGCCAACGCCGACATGCTGTGGTGCCAGGGCTATTCCGAGCCCGGCTCAGGCAGCGACCTTGCCGCGTTGAAGACGCGGGCGGTGCGCGACGGCGACCACTACGTGGTGAACGGGCAGAAGATCTGGACCACCAACGCCCATTGGGCCGACTACATCTTCTGCCTCGTGCGCACCTCGACCGAGGGCAAGCCGCAGGAGGGCATCTCCTTCCTGCTGATCGACATGACCACGCCCGGCATCAAGGTCGAGCCGATCTACCTCGGCGACGGCACCCGCGTGCCCGGCCGCCACGAGGTCAACCAGGTGTTCTTCACCGACGTGCGCGTGCCGGTCGCGAACCGCGTCGGCGAGGAGAACAAGGGCTGGACCTACGCCAAGTTCCTGCTGGAGTTCGAGCGTGGCGGCCAGGCGCACGGCCCGCGCCTGCGCAAGGCGTTCCGCCATCTCGAGGAACTGGCGGCGCTGTGGACCAAGGACGGCAAGCCGCTGCCCGAGGACGAGTCGTGGCGCGACAAGGTCGCGGCGCTGGCGCTGGAGATCGACGCCGTCGAGATGAACGAGCTGATGTTCTACAGCTCGCTCAAGACCGGCGACGCGCCCGGCCTGATGGCCTCGGTCGTCAAGATGCGCGGCACCGAGGTCGGCCAGAAGATCACCGAGCTGGCGGTCGAGGCGGTCGGCAACTACGGCCAGCCGTTCACCGAGATGCGCAACTACGACTCCAACGTCGTGCCGGTCGGCCCCGGCTACAGCGACGACGTCACCCCGCGCTACATGAACCAGCGCAAGAGCACGATCTACGGCGGTTCCTCCGAGGTCCAGCGCAACGTGCTGGCCAAGGCGCTGCTGGGGTTGTGAGCGGAGTCGTCTAGCGCGTTCCGCCCTCTCCGCCCGCTCGCGGGGGGAGAGGGCCGGGGTGAGGTGGGCGCCCGCCGGAGAGGAGTCGCGGAATGGTGGAACTGCGGCCCTGCGGAACCCGGACCTGGGCACACCTCGTATTGCGCGGCGTCGGCCTTCTCGCGCTCGCGTCGGTGCTGTTCGCGGCGACGCCGTCGCCGGCCGACGCCTGCATGCGCTACCAGTTGGCGTACTTCGGTTATGGATCCGCCGACTTAACGGATGCCGCCCGTATAACGGTAAAACAAGTCGCGATCCGGGTGCACGACTATCCGCCAGGATGCCAGATCGTGAGGATCGTCGCGCATATCGACGGGGCCGAGGCTGCCGCCGGGTTCTCCGATCTCGACATGCGAAGGGCGCTCGCTATCCGCGCCTACTTGGAGCGCTTGGGCATCGATCAAGTTCACGTGAGGATCGGAACGCGCGCTTTCAGCAATCCATACCTGCCGACAGAGGCGGGTGTCAGGAGCCCGCATAACCGTAGGGCCGAAGTCGGGCGTGAGTCTCCGACAGGCACGTATTCAATCGCGCTACCTGGCGCCAGGACCGAGAGGTTCAATGGCACTTGCCCGGGTGCCTCGTCGATCGGCGTACGGGTGTTCCTCCGCGACGGGACGGAGTGTGTTCGCGTCGACGATGAGGAGTGACCCGCCTATGCCTCCCGAACACCTCGACGTCCTGATCGTCGGCGCCGGCCTGTCGGGGATCGGGGCGGCGTACCATCTGCAGCGCGACTGCCCGCGCCGCAGCTACGCCATCCTCGAGGGCAGGGAGCGCAGCGGCGGGACGTGGGATCTGTTCCGCTATCCCGGCGTGCGTTCGGACTCCGACATGTACACGCTGGGTTACGCCTTCAAGCCGTGGCGCGAGGCCAAGGCGATCGCCGACGGGCCGTCGATCCTGCGCTACATCCGCGAGACGGCGGCCGAGAACGGCATCGAGGCGAAGATCCGCTACCGCCACCGCGTCGTCGCGGCCTCGTGGTCGAGCGCCGATTCGCGCTGGACGGTCGAGGTCGAGCGCGGCGCCGACAAGGAGCGCGTGACTCTCACCTGCGCCTTCCTGTTCGTGTGCAGCGGCTACTACGACTACGCCCGCGGGCACGCGCCGGAATTTCCGGGCGCGGTGGATTTCAGCGGCCGCATCGTCCATCCGCAGTTCTGGCCCGAGGACCTCGACCACGTCGGCAAGCGCGTCGTCGTGATCGGCAGCGGCGCCACGGCCGTCACGGTGGTGCCTGAGATGGCGCGCACGGCGGCGCACGTCACCATGCTGCAGCGCTCGCCGACCTACGTGGTGGCGCGGCCGGCCGAGGACTCGATCGCCAACCGCCTGCGCGCGTGGCTGCCCGCGAAGCTCGCCTACGGGCTGACGCGGTGGAAGAACGTCCTGCTGGGCATGTGGTTCTACCGCCTGTGCAAGCGCAGCCCGGCGCGCGTGAAGAAGCTGATCCTCGGCGGCGTGCGCCAGGCGCTGGGCCGGGACTACGACGTCGCCACGCATTTCGCGCCGCGCTACGACCCGTGGGACCAGCGGCTCTGCCTCGTGCCCGACGGCGACCTGTTCCGCGCCATCCGCGCCGGCACCGCCTCGGTGGTGACCGACCGCGTCGAGCGTTTCACCGCCGGCGGCGTCAAGCTTGCCTCCGGCGCCGAATTGCCGGCCGACATCATCGTGACCGCGACCGGGCTGGAGCTGCTGCCGCTCGGCGGCATGGCGTTGACGGTCGATGGCGCGGCCGTCCGGCTGGGCGACACGTTCGGCTACAAGGGCATGATGTTCAGCGGCGTGCCCAACCTCGCCGCCGTGTCGGGCTACACCAACGCCTCGTGGACCCTGAAGGCCGACCTGATCTGCGGCTACGTCTGCCGGCTGCTCAACCACATGGAGCGAGGCGGCTTCAAGCAGTGCGTGCCCCGCGTCGACGATCCCGCGATGGCCGCCGAACCGTGGATCGATTTCTCCTCCGGCTACATCCAGCGCGCGCTGCACCTGTTCCCGAAGCAGGGGTCGCGCAAGCCGTGGAAGCTGCGCCAGAACTACATCCGGGACCTGATCGACCTCCGCTTCGGCTCGGTCGAGGACAAGGCCATGGTCTACTCCAACCCGCCCGCCTGAGCCCTCTATCCCGTCATCCTGAGCGGAGGCGCGCAGCGCCTTAGTCGAAGGATCTTTCCGCGTCGTAGGCAGAGACAGGATCCTTCGACTGCGCGCCTTCGGCGCTTCGCTCAGGATGACGAACAGGGTGGTGGTTAAGGGGGCATGAGGAGAGTGCATCAGCCATCCACCTCGTCGTCCCGCGCGGAGCCGCCCGGCGCCGTAGTCGAAGCGCCCTTCCGGGCCGGAAGCCGCATAGCTTTCCTTCTCCCCTCATGCGCGGGGAGAAGGGAGGACACGCGGGATTGGCGCCGCCACCGCCGCCCCGATATACCGGAGGCGCCCTGAACGAGGACCGCCGCCCATGTCCCGCGCCCAACGCCGCCGCGCCGCGCGGCTCGGAGCCCCCGTCGAGAAGCCGCGTCCGACCGGCGGGATCACGCTGCCGCCGAAGCGCTGGAGCGTGGCGCAGGCCGCCGGCTACGGCACGCTGGCCGGCGCGCCGCTGCTGGCGGTGCGCGACATGATGCGCGGCGTGCCGATCCCGACCGAGACCGCGGCGCTGCTCGGCTACGCCGCCGGCGGCGCCGTGATCGGCGCGTTCCTGTTCATGGTCGTGGCGCTGACCCGCAACGCCTTCGTGAAGTGACGCCGGCGCTGGACGAGCGCACGGCCTTGGCGGCAGGATCGCGCCGGCGCGCGTTCCGGTGGAACGGGAGCCGCGGCGCGAGGGCGCCGCGCCGCGCGCACCGGGAAGGGGACGAGGGATGCAATATCGCCGCATGGGCCGCAGCGGCCTGAAGGTCTCGGAGATCTGCCTCGGAACGATGACGTTCGGCAACGGCGCCGACGCGCCCGAGGTCTCGCGCCTGGTCGGCGCGGCGTTCGACCACGGCGTCAATTTCTTCGACACCGCCAACGCCTACAACGGCGGCGTGTCGGAGACGATGCTCGGCGACGCGCTCAAGGACCGCCGGCGCGAGGCGGTGCTCGCCACCAAGTTCTTCAATCCCATGGGGCCGGGGCCGAACGATTCCGGCATGTCCCGCGCCCACATCGTGCGCGCGCTCGAGGACAGCCTGCGCCGCCTGAAGACCGACTACGTCGACGTCTACTACATCCACCACGTCGACATCCAGACGCCGCTGGAGGAGATGCTGCGCGCGCTCGACGACCTCGTGCGCCAGGGCAAGGTGCTCTACACCGCGTGCAGCAACTACGAGGCGTGGCGCCTGATGGAGTCGCTGTGGATCAGCGACACCAGGGGCTGGACCCGGTTCGACGCCTACCAGCCGCAGTACAGCCTCGTCGTGCGCGACATCGAGCAGGAGATCGTGCCGGTGTGCGAGCTCAAAGGGCTGGGCGTGGTGGTGTGGTCGCCGCTGGCCGGCGGCTTCCTCGCCGGCCGCTACAAGCCCGGCGAGCGCCGCGTCGAGGGCTCGCGCTCGGCCACCAACTGGGCCCTGCCGTCGCGCTTCTTCGCCGCCAATTGCGACGAGACGCTGAAGGTCCTGCTGGAGGTGTCGCGCGAGCTCGGCCGGCCGGCCTCGCAGGTGGCGCTGCGCTGGGTGCTCGACCGGCCCTTCATCACCAGCGCCATCGTCGGCGCCCGCGACGCCGCCCAGCTCGGCGACACGCTGGGCGCCGCCGGCTGGACCCTGCCGGCCGACGCGCGCGCGAAACTCGACGCCGTGTCGACGCTGCCGCACCGCTACCCGCGCTCGTTCGAGGAGGACATGCACGTCCGCCGCGACGCCGCCGTGAAGATGCCCGGCGGCGCGGGGCGGTAGGGGAAGGGAAGCGGGGCTAAGCGCGGTCTCTTCCCTTCTCCCCTCGTAGGAGGGGAGAAGGTGGCGCGAAGCGCCGACGGTTCCCTTCTCCCCCGTCATCCGGGGAGAAGGTGCCCGAAGGTACGCCGCGGCAGCCGCGGCGGGGATGAGGGGCTTCACGGTCGTCGAACAAGGGCGACGGCCGGTGAGAGACGCACCGCCGCGAAGCCCCTCATCCGCCGCGAAGACGCGGCACCTTCTCCCCCTCGCCAGGGGGAGAAGGGGGAAGGCGCGCCTGCCGGACCCTCAAAAATAATGCGGCACGAAGCGGCTGGCGTTGTGGGTGATGGGCGAGGAGTCCTCGCGCACGCACATGCCGGCGGGCTGGCCGGCGACCACCCAGGAGCCGATCACCGCGTGGTAGCCGTCGAAGCGCGGCAGCTCGTGGTACTTCTGGTAGATGAAGCCCTCGGCGCCGTAGGTGCCGCCGGCCTTCTGGCCCAGCCCCGGTCCGATCAGCTCGACGTTCGAGCCCTCGCGGCTGAAGAACGGCTTCTTGACGATGCGCGATTCCGGCCGCGGGTCGGGCTCGAAATGCGCCTCCAGCAGGTTGGGATGGTTCGGGAACAGCTCCCACAGCAGCGGCAGCACGGCCTTGTTGCTGAGGATCATCTTCCACGCCGGCTCGATGAAGGCCGTGGTGTCGGTCAGCACGTGCCGGCCGAACTGCTCGCGCGCCATCCACTCCCAGGGATAGAGCTTGTGCATCACCTGGATCGGCATCTCCTGCATGTCGGTGAAGCGCAGCCCGTTCCAGCCGATCTCCGCCACGGTCAGCGCCTTGGTCGCGAGCCCGGCCTGGGCGCAGGTGTCGCGCAGGTACTCCGACGTGGCGTAGTCCTCGGGCTGGTCCTCGAAGCGCGAGAAATGCACGGTGGCGCCGGGCGGCAGCTTGTCGCGGATCGCCTTCCAGGCGTCGATCAGCTTCTCGTGCGCGCTGTTGAACTGGTCGGCGCCCTTCACGACCTCCTGCACCCAGTGCCACTGCGCCACCGCAGTCTCGAGCAGCGCCGTCGGCGTGTCGGCGTTGTACTCCAGCAGCTTCGGCGGATTGCGGCCGTCGTAGGCGAGGTCGAAGCGGCCCAGCAGGGTGGGATCGCCGCGCCGCCAGACGCGCGAGATGTAGGCGCCGAACTCGGCGGGGATCGCGAGCTTCTCCCACAGTCCCTTGCTCACGACGTGCTCGACCGCCGCGAGGCACAGCCTGTGCAGCTCGGCGGTGGCGTCGTCGAGCTCGTCGACCTCGCGCGACGTGAAGCGGTAGCGGACCTCCTCGGCCCAGTACCGGATCCCGTCCATGTGGTGGAAGTCGACGCCGACCTCCTCGAGCTTGCGCTGCCAATCCAGACGCTGCGGCGAGGACTCGCGGATCATGAAGGCACTCCGGACCGGCGCGGCGGGACTAGCTGGAGGAGGACGAGCCGTGCGACGAGGCCGACGAGCCGAAACCGCCGCGCGAGCTGGTGCTGGTCGACCCCGATGTCGAGGACGAGCTCGAGCCCGAGCCCGGCGTGCCGGAGCGGAAGCCGCTGGTCCCCGGATCGGTCGAGCCGGACGGGCTGCGCGTCGTCGTGGTCGAGGGTGACGACCAGCCCCACCAGCCGCTGGAACCGCCGTAGGAGCGGTAGGAGGAGCTGCTCGACGACGACGTGGTCGGACAGCCCGGCGTGCCGGCAGGAAGCTGCGGGCAGGGCACGCCGTTGACCATCGCCGGCGGGCTGTAGAAGGGGTTGCGCATGCCCATCAGCGTCTGCGAGTTGCGCATGGCGCTGGAATTGGGGATGGCGGCGCAGGAGTAGAGCGCGGCGGCGCCGGCGGCGCCAACGAGGCCGAGCTTCACCGTGCGCGACATGCGCGAACCGGTCGGCGGCTGCTGCTGGACAGGTTCGTCCATGGCGGTGCTCCTCGGATCCGGCGTCAGTAGGTCAGGCAGGCGGCGTTGAGCAGCCCGAAGCCCAGCGACAGCGCGGCGGCGAACACCGCCGAGGCCATCACGCCCTCCTCGATGTGCTTGATCAGGTCCCCGATCAGCAGGCGCACCGAGACGTGGACCACGACCTGCACGATCAGCGCGACCAGCGCCCAGAGCAGGAAGTCGAGCACGTTGGTGGAGTGGGCCATGACGTTGGCCACCGGCATGCAGAAGCCGATGAAGGCGCCGCCGAAACTGACGGCCGCCGCCGCGTTGCCCTCGCGGATCAGCTTCATCTCGTGCCACGGCGTGATCCGGGAATAGATCCACAGGAACGCCAGCGCCGACACCGTGGCCGCGACCGCGTGCTGCGCGAAATTCGGCAGTCCGCGCACCAGTCCAAGCAGCTCTTCCATCCGCTCCTCCTCGCGGCGCCGCCTTGTTCCCGGCCACGCCTGTCACCGCTGCGATGATGCCACAAAATGAGCGGGCGCTCTAGCGGCGATCCGGGCGCCCCGCCGCCGCGTCGCCGCCGCCATCGATCTCCCGCAACCGCTCGACCTCCGATGTCATCCCGAGCGGAGGCGCGCAGCGCCGCGGTCGAAGGATCGTGTCGCGGCGCCGGACGCGCAAAGATCCTTCGACTGCGCGCCTACGGCGCTCCGCTCAGGATGACCTGGGAAGGCAGCGGCGCGCGGTCGTGGCGCGAGGGCGACAGCTCACGCCGCGCCGGAGCGTCCCAGCTACTCCGCCGCGTCCAGCCCCGGCGGTTCGGCGCCGGTGAGGAACGCGGCGAGGTACATCTTGCCCATGACGTGCCACGCCGCGCCGGGCGCGAAGGTGCGATCGGCGCGTCCGTGCTGGAACGCCGCGACGGTCGGCGCCGACAGGTCGGAGTCGCCGCGCGCGCCATGGGCGACGGCCGAGCCGCTGAGGAACACCCCGGCGAAGTACAGCCGCGTCAGCGCCCGCACGGTGGCGAGCCGGTCGAGCGTGGCGGCGTCCGGCGCGCGGCCGAGCCAGCCAAGCAGCAGTTCCGCCGCCAGCGCCGGTCCCATGCCGTGCGTGTCCAGCGCGATCGCGACATCGACCAGCGGATCGTTGCGGTAGGCCGATTCCCAGTCGATCAGCCACAGGCGTTCGCCGTCGAACAGCACATTGCCGGGGGTCGGGTCGTTGTGGCTGGAGACGCGCGGCGGCGCGCCGGCGTCGTAGGCGGCGGTGATCCGTTCGAGGTGCGCGACATGGGGATCGAGCACGCCGTCGGCGAACAGGCCCGTCCGCCGGACATGCGCGAACAACCGCGCGACGATGGCGGGATACGTGACGAAATGCGGGAACGCGTCGGTCGTCTGGAGTCGCGCCAGGAGCTCCCCGAGCGCCCGTGCCAGAGCCGGTGGCCCACCCGGAAAGGTGGCGAGTGGCCGTCGTTCGATGAAGTCGGTCACGACCACGCGCGACGTCTCGTCGACGTGATGGACCCGGGGCGCCAGACCGGCCGCCGCCGCGATGCGCAACGACTCGTACTGGTGGGGATTGCGCAGCGGGCTCGGCACGCCCTCGACGCGGGCCATGTAGGCGCGGCCGCCGATCTCGACGCGGAACGGAAACGCCCCCGACACGCCGCCCGCCAGCGGCGTGGCCGACTCGACGCGCGCCGCGCCGAACGCCGCGCGCAGCGCCGCGCGCAGGGCGTCGCGGCGGGCGGGGGAGAGGGCGTCGAATTCGTCCATCGCCATCGACACTCGGCCTCCGCGCGCCGTGGTGTCGCCGCCACGACACATTGGTGCGCTGCGGCGCCAAGCTGTCATCCCGAGCGCAGCGAGGGATTCAGGGACGGCGCCTGGATCCCTCGCCGCGCTCGGGATGACAGGGGAGCCGTGGCAGCTGCGCGCGCTTGCTCTCGGCATTGGACCGCCGTGCGGGTCCGCCCCTGTTCAATCGCCCGCGGCGTTTGGCGCCGGACCGCTCACCCCGCAAGCGGGGTGAGGGGCAAAGCCCGCGCTGATCGGCGCCGGACCGCTCACCCCGCCATCGTCAGCCCGCCGGACACGCTGATCGTCTGGCCGGTGATGAAACCGGCGTCGTCGGACGACAGGAAGCAGACGATGCCGGGGATGTCCTCGGGCTGGCCGACGCGCTTCATCGGCACGGCGCTGACCAGCGCGTCGCGGATGCGCTTGCCGCGTTCGTCGGCGCCGGCCACGGCGGCCAGCAGCGGCGTGTCCGTCGGGCCGGGGCAGACGCAGTTCAAGGTCACGCCCTTGCGCGCCACCTCGCGCGCCACCGTCTTGGTGAAGGCGATGATGCCGCCCTTGCAGGCGGAATAGACACCCTCGCCGGAGGAACCGACGCGGCCGGCGTCCGAGGCGATGTTGACCACCTTGCCGGCGCCGCGCTTGAGCATGCCCGGCAGCACGGCGTGGTGCAGGTGGATCGGGCCGCGCAGGTTGATGGCGATCACCGTGTCCCAGAACTCCGGCGTGGTGTCGACGAAGTTGATGAGACGGTCCCAGCCGGCGTTGTTGACCAGCACGTCGGTCGGCCCGACCTCGCGCTCGAACGCCTCGACGGCCGTGCGCACCGCGTCGTTCGACGTGATGTCGACGCCGAACGCCTCGGCGCGGCCCGGTCCCAGCGCGGTGGCCTCGCGCGCGACGCGGCCGGCGCCGTCCATGTCCTTGTCGAACACGCCGACATTGGCGCCGTAGCCCGCGAAGCGCCGCACGATCGCGCCCCCGATCGCGCCGCCGCCGCCGGTGACGATGACGTTCTTCACCGATAGTCCGCGCATGTCGTGTCTCCTTGGTGTTCTATTGCGGCGTTCGCCCCTCTCCGCCGCGTAGCGGGGGAGAGGGAGGGGCCCGCGCGCAGCGCGGGAGGGTGAGGTGGTGGTTGGAACGGTCGAGCCGACGCGGGTGGCGCACCACGCGTCAGGCTCGGCACCATTGGCGGAGCAGCCACCCACCTCACCCCAACCCTCTCCCCCCGCTGCGCGGGCGGAGAGGGGGCATGAGACGCGTCGGCCGCCGTCGCCTACAGCGGCGAATGCGGCGGGAATTTCGGCTTGCGCTTCTCCAGGTGCGAGGCCAGCCCTTCCTTCACCTCCGGCCCGAGGAAGCCCAGCATCTCCAGACCCAGCGACGTGTCGAACGTCGGACCCATCATGCGGATCCAGTTGTTCAGCGCGTACTTGGTGAAACGGATCGCGGTCTGCGCGCCCTCCGCCAGCTTGGTCGCGACCTCCAGCGCCTTGGCCTCGAGCTCGGAATCCTCGCAGCACATCGACACCAGCCCGATGCGCTCCGCCTCCTCACCGTTCACCGCCTCGCACAGCAGCAGGTAGTACTTGGCCTTGGCCATGCCGCACAGCAGCGGCCAGATGATCGCGGCGTGGTCGCCGGCGGCGACGCCCAGCCGCGTGTGGCCGTCGATGATGCGCGCCGTCTTCGAGGCGATCGACACGTCCGCGAGGATGCCGGCCACCAGCCCCGCGCCCACGGCGGGCCCGCGGATCGCGCTGACGATCGGCTTGGAGCAGTTGATGACGTTGTAGACGATGTCGCGCGCCTCCTTCCAGACTTTGAGCAGCTGGTTGAAGTCCTTCATGTTCTTCTCGATCAGGTCGAAATCGCCGCCGGCCGAGAAGGCCTTGCCGCCGGCGCCCTGCAGGATCACGCAGTTGATCGTGTCGTCGCCGTCGATGTCGCGCCACACGCTGACCAGCTCGGAGTGCATCGCCTCGTCGGTGGCGTTGAGCCGCTCCGGCCGGTTCATGATCACGCGCAGCACGCGGGGATGCGGCCGCTCGAACGCCAGCCGCGTGTACCTCTTCTCCCAGTCCGACATCCGTTCCCTCCATCTTTCCGCGCCAGTGTAGGGGAGGAGGGGAGCGGGGCAAGGGGGCGTGGGGCGCATGATGGTGTTGCGAAGCTGCGCGAGGCCCAATTGCCGGAACGGCGTGGGGAGGATGAATCTACTTGGTGGTTCCGCCTCCGCGTCCGCGCTCTTCCGGACAGTTGAGGGAGAGGGAGCGCGAGTGAGCCGGCCCCGAGGTTCTGGTTCATTTCCGACGGCCGACCAGGAACGCCGCGATCGCCAACCCCTGTGCCAGCGCGGCGAGGACGAAGAGATATGGTGCGTCGCCGGGATGGGCCTCTGATCGCGGAGCGACCTCGCGGACGAGCCCGAAGACTGCAGGCGCGAACGCGTAGGCGGCCTGCGCCATCGCGACGATCAGGGCAACGACGCGCGGAACGTCCTCCTTCGCGAATTCCGTCTGGGCGATCAACGGCGGCAACCAGGTACCGTTTCCGAACGCGAGGCCGAACAGCACGACGCCCAGCAGCAGCGCGGCGGTGTCGACCCCGGCGCCGGCTATGAACACCACCGATGCCGCGATCTGCACAGCGTAGCTGGCGCTGGCGACCAACCGCCGATCGGCGGCAGCCGGCAACAGCCATCCGATACAGGTCCGCCCCGCCACGGCCATAGCCGGCACCAGCGCCATCGCAAGACCGGCGTCGCGCGCCCCGAGAGCGGGGACCATCAGCGAGTACAAATGGGCGATCACGCCGATCTGCGCGAACAATCCGAGCGCCATTGCCGCCGCAAGCGTCTGGAACTTCGCATCATGCCATAGCTGCGATCCCGGCAAGGGCCGCGGTGACGACGACGCGTTCGGGGCCGCCGCCGCGCCGGCGACGTCACCATCCGGCGCCATCCCCATGCCCTCCGGTGTGCGCGAGAACACGCGGTCGGCGAGTATCCAGATCACCAAGACCATCGCGGCGCCGATCATTGCCGCCGCGGCGGGAAAGCCGACTTGACCGATGGCGACTGCCCAGAGCGGCGCGAACACCACACCGCCGATATTGGCGCCGTTGTATGCCATTGCCAAAGCCGCCGGCCGTGCGCGCACGAACCACGGCGAGACGATGGCGTTGATCGCGGCCACTCCCATCGTCACCCAACCCGCGCCGCTCAGCAGCGCGGCGACAAACAATTGCCAAGGCGACACAACAGTCGCCCATCCGAGCACTCCGAGCGCCAGGGCCAAGGCGCCGACTTTCGTCGTGCGCGCGATGCCGAATCGTCGATGAAAGGCGGGTAGGCAGGCCGTGACCGCCGCACCGACCAGGAAATGGACAGTGATCGCCGTCGAGACGAGCGGAAGCGACCAGCCGCGGGTCTCCCGGACGGCGTGAAGATAGATCGGTGGTCCGTGGAAGCCCATGCCGAGGCCGAACATGGCCAGGACGAAGGCTGCTGCGACCACGCGCCAACCGTAGAAGGTCTCGTATTGCCGCGCATCCGGCATAGGTGGCTCGACCGCTGGGACAACCGGCGCCCACTGTGCATTGGAGGATGAAGCCGAAGGTTCGACGACGACCGAACAATTGCGATCCGTGATTCCAGGGAGAACGCGCCGCCGGATGACCGGCACCGTCAGGCGCATCGCTAACCTTCGGTCGAACCAGCTCGCGTGGATGCGTCAGCGGTGGATGCAGTGAACGAACACGACGCCACGGGCCTCCATCCGGTGGACTGGAGAGGGTGGAAAATCTGCTGACAGGCGCATGCGCGGTCGACGCGGCCGCCGCGACCCTATCCCGGCAGGTTCCCCGACCGCCGCGTGGTCGCGAACCGCACCGCCTCCTCGGCGGCGTCGACGAGGGCGCGCGCCTTGTGGACGGTCTCCATGTATTCCGACTCGGGGTCGGAGTCGGCGACCACGCCGGCGCCGGCCTGGGCGTACATCACGCCGTCCTTCACCAGCGCCGTGCGCAGCCCGATGCAGGTGTCCATCGTGCCGTTGGCGGCGATGTAGCCGGCGCAACCGCCGTAGATGCCGCGGCGGACCGGCTCCAGCTCCTCGATGATCTCCATCGCGCGCACCTTGGGCGCGCCCGACAGCGTGCCGGCGGGGAAGCCGGCGGCCAGCGCGTCGATGGCGTCGAGCCCGTCCTTGATGTCGCCCTCGACGTGGCTGCTGATGTGCTGGACGCGGCTGTACTTCTCGATCGTGAACTGCTCGCGCACCTTGACGCTGCCGATCTTGGCCACCCGGCCGACGTCGTTGCGCGCGAGATCGAGCAGCATCAGGTGCTCGGCCCGCTCCTTCGGGTCGGCCAGCAGCTCCTCCGCCAGCGCCTTGTCCTGCTCCGGCGTCTCGCCGCGCCGCCGCGTGCCGGCCAGCGGGCGGATGGTGACCACGCCGTCGCGCAGCCGCACCAGGATCTCCGGCGAGGAGCCGACGATGGCGTAGTCGCCGAAGTCGAAATGGATAAGGAACGGCGAGGGGTTGATGCGCCGCAGCGAGCGGTACAGCGACAGCGGCGGCAGGGTGAACGGCGTCGAGAAGCGCTGCGACGGCACGATCTGGAAGGCGTCGCCGGCGCGGATGTACTCCTTGCAGCGCTCGACCATGGCGAGGAAGTCGGCCTTCGGCATGTTGGCCTCGGGCGGCGGCGAGGTGTCGGCCGTCGTGGCGCCCTCGCGCTGGTGCGGCAGCGCGCGCTCGAGATCGGCCATCGCGTCGCCCAGCCGCTCGCGCGCCAGATCGTAGGCGCCCTCGGCGTCGACGCCCTCGGCCGGCCACACCGGCGTCACCAGCGTGGCGCTGTCGGCCAGGCGGTCGAACACGCAGATCACCGTCGGCCGCAGCATCACGGCCTCGGGCAGGCCCAGCGGATCGACGTTCTTGTTCGGCAGCCGCTCCATGTAGCGGACCATGTCGTAGCCGAGGAAGCCGAACAGCCCGGCGGCCATCGGCGGCAGCTCGGCCGGCATGTCGATGCGGCATTCCTGCGCCAGCGCGCGCAGCGTGTCGAGCGGCTGGCCGGGCACCGGCTTGAACGCGTGCGGCGCCGTCCGCGCGGTGCGGTTGATCTCCGCCCGCCCGTCGACGCAGCGCCAGATCAGGTCGGGCTTGAAGCCGATGATCGAGTAGCGGCCGCGCACCGTGCCGCCCTCGACCGATTCCAGCAGGAAGGCGTTGGGCCGCCCATCGGCCAGCTTGATGAAGGCCGAGACCGGCGTCTCGAGGTCGGCGACCATCCGCGTCCAGACCAGGCCTGGGCGTCCGGCGGCGTAGTCGGCGGCGAAGGCGTCGTAGGCGGGGAACACGCTCATCGGCCGCGCCTATTGCTGCTCGGGCCGGAACAGCGCCGCGAACGCCGCCGTGTCGCGGGTGATGCCGTAGCGACGCTCCAGCGAGGCGACGTACTGCGCCGCCAGATCGTTCGACATCGCCGAGTCGAGGTCCTTGCCGAGCTTCTCCAGGTCGGCGGCCGCCGTCGCGGGGTCGGCGGCGACGATCTCCTTGAGGCGCACCACGGCGGCGCCGCTGTCGGTCGCGACGCTCGCCGTCTTGCCGGGCGTCAACTGGAACAGCGCGCCGACCAGCGCGTCGGTCAGCCCCGCCGGGCCGTCGTTCTCGGCCCGCGTGATCGGCTTGGCGGTCTTCACCTCCAGCTTCGCGGCGGCGGCCAGCGACGCCAGCTCGGCGACGGCGCCGACGCGGTCCGCGATCTCCTTGGCGCGGGCCACCGCCAGACGGCGGCGCTCGGCCAGGGTCCACGCCGTCTTGACCTTGTCCTTGACCTCGTCGAACGGCGGCGTGCGGGCCGGCGCCACCTTGTCGGCGCGCACGACGTAGAACACGCCGGCCTTGGTCTCGCCCAGCGCCCCGGTCTCGCCCTCCTTGAGGCGGAACGCGGCCTGCAGCATGTCCTGCGTCCACGGCCCGGCCAGCCGCGCCATCCCGTCGGGACCGGCGCCGGCGGCGTCGACATCGGCCACCGTCCGGATCGTCGCGTTGACCGTCTGGGCGGCGTCCTCGAGCTTATCGAGACGGCCCAGCGCCTTCTCGAAGGCGCGCGCCTGCTTGTCGAGCAGGTCGGGGGCCGCCTGGGCGCGGAACTCCGCCTCCAGCTTGGCGCGCGCGGCGGCGAAGTCCGGCGCCTCGCCGGCGTCGATGCGGTTGACCCGGGGCACGTGCCAGCCGAACGGCGTCTTGACCGGGGCGATGGCGGCGCCGGGTTTGTCGGAGGCGAAAACGGCCTCGGCGATCTCCGGCGGCAGCTCGCGCTTCTCGACCACGCCCAGCTTGATCACCGCCTTGCCGGCGATCTCCTTGGCGGCGTCGTCGAGCGATTTGCCGCCCGCCACGGCGTCGGCGATCTTGCGCGCGGTGGCCTCGTCGTCGACCAGCACCTGGTCGACGTCGCGCTTCTCCGGCCGGCCGAACTCGTTCTTGCGGTCCTCGAACACGCGCTTGAGCTCGTCCTCGGACACGCCGACCTGGGCGGTGAAATCGTCGGCCGACATCACGACGAAGGACAGCGAGCGCCGCTCCGGCAGCTCGAAGCGCCGCGGGTTCGCGTCGTACAGCGTCTTGAGCTGGGCGTCGGTCGGCTCCGGCACGTCGGTGATCTTGGCGGCGTCGATCGACACGACCTCGGCGATCCGCTTCTCGTTGCGGAAGCGGAACATCGCGTCGCGCACCACGGCGGGCGCGCGGGCGCCGGCCGCCGTGGCGCCGAGAAGCTGCTCCAGCGCGATCTGGCGGCGCATGTCTGCCACGAACCGCGCCTCGGTGGTGCCGGTCTGGCGCAGCGCGTTCATGAACACGTCGCGGCTGAACTTGCCGTCGACGCCGGCGAAGGCGCGGGTGTCGGTGATCGCCTGCCGCACCTGCTGGTCGGACACCACGACGCCGTGGTCCTGGATGGCGCGGTCCAGCAGCAGGCGCTGCTCGATGGTGCGCAGCGTGCGGCTGGGCACGCCCATCCGCACGGCCTGGTCGGCGGTGATCTGGCCGCCGAAGCGCTCCAGGTCGCGGTTGAACTGGTCGCGCACCTCGCGGCCCTTGATCACCGTGCCGCCGAACTCCAGCGGCCCCAGCCGCCAGCCGCCGACCCGCGCCACCACGGGGTCGCGCCCGGCCGCCTGCAGCGCGCCGCCGACGCCGGCGATGTCGCCCAGCACGAAGGCCACCAGGATGATGCCGAGCACCAGCGCGAGGACGATCGAGGCCGCGATCTTGCGGAAACTGTTCATGACGAATCCGGTCGGCGGCGCCACCGGAAGGGCGGCGCGCGGGGAGGGCGATAGCTACCACCGCCCGCCCGTCCCCGGCAACGCCGCAAACCGCGCGATTCCAGCGGGTTCGGGGGGTGCCGGCGGGTTCGGACGGGGAGGTGGACGAGACCTGTCCCAGGCCTCCGCCCCGGTCGGGGGCGCTCCGATGGCGCCGTCGCGTCCCCGCCGCGGCGTATGGCGCCTGTCCGTCGGGCGGCGGCCGCCGTCGGCGCCGGGACGCCCCGGGGAACCCCGCGAACGGCGGCGCGGGACGGGGCTCCGGTATGGTATGATGGCTTGACGCCACGCTCGACCCGTTCCCCGCACGAGGGAGTACTGGAAATGGGCAGTCCCCGGGACCTGAAGGAGCTGCTCGAGGAGATCGTGGCCGAGACGATCATCTACGATCAGGCGCATTCGTTCCTTCAATGCGCGACGCAATGCGTCCGCGAATATCAGGAGATCATCGTCCAGCAGGAGGCGGCGTGGACGAAGCGGAACATCGCCCAGGCGTGGATCGACGTGGGCGCGCTGGCGATCTCGCTCGTGCTGACCTGCGGAGGGGCGATGGTGGCGCAGGGGGTTCTGCGCGGCCAGGGCCTCTACGCGCGGTTCGCGTTGACGTCCTTGCAGAGGGCCCAGTCCGCCGCCCGGTCGACGCGCGCGGTGCGGACGGCGCAGATCGCGTTGAACAACCCGGCGATCCAGGTCGGCAAGCAACTCGCGGTCCCGCAGTTCATCATCCGGTCGATCCAGGAGCTTCCCGTCCGCCTCGCGATCTCCATTCCCCGGACCGCCGCGGCCACGGTGCTGTTCGGCCCGCTGGTGGCCGCCAGCGCCTACGAGCAGGGCGACCCCAACTTCGTGATCGCGGGAATCGTCGGAAAACTCGGCGCGTTGCGACGGCCGATCCAGCACGCTGCCGCCATCCGCGACACCGTGCCGGAGGTCGTCGTCTCCGAGGAGGCCATCCGGCGCAAGTACGACAACGCCCTCAAAGCCATGGGCGCCGAACTGTCGGCGCTGGTCACGCTCGCCGAGCCGGATCGCGCCCGCTTCATCGCCGCGCTCGACCATTCGGTGCTGACGGCGATCGACAAGGATCCGCGGCTTTCCGAGCTGGCAGACGAGCAGCAATTGTACCTGCGCTCCAAAGCGCTTCTCGACCGGTGGTTCAGCCACATGCAGGACGCCGAGAAACTCGAAGGCCAGCAGCGTCAGAAGATCACCGCGCTCGGGCAGCGGGTGGTGGCGGTGAGCGGCGCGGCGCAAGCACGGTAGGCCGCGTCTCGCGGGCGCTGGCGACCCGGCGCGTTTGCCCATCCGCGCGGCGGGCGCCATCATAGGGCGCCTCACCCCAACAAGGACCCGCACATGACCGACGTCACCGCGCAGGACAGCAGCGCCTTCTGGAAGAAATCGCGGGTCGAGCTGCGGGCGGCGGGGTTCGAGCCGGACGGGCCGGCCAAGACCGGCGCCGTGGTCACGATCGCCGCCGCCCACACCAACGCCCACCGCTGCAACAACCGCGTGCGGACCATCTCCGACCTGCTGATCGAGCTGCTCAAGGAGCGGGGCGGGCAGGGGCTGGTGGTCGGCGCGCCGGCGGTGTCGGACGCGCTGACCCAGGGCACGCCCACGGCCGGCTACAGCCTGGTGTCGCGCGACGTCGTGGCGGACTGCTTCGAGATCGGCCACCACGCCCACCACGGCGACGCGATGATCGTGATCTCCGGCTGCGACAAGACCGGCGCCGCGGCGCTGATGCCGCTGGCGCGGACCAACGCCTTCGGTCTCGTGCTCTATCCCGGCACCAGCTCGCCGGGCCAGGTGTCGTTCGCGCCCTACGCGGCCAAGGGCGGCAACCTCACGATCATGGACTACGCCGAGGGCCGCGCGGCGCACGAATCCGGCCGGCTGTCGGCCGAGCAGCTCGTCGAGCTCGAGCGCAACGTGATGCCGGGCAGCGGCACCTGCGGCGCCATGTTCACGGCCAACACGATGAGCACCATCGCAGAGGCCATCGGCATGATGCTGCCGCGCGGCGCCTCGCATCCCGCCGACTACGACGCCGCCAGCGACATCCACGCCGACGTCCGCGCCCAGGCGCGCGCCACGGTCGACGCGCTCTACCGCCTGATGGAGGCCGGCATCCGGCCGCGCGACATCATGACGGAGCGCGCCT
This sequence comes from Rhodospirillales bacterium, assembly GCA_016699855.1. Lineage (NCBI taxonomy): Bacteria > Pseudomonadati > Pseudomonadota > Alphaproteobacteria > Rhodospirillales > Rhodospirillales bacterium. The sequence goes on from CP064988.1 coordinate 5,222,049, forward strand.
TCGAGAACGCGATCACCACGGTCTACGCCATGGGCGGCTCGACCAACATGTACCTGCATCTGATGGCCATCGCGCGCGAGGCCGGCGTGCCGCTCACCGTCGAGCGCATCCAGGCGATCGGCGAGCGCGTGCCGCTGATCGGCAACCTCCAGCCGCACGGGCCGTTCGCCATGACCAGCCTGCACGCCATCGGCGGCGTGCCGGTGGTGATGAAGGAGCTGCTGCGCGCCGGTCTGCTGCATGGCGACGTCATGACGGTCAGCGGCCGGACGCTGGCCGAGAACCTCGCCGACGTGCCGACGCTCGACCGGCTGCCGGCGCAGGACGTCGTGCGTCCCGTGGACCGGCCGACGGCGCCGGCCAACAACCACATCAGCGTGCTCAAGGGCAATCTCGCGCCGGAGAGCTGCGTGCTGAAGCTGTCCGGCAAGACCTTGGAGAAGGGCGAGTTCCGCGGGCCCGCGCGGGTGTTCGAGTCCGAGGCCGAGACGATGGCGGCGATCCGCGCCGGCAAGGTCGTGAAGGGCGACGTCGTCGTGGTCCGCAACGTCGGCCCGGTCGGCGGGCCGGGCATGCCGGAGATGGTGATGCTCACGATCCAGCTCCAGGGCCGGGGGCTGGGCGAGGACGTGGCGTTGATCACCGACGGCCGTTTCTCCGGCGTATCGCACGGCATCCTGATCGGGCACATCTCGCCGGAGGCGGCGCGCGGCGGACCGATCGCCGCCGTGCGCGACGGCGACACCATCGTCATCGACCCCGGCGCCCGCACGCTCACCCTCGAGGTGCCGGCGGCCGAGATCGCCAAGCGCATGGAGTCATGGCGCGCGCCGGAGAGCGCCGGCCGCGTGCGGCCCGGCTCCGTGCGCGACAAATACATCCGCCTCGTGTCCTCGGCGCACTATGGCTGCGTGCTGTGACTTCCGCGCCATTGTTGTCGAGCGGCGCGTTCGGCTGTGACCGCCGGCCGGCGGCGCGGGTTCCCGCATTCCGACCGCGCCGCGGATCGATTTGGTGGCGGGCGGGCGAATAACATGGCGCCGTGGTCGCGCATCCCATAGGGCTGGTCGGCCGCGATCATGCGGCGACAGGGAAAATGACGAAATGAACAACAAAAACCACGCCGGCATGGCCGCCCGAGCGGCCATCGGCGGGCTCTGCGCCGTGTGCCTCACGCTCGCGTTCGCGGCGGTGGCCTGGAACAAGCCCGCGAGCGCCAACGCGTTCGCCCAGCAGGCGACCGGCTACGACTGCGCCGTCTGCCACGTCAACGTGAGCGCCAACGTCACCCGGGCCGGCCTCACGCCGTTCGGCACGCAGTGGCAGGACAACAGCTGCCCGACCAAGTCCGGAAACCTGTGCGCGCCGAAATAGCGCGCGCGCGCCTTGAGATACTGAAGCCGCGCCGCCGGGCTGCCGTCGACGGAGTCAAATCCGCCGGCGGCGCCCTACGCCGGTTCGGACGGCGCGCCACTCACTACCTCGAGCGTAATTGATCGCCGCCGCCGACGCCGGGATAGTGGTGGCGTGACACGAGGCTGCGGGGCAGGACGATGGACGTCGAATCAGCTGGACCTTCCGCGCCACCGCGCATCGGGCCCCTCCCGGCCGGATGCGTCCGATGACCGATGCTCCTCGCCCCTGGCAGGCGCGGCTGCCGCTGTACTACGGCTGGATCATCGTCGCCGTCGCCTTCGTCACCATGGCGGTCGCGGTCAGCGCGCGCACGGCGTTCTCGCTGCTGCTGCCGCCGCTGATCGGCGAGTTCGGCTGGGACCGCGGCCTGGCCGCCGGCGCGTTCTCGTTCGGCTTCCTCGTCTCGGCGTTGATCAGCCCGCTGGTCGGCCGGTTCATGGACACGCACGGGCCCCGGCTCGTGATCGAGGCCGGCGTCGTGCTGCTGTCGGCCGGGCTGCTGCTGGCGGCGTGGATCGAGACGCCGTGGCATCTCTACGCCACCCTGGGCGTGCTGGTCGGCGGCGGCGCCAACCTGATGACCTTCACCGCGCAGTCGCTCTACCTGCCGCTGTGGTTCACGCGCCGCCGCGGGCTGGCGATCAGCCTCGCCTTCTCCGGCGTCGGCTTCGGCGCGATCGCGCTGCTGCCGTGGCTGCAGTCCATCATCGTGCGCGACGGCTGGCGCGACTCGTGCTGGGTCATGGGCCTGCTGGTGCTGTGCGCGCTGGGTCCGCTGAACCTGCTGGTGCGCCGCCGGCCGCAGGATCTCGGCCTGCTGCCGGACGGCGACTCGACGGCCACCGCCGCGGCGGCGGCGCGCGGTCCGTCGAACGTCGTCGACCCCGCCTGGGCCGCGATCGAATGGACCCTGCCGCGGGCGCTGCGCACGGCGCGGCTGTGGTGGATATCGCTGGCGTTCTTCTGCCTCACCTTCGTCTGGTACGTGGTGCAGGTGCACCAGACGAAATACCTCGTCGAGACCGGATTCACGCCGATCCTCGCGGCGTGGTCGCTGGGCATCGTCAGCGTCGTGGCCATCCCCGGCCAGATCGGACTCGGCGCGCTGTCCGACCGCATCGGCCGCGAATGGGTCTGGGGCATCTCCTGCGCCGGCTTCGCGGTCTGCTACATCGCGCTGATCGCGCTGGAGTCCGGCCCGTCATTGCCGCTGCTCTACGTGATGGTGGTGGCGCAGGGCTTCCTCGGCTACGCCGCGACCTCGGTGATGGGCCCGATCGTGGCGGAGATCTTCGAGGGGCCGCGCTACGGCGCGATCTTCGGCGCCATCACCGTTTCGCTGATCGGTGGCGGCGCGGCAGGCCCGTGGGTCGCCGGCGCCGCGCACGACGCCACCGGCACCTACCGCCACGCCTTCCTGCTGGCGATCGCGCTCTGCGCGCCGTGTCGGCCGCCGCCATCTGGATCGCCGCCCCGCGCAAGGTGCGGGTCGTACCGGGGCGGATGCGCAAGGGCTGAGGCGCCGTCCGGGCGCGTGACACGCGCCGGTGGCGTGTCGACGCCGCGGCGCGTAGGATCGCGGGGTGTTGCGTAGTCCGGGACCCACCGCCGGAGCGTCGACCGATGCGCGCCGATCACGTCGTACGAACTCTCGCCGCCGCCGCGTTCGCGGCTCTGCTCGCCGCGCCGGCCGCCGCCCAGGCGCCGCCGCCGATCGGCCACTGGCGCAGCGGCACCAGCGCCTCGCAGCTCATCGTCTACCCCAACGGCGCCTGCGCCTTCCTGGGCGGCCGGCCGGTGCAGGGAAGCTGTAGCTGGAACCCGTCGAGCCGGGGCGGGATCCTGACGCTCGTGTATCCGATGCCGCTCGAGCCGGGGCGGATCTACTTCAACGTCGTCTGGGTTAACCAGCGCGCGATCACCGTGTTCGGCGAGCCGTTTTACTTGCAGTAGACATGCCAATTGCCGGCGCGCCCGGGTCGCGGTACGCTTCCAGCCGACGATCCAGCGGTCAGGTCGGGGGCCAGATGCCGGCATCATCCTATCGCGTCGCGTTAGCGTGGTTCGTGGGTTTGTGGGTCGCGCTCGCCGCGGTGACGCCGCTCAGCGCGCAGCAGATCAACGTCAGGGTCACGAATGCCGACGGCTCGCCGGCGGTCGGGCTCAAGGTCGGGGTAACCAACGACGTGAACGAGGAGACGCTGTCCGGCGGCTCGCGGGCCGTCACGGACGCCGACGGACGCGCCATCATCCTCCTGACGGAGCCCGGCCGGTACTCGATCAACGTCCAGAGCAACACCGGCAGGGGATTTCGCTACAATTTTCGGTCCGTGACGCTCACGGTAGGCGGCTCGGTGTCGGTGGAGTTCAATACCGCGCACGCGTTCAACGTGAATGACCAATGGCGGACCGATATCGGAAGCGAGCAGGTGGCGGCCGCCAACGCGGCGGCCGACGCCTGCGACCGAGCCGCGTACGACGCCGCGGTCGGCGAGCTGGCGACGCTCGAAGCGTCGCTCCAGCAGAAGCTGCACCTGGCGCAGCGCCGGTTCGACGCCTACCGCGCCGCGAACGGTCTCCAAGGCATCTCGACGGAGCGCGAGTTCCGGCAGATGCAACGCACCATCGAGAGGATCGCCGCCTCTCCGGTCGCCAACGAGGAGGCGCGCAAGCGCGTCGAGGAGATGGCCCGGCTCAAAAAGGGGTTCGATGACGGGCTGCAAGCGGTCGAAAAAAGCCGCGAGCGACTCGCGCCGCTAGCCCGCGCCCGCGCGCAGATCAAGGAGCTGAAGACCTCCTGCGGCCCGGGTCTCGGCACGACGGAGTTCTACGCCGGCTTCGGGGCGGGTCCATCGCACCTCCAGCGGGCCGGCGGCTCGTTCTTCCGCACCGAGGCCGGCGGCGTCGCGCTCGCGATCCCGGCGCTGCGCTTCGCCAACGACCGCACCGTGCTCAACATCGAGGGCGCGCTGGGCGCGCGCTTCCAGGCGCCGGTGCTCGGCGCCACGCGCGAGGTCACGGTCGAGCTGCGCGGCTGGCACATGGACAGCCGGGGCGACGCCGGCCTGGCGCTGTTCACGCCGCCGGGCGGGGCGACGACCGGGCTGTTCTCGCCGACCGCGCCGTTCGCGCCGTTCGGCGGCTACTTCACCGGTTCGCCGCTGAGCGACATCCGCTACCGCTCGACCTTCCAGGAGTTCGGCGGCACGCTGACGGCGGCCGTGGCGTTCAACGCCGGCGGCGTGACGATCGCGCCGTTCGCGGGCGTGCGGCTGGCGCGCACCACGGTCGACGACAAGCTGTCGATGGGCATCGGCAATCCGGCGTTCACCACGTTCGAGCAGCGCTCCGACATCGGCGGCACGGCGTTCGGGCCGCTGGTCGGGGCCAGCGTGCGGGGCGACATCGGCGGCGGGTTCTACGGCTTCGGCGCGGCGTCGGCGGGGCTGAGCTTCGCGCGCGCGCGGGGCCACTGGCAGACCTTCGTGCCGGCGGTCGATCCCGAGGCGCGGGTGGGGAAGTTGTCGGGCAACAAGACGGCCTACCAGCTCGACGCCACGGCGGGCGTGGGCTTCAGGCTCACCGGCCTGGCGATCGAGCTGGCGGCGCGGGTGAGCCACGGCAACGGCAGCCCGCATCTGGCGTTCGAGACGCCGGAGGGCACGGCCGACGGCACCGGCGGCGCCCGCATCGGCTTCGCCCGCCAGACCACGCTCGGCGTCACCGCGCGCGGCGTGGTGGTGTTCTGACGGCGGGGCGGTGGCGTGATCGTATGACGACGCACGGGAGGGCGCACGCCAAGGTCCCGCTCTCGAATTTCCAGCACGCCGCTTGATCCCGTCATCCCGAGCGGAGGCGCGCAGCGCCGTAGTCGAGGGATCCTGGCGCGGTGTTGGACGCGGAAAGATCCCTCGGCGGCGCGCCTGTGGCGCTTGCACGGGATGACGGGAGCGGGGGCGTGCCCGGTGTGCAGGCGGCGCGCGAGTCCACGAACGGCGCGCCGGCCCGTCCGCGAGCGGAGGCGTCATCGCCGGGACGCCGGCCGCGCCGGCGTGTCCACGCGCGGTGCCGTCAGCGCCGGGAGGCCGCCCGCGGCCGCGCCGGCGTCTCCACGCGCGGTGGCGTCATCGCCCGGCGGCAGCCGGCGGGCGCCTCGACCGCGTGCGCTTCGCCGACGCCCGCCGCGCCGCCGCCAGCGCCAGCCGGGCCCAGTCGAGCAGCTCCTCTGGATCGTCGAACAGCCGCTCCGGGGCGCGCCAGAAGGCGAGGTCGATGGCGCGGCCGCCTTTCCGGTAGTTCAGCGGCGCCGCCGCCTCTGCGAACGCCTCGCGGTTCAAGTCGTCGACCCGCAGATAGAAGGTGTCGTCGGCCACCATGCCCGGCACGCGGCCGTCGCGGAACACGCCGGTCTTGCCGAACATCCGGCGCAGCCCGGCGCGGCCCGGCGGCGCGCGCTCGTCGCGCAGGAAATCCGCGAAAGCCGTCGCTGGCGACCATCGCCGCTCCCTCGTCCACCACCACCGGGCGCGCCGGCCCCAAAAAAAGCGCGTTGACGATAAATTAACGATTGAACGACGCTTCGGGTTTGGCTATATTGCTCAAGTTAGTTCTGTATCTGATTGAATTTATTAAGTTTTATATATTGAGGTTGGTTATGAATATCTTCAAGCGTTTTATGAAAGACGATTCCGGCACCACGCCCATCGAGTACGGCCTGATCTGCCTGCTGATCACCATGCCGATCGTCACCTACGCCCAGGATATCGGCGTCAAGGTGATGGACTTCTTCAACTCGGCCGCCGCTCCGCTCTGATCCGCGTCCCGACCGGGAATCCGGCCGGGAAGGGGTGAGGCGCGAGGGCCGGCGACGGCGGACCCGGACCGGGTTCCGCCGCCGGAGAAACGCGCGCCCCGTCCCGCCGAGCCCCGTCCCCGGGGCCCTGTCTTCCGGGCCGCGTCCCGCGGGCTCCCGCCCGCGCGCGCCGCGTCCTAGTGCCGGCTCATCTCGGCGCGGCCGACGACCATGTGGTGGACCTCGTCGGGGCCGTCGGCGAAGCGCAGGTGGCGCTGGTTGGTGTACATCTCGGCCAGCGGCGTCCATTGCGAGATGCCGGTGGCGCCGTGGATCTGGATCGCCTGGTCGATGATCTGGCAGACGCGCTCCGGCACCATCGCCTTGACCATGCTGACCCACACGCGGGCCTCGCGGTTGCCCAGCACGTCCATCGCCTTGGCCGCCTTCAGCACCATCAGCCGCATCGCCTCGATCTCGATGCGCGCCCGCGACACGGTCTCGAGGTTCTTGCCGAGCTGGATGATCGGCTTGCCGAACGCCACCCGCTTGGCGCCGCGCTTGACCATCAGGTCGAGCGCCTTCTCGGCCTGGCCGATCGAGCGCATGCAGTGGTGGATGCGGCCCGGCCCCAGGCGCAGCTGCGAGATCTCGAAGCCGCGGCCTTCGCCCAGCAGCATGTTCTCCTTCGGCACCCGGCAGTTCTCGAACTTCAGGTGCATGTGTCCCCTAGGCGCGTGGTCTTCGCCGAAAACATGCATCGGCCCCAGGATCTTCACGCCGGGCGTGTCCATGGGGACGAGGATCTGAGACTGCTGGAACTGGGTTGCTGCGTTCGGGCTGGTCTTGACCATGCAGATCATGATCTTGCAGCGCGGGTCGCCGGCGCCGGAGATGTAGTACTTCTCGCCGTCGATCACCCACTCGTCGCCCACCAGCACCGCGCGGGTCTCGATGTTCTTGGCGTCCGACGAGGCCACGTTGGGCTCGGTCATGGCGAAGGCCGAGCGGATCTCGCCGTTCAGCAGCGGCTTCAGCCACTTCTCCTTCTGCTCCGGCGTGCCGACGCGCTCCAGCACCTCCATGTTGCCGGTGTCCGGGGCCGAGCAGTTCAGCGTCTCCGACGCCAGCGGCTGCTTGCCCAGCTCGGCGGCGATGTAGGCGTAGTCGAGGTTGGTCAGCCCGCGGCCGACCTCGGAGCCGGGCAGGAAGAAGTTCCACAGCCCCGACGCCTTGGCCTTGTTCTTGGCGACCTCCAGCAGCTCGAGCTGGCCCGGCGCCCACGTCCAGCGGTCGGCGCGGCCCTCGCCCAGACGGAAGAACTCCTCCGCCATCGGCTCGACGTTCTCCTTGATGTGCTTGACGACCGCGTCGAACAGCGGCCGTGCCTCCTTCGACATGGCGAGGTTGTTGAGCTCGGCCTCGACGTCGAGATCGGACTCGGGACGGCGGGCGGCGGGCGTGGTGGCGGCTGCTTTCAGGCTCATGGGCGTCTCCTCGGTCCCGGTCGATCCGGCGACTTCGCGGCCCGCATCCCGACAGGCCGCGCGCGCCGGGTCAATGGCGGATTGGACGGGGCGGGGCGGGGTTGCGGCCGCCGCGGTCTGGACCCGCCGCGCGATTCCGGCATCATGGCGGTGGAGGCGGTCCATGGCCGAGTCGATACCAATCGCTCTCAAGCGACATCGAGCCGACATTGCGGCAGCCCGCGGTATCTTCGCTCGACTGCGGCTGCAGTATCGCCTGAGGCAATCTGCGCTCGGCTGCGGTGCCATCGGCGCAGCCATGTTGGGATGTTCGGCGCGGGCGGACGATACCATTCCCGAGCGGCTCGCAGTGCTCGCCGCCGAATTCTATTCCACAGCAGGTCAGAGTGTGCCCATCGCGGGCTCGCTCAACTGGACGTACTCGATCGTCTCAGGCGGCGACCTCCGCCGCGAAACTCTTGTGAAGATCAAGGACCGCTTCGCCTCCGACGCGCGATCTCTCACGCAGCGCTATGGGATTACTTTGCGGCCCTCGGCCAGTCCGTGCGACGCGACTATCCTTCTGGGCATCGGTGAAGGATTCCGCGAGCTGACATGTCCCAAAATCCGCTTGCCGAGCGATCCACGAGCCGACCGAGTGGGTGCGTTTCCTTGGAGCAGTTTCAGCGCACGTCAAATCCTCGTTGATGATGGCGCGAAGATCGAGCAAACCTTGATGTACATTAGTCCAAATGAGGCGGAGCGCGAGTGTGCCCAGGACAATTGCGCCTTCCTTGGCTCGTCGCGATGGGCCGGGTTCACCTTGGCATTCGGCGTAAGTGGCTGGGGGGAGACGATCGCAAAAGAGGTGCTGCCGCGTCTTTCAAACGACCAAGTGACCCATTTTGAGACTCTGCTCGGGCTGCGGATTGTAAAAGGCCTTGCGGTGCATGCGGCCGACGGGCACCAACTCTGTCGTTTCCTCTCGGCGACTGCGAGGTGCGAACCTCGGAAATGAGGGTGTCAGGCCTGCCAGCCGGTATTTTCGAATGCGCTAGCCCGGCGCCGCCTCGTCCCTGTCGACCTCCCGACTCCTAGATCGCGATCTCCTTTCCGATCTTGCAGCTGAGCGCATGCGTGAGCGCATGCGGGGTCAGGCGTGCGATCCGGCATTTTCCGATCGGCGGCCCGCGCGGCGAACTCGTCGGTTTGAGGGCCTGACGCCACCACCGACCGGATGCCGCGCCGCAACAAACGCCACGGCGCTCCAATCGACGGCGCCGGCCCCTTCCGCCCCGCCTCGGCGCCGGTGTAGCCTTTTCCCGTCGAGCGCGCAGTCGGACGCCAAGTCCGCGACGTGGCGCGACCCGTCGGGAGGAAACAGCATGAAATTTCAACGTCGCGCGCTCGCGCATCTGGCGGCCGGCGCGGCCGCGTCGTCGGTCCTCGGCGGCGCCGCCCGGGCGCAGGCCTATCCGTCGAAGACGGCGCGCATCGTCGTCGGCTTCCCCGCCGGCGGCGCCACCGACATCCAGGCGCGCCTGATGGGCGAGTGGCTGACGACGCGGCTGGGCCAGCAGTTCATCGTCGAGAACAAGCCCGGCGCCAGCGGCAACATCGGCACCGAGACGGTCGCCCGCGCCGCGCCCGACGGCTACACCTTGCTGCAGGTGGTGACGCCGCACGCCATCAACTCGGCGCTCTACACCAACCTCAGCTTCAACTTCGTCCGCGACATCGCGCCGGTCATCTACTCGGCGCGGCTGGCCTACGTCGTCGTGGTGCATCCCTCGGTGCCGGCCGCGACGCTGCCCGAGCTGATCGCCTACGCCAAGGCCAACCCCGGCAAGATCAACTACGGCTCGGCCGGCGCCGGCACGCCGCAGAACATCGCCTGCGAGCTGTTCAAGATGATGGCCGGGGTGAACCTGGTGCACGTCCCCTACCGCGGCGGCGCGCCGGCGGTGGTCGATCTGATCGCCGGCCAGGTGCAGGTGATCTTCGCGCCGGTGTCGGAGGCGATCCAGCACATCAAGGCCGGCAAGCTGCGCGCGCTGGCGGTGACGACCGCCAGCCGCCTCGACGTGCTGCCCGACGTCCCGACGGTGGCCGACGCCGTGCCCGGCTACGAGGCCAGCGGCTTCGCCGGAATCGGCGTGCCCACCGGCACGCCGCCCGAGGTCATCGCGCTGCTCAACAAGGAGCTCAACGCCGGCCTCGCCGACCCCAAGATCAAGACCCGCATCGTCGAGCTCGGCGGCACCCCCATCGGCGGCACTCCCGCCGAGTTCGGCAAGATCATCACCGACGCCACCGAGAAATGGGCCAAGGTGATCAAGTTCGCCGGCGTGAAGGTGGAGTAGGGGGCGGCGCCTGTCTTTCCTTCTCCCCCGTCATCGGGGGAGAAGGTGCCCGAAGGGCGGATGAGGGGTCTTCGTCTTCGCCGTCCCCGCGCTTAGCGCGCTCAAGCCGAGGTGACGATGCGCGCATACATCTTCATGATCGGGCTCTGCCTCGCGTTGACGACAACGGATCGAGCCGCAGGGCAGCCGGCGGAGTTGCGGCCCTGCGGGCTTGAGCAGTACAACGACATCGAAAAGGCCGTGCTGTTCGAGCCGGAGCGCGAGCGGGCCTTGTCGATCGCACGGGATGCGATCGACCTTCGGTTGCGGATGCCGACGGGAGTCGATTCGACTGTTTTCATTCCGCTGTACCGCGAGCTGCCGGTCTTTTGCCTCACCGACTTCGACGCCAGGGTCCAGCGATGCTCGTACCTCGTCTACGAGCGCGCGTTCCGGTCGACATGCGAGAGCCTCGTCGACCGCCAAAGAGCGTTCCTTCTGCGGTTCTCCGTCGTCGGGACCGGCGCGCCGGGGCAGGACACTGCGCGAGACCTCTCCATCGAAGCGCTTGGCGCGAGCCGCATGCCGCTGTGGCCGGGTTGTCAGGAATGGGACCTCGTTTGCCGCAATCGACATCCTCGGTTCTAGCGAGGCCAAGACGGAGGGAGGCCTGCAATCGCCATTTCATGCTGCGGCCTGCAAATTTTGCGACCTTGCAGGCCTGACGCCATTTTCGCGACTCCGCTTTCGATCCTGCCCGCGTCGGGTAGACTCCCGCCGGGCCCGTCGGAACCGGCGGCCGGTGACTGGAGGAAACGATGACCGGAATTCTCGCAGGCAAGAGCGCGCTCGTGACGGGCGGCGGCTCGGGCATCGGGCGCGCGACGGCGCTGGCGATGGTGCGCGAGGGCGCCCGCGTCGCGGTGGCCGACCACACCGAGGCGATGGCGGCGGAGACCGTGGCGATGATCAACGCCGCCGGCGGGCAGGCCATCGCCGTCGGCGCCGACGTGGCCGACGAGGCCCAGGTCGAGGCGATGGTGGCGCGCGCGGTGGCGGCGTTCGGCCGCCTCGACTGCGCCTTCAACAACGCCGGCATCGCGCCGCGCCACGTCGGCCCGGCCGGCCAGCGCACGCACGAGATGAGCCGCGCGTCGTTCGACGGCATGCTGGCGGTGAACCTCACCGGCGTGTTCCTGTGCATGAAGCACGAGATCGCACGGATGCTGGGGCAGGGCGGCGGCGCCATCGTGAACACCGCCTCGATCGCCGGCCTGGTCGGGCTGCCGACGGCGACCAACTACGTCGCCGCCAAGCACGGCGTGGTCGGCATCACCAAGACGGCGGCGATGGAGTACGCCCAGGACGGCATCCGGGTGAACTGCGTGAACCCCGGCTATATCAAGACGCCGATGACCGATCCGACGATGGCCGAGCGCTACGCGCAGCTCATGACCAAGGTGCCGATGAACCGCCTCGGCGTGCCCGAGGAGATCGCCGAGGCCGTGGTGTGGATGTGCTCGGACAAGGCGAGCTTCATGACCGGCGCCTCGCACATCGTCGATGGTGGGTATTACGCGGCGTGATGCGGTCGGCGGGCGCGCTTCGCGGCGGCCACGCCCCGCCGGGCGCGGAGGCGGGACGATGACGATCTCCGTGTGTCCGCTCCGGTCGGCGGTTTTCGCCGGCGCGATGGCGCTGGCCGCGACGTGCCACGCGCAGGGCCACCGCCCGGCGGACGAACCGCCCACGCCGACGTGCGCCGTCGAGCTCACCGGCGGCGGCTGCATGTATCTCGTCCCCGCGTATCCCGACGACGGAAAGCGGGTGCGTTTCGAGTTCGCCGATCGCGCCGTCGATCTCCCGCGGGCCTTCCTGTTCGGCGGCGTCCAGTCGCGGCACCCCAACGGAACGCTCAGGTCCGCGGCGCTTCGCGCCTATATCGTGCCGCGCGCGCGGAATCTTCCGAACGAGGTGATCGAGGAGATGGTCAAGTGGCAGCGGGCGCGGTCGCTTTCGTGGCCGCACTACCTCGGCATCTTCGTCGAGAGCGAGCCGTGGCCGCGCGTCTGGAAGGTATCGGAGTGGTTGGCGTTCCAGGCGTCCCACTCGCACTTCGGGCCGCCGCGATGCACGGGGTTCGGGTTGCTGGAGGTGGATGCCTTCACCGTCTCCGTCGCGGGCGAACGCGATGTGGCGCCGCGCAGGCGGTACTATTTCCCGGGCTCCTGCGCCGCGCCGGCTCCCGCCATCGACGCCGGCGCGAGGCTGATCGAGCTCTCATGCGACATCGAAGACGCCAACAGCGCGTTCTCGTCCAGCGCCTGCACCTTGGAGTACAACCACGAGGGCAGGCGGACCAGGATCGGTATGCCCCGGCACCTGCTGCCCCATTGGTCGGCGGTGAAGGGCGCGGTTGACGCCATCTTTAAGGAGCGGCGGTGAAACGGGGTCAGGCCTGCAAGCCGGCCGATTTGCGCCGGCTCGCCGAGCCGACGTCGGCCGCTGCGGTTGGACAAAATACCCAATTTTGGTATCATGGCTGCGGAGACCGGCCATGACCAAAAGCACATCCTTCAGCCTCGGCCCGCATTTCAACGCCTTCATCGACGCGAAGGTGACGGAGGGCCGCTATGGCTCGGCGAGCGATGTCGTGCGCGCCGGCCTGCGGTTGCTCGAGGAGCGGGAGGCCGGATTAGAGGCCCTGCGTGCAGCGCTGGTCGAGGGCGAAGCGAGCGGTCCGGCCAAGCCGTTCGACTTCGACGCCTTCATCGCCGCCAAACGCAAGCCGCGCGGTCGTTAGGCGTGGCCGCTCTGGTCCTGAGCCCGCGTGACGGGGTCAGGCCTGCAATCGTGCATTTTTTCGCGCCGCGGCCCGAGAAGTTTGCCGTTTTGCAGGCCTGACCCAGTCACATGCTGTTGCGGTTCATCCGCTCACGTGCGGACGCCGACGCCCGACGACGGACGCCGCGTGGCGCTCGTATGGCCGACCGGCGGGCATCGGCAATTCGCGTGTTAGGCACGAGCTTCGGTGATCCACCGGTGCAGTGGCAGCGTTGACCTGGTCGTCCCAAGCCGGAGTCAGGCCTGCGATCCGGCCTTTTCGAGTAGACTGGCCGGACGGATTTGCCGATTTGCAGCCTGACCCGACCTCGGGAGACCGCTTGTGTCCTACGCGCCCGCCGCCGCGTCGCCGTCCACCGGTCTCGACCGCGCCGTCGCGGTCGGCCATCGGACGTCGCGCCGGTGGAACGCCACAATCTGTAAGTCGCTGGTCCTTATCCTCGCGCTCCTCTCGGCGCCCGTCTCGGGTTCGCCCCGCGCGCAGCCTCTGACCGAGGTCTTGCGCCTCGCGCTCGCCGACGGCTTCACCATCGACCAGTTCGCTCGCGCGCTGGACGGCGCGCCCTCGAACCGCGCCTTCGACGGCGAGTCGTTCCGCATCCTCGCGCTCTTCGGATCGCACGTCGAGCCGCGCTGCCGCGCGGCGCTGGGCGAGGCGATCAAGGCGACGCTGGGTCCGGTGCTGGGCCGTGCCGAGCCCTTTGCCGAGGATCCGGCATGGGACGGCCGCTTGGGGACCCTACCGCTCCCGGATGCCCCCGGCTCGCGCCACCGGAGCCTCGTCGTGATCGTCGGCGAGTCGAGACAGGATGATGGCCGCAAGCTTTTTGGCATGCTGGACGACGACGGGGCGGGACGGCCGGGTTACTTCAACGGCTCGAGGCTCTGGTTCTACCGCGCGAACTACGGATACTGGCATCGCCACGACAAGGGGGAAAAGTATTCGGAGACGATATTGATTCTCCTGCCGATGAACCCGGACGGCGCCATCATGCGCTGCGACGACGTGGGAACGAGAGCCGCCGACCTCGCCGACGCGATGCAGTCGGATCGCGCCGCGGTGCTCCAGGCCGAGCAGGAAGACGAGGTACCGTTCGAGAGACGTACGTCGTTTCTGATGCACCAACTGCGCATCACCAGCCTGCTGGCGGACGTGCCGCCATCGGAGCGAGGCGCCTTCTTACGCATCTTCAAGGCTGGCTCTCGTTAGTGGAGGGGTCACCAATGGCCGGGCCAAAAGTAAAGACTATGACGGGGTCAGGCTGAGCTGCCCCGGGGTCTCGCGGACACCTTGAAGAGGGGACAATGGTTCCCCGCAGGACGGGGTCAGCCTGACCCCGTCAGGCCTGACCCCGTCACAAGTATGAATCGCCAACCGCCGCTCACTTGGAAGCTCCCGGCGCGTAGGCGCGCAACTCCGATTCCGGTGGAAGGTGCAGCTTGATGCGCGTTCGCTCGCGCGTGATCCTGGCCCTTACGAAGTACTGGCTCGGGCCGTGCGCGGTATGGAACCGCAGGATCAGTTCAATCTCGCCGTTGCTTTCGACCCGCAGGCATGACGCGGTCTTCGCGTAGCTGTGCTGAGGGGGGCTGGCCGGCCGCACGTTCGTGAACTCGCGCAGATACGCCGCGTAAGCCTCCGAGATGTCCCAGTCGCAGGGGCGATTGAAGCCGGCGAGCAGCGCCCCGAGATATCCCTCGACAGAGAGCGCGTCGAGCGGCGCCGCCATCGTCGCGCACGCATGGTTGGCCACTGACCGAGCGGAGCACTCGTTCCCAACCGTACGCGCATGGACCGGGAATACGCACCGTATTCGCTCGCGCGCCCGGACCACCCCCACCCTGCCGTCGCCGACATCGGCATCGTTCGTGTGCACGCGGTCGACGGCGATCATGTGGTCGCAGCCGATGTCCTCGCCCGCCCGCCGAAGACGCGCTAGGATCTTTACGGCGTATTCGTCGGCGAAATTCGTTCGGATTTCAGACTGCAGGAACGGCAGGACGACGTTCTCCCGCGTCCAGCGGTACGAGATGACGGACAGGCCGGACACGACGGCGAGCGCGCCGACGCCGGCCGCGATCCACGGCCATCGCGGCCGTCCCGGCCGCGCCGAAGCGCGCTGGATCGAAGCGTCGGGTCGGTCGTTCATGGACCGGCTCCCGCGTATGACGGGGTCACGCGTGTGACGGGGGCAGGCTTGCGATCCGGCATTCGCCGCGATGTCCGCGCGGTCTCGCTCCGCTTGGTGTGACGGGGTCAGGCTTGCAATCCGGCATTTTTCACGCAGCGCCCCGGGCAACTTGCCGTTTTGCATGTCTGACCCCGTCACTCCCAGCTACGTGGAACACGTTGAGTGACGGTGTCAGGGCATGCAAAACGGCAGTTTTCCCGCGCAGCGCTCCGAGAAGTTTGCCGTTCTGCAAGCCTGACCCTGTCACGTCACATGACCCTGTCACGTCACATAGATTGGGATTCGGTCGGTCCAACTCGGCAGAGACATGTCAAACTCCGTGTCTGGTTTGGCTAGAAACAGAGCTCAGGGTCGTTGTTCCGATGGGGGTTTTCTTTACAGCTGTTAAAATTGGGGAAGATAATATTGAGCAAGGTGATCGGACGTATCCACCCTGCGCTCACTGCAATGGAGTGGAGGAGGAGCAACTGCGCCGACAGCACCACGACGACCAACAGACAGGCCGCAGTGGCTTTGCCGGCATCCGCGCAGCAGGCGACAAATCCAGTGCGCGATTTCGCCGGACGTTCGATTCCGTTTGGTTTGTCTTTCGTCATTTAGTCCGCCTCGCGCGTCCCTAGGCTCAGGGCTCATTGATCATAGCCAGAAGATGACGGTATCGGGGTCAGGCCTGCAAACCGGTGTTTTTGATCACGCGGCGCCCCGACGAATTTGCGCTTTGCAGGCCTGACCTCGTCACACACCGCGCCTAACTTGCGTGGCTATCTCGGTCACGAGGTCAAAGAACTGATTGCCGTCAATTTCGGGACGAAGGCCACGAACGATCGGATCGGCCACAACGGCGAGTTCATCCAGAGTGGCGCCTTGAAAAGCACACGCCGCCGCGGCTTGCCGAACCTCGCGCACGTCCAGCAGGTGTGAGACCAACGCCATCATATCGGCGTCGGCCAGCGGCTTCAGTTCTCGATATCCGATCTCGTTCAGCCGGCTTCCAAGTGAGTTCGTCATTTCCGCCCCACGGAGAAGCCAGCGCGCTGGAAGCGCGGTTGAGGGTCCGCGCCGTCAGCATGGCAAGGCTCATCACTCTTCGGCAAATGCGCAACAGCGAATCGTTGTGTGACGGAGCAGTCACAGAAGCGCCGGAAATGAGCGCGCACTGCCGCGAAATTGGCCATTTTGTATATTGTATACAAAATACAATATACAAAACGCGAATCCGGCGAATCCGGGGGTACAAGGAGGCTCGATTCCGCCCGTCGTTACGGCATCGAGGAATCCGCCCGCCGGATTCCGACACGCCGAAAATCGCGTTTTGGCGAATGTCCGGGGGGGGTGATATGGAGGCGCCCCGCGCCACCTCGATCGATGGACTCCCGCCATGCCCAACCCGCGCCGCACGCTGATCGCCGGCAACTGGAAGATGAACGGTCTGGCCGCCGACGGGCTGGCGCTGGCTGGGGGCGTCGCGGCCGGGGCGGGCGCGCGGGCCGACGTCGAGCTGCTGGTCTGTCCGCCGGCGACGCTGGTCGCCGCCGTGGCGGCGGCGCTGGCCGGCTCCGCCGTGGCCTGCGGCGGGCAGGACTGCCACGCCGACGCCGCGGGCGCCCATACCGGCGACGTGTCGGCCGAGATGCTGCGCGATTGCGGCGCAAGTACGTCATCGTCGGCCATTCCGAACGCCGCACCGACCACGGCGAGGACGACGCCGTCGTGCGCGCCAAGGCCCAGGCGGCGTGGCGGGCGGGGCTGGTGGCCATCGTCTGCGTCGGCGAGACCCTGGCCGAGCGCGAGGCCGGCCGCACCTTGGCCGTGCTCGACGCGCAGCTCGCCGGCAGCGTGCCGGACGGCGCCACGGCGGCCACTCTGGTCGTCGCCTACGAGCCCGTCTGGGCCATCGGCACCGGCAAGACGCCGACCACCGCCGAGGTCGACGCCGCCCACCGCCATATCCGCGCCGTCCTGCGCGCCCGCTTCGCCGGCGCCGCCGATTCGATGCGGCTGCTGTACGGCGGCTCGATGAAGCCGTCCAACGCCGCCGAGCTGCTGGCGGTGCCCGACGTCGACGGCGGCCTGATCGGCGGCGCCAGCCTGAAAGCCGCCGATTTCCTCGCCATCTCGGCCGCGGCACCCGCGGCCTGACGGCCGCCGCGCCAGCCGCCTGACAGCCGCCACGCCCGCGGTCTGACAGCCGCCGCGCCCGCGGTCTGACGGCCGCCACGGCCGCAGCCTGACGGCCGCCGCGCCGGCCGGTTCGGGGCTGGCGTCCCGGCGGCAAAACCTCTACATACGCCGCGCGTCCGGCAGCCTCGGGCGCGCCGAGAGTCCCCGCGATATGCAAGCGATCCAGTACGTCGTCCTGACCATCCACGTGATGATCGCCATCGCCCTGGTGATCGTCGTCCTGCTCCAGCGCAGCGAGGGCGGCGGACTGGGCATGGGCCGCAGCGACTCCTTCATGAGCATCCGCGGCCAGGGCACCGTGCTGACGCGCGGCACCGCCATCCTCGCGGCCGGCTTCTTCGTCACCAGCATCGGCCTGGCCTTCATCGGCGGCACCCACAGCCGCGGCGCCTTCATGGACGGCGGCAAGGCCCCGGCCGGCAAGAGCGGGCCCGCCACGCCCGGCGCCGCCCCCGGCGCGTCGCCCGCCACGCCGCCGGCGCCGACCACGCCCACTCGCTAGCGTTTTTCTCGCGACGCCCGCCGCGCGCCGGCCGCCGCCGCGGACGGCGTCGCTTTTCCACAGCGCGGCCGCGCATCGGGGTGACCGGGGCCCCCACCCGTAGTAGGTGGAAGGTCCATGACGCGCTTCATCTTCATCACCGGCGGCGTGGTTTCCTCGCTCGGCAAGGGTCTCATGGCGGCAAGCGCTCGCGGCGTTGCTGCAGGCGCGCGGCTATCGCGTGCGGCTGCGCAAGCTCGACCCCTACCTCAACGTCGATCCGGGCACGATGAGCCCGTACCAGCACGGCGAGGTGTTCGTCACCGACGACGGCGCCGAGACCGACCTCGACCTCGGCCACTACGAGCGCTTCACCGGCGTCGACGCCCGCCAGAGCGACAACATCACGACCGGCCGCATCTACTCGACGGTGATCGCCAAGGAGCGCCGCGGCGACTACCTCGGCGCCACCGTGCAGGTGATCCCGCACATCACCGACGCCATCAAGGAGTTCGTGCTGGCCGACACGGCCAAGGAGGATTTCGTCCTCGTCGAGATCGGCGGCACGGTCGGCGACATCGAGGGCCTGCCGTTCCTGGAGGCGATCCGCCAGCTCGGCAACGAGCTCGGCCGCGACCGCACGATGTACGTGCACCTGACGCTGCTGCCATGGGTGCCGACCGCCGGCGAGCTGAAGACCAAGCCGACGCAGCACTCCGTCAAGGAGCTGCTCAGCGTCGGCATCCAGCCCGACCTGCTGCTGTGCCGCAGCGACCGCGAGATCCCGCCCAACGAGCGGCGCAAGATCGCGCTGTTCTGCAACGTGCGGCCGGAATGCGTGATCGAGGCGCGCGACGTCTCGACGATCTACCAGGTGCCGATCGCCTACCACGACCAGGGACTCGACCGCGAGGTCTGCCGCCACTTCCACCTGCCGTTCGAGGCCGAGCCGGACATCGACCGCTGGCGCGCCCTGGTGAGGACCATCCGCGAGCCCGAGGGCGAGGTCAGCATCGCCATCGTCGGCAAGTACACGGTGCTGCTCGACGCCTACAAGTCGCTGGGCGAGGCGCTGGCCCACGGCGGCGTGGCCAACGACGTGAAGGTGAAGCTGGAGTGGATCGACAGCGAGATCTTCGAGCGCGAGGACGCGGTCGTGCATCTCGAGAACGTGCACGGCATCCTCGTGCCCGGCGGCTTCGGCGAGCGCGGCGCGGAGGGCAAGATCCAGGCGGCCAAGTTCGCGCGCGAGCGCAAGGTGCCGTATTTCGGCATCTGCTTCGGCATGCAGATGGCCGTCATCGAGGCGGCCCGCAACCTCGTCGGCATCAAGAACGCCTCGTCGACCGAGTTCGGACCGTGCGACGAGGCCGTCGTCGGCCTGATCACCGAATGGCTGAAGGGCAACCAGCTCGAGCGCCGCATGGCCGGCGGCGACCTCGGCGGCACGATGCGGCTGGGCGCCTACGACGCCAAGCTGGCGGCCGGTTCGCGCATCGCGGAGATCTACGGCGCTACCACGATCTCCGAGCGCCACCGCCACCGCTACGAGGTCAACACCGGCTACGTCGAGCGGCTGGAGCAGGTCGGCTTCCGCTTCGCCGGGTTCTCGCCCGACGGCGTGCTGCCGGAGACGGTGGAGATCGCCGACCATCCGTGGTTCATCGGCGTGCAGTACCATCCCGAGCTGAAGTCGCGCCCGCACGCGCCGCACCCGCTGTTCACGTCGTTCATCGCCGCCGCCAAGAAGCAGAGCCGGCTGGTGTGAGCGGCCGCCGGGGGGCCTCGCTATCTCCGTGGGATCTTGGTGCGTTCGACCTTGTAGCGCTCGACCATCGGCAAATCGTTGAGAGGTGTCGCTCCGCTCCGGCCAAGGCCGTCGAATCCGATCGAGGAGGTCAGAACTGGACCAGGTTAGGTGGCGCCGGCGCGGCGCGAGGTCACGGCGGGATCCCGATCAGTTTGAAGCCCTCGCGGAACATCGCGATGTGCGCCTCGGATTGGAACGGAAACGCGTCGAAGAAGTCCGCGCTCGTGTAGTCCGTACGGATTCCGCGCAGGCGCCGTAGATGGCGCCCGGCGTCCTGCCGCTGCCCGGCGAGAGCGCCGCACAGAGCGGCTATCGCGAAGATGTGGTAGTGCGCGTTCGGCTGCGCGGCCGCCAGCCGCGCGAGGTCCGCGGCCCGCTCCGGTTCGCCCGAGCGGACGCAGTTGAAGGCGTGTGTCGCGAGCATCGCGAACCGCATGGGATCGATCGGGCTGAGCCGCAGAGCCTTCGCCAGCGCTTCGTCGCTCGTCCCCGTCGTGCCAGCCATGGCGTGGGCGAAGCCCACCGAATATTGGCCGATGGCAAAGCTCGGATTCAACGATGTCGAGGTTTCGAACGCCTGTCGGGCCGCCTCCACCTCGCAGCGCAGCATCAACGCCCGTCCGAACGCCCAGTGGGATTGGGGGTCCTGCGGGTCGAGTGAAAGACTGTGCCGGGCGAGGTCGACAGCCCGCTCCACCTCGGCTCCGCGGTCGGTGGTCAGGTTCAGAAAGGCGCGCTGGCGGTGCACGAAGGAGAGGCCGGCGAATATCCGCGCCGCGGTGGGATCGAGCCGCGCCGCCACGCCGAGGAGACCCTCCGCCTCGTCGTAGTCGCGCGCGGTGTGGCGGTCGAGATGCCAGCGGGCGCGGTAGTAGGCGCTCCACGCGTCGAGCCGCGCGATCGGCCGCCGCATCGCCTCGCGACGCTCGGAGTCCTCGATCCGCGTCTGCACCCGGCTGACGATCAGCTCGGAGACCTCGTCCTGGAGGGCGAGAATGTCGTCGACCGCGCGGTCGAAGCTGTCGGCCCAGACCTCGAACGGTTCCACCGCGTCCGCCAGCGAGGCGCTCAGGCGGATGCGACGACCGTCGTAGCGGAGGCTGCCACTGAGTATGTAGCGGACGCCGAGCGAGCGGGCGACGTCCCGAGGGTCGCCGGCCCGGCCGCGCAGCGCGAATGCCGTGCCGCGGCCGATGACGAAGAATCTGCGCGTGCGGCCCAGGCCCGTGATGATGTCCTGGACGATTCCGTCGGCGACGGTGCCAGCACCCTCCGTGGCGCTCAGAATCTCGATCGGCAGCACGACGATCGACGGCTCGCGCGGTGGCGTCAGATCCTGGTGCAATGCCATGCCGGGCGGCGGGGCGCCCCCGGGATCGTCGCCCGGCGCGACGCCACTTCCCGGTGCCGCGACGGGTGGCGCATCCTCCGCGACCGCCCCGATGAAACGGAATCCCCTGCGATGGACGGTGCGGATGACGCTCTGCGCTCTGCCGTCGTCTCCCAGCGCCCGGCGAGCGGCCTTCACGCAGCTCGAGAGCGCGGCGTCGGAGACGGCGCGCCGGGCCCATATCCGCTCGACGATCTCGTCCTTGGCGAGCACGCGATCGCGGTGGGCGATCAGGAACAGCAGGAGGTCGAACACCTTCGGTTCGACCGCGATAGGCCTCCCGGCGCGCCTGACCTCGCGCGTCGCCGTGTCGATGACGTGGGAATTGACCGACAGCAGCATGGGATCGGACCAGTGACCCGCCTGATTCGTCGCCTCGGGAAAATCCGAAAATTCTCCAGAGAAACTCCAAGGTTCCGCCAAGCAGCGTAGTGGGGCCGCTTTCAGAATCCAAGCGTCCCCGGCTCAATCCAGCGCCAGCCCCACGCGGCGCGGCCCGGCGGCCTTGGAGGAAGGCTCATGACCACCACCGCTTCCGCACCCGACTTCGCCGCCATCAAGGGGCGCCAACAGGCGACCTGGGCGGCCGGCGACTACAGCGTCGTCGGCACCACGTTGCAGATCGTGGGCGAACGTCTTTGCGAGGCGTTGGATCTGCGCGCCGGCGAGCGGGTGCTCGACGTCGCCGCCGGCAACGGCAACATCTCGCTGGCAGCCGCGCGCCGCTGGGCCGTGGTCACATCCAGCGACTATGTCGGCGCGCTGCTGGACCGCGGCCGCGAGCGCGCCGCCGCCGAACGCCTGACCATCGCGTTCCGCGAGGCCGACGCCGAGGCGATGCCGTTCGACGACGGCGCGTTCGATGTCGCGCTGTCGACGTTCGGCGTGATGTTCACACCCGACCAGGAGCGCGCCGCGCGCGAACTGGCCCGCGTTTGCCGCCGGGGCGGGCGGATCGGGCTCGCGAACTGGACGCCGGACGGCTTCATCGGCCAGCTGTTCAAGACCATCGGCCGGCATGTTCCGCCGCCGGCCGGCGTCGCTTCCCCGGCCTTGTGGGGAACCGAGGCTCGGCTACTGGAGCTATTCCCCGGGCACCACGTCGAGGCCACGCGGCAGATCTTCAATTTCCGTTACCGGTCCGCGGACCACTGGCTTGAGGTTTTCAAGGCCTACTATGGCCCCACGAACCGCGCGTTCGCGGCGCTCGACGCCGGCGGACAGGCGGCTCTGGAGGCCGACCTCGTCGAGCTTCTCCAGCGGATGAATCGCGGCGGCGCGGACTCGCTCGTCGTGCCGAGCGCGTACCTCGAGGTCGTGGTTACGCTGCGGTAGGCGGGATCGGCCGGATGTCCCCGACCGCCCCCGCGCGGCGGACGCCGTCGTTGTGGACGTTGATCGTCGCCTGCGGGGTGATTGTCGGCCTGACGCTGGGCCTGCGGCAGGCGACCAGCCTCTACATGCCGCACGTGACGCGGGCGTTGGGGACCGGCGTCGAGCCATTCTCGACCGCCATGGCGGTCGCGAACCTGATCTGGGGCGCCGTCGGGATCGCCGCGGGCGCGGCGGCCGACAGGTACGGCGCAGGCCGCGTCGCCGTCGCGGGTATCTGCCTCATGATGCTCGGATACTTCCTGATGCAAGCGGCCTCCAGCGCGGGCGACCTGATGTGGAGCGGCGTGTGCATCGGCGTCGGCGCCGGGAGCTGCGGCATCGGCGTCATGGTCGGCGCGATCGGCCGCGCCGCCGCGCCCGACGATCGGACGGCGGCGATCGCGGCCCTGGGCGTCGCCGGCGGCATCGGCAATTTCGTGATCTATCCGTACACGCATCTGTTCATCGAGGTCCTCGGCTGGAAGGGCAGCGTCCTCGTCATGGTCGCGACCCTCGGCGCGGCGTTGCCGCTCGCGTTCGTCATTGCCGCGAAGGACCAACGCGCGATCGGGCAGGAGAAACCGCAGCCATTCAAGGCGGCCGCCAGGGAGGCCTTCGGCCTGCGCAGCTACTGGCTCCTGATCGCGGGCTTCTTCGTGTGCGGATTCCAGGTCGCTTTCTACGCCGCCCATCTGCCGGCCTACGCCGCGAGCCTCGGCATGGCGGGCTGGGTGGCGGCGGCCGCGCTCACGGCCGTCGGCGCGGCCAACATCGTCGGCACCTATCTCG
The DNA here is from genome assembly GCA_016699855.1 of Rhodospirillales bacterium. Classification (NCBI taxonomy): domain Bacteria; kingdom Pseudomonadati; phylum Pseudomonadota; class Alphaproteobacteria; order Rhodospirillales; species Rhodospirillales bacterium. The sequence goes on from CP064988.1 coordinate 5,245,126, forward strand.
CCGGCCGTTCGACCCGCCACATGCAGCGTAGACACGCCCTCGCCCTGATCTACCTGGGCCGCGGCGCCGTGTTCGGCGGCTTTCTACTGCTGCCCATGAACGATCCGACGCTCGTCGTCCTGAGCGCGTTGCTCGGCCTGTTCTGGCTGGCGACGGTGCCGCTCACCAGCGGCCTCGTCGCCACGTTCTTCGGCGCGACATGGCTGGCGACGCTCTACGCCGTCGTCTTCTTCGCGCACCAGGCCGGCGCCTTCCTCGGCGTCTGGATGGCCGGCGTCCTGTTCGACGCGACGGGCTCGTACGCGGCGATGTGGTGGATATCGATCGCGCTGGGTCTCGCCGCGGCGCTGGCGCACTGGCCGATCCGGGAGGAGCCCGTGCCGCGGCTCCGGGCGCAGGAGGCGTCGCATGCGTGAGATTGTCTTCAACGGCGCGCTCGTCCGCTACCGGACGTGGGGCGAGGGCGCGGCGGTCGCTCTCCTCCATTCCGGCGGTTCGTCCAGCGCGCAATGGGAGCGGATCGCGCCGGCCCTGGCACCGGTACGCACGGTGATCGCGCCCGACCTCCTGGGGTTCGGCGCCACCGAGGCGTGGCCGGCGAAGGGCGCGTTGACGCACGATCTGCAGGCCGACATGGTTGCCGAGGTCGTCCGCGCCGCCATAGGTGCCGGCGCCATCGACATCGTCGGCCATTCCTATGGCGGCGCGACCGCCACCCGGCTGGCCCTGCGCCACCCCGAGCTCGTCCGCTCGCTCGTGCTGATCGAGCCGGTCATCTCCCATCTACTGCGCGACGCTGGTGATCCGCTCTATCCCGCCAGCGTCGAGGTCGCGCACCTTCATCGCGGCCGTCGACGAGGGGCGCCCCGAGAACGGCTGGGAGGCCTTCATCGACAGCCGCAATGGCGTGGGCACGTGGTCAAATCTACCGCGGTCGAGACGTCAGAGGTTCCTCGAGCAGTCTGACCAGACCAAGGAAGCGTTCATCTCCAATCTGAACAACCGCATGGGGCTCGCGGAGTGCCGGCGCATCGGCGTTCCGGCGACGATGGTCTACGGCCGGGGGACGACGGCCGTCGACCGGAGGACCACCGAGCTGCTTCGAGAGGCGGTCCGGGGCGCGCGTCAGATCGTGATCGACGGCGCGGGCCACATGTCGCCGCTCACGCACCCCGACGCCGTCGCCGCGGTGATCCAGAACCACCTGCGCTGGGCAGAGGACAGGACGGGTTGATGAGGCTAGACGGGGATCGACGGCGGCGGTGACGGCGGACATGAAGGTGCGCGCATATCGGTCATGGCTGGTGTTGGCTGGCAGCCGGCCGTTGAACCAGCCGGAGATACTCTCGATCCCGTGGCGTTGGCCGTGACGCGCTCTGTCGTGGTCGGGCGCGACCTCGCCGTCGATCCTCGGCGGGTGCCTGGAAAGACGCCTCGCCCGGCCAGCGCCTCGAGGGAGCGGTCCGCCGCTCGCCTACGCCGGCGGCGCGCAGAGCCTGAGGTTGAGCTCGTGGCGGTCGAGCATGTCGCGCAGGAAGGCGGCGAGGTCGGGATCGGCGACGCGCGGCAGCTTCTCGCGGATCTCGCGCGCCACCCAACCTTGGCCCTTGTCGAGGAAGCGTAGCCGGTCGGGCCACGCCGCCATCGTCATCGCCTTGTCGTAGAATTTCCCCGTCGCGGCCGACGGCGCCATCCCGAGCCGCCGCATATGCGCGCCGAGGCCGGCGCAGAAGCGGCCCTCGTCGTCGCGCACCGCCGCCAGGACGGCGGGATCAACGCCGGCGCCCTCGGCGCCCTCGTGACACCAGCGCGCCAGCACACGGGCGCCGGCCCGTTCGCTCTCCACCAGCACGTCGAGGAACGCAGCCAGCTCGGTGCCCTCCAGCGGCGCCGGAGGCGGCGCGTCGTATTCGCCCGCGTAGCAGACGGGGGAGGAGACCTCGAGGATCTCCTCGGGATCGCGTTCGTCGGGCGGCATGGGCGGTTCCTCCGGCCGGGGTGGCGCCGGCCGCGCCACGACATCACCACGATCAGGTAGTCACATGGGGCGGCCGAGGCCAGAGGCCGCCGTCTTGGCAAGCCGGCGCGTACCGCCTATCACCCATGCCGTAGCCACGGAGCGCCCAAGCATGTCGAGCACGTCCCCGCGCACGGTCCGCGTCGGCACGGTGGAGATCGCCAACGACCGGCCGCTGGCGGTGATCGCCGGGCCCTGCCAGATCGAGAGCCGCCAGCACGCGCTCGAGGTCGCGGCGGCGCTGAAGGAGATATCCACCGCGCTGGGCATCGGGCTGATCTACAAGAGCTCGTTCGACAAGGCCAACCGTAGCTCCGGCGCCACGGCGCGCGGACTGGGCATGGAGGCGGGCCTGGCGGCGCTGGCCGACGTGCGCGACGCCACCGGCCTACCGGTGCTGACCGACGTCCACGAGCCGCACCAGTGCGGACCGGTGGCCGAGGTGGTCGACGTGCTGCAGATCCCCGCCTTCCTGTGCCGCCAGACCGACCTGCTGCTGGCGGCAGGGGCGACCGGCCGGGCCGTCAACGTCAAGAAGGGCCAGTTCCTGGCGCCGTGGGACATGCGGAACGTGGTCGACAAGGTGGTGTCGACCGGCAACCACAACGTCATGCAGTGCGAGCGCGGCGCCAGCTTCGGCTACAACACGCTGGTGTCCGACATGCGGTCCCTGCCGGTGATGGCGCGCGGCGGCTATCCCGTGGTGTTCGACGCCACCCATTCCGTGCAGCAGCCCGGCGGGCAGGGCACGACGTCGGGCGGCCAGCGCGAGTTCGTGCCGGTGCTGGCGCGGGCCGCCATCGCCATCGGCGTCGCGGCCGTGTTCATCGAGACCCATCCCGATCCCGACAAGGCGCCGTCGGACGGCCCCAACATGGTGCCGCTGCGGCAGCTTCGCGGGCTGCTCGAGGATCTGATGGCGTTCGACCGGCTGGCCAAGGCGCGGCCGATCGCCCTCTGACGCGGCCGCGCGTTGACAGCGGCGCGGCTGCGATCCGACAATCGCCCGGTAACCGGAGGCAGGCTGGATATGCGCATGGTGTCCCGAATTCTGGCGGCCGTCGGGCTGGCCGCGACCCTGGGTCTGGCGGCCGGCGGCGCCGGCGCGCAGCAGATCGTCAACGAGGGCGATCCGGTGTTCCTGCGCTTCCCCGACCTGCGCGAGCGCTATTTCCGCAGCGCCGAGACCAAGATCGCGCAGCACAAGTACGTCACGATGCCGATGCCGAGGCAGTGCGCGTACTTCTACGTCGACATCTACTCCAAACCGAGCATGTCCGACCGCGACACGCGCAACGAGGCGGTGAACAGGTGCAACGCCAAGCGGCGCGACCACGGCTCGTTGTCCGAGAACTACGCGGTCGCCTGCGACTGCCGCATCGTGATCGCGCGCGACAAGTACCGGCTCGGCGCCGACGAGCTGCCGAGGATGGGCTACGCGCCGGTGTCGTTGTTCTACCGCGACACCGGCGGCCGCTCGGTCGCGGTCCACGGCTACGCCGAGTTCGACCTCCAGTTCCGGCCCGGCTCGAGCGGCCAGCTCACCATCTTCACGCCGCGCGGCCAGCCGGCCTGCACGGGCACGGTCAACACGCCCGGCGCGACGGCGGGCAACTACTCGCTGTCGTGCTTCGGCGGCCGGTTCACCGCCAGCGGCGACCTCAGCCTGGTGCGCGGCAAGCCCAAGGAGCACACGATCGGACGCGGGCGCACGCCGCAGGGCGGCCCGGTGAACATGGTGATCGGCCTGCCTTCCGCGCCGGCCACGTCGATGTACGGCAGCCTGTGATGCGCGCGCGCCTGCCCATGCGGATCGTCGGCGGTCTGGCGGCCGCCTGCGTCGCCCTGACGATCTCTCTCCCCGACGTCAGGGCCCAGAGCGCCGACGATCTGCGCCGCATGTGGGAAGGGCAGGGCGCCCCGCGCCCGACGACGCCGGCGCCGCCGCGGCCGACGCCACCGGTCGCCCAGCCGCAGCCGCCGCGTCCGGCGCCGCCCGTGACACCGCCGCCAGTCGCGCAGCCGCAGCCACCGCGCCCGGTGCCGCCACCCGCGACGGCGGATCCGCAGATCGTCGCGCCGGTGAAGCCGGAGGTGGTGCCGGTCGACCCGCCGGCCGCGGTGAGGCCGCCGCCGACGGCGGCGTCGGTGCCGGTCCAGCCGGCTATCGAGCCGGAGGTGGTGCCGGTCGACCCGCCGGCCGCCGTGAAGCCGCCACCGACGCCGCCCCCGGCGCAGCCGGCCAGCGCCGCGGTGGCGGCGAAGCTGCGCGAACTGACGAACGGCGATGCCGAGGATATCCTGCTGTTCATCAACGACACCGAGGAGGCGCCGAACGCGGCGCGCAATTTCCGCGGCGTGCCGACTTTCCGCGACGGCGCCTACGTGCCGTGCCACGCGCTCGACTGGAAGGGCGGACCCGAGGCGCCCGCCGCGATCAAGACGACGCTCGCCCGCCATGGCGCCAACCGCGCGACGCGCGACCTCGCGACCGCGCCGTGTCCCGAGGGCCGACGGCCATTCGATATCCTCGCCGTCCAGCGCGGCGAGTTGCAGACGAAGCCGCCGGCGAGGGTGATCCCGCTGGTGACCGACGTCGTGGCGAAGCGGTTGAGCCTGCTCGACACGCTGAAGCCCGAGAAGGCGCCACCGCCGGAGAAGCCGAACCCCGTCGCCGCCGGCCTGCGCGACGGCACGTTGAAGGGTGTCGGCCTGCTGTTGTTGAACCCCGCCGGCACGAAGGTCTGCGCGGTCGGTCTCGACGAGGACCAGATTCCCGCGATCCGGGTGGCGCTCGCGCGCTGGCGCGCCGATCTGCCGGCCAACGTCGCGTCGGAGCTGGTCGAGATCGTGGCGTTCGACCGGGCCGGCGCGCTGGCGGCGGCGCAGCGTGGCGACTGCGGCGCGGCGTTCGGCGAGGACGGACCGCTGCGCGACCTCGACGCCGCCCTACGGCAGCGGCAGGCGGCCTCGACGCCGCACACCGGCTGGCTGACGCCGCCGGAATGGGAGGAGATCCGCAAGCAGGCCGGGGTGCCGATCACCACCGCCGACCGCCGCCGCGCGCTGGCGCCCAAGGTCGAGCCGCTGGCGGTGGCGCTGGTCGCCGACCTGAAGGCCTTCATCGCCGCCGACGGTAAGAGCGGCGCCGTGGCCGACGAGTTCGCCGCCTTCGCGCAGTGGTTCAAGACCGCGCGCGGTACCAAGGCGCAGATCTCGGTCGACCGCTTCCAGATCGAGGATTACGGCGACGCGACCAAAGCCGGCGGCAAGGCGGCCGCCATCGCCGTGGTCGTGTGGTTCAACGTCGCTGGCGGAAGCGGCGCGCCGCGCGCCGACTGCCACCTGTTCGGCTGGGTCGACGATTCCGGCGGCGTCCGCAAGACGCCCGAGGCGTTCCCCTGCGACCGCATCGCCCAGACCGAGGACTGGAAGCAGCGCCACGGTCTGCGCAGCCGTTGGTACTGAGGGAGCGGGAGCGGGAGTGGGAGCGGCGTAGTCCGCCGCTACGCGGCGCAGCGGATGGTGTTTGTCGGGACCACGCCGACGACCGCCCGCTGTCATCCCGAGCGCAGCGAGGGATGACGGAAACGGCGTAGCCGATCGCGTCTCTCGAAGGCGTTCCCGGTCGACCGGTGGCGGTGCGCGGCCGCCCGTTCAGCCCGGCGTCGCGGCCACGGTCACGCCGATCATGGAGTCGCGCGACACCAAGGACGCCAGCTTGTCCTCGCTCCAGCCCTCGGTGCCCTCGGGACGGCGCGGCAGCACGAGATAGCGCATGTCGGCCGTGGAATCGTGGACGCGCACGGCGACGCCGTCGGGCAGCTCGGTGCCGAACTCGCGCAGCACCTCGCGCGGCTCGCGCACGGCGCGGCTGCGGTAGGCGCGGCTCTTGTACCAGTCCGGCGGAATGCCCAGCACCATGCGCGGATAGCAGGAGCACAGCGTGCAGACGACGAGGTTGTGCGTGTCGGGCGTGTTCTCGACCACGATCAGCCGCGTCGACTGGTCGAAGGTGATGCCGGCATCGACGCAGGCCGAGGTGCCGTCGGCGATCAACCGCGCCTTGAAGTCCGGGTCGGTCCACGCCTTGGCGACGACGCGGGCGCCGAGATGGGGGCCGCGCGCGTCCATGCGCTCGACGGCGCCCCGGATCTCGTCTGCCGTCAGCACGCCCTTCTCGACCAGCAGCTCGCGCACGGCGATCTCCAGCCGGCGGTGGTAGGTCAGCGTGTCGTCGGCGTCGGCGCGGTGCGGATGGCCCTCGGCGCCGCCATGCACGTGCGGACCGTCGCCATGGTCGTGGTCGTGATGTTGGTGGTCGTGGCCGTGGTGGTGGCCATGATCGTCGTGGGTGTGGTCGTGCGCCATGGCGGCCTCTCAGGCGGCTCGCTCGAGCCAGTGCTCGTAGAGCTCGATGTCGATGGTGTCGGCGGCGGGGCCGGAATAGTCCGGCCACACGTGGGTCTGCGCGAAGCGCACGCGGTAGAGCGTCTTCTTCGGCTCGCCGCTGCGGCCGTAGGCGAGCTCCTCGGGATTGCGGAACGCGCCGCACACCCGTTCGACCACGCCGGACTTGCCGCGGATGTAGGACGGCGTGCGCAGGTGCCCCGGCGGGTCGCCCCGACGCACGACCACCCGCTCGCCGGGGGCGTACGCCGCGCTCACGGCGCCGCCTCGCCGAGATAGGCGGCCGGGTCGGCCTCGATCGCCGCCAGTTTAGCCCGCACCTCGTCGATCGAGATGACGCCGCGGTGGATCAGCGCCGAGCAGATCGAGGCGATCCAGCGCTCGTAGTAGGTCATGCGGTCGTAGGCGTCGGGCGGCAGCGCCTCGATGCCCTTGCGCAGCTCGTCGACCGTGAAGATGCGTTTGCTGGAACACAGCACCATCAGCGCGTCGACGCGCTTCTCCCAGAGCTGGTAGTCGTGCTCGGCCGGCGCCACCGGTCCCGCCGGCATGCCGCCCATGTCGTGATGGCTGCGCATCGGATCCTCCGTCTGTCGCCAGTGTAGCGCGTCGCGGGGCCGCGGAGGAGGGGGGATCGCGCCGGCTTGCGGGGCCATGGCGCCGCCGGTAAAAGGCCGCGCACGAATCGAGCCCTCCGGAAAGGACCGACCATGAGCGCCATCCTCGACATCCGCGGCCGCGAAGTGCTCGACAGCCGCGGCAACCCCACGGTCGAGGTCGAGGTGACGCTGGAGAGCGGCGCCAGCGGACGCGCGGCGGTGCCGTCCGGCGCCTCGACCGGCGCGCACGAGGCGGTCGAGCTGCGCGACGGCGACAAGCGACGCTTCGGCGGCAAGGGCGTGCTCAAGGCGGTGGCGGCGGTCGACGGCGAGATCTTCGACACGCTCTCGGGTCTCGAGGCCGACGACCAGATCAAGATCGACCGCGCCATGATCGCGCTCGACGGTACGCCCAACAAGGCGCGGCTCGGCGCCAACGCCATCCTCGGCGTCAGCCTCGCGGTCGCCAAGGCGGCGGCGATGGAGGCCGGCCAGCCGCTCTACCGCTACGTCGGCGGCAGCCACGCCCACGTGCTGCCGGTGCCGATGATGAACATCATCAACGGCGGCGCCCACGCCGACAACCCGATCGACATCCAGGAATTCATGATCATGCCGGTGAAGGCCCCGACCTTCGCCGAGGCGCTGCGCATGGGGTCGGAGGTGTTCCACGCGCTGCGCGCCCAGCTCAAGGCGGCCGGCCACAACACCAACGTCGGCGACGAGGGCGGCTTCGCGCCGAATCTGAAGAGCGCCGACGAGGCGCTCGGCTTCATCATGAAGTCGATCGAACGGGCGGGCTACAGCCGGGCGACGACATCGTCCTGGCGCTCGATCCGGCGTCGACCGAGTTCTTCAAGGACGGCAAATACGACCTGGAGGGCGAGGGCAAGCTCGGCCCGGCCGGGATGGCGCGCTGGTACGAGGATCTGTGCGGCCGCTTCCCGATCGTGTCGATCGAGGACGGCATGGCGGAGGACGACTGGGAGGGCTGGAAGGCGCTGACCGAGGCGGTCGGCGCCAAGGTGCAGCTGGTGGGCGACGACCTGTTCGTCACCAACGCCACGCGCCTGAGGCGCGGCATCGACGCGGGCGTGGCCAACTCGATCCTGGTGAAGGTCAACCAGATCGGCTCGCTGACCGAGACGATGGAGACGGTGTCGATGGCGCACCGCGCCGCCTACACCGCGGTCATGTCGCACCGCTCCGGCGAGACCGAGGACGCCACCATCGCCGACCTCGCGGTGGCGACCAACTGCGGGCAGATCAAGACCGGCTCGCTGTCGCGCTCCGACCGGCTGGCCAAGTACAACCAGCTCCTGCGCATCGAGGAGCAGCTCGGCGGCCAGGCGCGCTACGCCGGCGTCTCGGTCCTGCGCGCGCGCTGACGGCGATGGCCGCGCCCCGGGGCGCGGCGTCTACTTCTTGTCGTGCGTGTGCGGGTGGGCGTGGTCGTGCGGGTGCGGATGGGTCGGATCGACCCAGTAGACCGTCTCCGGCTTCTCGACCGGCGCGATATCGAGGTTGATCGCCACCGCCTCGTTGTCGCTGCGCACCAGCACGCATTCCAGCGGCTCGGTCTCGCTGGCGTTGATCTCCTGGTGCGGGACGTAGGGCGGCACGTAGATGAAATCGCCGGGGCCGGCCTCGGCGGTGAATTGGAGCTGATCGCCCCAGCGCATGCGGGCGCGGCCCTTGACGACGTAGATCACGCTCTCGAGATGGCCGTGGTGGTGCGCGCCGGTCTTGGCATGGGCGTGGATGGTGACCGTGCCGGCCCAGATCTTCTGCGCGCCGACGCGCGCTAAGTTGATCGCCGCCGCGCGGTTCATGCCCGGCGTCTGGGCGGTGTTGGGATCCAACGTGTCTGCTGGGATCACCCGCACGCCGTCGCTGCGCCAATCCGTCTTGTCGCTCATCGCCGTACTCCCGCGCCGTTCGTCGGCCGCGACCCGGCCGTCCTGAAATCGCCGCGAGACATGAACGGTCCCTGGCGGTCCGTCAAACAAAGCCCGCTCGCGGCCGCATGAGCCAGGGCGCTCCGGCTCGTCCGCGGTGAAAATGCGAGTTTCCCGGCCAACCCCTTAAATTTGTTGGAAAATCCGACGATCTGTAATATTAATGCGGGAATCGAGTTGTTGGCGTCATGTACTTCCGCTTCCGCAGCCTCCTCACACCCGTCGCCTTCGCCATGGTGTTCGCCTATTTCGGGCATCACCTGATGAACGGCGAGCGGGGGGTGTTTGCGCTGATCACACTGAAGAAGGAGGTCGAGCGCGCCGAGGCGACGCTGGCAGAGACGCGGGCGGCGCGCGACATCTGGGAGCGGCGCGTGTCGCTGCTGCGCAACCAGAGCTTGGACCCCGACATGATCGAGGAACGCGCCCGGGCGCTGCTGCACGTCGCCTGGCCCGACGACATCGTGGTCTTCACCCCGACGCGGTGACGCGCCGCCTTGCGAATGGCCGCCGCCTGCCGTTATACCGGCGGCAAGAGCGCGCCGGCGCGACGTCGGCCGCGAGCACGAAACCGCTGGAGGAGACAACGATGACCACCCTACGCCGCGGCGCCGTCGCCGCTCTCGCCGTCGTCGCCATCGCCGGCGCCGCCGGCGCGCTGGCGCAGCCCAAGGGCATGACGCTCGGCACCGCCTCGGTCGGCGGCACGTATTTCATCTACGGTGGCGTCGTCGCCAAGATCCTGACCGACAAGATCGGCGCCCAGGTGTCGACGCAGCAGACGCAGGGTCCGAACCAGAACGTCATCCTGGTCGAGGACAAGAAGATCGAGCTCGGCATGACCACGATGGGCGTCGCGCTGCAGGCGTGGACCGGCTCGGCCGAGTGGACCAAGGGCAAGAAGTACACGAACATCCGCGCCCTGTTCCCGATGTACGACACGCCGCTGCAGTGCGTCGCGCTGAAGAAGTCCGGAATCACCTCGTTCAAGCAGCTCGACGGCAAGACCGTCGGCGTCGGCCCGAAGGCGGGCACGCCGGGCACGTACATCCCGATGATCTTCTCGGCGCTGGGCATGAAGGCGACGATCCGCAACGGCCAGGGCTCGGACATGGCCGGGCAGCTCGGCGACGGCATCATCGACGCGTTCTGCTTCGGCGCCGGACTGCCGATCGCGGCGTTCTCGCAGATCGACGCCGAGAAGGAGGCCAACTTCTTCACCTGGAGCGACGACGAGCGCGCCAAGATCATGAAGGCGATGCCGGAGTTCTCCGAGGCGCTGATTCCGAAGGGCACCTACAAGCAGCAGACGGTCGACCAGAAGACGATCGGCCTCTACAATTTCGCGATCACCCACAAGGATCTGCCGGACGACGTCGCCTACAACATCGTCAAGGCGATCCTCGAGAACAACGCCGCGATGGTGCAGGGCCACGAATCGGCCAGGGAGACGGTGATCGGCAACGCCGACCGCAACGCCTTCCTGACGTTCCATCCCGGCGCCGTGAAGTACTACAAGGAGAAGGGCGCGAAGCTCAATCCGGCGGCGCTGCCGAAGTGACGCCAAGCCACGCCGGCGCCTAGCCGCCCAGCGCGACGCCCGCTCCAGTGGAGCGGGCGTCGTCGCGTGCGGCGCCGGGAGGAGACCGCGAAGCCCCGGCGCGAGACCGGGCGGCGGACAGGGAGACGGGGAAGCACATGGCCACGCCAAGCGCCGCGACGACGCCGGAGCCGCGCGACCTCGCCGAGGTCGGCGCGGTCGACGTCGACGAGCTCGAGCACGCCGGGGGAAGGCGCGAGCACCGCGGCTGGGAACGACCCCTGTTCTTCTGGCTGTGCGCGGGATTCACCGGGTTCCACCTCTGGATCCTGGTCGGTCCGGTGGTCGTCAAGTTCGTCGATTCCACGTTCGCCCTGGACGGCGCGTTCAACAGGCTGCTGGCCCCCAACCTCGACCAGGAGCTGTTCCGGTCGATCCATCTCGCGTGGGGCGCGACGCTTGGGTTCGGCTTCTTCACGATCGCCAAGGGTCGGGGCGCCAAGGGCGTGCCGTGGTACGACTGGCTGCTGATCGCGGGCTCGATCGGCTGCGCCGTCTACATGTGGCGCAACCTCGACGACCTGCAGATGAACCAGGGCGCGCTCTACGACCTGCCGGACCTGGTCTACAGCCTGGTCGGCCTGGTCACGCTGTTCGAGTTCACGCGCCGGACCGCAGGCATGCCGCTGACCGTGATCGTCGCGGTGTTCATGCTCTACGCGATGTTCGGGCACCTGTTCCCGGAGCGCTGGGCGCTGTACCACAACAAGTCGCTCAAGGACCTGTGGTTCGCGTTCCCCTACGTCTTCAGCAACCTCGGGGTGTTCGGCACGACGCTCGAGGTGTCGTCGACCTTCATCATCATGTTCACGGCCTTCGCCGCGTTCCTAACGCGCTCCAAGGCGGGCGACTACTTCAACGACCTGTCGGTCGGCCTGGTCGGCTGGGCGCGCGGCGGCCCGGCCAAGGTCGCGGTGCTGTCCGGCGTGATGTTCGGCTCGATCAGCGGGTCGTCGGTCGCCAACGTCGTCGCCTCCGGCTCGGTCACGATCCCGATGATGCGGCGCGTCGGCTACGACCGGGCGACGGCCGGCGCGATCGAGGCGACGTCGTCGACCGGCGGTCAGATCACGCCGCCGGTGCTCGGCGCGGCGGCGTTCCTGATGGCCGAGGCGACGGGCATCAAGTACGCGGAGATCGCCGGCGCGGCGATCATCCCGTGCCTGCTGTTCTACATCGCCTGCTACGCGCACTGCGACCTTCACGCCGCCAAGAACGGCCTGCGCGGCCTGCCGCGCTCCGAGCTGCCGCCGCTCGGACCGATGATGGCGCGGCTCTACATGATCGCGCCGATCGCGGTGCTGATCTGGGCCTTCATCGACGGCTACTCGGCGTTCCTGGCGGCCGGACTGGGAATCGCGCTCTGCGTCGTGGTCAGCTGGTTCAACGGCCTGGCGCGCGGCGCCGACGGGCGGCTGGGGTGGCGTCCCGGCGACGACGTCATGCGCGGCCGCGGCATCGTCGAGGCGCTCGAGATCGGCGCCAAGGACAGCATACAGCTGGTGTCGGTCTGCGCCGCCGCCGGCATCATCGTCGGCGTCATCGCGCTGACCGGGATCGGCGGCCGCTTCGCCCAGATCATGCAGGTCGTCGCCGGCGAGAACCAGTTCCTGGCGATGCTGTTCACCATGGTCATCGTGACGATCCTCGGCATGGGCATGCCCACGACGGCGGCCTACGCGATCGCGGCCTCGGTGGTGGCGCCGGGCCTGGTGCAGATCGGCGTGCCCAAGCTGGTCGCGCACATGTTCATCTTCTACTACGCGGTGCTGTCGGCGATCACGCCGCCGGTCGCGGTCGCCTCGATCGCCGCCGCGGGCATGGCCAAGGCGGACGCATGGAAGACGTCGTGGATCGCAGTGAAACTGGGACTCGCCACCTTCATCGTGCCGATCGCCGTCGCCGACGTCGCCGGGGCCGCGCTGGTGGCGGCCGGCTGGCTGGCGCAACGCGCGATCGACGGCCGGCGCGCACGCGCATAGCGGCGATCCGTCGCCGTCGCCCGCGGGCGCTGCCGCCGCGGCGAGGCCGCAGTGTCATGCCGCGGCGCGGCATGGCAATATTCGATCCGGGCCGCCGCGCCGACCGGCAATATTGCGCAAACGCGCCATTGATGTGGGCGGGTCGCAGCGCTTTTTCCTAGGCAGAACAACCGGCGTTATCCAATCTTCACTACAAACGTCGTCGAGGAATCCGCGTCTCACCGCCGAGGGGAGGGCAATGCGATGGCCAGGACCGCCGCCAAGCCGAAATCGTCCGCGACGACCGGCGACAACAGCGTGACCGCCGACGAGTTGCGCAAGTATTACCGCGACATGCTGCTGATCCGCCGCTTCGAGGAGCGCGCCGGCCAGCTCTACGGCATGGGCCTGATCGGCGGCTTCTGCCATCTCTACATCGGCCAGGAGGCCGTGGTCGTCGGCATGCAGGCGACGATCGACAGTTCGCGCGACGCCGTCGTCACGAGCTACCGCGACCACGGGCACATGCTGGCGTGCGGGATGGAGTCGCGCGGCGTGATGGCGGAGCTGACCGGACGCTCCGGCGGCTACTCCAAGGGCAAGGGCGGCTCGATGCACATGTTCAGCCGGAGCGCAACTTCTACGGCGGCCACGGCATCGTCGGCGCCCAGGTGCCGATCGGCACCGGTCTCGCCTTCGCGCACAAGTACAACGGCACCAACGCCGTCTCGCTGACCTATTTCGGCGACGGCAGCGCCAACCAGGGCCAGGTCTATGAGGCCTTCAACATGGCGGCGCTGTGGAAACTGCCGGTGGTCTACATCATCGAGAACAACCGCTACGCCATGGGCACGTCGATCGAACGCGCCGCGGCGGTGACGGATTTCTCGAAGCACGGCGAGGCCTTCGGCATCCCCGGCGAGCAGGTCGACGGCATGGACGTGGTCGCGGTGCGCACCGCCGGCGAGCGCGCCGTGGCGCACGCCCGCTCGGGCAAGGGCCCCTACCTGCTGGAGATGCTGACCTACCGCTACCGCGGCCACTCCATGAGCGATCCCGGCAAGTACCGGAGCAAGGAGGAGGTCGAGAAGATGCGCACCGAGCGCGATCCGATCGAGCGCGCCAAGAAGCGCATGGCCGAGATGGGCGCGATGGACGAGGCCGGCCTCAAGGCGATCGACGCGGAGGTCCGCAAGATCGTGGCCGACGCCGCCGAGTTCGCGACCTACAGCCCCGAACCGGATCCGTCCGAGCTGTGGACCGACATCCTGGCCGACGCCGCCCGGCCGTCGGCCGCGGCCTGACCGCCGTCCCCACGACACCCCAGAGCGCGGACACCGACCATGGTCATCCAGGTACTCATGCCGGCGCTGTCGCCGACCATGACCGAAGGCAAGCTCGCCAAATGGCACGTCAAGGAGGGGGACAAGGTCACGTCGGGCATGGTCGTGTGCGAGATCGAGACCGACAAGGCGACGATGGAGGTCGAGGCGGTCGACGAGGGCACCGTCGGCGCGATCCTTATCGCCGAGGGCGCCGAGGGCGTCGCCGTCAACACGCCGATCATGACGTTGCTGGAGGATGGCGAGAGCGCGGCCGACGGGGCGAAGGCTTCTTCCTCTTCCTCCCCCCTCATGGGGGAGGGTCGGGGAGGGGGAGCTCCATCCGCCGCGCCAGCGACTGGGGCGCCCCCCACCCCCGCCCTGCCCCACAAGGGGGGAGGGAGTCAGGTCGAAGCCGAGTCCGAATGGACCGGCGCCACGGTCAAGCTGACGGTGCGCGAGGCGTTGCGCGACGCCATGGCCGAGGAGATGCGCGCCGATCCCAAGGTGTTCCTGATGGGCGAGGAGGTCGCGCAGTACCAGGGCGCCTACAAGGTCAGCCAGGGGCTGCTCGACGAGTTCGGCGGCAAGCGCGTCATCGACACGCCGATCACCGAGCACGGCTTCGCCGGCATCGGCGTCGGCGCGGCGTTCGGCGGGCTCAAGCCGATCGTCGAGTTCATGACCTTCAACTTCGCCATGCAGGCGATCGACCAGATCATCAACTCGGCGGCCAAGACGCTGTACATGTCCGGCGGCCAGATGGGTTGCCCGATCGTGTTCCGCGGACCCAACGGCGCCGCCTCGCGCGTCGGCGCGCAGCACTCGCAGTGCTACGCCAGCTGGTACGCGCACTGCCCCGGTCTGAAGGTGGTCGCGCCGTGGAGCGCGGCCGACGCCAAGGGCCTGATGAAATCGGCGATCCGCGACCCCAATCCCATCATCTTCCTCGAGAACGAGCTGCTCTACGGCCAGGCGTTCGAGGTGCCGGATTCCGATTCGTTCACCGTGCCGATCGGCAAGGCGAAGATCGAGCGCGCCGGCAGCCACGTCACGATCACCGCCTTCTCGATCATGGTCGGCCGCGCCCTGCAGGCGGCCGAGGAGCTGGCGAAGGAGGGGATCGAGGCGGAGGTCATCAACCTGCGCACCATCCGGCCGCTCGACACCGCCACCATCGTGGAGTCGGTCAAGCGCACCAACCGGCTGGTCTCGTGCGAGGAAGGCTGGCCGTTCGCCGGCATCGGCTCGGAGCTGGCGGCGCTGATGATGGAGGAGGCGTTCGACTGGCTCGACGCGCCGGTCAAACGCGTGCACGGGCTCGACATCCCGCTGCCCTACGCCGCCAACCTCGAGAAGATGGCGCTGCCCCAGGCCGCCGACATCGCCGCCGCCGCGCGCGCGGTCTGCAACCGCTAGCCGGAGGGGAGGGACGCCGCCATGGCCATCGACATCCTCATGCCGGCGCTGTCGCCGACCATGACCGAGGGCAAGCTCGCCAAGTGGCATGTGAAGGAAGGCGACAAGATCACCTCGGGGATGGTGATCTGCGAGATCGAGACCGACAAGGCGACGATGGAGGTCGAGGCGGTCGACGAGGGCGTGATGGGCCGCATCGTCGTGCCGGAGGGCGCCGAGGGCGTGAAGGTCAACGCCGTGATCGCCGTGCTGGTCGAGGAGGGCGAGGCCGTGCCTGCGGCGGCCGCGGCGAAGCCGGCCGCCGCTAGCGCCGCGACGGCGGCGCCTAAGACCACCGCCGCATCTCTTCCTCCCTCCCCCCTTGTGGGGGAGGGCCGGGGAGGGGGGGCTGCCCCCCCGGCGTCGACATCCGTCGCACCCCCCACCCCAACTCTCCCCCACAAGGGGGGAGGGGGTAGCTCGGCGTCGGCACCAGGTGGCCGCATCTTCGCTTCGCCGCTCGCGAAGCGGGTCGCCGCCGAAGCCGGCGTCGATCTCGCGAAGATCGCGGGCAGCGGGCCGCACGGCCGCGTCGTGCGCGCCGACGTCGACAAGGCGGTCGCCGCCGGTACCGCCAAGCCTGGTCCCGCCGCCGCGCCGGCGTCGGCTCCCGCGCCGCGCCCCGCCAGCGCGCCGGTCGTGGTCACGGGCGAGACCACGAAGGTGCCGCACAACAGCATCCGCAAGGTCGTGGCCCGGCGCCTGACCGAGTCCAAGCAGACCGTGCCGCACATCTACCTGACGGTGGACGTGGAGCTCGACTCGCTGCTGGCGGCGCGGACGGCGATCAACGCGCGGGCCGAGAAGACCAAGGCCGGCAAGGTCTCGGTCAACGACATGGTGATCAAGGCCAGCGCGCTGGCGCTGCGCGACCATCCCGACGTCAACGCGTCGTGGACCGACGACGCGATGATCCTCTACGGCAGCGTCGACATCTCGGTCGCCGTGGCCACCGACCGCGGGCTGGTGACGCCGATCGTGCGCGACGCCGACCGCAAGGGGCTGGGGCGCATCGCCGCCGACATGAAGGATCTCGCCGGCCGGGCGCGCGAGGGCAAGCTGAAGCTCGACGAGTTCCAGGGCGGCGGCTTCACGATCTCCAACCTCGGCATGTACGGCACGGTGAATTTCCAGGCGATCATCAACCCGCCGCAGGCCGCGATCCTCGCGGTCGGCGCCGGCGAGGAGCGCGTGGTCGTACGCGGCGGCCAGATGGTGGTGCGCACCATGATGTCGCTGACCGGCTCGTTCGACCACCGCGTGGTCGACGGCGTGCTCGGCGCCCAGTTCCTGCAGACGCTCAAGGGCTACCTCGAGCAGCCCGCCACGATGCTGCTGTAGGAGGCGATGATGGCCGACACCACCTTCGACCTCGTCGTCGTCGGCTCCGGGCCGGGCGGGTACGTCGCGGCGATCCGGGCATCGCAACTCGGGATGAAATGCGCCATCGTCGAGCGCGAGAATCTCGGCGGCATCTGCCTGAACTGGGGCTGCATCCCGACCAAGGCGCTGCTGCGCTCGGCCGAGGTCTACCACCTGATGAAGCACGCCGACGCCTACGGGCTGTCGGCGACGGGCGTGGCGTTCGACGCCAAGAAGGTCGTCGAGCGTTCGCGCAAGGTGGCGACGCAGCTCAACGGCGGCGTCAAGCACCTGATGCGCAAGAACAAGGTCGCGGTGTTCGACGGCACCGGCAAGCTCGACGGCGTCGCCGGCGGCCTCCGCAAGATCGCGGTGACGGGCAAGGACGGCAAGACGACGGCGCTGACGGCCAAGAACGTCATCCTCGCGACCGGCGCGCGGGCGCGCCAGCTTCCGGGGCTGGAGACCGACGGCAAGCTGGTGTGGAGCTACCGCGAGGCGATGGTGCCCGAGGCGATTCCGAAGTCGCTGCTGGTGATCGGGTCGGGCGCGATCGGCATCGAGTTCGCGAGCTTCTACCGCACGTTCGGCGCCGAGGTGACGGTGGTCGAGGTGATGGACCGCGTGCTGCCGGTCGAGGACGACGAGATCTCGGCCTTCGCGCGCAAGGCGTTCGAGAAGCAGGGCATGAAGATCCTGACCGGCGCGACGGTGAAGGCGCTCAGGAAGGCCGCCAACAGCGTGACGGCGACGGTCGAGGCCGGCGGCAAGACGCAGGAGATCACCGTGGAGCGCGTGATCTCGGCGGTCGGCATCGTCGGCAATGTCGAGGGCGTCGGCCTGGAGGGCACGAAGATCAAGGTCGAGAAGACCCACGTCGTGACCGACCCGTGGGGCTTCACCGGCGAGCCCGGCGTGTACGCCATCGGCGACCTGACCGGCCCGCCGTGGCTGGCGCACAAGGCCAGCCACGAGGGCGTGGTGTGTGTCGAGAAGATCGCGGGTGTGAAGGGCGCGCACCCCATGGACGTCGGCAACATCCCGGGCTGCACCTACTGCCATCCGCAGGTCGCCAGCGTCGGGATGACCGAGAAGGCGGCCAAGGCCAAGGGCCACGAGGTCAAGGTCGGCCGCTTCCCCTTCATCGGCAACGGCAAGGCGATCGCGCTGGGCGAGACCGAGGGGCTGGTCAAGACGGTGTTCGACGCGAAGACCGGCGAATTGCTGGGCGCGCACATGATCGGCGCCGAGGTCACCGAGCTGATCCAGGGCTACACCGTGGCGCGCTCGCTGGAGACCACCGAGGCCGATCTGATGCACACCGTGTTCCCGCATCCGACGATCTCCGAGACGATGCACGAGGCGGTGCTCGACGCCTACGGACGCGCGCTGCACATCTGAGGCGATGCGTAGCGAGCGCGACATCATCGAGCTGATCGCCCGCGCGCTGCGGGAGAAGGAGATCGCGCGCGAGCGCGAGGCGGCGCGGCTGGCCGACGAGACCGAGGCCAAGCGGGTGTTCTTCCAGGCCGCGCGGGCGGTGTTCACCCACGTCGTGATGCCGGAGATGGAGCGCTTCGGCCGGGTCATCGCGCAGGCGCGCGTGCGGGCGGCGATCAGCGACAGCGGCGCCTTCTACCTGCCCGGCCAGACCGATCCCAACCCTGGTCGCCAAGTTCGCGCTCCCGCTGAACAAGCCCGACCCGGCGCTGCCGCTCTGCGTGTCGTTCAAGGCGGTGTTCCCGGCCGGGATGGCGGTCTATTTCACCGACGTCGACAAGTCGCAGATCGACGCCAAAGGCGCGGTCGACATGGTGCCGCTGGAGGACCTCGACGCCGGCGCCGTGCAGGACCACCTCGTGCGGGTGCTCGAGAATTATCTCCACGAATGTTGACGCCCGGGGCGTCAGGGATCACCTCTACCGCCATGGACCTCGACCTCGACAAGCCCGCCGTGCCCCGCGCCGAGCGCCACCCCGAGAAGGCGCACCGCCCGGACAACCCGGTGGCGCGCAAGCCCGCGTGGATCCGCGTCAAGGCGCCGAACTCGCCGGAATACGTCGAGACGCGCCGCCTGATGCGCGAGCACGGGCTGTCGACGGTGTGCGAGGAGGCGGCCTGCCCGAACATCGGCGAGTGCTGGAAACTCAAGCACGCCACCTTCATGATCCTCGGCGACACCTGCACCCGGGCCTGCGCCTTCTGCAACGTCAAGACCGGCCTGCCCGGCGCGCTCAACCCGCACGAGCCGGCCAACGTCGCCGAGGCGGTCTCGAAGCTGGAACTCCACCACGTCGTCGTCACGTCGGTCGACCGCGACGACCTGCCGGATGGTGGCGCCGCGCATTTCGCCGCGACCATCGACGCCATCCATCGGGCCGCGCCCGGGACCACGGTCGAGATCCTGACGCCCGACTTTCTGCGCAAGCCCGGCGCCGTCGACGTCGTGGTGGCGGCGCGTCCGGACGTGTTCAACCACAACCTCGAGACCGTGCCGCGGCTCTATCCGACGATCCGGCCCGGCGCCCGCTACTTCGCGTCGCTCCAGCTGCTGGCGCGCGTCAAGGAGATCGATCCGGCCGCGTTCACCAAGTCGGGTCTGATGGTCGGGCTGGGCGAGACGCGCGAGGAGATCGGCCAGGTGATGGACGATATGCGCGCCGCCGACGTCGATTTCCTGACCATCGGCCAGTACCTCCAGCCGACGCGCAAGCACGCCGCGGTGGACCGGTTCTGGACGCCCGACGAATTCACGCAGCTCGCCGCCATGGCGCGCGGCAAGGGCTTCAACATGGTCTCAGCGACGCCGCTGACGCGCTCAAGCTACCATGCCGGCGACGATTTCGCCCGCCTGCGCGCGGCGCGCCGGGCGGCGGTCCGCCCGCCGGCTTGAATCGGCGCGGACAACAGGGACAAGTTCCAGCAGCGCCACGGCCGTCGGGCCGGCCGGCCTTGTTGCGGCGCATCGCCCGACATGGGCATAACCGCTGAAGTCGCCAGCAGGAGGTCGCGCGGTGGAAATCAAGCGTGTCGTGTGCGCCCACGATTGTCCCGACATGTGCTCGCTGCTGGCCCAGGTCGACAACGGGCGCGTGGTGAAGATCCAGGGCGATCCCGACCAGCCGTTCACCGCCGGCTTCGCCTGCGCAAAGGTCAACCGCGACACCGAGCTGGTGCATTCGCCGGAGCGCCTCAAGACGCCGCT
This sequence comes from Rhodospirillales bacterium, assembly GCA_016699855.1. Classification (NCBI taxonomy): domain Bacteria; kingdom Pseudomonadati; phylum Pseudomonadota; class Alphaproteobacteria; order Rhodospirillales; species Rhodospirillales bacterium. Next base: position 5,265,018 of record CP064988.1, read on the forward strand.
GCGGCGCGTCGGCGCCAAGGGCGAGGGCAGGTTCGCCCCGATCGGCTGGGACGAGGCGCTCGACGAGATCACGGCGCGCTGGAAGGCCGTCATCGCCAAGACCGGACCGCTGGGCATCCTCGGCTACGCCTACAGCGCCCATCAGGGCCTGATGAACCGCGGCATCGTGAACGGCCTGTTCCACGCGCTGGGCACGACGCGGCTGCAGGCCGGCACGGTGTGCGACACCTGCTGCGAGACGGCGTGGGACATGACGGTCGGACCGGTCGGCGGCGCCGATCCGGAGACGGTGGTCGATTCCGACCTGGTGGTGGCGTGGGGCGCCGACCTGATGGCGGTGAACGTCCATTTCTGGGCGATGCTCGAGACGCAGCGCAAACGCGGCCTCAAGATCGTGGTGATCGATCCGCGCCGCAGCCGCACGGCCCAGAGCGCCGACTGGCACGTTCCAATCAACATCGGCACCGACGCCGCCCTGGCGCTGGGGATCATGCACATCCTCGTGCGCGACGGGCTGGTCGACCGCGCCTACGTCGCCGCCCACACGACCGGCTTCGACAAGGTCGAGAAGGACGTGCTGCCGCGCTTCGCGCCGGCGCGCGCGTCGGAGATCACCGGCGTTCCCGCGGCCGACATCGAGAAGCTGGCGGCGATGTACGGCCGCGCCAAGGCGCCGATGATCCGGCTCGGCGAGGGTATGACGCGGTTCAGCCAGGGCGGGCAGGCGCTGCGCGCCGTGGCGCTGCTGCCGGGCGTCACCGGCGCCTACGCCAAGCGTGGTGGCGGCGCGATGCTGATGACGGCCGCGTCGTGCGATCTGAACTACGCCGCCGTGCGCAAGCCGTCCGGCCCGGCGGCGACCCGGCTGGTCAACCAGCTCCGGTTGGGCGACGCGCTGCTGAACATGAAGGATCCGCCGATCCACGCGCTGTTCGTCGCGGCCAACAATCCCGCCGTGACCTGCCCGGAAGCCGGCAAGGTGCGGCGCGGTCTCGAGCGCGAGGACCTCTTCACCGTGGTGCACGACCCGTTCCTGTCGACGACGGCGCGCTACGCCGACATCGTCCTGCCGGCGGCGACCTACCTGGAGACGGACGACCTCTACCGGGCCTACGGCGCCTACTACATGCAGTACGGCCCGCGCGCGGTCGAGCCGCAGGGCGAGGCGTGGTCGAACCTCAAGCTGGCGCAGACGCTGGCGCGGCGGATGGGGCTGTCCGATCCGGTGTTCTCGATGTCGACCGACGCGATCATCGACGAGCTGTTCAAGGGTTCGACCGGCGCCGCCGCGGCGGTCGACCGCGCGCGGCTCAAGAACGCCGAGCCGCAGAAGATCGCGCCGGCCAAGTCGGCCGCCGGGCAGGAGTTCCGCACGCCCTCCGGCAAGCTGGAGTTCTATTCCGAGACGCTGGCGAAGCAGGGCGTGACGCCGGTGCCGGACTGGACGCAGGACGCCGAGGACGCGCGGGAGGCCGCGAAGTGGCCGCTGCGGTTGCTCACCGCGCCGGGCTACTTCCAGCCGCACACCGCCTATTCGGGCGTCGCCTTCCTGCGCAAGCGCGAGGGCGATCCGTTCTGCGTGCTGCATCCCGACGACGCGGCCGCCCGCGGCGTCGTCGACGGCCAGCGCGTCAAGCTGTTCAACGACCGCGCGACGGTCGGCCTGGTCGCGCGCGTACGCGACGAGATCCAGCCCGGCGTGGTGCTGGTGCCGGGCCAGCGGCCCGACGCCGAGGCGGTGTCCGGCACGGTCAACATGCTGTGCTCGGACCGCTACACCGACATGGGCGAGGGCGCGACCTACCAGAGCACGTGGCTCGACGTCGCGCCGTGGCCGGCGGCCTGAAGCCGCGACCGGAGGGCGACCTTTGGTCCCCTGCCGCCGGCGCGCCGGCGGTGGCATGATGTGTCTCCGATGCGGCGCGTCCCGTTGGCGCCGCCGCGACGCCAGGAATCTCCCGCCGGATGCCGACGCATAGCGAACGACGCGTGGTGCCGTACTCGCCGCGCCAGATCTACGACCTGGTCGCGGATGTCGGGAAGTACCCCGAGTTCCTGCCGTGGTGCGTCGGCGCCCGGGTGCGCGAGCGCGGCGAGCGGCTGATCGTCGCCGACCTCGCGATCGGCTTCCGCATGTTCCGGGAGCGCTTCACGTCGCGCGTGACCCTGTCGCCGGACGAGCCGGATGGTCCGCGCATCGACACGGAATACGCCGACGGGCCGTTCAAACGGTTGCATAGCCACTGGATATTCCGGCCGCACGCCGACGGCTGCGAGATCGACTTCTTCGTCGATTTCGAATTCCGCTCGCGTCTGCTTCAGGCGACGATCGAACTGCTGTTCCACGAGGCCGTGCGCCGCATGGTGGCGGCGTTCGAGAACCGGGCCAAGGCGCTGTACGGCAAGCCCGCGCTGGACGCGGCGCGATCCGGCGCCGCGCGGCCGCTGGCGCGCTGAGACGTCGAAGCCGGCGCGCGGCCGGCTCACACCACCTTGTCGCGCATGGTCTGAACAACGGGCACCGTCGCCGCGAAGGACGGCCGCGTCGACAGCCGCGCATGCAGCGCCGCGAGATGGGGATGGCGCGCGCGCCAGTCCAGTTCGGGGAATCTCGGGTCCATGTAGCCGAGCGCCGATCCGACGGCGATGTCGCCGAGCCCGAACGAATCGCCGCAGGTGAACGGCGTGTCCGGGCTCACCAGCCGGGCGATCTCCGCCAAGGCGCCCTCGATCTTGCGCCGCTGCCGGACGATCCATGCCTGGCTGCGCTTTTCCGGCTCGCGCATGCGTTCGATCAGGATCAGCACCAGCGCGTCGCAGAGCCCGTCGCCGAGCACCTCCAGCCTCTTGTGCGCGAGGATTCCCGCGGCGTCCTTCGGGAGCAGGGAAGGGAGCGGGTGCGTCAGCTCGAGGTACTCGAGGATGAAGCGCGAATCGTAGTAAGCCGCGCCGTCGTCGAGGATCAGCACGGGTATCTTGCCGAGCGGGTTGTGCGCCGGCGCGCTGGCGTCGTCGTTCCACGGCACCTCCGTGACGAGTTCGAACGGCAGTCCCTTCTCCATCAGCGCGATGCGCGCCTTGCGGGCGTAGGGGCTGGGCGTGGCGCTGAGCAGACGCATGGGGGAATCCTTCGGTTTGGCTTCCTCGTCCGTTCCGTCATTCCGAGCGCCGCGAGGGATCAAGTCGCCGCCCCTGGATCCCTCGCTTCGCCCGGGATGACGGAGTAGTAGCGCTACGCGACCGCCCGGCGCAGGAGGGCCAAGGCGATCTCTACCGCGGCGGCGCGCACCGCGTCACGGTCGCCGGGCAGCACGTGGCGCTCGTCGAGCACCGCGGCGCCGCGCCGCGCCAGGCCGAAATGCACGAGGCCGACCGGCTTCTCCGCCGACCCGCCACCGGGGCCGGCGACGCCGGTGATCGACACGGCCACGTCGGCCAGCGAGTTGCCGACCGCGCCGGTGGCCATGGCCCGCGCGACCTGCGCGCTGACGGCGCCGTAGGACAGAAGCGTGACGCGCGGCACGCCCAGCAGGCTCTCCTTGGCCTCGTTGCTGTAGGTCGCGAAGCCGCGCTCGACGACGTCGGACGAGCCGGGGATCGCGGTGAGCGTCGCGGCGACGAGGCCGCCGGTGCACGACTCCGCCGTCGCCAGCTTCAATCCGGCGCGGCGGTAGCGGTCGAGCAGGTCGGTGGCGAGCTCGCGCCACGGGCCGGGGAAGAGCGTGTCGGTCATCGTTGGATCGCCCGTCGCTGAAGTCGTCAGTGGTCCCGTGCCGGTAGCTCGACCGACGCGGTCGCCTGCACGGCGATGCCCTCGCCGCGGCCGGTGAATCCGAGCCGCTCGGTCGTCGTCGCCTTGATCCCGACGCGACCCGGCGCGACGCCGAGGATATCCGCGATCCGGGCCTGGATGCGGTCGCGGTGCGGGCCGATCCTGGGGCGCTCGCAGATGATCGTGAGGTCGACGTTGACGATCCGGCCGCCGGCGGCGCGCACGAGGTCCATGGCGTGGCGGACGAAGCCGTCGGACGCCGCGCCGCGCCACCGTGGATCGGACGGCGGGAAGTGCTGGCCGATATCGCCGGCCGCGATGGCGCCGAGCAGCGCGTCGGTCAAGGCGTGGAGCGCGACATCGGCGTCGGAGTGGCCGACCAGCCCTTGGTCGTGCGGGATGGGGACGCCGCCTAGGATGACCGACGCGCCCTGGCCGAAGGCGTGGACGTCGAACCCGGTGCCGGTCCGGGTCTCGCGGCGGGACATGCGCGCGGCCGCCCGTTCCAGGTCCTCAGCCGTCGTGATCTTGTCGTTGTCCACATGCCCCTCGACCATCCGGACGGCCAGACCGGCCTGTTCGGCGACCGCCACATCGTCCGTCAACGCGGTCGCCTCGTCCTGCGCCAGGGAGGCCACCGCGCGGTGCGCCGCCAACAGGCGGTCGAATCTGAACACCTGTGGTGTCTGCGCCCGCCACAATCCGGCACGGTCGACGGTCGCGGCGACCCGTCCGTCGGCCTCGACGCGCTTCAGGGTGTCGGCGACACGCACTCCCGCCACGGCGCCATCGACGGCGGGGTCGTCGAGCGTGGCCAAGGTCCGGGTGAGGGTCCTTTGGTCGACGAACGGGCGGGCGGCGTCATGGATCAGGACCACATCGGGCGGATTCCCGGCCAGCGCCTCCAGCCCATTGAGGACGGATCTTTGCCGCGTCGGGCCGCCATCCACGGGCGGAGCGACCGTTAGGCCGACGACGGCGGCATCGTAAAGGGTGCGGTCGGCGGGGGCGATCACCACATGTATGGCGTCGATCCGGGGATGGCCCGAAATTTGCTCAATTGTCCAACGAAGCACCGGGCGATGGCCTATTTCCCGGTACTGCTTGGGCAAATCTCCGCCGGCACGGTGTCCTCGACCGGCGGCGACGATGAGGGCGACAGTGCGTGGCATGGCCTCCGAATACTCCCCTGCGTCGGTAACGTCGATGACGTTGCATGCCGCAGCGCAGCAGAGTAGAAGGGGGCGCATAAATTTTGTGCAGATTGGTGATTGCACAAAAAATGGACACCTTATGATGCCCGCCCCAAACAACTCTTCCACGCCGTCCAGCGGCGAGAGCGCTGCGCGCCCGGTGGCGCGCCTGGCGCCGATCCGAATCGGCCCGGTGACGCTGGAGGATCCGGTGGTGCTGGCGCCTATGTCCGGTGTCACAGACATGCCGTTCCGGCGTCTGGTGAAGCGTTCCGGCGCCGGGCTCGTGGTGTCGGAGATGATCGCCAGCCAGGCGATGGTCCGCGAAAACCAGAAGACATTGATGATGGCCGCCCGCGGCGCCGAGGAGTATCCGATGTCGGTCCAGCTCGCGGGTTGCGAGCCGGAAGTGATGGCCGAGGCGGCTCGCCTCAACGAGGCGCGCGGCGTCGACCTGATCGACATCAATTTCGGCTGCCCGGTGAAGAAGGTCGTCAACGGCCACGCCGGCTCGGCGCTGATGCGCGACGAGGTCCACGCCGCGAGGATCCTCACCGCCACCGCGCGCGCGGTGTCCGTGCCCGTGACGCTGAAGATGCGGAAGGGGTGGGACGACGCGAACCTCAACGCGCCGCGCCTCGCCCGGATCGCCGAGGAGTGCGGCATCCGCATGATCACCGTCCACGGCCGCACGCGCTGCCAGTTCTACGAGGGCCGCGCCGACTGGTCGTTCGTCGCGAAGGTCAAGGCCGCGACGTCGCTGCCGGTGATCGTCAACGGCGACATCACCAGCCTCGAGGACGCCGTCGCCGCGCTCGAGGCCAGCGGCGCCGACGGCGTGATGATCGGCCGCGGCGCCTACGGCCGCCCGTGGTTCCTCGCCCAGGTCGCGCGCTATCTCCGAACCGGCGAGCGGATTCCCGAGCCCGGCCTCGAGGCGCAACGCGCCGTCGTGCTCGGCCATTTCGACGACATGCTGCGCCACTACGGCGAGAACGCCGGAGTGCGCATGGCCCGCAAGCACATCAGCTGGTACTCGAAGGGCCTGACCGGCTCCGCCGAGTTCCGCGCCGTCGTCAACCGCATCGCCGCGCCCGCCGAGGTGCGCGCCGCGATCGACCGGTTCTACGCGCCGCTGATCGCGCGCGGCGCGACCCGCGAAGCCGGCGGCGCGCCCGAGCCCGTGCTGGAGGCGGCCTGACATGGCGCTGCCGGCGACGCGCCTCCCGACACGTCCGGGCCCGACGCCGGCGGCGATCCTCGATGCGTTGATCGAGGCGGTGGTCGTGGTCGACGATTCGGTGATCGCCTACGCCAACGGCGCCGCCGAGCAGTTCTTCGGGGTCGGCGCGCCGCTGATGATCGGCCGGTCGCTGCGGGAGTTCCTGCCGGAGGACTCGCCGCTGTTCTCGTTGCTGGAGCAGGTCGTGCGGACCGGCGCGGCGGTGTCGGAGACCGGCGTGACGCTGTCCTCGCCGCGCATCGGCAACCGGTTCGTGGCGATCCTCGTGTCGCCGCTGGGCGACGGGAGCGACGCCGTGGCGTTGTCGCTGCACGAGCAATCCATCGCCCGCAAGATCGACAATCAGATGATGCACCGGGGCGCCGCGCGCTCCGTCAGCGCCATGGGCTCGATGCTGGCGCACGAAGTCAAGAATCCGCTGTCCGGGATCCGCGGCGCCGCGCAGCTGCTGGAGCAGAGCGTCGGCGAGTCCGAACGCGAGCTGACGCAGCTCATCTGCGACGAGACCGACCGGATCGTGGCGCTGGTCGACCGCATGGAGGCGTTCTCCGACGACCGCCCGATCGAGCGTGGCCCGGTCAACGTCCACCAGGTGCTGGGCCACGTGCGCCGCGTCGCCGAGCACGGCTTCGGACGGCGCGCCCGCTTCTCCGAGGTCTACGATCCGTCGCTGCCCGACGTGTGGGGAAACCGCGACCAGCTGGTCCAGGTGTTCCTGAACCTCGTGAAGAACGCCTGCGAGGCGCTGCCGCCGGAGGGCGGGGCGGTCGTGCTGTCGACGGCCTACCGCCAGGGCGTCCGGCTGGCGCTGCCGGGCACGCGCCAGCGCGTGCATCTGCCGCTGGTCGTCTCGGTCCAGGACGACGGCCCCGGCATCCCGGCGGCGATCGGCGAGAACCTGTTCGACGCCTTCGTCAGCACGAAAGTGAACGGCACCGGCCTCGGCCTCGCGCTGGTCGCGAAGATCGTCAACGACCACGGTGGCGTCGTCGAGTTCGAGAGCGCGCCCGGCCGCACCACCTTCAACGTCATGCTGCCGATGCGGCCCGGCGACGGGCGCGACAGCGCGCGCGCGTGAGGAGATACAGCCCGTCCATGGCACAGTCACCCGCCACCATCCTCATCGCCGACGACGACCGCGCCATCCGCACGGTCCTTCAGCAGGCGCTCGGGCGCCTCGGCTACGACGTCCGCGCGACCGGCAGCGCCGCGGCGCTGTGGGACTGGGTCCAGGACGGCCATGGCGACCTGGTGATCACCGACGTCGTCATGCCCGACGAGAACGGCCTCGACCTGGTGCCGCGCATCAAGAAGCTGCGGCCCGATCTGCGCATCATCGTGATGAGCGCCCAGACCACGCTGCTCACGGCGGTGAAGGCGACCGAGCGCGGCGCCTTCGAGTACCTGCCGAAGCCGTTCGACCTGAAGGAGCTGGTCGCGGTCGTGGCCCGGGCGCTGGCGTCGCAGCCCGAACGGCCGGACGCGGGCGACGCGCCGGGCGACGACGGCGAGCGGCTGCCGCTGATCGGCCGGTCGCCGGCGATGCAGGAGATCTACCGCACCATCGCGCGGCTGATGTCGACCGACCTGTCGGTGATGATCAACGGCGAATCGGGCACCGGCAAGGAGCTGGTGGCGCGCGCGCTGCACGATTTCGGCAAGCGCCGGAAGGGGCCGTTCGTCGCCATCAACATGGCGGCCATCCCGCGCGAGCTGATCGAGAGCGAGCTGTTCGGACACGAGCGCGGCGCCTTCACCGGCGCCACCCAGCGCTCGCCCGGCAAGTTCGAGCAGGCGGCCGGCGGCACGCTGTTCCTCGACGAGATCGGCGACATGCCGATCGAGGCGCAGACGCGGCTGCTGCGCGTGCTCCAGGAGGGCGAGTACACCACGGTCGGCGGTCGCACGCCGATCCGGGCGAACGTGCGCATCGTCGCGGCGACCCATCAGGACCTCCGCCGGTCGATCCAGCAGGGCGTGTTCCGCGAGGACCTGTTCTACCGCCTGAACGTGGTGCCGATCCGCCTGCCGCCGCTGCGCGACCGCATCGAGGACATCCCCGAGCTGGCCAACCACTTCCTCGGCAAGGCGGCGGCGGACGGTCTGCCGGTCAAGGTGCTGGACCGGGGCGCGGTGGCCAAGCTCAAGGAGTACCGCTGGCCCGGCAACGTCCGGGAGCTGGAGAACCTCGTCCGCCGGCTGGCCGCGCTCTACGCCGAGGAGGTCATCGGCCCCGACGTGATCACCGCCGAGCTGGCGGAGATCGCCGCGCCGGCGCCCGCGCCGGCCGTCGCGACCGCCACCGCGGCGCCCGACTCGGAGAGCATGAGCGGCGCCGTCGAGCGCCACCTGCGCGAGTATTTCGGCGGCCACGGGGACGCGCTGCCGCCACCGGGGCTCTACGACCGGGTGCTGGCGGATATCGAGCGGCCGCTGCTGTCGCTGGCGCTGGCCGCCACCCGCGGCAACCAGGTCCGGGCGGCCCAGCTTCTCGGCCTGAACCGCAACACGCTGCGCAAGAAGCTGCGCGACCACGACGTGCAGGTCGTCCGCGGATTGCGCTGAGGCGGCCGCCGGCGGAACTGCCCGCGCCGGGCGTTCTGCGATAGACTGGCGGCGATGTCCGTCCAGTCCCCCTCCATCTCTGCGCGGCTGTCGCGCCGTGTCGGCCGCATCCTGTTCAGCCGCGGCGTCGCCTACGCGCTGGCCGTCCTCGCCATCGCCGCCGGCGCCGTCACGTTCGCCGCGTTCTTCGGCTGGCTGCCGCGCCGGTTCACGGCGCCGCGTTTCATCCGCTCGCTGCTGGCGGTCGACCTCGCCATCGTGGTGGCGCTGGCCGGCGTGGTGGTCGTCCAGCTCGCGCGCTCGTGGATCGAACGCCGGCGCGGCGGCGCCGGGGCGCGCCTGCACCTGCGCCTCGTGCTGCTGTTCGGCCTGTTCGCGGTCGTGCCGACCTTCGCGGTGTCGATGGTGTCGGGCTACTGGCTGTCGGTCAGCGTGCGCGAATTCGTGGGCGAGCAGATCGGCGGCGGGCTGGAGAGCGGCCGCCTTCTGGCCGGCGCGGCGCGCGACCCGGTGCGCGCCGCCATGCTGCGCGACGTCGAGGAGATATCGCGCGGCCTGCAGGAGCTGGGGGCGGAGACGGTGGGCGATTCCAGCCGCGCGCCGCAGTTCCTATCGCGGCTGTCGGCGGGCCGACCGCTGGTCGAGGCCACGATCGTCGATATGGACGGCAAGGTGATCGCCTCGTCGATCGCGATCGACAGCGGGATCACGACGGCGACGGTGCCGCCCGCCGAGGCGCTGCGCCGCGCCCGCACCGAGGCCAAGCCGGTGATCGCGCCGCTCAGCAACGGCGTCTACGTGATCCTCCACCTGTTCAGCGACGCGAACCTGTTCCTGGTCACGGGGCACGCCGTCGATCCCGCGCTGTGGTTCCATGGCGACCGCATCGAGCGCGCCCAGGCGTTCTACGCCGACCTCGACGCCAACCTCGAAGGCACGCAGGCGAACGTGTTCGCCATCTACGCGCTGATCGCGTTGCTGATGCTGCTGTCTGCCGTGTTCATGGCGTTGACCTTCGCGTCGCGCCTGACCGAGCCGATCGGCGGGCTGATGACGGCGGCGGAGCGGGTGCGCAAAGGCGATCTCACGGCCCGGGTGGCGGCGACGTCGGCCGACGACGAGCTCGGCCGCCTCGTGCGCGCGTTCAACCGGATGACCGCGCAGCTCGACCAGCAGCGGCGGGAGCTGGTCGACGCCAACCGCGAGCTCGACCAGCGTCGCGAGCTGACCGAGGCGATCCTCGCGGGCGTCTCCGCCGGCGTGCTCAGCGTCGACGCCGACGGACGCATCGACCGGTCGAACCGCTCGGCGGCGGAGCTGCTCTCGATACCGGTCCAGGAGATCGAGGGGCGGCGCCTGCTGGAGGTCATGCCCGAGCTGGGCGACGCGCTCGAGACCGCCCGCGCACGGCCGGACCGTCTCGCCCAAAGCCAGATCGACATCGCGCGGGGAGGGGCCACGCGCACGCTGCTCGTCCGCATCGCCGCCGAGCGCGCCGATTCCGGAGTTCGCGGATTCGTCGTCACCTTCGACGACGTCAGCGACCTGATGTCGGCGCAGCGCATGGCCGCCTGGGCCGACGTCGCGCGCCGCATCGCCCACGAGATCAAGAATCCGCTGACACCGATCCAGCTCTCGGCAGAGCGGCTCAAGCGGCGCTACCTCAAGCAGATCACGCAGGACCCCGAGACGTTCACGATCTGCACGGACACCATCATCCGCCAGGTCGGCGATATCGGCCGCATGGTCGACGAGTTCTCGTCGTTCGCGCGCATGCCGAGGCCGACGCTGGCGGAGGAGGACCTCAAGGAGCTGTGTCAGCAGGCGCTGTTCCTCCAGCGCAACGCCCAGCCCCAGGTCGCGTTCACGGAGAACCTGACGGCCGCGCCGTTGCGCTGGCGCTGCGACCGGCGCCAGATCGGGCAGGCGCTGACGAACCTGCTGAAGAACGCGGGCGAGGCGATCGAGGGGCGCGAGCCGGCGGCCGACGGCGCCCGGCCGCCGCCTGGCGAGATATCGCTGACGCTGACCGAGGGTCCGGACGGCGCGCCGCGCATCGTCGTCGAGGACAACGGCCGCGGCCTGCCCAAGGAGGGCCGCGCGCGTCTCACCGAGCCGTACGTCACGACCCGCGGAAAGGGCACCGGCCTGGGCCTGGCGATCGTGAAGAAGATCATGGAGGACCACGGCGGCGCCCTGGCGCTCGACGACCGCGAGGGTGGCGGCGCCCGCATCTCTCTGATATTCCATCGGCCGGACAGCGACATACGCGCCACGCCGCCGGCGGCGGCCGGGTCGTGACCGGAACGGCCGCCGCCTCGACACCCGACCGACAGTAGCCATGGCGCACGACATCCTGATCGTCGACGACGAACGCGACATCTGCACGCTCATCGGCGGCATCCTCGAGGACGAGGGCTACACGGCGCGGCGCGCCCACAACAGCCGCGAGGCGCTCGACGCCGTCGCCCAGCGCCGCCCGACGCTGGTGATCCTCGACGTCTGGCTGCAGGGCAGCGAGCTCGACGGCCTCGGCATCCTCAAGGTGCTGCAGCGCGACGCGCCGCAGGTCCCGGTGGTGATGATCAGCGGACACGGCACCATCGACACCGCCGTCGCCGCCATCAAGACCGGCGCCTACGATTTCATCGAGAAGCCGTTCAAGGCCGACCGTCTCCTGCTGGTGGTGCAGCGCGCCATCGAGGCGGCGTCGCTGCGCCGCGAGAACGCGGCGCTGCTGCGCAAGGCCGGCGGCGAGGAGACGCTGGTCGGCGGCTCGGCGGCGGCGCTCCAGCTGCGCGGCACGATCGAGCGGGTGTCGGCGACGGGAAGCCGCGTCCTGCTGACCGGTCCGCCCGGCTCCGGCAAGGAGCTGGTCGCGCGCCTTCTGCACGTGAACTCCAAGCGCGCGCCGGCGCCGTTCGTCACGGTCAATTGCGCCGCTCTGTCGGAGGACCGGCTCGACATCGAGCTGTTCGGCACCGAGGGTGGGGAGTCGTCGGACGGCCTGCGCGTCTACGGCGCCTTCGAGCAGGCGCATGGCGGCACCCTGCTGCTGGAGGAGGTCGGCGGGCTGCCGCTAGCGACGCAGGCCAAGGTCGTCCGAATGCTGCAGGAGCAGTCGTTCACGCGCGACGGCGGGGACGCCCGCGTCGAGGTCGACGTCCGCGTCGTCGCCTCGACGGCGCGCGACCTGCCGGCCGAGATCGCCGCCGGCCGCTTCCGCGAGGACCTCTACCACCGGCTCAACGTCGTGCCGATCCGGGTTCCGGCGCTGGCCGAGCGCCGCGAGGACATCCCCGAGCTGGCCAACCACCTCATGCGCCGCGTCGCCGAGGCGGCGGGGCTTCCGCCGCGGCCGTTCGGCGAGGACGCGATCACCGCGCTTCAGGGCTACGACTGGCCGGGCAACGTCAGGCAGCTCCGCAATGTCGTCGAGCATCTGCTGATCGTGGCGCCGAGCGACGGCGACGCGACGCTGAAGGCCGACATGCTGCCGGCCGATTTCGGCGAGATATCGCCGTCCGTCCTGCGGTGGGAGAAGGCCGGCGAGATCATGCAGCTGCCGCTGCGCGACGCCCGCGAGGTGTTCGAGCGCGAGTACCTGATGGCGCAGGTCACCCGCTTCGGCGGCAACATCTCGCGCACGGCGGCGTTCGTCGGCATGGAGCGCTCGGCCCTGCACCGCAAGCTGAAGAGTCTCGGCGTGCACGGCGACGAGCGCGCCGTCTGAGGCCACAGGCAACGGAGTCCGCGTCATGTCGCGCATCGCCTACGTGAACGGCCGCTACGTCCCGCACCGCCAGGCCATGGTCCACGTCGAGGACCGCGGCTACCAGTTCGCCGACGCCGTCTACGAGGTCGTCGGCATCGTCGACGGACGCCTGCTCGACGAGGAACCGCATCTCGACCGCCTCGACCGGTCCCTCGCCGAGCTCGACATCCCCCCGCCGCTCGGCCGCGCCGCGCTGCGCTTCGTGCTGCGCGAGGTCGCGCGCCGCAACCGGGTCCGGAACGGGCTGGTGTATCTCCAGGTCTCGCGCGGCGTGGCGCGGCGCGACTACGTCGCGCCGGCCGGCATCGCCCCGGCCGTCGTGGTCACGGCGAAGTCGACCCCGCGGCCGCAGGTCGACGTCGGGCCCGGCGTCGCCGTGGTGTCGGCGCCGGACCTGCGCTGGAAGCGCGTCGACATCAAGACCGTCGGCCTGCTCGGCTCGGCCATCAACAAGGGGATCGCCCGCGGCCGAGGCGCCTGGGAGTGCTGGCAGATCGACGCCAAAGGCGACGTCACGGAGGGCACCTCGAGCAACGCCTGGATCGTGACCGCCGACGGCGAGCTGGTCACCCGGCCGACCGGGCACGACATCCTCGCGGGGATCACGCGACAGACCGTCAAACGGGTGGCGGAGCAGCTCCAGCTCAAGCTGGTCGAGCGGCCGTTCACGATCGCCGAGGCGCAATCGGCGCGCGAAGCGTTCATGACCAGCGCCACGGCGTTCGTCACGCCGATCGTCCGCATCGACGACAAGCCGGTCGGCGACGGCGCGCCAGGCGAGACCGCGCGCCGGCTCCGCGCCGAGTACTTCCGTGCCGTGATGTCGGTGGAGCCGTTCGCGTGATGCCGCCGTCGGCGCCCAAGGCGCTGGTGTTCGACTGGGACAACACGCTGGTCGACACTTGGCCGGTGATCACGACCTGCTACAACGCGACCTTCGCGCATTTCGGCATGCCGCCGTGGACCGAGGCTGAGACCCGGGCGCGCGCGCACAAATCGCTGCGCGACGCCTTTCCGGAGCTGTTCGGCCCGGCGCGCTGGGAGGAGGCGAGGGAGGTCTTCTACGCGACCTTCCGCGTCGTCCATCTCGACCGGCTGCGGGCCAAGGACGGCGCCGGCGAGATGTTGAGGGGCTTGCGCGAGCGCGGCCTCTACCTGGCGGTGGTCAGCAACAAGATGGGGCCGGCGCTGCGCATCGAGGCCGGCCATCTCGGCTGGAGCGGATATTTCGAGCGGATCGTCGGAGCGACCGACACGGCGCGCGACAAGCCGGCGCCCGACCCGGTCGCGCGCGCGCTCGAGCCGGCCGGCTTCGGCCCGGACCATTCCGTCTGGTTCGTCGGCGACACGGCGATCGATCTCGAGTGCGCCCACAACACCGGATGCCTGCCGGTGCTGATCCGCGACGAGCCGCCGGAGCCGCTGGAGTTCGAGCGGCATCCTCCGGCGTTTCACGTGCGGGACTGCCATGCGCTGTGGAAGTTGATTTAGACAGTCTCCAGCCTATATCTTGCGTGATGAAGCGCGGCCCACGCGCCGACCCCACCCGCCGTGCCTCCGGGCCATGGCGGCAACCAACCTCAGAAAGAGGCAAGAGCATGTCCGAAAAGGCTCAAAACGTTCAGGATGTGTTCCTGAACCACCTTCGCAAGACCAAGACCCCGGTCACGATCTTCCTGGTCAACGGCGTCAAGCTGCAGGGCATCGTCACGTGGTTCGACAATTTCTCGGTCCTGCTCCGACGGGATGGCCATTCCCAGCTCGTCTACAAGCACGCGATCTCCACGATCATGCCCGTGACGCCGATCAGCCTGTTCGAGGGCGACAAGGCGCCGGCGGCACCGGCGGCGGCCGGCGGCGAGCACTAATTGGCGCGACGCCCCCGGGCTCCGGCCGATAGCGAGCACGACGCCTCCCACGCCGAGACCGTGGAGGCGATCGACGAGGGCCGGGCCGAGCCCGTGCCGCGCGAGACGCGCGCCGCGCCCACCATCGCGGCGGTCATCTGTCCGATGGCTTCCGGCAGGACCGCCGACGGCGACAACCGTCGTGACGCCGACGCGCGTCTGGCGGAGGCGGTCGGCTTGGCCGAGGCGATCCAGCTCGACGTGCGGGTCCGAGAGGCGTTGCCATTGCGGCGCCCCGCCCCGGCGACGTTGATCGGCAGCGGCGGCGTGACGCGCCTCGGCGAGGCGTTCAAGGCCGCCGAGGTCGCCGTCGTCGTGGTCGACGCGCGCCTGTCTCCGGTGCAGCAACGCAATCTGGAGAAGGCGTGGTCCTGCAAGGTGATCGACCGCACCGGGCTGATCCTTGAGATCTTCGGCGCCCGCGCCCGCACCCATGAGGGCCGTCTCCAGGTCGAACTGGCCGCGTTGGACTATCAGCGCAGCCGGCTGGTGCGGTCGTGGACCCATCTCGAGCGCCAGCGCGGCGGCTTCGGCTTCCTCGGCGGCCCCGGCGAGTCGCAGCTCGAGCTCGACCGCCGGCTGATCGGCGACCGCATGATCCGCATCCGCCGCGACCTCGACCAGGTCCGTCGCACGCGCTCGCTCCACCGCACGGGCCGGCGCCGGGGCGCGATCCCGACCGTGGCGCTGGTCGGCTACACCAACGCCGGCAAATCGACGCTGTTCAACCGCGTCGCCGGCGCCGAGGTCATGGCCAAGGACCTGCTGTTCGCGACCCTCGATCCGACGATGCGCGCGATCCGCCTGCCGGACGGCCGGCGCGCGGTGTTGTCCGACACCGTCGGGTTCATCGCCGACCTTCCCACGACCCTGGTCGAGGCGTTTCGCGCCACGCTGGAGGAGGTGCTCGAGGCCGACCTGATCGTGCACGTGCGCGACGTGGCGCATGTCGACGCCGAACGGCAGAAGGCCGACGTCGAGCGCGTGCTGCGCGATCTCGGCCTAGAGGAGCGGATCGAACGCGGCGACATGCTGGAGGCGCTGAACAAGATAGACCTGCTCGTCGCGGAGTCGCGGTCGCGGCTGGAGGCGGTGTCCGCGACCGGCGCCGAGCGGCGGCGGGCGTACCCGATCTCGGCGGTGACGGGGGAGGGCGTCGACGCGCTGCTCGACGCCGTGGCCGCGCGGCTGTCGGCCGCGAGCGAGGCGGTGGAGGTCGAGATCGACGCCGGCGACGGCGCGACCATCGCCTGGCTCTACCGGCATGGCGAGGTCAGATCGCGCCGCGACGACGACGGCATGGCGCGCTTCACCGTCGCGTTGGACGACGAGAGCCGCGCCCGGTTGTCGAGCCGGCTGGGCCGCGACTTGACGTGAACCCCGGCGGTTCCTACAACGCGGCTCGCACGCCCGACGCGGCGAAACCGGCATCGCACCACGGAGAAACACCATGAAATTCAAGCCGTTGCACGACCGCCTGCTGCTCGAGCCGGTCGAGGCCGAGACCAAAACCAAGGGCGGCATCATCATTCCCGACACGGCGCAGGAGAAGCCGATGCAGGGCAAGGTCGTCTCCACCGGCAAGGGCACGCGCCTCGAGGACGGCCGCCTGCAGCCGATGGACGTGAAGGCCGGCGACGTCGTCCTCTACGGCAAGTGGTCCGGCACCGAGGTCAAGCTCGGCGGCAAGGACTACGTGATCCTCAAGGAGAGCGACATCATGGGCGTGGTCGGCTGACGCCGGCCGGTCCCGCGACATGCTCGGCGACCGCGATCTCGAACGGGTCGCCGATCTCGTACAGGAAAGCGCGACGGCGGAACTGCTGTCGCGCTTTCGTCGTCTGGGGCCCGGCGACATCCGGGAGAAGTCGCCCGGCGACCTCGTCACCGTCGCCGACCTTGCCTGCGAGCGGCGCCTCGCCGCCGGACTTGCGCTGATCCTGCCCGGCGCCCCGGTGGTGGGCGAGGAGGCGGTGGCGGCCGAACCTGGCCTGCTGTCGCACATCGCCGAGGCCGAGCTGGCTTGGATCGTCGATCCGCTCGACGGCACGTCGAATTTCGCCCGCGGGCACGACCGCTTCGCCGTGATCGTCGCGCTCGCGCGCCGCGGGGAGACCGTGGCGGCCTGGATCCACGATCCCGTGCGCGGCCGCATGGCGGTGGGCTCCCTCGGCGGCGGTGTCCGCTTCGACGGCAAGACCTCGGAACTGCCACCGGCGCCGCCACTGAAGGACACCAACGGCTTCGTCGGCTACAAGTTCAAGCGCGAGGTCGTGTCCCGTCTCGGACCGGACGCGCTCTCCCGGCTCGGCGGTCTGACGACGTTCGGTTGCGCCGGGCTGGAGTATCTCGAGACGCTGAACGGCCGCAGCCATTTCTCGCTGTACCGCTGGACCAAGCCGTGGGACCACGCGGCCGGCGCCCTCCTGGTGCGCGAGGCCGGCGGGATCGCCAACCGGCACGACGGTGCGCCCTACGCGCCGACGCAGCGGGTCGACGCCGGCATCCTCGTGGCCTCCGACGAGGGGCGTTGGCGCGAATTGTACGAACTACTGATGGGCGCGCCGGCGCCGCTGCTCGACGGCGCCGGAGGTCGGGGCGCGGCGTGCTGACGCTGTACTTCTCGCCCGGCGCCAGTTCGATGGCGCCGCATGTCGCGCTCCACGAGATCGGCGTGCCGTTCGAGGCGATGCCGGTCTCCCTCGCCAAGCGCGAGCAGCGCGCCGAGGCCTATCTGCGGATCAATCCCGAGGGCAACGTGCCGACGCTGATCGTCGACGGTCGGGCGCTGACGGAGGTCGCGGCCATCCTCTACTACCTGGCGCGCCGCCATCCCGAGGCAGGCCTGTGGCCCGAAGGCGATCTCGACGCCGAGGCGCGGGCGTTGTCGTGGATGTCGTTCATCGCCGCCACGCTGCATCCCGCCCGTGCCAAAGGGCTGGACCACGCGCGGACCGTCTACGGACTGGCCGACCGCCGCCTCGGCGCCGGCGCATGGGCGGTCGGGCGTTATTCGATCGCCGGCATCCACCTGTTCCGGCTGTTCTGGCGCCTGCGCGGCTCGCTGAAGCCGTCGCCCGACGACTTCCCGGCGCTTGAGGATCATCACGCGCGGATGGTGGCGCGGCCCGCCGTCCAGCGGACGTTGGAGGTCGAAGCGGCGGTCGGTTACGAGTTGCCGGCATAGATACGGCCCAGCTCCTCCCGTCATCCCTCGCTGCGCTCGGGATGACAGCGAGCGTGACCAGCCGATGGCGCTAACTGGCAACGCGCCGGAGCACCACGGTGAGGTTGTTCGCCGGCATTTCGACCACCGTGTCGAGGGTCAGCCCGACGATGCCGGCGGCGGCCGCGACGTCGGCCAGATCGCGGATACCCCATGCGGGATCGCGGGCGCGCAGGCTGGAGTCGAACGCCTCGTTGCTGGGCGCCGTATGACGGCCGCCGCGTTTGAACGGGCCGTAGAGGATCAGCGGCCCGCCCGGGGGCAGGATGCGGCCGGCGCCGCGCAGCAATCCCAGCGCCGCCGACCACGGCGCGATGTGGATCATGTTGGCGCAGAAGAGCGCGTCGGCCTCGTCGAGCGGCCACGGCGCGCGTTCGACATCGAGCGCCACAGCCGGGCGGACGTTCGGCAGAGCGTCGTTCCACGCGTCGATTCCGGGCACCGCCGCGAATTCGAGGTCGCTGGGCTGCCACTCGATGGCCGGGAGACCGGTCGCGAAATACGCCGCGTGCTCCCCGGTTCCACTGGCGATCTCCAGCACGACGCCGCGTGCCGGCAGTACGGACCGGAGGACCGCGAGGATGGGATCGCGGTTGCGCTCGGTCGCCGGGGCGCGGCGGCGCGGGTCGTTGTCGGCGTTCATCGGGCGCGATCCGTTCCTGAGATCGACGTCGCGCTGGCGCGGCGCCGGAGGCGGTGTTTCAATCGGCCCATCGCATACCACACGGAGGGACATCGGATGTCCGGGTTCATCGCGCGTCTGGCCGCCGCCGCGTCGGCGCTGATCGTCACGGCGGGCGCGTTCGCGCCGGTCCGGGCGCAGGATTGGCCGTCGCGGCCGATCACCATCCTCATGGGGTTCCCGGCGGGGTCCGGCGTCGACGTGGTCGGGCGCATGTTCCAGGAACCGCTGGAGAAGGAGCTCGGCGCCAAGATCGTGATCGACTACAAATCCGGCGCCGGCGGGAATCTGGCGTCGGACGCCGTCGCCAAGGCCAAGCCCGACGGCTACACGCTGCTGCTGTCGACCGCGGCCACGCACGGCGTGAACGCGGCCCTGTACAAGAAGCTGCCGTTCGACGTCGAGACCGATTTCACGCCCATCTCGCCGCTGGTCGACGTGTCGAACGTGCTGACGATCAACCCCGCCGTGATCGACGCGTCGTCGGTTCAGGATTTCATCGCCAAGGTGAAGGCGGCGCCGGGCAAGTACAATTTCGCCTCGACCGGCAACGGAACCGGCACCCATCTCGCCTTCGCCGATTTCAACCGCCGCGCTGGGCTCGACATGGTGCACGTGCCGTACAAGGGCGGGCCGGACGCGATCCAGGCGGTGATCGCCGGCCAGGTCTGCTGCATCTTCAACCAGGTGCAGACCGTGCTGCCGCACTGGCGCGCCGGCAAGGTGCGGCTACTGGGCGTGACCACCAAGGCGCGCGTCGCCGCCGTGCCCGACGTGCCGACGATCGACGAGGCCGGCGTGCCGGGCTACGAGAGCTTCATCTGGTTCGGTCTGTTCGGTCCCAAGGACCTCGATCCGGCGATCGCGGCCAAGATCAACGCCGCCGTCCGCAAGACCCTGGAGACGCCGGCGATCCGCCAGCGCCTCGTCGAGCTCGGTAACACGCCCCGCAGCGAGACGGTCGAACAGTTCCGCGCCACCGTGAAGAAGGACCGCGCCGCCTGGGCCGAGGTCGTCAAGGCGTCCGGCGCGGTGATCGAGTAGGAGACCACGCGGTCAGTTCACGCGCTTGGCGTAGCCCTTCCAGTAGGGCTCGCGCAGGTCGCGCTTGAGGACCTTGCCGGCGCCCGAGAGGGGAAGGGACGTGGTCCTGATCTCCACGGAGCGCGGGCATTTGTAGCCGGCGATCCGGGTGCGGCAATGGGCGAGCACCTGTTCCGGCGTCACCTCAGCGCCCGGCCGCGGCACGACGACGGCGTGGACGGTCTCGCCCCACTTCTCGTCGGGGATGCCGATCACCGCGACCTCGGCGACGCCGGGCATCAGCGTGATCGCGCTCTCGACCTCGGCCGAGTAGACGTTCTCGCCGCCGGACACGATCATGTCCTTGAGCCGGTCGACGATGAACACGAAGCCCTCGTCGTCCATCGTGCCGCCGTCGCCGGAGTAGTACCAGCCATCCTCCAGAACCGCCGCCGTCTCCGCCGGCTTGTTCCAGTAGCCGAGCATGATCATCGGCCCCTTGGCCGCGATCTCGCCGACGGTGCCGCGCGGCACCTCCCTGCGGTCGGCGTCGACGATCCGCAGATCGACGGTGTGCGCCGGCAGGCCGCAGGATTTCAGCCGCCCGGCGTAGGGCCCGTCGAGAGTCGTGTAGCGGGTCGGCAGCAGGGTCAGGATCGGCGCCGCCTCGGTCATGCCGTAGGCGTGGATAAAGCCGCAGCCCGGCAACACCTCCAGCGCCTTGAGCAGCACGCCCTCGGGCATCGGCGAGGCGCCGTAGAGGATGCGCTTGAGGCTCGACACGTCGAACTCGGCGAAGCGGGGGTGGTTGCACAGCATGTTGATCATGGTCGGCACGTACTGGCCGTGCGTGACCTTCTCGGCCTGGATCGCGGTCAGGCAGTCCACGGGGTCGAACCGCGCCACGAAGGCGTGGGTGCCGCCGCACTGCGTCACGCCGAAGCTCGACGCGCCGTCGGCGAGATGGAACATCGGCCCGGAGTGGAGATAGACCGTGTCGCCGTCGAAGCCGATGCCGGCGATGGCGTTCATGGCGTTCCACGTCAGGTTGGCGTGGCTCAGCATCACGCCCTTGGATTTGCCGGTGGTGCCGCCGGTGTAGAACAGACCCGCCAGCGTCTCGCCGCCGGCGCCGGCATCGTCGACCGCGCCCGCCGAAAGGAGATCCTCGTAAGCGCGCATGCCGGCGGGCGGGGCGTCGTCGTCCAGCCAGATCACGGCTTTGAGCGCCGGCATCTTGCCCGCCAGCGCCTCGGCGTGCGCCCGCATCGCGCCATCGACGAACAGCGCGACGCTGCCGGAATCCTCCAGGATGTACTCGGTCTCCGGCGTCGCCAGCCGCGTGTTGAGCGGCACCATGGCGGCGCCGAT
Source organism: Rhodospirillales bacterium (assembly GCA_016699855.1). Taxonomy (NCBI): domain Bacteria; kingdom Pseudomonadati; phylum Pseudomonadota; class Alphaproteobacteria; order Rhodospirillales; species Rhodospirillales bacterium. The sequence continues at coordinate 5,285,775 of CP064988.1, forward strand.
CCACGGGATCGCGTACATCAGCTCGAGATAGCGGTCGCTGTTGAGCGCCAGGATCGCGACGCGGTCGCCGGCGCCGATACCCAGCGCCCGCAATCCGCCGGCCAGCCGCGCCACACGCTCCAGACTCGTCGTCCAGTCGTGGCGCCGCCCGCGGAACACGGTCGACACTCCGCGCGGCTTGATCTGCGCCGCCCGGCGCAGTCCCTGTGTCAGATACATGGCGTTTCCGGCGTCCCTTCAGGATCGTGACGGGGCGATCCTAGACGGCGGGGCACGGAATGGAAGGGTGGGCGCGCGCGCGCAACCGTTCCTAGTCACTCGCGCTCCGCTACGGAGCGGGCTTCCGCCGCCATCTGAAGTCGCAGCACGGCGCGCCCTGCATGCGGGTCTGGGTGCGTTTGAAGTCCCAGCCTGGCCGCATGTGCGCCTCGGCGGCGAAGTCGACGCCGCAGGTCATGAGCGCGCCGATCTCCGGCTCGCCGATGGAACCGAAGTAGTCGGCAAAGGCGCAGCCGACCACGTCGTGGCCGTAGGCCTCGTCGGTGTCCTCGACCACCTTGTTGACCACCGGAAAGGACGGGCCGCCGGAGTCGCGGCCGGGATGCGTGTCGGGGGTGAAGCCGCGCTTGTCGCGCCACGTCACGTAGTTGTCGGCGATGGCCTTGCCGACCAGGGCGTGGGCGCGCTCCTTGCCGAGCTCCTTCTCCAACGCCTTGACGATGGGTATCACGGCGCGGGCCTGGATGATCGTGGCTTCGAGCATGGGGTCGCGCTGCGGCTTGTCGGTCATCGCTGCCTCCTTCGGACGGGCGCTTCCGCGAGCCTGCGGCGGGTTCACGTCCGGTGCAAGAGGTGGCCGCTCGGGGCGGCGAGGCTATCGCGGCGGCCCAGCGGCTCTGATAGGGTGACGCCTCGTTCATAAATCATGGTTCACCGGAGTCCGCGCCGCATGCCCGACACCGTCACCGCGCCCCCGCGCCGCCCGTGTTCAATCCACTGGATCCGGTGTTCATCGCCGATCCGTACCCCGTCTACCATCAGCTCCGCGCGGCGGCGCCCGTGTGGAAATCACCGCTGGGGATGTGGGTGGCGACCCGCTACGAGGACGTCGCCTTCATCCTGCGCGACAAGCGATTCGGCAAGGACTACGCCGGCAACATGCGCCGCCGCTACGGCGAGGCGGCGCCGAATGAGCCGGCCATCGCCAGCTTGGCCAAAACCATGCTGGTGCTCGATCCGCCCGACCACACGCGCCTGCGCGGGCTGGTGACCAAGGCGTTCACCGCCCGCCGGGTCGAGGAGATGCGGCCGCGCATCGCCGCCATCGTCGGCGCGCTGATCGACCGCGTCGCCGACAAGGGCGGGATGGACGTGATCTGGGATTTCGCCCACCGCCTGCCGGTGATCGTGATCTGCGACATGCTCGGGATCCCGGAGGAGGACCGCCAACAATTCTTCGACCAGTCCAAGGTCAACGGACGGCTGATCGATCCCGTGCCGATGACGCGCGAGGAGATGGATTCGGCGAACGCCAGCGGCGCCGCCATCGGCGCCTATTTCGACACGCTCTTCGAGCGCCGCCGGCGCGAGCCGACCGACGATCTGACGACCCAGCTCGTGCAGGCCGAGGAGGCGGGCGACCGACTCAGCGCCGAGGAGCTGCGCGCCAATGTCGGGCTGCTGTTCGCCGCCGGCCACGAGACCACCGCGAACCTGATCGGCAACGGCCTGCTGGCGCTGCAGCGCCATCCCGACCAGTGGGCGGCGATCAAGGCCGATCCGTCGTTGATCGCCAACGCGATCGACGAACTGCTGCGCTTCGACTCCTCGGTGCAGATGACGGGGCGCGTCGCGATGGACGACGTCGAGGTCGGCGGCGTGGCGCTGGAGAAGGGCGCCTCGGTGATCACCTTCCTCGGTGCCGCCAACCGCGATCCGGCGGTCTACGCCGATCCCGACCGGCTGGACGTGCGGCGGCAGAACATCCGGCCGCTGTCGTTCGGCGGCGGCATCCACCACTGTCTCGGCGCGCAGCTCGCCAAGATCGAAGCGCACGAGGCCTTCGCCGGACTGGTCCGGCGTTTGCCCGATCTGAAGGTCGGGGAGATCGAGGCGCCGAGCTGGCGGCGCAACTTCACCCTGCGCGGCCTGACGACCATGCCCGCGACCTGGGCCTGAGCGGGGGACGGTGTCAGGCCTCAATCCGATCGTCGTCGAACTCCACCGCGGCGCCGTGGTGGAGAGCCGGCATATCGGCGCCGGCGCGGTGATGCGCGCCGACGGCACGGTCGTCGAATCGTGGGGCGATATCGACGCGCTGGTCCTCGCACGCTCGGCGATCAAGCCGATCCAGGCGCTGCCGCTGGTCGAGAGCGGGGCGGCGGACCGCTTTGGGCTGACCGATATCCAGCTTTCGCTGGCCTGCGCGTCGCACAACGGCGAGGCGCGCCACGTCGAGGCGGTGCGGGCGTGGCTGACGAAAATCGTCCTGTCCGAGGCCGATCTCGAGTGCGGGGCGCACGCGCCGACGCGGCTGCCGATCTACGAGGCGTTCCTGAGGACCGGCGCGCCGCTGACGGCGGCGTTCAACAATTGCTCCGGCAAGCACACCGGATTTCTGACGACCGCCATGCATCTCGGCGAGCCGACCCGGGGATACATCACGGCGGCGCATCCCGTGCAGCGCCGCATCACCGCGATCTACGGCGAGCTGTCCGGCTGCGACCTCTCGGCCGCCCCGGCCGGCACCGACGGCTGCGGCATCCCCACGATCGGCGTGCCGCTGCGCGGCATGGCCCGCGCGATGGCCAACATGGCCGATCCGTCGCGCCTGCCGGAGGCGCGCGCCAAGGCCGCCATCCGCATCCGCGCGGCGATGAACGCGGAGCCATTCTTCATGGCCGGCACGGGACGCTTCTGCACCCGCATCAACGGCGCCCTGCCGGGCATCGCACAGGTGAAGACCGGCGCCGAGGGCGTCTATTGCGGCATGCTGCCGACCCTCGGCGTCGGAGTGGCGCTGAAGATGTGGGACGGGGCGGCGCGCGCCTCGGAGGTCGCGATGGCGACGATCCTGCGCCATCTCGGCGTGCTGTCGGCGGCGGAATTCGACGCGGCGGTCAACCCGCCGGTCCTCAACGTCGTCGGCCTGCGTGTGGGCGACATCCGGCCGGCGGCGTCGTGGCTCGGCGCGGCGTCGTAAGGCCCCGGCCGCGGCCGGCCGCCGAGCCCGCGACCGACGCTCCGGCCGTCACGCTCAGGATCGAGGGCGTCAACGCCGCCATGCTCGGCTGGGCGCCGGCGCCGGGCGATCCGACGGTGCGTCTCCACGTGCCCTACACGCTCGCCGGCGAGACCGTCGAGGCGCGTCCACGCCGCCACGCCGGCGCGCGCGCCGAGGCCGATCTGCTGCGCGTCATCGAGCCGTCGACGGCGAGGCGCGCGCCGATGTGCCGGCATTTCACGGTCTGCGGCGGCTGCGCGGCGCAGCACTGGCCGGATATGGACTACACCGCGTGGAAGGCGGCGGCGCCACTAACCGCGCTACGCGCCCACGGCATCGTCCCGGACGAGGTGCTGCCGCTGGCGCGCACGACGGCGGGCGGACGTCGCCGCGTCGATCTCACCCTGCGGTGGTCGCGCGACGGCGTGCGCGCGGGGTTCGCGCGGCGCGGATCGCACGAGCTGGTCGATCTCGCGCAATGCCCCGTGCTCATGCCCAAGCTGGCCGCAATGGTCGCGCCGCTGCGTCTCGCCGCCGGACGGATGCTGCCGGCGGCCGGCGAGGCGGACGCGGTCGTCAATTGGACCGACAACGGCGCCGACGTCCTGATCGTGCCGGCCGACCGTCTGCCGCTCGATCTGGCAAGGCGCGAGGCGCTGGCGACCTTCGCCGAGACGGTCGACGCCGCCCGCGTCTCGTGGGGGACGCGACGCCAATCCGAGCCGGTCGTCGTGCGCCACCAACCGTCGCTCGCTTTCGGACGCGTCGCCGTGGAGCCGCCTCCGGGCGCGTTCCTCCAGGCCAGCGTCGCCGGCGAGATGGCGCTGCGCGACGCGGTACGGGCGTGGATCGGGCCGGCGCGGAAGCTGGTCGACCTCTACGCCGGGATCGGCACGCTGTCGCTCGGCCTGCTGCCGGGCTGCCGAGCGACTCTCTACGAGGGCGACCGCGCGGCCGTGGCGGCCGTGGAGGCGGGACTGCGCAAGGCCTCGCTGAACGGCGTGGCGACCGCCAACCTGCGCAACCTCGCCAGCGACCCGCTGGTCGCCGAGGAGCTCGACGCGTTCGACGCGGCGATCCTCGATCCGCCGCGCGCCGGCGCCGCCGCGCAGGCCGCCGAACTGGCGCGCAGCAGGATCCCCACCGTGGTCGCGGTGTCGTGCGATCCGCTCAGCTTCGCGCGCGACGCCAAAACGCTGGTCGATGGTGGGTACCGGCTGGAAAGGCTCCTGCCGGTCGACCAGTTCCTATGGTCGCCGCACGTCGAGCTGGCGGCGCTGTTCCGCCGACCGCGACACGGGCGTTGACGTTCGCGGCTATTCCGCCGCGGCGGGCCGCTGCACGGTGATCGAGCCCGGCCGGAAGCGGTCCTTGTGCGGCGTGGTGTCGATCTCGTCGAGCTGGATGTCGCCCGACAGCACCTTGCGCTTCCACGCCTGGTGCTCGGGCTCGGCGGCGTGGAACTCCGGCATGACCTCCTTGGCGAACAGCTCGAGGCTCTCGCAGATATGCGCGTGCGAGGTCTTGCCGGCCTGGTTGAGCAGGATGATCTGGTCGACGTTCGAGGTCTGGAACTTGCGCAGCTTGCGCCGGATCGTCTCCGGCGAGCCGATCAGACCGCCCTGGAGGGCGCGCGCGGCCTGCTCCGGGTTGGCCGCCTTCCACTTGTTGTACTCGTCCCACATGTTGACGGTGCCCGGCGCGGGGCGCTCGCGGTTCTTCGAGGCGCCGTAGAACTGCAGCGCGAACTGGAAGAAGGTGGCGCCATCGGCGCGGCGGCGCGCCTCCTCGTCGGTCTCCGCGCACATGAAGTAGCTGACGACCGCGATGTTCGGGTTCGTGTCGTACTCGCAGAGCTTGTCCTGCCGGCGGACGAAGGAGTTGTAGTAGGCGTGCACCCAGGCGTTGGCGGCGTCGGCGCTGAGGAACTGGAACGCCAGCGCGCCCATGCCGCGGCGGCCCGCCATCTCGATGGTCTCGAGCTGCGAGCAGGCGACCCACAGCGGCGGGTGCGGCTTCTGCACCGGCTTGGGCAGGACGTTGCGCAGCGGGAACTTGAAGTAGGGGCCGTCGTAGGAGCAGCCGCCGTCCTTGAACATCGGCATGACGGCGCGCACGCCGTCCTCCCACACCGCGCGCTTCTCCTCCATCGTGCGGTCGAACGGCTCCAGCTCGGTGTAGCTGGCGCTCTCGCCCATGCCGAACTCGACCCTGCCGTCGCTCAGCAGGTCGAGGGTGGCGATGCGCTCGGCCACGCGGGCGGGGTGGTTGGTGGTGAGCTGGAAGATGCCGTGGCCCAGGCGGATGCGCTTGGTGCGCTGGCTGGCCGCCGCCAGCAGCATCTCCGGCGCCGGCGAGTGCGAGTACTCCTCGAGGAAGTGGTGCTCCACCTGCCACGCGTGGTCGTAGCCGAGGCGGTCGGCCAGCTCGATCTGGGCGAGCGCGTTCTGGTAGAGCTTGCGCTCGTCGTCCGGACCCCATGGGCGCGGCAGCTGCAACTCGTAGAAAATGCCGAACTTCATGGTGTCCTCCGCTTCCGCCCGCTTCGCTCCAGCGGCGATCTGAACGCGAAACGCCGCCGCCGGCAACCACCGGGCGGCCTCCTCGGCCCGCTGCGCGGCCATTCCTTCCGCATGCCGGTACGCTTGTGCGCGACGTCGCCGCGTCGCTATGGTGCGGTCGCGAAAACACACGGAGCGGAGGAAGCGGATGTCGATGTTCGATCTGACGGGCAAGGTCGCCGTCGTCACGGGCGGAAGCCGCGGCATCGGCCGCTCGATCTGCGAGCAGATGGCGATCCAGGGCGCGAAGGTCGTGGTGTCGAGCCGCAAGCTGCCCGCCTGCGAGGAGGTCGTCCAGGGGATCAAGGCGCGGGGCGGCGAGGCGACGGCGGTGGCCGCCAGCATCTCCGACAAGGCCCAGCTCGAGAACCTGATCGCGCAGGCGCGCAAGGCCTACGGCAGGATCGACATCCTGGTCTGCAACGCCGCCAGCAATCCCTATTTCGGACCGCTCACCGGGCTGAAGGAGGACGTCTTCCAGAAGATCATGATGAACAACGTCATGAGCAACCTGTGGCTCGCCAACATGGTGTGCCCGGAGATGGCGGAGCGGAAGGACGGGGTCGTGATCGTCGTGTCCTCGATCGGCGCGCTGACCGCGTCGCTCCACATCGCCGCCTACAACATGTCCAAGGCCGCCGACCTGTCGCTGGTGAAGTCGCTGGCGGCGGAATGGGGGCCGAGCAACATCCGCGTCAACGCCATCGCGCCGGGCCTGATCAAGACCGACTTCGCCAAGGCGCTGTGGGACAACCCGGAGATCCGCGCCAACTCGGAGCGCCGCGCGGCGCTGCGGCGCATCGGCGAGCCGGACGAGATCGGCGGCGTCGCCTGCTTCCTCGCCTCCAAGGCCGGCGCCTTCGTCACGGCGCAGATGATCGTCGCCGACGGCGGCGTGATCGGGGTCGGCGGCGGCTGAGTCCGTCGATCCGATGGACTCCCGCCACGTCGTCCTCGCGCGCCGGCCGGACGGCGTCCCCGTGCCGGAGGATTTCCGGGTCGAGCGGCGCGCGCTGCCGCCGCTCGCGGATGGACGGGTGCTGGTCGAGGTGCTCTACGCTACCGCCAATCCCGGCAGCCGCAACCGGCTCGGCGGCGCGGCCAGCTACGCCCGCGGGATGGAGATCGGCGAGACGATGGAGGGGCCGGCGGTCGGTCGTGTCGTTGAGTCGCGCAACGCCGCGTTCGCGCCCGGCGACCTGCTGTCGGGGCCGTTCGGCTGGGCCGAGCACGTCCAGATCAGCGGCCGCGGCGTCACCCGCGTTCCGGCCGACACGCCGTCGCTGAGCGCCTGGGCTGGCATCCTCTCGATCCCCGGTCTCACGGCCTATTTCGGCCTGCTCGACGTGGGCGCGGCCAAACCCGGCGAGACGGTCCTGGTGTCATCGGCCGCCGGACCGGTCGGCGCGACCGCCGGGCAGATCGGGAGGATCACGGGCTGCCGCGTCATCGGCATCGCCAGCGGCGCCGGCAAGCGACGCTTGTTGGTCGACGAGGCCGGTTTCGACGCGGTGATCGACCGCCGCGCCGGCGAGCCCGTGGAGTCGCTGGCGGCGCGGATCGCGGAGGCCGCGCCGGAAGGCGTCGACGTCTATTTCGACAACGTCGGCGGACCGACCCTCGACGCCGCGATCGCCAGCCTGCGGCCGCGCGGCCGCGTCGTCGTCTGCGGCCAGTTGTCGGACTACAACGCCGCCGGCGAGCGCCACGGCACGCGCCGCGTCTACGACTTCATCGGCAAGCGGCTGCGGATGGAGGGTCTCGTCGTGTTCGACTACGCCGGCCGCTACGGCGAGGCGCTGGACGCGATGACGGGTTGGATCCGCGACGGCCGCTTGAAATTCCGCGAGCACGTGGTCGAGGGGATCGAGGCGCTGCCGGCGCTGTTCTGCGCCCAGATGCGCGGCGAGATCTTCGGGCGCCCGCTGGCGCGTCTCGCGCGCTGATATCACCAAGGAAACGATGCGATGACCGTGTGGCCCGACCATCCCGTGCTCGACCGGCTGCGGCCGCTGCTGCCAGGCATCGCCGCGCGCGCCGACGAGATCGAGGCGGCGCGCCGGCTGCCCGCCGACCTCGCGCGGACGCTGATCGGCACCAAGGTCTTCAAGCTGTGCGTGCCCAAGGCCGTCGGCGGCGAGGAGGCGCATCCATTGGTGCTCATGCAGGCGATCGAGGAGACGGCCGCCGCCGACGGCTCGGCCGGCTGGAACGTCGCCATCGGCGCCAGCTCCGGCAGCACGGCGGCCTATCTCGCGCCCGATGTCGCGCGGCTCATCCATGGCGCGCCGGAGGCGGTCACCGGCGGCATCTTCGCGCCGCGCGGCAAGGCGGTCCGCGAGGGCGACGGCTACCGCGTCACCGGCCACTGGCAGTGGGCCAGCGGCAGCCCGCATTGCGCGTGGATCAAGGGCGGCTGCGTCGCCTACGAGGACGGCAAACCGCGCCTCATCCGCGACGGCGTCCCCGAGGTTCTGACGGTCTATTTCCCGCGCGATAAGATCGAGTTCGTCGACAACTGGTACACGTCCGGGCTCTGCGGCACCGCGTCCTGCGACATCAAGGTGACGGACGTGTTCGTGCCGGCCGCCCACACGATCTCGCTGACCCGGGACAAGCCTCGGGTGGAAGCGCCGCTCTACGTGTTCCCGATGTTCGGCCTGCTCGGCATGATCTGCGCCATGACGTCGCTCGGGATCGCGCGGGGCGCGATCACGGACATCGTCGAGCTGGCCGGCGCCAAGAAGCCGACCCTCAGCAACCGCGCGCTTGCGGAGCGCGGCGCGACCCAGGGCGACATCGCGCGGGCCGAGGCGATCCTCCGCGGCGCCCGCGCCTTCATGGTGGAGGCGATCCTCGACGCCTGGGCCGAGGCGGAGGCCGGCGCGATCAGCGTCGCGAGGCGCGCCGCGCTGCGCCTGGCCGCGACCCACGCGGCCAACGAGTCGGCGCGGGTCGTCGACATCTGCTACACGCTCGGTGGCGGCACCGCGGTGTACCGCAACAGCCCGCTGCAGCGGCGCTTCCGCGACGCCCACGTCATCACGCAGCACATGATGGTGGCGCCGCCGAGCTACGAGCTGGCCGGCCGGGTCCTCCTCGGCCTGCCGACCGATCCGAGCATGATCTAGACGGGGAGGGCGGAGCATGACGGGCCGCACCACGATTGGAATCACCGGCGACGGCTTCACGATCGACGGCCGGCCGACCTACGAGGGCCGCCGCTGGGGCGCGCGCAAGATCGAGGGCCTGCTGCTCAACTCGCGGATGGCCAACGCGGTGATCGACGACGTGAACCCCGCCACCCGGGGCGTCTGGGCGTACGCCGACGGACCATGGGACGCGGACCGCAGCACGCGCGAGTTCGTCGCGGCGCTGCCGTCCTACCGGGCGCACGGGCTGCTGGCCGTGAGCGTCAACCTGCAGGGCGGCAGCCCGCAGGGCTACAGTTGGAACCACCCGTGGGTCACGACCGGCTTCGCGGCCGACGGCGCGTTGAAGCCGGACTACGCGCGGCGGATTCTCGACGTGCTCCGCGCGACCGACGCGCTCGGCATGGCGGTGATCCTCGGCTGCTTCTACGGCCGGCAGACCGGGCACCTCGCGGACGAGGCCGCCTGCCTGCGGGCCGTCGACGAGGTCGTCGAGCTGCTCGTCGCGCAGGATTGCCGCAACGCGCTGATCGAGATCGGCAACGAGGTCGACCTTCCATGGTTCGCGCACGACGTGATCGCCGCGTCGCGCGGGCACGAGATGATCAAGCGCGTGAAGGAGCGGTCGAGCGGCCGCTTGCGGACGCCCGCCGGCCGCCTGCTGGCCAGCACCAGCTTCGCCGGCGGCGCCGCGCCGCCCGACAACGTCGTCGCCGAGGCGGACTACCTGCTCCTGCACGGCAACCACGTCGAGAGCCCGGAGGGGATCCGGCGCATGGTGCGCGAGACCCGCGCGCGGGCGACGTACCGCGGCCAGCCCGTCGCGTTCAACGAGGACGACCACTACGATTTCCACCTGCCCGACAACAACATGCGCGCGGCGGTGGATTCATACGCGAGCTGGGGCTTCTTCGACTACCGCCGGATCCCTGAGAAGTACCCCGACGGCTTCCAGTCGCTGCCGGTCGACTGGGGCATCAACTCCTTCCGCAAGCGCGCGTTCTTCGGCTACCTGAAGGAGATCACCGGCGTCTGATTCGCGCCTGCCTGTCATCCCGAGCGCGGCGAGGGATGCACGGGTGGCGTCTGGATCCCTCGCCGCGCTCGGGATGACAGGCAGGCGTGGAGTTTCGAGCCGCTCCCTCTACTTCCCCCCGACCACGAACTCCACCACCGGACCCGCGTCGAGCAGCAACGGCCGGCCGGCGCGCAGCGGGAAGATCTCGCCGTCGAGCACGAAGCCGCCTTCCATGTCGAGCGTGATCGAGTCCGCGTTGACGCTGCGGTAGCCGTTCTCCGGAGTGAGATCCGGTGTGCGCCGGCCGTTGAGCGCCGGCAGGATCGCGCGTGAGAAGCGCTTCGGCCTGGCGGCGACTGTCGTCAGGCGCAGCGCCCCGGGGCCCTCGCCCCAGAACGGCGTCAGGCCCATGATCAGCCGCTCCATGGTCGATACCGCGATGGCGATGTAGTCGCGGCGGTCCTCGACGACGCCGTCGTGGGTCACGATGGCGGAAGCCGGATCCACCGGGTTGCGGCCCAGCAACAGGGGGCCGACGAGCCCAAGCAGACCGGCGAGCGGTCCGGCCGCGTCGCGCAGTCCAACCTTGTTGACCGACTTCCGGCTGAGCATCGTGCCCTGGTAGACGCCGGCGGCGCCGCCGAACAGGCCGTAGGCCGGCACGGCGTCGGGCCCCGTACGCAGGGCGATCAGGCGGCGGCGCACCATCCCCGCAGCGAGTTCGCCGGCGCGCAGCCGCGCGAGGAGCCTCTTCAGCTCCTTGGCGGGTTTGCGCGCGGCGCCGATGTCGTACCCGATCATGTTGGTCGTGCCGCCCGGCAGCACGGCGATCGGTGGCGGCGTCCTGCGCGCGCCCTCGTTGAACAGCAGGTGGAAGACGTTGTGCAGCGTGCCGTCGCCGCCGGCGACCGCGAGCGCCTCGACTCCGGCGGCGTCCATCTCGCGCAGCGCGGCGGCGGCCTCCGCGCGGCCGGTCGTCTCCCGCGCCATCACCTCCGGAGAGCGTTCGATCAGCGCGCGCAGTTCGCCCAGCCCGGCGCGGTTGCGGCCGCTGCGGCGGTTGACCAGGACGCCGATGCGCGGCGCGGTTGTCGGGGTGTCGGACATGCCGGCGCGGTCTAGCCGCGTTCTCAGCCCGAGCGCAAGGTGCGAACCGCCGCGTCGCGCGCGAACAGGTAGAGCAGGGTCCGCAGCGCCACGCCGCGGGGCGACGCGAGCGCGGGATCGCGCTCGACGATCAGCTTGGCGTCGTCGCGCGCCGCCTGGAGCAGCTCGGCGTGCACCGCGAGGTCGGCCAGCCGCATCTCCGGCAGGCCGCTCTGGCGGGTGCCCAGCAGCTCGCCGGCGCCGCGCAGCCGCAGATCCTCCTCGGCGATCCGGAAGCCGTCCTCGGTCTCGCGCATGATCGCCAGGCGCGCGCGGGCCGCCTCCGACAGCGGCTGGCCGAACAGCAGCAGGCACACCGACGCCCCGGCGCCTCGGCCCACGCGGCCGCGCAGCTGGTGGAGCTGCGCCAGTCCGAAGCGCTCCGCGTGCTCGATGACCATGACGGTCGCGGCGGACACGTCGACGCCGACCTCGATCACCGTCGTGGCGACGAGGATGTCGGCCGCGCCGGAGGCGAACGCGGCCATCGCTGCGTCCCGCTCGGCGCCCTTCATCTGGCCGTGGACCATCACGACCCTGTCGCCGTACCGTCCCCTGAGATGCCGGTAGCGGTCCTCGGCGGCGGCGAGATCGATCAGCTCCGATTCCTCGACCAGCGGGCAGACCCAGTACACGCGCGCGCCGGCGGCGACGCGGCGGCCGATCCCCTCGACCACTTCGTCCAACCGCTCCAGCGAGATCGTGCGGGTGTCGATCGGCAGGCGGCCGGCCGGCTTGTCGACGAGGCGCGACGGTCGAGGTCGCCGTAGGCGGCGAGCATCAGCGTGCGCGGGATCGGCGTCGCGGTCATCGCCAGAAGATCGACCGCCGCGCCTTTCGACGACAGCGCCAACCGCTGATCGACGCCGAAGCGGTGCTGCTCGTCGACCACCGCCAGCGCCAGATCGCGGAATGCGACGTCGTCCTGCACCAGCGCGTGGGTGCCGACCACGAGGTCGATCTCGCCCGAGGCCAGCGCGGCGTGGATCTCGCGCTTGCGCTTGACGCCGTCGCGGCCGGTCAGCAACTCAAGCCGCACGCCGGCGGCCATCGCCAACGGCGCCATGGTCGCGAAATGCTGCCGCGCCAGCAGCTCGGTCGGCGCCATCAGCGCCGCCTGGGCGCCGGCCTCGACCGCCATCAGCATCGCCATCAGCGCGACCACCGTCTTGCCGCTGCCGACGTCGCCCTGCAGGAGGCGGGTCATGCGCTGGTCCGAGGCCATGTCTGCCGCGATCTCCTCGATCGCGATCCGCTGGCTGCTCGTCAGCTCGAAGGGCAGGGCGGCCAGCACCTTGGCGCGCAACCTTCCGTCCGCGACCAGCGCGCGGCCCGGCGTGGCGCGCTGCTGGAGGCGCACCAGCGTGATCGCGAGCTGGCTCGCGAGCAACTCGTCGAACGCCGGGCGCGCGCGCGCGGCGGCGACGTCTTGGCGAGATCGGCCTCCTCCTGCGGGTGGTGCGCCGCGAGCAGCGCGTCCTTCCAGTCCGGCCAGCGCCGGCGGGCTTTCCACGCGGGATCGAGCCATTCCGGCAGCGCGGGAACGCGCTCCAGCGCCGCGTCGATCGCCTTGGCCAGCGGCTTGGCGTTCAGACCGGCCGTCAGTCCATAGACGGGCTCGACCCGCGCCAGCTTGTCCCGCTCGGCCTCGGGCACGACGTGGTCGGGGTGCGGCATCTGCGGCTGGTCGTTGTAGAACTCGACCACGCCGCTGACGACGCGGCGCTGGCCGACCGGCAGCGTGTTCTCCAGCCACGGTCCGCGGGCGTGGAAATAGATCAGGGTCAGCGTGCCGGTCTCGTCGTCGCAGATCACGCGGTAGGGTTGCCGCGGCGTGCGCGGCGCCTGGTGCTCGCGCACCGTGACGGTGATGGTCGCCACCTCGCCGGGACGCACCTCCGAGATCCTGGGCGACGCGCGGCGGTCGACCACGGCGTAGGGCAGATGCCAGAGCAGGTCGACCACGTGCGGGCCGACCAGCTTCGCCATCAGCTTCCCGAGCTTGTCCCCGATGCCGGGCAGCGACGTGGTCGCGGCGAACAATGGATTGAGCACGTCCGGGCGCACGACGTCAGATCCCGCGTCGCGGCGTCGCGGCCATCGCGTGCGGACGCTTGAAAGACACCGTGTCGCCTCCGGCAACCGCTTGAAACAGCGCCGCTTTCCGCTGCTGACAGGGCGCGCGCGGTCCTTTATACCGCAGCCCTCACGCGATCCCAGCCCGGCCACGGGGGATATCCTCCCGGCCCGGCGGGAGGCGGTCGATTCACGTCGAGACCCAGATGGCCGATGCCGGCGACGATCCGCTCTCCATACGCCGACGGCGGCTGCTGTACCGCAGCGAGCACCGCGGCAACAAGGAGAACGACATCCTGCTGGGCCAGTTCGCGCGGGCCTTCGTGATGTCGTTCGACGCCTCGCAGCTCGACCAGTACGAGTCGATCCTGGAGGAGAGCGACAACGACATCTTCGACTGGGTCTCCGGCAAGGTGGAACCGCCGGCCGGCAAGGACACGCCCGTCCTGCGTCAAGTCCTCGCCTTCCGGGTGGCGTTCTGATGGCCGCGCCGCGACTCGCCGATGCCTTGGCCCGCATCCACGCGAAGCGCGCCCATTGGACCATCCACGGCGCGCCGGAGGGCGCCGACGCGCTGATCCTCGCCGAGCTGGCGGCCGGATCGGGCGGACAGGACATCCTGCATGTCGTGCGCGACGGCAACCGTCTCGAGCGTCTCGAGGAGGCGCTGCGGTTCTTCGCGCCCGGGCGGCAGGTGCTGACCTTCCCGGCGTGGGACTGCCTGCCCTACGACCGCCAGTCGCCGCACCCCGACATCGTCGGCGAGCGACTGGACGCGTTGACGCGACTGGCCGCCGGCAAGCCACCGGCGTCGCCGGCGCGCATCGTGCTGGCGTCGGTCGGGGCCCTCGTCCAGCGCGTGCCGCGCCGCGCCAGCTACGCCGATATCGGCTTCTCGGTGAAAGCCGGCGGCGCCCTCGACCTCGACGCGCTGCTGCGCTTCCTCGCCGACAACGGCTACGGCCGCGGCGAGACGGTGATGGAGCCGGGCGAGTACGCCGTGCGCGGCGGCCTCGTCGACCTGTTCCCGCCCGGCGAGGCCGAGCCGATCCGCCTCGACCTGTTCGGCGACACCGTCGAATCGATCCGCCGTTTCGACGCGATGTCGCAACGCTCGACCGGCGCGCTCGACGCCGTCGTGTTGCGGCCGGTCGGCGAGATCGTGCTGACGCCCGACAGTATCGCCCGCTTCCGCGCCGGCTACCGCGAGCTGTTCGGCAATGTCGGCGGCAACGACACGCTCTACGAGGCGGTGTCGGCCGGCCAGCGCCATCCCGGCATGGAGCACTGGCTGCCGTTGTTCCACGACGGGCTGGACACGTTCTTCGACTATCTGCCGGACGCGCTGGTCACGATGGACCAGCAGACTGAGGAGGCCCGCGACGCCCGCCTCGACCTGATCCGCGACTACTTCGACGCCCGCAAGGCGATGGAGGGCAAAGGCCGCAAGGGCGGCTTCGCCGGCGCGCCGGATTACCGGCCGATCCCGCCGGAGCGGCTCTATCTCGACCGCAAGGAATGGAACGCGATCCTGGCGAAGCGCTGCGCCGTCGAGCTGTCGAGCTTCGACGCCACGACGGAGGCGGCGGGGACCGGCGGCGGGCCCGCGCTCGACCTCGGCGGCCACCGCCACGAGGGCTTCGCCGCCGCGCGCAAGGCGCAGGGCGTCAACCTGTTCGACGCCGTCGCCAAACACATCGCCGACGCGCAGAAGCGCGGCCGGCGCGTCGTCGTCACCGGCTACAGCGACGGTTCGGTCGAGCGGCTGCGCACACTGCTGCGCGACCACGGCGTCGCGGCGCCGACGCCCGTGCCCGATTTCGCCACCGCCTCGGCGCTGCCCGCGGGCGCGGTCGGCATGGCGGTGCTGCCGATCGACAACGGCTTCGTCCTCGGCGACCTCGAGTTCATCGGCGAGGAGGATATCCTCGGCGACCGGCTGAGCCGGCCGAAGCCGAAGCGGCGCCCGTCGGAGCGCTTCATCGCCGAGGCCTCGGCGCTGGGCGAGGGCGATCTGGTCGTCCACCGCGAGCACGGCATTGGCCGCTACGACGGGCTTGTGACGGTCGAGGCCGGCGGCGCGCGGCACGACTGCCTGAAGCTTGTCTACGACGGCGGCGACAAGCTGTTCGTGCCGGTCGAGAACATCGACGTGCTCAGCCGCTACGGCGCGTCCGAGGGGCCGGTCGCTCTCGACCGCCTCGGCGGAGCGGGCTGGCAGTCGCGCTCGGCGCGCCTGAAGCAGCGCATCCGCGACATGGCCGACCGGCTGATCAAGATCGCGGCCGAGCGGGCGCTGAGGAAGGGCGACGTGCTGACGCCGCCCGACGGCCTGTTCGACGAGTTCTGCGCGCGCTTCCCGTACGCAGAGACCGACGATCAGCTCAACGCCATCAACGACGCGCTCGAGGATCTCGGCGGCGGCAAGCCGATGGACCGGCTGGTGTGCGGCGACGTCGGCTTCGGCAAGACCGAGGTGGCGCTGCGCGCGGCGTTCGTGGCGGCGATGACCGGCAAGCAGGTCGCCGTCGTGGTTCCGACGACCTTGCTGGCGCGCCAGCACCACCGCACCTTCGTCGAGCGCTTCGAGGGATTCCCGGTGCGGATCGGCCGCCTGTCGCGCCTGGTGCCCGCCAAGGAGGCGGCGGAGACGCGCAAGGCGCTGGCCGAGGGCGCCGTCGACATCGTGATCGGCACCCACGCGCTTCTCGCCAAGAGCATCGCGTTCCACGACCTCGGCCTGCTGGTGGTCGACGAGGAGCAACATTTCGGCGTCGCCCACAAGGAGCGGCTGAAGGAGCTGCGCGCGGACGTGCACGTGCTGACGCTGACCGCGACGCCGATCCCGCGCACCTTGCAGCTGGCGCTGACGGGCGTGCGCGACATGAGCCTGATCGCGACGCCGCCGGTCGACCGGCTGGCGGTGCGGACCTTCGTCACCCCCGTCGACCCGGTGGCGATCCGCGAGGCGCTGCTGCGCGAGCAGTATCGTGGCGGGCAGACCTTCTACGTCTGCCCGCGCATCGAGGACCTCGACGGCGTCGCCGCCTCGCTGCGCGAGCTGGTGCCGGAGATCCGGTTCGCGATGGCGCATGGAAGGCTGGCGCCGACCGCGCTCGAGGACACGATGCAGGCCTTCGTCGACGGCAAGTTCGACACGCTGCTGTCGACCAACATCGTCGAGAGCGGGCTGGACATCCGCAACGCCAACACGCTGATCGTGCACCGCGCCGACATGTTCGGACTGGCGCAGCTCTACCAGCTGCGTGGACGCGTCGGCCGCGGCAAGACGCGCGCCTACTGCTACCTGACGGTGCCGCCGGGAAGGGCGCTCAACGAGGCCGCCGCCAAGCGTCTGGAGGTGATGCAGACCCTGGACACGCTGGGCGCCGGCTTCCAGCTCGCCAGCCACGACCTCGACATCCGCGGCGCCGGCAACCTGCTGGGCGACGAGCAGTCCGGCCATATCCGCGAGGTCGGCATCGAGCTGTACCAGCAGCTTCTCGAGGAGGCGGTCGAGGCCGCGCGTGGCGAGATGCGCGACGCGGCCCGGCAGTCCTCCGAGTGGTCGCCGCAGATCAACCTTGGCCTGCCCGTCCTGATCCCGGAGGCCTATGTCGCCGATCTGGGCGTCCGGCTGGCGCTGTACCGCCGCATCGGCACGATCCGCGACGCGGCCGAGATCGACTCCTTCGCGGCCGAACTGGTCGACCGGTTCGGACCGGTGCCCGCCGAGACCGAGAACCTGCTGCGCACGGTCGAACTGAAGCTGCTGTGCCGCGCCGCCGGCGTCGAGAAGATCGACGCCGGACCGAAGGGGGTCGTGTTCGCCTTCCGCGGCAACGTCTTCGCCAACCCCGACCGGCTGATCTCGTACATCCAGAAACGCGCGCCCCTCATAAAGGTGCGGCCCGACCAGAAGATCGTCCTGTTCCGCGCCTGGGACGACGATTCCAAGCGGCTCGGCGGAGTGAAGACCGTGGTCGGCGAACTGGCGAAGCTGGCGGCCTGACGACCGCGCGCCATCAGCGTCGCTTCGCGCGGGACCTGCCGGACCGCGGCGGCCGGAGCAGCCGCCGTACCTCTCCCTCGGCGGCGCGCAACACGTGCCGGGAGAAGCCCGGCGCGCCGGCGCCGGCGTAGGCGAGCGCCACGGCGCCGACGCACATCGTGACCGCCGCCGTGGCGCGCCGGTCCAGCGGCCGGGCGCGCGGCAAGGCGCGGGCGAACTCGCCGACGAGCGCGTGGAACGCGTCGGCGTAGGCCAGTTGCGCCGCGGCGCCGGCGCGCGCCACGTCGGCCGGCAGGGCGGCCAGGGTGCAGCCCGGGCCGACTTCGCCGAGATGGTCGGGATCCATATAGTCGGCGATCACCCGAAACCCCTGGCGCGCGAGTCCGCGCCGGTCCTTCGCGTCGCGGGTCCGCATCAGGCGGATGAAGCCGTGGGTGTCGCGCACGACCTCGGCGAACAACGCCTGTTTGGACGGAAAATGGGCGTAGAAGCCGCCACGGGTGAGGCCGGCCGCCGCCATGATGTCGTCGATGCCGGTGGCGTCGTAGCCGCGCCGGCGGAACAGCCCGGCGGCGGCGTCGACGATTGCGGCTCGGGTGCGCGCCTTGTGCGCCGCGCTGAGGGGCATCGGTTCCTTCCCGGTTATATATGTTGACTATCATATAGTATGATATTCATCATTCCAATTCCGCGAGGGAGAGGCAGCGATGGACGTCGAGCTCATCCAGTTCCGCTATTCGCCCTACAACGAGAAGGTCCGCTGGGCGCTGGACCTCAAGCGGGTGCCGCACACGCGCCGCAGCCTCATGCCGGGGCCGCACATGGGCAAGGTGCGCAAGCTGAGCGGCCAAACCGCGACGCCGGTCCTGCGCATCGACGGCACGTGGCACGCCGGCTCGGCGCGCATCGTCGAGGAACTGGAACGACGTTGGCCGACGCCGGCGCTGCTGCCGGGAGACCCCGGACAGCGCGAGGCGGCCCTGGCGGTGCAGCGCCGCTTCGACGACGACTGGGGCCACGCATCCGCCGCGGCGCGCTGGCGGCGGCGCTCGCGGACCTCGACTACTTCCGGGACATTTTCGCCGAGGGCCAGGGCGCGGCGGCGCGGACGGTCTACCGCCTGCTTCTGCCGATGGCGCGGGGTCTGGTTCGCAAGGGCAACTCCATCACACCGGAGTCGGTGGTCGACGGCGAACGCGCCACACGGGAGGGATTGGACTTCGTGGCGACGCAATCAGCCGCCACGGGCTACCTGGTCGGTGACGCCTTCAGTGTCGCGGATCTCACCGCGGCGGCCATGCTGGCGATGGCGGTCGACCCGCCGGACTCGACGATGGCGCGGCCGCGGCCGATGTCGGCGCCGTTACGCGAATGGATCGAACGGTGGGGGACGCACGCGGGGGCAGATTGGGTGCGCGAGATATATGCGCGCCACCGCGCCAAGGGACGAGACCGGGACGGGGAGCACCGGTACCCGGCGTAGAGCCGAGGGCCGGTCGATAACCCGGCCGGGCGCGCCTCCCCGACGCTGCCGTCGCTACTTCAGCGTCAGCAGGTAGGCGATGAGGTTCTTGCGGTCCTCCTCCTTACGGAGGCCGGCGAACGCCATTGTGGTGCCGGGCACGACCTTGCGCGGATCCAGCAGGTAGGGATCCAAAGTCTCGGCCGTCCAGACGATGTTGGCGTTCTTGTTGGCATCGGTGTAGCGGAAGCCATCGACCGAGCCGCTCTTGCGGCCGATGATGCCGAACAGCTTCGGGCCCTGCTTGTTGGCGCCTTCCGCCGTCGCCGTGTGGCAGACGAAGCACTGGCGTTTGAAGACTTTCTCGCCCTCCACCGCATCCTGCGCGCCGGCCGGCGCGGAGATCGAGGCGGTCAGGGCGGCCAACACGGCCAAGGCGACACGGTAACGCATGGCGGACACTCCGGCTCCTGCCGATCATCGTTCGGAAGCGCTGAATATGAGGTGGGCGCGGCGTCGATTCAACGTCGCCAGGCCGAGGTCAATCCGCGCTCTCGCTGCGCGCGGCGGCCTGCTCCTCCTCGCGCGCCGCGAGGTTGAAGACCTCGATGAACGCGGCGGGGGGCTGGGCGCCGGAGATGGCGTATTTCCGGTTCACGACGAAGCACGGCACGCCGTTGATCCCGAGGCGGCGGGCGTACATGTCGGCCTGCACGACGTCCTGGCGGATCTCGTCGCCGTCGATGAACGCCTTGGCCTCGGCGGCGTCCATCCCGGCGCGCACCGCGCATTCCAACAGCGTGGCGCGGTCGCCGATGTCGCGGCCCTCCTCGAAATAGGCGCGGAACAGCGAGTCGACCACCGCGTCCTGGAACCCCTTGGGACCCGACCAGTGGATCAGACGGTGCGACTCGACCGTGTTCGGCGTGCGTACGATGCGGTCGAATTGGAAGTCGATTCCCTCCTCGCGGCCGGTCTCGGAGATCGCGCGGTAGATCTGGCGCGGACGGTCGCCGCCGCCGAACTTGGCGCGCAGATAGTCCTGACGCGCCATGCCGGCCGAGGGCATGTCGGGGTTCAGCTGGAACGGCCGCCACGCGACCATGATGTCGCCGCGTCCGCTCTCGGCCACGGCGCGTTCGAAACGCCGCTTGCCGATGTAGCACCACGGGCAGACCGTATCGGAGATGATGTCGACGAGCATGGGGGAAAGGCTACGCCGCCCGGACCGCGCTGTCACCCCGGTTCAGGCGCCCGGCCGGCTGGCCGCCCGGCCCCCGGGCGCGGCTCGCGCCGTTGCAGCGCGAAGCCGGCGGCGGCGGCCAGCGCCAGTGCCGGCGTGGTGTACCACAGCGCGGACGCCCAGCCGTTGGCGGACACCAGCGCGGCGACGATCGGCGGGCCGGTCAGCGAGCCGATATTGGAGCCTTGCATCAGGGCGCCGGTCGTGGCGCCGATCAGCCCCGGCCGGGGCGCGTGGACTGGAATCGCGCCGAACAGCGCGCCGGGAATCGCGCTGGCGACCATCGAGAACGCGAACGCGCAGGCGAGGCGGGCTGCGTCGGGAGCGGCGTCGAGCAGGATACCGGCCGCCGTGCCGGCCATCAGGACCGCCGTTACCGCGATCACCACGCTGCGCCGCCAGCCGCGTTGGAGCAGCCAGCCGGCGACCAGGCTGCCGGTGACGTTGATCAGGATGACGCCCGCGGTGGTCAGCGCGGCGAGCGACGGCGAGAACCCGAGGCGCTCGACCTGGAGAGTCGGCAGGAAGGCGATGACCGCGTACCAGCTGCCGGCGTAGCAGCCGAAACACAGGCCGATCAGCGCGGGGCCGGGGACGCTCAACGTCTCGACCACATCGCGCGTGAGCGAGCGGTCGGCAGAGGCTGCCGGCGGCGCGCGGCCCGCGGCCGACGCCGCGACGACGACCGCCATGGCCATCAGCGACGCCGCCGCCAGCCACCAGACGCCGCGCCATCCCTCCAGTGGCAGCAGCCCGGCCGACGCCAGCGCCATCAACCCGGCGCCGGCCGGCAGGTAGGCGCCCCAGATCCCCATCATGAAGCGGGTGTCGCCCGGCGCCGTGGCGTGCAACAGGAGCGGCGGCACGGAGACGACGACGGACAGGAACCCGAGGCCTTCCACGATCCGCAGCCCGAAAAGCGCCGACGGCGACGTGACCAACGTCGACAGCGCGCTGGCGGCGGCGCCGATCACGAGGCCGCCGAGCAGGAGCTGGCGGTGTCCGATCCGGTCGGCGGCCAGCGCCACGAGCATGCCCGCGGCCGCCGTCATGGCGGTGATCAGCGAGACGAACCAACCCGCGGCCTGCAGGTCCAAGCCGAGCTCGGCGCGCAGCAGCGGCAGCGCCGGCGGCGCCTTGCCGATCTGGACCGCCGCGATCACCCCGGCGGCGAGGAGGACGGCGGCCAGGCGCCAGTCCGTCGTTTGGACCGCCGCCGCGTCCGCTCGGCCCGGCTCAGCCGGTGCGGCCATGGCTGAGGTAGAGGCGGAGGATCTGGACGGCTTTCGGCCTCTCGATCAGGAATTCCGCGTCGCGGTCGAGATGGTGGGTCTTCGCCGGATCGCCGCCGGTGAAGCGCGACATCGCCGCGACGCGCGCCCAGTGGGAGATCGTGTGGAATTCCGTCTCGTCATCGCGGTCTTCGCGCCGAGACTGCACGCCGAGGGCTTTCTCCATCGGCGGCCTCGCCCCGACCTCGAAATTGTAGCGGGCGTACACGCCGGCGCGCCGCGCGCGGCCGCGCGAGATGCGGGCGATGGTCGGTTTGATATCGCGCGGGTCGCTCATCGGCCCTCCTGCGGCACCACGTCGGGACAACAGGATACCCGTGACGCCGTCAACCGCCGAGCCTTATAACGGGCGCGCGCGAAGGCGCGGGCGAGAGGGAGAGGGCGCGTGGCGGACAGATTCGATCTCGGTGGCAAGGTCGCGCTCGTGACCGGCGCATCCTCCGGCCTCGGCGCGCATTTCGCGCGCACGCTTTCGAACGCCGGGGCCGCCGTGGCGGTGACAGCCCGCAGGGTCGACAGGCTCGCGGCCCTGGTCGGCGAGATCGAGAGCGCCGGAGGGCGCGCCGCGGCGGTGGCGATGGACGTGCTGTCCGGGAACTCCATCCGCGCCGCCTATGACGCCGCCGAGGCCGCGCTCGGGCCGGTCGACATCGTCGTCAACAACGCCGGCATCAGCATCGTGAAGCCGGCGCTGGACATGCCGGAGGCCGACTGGGACGAGGTGTCGAACACGAACCTGCGCGGCGCCTGGCTGGTGGCGCAGACGGCGGCGCAACGCTGGGTCAAGGCGAAGCGCGGCGGCCGGATCGTCAACATCGCCTCGATCCTCGGACTGCGCACGATCGGGCAAGTGGCGCCCTACACGGCGGCCAAGGCGGGCCTTCTGCATCTCACGCGGACGCTGGCGATGGAGTGGGCGCGCCACGGCATCCATGTCAACGCGATCTCGCCCGGCTACATCGAGACCGAGATGAACGGCGCCTTCTGGAAGACCCCCGCGGGTTTGCGCCTGATCGACCGCGTGCCGCAGCGGCGTCTCGGCCAACCGTCGGACCTCGACGGCGCGCTGCTACTCCTGGCGAGCGACGCCGGCGGGTTCATGACCGGCGCCGACATCACCGTCGACGGCGGCCACACGGTGAACTCGCTGTAGCGCGGCTACCGCAGGGTACGCTGGAAGAAGCGCAGCGACTCCGACAGGATCCGCTCGTGGACGGGGCGGCGGTCGAAGCCCGGCGCGTCGGCGCACATGTCGGCGCTGACGCCGGGCTTGCATGGAGCCAGGAACACGAGATGCGGCCCGGGCACGACGATCGGCGGTGACGGGGTGGCCACGTTGCGGCCGATCCATTCCGCGCTGAACGGTTCGCGCACGTCATTGTCGTTGGCGCCCCGGAAGATCAGCAGCGGCATCGTCACCTTGGCCAGGGTCTCGCGCGGGAACATGAATCCCCAAGCGGGCGCCAGCAGCACGGCGGCGCGGACCCGGGAATCGGGGGTGATCCGAAGCGCGGGATTCTCGATCCGCACGGTGCCGTTCAATCCGCCGCGGCAGGTCGAGCCGTCGTCGGCGTTCTCGGCGCAGTACGAGGTGATGCGGCTGAAGTCGGGCGCGGCGCCGGCGAGAGTCAGCGCGGTGATTCCACCGGCCGAGAACCCGACGAGACCGATGCGGCGCGGATCGATCCGCGGTCCGATGGCCGGGTCGGCGAGCAATCCATCGATCAGGCGGGCGACGTGGCGCGAACGGCCGAGCAGCGAGACGTCGGCGCCGAATCCGGAGCTGTCCGCGTTGTTGTCGCGCGGATGGATCACGGTCGCGACGATGTATCCGCGCTCGGCGAAGTACTCCGCCACATGATGCAGGCTGAACACGTACCCGAAGGAACCGTGCGAGACCACGATGAGCGGTTGCCGGCCGGGTATCGGAACGCCGCCGGGCTGCGCGAAAATGCGATACGGGTCCTGGCCGGAATCCTTCGCCGCCGTGCTCGAGGGATACCAGACCAGCGTCTTGATCCGTTCGGTCGACGGCGGGTCGGGGTAGACGCGCTCGACGTAGCCCGCGTTGGTCGTCGTCGGCGCGGCCTGCGCCCTGGCCGTCGACGGGATCGACGCGAGCGCGAGAAGCGTCGCCGCGAGCCGGAGCGCGCGGCCCACGATGGCTACCATCCGTTGACCCGGTCGTATGTCGCCACGATCGTGCGCCCGTCGCTCTCCTCGCTGTCGACGACGTGGTAGCGGTCGTAGGCCGCCGCCGTGATGCAGGCGTGGTTGGGTAGAACGCGCACCCGCGCGCCGATCGGCAGACGGTCGTAGGGCAGGGGCGCGTCGGCGCCGACGAAGCCGTGCTCCTGGGAGCAGGCGACCACCGCCAGCTCCTTGATCGGCGCGTCCTTGATGAACCCGTAGCCGGCCTTGGGCATGAACTCCTGCGCGCTGATATCCTTGGACAACGCCAGCGCGCCCGCGTCGATCAGCAGCTGGTTGCGGTGCGGATAGTGGCCGATCACCGACGCCAGTACGCTCAGCGCGATGTCGCCGTCGCCGCACGAGCCGATGCCGGCCTGGTCGAGGTCGTTGAACACGAACACGCCCGGCCGCATCTCCGTGATGCCGGTGAAATCCCGGGAATGCATCGCGGTCGGCGTCGAGCCGGCGCTGACGATCGGACAGGGCAGGCCGGCGGCGCGCAGCGTCTCCGCCGCCGTCACGACCGCCAGACGCTCCTGCTCGGCCACCCGCGCGATGCCGTCGACGGTGCTCTCGTGGTAGGAATGGCCACCATGGGTCATGACGCCCGCCAACTCGACGCCTTCGGCCTCGTGCAGCGCGCGGCCGATCTCCACCAGCGCCGACAGGTCGGGGTAGGGCAGACCGGCGCGACCGCCGCCGCTGTCGATCTCGATGAACACCGAGAAGGTGCCGCCGCC
The DNA here is from genome assembly GCA_016699855.1 of Rhodospirillales bacterium. Classification (NCBI taxonomy): domain Bacteria; kingdom Pseudomonadati; phylum Pseudomonadota; class Alphaproteobacteria; order Rhodospirillales; species Rhodospirillales bacterium. The sequence continues at coordinate 5,309,893 of CP064988.1, forward strand.
ACGCGCCGCCTCCGCGATGGCCCGGGCGACGACGACGCTGTCGGTGACGACGCGCAGATTGACTCCCCGCCGCCGCAACGCCGCCACCGCCGGCAGCTTTGACGGCACGATGCCCACGCCGTAGAGGATGTCGGTGAACCCTCCGTCGGCGAAGTATCTCGCCTCCGCCAGGGTCGAGACCGTGATCCTCCCGTCGAACCCGGCGGTCGCCATGCGGCCGATCTCGACGGACTTGGCGGTCTTGAGGTGTGGCCGCAGATGGATTCCGGCCGATTTCAGCCGGTCGCCGACGCGCCGGATGTTGCGCCGCAGGATGGCGCGGTCGAGCACGAGCGAGGGGGTCGGCAGGGTGTCGAGGGTTTCGGTCATGGGGCTCATCGGCGGGCGGATGGAGGCGGGCGTATTTCGCCATGCGCGCACCATCGGGCGCAAACGAAAAGCGCCCGCTCCGGCGCGCGTCCCGAGGGGCCGGTGATGACGCCGACGGACGCGCTGGACCGCTATGCGGCGTTCTTCGAGACGATGACGCCCGCGTCCCTGGACAGGCTGGGCGAGGTGTTCACGGAGGGCGACGACGTCGCCGGCCTTCCCGCGATCCGCCGGGTGTTCGAGCACATGTACGACGGCGTCGAGCGCCCGACGTTCCGCATCCTCCATCGCGCCCCCGGCCCCGAGATCTGCTACCTGAAATGGGCGTTCTCGGGCGTCGTGCGAGGCAGGTCGCTGGACTTCATCGGCATCGGCGAGGTGCGGTTCGACGCCGCCGGCCTCGCCGCTTCGCATGTCGACCACTGGGACGCCGCCGGAGCCATCTACGGGCGGGTACCGGTGCTGGGAGCAATCCTGCGGCTTGTGCGCCGGCGCCTGTCCGCGGAGGGCTGATCGGTGCCGGTCGAGAACGAGATCAAGTACGCGCTGCGCGATCCCGACGGCGCGCTAGAGCGCGCGCTGGCGGCGATGGGGCCGCCCGTGACGCGCAACGCCGTGCGTCAGGCCTACCTCGACGCGCCAGGGCTGCGGATCCGGCGGTTCGAGGGCGAGCGCGGCGTCGAGCACGTGTTCTCGTTCAAGCGCGCCATCGCCGGCGAGATGGTTGAGGTCGAAACTTCCATGGACGCCGCGGATTTCGAGCGCTTGTGGACCTTGCGGCAGGAGTCGTTGGAGAAAGTGCGGTTCCATCTTCCGGCCGGCGAGTGCGGGTGGGATGTCGATTTCTTCAAGGACGGGGGTGCGACCTATTTCGCCCTGGCCGAGGTCGAGATGCCGGTCGATCGGATCGCGCCCCCCGAGCCGCCGGCGTTCCTGCAGCCGTTCATCGCGTTCGCGGTCGCGCCGGGCGACGGCCGCTTCACGTCGCGCAAGCTCGCCGACGTCGGCCACGCGCGCGGCCTGGTCGCGGAGTACGGCCTGTGAGCGCGCGATCGAGCGCCGGCTAGCGCCGCTCCGTCGTCTTGGCCTCCTGCCAGAGCGCTTCCATTTCGTCGAGCGTGGCCGTTTCCGGCGCCCGCCCGGTCTCCATCAGACGCGCCTCGATATGCCGGAAACGGCGCTCGAACTTGGCGTTGGTGGCGCGCAACGCCGCCTCCGGATCGACCTTCAGATGACGGGCCAGGTTGGCGACCGCGAACAGCACGTCGCCGATCTCGTCCGCGACGCGCTCCACCGGGGCGCCGGTGTCGACCTCCGCGCGCAGTTCGCCGATTTCCTCCTCGATCTTGTCGATCACCGGCCCGGCGGCGCCCCAGTCGAAGCCGACGCGGGCCGCGCGTTTCTGGAGTTTCTCGGCGCGGAGGAGGGCGGGGAGGGCGATGGCGATGCCGTCGAGGACGCCCGGCGCGCGGGCGGTCGCTGAGGAGGAGGAGGAGGCGTCGTCGCCCTCCCCACCCGCGCCGGCCTGCCGGCTTGTCCGTTTCGCGGCGCGCTCAGCGGCCTTCATGGCCTCCCAGGCGCTGTTCTGGCCGCCGGCGCCATCGACCACGGCGTCACCGAAGACGTGGGGGTGGCGGGCGACCATCTTGTCGGCGATGGTCGCCGCGACGTCCGGGAACGCGAAGGCGCCGGCCTCCTCGGCCATCCGCGCGTGGTAGACGACCTGCAACAGGAGGTCGCCAAGCTCCTCGCGCAGGTCGCCCATATCGGCCCGCAGGACGGCGTCGGCGACTTCGTACGCTTCCTCTATCGTGTACGGCGCGATGCTCGCGAAATCCTGCTTCAGATCCCACGGGCACCCATGGGTGGGATCGCGCAGCCATGCCATGACGGCGATCAGGCGCGCGAGCGGCTCACGTGGGAGGCTTGAGATCGCTGGTCGTCCAGACGTCGGCGACGTGTCGGTAGGCATCTCATACCTCGTTAATCCAAATCCTTAATGTCGTATAATATATATTATGGAAAATAATATCTAACTATTTAGTTAAAAGAAATTACCTATCTATCCTTAGTCCACTTTATCTTCCGATTCCGTTCAAGCAATGCCAACAGAGGTAGATACCGATCCGTCTGCGATGCCGGCACTCCGAACGTCATCAGCAACGCCCGCTTGGGGTTTTGCGGATTGGGCGTCAGCAGATCGAAGATCGCGCGTGGCTCCTTGTCCCCAGCCCGCGGCGGCACGTCGTTGAACACGCCTAGGAAGCTTCCGTTGGGCAACGCCCTGCTGGTCGCCTGGACCTTTGGATACCGGACCCGCAGCGCCGCCGTCTTGCCCACGAGGTACTTCTCGAGGTCCGGCACGCCCTCGAACTCGAGATCGACCCGCCAGACGATGACCCGGACGGTCCGGTCGGGATTGAAGATCGCCAGCCGTTCGTTGTCCTCGATGGCGTGCCAACCCAACGGCACCGACAGCTCGATGTCGACCGCCTTCGACTTGATCCGCGCGTAACCCTCCTTGGGAACGGCCGTCAGCAGCTCGGTCAGGCTCTCGGCAGTCGCGTTGGTCCATTGCCGGTTCACCGCGTTCTCGACGTCGTGCAAGCTGCTGGCCGTTTCCGACAGCGCGTAGTTCTTGAACGTCGAATCGCCCGGGTCGAGCTGACCGCCTTTCTGGGCCGTGGCGCCGGCGCCGGCCATCGCCGCGGCGACGGATACCGTCACCGCGATCAGCCGAGCCAGTTTCCATAACACCATCGCGTCAAACCTCGATGACCATGCCGTCGTATGCCGGTTCGACATGCGCCGGCGTCCGCCGGGCCACCTCGTCGTAGTCCATATCGACGTGCATGTTGGTCAAAACCGCCCGCCGCGGCGCGATGCGTTCGATCCATCCCAGCGTCATGTCGAGATGCGCGTGCGTGGGATGGGGCGTGTACCGCATGGCGTCGACGATCAGCGTGTCGACCCCCGCCATCGCGACGAACGCCGCCTCGTCGAGACGCACGACGTCGTTGGCGTAGGCGATCGGTCCGAACCGGAACCCCAACGACATGATCTTGCCGTGGTGCTGGTAGAACGGAGTCATCGGGATGCCGACCGCATCGAACGGCCCATCGATGATCCGCTCGCGGTACAGCGCCGAATAGAAACTGCCCGGCTCGGTGGCGAAACAATAGCCGAAACGCTCCTTCAGCACCGACATCGTGCGCGGGTCGGCCCAACCGTCGACCGGACCGTGCCGCAGCGTCAGCGCGCGCAGATCGTCGATGCCGTGCGCCTGGTCGGCGTGGTCGTGCGTCCACACGACGGCGTCGACGCGCGTGACGCCGGCGTCGATGAGCTGCTCCCGCAGATCGGGCGAGGTGTCGATCAGCACCGTCTTGCCGCCGTCCTGCACGAGGATCGAGCAGCGCCGCCGGCGGTTCCTCGGATTGGCTGGATCGCACGCCCCCCACTCGCCTTTGCCGTCCTTGCCGCCGATGCGGGGCACCCCGCCGGACGTGCCGCAGCCGAGGATCGTGACGCGCATCGCCCTTGGCTCCGTCGTCAGCCCGTGCGCGCGCGCAGCGCGCCACGGTCGGCCTTGGCGAACAGGCGGAAGAAATTGTCGGTGGTGGCGCGCTCCAGCTCGGCGATCGACACGCCCTTGAGCTCGGCAACCTTGGCGGCGGTGTGCGCCACGAAGGCCGGTTCGTTGCGCCTGCCGCGCTTGGGGATCGGCGCGAGATAGGGCGCGTCGGTCTCGACCAGCAACCGGTCCATCGGGATGTCCCGGACGATGCCGCGCAGCTCCTCGGCCGCCTTGAAGGTGACGATGCCGGAGATCGACACGCTCATCCCGAGCTCCAGCGCCGCCACGGCCACGCGCCGAGTCGAACTGAAGCAGTGGATCAGCCCGGGAAAGGCGCCCGCGGCCGACTCCTCGCGCAGGATCGCCACCATGTCGTCGTCGGCGTCGCGCGTGTGGACGATCAACGGCAGCCCGGTGGTGCGGGAGGCCGCGATATGGGCGCGGAAACTCGCGGCCTGGGCGTCGCGCGGGCTGTGTTCGTAGAAGTAGTCGAGCCCGGTCTCGCCGATGCCCACGACCTTGGGATGGGCCGACAGCTCGACGATGCGGTCCGGCGTCCGCTGCCCCTCCTCCGCCGCCTCGTGCGGATGCACGCCGACGCTGCACCACACGTGAGCGTGGCGCTCGGCGATGGCGCGCACGCCGTCGAAGGCGTCGAGCCGCGTGCCGATCGTCAGCATCGCGCCGACGCCGGCCTCGGCGGCGCGCGCCACGACGGCGTCCTCCTCCGAGGCGAGCTCGGGGAAGTCGAGGTGGCAATGGCTGTCGACCAGCACGGCGGTCAGGCCTTCTTCGCGTTCTTGCCGGGCTTCGCGGGCGGCGCGGCGACGGCCGCGGCGGGATCGACGAAGCGTGGAAACACGCCCTGCGGCGCCGGTAGCGGCGCGCCCGGCGCGAGCTCGTCGCCGTAGGCGTCGAAGCCGCGCCGATCCGTCGGCACGGCGAGCTGGTCGAGGATCCGGCCGGTGCTGGTCGGCATGAACGGCTGCGTCAGCAACGTCACGCGCCGGATCGTCTCCGCCAACGTCCACAACACGGTGTCGCGGCGGGTCGGGTCCGTCTTCGCGAGCGCCCACGGCGCCTGCGCGTCGACATAGCGGTTGGCGTCGCCGATCACGTCCCAGATCGCGATCAACGCCTCGTGGAAGGCCTGCGCGTCGATCTTCGCGCGCACGATCTCCAGCAGCCCGCCGGCCTTTCCGAGCAACGCCGCGTCGACCTCGGTCAACACACCCTTGGCGGGCACCGCCGCGCCGCAGTTCTTCGCGACGATCGACAGCACGCGCTGGCACAGGTTGCCGTAGGCGTTGGCGAGATCCGAGTTCATGCGCTGGACCATGGCGTCGCGGCGGAAGTCGCCGTCGTTGCCGAACGGCACCTCGCGCAGCAGGAAATACCGGGTCTGGTCGAGGCCGTACGCGTCCACCAACGCACCGGTGTCGATCACGTTGCCCAGCGATTTCGAGATCTTCTGGCCCTCGTTGGTCCACCAACCGTGCGCGAAGACGCGTTTCGGCGGCGCCACGCCGGCCGACATCAGGAACGCCGGCCAGTAGACGGCGTGGAAGCGAACGATGTCCTTGCCGACCATGTGCAGGTCGGCCGGCCAGTACTTCCAGTTCGGCGCCGTCTCGTCGGGGTAGCCCGCCTCGGTGATGTAGTTGGTCAGAGCGTCGAGCCAGACATACATGATGTGCGCCGGATCGCCCGGCACCGGCACGCCCCACTTGAACGTCGTGCGCCACACCGAGAGGTCGTGCAGTCCGCCGCGCACGAAGCTGATCACCTCGTTGCGCCGGCTCTCCGGCGCGATGAAGCCGGGATTGGCCTCGTAGAACGCCAGCAGACGGTCCTGCCACGCCGAGAGCCTGAAGAAGTAGCTGGCCTCCTCGACCCACTCGACCTCGGCGCCGCTGGCGGTCGCCCGCCGCTTGCCGTCGTCGCCGACCGCCGTCTCGCCCTCCGCGTAGAACGCCTCGTCCCGCACCGAGTACCAGCCGGCGTACTTGCCGAGATAGATGTCGCCGGCCGCGACCAGCCTGCTCCACAGCGCCTGGCTGGCGCGGTAGTGGCGCGCCTCCGTGGTGCGGATGAAATTGTCGGGGCTGTAGCCCATCCGCGGGATCAGGTCGCGGAACGCCTGGCTGACGCGGTCCGTGAACGCCTTGGGCTCGAGCCCTGCGGCGGCGGCGGCGGCCTCGACCTTCTGGCCGTGCTCGTCGGTGCCGGTCAGGAAGTGGACATCGTAGCCGTCGAGCCGCTTGAAACGGGCCATCACGTCGCACGCCAAGGTCGTGTAGGCGTGCCCGATATGGGGCACGTCGTTCACGTAGTAGATCGGCGTCGTGATGTAGAACCGTTTGCCGGACATGACCGCGTATTAACTCCGCCTGCGCCGCGCGACGCCCCGGTCCGGGGTTCCGCCAACCGCGCCCGTCAGGCCCGGTGGACCGCCGACTGCAGATCGAGCAGGCTGAGGAGCACCACCTGTTTGCGGTCGAGATTGATGCCGTCCGATCGCGCGAACGAACGCGCGCTCTTCTCCCATACCTGCATCAGCCGATCAAGGCCGCCCGCCGCGAACAGCCGCGCCCGCAGCCCCTCCTCGCGCTCGACGACGATCGGCTCGGCGGTCCCGCACGAGCCCTCGCGCACCAGCGTCTGAAGCCACCAGTCCAGCAGGAAGGCGACGGTGCGGAAATCGCTGTCGCCGTCGGCGCCGCGGCGCCCTATCCTTTCGGCGAAGGCGTGGGCCGCGCCGATATCCAGCCGCGGCAGGCCGGCGATGACGCCGACCATGTCGCGGTACAATGCCAGACCGCCCGCGCGGCCCAGCTCCAGCGCGCGCCCCGCACTTCCATCGGCCAGCCGCGCCAGCGCGGCCCGCTCGGCCGGGTCGGTTTCAGGCGCGAGCCGCCCCATCAGCTCGACCACGCGCGCCTCCGGCAACGCCCTGAGCGCCAGCTTGCGGCAGCGCGAGCGGATCGTCGGCAGCAGCCGGCCGGGCGCGTGCGCAACGAGCAGCAGGACGGAGCGCCGCGGCGGCTCTTCGAGCACCTTCAGCACCGCGTTCGCGGCGCTTCGGTTCATCTCGTCGGCCGCGTCGATGATCGCCACGCGCCAACCACCCTCGGCCGGCGTCATGCGCATGAATCCACCGAGGTCGCGGATGTCGTCGACGATGATCTCGGTGCGGAGCTTGCCGGTCTTCTGATTGACCGAGCGCGCGACCACACGCAGATCGGCGTGCCCCCCGGAAGCCACCCGTTGCGCGACGGGCGAACGCATGTCGGTCGCAAGCGACGTCGGCCCGCCTCCGAACAACCCGCCACCATGCTCGCCCGCCAGCAGGAAACGCGCGAAGCGGTGCGCCAGCGTCGCCTTGCCGACCCCGCGCGGCCCGGTCAGCAGCCAGGCGTGCGGCAGGCGGCCGGATCCGAAGGCGTCGAGCAGCACCTTCTCGGCCTCCTCCTGGCCGACCAGGTCCTCGTTGCGCCCCGGCGCCGGCCAGGGCGGCGCGGCGTCCGGATCGCGCTTGTCCGGCGACCGCGCCATCACGCGGCTCCGAGGCGGGATTCGACGAGGCCGAGGATGGCCGCGTGCACGTCGTCGACCGGACGGTCGGCGTCGACCAGCGCGCAGCGCGCCGGTTCGGCCGCCGCGATGGCCTTGAAGGCGTCACGCACCTTCCTATGGAAGGCCAGCCCGAGCCGCTCGTAGCGGTCCTCCTTGCCGGCGCGCCCGGCGGCCCGCGCCAGCCCGATCTCGACCGGAAGATCTAGGATGATCGTCAGGTCGGGTTTGAAACCGCCGAGCACCAGCGTGTGGAGGGCGTCGATCCGCGCCGGCCCCCACCCTTGGGCGTGGCCCTGGTAGGCCATACTCGAATCGGCGAACCGGTCGCACACCAGCCAGACGCCACGGCGGAGCGCCGGCAGGATCGTGCGCTCGACATGATCTCGCCTCGCCGCGAACATCAACAGGGCCTCGGTCGCGGCGTCCCACGCGTCGGCCGGACCCTCGACCAACAGCTTCCGGATGGCCTCCGCCCCGGGCGAGCCGCCGGGCTCGCGGCTGGTCTCCACATCCCGGCCCCGCGCCCGCAACGCCTCCGCGAGCAGGCGAATCTGGGTCGATTTGCCCGCGCCCTCGCCGCCTTCGAGCGTGATGAATCGGCCGACCGCGGAAACCGCCATCGCCCGTCAGCTCCACCAGCCGAACACGTAGTGGCGCACGACTCCCAACGCGCGGCCGACCGGTCCCAGCCGCGGCACGTCGGCGCCGGCGTAGAGTGGTATCTCGACCGGGCGCGCGCCGGGCGCGGTCTGCACGATCGCCTTGCCGATCTGGTCGCCCTTGCGCACGGGCGCCCGCACGGGGCCGTCGTACTGGACGCTGACGCGCACCGCCGCCTCCTGCCCGACCGGGACCGTGGCAGCGACCGCGCGGCGCGAGACCAGCGGCACCTTGCGCGCCTCGCCGAGCCACACCTCGGCCTCGTGGACCGTGTCGCCCGGGCGGAACGCCACCTTGTTGGCGTGCTCCCGGAACCCCCACTCCATCAAGCATGCCGATTCGGCGGCGGGGAGGCGCATGTCGGCCAAGCCGTTGACGACGATGATCAGGCGCCGGCCGTCGCGGATGGGTGACACCGCCCATCCGTAGCCACCCTCCTCGGTGTGGCCGTTCTTCAGCCCGTCGGTGCCGGGCGTCATGCTCAGCAGCCGGTTGCGCTTCTCCTGGCGGATATGGTTCCAGGTGAAGTCGACCATCGCGTAGTAGCGGTAGTACTCTGGAAAATCCTCGATCGTGCGGCGCGCGAGGATCGCGAGATCGCGCGCCGTCACCACCATCCCCTCGGCGGGCCAGCCGCTGGCGTTCTTGTAGGTGCTGCCGGTCATGCCGAGCTCGCGGGCGCGGCGGGTCATGCGGGCGGCGAAATTGTCCTCCGTTCCGGCCATGCCCTCCGCCAGTACGACGCAGGCGTCGTTGCCGGACAGGGCGATCACGCCCTTGATCAGATCCTCGACCGAGACCTCGCTGCCGATCTCGACGAACATGCGGGAACCGCCCATGGCGCGCGCCCGCTCGCTGACGCGGAAACGCGTGTCCAGCCGCAGCTTGCCCGCCTTGAGGTCCTCGAAGACCAGGTAGACGGTCATCATCTTCGCCATCGAAGACGGAACCATCGGCTTATCGGCGTCCTTGAACAGCAGGACCGCGTCGGTCGTGGTGTCGACCAGCAGGGCGTGCCGCGCCGGCGTGCCGATGCCGATCTGCGACGGCGGCAGCGCCTCGGGTGGCGTCGCCGGCCGCGCAGGGCCGCCGCCGGCCTTGGGCTTCGCCGGTCGGGGTTTTGGCTGGGGCTGGGGCTGTTGCGCGTCGCCGGCCGCCCATGGCGCCAGCGCGACGCCGAGCATGATCAACGTCGCGGCCGTCACACCGCCGATGCCGCTCCAGAACTTCGCCATCGCACGCTACTCCCGCGGCGCCCTCAGTCGTTCACGATCCGGGCATCCCGATGGCCGGCGTCCACGACCTGCAACCGCACGCCCTCGGCCTGCTCGACGCTGCCGTAGGGTCCCAGCCGCACCCGGTAGATGGCCTGGCCGCGCTGGCGCGTCTCGGTCAGCGCCGACTCGCCATAGCTGGCCAGGGTCGCCCGCACCCGCTCGGCGTTGTTGATGCTCGCGAAGGCCCCCGCTTGGACGAAGACCGTGCCGACGCTCGGTGCCGGGGCGCCCGCCGCGGCCGGGGCGGGGGCTGGCCGTGCCGAAGCCGGCGACGGCGTCGACGACCACACCGGGGCGGCCGCGACCGCCTGGGGGGCCGCGGTCCTCGGGGCCGTCTGCGTCACCGGCCCACCCGACGGCTGCCGCGAAGTGTCGCGGATCGCCGCCATCTGTTCCGCCGGCCCGCCGCCCGAGATGGCCACGTCCTTCAGGATGCGGCTCTCGCGCTCCATGATTTCGACCCGGACGCGGGCCGTGCCGGATCGGATCATGTCGAGCTCGACGGCGGCCGCCCGGGACACGTCGATCACGCGGCTATGCGCGAACGGGCCGCGGTCGTTGACGCGCACCACGACGCTCGCTCCGTTGTCCAAATTCGTGACCCGCACGACGCTGGGCATCGGCAGGGTCCGGTGCGCCGCCGACGGCAGGTTCTGATTGTAGACCTCGCCATTGGCCGTGCGTTTGCCGTGGAAACCCGGTCCATACCACGACGCATTGCCTTCCTCGCGGTGGCTGAAATCCTCATGCGGCGTGTAGGTCTGCCCGGCGATGGTGTAGGTCTGACCGACCTTGTAGGCGCCGCGGCCGTCGTCCGGGCTCGGCGGGTAGGTCGCCCGCCCCGTGGCGCAGGCCGACAGCGCCAGCGCGAGCAGGCCGGTCGCCGCGATCTTGGCTGGACGGAAGGCGTGGGAACGCGTCATCGCCCCCAAACTAGCATCGCAGGCCGCGCCCGAACAGCCATCCCCCGGACAGGGGGTCACCTGGCGACCCGGTCGGACAGCAGCCCGACTCCGAGCGCGAAGAAATCGGACTGGTTCCATCGCAGGATGGCCCGGAAATTCTGGGTCGTCCTGTATGTCCGGCCGCCAGCCCCCTCGGGTGTGACGATCCGGCCGCCAGCGGCTGCGCCGGTGCCAGCCGGGACCTCGTCGCCCCAGCGCAACCCGGTCTGCCAGCCGGCCTTGCGCAGGTAGTTGGCGGTCGAGGCGAAGACGTCGGCCCGGGTGCCCCAGATATCCCGTCTTCCGTCACCGTCGCCATCGACGGCGTAGGCGAGAAAGCTCGTCGGCATGAACTGGCACTGGCCCATCGCCCCGGCCCAGGATCCGATCATCTTGTCCGGCGCGATGTGGCCCTGCGCGAGGATGCGCAGGGCCGCTATCAGCTCGCTCCGGAAAAACTGCGGCCGGCGGCCGTGGTAGGCCAGCGTCGCCAGCGCCGCGACCACGGAGAAATCCCCCATCCGCGAGCCGTAGAGGCTCTCCGCGCCCCACAGCGCCACGATGACGTTCGACGGCACGCCGTAGGCGCCGGAGATCCGGTCGAGCAGGGCGGCGTTCTCGCGCATCATCGCGCGGCCGCGGTTCACCCGCTCCTCCGACACCACGATGTCGAGGTACTTCTGGTAGGTCAGCTTGAACTCGGGCTGGTGCCGGTCGAGTTCGAGCACGCGCGGCACCGGTTCGACGCCGCGCAGGGCGCGGTCGAGCGTGGCGGCGTCGACGCCCTTGCTCATCGCCTCGGCCCGCAATCCCCGCAGCCATTGCTGGAACGCCGGATCCGACTGGGCCGCGACGGGACCGGCGACCGCCAGAAGCCCGCCGGCCGCCGCGACGGCGGCGGTGAAGTCGCGTCGATTCACAGGCGGCACTCCTCGGCTGCTACGGACGCCGCGCCGGCCGACCGGCGCCGCGCCGATCTAGCACGGGGGGCCCGCCGCGACCAAGCCGCCGCCGCGCTGGCCGCCAGGGCGCCGCCGGCGTAGATTCGACATATCGACCGGATCGCAACGGAGCCCAGAGATGGACGGAATATCGCGCGCCCCCGCCTCCACCGTGCGTACGCGCGTCGGCGCCGCCGAGTGGGAGATGCGGGTCAAGCTTGCGGCCTGCTACCGCCTGGTCGAGCGCTACGGCATGAGCGACATGGTCTACACCCATATCTCCGCCCGGGTGCCCGGCGGCGAGGAGCATTTCCTGCTCAACCCCTACGGCATGCTCTATCGCGAGATCACCGCCTCGTCGCTGATCAAGATCGACCTCGAGGGACGTGTCGTGGACGCCCCCGACGAGTCGCTCGGGCTCGGTATCAATCCCGCCGGCTTCGTCATCCACAGCGCCGTGCACGCCGCCCGCCCGGACGTCGAATGCGTCATCCATACGCACACGCGCGCCGGGATCGCGGTGTCGGCGATGAAGTGCGGATTGCTGCCGCTGAGCCAGCACGCGATGCGGTTCCACGAGCGCATCGGCTACCACGACTACGAGGGGCCGGCGCTCGAGGACGACGAGAAGCCGCGGCTGGTGGCCGATCTCGGCGACAGGACGTCGCTGATCCTGCGCAACCACGGCCTGCTCGTCTGCGGTCCGACCGTCGAGCAGGCGTTCAACACGCTCTACTGGCTGGAGATGGCGTGCAAGGCGCAGGTCGACGCGATGGCGTCCGGCGCCGAGCTTGCCATGCCTTCGGTCGAGACCGCGCGTAAGACGGCGCGTCGCTACGACCCCGACGTCCGGGTGTTCGGCCTGCGCGAGTGGCCGGCGTTGCTGCGCATGCTGGACGCCGCCGACCCGTCCTACCGCGACTGATCCGCCCCGATCGCGCGCGCCGCGTCGACCACGGCGCCGATGTCGCGGAACCCGGCGCGGCGCACCCTCAGATCGCGCGCGCAGGCCAGCGCGGCCGCCTCGCAGCGCGCCCGCGTCGCGGGATCGGCGATGGCCTCGAAGTCCTCGACGTGCGAGATTCCGATCAGCCGGCGGATCATCTTGGCGCCGGCGAACCCCGTCGCATCGGCCAGCAGAGCCGATACGCGCCGCGCGTACATCCGCTCGGCGACCTCCGAGTCGGGCGGCACCGATGGCGGGAGCAGCTCCGAACGGCGGCCGCGCCAGAGTCCGATGAAGTCCGCCTCGAAGCGCGTCCATAACCGCACGATCAGATCGAGAATCCATTCGCGATAGCCGACACGGTCGTCCGTCGCGGTCGCATGTCCAGGTTGGCTGAAATAGGCCAGCAGCAGGTTGCCGATGACGGCGCCCAGGTCGAATCCCATCGGTCCATGGAACGCCCATTCGGGATCGATCACGCGGGTGTCGTCGGCGTCGACCATGATCGATCCAGTGTGCAGATCGCCGTGGATCAGCGCCTCGGTCGCCGTGCGGAACACCAGCTTCAGTTCGGCGGCGGCGGCGATCGCGTCGGCATCGGACCGCAGCGCCGCGACCGCGCTGTCGAGATGCGGCCGCGTCCATCGGTTCAGAGGCGCCGCCGCGTCGTAGGGGCCGGTGAAGATCACGTCCTCGGTCGTGGCGCAGAGCTCGGCGTTGCCGGCGAAGCGGGCCATCAGCGCTTTCTTCTCCGGGGTGGAGAGCGCCAGGTCCGACGTCAGGAACAGCGACCGCGCGAGGAACGCTCCGAGTTGATCGGCCAGACGGGGATAGCGAATCCCGCGCACGAGGCCTTTGCGCAGGATGATGTGCGGCGACAGGCGTTCCATGCCGATGAGCGCCATCGCGCCGTCGTAGTGCCACACCGCCGGCACGCGGCCCGGCGCCACCCGTGCCTGCTCGATCAGGGCGGCGTGCTCGAATCCGATCCGCCCGATCGGGAACGGCCAGCTCTCCCCGACCGAGCGGATGTAGGGCAGCGACTGTTTGACGATCAGGCCGCCCGCCGGTCCAACGAGGTCGAACACGAGGTTCATGTTGCCGTCGCCGATCTCGCGGATCTCCCACGTCGACGCCGGACCGCCGAGGCGAGCGGTAAGGTTCGGAACCTTCGCTACGGCGTCGCGCACGGTCGCCGTCGTGAGTATCGCGTAGCCGTCGGGCAGGTGGATGGTCATGCCGTCGCCCCCTTCCAGCGTCGATAGGACGCCGCGTCGTCGACATCCTCCAGCGTGTCGAGCAATCCGACCGCGAACCGCGGCTCGATGTTGCGGCGGGTGTCGGCCAGCGCGTGCGGCGTCGACCAGCGGACGCCCGCGAAGATGCCGCGCGGCCAAGGCCGCGTGCGCCGCGCGCCCACCAACCAGAAGCCACCGTCGCGGGCGGGACCGAACACCAGATCGTGCCGCCCGAGCGCCCGGAACGCCGCGGCGATCGCGTCGCGCGAGACCGCGGGGATGTCGCTGCCGATCAACACGACCGGCCCCGGCGGCAGTTCGCGGAACGGACGCGCCATGCGCGCGCCGAGACCGCCGCCGCCCTGACCCACCACCCGCGCCCGGCCCGGCCACGCCGGATGCCGCGTCTCCGAGTCCGGCGTCACCCACAGCCATGTCGTCCACCGTGGATCGTCGGCGCAGCGCGCGATCGTGATCGCGAGCGAATGGCGATAGAAACGCGTCGCCGCGAGATCGCCGATCTCGCGGCCGAGGCGGCGCTTCACCCGGCCCAGCCGGGGCGCCTTGGCGAAGATGACGAGATGTCGTGTCATCTACCGTAAAGCCGCGCGATGCGGGCCGGCGCCACGCCGAGCAGGAACAGCGACAGGCAGAGGAGATTGCGCATCGGCCGCAACGTCCATCCATCGCGTTCGTAGCGCGCCGCCGAAGTCACGGCGTCCACGTCCAGCGCGACCAGCCGGCGCCGGCCGATCCGGCGGACGAGATCGACGTCCTCCATCAGCGGCAGCGGCCGGTAGCCGCCGACGCGGTCGTAGAACGAGCGCTTGATAAGGAGCCCCTGGTCGCCATACGGCATGCCGAGCGCGCGGCCGCGCCAGGCGGCCATGCCCTCGATCCACCGCGCGCGCCTCGATGTCGAATCGAAGCGAAGACGGAAGTAGCCGGCCGCGTCGTCCACGACCGGCGATTCCATGAACGCCGCGCAGGCCGCGGTCCAGCCCGGCGAGAGCGTGGTGTCGGCGTGCAGGAACAGCAGCCAACCGCTCGAGCCGCGCGCGCCGGCGGCGAGCTGCGCGCCGCGTCCACGCGGCGCGGAGGCGATCTCCGCGCCGAGATCGCGGGCGATCGACACGGTGTCGTCGCGCGATCCGCCGTCGCAGACGACGACCCGGCACGGCCACGGCGCCCGGTCGGCCGCGAGGCTCGATAGCGTCCGCGCGAGCGTGGCGCCGGCGTTAAACGTCGGGATGACGATGTCCACGCTCATCCCGCGCGCGCCTCCTCCGCATCGCCGACGCGGACGACGACCCCGTCCCCCGCCTCGGCATCGGCCGCGTCGTGCGTGACCAGAAGCACGGGCAGCCGTTCCGCGCGCGCGTGGTCGAACACGAACCGCCGGAAATCGGCGCGTAGCGCCTGGTCGAGCCTGCTGAAGGGTTCGTCGAGGAGCAGCGCGCCGGGTCGCGCGAGCAACGTGCGCATGACCGCCACGCGCGCGCGCTGCCCGCCGGACAGGGTCGCCGGATCCCGGTTGGCGAACCCGGCTAGGTCGGCGTTGGCGAGCGCGGAGTCGACGGCGCGACGGCGCTCGGCGCGGCCGCGCATTGCGGGAGGCAGGGCGAAGCTCAGATTGCCCCCCACCGAGAGATGTGGGAACAGCAGGTCGTCCTGGAAGAGCATGCCGGTGCGGCGCCGCTCGGTCGGCAGGTCGTTCAGGCGCGCCCCGGCGAGGCGGACGTCGCCGCTGGCGGCGAAGGCCGGCGCCAGCGTGCCGGCGATAAAGCCGAGCAGCGACGACTTGCCGGAACCGCTGGGCCCCATGACCGTCAGGGTCCGGCCGGGCTCGATCCGCGCGGTCAGCTCCAGCAGGACGCGGCCGCCGAGCGCGATGCGCACGCCGTCGAGCGCCAACCCGGTGGCGGGGGCCGTCGACGCGGTCATGGGTTCCTCAACGCGCGGCGGTCGCGGAACACGATGCCCGGCACGACGAGCGCCAGCGCGAAGGCCACGAACGGCAGCGCCGTCTGCAACAGCGCGTAGATCGCCAAGGTGCGCCGGTCGCCGCCCGACGCGACGGCGACGGCCTCCGTGGTGATCGTCGGCAACCTGGCGCCGGAGACGAGCAATGTGGCGAGGTACTGGCCGACGCTGATCGCCCAGCCGATCGCGAGCGCCGTCAGCAGCGCCCGCAGCAGCATCGGCAGGCGGATCGCGAACAGCGCGCGGGCCGGCGACGCCCCCAGCGTCAGCGCCACCTGCCGGTAGCGGCCGTCCACCGCGCGCCACGGATCGCGTAGCGACAGGAAGGTGTAGGGCAGCACGAATACGAGGTGCGCCAACACCACCGCCGGCAGGGTCTCGTCGAGACGAAGGACGATCAGAAACACCTGCAACCCCAACAGGAACGCGACCTGGGGCGCCAATAAGGGGGTGTACAGCAGCCACAAGGCGGCGTCGCCCGCCTGGCGGCGGCCGTGCCGGTCCTCGTTCTCGAGGCAGCCGACCACGAGGACCAGCGCCACGACGGCGGTGATCGACGCGATCAAGGCGCTGTTGGCCACCAGCGAGGCGGCGCGCCCGCTCTCGGCCAGCCAGTTGCGGGCCGTGAATTCGGCCGGCAGGACGTCGGGATAGCGCCACGCGCCCGCCACCGACCACAGCGCGATCGCGACGAACGCCAGCCCGACGACGGCCAGCCCGACGGCGCCGCAGGCCGCGGTCAGCGCCGGCACGATCCGCTCACCGGCCTCGCGCGATCCGGCCTCGACCCAGCGGCGTCCCAACCATGCGACCAAGCGCTCGCCGGCCACCCACACCGCGATGCCGCCCACCACCACGCCGAGCTGCAGCATCGCGCCGGCGCTGGCCCGGAACCGGAAGCTCAGATCGGGGTCGTTGATCCAACGCAGGATCTGGACCGGCAGCGTCGGCGGCGTCGTCGGACCGAGCACCAGCGCGACGTCGACCACCGAGAGCCCGTAGGCCAGCACGGCGAGCACCGGCAGCCGGATCTGCGGATAGACGCGCGGCAGGACGACCTTGAGCCACGCCGCGACGCGGCCGTAGCCGAGCGTGCGGGCCACGGTCAGGCTCCGGGCCGCGTCGGCCTGCGGCAGGGCTGCGAGCAGCATCAGGAACAGGAACGGGATCTCCTTCAGGAGCAGCCCCGCCATCAGCGACAAACCCCAGGTGTCGTTGACGATCAGCAGGTCCGGCGGCCGCGGCGGCCCGCCGAGATGGCCGCTCCAGATCCGGAACAGCAGGCCCGACGGCGCGATGACGAAGGCGAGGCCGACCGCCATGGCGACGTGCGGGATCGACAGCAGCGGCGACAGCGCGCGGCGCGCCAGATCGAAGGCGCGCGTGCCGTGCGCACTCGCGGCGATGGCGACGACGGCCGCGAGCGAGAGCAGCGTGGTCGCGAAGCCGACCAGCGCGCCGACGGCGAGCGAGCGCGGCAGGCCCGGCGTCGAGAACAGCTCGCGCCACGCCAGCAGCGACGGCTCGGCGCGGCCGAGCACGGGCATGTATCCGAACGCCGGCAGCGCCGTGCCGGCGAGGCCGGCCAAGGTCGGCCCCAGCAGCAACGCCAGAGTCAGGATGGGGAACGCCCGGACCACGCGGCCGTCCTAGCGCACGCCGTAGCGCGCCTTCCACGCCGCCGTGGCGCGGGTCATCCAGCTGGGATGCGGCTCCGGCAGATGCGCGCCGAGCTCCTCCGTCGACAGCGTCGCCACGCCCCGCTTCTGGGCGGCGAAGGCGGCGCGCTCCTCGCTGGACAATTTGGACATGGCGAGCACGGTGAAGCCGCCGAAGCCCTCGGGGTCCTGCTTCTTGAGCTGCCCCGCCGGCGACAGCAGGAACTCCGACACCACGAGGGCGCCGGCCTTGTTGGCGGCGTTGAACGGAATCGCCACGAAGCTGGCGTTGCCGATCGTGCCGCCGTCGAACACCAGCGTGCGCACGCTGTCGGGGATCTCCTTGCGGGCGATCGCGGCGCTGGCCTCGGCCGGGTTGAACGACAGGCCGACGTCGATCTCGCCGTCGCCCATCAGGCGGCGCAGCTCGGGGCCGTTCTTCGGATAGGCGCGCCCGGCGCGCCACAGCGCCGGCGTGAGCTCGTCGAGATACGCCCATAGAGGCGCCATCACGCGCTCGAAATCGGCGTCGGTCGCCGGCGCGAGGAGGCGCGCCTTGTCCGGCGTCAGCTCGCTCAGCGCCTGCTTCATGAAGGTGACGCCGAGGAAATTCGACGGGTCGGGGAAGGCGAAGCGTCCGGGATTGGCCTTGGCCCACGCCAGCAGCGCCTTCGCCGACCGCGGCGGCGTCCGCACGCGCGCGCCGTCGTAGAAGAACACGATCTGCGCCATGTTCCATGGCGCCTCGAATCCGTCGGTCGGGATGGTGAAGTCGCTGCGCACCGCCGGCTTGCCCTCGACGTCGACGTACTTGAAGCTCGGCAGGCTTTCCGCCCAGGGACCGAACAACAACCCCGCCTCCTTGAGTTTCGCGAAGTTCGGACCATTGATCCAGATAAGGTCGACGGTGCCCCCGGTCGCGCGCCCCGCCGCCTTCTCCGCGACGACCTTGGAGACGGCCTCCGCCGTGTCGGACAATTTCACGTGCTCGAGCGTCACGCCGTAGCGCGCCTTCACCTCGACGCCGACCCACGCGATGTACTCGTTGACCCGCGGATCACCCGCCCACGCGTTCCAGTAGACCGTCTGTCCCCTGGCGGCCGCGACCACATGGTCCCAGCGCTTCGGATCCGGGTCGGCGGCCCGGGCGGTTGGCCCGCCCAGCGCGAATCCCAGGACCATCGCCGCCGCGACACGCGCGAGAGTCGAGCGCATGAACCTCTCCTGCATTCCTCGATGATGGCGCGCCGCTTCGGCGCGTGGCCGCACCATACGCCGCCCGCGTGGCGGTACGCACCCTACGCATTGTCACGAATCCGCCAGCGGCAGGTCTCCCGGTGATCATGACCGGCACCGCCGACGATCGAGCTTGCGCGCGGCCCCGGCGGATTGATAGTGAACCGACCGCCGGCACGATGGACCGACGCGGCGCGTGGCGCGCCGTCGGACCGTGTCCGCCTCGGGAGGATCGCCGATGAGATCGTGGTGCGTCGTCGCGTTGTGCGCGCTCATGCCGGCCGCGACGGCCGCCCAGTCGCCGGGCGGTCCGCAATCCCTCAACGCCGCCCTCGGCGACTGCGTCACGACCGCCGCCGTCTTGAAGGCGCCGCAGGATGGCGGCTCCAAAGGCAGCCTCATGGTCTTCTGCATCGGCAGGCCGGCGGAGGCCCTGTTCCGCTTCCTCGAGCCGGTGGTCGAGACCGTCCGCGACGACGGCGAGAAGACACAGACGCGGATGTTCGGGCCGGCCGACGCGCCGCGCGCCGCCTCCTGCCAGCGGCGCGAGGTCCCCGAGGCGCTCTACGCCTGCCGCATCACGATCGCGACGGGCGCGGCAATCTCCGAGGCGTTCACCCGGTAGCGCCGCGGCCCCGGCTCTGGACGCCCCTGCCCCGTGTCGCTAAGTGACCGTGCCGCAAGCACGGAGAGGTGGCCGAGCGGTTTAAGGCACCGGTCTTGAAAACCGGCGTGGGGGCGACCCCACCGTGGGTTCGAATCCCACCCTCTCCGCCAGCGCCGACCGCGGACCGCGCGCGCCACGCTCCATTCACCCGCGGTTTCCGCATCGCGGACGGCGCCGCAGCCGCGTCGACGCCACGCGTTTGACACAGACCACGAAAGCTGGAAGCTTTTGCGCCGTGGGGGAATCGAAGGAAGCGACGACTTCCGGCCCCACCGTGAAATCGGCGGTCGTGTCGCCTCAAGCGGCCGGTCGTTCCAGGGAATGGCAACGCTCGCGCATCACGGTTTGGAGCCGGCCACGGCTCCCCGCCGGCAGAATGCGCCGTGAGGGCGACGTATGGGGCGTCAGATCGTACACCGGCTGCTGATCTCGATCCCCGCGCTGCTCGGGGTCCTCTTCCTTTGCTTCTGCCTTCTCCAGGTCGTGCCCGCCGATCCCGCGATGATCATCGCCGGGCCGGACGCCAAGAAGGAGACGATCGACGCGATCCGTCTCGAACTCGGCCTCGACCGACCGATCCCGATCCAGTTCATCGAATACATCGGCCGCGTCCTGCAGGGCGACCTCGGCCGCTCGATCATCTCCAACAAGAAGGTCATCGAGGAGCTCACGCACACGATCGGCCCGACGGTGGAGCTGATGGTCGGCGCGATGTTGCTGGCGGTGCCGATCGGCCTGACGCTCGGCACCCTCGCCGCCGTGCGCCGCGGCTCGATGACCGACCGCCTGATCATGGCGTTCTCGGTCGCGGGCGTGTCGATGCCGGTGTTCTTCATCGGCCTGATCCTGATCCAGTACGTCGGCTTCAAATGGGCGCTGCTGCCGTTCACCGGCCGGACCGGACCGGTCTGGGACGGCGGATTGCCCAGCCTGATCCTGCCCGCGCTGACGCTCGGCGGCGTGCTGATCGGGCCGATCGCGCGCCTGACCCGCACCGCGGTGCTCGAGGTGCTGGGCGCCGACTTCGTGCGCACGGCGCGCGCCAAGGGGCTGCGCGAGAGCGTCGTGATCATCCACCACGCGCTGCGCAACGCGCTGATCCCGGTCGTGACGCTGATCGGCCTGCAGGCCGCCTTCCTGCTCGGCGGCGCCGTCGTCACCGAGACGATGTTCTCGTGGCCCGGCGTCGGGCGCCTGGCGGTCGGCGCGATCGTCTCGAGCGACTTCCCGACCGCGCAGGGCGCGATCATGATCCTCGCCATCGCGTTCCTCATGATCAACCTGATCGTCGACGTCCTCTACGTCTTTCTCGATCCGAGGGTGCAACGCGGATGAGCGCCATCGCCGACACCGACGACCCGCCGGCCGACGCCGGCCCGGCGCCGACGACGCGCTCGCACGCGCTGCGCCGCCTCATGCGCGACAAGGTCGCGGTCGGCGCCGCCGGCACGCTCGGCCTCGTCGTGCTGGCGGCCGTCTTCGCGCCGTGGGTGGCGCCCTACGACCCCTATCTGACCGACCTGTCGAAGACCATGCAGCCGCCGAGCGAGATGCACTGGTTCGGCACCGACAACACCGGCCGCGACATCCTCAGCCGCGTCATCTTCGGCGCCCGCAACACGCTGATGATGGGGCTGGTCGGCGTCCTGGTCGGCGGCCTGCTGGGCGGCACGATGGGGATCCTCGCCGCGTTCTACCGCCGCCTCGACGGCTGGATCATGCGCATCGTCGACATCATGCTCGCCTTCCCGGCGATCCTGATCGGACTCGCCGTGGCCGCGATCTTCGGCGCCGGCATGACCGCCGTGCTGATCGCGCTGGTCGTCTCCGACATCCCCGGCGTGGCCCGGGTGGCGCGCGGCTCGGCCATCGGCGTGATGGGCCAGGAGTTCATGGAGGCCGGCCGCGCGGTCGGCGTCTCGGACTTCACGCTGGTCTGGCGCTACCTCGCGCTGAACTGCATCTCGACGATCTTCGTGTACCTGACGCTGCGCTTCGGTCAGGTCATCCTGGTCGGCTCGGCGCTGGGTTTCCTGGGCATGGGCGCGCAGCCGCCCACCGCCGAGCTCGGCATGATGGCCGCCCAGGGCCGCGACTTCCTGTTCATGGCGCCGCACATCTCCACCATTCCCAGCCTCGCCATCTTCGTGATCGTGCTCGCCGCGAACCTGCTGGGCGACGCGCTGCGCGACGTCCTCGACCCGAGGCTGCAGCAATGATCCGCACGCTCCTTCTCGCTCTCGCCGCCGTCGCCTGGGCGGCGGCTCCGGCATCGGCCCAGACGCTGACGCTGATGCGCAACATCGACGCGCCGCACTAC
This sequence comes from Rhodospirillales bacterium, assembly GCA_016699855.1. Classification (NCBI taxonomy): domain Bacteria; kingdom Pseudomonadati; phylum Pseudomonadota; class Alphaproteobacteria; order Rhodospirillales; species Rhodospirillales bacterium. The sequence goes on from CP064988.1 coordinate 5,331,285, forward strand.
GATCCGGCGCGCACCTCGGCCGGCGCCACCGCCGAGATCCTGTTCATCGTCGCCGACACGCTGGTCGGGCTCGACTACGACCTCAAGACAGTGACGCCGCTGCTCGCGAAGTCGTGGACCGTCAGCCCCGACGGCCGCCTCTACACCTTCAAGCTGCGCGACGACGTCACCTTCTGCTCCGGGCGCAAGCTGACGGCCGCCGACGTCGTGTTCAGCTTCAAGCGGGTGCTCGACAAGGAGATCCGCTCGCCGTTCGCGTGGCGCATGGGGCCGGTCAAGGACATCCGCGCGACCGACGCCCACACCGTCGAGTACGAGCTGGAGAAGCCGTTCAGCGAGCTGCTGCTGCAGCTCACCAACTTCCATGCGACCGTGCTGAACCCCGAGAACGTGGCCGCGCTGGGCAAGGATTTCGGGATCAAGGGGATCGACGGCACGGGCCCGTTCTGCTTCCAGTCCTGGGAGCCGCGCGCCCAGATCGTGGCCACCCGCCACGCGGCGTACAAGTGGGGCCCGCCCTTCTACAAGAACCCCGGCCCGGCGAAATACGAGCGCATCGTCTGGCGCATCGTGCCGGAGGAGGCGGCGCGGCTGGCGGCGATGGCCAGCGGGACCATCGACATGACCTACTCGATGCCGGACCAGTACCTGCCGCAGCTCGCCAAGGTGCCGACGCTCGAGATCCTCAGGCCTGCCGCCGATCTTCGGCTGTTCTATTTCGGATTCAAGATCACGCGCGAGAACGTCTCCGATCCGCGCGTCCGTCTGGCCCTGAGCCAGGCGATCGACCGCAAGCAGATCGTCGACGCGATCTACTTCGGCAACGGCGAGGCGGCGTCGACCTACATCCACCCCAAGACGCCCGATTTCGACCCCGCCACGCCGAACCATCTCGGGCGCTACGATCCGGCCAACGCCGCCAAGCTCCTCGACGAGGCGGGCTGGCGGATGGGGCCCGACGGCTTCCGCCACAAGGACGGCAAGAAGCTGACGCTGCTGCTCTACGGCTTCGCCGGCGGCCGCTCGCCCAAGATGGCCGAGGCGGTGCAGGGTTTCTGGCGCAAGATCGGCGTCGACCTCCAGCTCCAGATGTGGGACGGCACGATCGTGTTCTCCAAGCTGGCGCAGCAGGACTACGACATCTGGTCGATCGCGTTCCCCTACTCCAGCGCCGGCGACGCGCTGCGGCTGTACTTCCACTCCACCAACGTGCCGACCCCGAACCGGATGAACTGGAAGGATCCGGAGACCGACGCCGCCCTCGACGCCGGCGTCAGCGCGCTCGACGACAAGGCGCGCTTCGAGGCGTTCGCGAAGGTGCAGCGGATCGTGCACGAGAACGCGCTCTGGGTGCCGCTGGTGCACGAGGGACTCGCCCTCGTGGTCAACAAGCGCGTCAAGAACGCGCGCGCGCACCACGTCTACACGTCGATGATCTACAAGGCGCTCGACGTCTCGCCGTGACGTCGATGCCGCCACGTCAACAATAAGAAACGGCGGACAGGGAGGCGGCGATGCTCAGGATGGTGTGGGGCGCCCTCGCGGCGGCCGGACTGCTCGGCACGGCGACGGCCGGCGCGCAGACCTTGAACATGATGAAGGCGATCGACGCGCCGCACTACGACGCGCAACGGACCACCTGGGGACCGACGTCGGACATCGTCAACATGTTCCAGGACACGCTCGTCGCGCTGGACTGGGACGGCAAGACGCCGATTCCCTACCTCGCGAAATCGTGGACCGTCAGCGCCGACGCTAAGACCTACACCTTCAAGCTGCGGGACGACGTGACTTTCTGCAGCGGCCGGAAATTCACCGCCGAGGACGTGGTCTTCTCGTTCAAGCGGCTGAAATCGGCGGAGATCAAGGGCCCCTACGCGTGGCGCGCCGGCAAGATCAAGGAGCTCCGCGCGCCCGATCCGCACACCGTCGAATACGAGCTGGAGGAGCCGTTCTCGGAGCTGCTGCTGCAGCTCACGATGTTCACCAACGTCATCCACAGCAAGGAGAGCGTCGAGGCGCTCGGCAAGGACTACGGCATCAAGGGAGCCGACGGCACCGGCCCGTGGTGCTTCGAGTCGTGGCAGCCCCGCACGCAGATCGTCCTCAAGCGGCACGACGCCTACCGCTGGGGGCCGTCAATGTACAAGAACAAGGGGCCCGTGAGGTTCGAGCGGCTAGTGATCAAGATCGTCCCGGAGGATTCAAGCCGCGTCGCGGCGATGATGAGCGGCGCGTTCGACATCACCCACCAGTTCCCGTCGCAATTCATCGCCCAGGCCAAGGTCGCGCCGATGCTCGCGGTGCAGGACGCGCGGCCGAACTTCCAGCTGCTCTACTTCGGCTTCAAGATCACCCGGCCGATGGTCGCCGACAAGCGCGTGCGCGAGGCGATGAGCATCGCCATCAACCGCGTGGAGATCGCCAAGGGCATCCTGCTGGGCAACGCCGACCCGGCCTACACCATCGTCGACCCGGCCGCGCTCGACCACGATCCCAAGACCGCCGAGATCGTCAAGGAGGACGCGAAGCGCGCGGCCCAGCTGCTCGAGGAAGCCGGGTGGAAGGTCGGCGCCGACGGCATCCGGGAGAAGGACGGCGTCAAACTGGCGCCGAGGGTCTACTTCACGGCCAACGCGAATTCCGCCCGGGTGGCCGAGGCGATCCAGGGGTATTTGCGGAAGATCGGCGTCGACTGGCGCCTGCAGCCGTGGGACTCGACGATCTCGCCGGTCAAGATGGCCGAGCAGGACTACGAGATCTGGTCTGTCACGGTCCCCTACCTCTCGGCCGGCGACCTGATGAACATCTACTTCGACTCGAAGAACATCCCGACGCCCAACCGGATGAACTGGAAGGACGCGGAGACCGACGCCTGGCTGACGGCCGGCCGCACCGCGCGCACCGACGCCGACCGGTCCGAGAACTACGCCCGCGTGCAGCGCAGGGTGATGGGGGAGCACCTCTGGATCCCGGTGCTCAACATCAACATGCACATGGTGACGAACAAGAAGATCAAGGGCGGCAAGCCGCACATGATCTACCAGAACACCTTCTACAAGGGTCTGGACTTCACGTTCTAACAACGCGGTCCGACCGGCACCGCGGCGGTATGAAGGAGGAAGCGATGGGCAGATTGATCCGGGCCGCGGCCGTCGGGCTGGCGGCCGCCACGTTGGCGGCGGGGGCGCAGGCGCAGACCCTGCGCGTCATGAAATCCCTCGACGCGCCGCACTACGACGGCCAGCGCACCACGTGGTCGCCGAGCTCCGACATCGTCAACATGTTCCAGGACACGCTGGTGGCGCTGGACTGGGACGGCAAGACCGTCATCCCCTACCTGGCGAAGTCGTGGACCGTCAGCCCCGACGGCAAGCTCTACACCTTCAAGCTGCGCGACGACGTGACCTTCTGCAGCGGCAAGAAGTTCACGGCCGCCGACGTCATCTTCAGCGTCAACCGCCTGTTCGACCCCGACACGAAGGCGCCGCTGAAATGGCGCGCCGGCAACGTGAAGGAGCTCCGCGCCCCCGATCCGTACACCCTCGAGTGGGAGCTGAACGAGCCCTACGCCGACCTGCTGCTGAACCTCGTGTCGTTCACGATGTCGATCCACAACCGCGACAGCGTGGCCGCCCTCGGCAAGGACTACGGCGTCAAGGGCGCCGACGGCACCGGGCCCTGGTGCTTCGAGTCGTGGCAGCCCCGCACGGAGATCGTGCTCAAGCGGCACGACGCCTACAAATGGGGCCCCTCGATGTACAAGAACAAGGGGCCGGTGAAGTTCGAGAAGCTGTCGATCAAGATCGTGCCGGAGGACGCGGCCCGCGTGGCGGCGATGATGGGCGGGCAGTTCGACGTCACCCACCAGATCCCGCTGCAGTTCATCGACCAGGTGAAGCGGGCGCCGAACCTCGACGTCCAGGAGGCGAAGCCGAACTTCCAGCTGATGTACTACGGCTACAAGACGACGCGGCCGATGGTGTCCGATCCGCGCGTGCGCGAGGCGATGAACATCGCCATCAACCGCGCCGAGATCGTCAAGGGCATCATGCTCGGCAGCGCCGCCCCCGCCTACACGTTCATCGACCCCGACGCGCTCGATTTCGACCCCGCGACCAAGACGATCATCAAGGAGGACGTCGAGCGGGCGAAGAAGCTGCTGGACGAGGCCGGCTGGAAGGTCGGCGCCGACGGCATCCGCGAGAAGGACGGCGTCAAGCTGGCGCCGAAGGTGTACTTCACCGCCGTCGCGTACTTCCCCCGCATCTCCGAGGCCATCCAGGGCTACATGCGCAAGATCGGCGTCGACTGGAGAGTGCAGGGCTTCGACTCGACCATCGCGTTCGCCAAGATGGGCGAGCAGGACTACGAGCTGTGGACGGTGACCTTCCCGTACATGTCGGCCGGCGATCTGCTCAACTTCTACTTCGACTCCAAGAACATCCCGGCGCCGAACCGGATGAACTGGAAGGACGAGCAGACCGACGAGTGGCTCAAGCTCGGCCGCTCGTCCCTGACCGAGGCCGACCGCGCGAAGTACTACGGCATGGTCCAGAAGCGCATCCACGAGCAGCATCTATGGATGCCGGTCGTCAACATCCCGATGTTCACCACCAGCAGCAAGAAGCTGAAGGGGGTGCGCCCGCACATGCTCTACCAGAACACGTTCTACAAGGGCCTGGACTACTCGTTCTGACCTGCCGCGCGGACCTCGAGGATTGATCTGACTATGGCCGAACCGCTTCTCGAGGTCCGCGACCTCCGTACCCATTTCGACACCGACCGCGGCCTGTTCCGGGCGGTGGACGGAATAAGCTTCTCCGTCGGCCGCGGCCGGACGGTCGGCCTCGTGGGCGAGTCCGGCTGCGGCAAGAGCGTGACGTCGCTCTCGATCATGGGCCTCGTGGCGAGCCCGCCGGGACGGGTCGAGGCCGACGCCGTCGTGTTCGACGGCCGCGACGTGCTCGGCATGTCGGCCGACGAGCGCCGCCAGCTGCGCGGCGGCAAGATGTCGATGATCTTCCAGGAGCCGATGACCTCGCTCAACCCGGTGCACACCATCGGCCAGCAGATCGTCGAGGCGATCCTCGCGCACACCCAGATGTCGCCGAAGGCGGCGCGCGACCGGGCGATCGAGGTGCTCGACCTCGTCCGCATCCCGTCGGCGGCGTCCCGGTTCGAGGATTTCCCGCACCGGCTCTCGGGCGGCATGCGCCAGCGCGTGATGATCGCGATGGCGCTCGCCTGCGAGCCCGCGCTGCTGATCGCCGACGAGCCGACCACGGCGCTCGACGTCACCATCCAGGCGCAGATCCTCGATCTCCTGAGCGACCTGCAACAGCGGCTCGGCATGGCGATCCTGATCATCACCCACGATCTCGGCGTCATCGCCGAGGTCGCCGACGAGGTGATCGTCATGTACGCCGGTAAGATCGTCGAGAGCGCCACGGCGGTCGAGCTGTTCGCCAGCCCCCAGCACCCCTACACGATCGGCCTGCTGGGTTCGATTCCGCGGCTGGACGTCGACCGCGAGCGGTTGTCGACGATCGAGGGGTCGGTGCCCAGCCCCGACAAGCAGCCGGTGGGCTGCCGGTTCTCGCCGCGCTGTCCGTTCGCGGACCGGCGCTGCGTCGAGGAGCCGCCGCCGTTGCGCGACATCGTGCCGGGCCACCGCGTCGCGTGCTGGAAGGCGCCTGTCGAGCTGATCGCGGGAGCCCGGCCATGAGCGACGCCCCGGTCCTCAAGGTCGAGGGATTGACCAAGCACTTCCCGGTCAGCCGCGGCGTGATCATCACGAAGACGGTGGGCCACGTCCGCGCCGTCGACGACGTCAGCCTCGAGATCGCGCGCGGCGAGACACTGGCGCTGGTCGGCGAATCGGGCTGCGGCAAGTCGACGACCGGCCGCCTGATCCTCGGCCTGATGCAGCCGACGGCCGGCTCCGTCCGCTTCATGGGCGAGGAGATCGTCGGTCTGGACAAGCGCGCGATGCGCCGCCTGCGCCGGCATCTGCAGATCGTCTTCCAGGATCCCTACGCGTCGCTCAATCCGCGCATGACCGTGGGCGAGATCCTGGCCGAGCCGTTGACCCTGCACGGGCTGGCGGCGGGCACCGAGCGCGACGCCCGCGTCCGCGAACTGCTGGAGGTGGTCGGCCTGCTGCCGGAGCACGCGCGGCGCTATCCCCACCAGTTCTCCGGCGGCCAGCGCCAGCGCATCGGCATCGCCCGCGCGCTGGCCGTGCATCCCGACCTGATCGTCTGCGACGAGCCGGTGTCGGCGCTGGACGTGTCGATCCAGGCGCAGGTGGTGAACCTGCTGCAGAACCTCCAGAAGCGCTTCGGGCTCTCCTACCTGTTCATCGCCCACGACCTCGCCGTCGTGAAGCACATCAGCGACCGTGTCGCCGTGATGTACCTCGGCAAACTGGTCGAGATCGCCGACAAGCGGACGCTCTACGCGCGTCCGTTGCACCCCTACACGCAGGCCCTGCTGTCGGCGATCCCGCAGCCCGACCCGACGGCGCGCAAGGAACGGATCATCCTGCAGGGCGACGTGCCCAGCCCGCTCAATCCGCCGACCGGCTGCCGCTTCCACACGCGGTGTCCGCACGCGCAGCCGCGCTGCTCGCAGGAGGAGCCGGCGCTGCGCGAAGCCGGCCCGGGCCACCGGGTCGCCTGCCATTTCTTCGAGACGCTGCCGGTGCCCGCCGTCGTCGCCCACGGCACGGCCGCCGGCGGCAAGTTCGCCGAGCGGTTGGCGGCGTTCGACGCCGCCAAGAAGGCACGCGGCGCCGCGGCGGCTGCGCCCGGCTAGCCGCCTCCCGGCGCGTACTTGCCGGTGAGCTGCGGGGTCGCCGGTCCGGGTAGCTTCTTCTCATGGTGCTCCAGCCGCGTGTCGCGCGACCACGTGCGCTTGAGGTCGTCGCGCACGTTGAACCAGAGCCGGCCGAGCCGCTCCACTTCCAGCTCGACCCTGTCGCCGTCCTGGAACGACGAGAGCCCGCGGTGGTTCGTGCCGGTGGCGATGATGTCGCCGGGATGCAGCGTGTGGAGCGAGGTCGCCCATTCGACGCAGCGCGGGATCTTGTGCGCCATGTCGTCGGTGTTGAAATCCTGCTTCAGCGCGCCGTTGACCCACAGCTTGACCGACAGCTTCTGCGGATCGGGGATCTCGTCGGCGGTGACAAGGTACGGGCCGATCGGCGCGAAGGTGTCGCGCGACTTCATCTGGAAGAAGACGTTGCCGGCGGGCGGCAGTCCGCGCGCGGAGCCGTCGATGAAATTGACGTAGCCGAACACATAGGACATCGCCTCGGCCGCCGGCACGTTGCTCGCGCGCCTGCCGATCACCAGCCCGAGCTCGGCCTCGCCCTCGAAGATCGTCGCCGGCACGTCGGGCAGCACCATCGTATCGCCCGGTCCGATCACCGCCGACGGCGATTTGTGGAAGCCGTTGATCGGCGGCGGCGCCGGCAGCGTGCCGTCCTCCATGTAGTTGACCGCCATGCAGTCGATGTTGACCGGCCGCGGCAGCGGCGGGCGGATGCGTACCTGCGTGAGCGGGATCGCGGCGCCGGCCGCGACCGCCGCTTCGATCCTCGCCCGGTAGGCGTCGAACCGCTCGATCACGCCGTTGATGAGGTCGTGCGGGCCGGTGTGTGGAATGTCCGCGACCACCGCGGAGACGTCGACGACGCCGTCGCCCTTCAGGACGCCCAGCCGGAAATCGTCGAAATAGAGGATCTTCACAGAAAGCCCCGTCATCAGGAGGGAAGAAAAAGAGGAAGGCGCAGTGTCGCCCTAGAACACGCCGGCGTCGAGTCCAGCGGCCATGGCCATGCCGAGCTCGGCGCAGGACTCCTCGAACGCCGGGTCGTAGGCGCCGCGGCACACCAGCGGCTCCTGCACGATCTTCCACCGCAAGCCGGTCAGGATCGTCTCGATCCCCCGCCGCGTGCCGGTGCCGTCGTGGCCGGCGCGTATGTAGACCGCGCAGGGCAGGCCTTGGGTCCGGTCGAGACAAGGATAGTAGACGCGGTCGAAGAAGTCCTTCAGCGCGCCGCTCATGTAGCCGAGATTCTCGGTGGTCCCGAGGATGACGGCGTCGGCCGCGAGCACGTCGTCCGGTCCGGCGTCGAACGGGCCGAGCGCGCGCGCCTCGATCGACGTGAACGCCGGATCGGAGGCGCCGCGCAGCGCCGCGTTCCGCAAGGCGAGCGTGTTCGGTGACGGCGCGTGCGCGACGATCAGCAGGCGTTTGGCGGCCACCTGCGCCGCCGCGTCAGGCGCCGGCCGTCGCGCTTTCGATCACCACCGCCTTCTTCGCCGCCATGTCGTACTTCAGGCGCGGCACGAGGTCGAGGTCGCGGCCGGTGACGCGCACGAAGCGCGAACCGTCGGGATAGTCGATCGAGTGGATGGCGCCGACATCGTAGACGCCCGCCTTTCCGGGGTCGAGACGGTAGGTCTTGACCGCCTCGAGGTCGGCCGCGCCGGCGCCCTCGCCGCCGTCCTTGCGGCGCCAAACGGTCATGTCGGTGTGCTCGATCGCCTGGCCGTACACCGCCCAGGAGGCGCCGTGGTCGTGCGGAGGCGACCGGTGCGCCTTGGCGTTGACGTGCGCCAGCACCACGAACCCCAGCTCCTTGTCCTCGTAGAGCGTGTGGCGTCCGAGCTTGGCCGCCGGCCCGACCGCCGAGTCGACGAACGCCTTGTTCGCCAGCAGCTTCTCGAGGAGCTGGCGCACGGCCTCCCTTCCCTCCGGACCGGGCTTCGCCTTCAACGCATCGTGGGCGTCGCGGCAGAACTGTTCGAGCGAATAATCCATGGCTTCCTCCTGCGTCGCGGCCGCCGGTCGCGGCCGTCCATCTATGTCCGAGAGCGCGCCCGCAGCGCGTCGAGCGCCCGGTCGACGAAATCCAGTCGATCCTGCCCCCAGTAGCGCTCGCCGTCGACGATGAACGTCGGGGCGCCGAACACGCCCAACGCCTCGGCTTCCTCGCCATAGCGGCGGTAGAGCGCCTGGACCGCGTCGCTGGTCTCGGCCGCCACCAGCTCGTCGCCCGGCATGCCATTCTCGTCCGCCACGGCCCGGCGGACCGCCGGATCGGAGGTGTCTCGCTCCTCCGCCCACAGGGCGCGCAGCAGCGCGTGCGACAGGCGGAACGCGTCCAGACCGCGCTGCTGGGCGGCGATCACCATCCAACCGGGCGGCTTATTCCAGCCCGGCGGCTGGCCGTCCTGCGGATAATGGCGCGGCGTCAGGTTCAATGGCATACGGAGATGCTTCCGCCAGCGATCCAGCTCGGCCGCGTGGTAGGTCCGCCGCGGCTCAGGCCGGGTACGGAGGGGAACGCCGCCAGTCTTGGGCACGACGGCCTGGAAGTCGTAGGGCTTCAGGACGAGACGGACCTGGTGGCGGCGCACGATGTCCTGAAGCTTCGGGCCGCCAAGATAGGCCAAAGGCGAGGACAGGCTGTAGTAACAGGGCAGTTCGATCATGGGTCGACGCCGACAACGCG